>NZ_JABWCS010000213.1 GCF_013359945.1 Paenibacillus agri | reverse complement strand
CCTTCAGGTATGGGAGCAGCTGAGCGCTTTGGAACATAAAGCCGATTTTCTCCAGTCGTAGCTGGGTCAGCGCGCTTTTATCCTTGTCTTTTAACGATTCCCCGTCAATCAGAACTTCTCCGCTGGTTGGCGAGAGCAGCGCACCTGCTGTAGACAAAAAGGTACTTTTCCCGGAACCCGAGGGTCCCAGCACCGCTACGAATTCCCCCGCCTGAACTTCCAGGTTCAGGTTGTGCAGCACCGAGATGGTCGTATCCCCGTCACCATAAGTTTTGGTCACTTGCTTCATTGTTAGTTTCGCACTCATGCGTAAGCCCTCCCTATCGCTTCCAATGCATCGACTTTCGCTACTCTTACCACTGATATGAGCGATCCGCACAAGGACATGCCTATGAATAATAAGCTGGTCCACAGAATCGTCATCGGTTCAAGCTGGAACGGCATCGAATCCGGCAGCGCCATGTTCATCCCAAAGGTCAGTGCCAGACTGACAACCAAGCTCGCAATGGACAGAATCATGACCTGACCTACAACACTCCAGGCAAGGTAAGACATCTTGGTGCCCATGGCTTTGAGGATACCGAACTGGCTTGTTTTCTGAATGGTAATGACATAGAAGAAGACGGCCAGCACGAAAGCGGCAATAACAAATAGGAAAACGATCATCATGAGCAGAGAGCCTTGCTCCGCGGAATATCCCGGAATGCTCTCAATAGCCTGCTTCTGGGTAATGATCTCCACATGATCGAGCTTGCCATTAAGCTCGGCGGCCTGATCAGCGGTGATGTTCAGTGCAATAACATTAAAGGATGCCTCTTGCGGAGAGCCCCCTCCTTGGCTGGCACCTTGCTTCATCTCTTGCCATTCTTGTTGATTGATATAGACCACTGGGGTATGGCTATAGGAGCTATCCTTCACGAATCCGGCTACGGTAAAACTTTTGCCAGTCGCCTGATCACGGAGCGTACTCCCGATTGTAATGCCTGACTGCTCCAGCTTCTTATCTACGAGCACGCTGCCTGTGGTGTCATTGGTGAGCTTATCCCCCTGTACCACCTTAGGAGCCAGCATTCCGTTCATATCCACTGCAAAATAAGTAATGTCAGCCTTCACGTCATCCGCGTTGCCAGTCCCTGCCGTAACCGTGCTCATCTGAACTGCAAGCGGAGTTGCATTGGCCTCTCCGGTGACAGCCCGAACCGCCTCAAGCTCTGTACCGCCCAGCACGGAACGTCTGAAGGTATGCTCCGCGTCGCTTTGAACCGCGAAATAATTCGCAGGCATGTTCTCCACGGCGGAAATATTGGCATAAGCCAAGCCTCTTGCTAGTCCCGTAACAAACAAGACCAGAAATGAGACCAAGAGCATAATCACCATAATCAACGAATATCTGGCTTTGGAATGCCTCATCTCTCTCAGGGCTAAAAACATAGTACCACTCCTTCTACTCTGTATAGCTACAGTGTAGAAAGTGAAAATGAACGGAGTATGAATAAAGAATTACAAAAACCCACTATTTACAATAGTGGGAGGGTCACGGTGAAGATCGTCCCTTCACCTACACTGCTGGAGACCTCCACGGTTCCGGCATGTGCTTCAACAATCTTTTGCACAATGGCGAGCCCGAGGCCGCTGCTATGCGTCTCATGGGTACGCGCCCGGTCGACTTTGTAGAAACGGTCGAAGATCATCGGCAATTCTTCTTCGGCGATGCCTTCGCCAGTATCTTTGACCGATACGATACAATTTCCTCCGGCTATCTTGGAGGTGATGGCAATGGAACCGCCGACAGGCGTGTATTTTATGGCATTGGACACCAGATTCATCCACACCTGATAGAGCAAATTAGAATCAGCATGGATACTGATGTCCGCCAGATTCAGACGCACAGCGAGTTGCTTCTCGGTCAGTCTCCACTCCATAATCTGCACAACCTGACGCAATTGGGCCTTGAGATCGAAGTCTTTCTTGGTCAGCGCTTCGGCATCATAATCCAGCGAAGACAACGTAAGCAATTGCTTGCTAAGCAGCGACAGACGGCGGCTCTCTCCGTCAATAATGGTGAGGTACTCCAGCCGCTGTTCTTCCGGCAGTGAGGTTTCTCTGAGCGCATGCGCAAACCCTTGAATGGACGTAAGCGGGGATTCAATCTCATGCGAGACATTAGCGACAAACTCCTGTCGTGCCCGGTTCGTCCGTTCCAGCTCCCGGCTCATCACCATAAAATGAGAAGCCAGCTGACCGATCTCGTCCTTCCGCCACGTGTTCAGCCTGATATCGTACCGGCCCTTGGATATCCGCTTCGTGGCTGTAGTCAGCCGTGTGATTGGCCGAACAATATGAAGTACACCGATCATCACAAAGCCCAGACTGATTAGAAGCGTGAACCCGATAATCATCGCAAAAAAGATCCGCAGCTCTCCGAACTGAACCTGAGCATCCGGCCGCAGGAACAGCGCATATGTACCTTCCGCCGTCTGGATCGGCACGCCTATCGAATTCCGCAGCTGGTTGTCAAAAAAACCGGTGATAAACGGCTTGCTTGGAAACTCGGCAATTCCGTGGTATACCTGTCCTCCCAGCACCGTGTCAATCTGCTCTTTCTCCAGATCCATGACCCGGAATGGCTCGCCATAGTTTCGCTCGTCGCCTTTCCCGTTCGTCAGGTAGAGTCGATAACCAAGAGCTGCCGTGCTTTGCAGATAATCCTCCTGCGACTCCGGGTGCGTGGCAATAAACTGCTGGATTTGTACAGCCATCCCGGTCAGCTTGGCATCGTTCTCCGGCTTGACCTGCGACTGATAGTAGAGATTAGAGATCAGGAAGCCGAGCAAACTGCTCACAATAATGACAGAGCAAAATACAAGGCACATCCGAACATACAAGGACTTCATGCGTTGATCATCTCCACCTTGTAGCCGATGCCGCGCACCGTCCGGATTACAAAATCATCTTGATACCCGGCAAACCGCTGCCGCAGCCGCTTAATATGTACATCGACCGTCCGCTCATCCCCCTCGTACCCGGCTCCCCAGACCAGCTCAATCAGTTCAGAGCGCGAGAACAGCCGGCCCGGATATTGAGCCAGCTGCGCCAGCAGCTCGAATTCCTTTACAGGAAGCAGCAGGACATCATCCCCATCGTTGATCTCATAATTTTTGCGGTCAATGACAAGGGAATTCAGGCGAATCTTATCGTTGGAAGCCACCGAATAACGCCGGAACAACGCCTTCATCCGAAAGATCAGCTCCTCCGGCTCAAAAGGCTTGGTCAAATAATCGTCAGTTCCCCGCAGGTATCCCTGCTCTTTGTCACTGAGCTGCTGCCTTGCTGTCAGAAGAATGATCGGGATATCATACGTCTCACGGATATGTTGGCATAGCTCCAGCCCATCGACATGGGGCATCATCACATCGACAATCGCCATGTCCACCGTGTGCTCTTTTAACACCGTAATCCCTTCCCGGCCATCCCCTGCCTCAAGCACCTGATACCCTTCTCTTGTCAGCACATGCTTCAATAAGGTGCGGATGTTCATATCATCATCGGTCACTAGAATCTTCTTCATTGCTTCTCACTCACTCTCTGCCATACCTGGACATCATATAATGCTCCCATAGTATCAACATTAGAGCGTTTCAACAACTTTATCTAATCTGTAATGCGTTCGCTCAGTCAGCTGTGGAACGGACGAAGGGAATTATGCTCTCTTTTAGAGAAAGCAACGGCCCTCCAACAAAACGCTCCAGATCCTGTGAAGTGGATGCGGTATCGAGTCTGGACAGAAACGGGTAGATCCAGTGCTGCACCCCTGCGTCCTGCTTATGAACCACTGGCTGACCGGCTATCTCCGACAGTACCACTGCCAGCTGACGGAAATCCCACGTCTCCGAGGCAGTCAATTCATAAATGGCATTCTTATGATCGGATGAAGCCAATATGCTGGCCGTTCCAAGGGCGAGATCGCGGCGTGTAACGGTGTTGAACACCCAGTCTCCCGAAGCGGTAACCAGCTCCCCACTGACAAGAGCTTTATTTAAACCAATCACCCCGACAAAATCTGTGTATAAGGCATTGCGCAGAAAAGTGTACTTTAGGCCGGCATCGAGAATCGCCTGCTCGGTGCGCAAATGTACATTATGCTGCGGATCGGCACCCGGCTTTGGAAAGGCAAAGCTTGTATACAGAAGATGTTCGACCTTCGCTTTCTTGGCCGCCTCGATAACATGACTATGCTGAACATAGCGGATACCATCATCCGTATTTGAGCTGGAGATGAGCAGTAGCCTGGAAACCCCGGTGAAAGCTTCCTCAAGGGTCTCCGGCTGATCATAATCCACAATTCGGATCTGTACTCCCAGGGACTGCAAATACTCTGCTTTTTGCGGGTCCCGGACACCTGCAATCAACTGTTCCGGGGGAATAATCTCTGCGAGTCTTTCGATAATTTTAGTGCCAAGCTGTCCGGTTGCTCCGGTAATAAGTATCGACATGAATAACGTCCTTTCCATCTCCTGAATTTAGTTAAGTTATTAACTATATGATTAAAAAGAGTACGCTGATCCAATCAGCTACTCTCTGGTCAACTTCCGCAACAATCCCATCAGCTGATGGATTTCCTGCGGCTCCAGCCGCTGCATCCGCTCGCCCACCCCTTGCCGATTCTCTGGTAAATGCTCCTCCAGCAACGCTTCACCTTTACCAGTCAAAGAAATCACCGTCTTCCTGCCATCGGCTGCATCACTGGCCCGGCTGATATAGCCGTCCTTTTCGATTGGGGTCAGCAGCAGGCTAATATTTGCCTTGGTAACGCCGATGATCGACGCCAGCTCGGAGGGCAGGATACTGCCGCCCTGTTTGGCGATCTCTACCAGAATGCGAATTCTCGCTCCATTCAGGCCCTTGGATTGCCAGTATTTCTCGGAAACAGCCACCAGCTTAGCAGTCGTCTCCACCAGGGTAAAGAACGCCTCTGTAGGCAGCGGCTGGTTCAGTACATATTTCTGCAAATCATCCATAACTTCGTTGTCAGCTCCAATTAGTTAATAACTTAACTATATTTAAAATACACTACCACCTCAGACTTGTCAAAACTGAATTTTGTCTGCTCCTCCAACCATTACACAAAAAAGCCCCGAAGCCATAGCTTCAGGGCACACAATCATCGGTTCAATCAGACTCCAGATCATTTGATTTCGGTGATAGTTTTCGCTGATTAAACCAGCACAGTCTTCGCAGTTACCGGCTCTTCACTGTATCTCGTTCTACCTTCCGGCAAAACCTCCAGCTTAATTAGCTCGGAACGGCTGGCCAAGCGGATTGGCGGCCCCCACGTTCCGTAGCCAGAAGAGACTACTACATGGAGGTTTTCTTTTTGCAGATATCCCCAATCAAGCTCAAATAATCGTTTGGTTATCCAGTGGTTGGGTGCGATCTGGCCGCGGTGCGTATGACCCGAGAGCAGAACGTCCACACCTGCCTGAGCTGCAGCTCCAAAGCCGGTCGGCTGGTGGTCCATCATGATGACAGGCTTGGAATGGTCAATTCCCTCAAGCAGCGCAGGTACGCTCAATCTGCCGCCGGCTTCCATTGTTTCCGCAGTTTTGTCTTTACGACCTACGATATAAACACCGGCTGTCTCCACAACTTCGTCCTGCAGCACCCTGATCCCGATGCTCTTCATCACTTGAGTATATTCCTCGATGGAGCCACCGTAGTATTCATGGTTACCCAGCACAGCATATACGCCATAACGGGCTTTAAGCAGTTTTAACTGCTCGCTCATCTTATTACGAACGAACGGCTCGATGCTATCATCCAGCACATCCCCGGCCAGCAGGACAATATCCGGCTGCATGCGATTGATCTCTGCCACCATTTTTTTCAGATGACGATTGCCAACGATGTTCCCCAGATGCAGGTCAGATGCTACGGCAACGGTAAGCGGCTTCCGGGTTCCACGCGATTTGGCGATAGGCAGCGAATGATTTCGCACAACCGTACTCCAGGCATTTCTGGACCCCCAAATCAGGAACAGAGCCAACAACACCAGCAGTACCCCGCCAGCATCACTGACAAAGGAATCAGGCACCTTACCGCTCCAGTAGAGCAACAGATACACCAAATCTGTCAAAGGCAGCAGGAGAATAGCAAATTCCATACAAGCCAAGTAATATGAGCCTATGACCTTAAGCAGTCTCCCAGCTGGTTTAAGCGCCTGCGGCCATGGAATCATTCCGATGACGTATGCCAGAGCGACAACTGTAAAAAGACTCCAGAACAAGACCGGAGACGATCCTGGCACCCACTCCTGTACCAATAGCCACAGGTGATAGCCGATGTAATAATTCACTAGAACCAACCCAAGCAGCATCAATACTCCTGAGGCTATTCTTTGCAAAGTCTTCAATATGTTTCTCCCCTTTACCGCGTTCTTCTGTATCTAACTCAAATCATAACACAAACCGTTAACACAGTATAAAATCCACACAGAGAATCAGCAAATCAGCCCTGAAAAATTGTAAATTCATGCATTCCATCCAAGCATAGGCATCAGATGATCAACTCACTTAGACAACGCAAAAAACCGGCAGTTCCCTGCCGGTCCTATGTACAGATTTATACAGCCTTGCCGCGGCTGGCCATGTATTCACCAATGAGCTTGTCACATTTGTTAATGTGATTAACAAGCCAATCCGTCAAAGTACGGTTCAATTTGATCGTAGACAGAACGGATACGCCCTTGGCGTTGATCATTTCTTCAAGCTCAAGCACTGTTTTCACAAAATCCGCATGGGTCTTGCGGTGCTCCGTCAGCTCCGGAAAATCAATCTCTCCCATCAGCTCTTCTTCGTCGCCGAAATGCTCGAGTGTGTACTCTTTCAGGAATTTCAGTGTTTCCATAATCTTGTCCCGGCCCTGCTGATTCGAGCAAGCTTCGAAAAACTCATTGAGCTTCGCCAGCAGCTGCCGGTGCTGACAGTCAATCTTTTCTACCCCAATATCATAAGAATCCTTCCAGGCAATCATGGCCTCATCCCTTCGTTATCCCAAACCATTCGAATGGGAAATAAGGTATATTCTCCACCTTTTTGCATGAAAATTCAGTTAACAACATCACACGACAATTTTCTACATGAAAAATTATCGATATGAGCTATTTATGACTCCACTCCGGGTTATATCGATACAGCTTCGATGGACGATGCCCAGCATCCTTGGTGTACTCGTCCGTTTCGGTAACGGCATCGGCCATTTTACGGCGGAAAGCCGCGGCCAGCAGCTCTTTTCCAAGAATAATCTCATATACCCGCTGTAATTCAGACAATGTGAATAATGGTGGCATCAGGTTAAACACAATATCGGTATACTCAGCCTTGCCTCTCAGACGTTCAATCGCATACTCAATCATGATGGAATGGTCAAACGCTATTCCCTCGCTCTCTACAATTTCACGTGACAGCTTTTTGACACGTCCCTGTACGGACTCTACAATCCTCACAACTGCAGATAGAGTCTCTTGCTCATTCTGAAGTTTGATGCGAACCCGCTTCTCTGTCTCCATCCCCTGCTCGGTGGTTGTTGTGTGTTCAGCCTCAATTGTATAAGAGACATCGAACCAGGCTGCATCCGCAGCATCGTCCCCGGCCCGCACATCCAGCGTGGTTCGGTCAACGAGCGCCATGTACGAACAGCTAATAACCCGTGTACGCGGGTCACGGTGCACAGCTCCCCATGTAAACAACTGCTCCATATACAGATCCTCTATATTCGTTTCGCTGTATAGCTCTCGTCGTGCCGCATCCTCAATACTTTCATCTACAGCTACGAAGCCGCCCGGCAGTGCCCACTGGCCTAGGTACGGATGCTCGCCCCGTTTGATCAACAATAGCTGGAGAGATTTCTGGGGAAGCTTGCGGTAATTGTTTTGTTCCAGGTCCATCACGGTAAAAATCAGCATATCCACTGTCACCGAAGGATGTTCATACGCATCAGCATCATAAGTCGCCAGAAATTGTGCTTCAGTTAAACCATTGGCATTAGTAAGAGGGTGATCAGACATAGGTTACAGTGCTCCTTTTCTATAAAAACATTAATATTATCCAGTTGTTAATATCATATTGTAATTATACACACATCTCCCTGTGCCCAGTCAATAACGCAGAAAAACCAGGAACATCCTCATAAGAGGAATATCCCTGGTTTTATTAAACAGGCTCAATATGGACAAGCACGTAAGAAACCTGGTGACGATCTTTCAGTTGATCTTCAATTTCTTCGGTAATGTCGTGACTCTGAACCACATTCAGCTTGGCATCTACCAGCACGGTTGTATCCACCAAGACGTTATTGCCGTGTACACGGGCTTTAATATCCTTGATCGACTGCACGCCGTCAATTTCGGCTACCGTATTCTTCATCCGTTCAAGTTCCGCCGCGTCAAACCCGTCAGTGAGGTCATGTGTAGCCTTACGGAAGATATCGAATGCGGTCTTGCAGATCACCAGGCCGACGATGGTCGCTGTGAGCGGGTCTAGCCAAGGAATCCCGAACTGGGAGCCGATAATTCCGATAAAAGCACCTATACTCACCAGCGCATCTGAGCGGTTGTCCTGCGCCACAGCTTCGATAGCATTACTGTTGATACGCCGCGCCAGCTTTATGTTGTACATGTAGACTGCCATCATGATGACTGCACTTCCCGCCGCTGTCCAGGCAGCGATCAGATCGGGTGTCGCAAGTGACGGCTCCATGAATTTGTTCACACCCTGGTACAGGACCTGAAGTCCGACCGCGATCATAATAAAAGAGGCGATCATTGCCGCAATCGTCTCTGCACGGAAATGTCCGTACCGGTGATTGGAATCCGGCGGCCTGCGCGATATTTTCAGCCCCGTCAGGACAGCTATAGACGCTATAATATCCGTAGTATTGTTCAATCCGTCGGCAAGCAGCGCCTGGGAACCCGAGATCGTTCCTATGAACAGCTTGACGGCGGATAACAAAATATACGTTGCTATGCTTAGCCAGGCACCTCTTTCACCCTGTTTGATGTCTTTGTAATTATCCAAAACCAGTAACCCCCAAGCAATAGTATTGTTCTATATTACACGCAGCTAATCGGGTGGGTCTAGAGAAACAGTGTTGCCGAGTGGCGCAAGAGTTACCCCTGCCAAATAGAGTTGGAACACATGAATTTTGTTGTCTTATGCAACATAATTTGACTCTCTTCAACTTTTTAGGCTAAACGGGCGCTAACAAACATGAAAAATCCCCACAGCCAAAGGGCTGCAGGGATTAGTATGTGCTATCTGATGTTACTCTGCTGGAGCAGTAAAGCTACGGGCAGCAAACTCAGCATCCAGCATATAGAAGGCGTTGCTGTCTTTTTCGATACGTTTCAGTTTTGAGATAATGTTGCTGAACAACGCTTCTTCTTCCACTTGCTCGTCAATGAACCATTTCAGGAAGTAAATGGTCGCATGCTCGCGCTCGTCCAAGGCAATGTCTGCAAGATGGTAGAACTTCTTGGTGTTCTGTTGCTCATGAGCATACGCATGTTCAAACGCATCAAGCATCGAACTGTATTCATTCTTCGGCTCTTTGAGCGCAGCCAGTGTTGCCCGTTTGTCGCGGTCATTGAGGAATCTGTATATTTTCATTGCATGAAATCTTTCCTCTTCGGCCTGAACCAAGAAGAAATTAGCAAATCCGTCGAGACTCTCACCGGAACAATAAGCAGCCATAGCAAGGTAAACGTGAGCGGAATAGAACTCAAAGTTCATCTGTTCATTAAGTGCATTAAATAATTCGTCTTTCATGGACACGTCACCTCAAATTTTATATTTCAAAATATGTATCGATTCCTGTATATCTTATCACTCAGACTGATAATGGGGCAAGTCCGCCCTCCACCCTACTTCTCAAAATCACTTCTCAGAGCTGCTTTCCGCTACGCTTCTCCTTGGGAGAGATAGACGGAGAATGGTATTATGGAATTTAAAGGTGGATACACTAAAGCAGGTCTGAATGATACCACCTGACATTACTTTGCATAGAGGAAAGGAAGATTCTAACTGATGAAAGTAATAGAACGCCTAACGATATTTCCCTTATATAAAAAACGCTTTGCTCCCCTTGCTTCAGTTCTGCTCCTGATTCCACTTCTCAGCGGCTGTGGCAGCAGTAAGTCCTCATCCACAGTATCCATTCCGACGCCAGCCGCGGCACCAACCGTGTCAGCAGCAGGGCCGTCCACAACAGAAGCTAACACCTCAAAGCCTAATCCCGCAACGCCTACGGCAGATCCTGATCCTGTAGCCCTTCAGCTTCAGTCCCTAACCCTGGAGGAGAAGATCGGACAAATGCTGCTGGTCGGAATTAACGGCACTACCCTGGATGCGGGGGCCAAACGGATGATCACAGAGGATAAGGTAGGCGGTATTATCCTCTATAGTAACAACATTGATAATTTGCAAGGGATGGTCAAATTGGTTAATGCCATGAAGAAAAGTAATGCAGCCAATCCTGCTCCCCTGTTCATGAGTGTCGATCAGGAGGGTGGCAAAGTCAGCCGTATGCCTGCGGAGTACGCTACCATCCCTTCTAACGCCAAAGTGGGGCTCCGCAATGATGCGAATGCTGCACGAACCATGGGCACGCTGCTGGCCCGGGAGGTGCGGTCCGCCGGATTCAATATGAACTTCGCTCCGGTACTGGACATTAACAGCAATCCCAAGAACCCTGTCATCGGCGACCGTTCTTTCGGCAATTCGGCGGACACCGTTGTGAAACTGGGCATTGCTGAGATGAAAGGCATCGAGAGCGAAAGCGTTGTTCCGGTAGTGAAGCATTTCCCTGGGCATGGCGCTACCTCCGTAGACTCTCATCTGGAGCTGCCTGTTGTGAATAAAACCAGAGATCAGCTGGCCGGGCTAGAATGGCTCCCCTTCCAGGCTGCCATTAAGGAGAATGCCGATGCGGTCATGGTGGCCCATATTCTGTTTCCCAATCTGGATCCCGACAGACCTGCCTCCTTGTCCCGTACGATCATTGGCGACTTGCTTCGGGAAGAGATGGGCTACAAGGGTGTCGTTATCACCGATGACCTGACAATGGGCGCAATCATGAAGCATTTCGATCTGGGCCAAGCTGCGCTTGACAGCGTCAATGCCGGCAGCGATATACTTCTGGTCGCTCACGAATATGACAATGAGAAACGTGTCCGCGAGGCGATTCTGCAGAACGTAAAGAACGGTAAGCTCAAGGAATCGCGAATTGACGAGAGTGTCTACCGTATTTTAGCGTTGAAGCATAAATACGGATTGACTGACAACCCTGTCCCCGTTCCTGATCTTACCGTCCTCAATAAAGATGTTAAAGCTTGGCGTTCAACAATTGCTAAATAACTGTGTTGCTACTGGAGAACAACCGTATCACCGGGCTTAAGTCCGGTCAGAATCTCTGTCTTGTCGGTTGTCTCCAGGCCAATCTTGATGTCTCTCCGCTCAACCTCACCATTGCCCTTGTCCAGCATGACATAAGCAGCATCGCCATCATGAATTACGGCCATGCTGGAGACTACTGTTGCATTTTCTTTTCGGATAGCTTCAATCTCGCCATTCAGACTTAGACCGCCGATGAGATGCTCATTGGCATCAAGCTTAATAATGACTTCAAATTGCGGCACTTGACTGGTGTTATTCGTCTGTCCCGAGGCGGTAGTGGCAAATTTAGCTACCTTGGTCACTTCGCCGGACAGCTTCTCTTCTTTGAGTGCAGTCATTTTCACGTCTACCTTCATGCCGGTTTTGATCCGGAATACATCCTGCTCTCCCACCAGTGCGACAAATTCAACCTTGCTAAGATCGACAATCTTGCCGATGTACTGGTTGTCAGACACCGTCTGTGGACGTTCACTAGTGCTGTCGAAGAGGAAAATCCCACCTGCCGGAGCACGGTAAATCGCTGTATTCAGCCTTTCCTTCTTGCTGGCAAGCTCCCGGGCCTGAATCTCCGCAGTCACCTCGTTCAGTTCATCGCCGATCCGCTTGGCTTCCTGGGAAGCCAGCACCTTCAATCGATCTGCTTCGGTGGCACCCAGCGCGGCACTCTCCTCGTCCTGCTGACTCACGAAAGCATTCAGCTCCGCTTCCAGCTTGCCTTTACGGATGGTCGCTTCCTGTGTCGCAATATCGTTCTTTAGCGTCTCCTGATCCAGCGTATACAGGATATCGCCTTTCTTAACCTGTCCGCCATTCTCTACCTTCCAGGAAGTTACTTTAGAAGCAAACGGCGCATAGACGAGCGTTTCATGTTCATACTGAGATTTCCCTTTAACCTGAATCGTCTTGTTAATTGTCTCTTGGGTAACCGGGAAGGTGATACTTTGCACAGGCTCCTCCATCGGCGGTGCTTCCTGCGGCTTGAACATTTTGTCATAAGCGAAATAACCGGCTACGGCTACAATCGCTAGGATGATGACCCACTTTATAATCCTTTTCATTCCCTCGGCTTCCTTTCTGCCACAAAAATACTAATCCCGTTTGATAGCCGTGAGCGCATTGGTTCTCGATGCACTGATGGCCGGATAAATCCCTGATAAAACACCTGTCATAATGGCGAATGCGATGCCGATCGGAATCGTCATCAGCGGAATGGCGATGACAAGACCTCCCTCACTTCCACCCATACCGCCAGCGGAGCCGATTATTTTGTTCATGCCGGTAACGATCAAATATGAGAATACCACGCCCAGCAGTCCGCCCAGAAAACCAAGCAATGCAGCTTCCGTAATAAACATATTGCGTATTTGCCGCATATTAGCTCCCAGTACCTTCATGATTCCAATTTGTCGACGGCGTTGATGGGAAGACATGGTCATGGCAACAATAATGGAGATGGAGGCAATAATCAGAATGAATATCCCGACCCCGAGTGCTACTTTTTTGATCATACTAAACTGCTCTGCAAGCATTTCCTTCTGGTACAGATTCGTGCTGGTGTTCAGGGTAAGCTTCTGAATGAGCTTCTCCAACGCTACGATATTATCGATACTATCTACCTTAATAATCGCATTGTTATAGACACCTGCTTGTCCATTCGAATCATTGTTCAGATTGAGTTCATCCCGCAGTCGCTCAGCCGTTTCCAAAGACACGTAGATCTTCTTGTCATACATCGCCATATTCTCATCCATTCCTTTGGGCTTGGCGAGAATCCCCATGACTCGAATGGAGGAGCTGACAATGGACTTGCCATTGCTATAATCGGTCGATTGAAACTGTATCTGCTGCTGATACAGATCCGTTGGCATACGGCTAAGATTATCATATTGTAGCCTGAGATCATTGTTGTATGGATCATTCCCCATCGCCTCATACAGACTTTGCCTTGTCTCATTATCAATCAGACCCAGTGTCGCTCCGTAATTCAGCACGGCCATTCCTGCTAGCTCAGAAGGTCCTCCCTGCTTGAAGGTATTATCGTACTTTGTTAGCAGGCTAAGATTGGTACCTATGACCTGAATATCAGATATTTTGTTATCAATCGTGAGCATCTGAAGCCAGCCAATTTCCTGGAAAGGCGCTGCCGCATTCACATGCTTCAGTCCAGAGATGATCTCCAGCTTCTGGCGGGTCAGCTTACCGGGATCGAGCTTCTCGTTATCCCCTTCCCCCTGGCTCCCATTCTTCCCTTGGTTGGGTACGCCACTGTTGGGGGTTACAGTGATCTCATCCATTTTGAATCGGCTGTTGATCTCTTTCTCTGTGTATGCCTGCGCCGAATCTCCGAGACTGAGTGCAACGATAATGGCAGCACATCCGATAGATATCCCTGCCATACAGAGACCTGTAACCACCTTGCGCCGTTTGATCTGATCCCAGGCCAGACGCGAAATATCCCTAACTCTCATCCTGCTCTCCTCCTTTGGACTCCACTTCGGTAGGAGGCTGTTCTCCGGTGATCATAAATCCGTCCCGCAGTGTGAAGATGCGCTGCATCTGCTCTGCGACCTCGATTTCATGCGTAACAACTATAAAGGTTGTATTCATTTTTTTGTTCAAATCAAGCAGAATCGTGATGATCTCTTCCTCTGTTTTGGAATCCAGGTTCCCGGTCGGTTCATCCGCGAAAATAACGGATGGCTCCGTGATCAGGGACCGTGCGATACTTACACGCTGCTGCTGACCACCAGACAGCTGGGCAGGGAATAGATCGGCTTTATCTGGAATGCCTACCGCCTCCAACAGCTCCAGCGCCTTCTTCTTGCGCACGGATGGAGCCACAGACTGGAAAACCAGCGGCAGCTCCACGTTCTCACGTACTGTCAGGCTAGTGATAAGCTCATACGCCTGAAAAATGAATCCGATATTTTTTCGTCTGAATTCAGACAGTTTGTTCTCGCTCATTTTCACAATATCATGGTCGGCAATGTAAATATGTCCTTCCGTAGGCTTCATCAGCCCTGCCATCAGGTTGAGCATGGTCGACTTCCCGGAGCCTGAGCTGCCCAGCAGCGCGACCATCTCGCCCTTCTGAACCGAGAAGTTGATATCATGCAGCACGGCGGTTGTTTCATTGCCGTTCTTGAAAGAATGGGTTACTTTTTCCACTCGCAACATACAAGCTGCTCCTTCTGTACTTTAATAGAGGGTCCTATTTGTCTGGCGTCGGCGCTCTGTCAATGAACAACGAGTACGCCTGGCTGGCCAGCTCAATCCGTTCGCCCTGGAACTCGTCATAGAGCGTGATCCGGTAAGCTCCTCCGGCCAGTTTCTTGTAAACCGGGTTACTGAAGGAGAGATTAATTATATTGTTACTGCCTTCATTAAGATCTGTGCCGATAGCCAGACTCTTTTCCTGGGATTGGCCATAAGGATCTGTCATTTTGAGAACCAGCTTGTGGTTAAAGGTCCCCATATCATAGCTGACATCACGCAACAGATTATAGCTCATCACGATATTGATCGTATCTGTTCCCTGCAGGTTCCGACCCTCGGAACTGAGCATGGACAAGGTATAAGGGTACAGTGTGACTTTCAACAGATTGTTCTCCGGCGGAGTCTCCACTGGATTGAGATCCAGTGAGGCAATGTTAATGAATCCGGTCGGCTCCTGTCCCGGTTCACTGAGCTTGTTGCCAGTGATGCCAGGTCCCAAGTATAGCGCAACATCGGACAAATTCACCGACTTAGGAACCTTTGCCCAAAATGTGACTAACTGCTTGCCACCTGGTGTTGCGGAGGTGTCCGGCTGGTTGGATACCGCTTCGTACAGTTCACCGTTCGGCGTCGCAAAGTAGCCTTGGAGACGGGCCATCTTACTCTGTCTCTTCTCTTCGCTACTCAGCAATAATTCGGAGTATACAATGTTGGAGTTAACGCCTTCATAGATCGTAGTCTTATTCTCCTGAACCTTGGCATTCTTGCCTTTAGCAATGATATCGTAGCTTCCTCCACGCTCAATCTGCGCCACAGCATTGATCATACTGTCTGTAGTGAACGACAGGAAAGAGACAGTCTCTTCTTTGACGGTTGTATACAGGTTAACACTTAGTTTATCGAACCTCTGTGTATACGGAACTTTGGCCATCACGTATATGTCCGCCGATTTACCAGGTGCCAGCGATTGGAACTCCTTGTCCATGAACAATTCAGTCGAACCGGTAAGATCATTGTTGTCCAGTTTGACGGCGCCTTTTAGATCAGGCAGAGACAGGTTTACAGACTGAGTGTTATTGATATTCAGCTTCGCAACGATGATATCGTCGTCTTTCCACGGAAAACGCTGCACAGAAAGCAGACGGTAATTGAAAGTCCCGTAATCATTCGTTGTTCTATAATCCAGCCCCTTCTGTGTATCCGGTCTTAACGTATAAGGGATGGTGAAATATGCCACTGGAACGGTCAGCTTGGCCGTATTACTGCCAGCTCCCGAACCTGTTCCGGCATCGCTGCCACCACTTCCGGTATTGTCCGGTGAGATTGATTTATCTGGCGCAGAACCAACGGATTCAATCATTTGCAGCTGTAACGTGTTCTGTTCAACCGACAGCGGAATTTGGGCCTTAAGCGAGATCACTTTCTCCTCAAGCGGCTTCAAGAGAAGTCCGTTAATTCCATTTGCGTTTACCGGGAATGAGGTTCCTTTGGCAGATTTCACGGCCAGCTCATAACTCGGCAAGGTGACGGCCTTGTTCCCGGTATTCTTGAAACGGAGTTGGAAGGTCCACATACCGGTTTCATTCTCAGCATAGACCGCTGCATTACTCAGCTGGGTTTCTACAGAGTTATTGTTAATAATGATTTTTTTAGTAACACCCTTGGCGACCGTCAAATCAGGTGTTGTAGCAGCCGGAAGCTTATAAGCGGACTGTGGAAGGTCCACCTTCAGTGTCTCGTCCCTCTGTACGAATTGCAGTCTCATATTATCGGTCTTTAGGTAGGATGGAATTTCGGTCAAATAATAGATCGTTTTCTTCTCTTGCGGTTGTATTTTGTACCCGGCCTGCGAACTGTCTAAAGCCAGCTCAAAAGCGGTTCCGCTTGCCGATACCAGGTAAGCCTTATAACCGGGATCGCTGAGTACTTTGTTCCCTTTATTAGTTACATTCAGGCCAATCTTGGCGTAGACTTTACTGCTATATTTATAGATTTGGAAAGATTCTGAAGACGCAGCAACAGGAATGTCGCTCATAGTGGTATTCAGGATTTTCCCATGAAGTGTCGACTGGGAATAGCTTGCAGGAACGCCTATGGATCCCGCTTGCCGCAAATAGCCCTTGGCTTTGGCGTCCCAGACATACATAGCGATCTTGATGCCGTTCAGGGAGTTGGTCTTGCCAACGTTAACATAATAGGTTACACGCAGATTTTGCTTGGAATCGATACTTTTCTTCAGTGCATCTGCCGTTACCGGAGTGCCGGGGATAACCGTGCCTCCAGAAGTGACCACCCGTGAAAAATAATTGATCAGACCGGCTTTGCTGCCGCCCCCGTTGGCATAATTCAGGGTATACGTGAGGATGTTCCCTCCCGCTTGAGGCCACAGCCTGATATCCTCAAGGGTAGCATTAACCCCTGCTCCCAGCTGTACACTGCCTAGATTGGTTGTTGTACTTGGTTCCAGAGCCGCTACTTTGGTCGGTGAATTGACATTATTAGTAGTTTTGACTGGAGCTGCAGACGCTGAGTAAGCCGATAGTTGACTGATAATAAAAGTGCTAAGCAGCATGGCTACATATGTACGTCTATGTTTTCTCATTGATTTCCCTCCAAACGTATTTACAAAGATTATTATAGAGGCTAACACTATGGGAATTGTGTCCAAGTTGTAACCCTTATGTTAGAGTTGTACAAAAGAATAGACGAGGAGGTCATTTCTATGATGCCGGGGACGGCGATTGCTATCAAAACCGCAGCCTGCGGGGCACCGTCATTGCTAGAATAGTCTCACTTATGAGTTTACGCTTCTTGTTCTAATTGGGTTTCAATTGGAAATTAATATTCGAGAAAAAAGCAGCAGCCGTAAACGGGCTGCTGCTTTTTTTGGGACTATCTATAGGAAATTCAGGATTTCGATTTATGAAACACCGTGATCTGTGCCACATCTGCATCGGTAGGTTCTTCCTGACCGTACCTGGCCTGATCATACAGATCAAGCAACCTCTCTTCCGGCATGGTGGCAGTGTCACTGCTTCCTTTGCGTTTCCGGTTTCTGCCAGCGCTCCACAACGCCGCGTCGGCTCCTGTTTCTTGCGGGGTCAGATGCTTCTTGATCTCATAGCCGTTCTCCTGCTTGGAACGCAGCCACTGGCGGTACAGCCATCTCACCCGATCCCTGTTGCCCTGCATATGCTCCCAGCGATCCCGACTTCCCCCGCTAACAGCCGTGGTCCAGAATTGTTTGAAATTCTGCAACGTTTTCTCCCAGGCAAAAACACTACTCTCTTCATCCTGATAAGTCTCATTGCCACGGCTCGGCTGCTTACGCATCAATAAAGCTAGAACAGCGGCAATGGCTTTGTGCAGCAGGCCGCCAGTGTTTTTGTAGAGCCAGCGCAAAATGTAAAAGGCAACTATTGCGATCACAGCTGCTACGATAACATAGGACAGTACGTTGAAGATATGCGCTATAAGACCAGGGTCATTGGCTTCCGCCGGCGGCATTTCTGGTGTAGCACGTGCTGGTTCATTCGGCTGCAGAGGAGTTTCTTCCGAGCCGGATAACAATCGGGCGATCCAGGACAATAGCTGGCGAAGTCCGCTGAAGAGCAGACCACCGATCATTCGCCCCGCTCCTGACGCCAGTGCTACCGCTGCAACCACGATGAGGAGTACAGAAATACGGTTATGGAGTCGCAAGCCTGTCGGCAAGGATGAAGTCCGGCCGGAAAGTGAGGTATAACGCAAATGATCGCTGTTCGATGCCAGGAGAACAATTATGACACTCAGACTACCGCACCAGGTAAGGAGTGTCGTCCATGGCTCAAGCTGTGAAACTTTTGGAAACACTATAGCGGCTAAAAAATAGAGACCGATTCCGCTGTAATACGTTTTATTCCGGCCAATTCTAGACTCGGTAGTCAGACCGAGATAGGTACAGATAAGACAAGCAACAGCCAAAGAAATACCTGATAATGATACTCCAGAAAACAGAAGCCCGGCCACCGCTCCCAGCAGTAAGGACACTCCTAACTGTTTCCACCTGATATCGCAAAGAGATCGCAGCAGCACGCCAGACAATGACAACAGTGCAAATAATATCATCCATAGCGGTGTCATATGCTCAGGAAGAAGGTATGTGGCATACAGCATCAGAAGAGGCAAAAATAACAGCAGCTCCATCAGCACATGAGCCCAAAACATCAATGAATATTGCAAAAATTTCCAGGAAGGGTGCTTCATGCGCTCTCCCTCCCTTGCTCCGGAATGGTCAGCCACTCCACACCATTGCCTTCCTGCATAAGCTGGCCGGCCGCTTCCAGCAGATCCGCGCCCTGATGACAGGTTATGATCAGATAGTCTGTATCTCTGGTACCGTTCTCGGCCTGCAGCTCCAAGAGGCGGTTCATTGGCAGTGTCCGGTCAAGTGTCAATCGCGCGAGAAGCCCCAACATCTCCTCTTGCTGAGCTATGGGGCCGGACAGGACAGGCTCACGGGCATCGCCATCTACTAGCCTCCCGTTGCAGATGAACCCGGTCTCAATGCCATGATCCAGTGCATAGCCGGCAACAGCCGCTGCATAACGAATGCCAAGTTCTATTCGTTCCACATCCGTTATGTTCCTCCACATGGATTCGCTAACCTCTACATTGAGACAGATCATCAGCCGGGAATCAGCTGAATAATCATTCTTGTGAACCTGCATCACTCCGGTACGCGCCGTAGCCTTCCAGTTGACCATGCCCATGGAATCTCCTGTGCTGTACTCACGGATGCCTGCAGTCAGAAATGGGTCTTCTACAATCCAGCGCTTGATGGCCAATTCGCCCAGCCAGCTGTGCACCGGCAGAGGGATCTCATCAAAGCTGATAAGTTCGGGATAAACCAGCAGTTCCAGCTGAAGAGGAAAGGTCTTAACGACCCGACTAAAGCCGAACAGGTCTCCAGTAGTCATGGTCACCGATTCCAGTGTATAGAAGCCCCTCCGTTCACCAACCAAGGTATGGCGACGTTTGATGTGACGGTAGGAGCGTAAATAGAACAGGCTGACATGATTCTGGTAGATGTCACCCGAACTGATACCCAGATTCTCCTGTCTGCCGAATTCCAGCCCTGTAGCGATACTGGATTCCATCCGCAACCAAGGAAGCGGCAACAGCTTGGCATTCACTATCTCTTCAACCATCTCCAGCTCCTCGCCTGCATAGACGGCTTTTCTGGAGAAATAACGGTCGTAGCTTAACGCCTTCAGCGCATTCTTCTGATAAATGAAGGATAAGATTAGCAGCAACGCTGCAGCGAAGAGGATGAACCACACTAAAGCCATGGCTTAGTCCGCCCTTCCGCCTTTGGCAGCCAGTAGCGGTTCAGCAGGTACTTCCACTTCGCGCAGAACCTGTTCTACAACTTCTGCAGCCTGCCCCTCCCGAGCCTTCATGCCCTGATGCAGTAGCAGACGGTGTGCCAGCACCGGCACAGCAACGGCCTTAATATCATCCGGTGTTACGAATGAACGCCCTTGAATGAGTGCATACCCTTGGGCAGATCTTAACAGTGCACCGCTGGCCCGCGGACTCGCACCCAGCCTTACCGCCGTAGAACTGCGCGTAGCTTCAGTGATGCGGACGATATAATTCAGAAGATCATCACTAACGCTAATCTCTGCTGCCAGCTGCTGTACTGCACGGATCTCCTCACCCGATGCCACCGCTGTCAGGTTCTCAAGCGGATTGCCGAGCCGGAACCTTTGGAGAATATGTACCCCTTCTTCCAGGGATGGATAGCCGGTCTTGATCCGCATCAGGAAGCGGTCGAGCTGCGCCTCCGGCAGCGGAAACGTACCCTGATTGTCTACAGGATTCTGGGTCGCAATTACAAGAAACGGTGACTCCAGTCCATGCGTAACCCCGTCAATAGTGATTTGGCGCTCCTCCATACATTCCAGCAAACTGGATTGTGTCCGCGGTGTAGCGCGGTTAATTTCGTCGGCCAGCAAAATGCTGGCGAATACAGGGCCCGGACGGAACTGAAACTCTCCGGTCTTCTGATTATAGTAATTAATGCCGCTCAAATCGGAGGGCAAAAGATCCGGTGTGAACTGAATTCGTTTGAAGTGACAGTCCAGCGACTTTGCCAGGGCCTTGGCAAGCAAGGTCTTGCCCGTTCCAGGCACATCCTCCAGCAGCACGTGGCCATTAGCCAGCAATGCGGTCAGCAGCAGATCCACTCCATCTATTTTCCCAACAATAACTTTGGCCAGATTCTGGCGAATATCACCGATAAGTCTCTTACCTTCAAGGATATCTATCATGGATAACACTTCCTATCTGATTAAAGGTATCTACTATAGGATAATCATACCAGAAAGCGTATACATTATAAATGTCCGGATAATGTCTATTCCAACGGTCTTTTTCGAAAACGGATAAGGGCAACGATAAAATAAAACACAGGAAGGCAGTCCACTCCGAACCAAATCCAAATAGCAACCGCGGAGTTATAGTCCCGGTCGTACACCGCTACATTTTGCGAATAGAGGAAGGCAATCACTAAGGCAATCAGCGTCAGGGTCTGTACCATGTACTTCTTCCCTTTGTTGTTGGTCAGACTCGACAAGCAACGGACAGCGACATAAATGAGAAATGCACTGTGGATAAACAGCGAGGAAGACCATATCCCGATTAGAAGCGGGTCTATATTCCCTATAATATTGTCATGTGTAGAGCTGCGGATCATCTCAAGAAATGGATACTGAATTTGGGGACCAAGATAGGCTCCCAGGCTCAGCAAAGTGAGCAGCCACCCTGTAAGTATCGATACCATAACCAATAGAGAGGCCATCGTCAGCTTTTTATAAACATGTTTATCGAGTTTGAGTTCCGGCACAAGGAATAGAAAGACGATCCATTCCGAGACCCAGGAAGTCACAATCCAGGAATCCTTAGCGGCTACGAACGGGTCATGATAGTGCAATAACGCGGGCAGCATATTAAGGTCGACTTCCTGCACGAACAAAAAAACTGTGAAGAGCGATGCCGAAATAATCAGCAGAAACAACCCATCCGTCATATAAATCAAACTTGAGAACCGAAGCTTCGCCGTATACATAATGACCAGCCCTATGAGCAGCTGAATAAACCATGGAGGGGTTCCCCGCAAGTAATTGGAGCCGAAGAACAACACGAAATTCTCCAGATCCAAAGACACATAATATATACACCAGCACAACAGCAACACAATGACAACCTTATGAACCCATTTGCCGACAATACTGCTGCCAAAATCCACCCAAGCCTGTCCCGGTTTCAGCCGCCCTACATAAACCGCACAGAACATCATCCCGATGCTAAGCAACGTGCCACCCATCACCGCCATCCAGGATTGATAGGTTGGACTTGAAATCAGAGTGGGCACGAGAAAAATGGACGCTTGTGAATTCAGATAAATAAACGCGAACCGGGTAAGCTGCCATTTTGTTGTGCGCATGCGGTACTCCCTTCACATTGAATCACACCTCGGTGCCATAATCGGCAATCTGGAAGTTCGCCTTTACTCGGATTTCGGCATGATTCTTATAGTAATCTTCCCAACGGTCACGTATCTTCCGCCATTCCTTTGGATAGTTCCATTCCATGAGCAGGCCTAGTTCCAGCACATCCGCTCCAGCTGTCTTCGTCTTTTGCAGCGCTTCGTTCAAATCTTGAACGGCCTTCTTTTCCAACGCTTCTATTACGATGCGACTGAACACAGTCTTGCTTCGCCTCTCGATGTCCTTCTTGTAGACCAGACTGGCCCGCCCTTTGAGCTTGACATAGAACACAGGCCCGTTCTCCGTCATTCGTACAGTTCTGGACCCCTTGGAAGTGAAGAAAACGGCACTCACACGGCTTTTTCCCTCATCCCAGGTTACCGTCATCACCGGATCCTGAGGATGCCCTAGTGCCCATGCCAGGGACCTCGCGTCCTGCAGGCCGACTGTGCCCCTCATTTTATCCTTTTGGAAAAGCATGGCGCCCTGCATCCCGACCCAATATTCAGGCATAGCCGGAACCGTATCATTCGGATTATTACCAAAGGATAAGTAATTGATGGCATAGCCCATCCCGCTAGCCTCCGCAATCAGACACTGCTTGATGGTTGTGCCCAGTACGTAGTTGTTTTGCCCAAACTTCATCAGGACCTCGCCCGGAAGTGTCTCGAAGGTTGGTGTAAGTTTTGAGATCATCTGCGCCCTTCCCGGAGCGGCGAAAACGTAGGTACCAAGCGGCAAGCTTGGTTCTCTTTTCATCCATTCCAGGAGTTCGGCCATCCGGCTGCTGGCATATTCCTTACCAACCACCACCGCTTTGATCTTTGCCAGGCTGATGTTTCTCGTTAAATCCTTCTGGATCAGCATCAGTGCGTCAGTGACAGTCTCCGCCGTTTTGGTGACTTTCGCATAAGTCTTGTTGCTGCCGCCGCCATCGCCGCCGCCCGACTGCTGCCCATTCATCAAACGGTTGGTCAGGGGGGAACTGATCGACAGCTCGACTGTACCTGGCTTCTTGCCCGTATCGAGGTAAACCGCGTAGACGAAGCTTAATTCATCCAGTTCCACCTTGGACCAGCAGCCCGTCAAATTCAGCATAAGCATTAGGGCGATTCCCAGCTTTAGCAGGTTCATTTTTTTCGCTGCCTCCTTTGGTCCCGCTTGGAAAAGGCATCACTACGCTTGTTCATCTTAGTAGAGGGTACCCGCAGCAGCGTATCCTTCCAATCCTGAAAGACAAAGGGCGCAATCGGCTGCATATATGGCGTTCCGAAGGAACGAAGATTGGCCAGGTGACCATAAAGGACAAAGGCTGCCGTGAACACACCGATCAAGCCCATGGTCCCCCCGAGAATCAGCAGCGGAAAACGCAGGAGCCTGAACGTTAATCCAAGCTCCAGATGCGGAATGATGTAGGAAGCAATACCTGTTATGGATACGACAATGACCATTGGAGCCGATACAATGCCTGCCATTACTGCCGCCTGTCCAATGACGATCGCCCCAATAATTGATACGGTCTGCCCGACAGGCTTCGGAATACGCGTTCCCGCTTCACGCAGCGCTTCAAAGGTCAGCTCCATGATCAGAGCCTCAGTCAACGCAGAGAAAGGAATGTTCTCCCGTGCTGCTGCAATGGTGAGCAGTAAATTGGAAGGTATGATCTGGGCATGAAAGGTAGTGATGGCCACATATAGTGAAGGAAGAAGCAAGGCGATAATGGAGAATACGAATCTTACAATCCGTATCCAGCTGCCCGCGAAATAGCTCTGATAATAATCCTCGGAAGATTGCAGCAGGGAAAAAAGAGTTACCGGGGTTAGCAGCGCAGATGGTGTACCATCCTGCAGCAGGCCGATGCGGCCCTCCATGAGGGAGGCTGCCACGGAATCCGGGCGTTCCGTATACTGGAACAACGGAAATGGCGTTAGCACATCATATGTAATATGCTCCGCCAGATAGCTGATGCCGAGGATGCCATCGATGGACAAGTCCTGGAGCTTACGGTCAATCTCCTCCAGCACTTCTGGTTTATAGAGTCCCTCTATGTACAGTACATACACGTCGGTCTTCGTATATTTACCGATGCTATAATGCTTCATTTTCAAGTCAGGATGCTTGATTTTATGGCGCAGCAGCGATAAATTCGTCTCTATATCCTCAATGAAAGCTTCCTGCGGGCCGATAACCACCAGCTCATTCTGTGATTCGCTGACTGCGCGCTTCTGATATTTGGTGATATCGAAATAGTAAAGGAACGGAAAGCCCTCCATTCCCAGCACCACATTCCCCATGACGACCAGATCTGCTGCTGCAGTAATATCAAAGCATTTCAGACTGGGGATGGAGAACGCCGAGCCTCGTTCCAGCCGTTCGAGAAATTGCGGCCAATCCAGTCCGGAGTTACTCTCCTTTTTCAATATTTCGCTAATGCCTACCTGAAGACTCCGGGGGTCTACAATAGAAGGAATATAGATTAGCGTACAGGCATGCCCATGCACCTGAAAGACCTGATAGACGATGTCGCTGCTCCCAGCTAACTGCTTCTTGATAGTCTCGAGCATCTGTGCATCCACGGTCTTCGCCTCCGGTCATAAGTTGATGGAAATCTGCTTTAGTTTGCCAATTTAACAATAAGTTATGCGATACGAGGTACGGCGGCTGATTAAGCCAGAATGCAAAAAAAGCCAGCCCCGCTTGTCCCGGAACTGACTTTATGAATATGTGTAATCTGTAGCTGTCGCTATAAGCTCTGCTAAAAAGTACGGCCGAGTCCACCGCTGACTTCGTGCGGCACATAGGCGGATTCCAGCCGCTGCACTTCATCCGGGGTCAGCCGGATGTCAACGGCTGCCACCGCATCCTCCAGGTGCTGCATCTTGGTCGCGCCGATAATCGGCGCAGTTACCGGCTTCTTCTGCAGCACCCAAGCCAGAGCCACCTGCGCGCGCGGAATGCCACGCTCTTCGGCAATCTCCTTCACCTGTGTGGCCACACGGTGATCGGCTTCGTCGGTCTTGGCGTATAATTGCTTCCCGAATTCATCGGTCAGGGAACGCGCACTCGACTCTTCGAAGTCCCGTGTCAGCCGGCCGCGGGCCAGCGGACTCCACGGGATGACACCAATGCCCTCAGCTTCGCAGAGCGGCAGCATCTCCCGTTCTTCTTCACGGTACAACAAGTTGAGATAGTTCTGCATGGAGACAAAACGCGTCCAGCCATGGCTTTCCGCTACATGCAGCGCTTTAAGAAACTGCCAGGCATACATCGAGGAAGCCCCGATATAGCGGGCTTTACCCGCTTTGACGACATCATGGAGCGCCTCCATGGTCTCTTCAATCGGCGTCTCACTGTCCCAGCGGTGAATCTGGTATAGGTCAACATAATCCGTACCCAGACGCTTCAGACTGTGGTCGATTTCACTCATAATGACTTTGCGCGAAAGTCCGCCGCCATTAGGACCCGGTCGCATCCGGCCATGAACCTTCGTTGCGATGACCACATCATCACGGGCTGCAAAATCCTTCAATGCCCGTCCGACAATCTCTTCGCTTGTCCCATCGGAGTATACATTGGCCGTATCAAAGAAGTTAATGCCCAGCTCAAGCGCGCGGCGGATGAACGGCCGGCTCTCTTCTTCTCCCAGTGTCCAGGCATGGCTCCCCCGCTCGGGTATCCCATAGCTCATGCAGCCCAGGCAAATACGTGAAACTTCAAGTCCTGTGGAACCTAGCTTTGCATAATCCATTGAACATCATCCTCTCAACCAGAAGTTATGACGAATGCTTTACGTTACTAGTATAGCTCCCGCAGTAGAGAAATAAAAATGTAGCAACATTCCGTACAGCGGGGAGTTCTTCGCCTTGGCGAAATTAGCGGTCAACTAGTATCAACCTGTACACAAAGCCGATTTTTCCGGATCAGCATCTCACGCTTTCTTATCACTGCTGTAACGAGAAAACAAACGCCAGATTAGTTCTCTGCGACTCGTGACACGCGTCTTGGTGAAAATCGACTTGAGATGATCCTGAACGGTGTACGTAGAGATATGTAGATTGTGAGCTAGTTCCTTGGTGGATAGCCCTTTAGAGATTTGCTCCACGATTTCTTTCTCTCGTGACGACAATCCATATGACTCGGCAATTAGCGGCAAAATGTCGGCGATCTGGGCTGGCTCAAAGGTAACAGCCAGCTGAACCTGACCAGAAGACTCGTCCAGTATGCTGGCAGCAATGCCCAAATAATGGCCTGATGGCAATCGCAGACAAATCTTGGCCTTAGAGGGCTGATGCTCAGCAGTCAGCTCTGCAAGCGCGCGCGAGCATACTGCCCGCACCGGACTTGGCAGGATCTCCGGCTCAAGCTGTTCCCACTCCCCAAGCATGGACAGCCATTTCCTGGCTTGACCATTGGACGCGATCGGGTTCAATTCATGAGACAACACAAGGATGCCAACTTCCTCCTGCAGACCCTGAATATCCTCTGGTGGCGTGCTTAATGTGTACCTTCGCAAGGTCTGGGCGATCCATGGCGCGGCAGCCGCCAGAAAGGCTTCCTCCGCTGCCTGGAAAAAGAAAGATCCTTCCGCTGCCCTGAACAATGTCAGGTATCCCCAGCAGGCCCCTCCGGCCAGCAAAGCTGCACGGATTTCATCCCCTAGTCCCGCAGGCTGGAGCACAGCAAGATAACGTCCGCTTCGCCCCAGTTCTCCTTCTGTGGCACCACTAAGTGTTGCCACAGGGACCGGCCGGTGGACCAAATCGTCGTATTTGTTGAAATCTTCATGCAAATATTCATATTCAAACAGCCGGGCATGAATGGCTTCAATACCTTCTCCCGCAATGGCTCCCGTGGACAAGAGCGTGTATGGATCAACCGTTGTGCAGCAAGCAGCATCGAACGGAATCCAGTCCTTCAGCCTGCTAATCATCGCCTCCCTGTATTCATGCGATGATGACGTTCTTCTCTCCAGTCGCTCCAGCTCTTTCTTGAACGCTTCCAGACTCTGTGACATGCCCTTCTCCTTCTGAATCCCACAAATATGGGATGGTTTCATTCTGACTTCACGATGATAATTACTAATTATATAGCAGCACATTATATCATCAAGTCAGGAGAGGCAACACACAATGAACAAGGATATTATCGTCATCGGCGGTTACGGCCATGTCGGCTCACAAATCTGCACCCTGCTCAGCAAACACTTTCCTGGGCATGTCTATGCTGCAGGCCGCAGCCTGGAACGTGCTGAGCAGTTCAGCAAGACCACAGGCGGCAAGGTGAAACCGCTGCGCCTGGATCTCACAGAAAAAGCAGACCCAAAGCTGCTAAAACGGGCGAAACTTATAGTGATGTGTATGGATCAGCAAGATACTACTTTCGCTGAAGCTTGCTTGCAAAACGGAGTGTATTATGTGGATGTTTCTGCTAACGGCGCTTTTCTTACCCGCCTTGAAGCGCTGGCATCCCCCTCTAGACCACTCCCTGGAACAGCTGTATTGAGTGTCGGACTAGCCCCCGGCTTGACCAACATGCTGGCTCGCCAAGCCAGTGAAGCCATGGATCATGCCAACCGCGCGGACATCACCATTATGCTTGGACTTGGTGATAGTCATGGAAAAGCAGCCATTGAATGGACCGTGGACAATCTAAGGGCAGACTTCAATATTGTTGAGAACGGAAGCCTTGTGGCAGCGACCAGTTTTACAAGCGGTAAGATAAGTGATCTTGGGGAGGGTCTGGGGCGCCGCACAGCCTACCGATTTCCTTTTTCCGACCAGCAGACCTTGCCCCGGACACTCGGCATCCCTTCTGTCTCCACCCGCCTGTGCTTCGATTCCCGAATCGCTACCGGTGCTGTAGCTTGGCTACAAAAACTCGGACTGAAAAAAATGCTACGTAGCGAACGAATGCGTAAAGCGGCAGTATGGTCTTTTGGCAAGCTCCGCTATGGTAGTGATCAATTTGCTATTAAGGTAGATGCTTGTGGCACGAAGAACGGTCTTCCCTTTACTGCGGAATATGGACTTCAAGGGAGAAATGAGGCCCAGATCACGGCCCGGGCTGCCGCCGCTGTGGCGGGGGCGATCTATGGTGCAACACTGCCTCCCGGTATTTTTCATATTGAGGAGCTGTTTACTATGGAACTTGCCAGCGATCGTCTCTCACTCAGGCTGACAAACTCCGCGGAGAATGGCCAGTCCTTTACTATTGACGAGATCCGCTGTTGGGATCGTGAGGTGTTTCAATAGCGCAAAAAAATCTGACACTACGAGCGACGCTTCTCTAGCCCTGAAGATAAGGCTTTAAGGTCTGCACCATCTCCAGCAGCTGCTTAGAAGCGTCCTCGTACATTTGTTTAGCTTCCTTGTTCTGTGTAGAAAGGCTGAACAATTCCATGTCTGCTTCGGCTTTTTTGAGGGTGGCGTAGAGCTGCGGCTTCTCCTGTAACTCCGGCACCTTGATTTTGTCCGCATAGAGATCCACGGTCAGATCACCGTAGGAATCTACCTGTCCCAGAAACACATCTTCGGTATTCAATCCCAGCAGTTCGAGCTTGCCTTGCAGCCAGCCCCGGGTCTGGCCCAGATTATCCAGCGGCTCATCCAGCACCTTCCCGTCCATGATGACAGCCAGCGGCTCTTTTTGCTGAGGAACGATAATCCCAAGATCCTTGGCAGTTAACGGCTGGTTCTCCTTTTTCAGCAGGACGTTAATTGTACCGGAGGATTCCATCATCGCAAACTCAACATCAGCGAGCCTGAAGACATCCTTCTTACGCAGTTCAGCCAGCAATTCATCCGAAGACAAGCGCTCCTTCTTCAGATTTTCTTCGAGAATTTTACCATCCTTAACAAGGACCGCAGATTTGAAGTCCATGAAATCTCTTGCTTTCTTACTCTTGATCTGCAACCATTCAGAGCCAAGCGAGACGGCAACCCAGACCGCAAGGGCAATGAGGCCAAGAAACCAATTCTTCTCTGTATCCATGGATATATAGGCCGCCAAGCTCCCGATGGTAATGCCTGTAATGTATTCGAATAACGAGAGCTGAGACACCTGTCTCTTCCCGAGCAATCTGGTTAAAAAGAAAAGAACCACGACGGCGCATAGCGTCCGCACAATAACCTCCAACCATAACGGCAACTGTAACTCCTCCTCTGATTTAAGTGTCCATGTTGCTTAACACATTCATTATTTGTTAATTGAACCGGAAGAAAACAGGGATTTTTTCCCCTGAATAATGACGCAAACCGGAGTGAATCATATTCAACGTTAATCAGTATCAATCACCCGAAGGAGGAACTTACAAATGACGGTAGCTTCGCAGGTAAAAACATGTCTCTCTTCTCTAAAAGGCGCTCAGGCTAGCTTGGAACAATTCGCTCTTTCAACACAAAATCAGGATGCCAAAACACTGTTTACCAACGCTGCAGCACAAACACAGCAAATCGTACAGCAAGTAGAGAGCCGGGTTCAAGAATTGGAAAAAGAAGAGCCTCAATATAAAGGCTTCTAAATAAGAAATGCCCTGTTCCTTTAGAGGAGCAGGGCATTTCTTATTTAGAGGAGAAACATCCGTTTGTGCATAACTCCCTTACGATCTCACTATTTTTGCGGTTAAAGTTTTAAAGTTCAATCCACTTTCAGCCAAGCTCAATTTAATTATTTTAAACCCAATTAGATAAACACTTAAATAAATTTTCATTTTTAGTACATACATTTTCATTTATTTCGTTTTTTGTATAATTAGCCTAAAGGAGTGAAAGCAATGGACGACATCGATCTTCAGATTTTGGAAATGCTCAAGGCCAACGGTCGCATCACAAGTTCCGAAATTAGTAAAGCCATACACTTATCCGTGCCTGCCGTCACGGAAAGAATACGAAAACTAGAGAAAAACGGAGTGATTGATCAATTCACAGTCAAATTGAACCGTAAAGCTATAGGGTACAACTTCGTGGTTTTTATTTTTGTACAACTGAATGGCTCAGCCAAAACTGAGCAATTCCGCAAGAACATTACTCAGTCACCGTTAGTACTAGAATGTCACCATATTTCGGGTGAATATGACTATCTCCTAAAAGTTGGATTACCGGACCTATCCGAAATGGAGAGCTTTATAACGCATACGCTAAAGGCGAATCATGACGTTGTTCGTTCCAATACGATTTTTATATTATCTACGCTGAAAGAAGAATAGAGAAAAGGAGTGCATCCCTATGACTTGGGAATGGCTCGCAAAAGGAATCCTATTAGGAGTTTCTATCGCAGCTCCTGTAGGTCCTATCAGCATATTATGTATCAAAGAGACCCTGACCTCAGGTTTCAAAAACGGACTATCCTGTGGTTTGGGAGCAGCCACAGCGGACGCAATCTATGGTTGTATCGCAGGGTTAGGTTTATCCACTCTCACTACTTTTCTGGTTGACTACAAAACGTTGCTACAAGCCCTAGGCGGACTGTTTATTTGTTATCTTGGCATGAAATCTTTACTATCTACTCCCCGGATGAGAAGCAGCACCGAATCTTATTCTCCAAAAAATTTACTAAATACATACATAGTAACGCTGCTTTTGACGTTATCCAATCCTATGACGATTGTTTTCTTTCTCGGCGTTTTCAGCGCTTCCGGTGTTCAGTTGTCGCATAACAACTCCGACATGCCGTTTTTGATAGGCGGTGTTTTTCTGGGTTCCGTTATATGGTGGATCTGTTTGGTAGGCAGCACTACTTTGTTCCGGAGCAAAATGACGGCAGGAGGCTCGAAGCAGACCTTGTTCAACAAACTGTCTGGATTGGTGATGTTATCTTTCGGTATACTCGCCCTCATTCAATCTCTGGGTCTTTAAAACAAATGCGGGTGTCCCAAACAGCCATTGGCAATTAGGACACCCGCATTTGTTATTTAGCGGAGACCACTTCGGTTTGTGCGGAACTCGTTGTATCCCCGTGACCCGGGCCGAACAGATTCAGGACGACTACACCGATTACGATCAGAGCGATGCCGACAAGACTGCCGGTCGATATTTTTTCCTTCCAGATCAGTACAGAAATAATGACGGTAGCCACCGAACCGACCCCTGACCAGATAGCATAAGCGGCATTCAGCGGAATTGTTTTCAATGTAAGCGATAAGAAGAAGAAGGCTACAACAAAACCAACAACAACCCCGATAACTGGCAGCGGCTTGCTGAATCCTTGTGATGCCTTAAGCATCGACGTCCCGAACAACTCAAATAAGATAGATACAGCTAGATACAAGTAACCCATTATTCTTTATTTCCTCCAGACCATGAAATTAATTGTTCAAACACTTGATCCCGCAGCTTCTCGTCCAGTTGGGCCATTCCGAACAGCTCCGTAAACCATAGCCCATCGGCGGCCAGCCTGATAATGGTAGCTTGTACAGGATCGATACCATCATGGATAATGTTATTCTGCCAGTTCTTGAACTGCTCCCTCATTCCGTCCAGCAGCTTGGGATTTGCAAAAGCAGCAGCGAACAGCGCTGAACTCCTGTCGAGGCCCTGCTCCACCTCCTCAAAGGCGGTTCCCACATATGCACGACTCCACGACCCTTGTACAGTAGGATCAGCCTCTGCCTTCAGCTGGACATTCTGCCCGTATTCTTCATTGCTCTTATCCACCATGCCGGTAATCAGGGCATCTTTACTTGAAAAATGATACAACAGTCCGCCCTTGCTGACTCCTGCTTCCTTCGCAACCGCATCCAGCGTCAGCTGACCCATTCCGTCCCGCTGTACAATTGTTGAGGCTGCATTCAGAATCGCTTCCCGTTTGGAATTGACATTATGAGCTGTCAATAACATCACCTCTTTATATTTAGTGTACCGTCTGGACGGTTTGTAGGTCAATATAAAATTGATACTGGAGAGAACTTTTTATCAATATATACGAAAAAGCCAGCAAAAACGGTTGTAACCGCTTTGCTGGCCCTGTTAAATTTCTTTAAACGTTGATTAGATCTGCAATAACGATCTTCTGCCCGGTTCGAGCACTCTCCAGTGCTCCGAACACCATGGCCATACTGTAACGATTATCCCTGCAGTCTGTCTCTGCCGGACGCTGCTCTTCCAGTGACAAGAACATTTCATCCAGACAACCTGGATGGAATGTATTCTTCATTTCCACTTCCGGGCCTTGAACGGTTTCATAATCATAGAGGAATTTGCCGGTCTGGTCGCCGGATGTCACCACCTCGGCATAAGGCATACCATTGCCATCCCAAAGCGCAGTCCCCTTCTCTCCGGTAATTCGCCAGGAAGCTTCCCATGACGTCGGCGCGCCTTCCGCACACCAGGAACCTTGGTAACTAAACACAGAACCGTCGGACATTTCAAAAATACATATGGCCGCGGCATTCCCAGCATACCATGATCCCGGAGGATTAAATTCCTGGCAATATACCGTCACCGGATTGGCTCCGCTGATGTATCGGGCCTGATCAAAGGTATGTACCGCCATGTCCAGCAACAATGGACTCTCCATCGCATCACGAAAGCCACCGAAATGGGGAGCCAGGAAGAAGCTTGCGCCGATATACCCGGTTCTGCCGATAGTCCCCTGTTCCATCAAGCTCCGTAGTGAACGAATCCGATGATCAAAGCGACGGTTCTGCATCACAGCATGCGTCTTACCCGTCCGCTCCGTTAAGGCCACAATCTCATTACATTCTGCCATTGTGCCAGCGAGCGGTTTCTCTCCGAAGACCTGACAACCCATTTCCAGTGCCGTCCGGGCAATTGTGAAATGGCTTTCCGGAATCGTCACGTCAAATACAAGGGTAGCACCGGTCTCGGCAATAGCCTGCTTCAGATCGGTGAACGTTGGGCAGGTTAAATTATAACGGGCAGCCATTGCTTGTGCAGCCGAGGGGTACAGATCAACCAGTGCAACAATTTCCGTATCCTTCCGCCCGAGTGCATATTCTACCCAGGCATTCGCCATTCCCCCGCAGCCAGCTAAAGCAATGCGATATGATACTGTCATGGTGCGCCTCCTTTGATTAGGTCGGATTCGGCACGAAGCTTCCGCCGCGGCAATGCTTAAGGTAGTTCAGAGCATGAACTTGCCCGGTCATTTCCAGCTCATCTTTGTAGACCGGATCATGCCAGCCTTCAATGTCAATCGTGCCTTTATAACCTGCTTGGCGCAGAATGGTGATGATGTCCGCCCAGTTTGTATCCCCAAAGCCCGGCGTACGGTGCCATACATACTCCTTGGAGCCGTGAATACCATATTCCTTAACGATATCCCAAGCGATGGTTGCGTCCTTGCCGTGCACATGGAATACTTTATCCGTCCATTTGCGCAGCTGCGGGATTGGATCAATCAGAGCCACCATTTGGTGACAAGGTTCCCATTCCAGTCCCAGGTTGTCTGCAGGCACGACGTTGAACATTTTCTCCCAAGCCTGCGGGTTGTGAGCAATGTTCCAATCGCCAGATTGCCAGTTGCCACCCATGGAGCAGTTCTCAAAGGCAATGCGCAGACCACGGTCAGCCGCTTTCTTGGATAATTCACCGAATACTTCAGCGAACTTCGGCAGGGAGTCATCAATGGATTGACCCGGTAGACGTCCGGTGAAGCCGGATACCATATCCGTACCGAACAAGTGGGCTGTGTCGATCAGGCGCTCCCAGCTTGCCAATGTATCTTCGTTGCCGTTAGCATTCGTGAGCGGATTGCCGAAAATACCGACCGAAGAAATAACAAAGTTATATTGGACCGCTAATTCACGCACACGCTTGGCTGTCTCCGCCAGATCTGTCTCCCCGGTTGTTTGCCAAAAGGTTAAGCTGAAGGATTCGAAGCCATGACCTACGATTTGCGGAATCACACGAACGGCATCGCCGCCGCCCACCAAAGTACCGATTCTAAGTGTATCTTGCATCTTGTATACCACTCCAATATTGGTTTATATTAAATTCAACGTTTCAAGTATATTCGTCATTATTAACTAAATCTCTGATTATATTGTGATGTTTTAGTTCAATCTTGTGGTGAAGGATGGATTCCGTTGACTTACCCGAAGGAGCTTAAAGAATACCCGCAACTGGAACAAAAGACGTACCCGTTCCGCTTGTTCATTAACGACCGCCAGGAGGCAAAAGCGGGTGAGAATATTCTCTTTATACACTGGCATGAGCATTTCGAGATCATTGTGATGCAGCGCGGCAGCGCTATTTTCCATGTGGACAGTCACCCTTATGAAGTTGAAGCAGGCGAAGTCCTGTTCGTTCCATCGGGCGGGCTTCATGTCGGCTACTGCCTTAAGGATGGGCCTCTTCGTTATACCTCGATTGTGTTTCACGGGTCTCTCTTCGAAGACTGGAAGCAGGACCCGCAACATGAGCAATTCGTTGAACCATATGTGAGCAACCGATATCAGTTCCCGGTCAGGCCTGCTGAGCATATGCCGTCTTTTGCCGCACAATCGGCACTGCTTCAATCCATTATTGAAGAGGATCAGGTCAAGGGTCCGGCTTATCAGCTGGCGATCAAAAATTACCTTCACCTGCTGTTTACCCTGCTGTCACGGAATTTTTTACCTCAACAGCTTGTTGGCAGTCCCAAAGAACATCACTCATTCAACCGGGAACGTTTTAAGCCGCTGCTGACCCATGTAGAGGAACATTTTGCTGATAAAATTACCATTGAGCAGGCAGCCAAAACCGTCAATCTCAATCCGTATCATTTCTGCAAAACCTTCAAGAAGCTAACCGGGCGTACCTTCATTGATTATGTGAACCTGTGCCGAGTTAATGAAGCCGAGCGGCTGTTGCTGGAGAGCAATCTTAGCATTACCGAGATCGCCGGGCGGGTTGGCTGTGATAATCCCAATTATTTTACGAAGCTGTTCAAACAATATAAGGGCATGACTCCGTCAGGGGTTCGTAAAGTTTGATAATTAACTACCCTGTCTGAGAACGATATTGCGCGGTTTGAATAAAAAGTGTGATAGTATCTTCATATCTGTTTCCATAAATAAGGAGAGATATTGATGTCATTAAGCCGGCTAGAACAGATATGCAAATTGGTCAATCCTGCGTGAGAATGTGAACAGATACGTTCTGGAAATCATGAGGGACGAAAGAAAAGTACGCCTAGAAAGCGATGTTGTTACCTGGATTGCTCAAAAAAGCCCGCCCTTATAAGAATGAAAGTCATAAACAACCATTCGTAGGGGCGGGCTTCTTTTAGTATGACTGAATCACCATTTAGTCCAGTGTATATGGCGCCAAACCAACTGGAAGGGCTGCAGGACGATTACAGGTGCTCTCCATGGCATAGAAACTGCGGGAATCAGAGGAGTCGTGGAACGCCCACATCGCTTCCAGCACGTGATAGGCCAGTTCTCCGTTAGCCCGGTGCGGTCGCCCGGTGCGAATGGCATACGCCATATCCGCTGGACCGATACCACGCGTATTCTGGTCATAGCCAGGCAGCAGCGGCTGCTCGCTCCATTCACTCTCACCTATGCGCCGGAATTTAACCGGTCCGCCAAAGTTATTAGGATCAGGAACCTGAATTGTTCCCTCTGTCCCGTATATTTCAATATGAGGCAGATCACTGCCCCCGAAGACATCGAAGCTGGTGATGAGGGTCGCAATGGCGCCCTCTGCGAATTGCAAGGTTCCGGCCACATGGGTAGGAATATCCACAGGAATCTTCTGCCCGGCTTTTTTCTCGCTGGTGATGGTTCGTTCTGCGAGTGCTTTGCCGGTCATCCCGGCTACGGCAGAGATTGGCCCTAGCAGCTGAACTAACGCAGTGAGATAATAAGGCCCCATGTCGAACATCGGTCCGCCACCTGCGGCATAGTAGAATTCCGGATCGGGATGCCAGTTCTCATGGCCTCTCGACATCATGAACGAAGTGGCTGCCATAGGCCGGCCTATTACACCATCCTCTATTAACTTAAGCGAGGTCTGGATGCCCGAGCCGAAGAACGTCTCCGGCGCACTGCCCACCAGCAGCCCCTTGGCTTTGGCTGTTTCCAGCACCTTGCGTCCCTCTTCCCTTGTAACCGCGAGAGGTTTCTCGACATAAACATGCTTTCCGGCTTCCAGTGCCCGGAGGCAAATCTCGGCATGAGCAGCCGGGATCGTGAGATTGATTACAATCTCGATTTCAGGATCTGCAAGCAGCTCATCTGTCGTATATACCCGTGGAATATTATATTGCTGCGCCTGTTCCCGCGCTCTCTCAAGATTCATATCTGCACAGGCAACTAACTCCAGAATCTCGAACTTGTTGCAGTTCTCCATATAGATGCCGCTGATTTTTCCGCAACCGATGATGCCAACTTTTACTTTATCCATTGGTCTTCTCTCCCGAATTATAGTTGACTGTCTGCCATGCCGCTATAGCTGATCCCTGCACCTGCCGTGGTTCGTCCGCCGTTCTGCTTTCCTTCAGCTGCCCAAAGTAGCCCTCTTCTCATCAGTTCCTTAACTGGCGGTAGTTCCACAATGTCGGCATGATGACCGAGCGAATTGTAGTACACACGTCCTGCTCCCCAGCGCTTCGTCCAGACCACTGGCATATCCACCGCTCCGTTGGCAGCATGAGGCCCTTCTGCTACAGGGAAACGGGTGGTCGCCAGAACTTCGATAGCCGGATCAATATGCAAATAATATTGCTCAGAAGTAACACTGAAGTCGGGAATGTCCTGTACCAGCGGGCTGGAGCTTTGGCGGACATTCACCGTATATTCCACCCCGTCATTGCCAGGATGAGCTACCCATTGCCCGCCCGTCATGAACTGCCAATCCACATTGTTACGGAAGGAATCGCACATGCCGCCGTGACAGCCCGCTAGTCCCGTGCCATTCTGCACCGCAGCCGACACATTATCTACAAGCTCCTGCGAGATCTCGCCCATCGTCCATACCGGAACAATCAGATCCAGTCCTAACAATTTCTCGCGGTCTGCAAACGCCTCCAGAGTATCCGACACTTCCACCTCGAAGCCTTCCTGCCGCAGAACACCAGCGAATACTTCGCTTACTTGCTGCGGTTCATGGCCATCCCAGCCCCCCCATACGATCAATGCCTTTTTTGCGCTCATTAGAAATCTCCTCTCAGGTCTGTAAGCTACATTTCGGACAGGCTGACCCAGCGTCGCTCTTCAATCGAACGTTCCACGGCTTCAAGCACAGCCTGGCATTTCACACCGTCCCGGAAATTGGGTTCCGGCTGACGGCCTTCTTCGATGGCATTCGATAATTCCAACACTTCATGAATGAACGTATGCTCAAAGCCGATAGTATGCCCGGTCGGCCACCAGGCTGCTGCATATTCATGAACAGGATCGGTGGCCAGCACGCGGCGGAAGCCTTGTATATCCTCATCATCCGAAGTCAGGAAGACTTCCAGTTCATTCATGCGCTCAAAGTCGAACCTAATACTGCCAAGACTTCCGTTGATCTCAAAAGAATTGGTGGAGCGGTGTCCCGCAGCAAAGCGTGTAGCCTCGAAGCTGCCAATGGCACCGTTTGCAAAACGAGCCATGAAGAGCGTAGCATCATCTACTGTAACTTCACCCCTAGGTCCCCCTCCGCTTCCTTTAGCAGTAAGGCCTGTCATCTCGGCAGCTAGCGGGCGCTCCTTAATGAAGGTCTCGCTCATACCGATCACTTCCTCCACATCACCTACAAGGAAATGCGCCAAATCAATAAGATGCGCCCCCAGATCCCCAAGAGAGCCGGAACCGGCAATTTCCTTCTGTAGTCTCCAGACCAGCGGGAATTCCGGATCGAGAATCCAGTCCTGCAGGAACCAGGCCCGGAAGTGATGGATTTTGCCCAGGCGTCCACTCTCCACCAGCTTCTTCGCCAGCCGTACGGCTGGGGAAAAGCGGTAATTGAAGCCTACCATATGGAGAACGCCGGCCTCCTCGGCCGCCTGAAGCATCTCCCTGGAATCCGCCAGCGACAACGCCAGCGGCTTCTCGCAGAACAGATGCTTGCCAGCTTTGGCTGCAGCCAGCGCAATTTCCTTATGCACATTGCTTGGCGCATTGATATCCACCAGGTCAATATCGTCGCGGGTCACTAGCTCCTTCCAGTCTGTCTCGGTATCCTGCCATCCGAGCCGGGTTGCCGCTTCCTGCAAATATTCAGCATTACGTCCACAAAGCACGGACATTTCCGGTTTCAGCGCCTGTGGAAAAAACATCGGCAGCGTCTTGTAGGCATTACTGTGGGCCTTGCCCATAAATTTATACCCGATCATTCCAATGCGCAGTTGTTTCATTTAATGCCTCCTAGGGAATTCAATTGAGGGTTGAAGCACGTACAACGAGCTCTGTCGGAAGCTTGATCCGAAAAGGCCTGTCTTCGGCCGTCCCGTCCTCCGGCGTATCCAGCACACGAGCTGCGGCCAGCTCGCCCAGCCGATAAAATGGCACACGCACACTGCTCAAGGCTGGTGTGGTCAATTCGGCCGCATCGGAATCGTCATAACCGAGAATAGCAGGCATGCGTTCCCGTGTAATACCCAGTTCGTATAAGCCTTGCTGCAGACCGATCGCCATTCGGTCATTAGCGGCAAACACGGCATCAATCTCTCCTAGAACGGCTGCAATTTCCGTAGCCGCCTGGACACCGCTTCTGCGGCTGAAGTTCCCTTCAAATAGTAAAGAAGCGTCCACAGATAACCCCGCTTCACGTAGTGCACTAGAGTACCCCTCCATCCGGTCGCGACTGTTCGAATAGACATGCGGTCCATTCAGAAAGGCAATTCGCGTAAATCCCTGCTGAAGCAGATGCTGCACAGCCAGTGTGCTGCCCTGAATATGGTCTGCATCCACTTCGGGGAAGTCCTCCCCTTCAAAATGCTGGTTAATAAGACAAAAAGGGTATCCTTCCTTCTTCAAGCGGCGCAGCGCCTCAAGCTCTCCCTGCTCCTCCTTGGCACCCAGTACAATACAGGCGTCCACCTTGCGCATTCGAAACAGCCCGCTGTAATCCATGGTCCCATCCGAGTTGCGAAAGAGCATGAGCAGATCATATCCTTCGTCCCGGGCTTTGTTCCCGATACCGCTTAGAATCTCAGAGAAATAATAAGCAGAGAACAGACGCGCTTTGGGCAAATACGGCATAACCACACCCAAATTGCCGCTCCGTTTACGGGCAAAGCTGCGGGCCAGCGAGCTTGGCGTATAACCCAGCTTGTGGGCTGCTTCCAGCACCCGCTGCTTCGTCTCTTCCTTGAGCGGACCGACATCATTCAGCACACGGGATACGGTGGCTTCAGATACGCCGGCCAGCTCGGCCACCTCTTTTCGGCTGGCGATAGGAATCAACTCCTTCTTCAAAATGTACACGCGTACATTCTCTCATGCAAAGCCCGCTTCGTCAATTCTTTTCTGCATGAAGCTCCACCCATTCCTGCACATGCCGGACGAATTTTTTAGTTGCAGGGGAAGCATGTTTCATCGAATGGACGGCGATTCCAAGCGATCTGAAGCTCGGCTCCTCAAGTTCCAGCATTACCACGCTATGATTCTGACGCTTGAGCACTAGCTCCGGGAGGATACTCATGCCCAGTCCTTTATCCACCATGGCAATAATCGCGTAATCATCCCCTGCCGAAAATTTAACATTTGGCTCAATGCCAGCCTTCTCCAGCACCCGCCGAACATCATAGTCCGAGCCGGCCTTAGGGATAATGAAATCCTCATGCGCTATTTGCGGAAGGGGAAAATAAGGCGCCCCGCTGATAGGATGCTCCTGCGAGACAATGGCGAGCATACGGTCTTTTTTCAAAGGAAAAACTTCGAACTTATCCCGCGTGGGCAGCGAAATAAAACCACAGTCAATCACCCCGGCCTCGATCCATTGTTCAATCTCCAGGTAATCCCCTTCCATAAGCTTGAACTCGATGTAGGGATACAGACTGCGGAATTGCTTGATCATCCCGGGCAGCCAATGGACAGATACACTGGTGAATGTGCCGATGGTAATCGTTCCCGTCTCCAGCCCATGAATGTGCGTTACCTTCTGCTTCAATTGCTCATTCCAGTTCAGAATCTCACGGATCGGCTGAAGTACCTGTTCCCCGTTAACAGTGAGTCTGACCCCCGAACGATTGCGGATCAGCAGCGAGAAGCCAAATTCCGTCTCCAGACTGTTGATGGTATGACTGATGCCCGATTGGGTGAACCCCAGAACCTCTGCTGCTTTGGTGAGGCTGCCTAGCTCCACTACCTTTAAAAACACTTCGTATTTACTGAGACTCAAGCTAGTGTCCTCCTCACTCATTTACATTAGTTTTACTCATGCATTACATGATAAACATTCAGTTAACTTATATAATCAGGCATATTATACTATACTAACTTTGATGATTAAAAGGATGATGAATTGATGAAGCCGTTTAAGGCTGATCTCTTGCTGCTGATTGTAACTGTATTTTGGGGCTCCTCCTACCTGTTTATGAAAATGGGACTGGACTCCCTCGGCGAATTTAATCTGATCGCGCTCCGATTCGGACTTGCTTTTATATTGTCTGCCGCGATTTTCCACAAGCGCCTGCGCAGGATCAATACCAAGACCTTGAAATATGGGGCCTTGCTTGGCTTCCTGCTGCTGGGCGTGTTCACATGTATTACGTTCGGACTCAAGACAACCACCACTTCAAATGCCGGGTTCCTGGTCGCGTTGACCGTCATTTTCGTTCCATTGCTTCAGATGCTGTTCTTTAAAAATAAAGTCGGATTCCCGCAAATCTTCGGCTCCCTGCTGGCCATCGGCGGAATCGGTCTGCTAACGCTGAATTCTTCGCTGACCGTACAGCCCGGCGATCTGCTCTGTACGCTATCGGCGGTATTCTATGCCGTACAGATCATCGTTACCGGCAAAGCTGTAAAAGAGCACGACACACTAAGCATCGGCATCCTGCAGCTCGGCTTTGCCGGCGGCTATGCACTAGTGCTATCCCTGCTCTTCGAGACGCCTCATCTGCCCTCTACCTTGCCTGGCTGGACCGCCATTCTGGCACTGGGCATTCTGTTCAGTGCTTGCGGCTTCATCTTGCAGCCGGTGGCGCAGAAATACACTTCGCCAGCACGCACCGGACTCATTTTCTCGCTGGAGCCGGTCTTCGCCGCCTTGTTCGGCTTCTGGTTCGTCGGTGAGAAGCTGACGCACCAGGGGTATGCCGGGGCGGCGCTCGTGCTGCTCGGCATTGTTGCTTCCGAGCTGCTGGGTAAGGCATCCTTCGCCCCGGCTTGGATGCAGGGGAAACGCGGCGCCAGTTGATGGCGCAGTCTTAAGGGGGCGTGCAACAGTGTCTGCCCCCCTTATACTTCATGCACAGCAAAAACCGCAAGTCTCCAGCTAACGGAGCCTTGCGGTTTTTTATGCTACAACTATGCATTACGCATTCCTGAGATGAGTGGCTTAGTGTCCCATCATCATAGCTGCATCAGCCTTATCGCCCTCTCCAGGGTTCGCGGTTGCCACCTTTGGCTTGCGCAGGATGATACTGATGACTACACCAGCCACGGCAATACAGCCGGCCAGGAAGAATACATCATTGAAAGCCAATACAGAGGCCGCCAGCGGATTGCCGCCTTTGCCCATTTCACCCATATGGGTTGTAACTTGACTGGTTAGGTAGCCGGTCATACCTGCTACAGCAAAGGAAACAACGACTTGTTGTGCAGCTGCAGTAAGCGGTGTTACACGGCCGACCCATTCACGCGGTGCGGAATTGAGTACATGTGTATTCAGTGGCATCATGGTCAAGCCCATACCCAGACCCATCATGAACAGGTATACCATAATCTGTGGGAGCGCGGTATCCATTGTGATACCCGACAGCATGAATAGCGCAACAGAGATAATCGTCAGGCCGACAAAAGCTAACGGACGTGCACCAATCTTGTCGAACAGGCGACCACCTATCGGCATACCGAATCCGGCAGCCAGCGCCTGTGGTAACAAAATCAAGCCAGTCTCAAGCGGTGAGAAATTGCGGATCTGCTGAAGGTAAAGCGGAACGAACAGCATGGTACCGAATAGTGCCGCTTGGGTTACCCAAGTCAGGATAATACCACGGGTAAAGTCGGAAGAACGGAAAACGCGCAGCTCCAATAGCGGATGCTTATGCAGCAGCTCAACGATAATGAACAAGATCAGAGCTACGCCACCAACAGACAACCCTACGATTGTCGATGTGGATGACCAACTGCCACCACCGCCTTCGTTAACGCCGTAAGCCAGCATGGAGAAGGCGATTGGCGCCAGGATCATGCCCAGCAGATCGAGATGTGTTCTGCCTTTTTTCTCGGAAGTCGGCAAGTATTTAATACCCAGAATAACAGCTACGATACCAATTGGCAGGTTGATCAGGAAGATCCAGTGCCAGCTCACGTACTCCACCAGCCAACCGGAGAGAATCGGTCCAAGGGCTGGGGCAAGCAGCATCGGAATCCCGAGCATCCCCATGATGGAGCCTCTGCGTTCCGGCGGTGCCAGTTTGAAGACCATGGCCATCCCGATTGGGGCAACCATCCCGCCGCCAAGGCCTTGAATTACGCGAAAAAGAACAAGTTGGCCTGAAGTTTGGGCTATGGAGCACAGTACGGAGCCCAGTACGAACATAATTACCGTTGCCAGAAAGACCTGCTTAGAGCCAAAACGGTCAGTCATCCAGCCAGCCAGCGGAATAACCGCAGCCAGGGCTAGTGTATAGCCTGTTATAGCCCATTGCACTGTCTTGAGATCTGTCGAGAAGTAATCGACAAGTTTAGGAACGGCGACATTGACGACTGTACCGTCCAAAATAACCATGATCATACCTACGATAATCGCCAGTAATGGCGGAATGATGGCTTTCAGCGAGAAAGGCTGTCCCTCTGCCGTATTTCCATTCACACTATTTGACATGCTTTTCTCCACTCTTTTCTCTATAAAGTATATTTGTTGAAATAATGCTCAAACAGAGTATCAATCTGCTCATCGAGAGCCGGAAGGTTAAACACCGGGGTAATCTGTTCCCTCTTGCCAGGCATGTTTGTAATCAGCGCTGGAATTACAACGGCTCCATACAACTGAAGCATCATTAGCTGCAGCCTGTTATCGTCCTCTACATGAGTGATTTCTTTCAATGTATTGTGCATTTTCTTGACCCTCAGGATTTTAGCATATCGATCATATTCTGTAGGTGAGCACATGATCTGGGGTCCCTGCTCCAGCACCTGTCTGGCCAATCCGGGATATCGGAGAAGATTCACAACATACCGACTTAAGAATTGCTTGAGCCGCTCCTGCGGCAGCAAGGAAGCATCTTCAAGTGCCTGGAAGGCATCATCGAACGTTGAAAGCAATACACGAACGGCATCACTCATTAGACTTTCCTTGGAGCCGTAATAATAATTCACCAAGGCAAGGTTAGTTTCCGCTCTGGCGGCAATTTTACGCAATGTCGCACATTGGAACCCTTCCTCTTTGATCAACATCACCGTGGCATCCAAAATCGTCTGTTTTGTATCTTTATCTGAATGGTCCGCGCTCTGGTCCAGTGTGTTCATCGCTACCGTTACAACCTCCTTTCTTCATGTAATCATTGTTTTAAACACTGTTTAATCGAACATTAATGTACTCCCGAACGCCTACTCTTGTCAATAGTCAACATCAGGTAACGGGTGTAATCTGCACCTTCTTGTCTGGCAGTTTGGTCATCACACGTTATACTGCCCCTGGAGACGTAATAAATAATTCATATTTATAGTCTCCTTTCAGCATGTAATCACTGTTTTAAACAATGTTTAACGGAACATTAATTTACACCCGAACACCTGACTTTGTCAATAGCCAATATTAGGCCCTCCACTTGGACATACAGAGTAGTGTTACGGCTGGTTATTATGGAATTACAATTATCCCGCATCCAACTAACAGCATTTTTGTACCTTATTTTTCTTTAATATAGATAAATGAGGTAAATAAGGGCATTATTTTATCTTAATTTTCCAAAAAAGCACGCTGGACAAGTATTCTGGAAGATTTAAGGTACATTTTTGCACTTAATCCCTATTAACCCTTAGCTGATGAAGATTTAAGGTACGAAAATGCCGTTAATTACACTTCGAGACTTTTTTATTATAACTTCGTATGCTGATCCAATGAAAAAATTAGCTTTCATACTTTCAGATGGTTCTGACCGCAACCTCCTTATTAGGATAGCAGTCCCCATAACGCTCGGGTCCAGGCGATACTCAATCCGGTGCGCTCCATGTTATTTTGGCTGACACTACCGTATGCGGCTTGTCCGGCTACCAGTTCACATCCCGCCCTGTAGGCTTCGTGCAAACGTCTTTGTAACAAAGCGCTCTGGAGCCCGCGCCCCTGGAAGGCTGGCAGGGTCGCTGCGAGAGCACAGGAAGCAACTCCTTCATAAATATGCATGGCCGCAACGGCTGCTGCCTGCCCTTCCCAGAGGCCGAGGAATAGCTTCCAGCCTGTACGATGGAGAAGCCCGATATTGTTGCTGATAAAGTGTCCTTTAGCCTCCAATGACATGCCGGAAGCCAGACAATGCACCTCCGCATATGTGTCAAAGAGGTCCTCATCCACCACCTCAGTAACGGTGATATTCACGGGTAGCTGAGCTGGCTCGGCAAGCGGCAGTCCATATAACACGGATTGAAAACTGTGCTGGTACAGCCCAAGTGACGCTAATGTTCCCAGCAACGCCGGACTACTCTCAACTGGGTCAATCTCGATTTGAAAGCTACGGTCTCTAGCCCGGTAGAAATCTGCAATCGCCCCAAGCTCATCTTTCTCAGCGTCTGTAATCCCTTTTACGGAGTTAAAGAGTGCCCATGGCATCTCCTGTATGTAATAAGCAGTAGCCGTTCCGAAATGCCGGATCTCCACACCCATGGGGTTGCCAGACCGTTCGCCGATGGAAGCTATTCTGGAGGTAAAGAAGCTAATTTCCGCCTGCTGCAGCCGTTTGGCCAGTTCCTTGTTAACTACGGGTAAGCTCATAATCATTCTCCCCTTCATTTTCAATAATGATTGCTATTCCACGTCAAAATCAAAATACTTCCCTGGATACGGTTCCTTCTTTAAAGTAAAATGCCACCATTCTTTGCTGTAGGGCTGGAAACCCTCCTTCATCATGGCATCCTTAAGGATTTTACGGTTGGCCATCTGTGACTTACTGATCAGCTTTGAGTCGTAATATGAAATGGGACCGAAAAAATCATATGGGCTACCCATGTCCACCACCGCACCGTTTTTTAGGTAAGCCAGTGTCAGGTCCACCGTACTCCCCCGCGAATGACCGGATTTACTGGCGATAAAGCCGAGCTTGAAGAGGTTCTTTTTATCCAATGCAGGGTAATACTGTGCCTTCATCTGGATGTCGCTGGCGTCCTTCGACCATCGGATAAAATGATTAACGGCCTTTTGCGGACGGTAGGTGTCATAGATTCTCAGAATATAGCCTTGCCGTGCCAGGTTATCGCTGACTGTCTTAAGCGCATTAGCTGCGGGCTTTGACATAATCGCTAAAGGCGCTTTATAGCCATCGATGCGTTGTCCCACAAAGTTGTTGCTACTGTAATAACGGATCTCGTATTGTGCAGAAGGAATGATTTCGTCCAGATAAGCAAAACCCTGGGGGAGTTTATGTTGCTTCTCAGGCGTGGGAGACGGCTTCAATTGGTCGGAACTTTCGGAATTGTAAAAACTCCCGGAGCTTACTTTAGTGTTCGCAGCAGATGCATAATGTCCCGAATTCAAAGATGTTATTAATAGCATGAATGCGGCGCTTATGAATGAAAATCTCCTCAGTATTGCCTTTGTCTTCTGCTTCATGGTTACAATCTCCTCTTTCCTATCATTACGTGTACCTACTCTGTCGATCATTTTACTAGAAAAATACAATAAAATAACCCCTTAACTTCCGTTAAGGGGCGGAATTCATTATTTCACGTGTTTATCGAGGAACTGCTGCACCTCCGGTGTCAATTCGTCATTGGAACTGTCCAGAAGTTCCAGCAGCTTCGCAATCGTCTGCAACAGCTCGCTGCTGCCCGGACCGTTATTCAACGCAGTCTCATACGCAGCGCGAAGCTTCGGATTCAGCTTAGGGGGTTCTCCTACAGGACCATCATAGGCGGGAGTATTGCTGGCACCAAAGAATACACGAGACAGCGACAGTTTCAGCTTCACAGCCTCCTTCCGGTTCGAAGCCGGGTATTTCTTAACAAAAGCTTCTTTGGAAAGCGTCCGTGAGATGACCTGATCCCAGCCAATCACGATCGCGGCATCACGGGTCATGGGCTGGTTGGATTCGACCGCCATGAGATCAATATATTCGGCGATATCCTTTTGAATAAAAGGCTTAAAGATCTTGAATCCTTCATAATGCATAACCGGATAATACATGCCTTCACTGCTATCCAATTTGTAGCCTTTGTCACGAGCTTCTATCAGTACAGCCCGAACGTTAGGATCGGTAATTTTGCTTAAGAGGCCCGTGTATGTTAGTTCCTTTGGCTGGGCAGCAGCCCTAATCGTCGTCTGTACCTTCTCACCATACATTTTCTCTGAAAAGATCGGGAGCTGTGCCACTTGAGCATTCTCCAGATGAAGGGTCATTACCGTAGCTTGCCAGACACCAACATCTTTAATGTGATTAATTAGATAGTTGCGTGCTTGGGCCAAGCTGTCGGGGTTCTTCACATATTTTTCGAATTGCTTATACACAGTCGCAGTCTGCTGCGCAGCCGCGGCATCGGCCGCTTGAGGCTGAAATACAGACGCCCCGGTTCCTGTCCCAAGCAACACAGACAGTCCTAACAGAATGCCCCTGCTCCATCGATACCCTACATAACGATGCAGATTCATAAATGCCCCCCTCATGATAAGTTCCAACTTATAATAATGTAGACGTTCTCCAGATAAAGAAGGTTACACTTATTTTATTGGACCAATGGGAGCTGTTGGAATCATATCTTTTCTCCGGTAAATGCCCAGCAACAGCCCGACCGCAGCAAATTCGATTATGACATGACCACCATAACTAAGAAATGGAAAAGCAATACTACTCAGTACCATCTTTCCACTCACAATAGACAATCCATAAAGCAGGCGAATGACTAGCATACTACCGAGTGTCAGAACCAGTGCTTTGCCAAAAGGCTCTCGAATCAGATGCAGAGCCTTGACCAGCCTGGCTGTAAACCACAACACCATCCCCAATAGCAGCAGGCCGCCTCCCCAGCCAAAGCAATTGACGAGATAAACAGGGAGCATGTCTGAATGGATGAACCGAGGAATTTCCATGGTACTTCCAAACCCTTGTCCCCACCAGCCGGCGGATGAGACTGTATTTTGAACCTGTATATATAGATACCCGTTACTCTTTGCATAAGCTTGAGGCTGAAAGGCGCTTATCATTCGTTCTTGAAAATACTCAGATTTCCAGATTTTCATACTACCGAGCACCAGCAACGATACTCCAGCTCCTAGGGCCCAGCGCCATTTTCCAGTACACCAAATATAAATAATCAAGGCAAGAAATGAATAAATGATAAGTTCAGGAAAGGAATGGGAAGCAGCCAGTAGGGGAATCGGAAGCAAAACCGCTACAAATTCCAGCCAATGTTGAGTTAAAATTGACCTCCTTCTAGGCCTCCGCTCTCCAGTCAATATTCCGGCTAAAGCAATCCCCAAAAGATAAGGAATCCATGAAGTTAAATTAAAAATCCCGATGCTTAGGAATTGCAGCCGACCATTGATTGTGGAGCTTCCTGTTATAGAGGATATGATCATGGCGTTTAATAATATTAGGTACAATGGCCAAGCAAGCCTTTGCAGTTTGCGGAAATCAACAAAATACAATCCGGTCATGACTACAAGACCAATCACAACATAGACCGACTGACGTTGGAATAGGTTCCTCCCTCGCATCGCATCGTCCGCACTGGCATCAACGGATAACATTGCGATCAAGCTTAATGCCGCAAAAATCAGTACAACTCCCAGCAATCCCCAATTCATCCGCGGTTTATGTACACGGTTCAGCGTTTTGCCGAGCGACCGAGGATCGCCCATCTGGGCAACGGCCCAAGCCTCTGACTCCGCCTGAGGATAGCCTTGTGCTTGCCGGTCCTGAATTAACTCTTCCAGATGGCCGGAAAGCTCCTCCCGGATATCGTCATGCATGTCTTTGGCCCGAACCTCCAGACACACCTGATCGAGAAACAGCTTACGGTGACCCTGTTCATTCATCATACCCCGCCCTCTCCCAGCACATCGTCCACGGCCCGCCGGAACAGCAGCCACTCCGCTCTTTTTTCCTTCAGCTTCGCTTTTCCCTCATCCAGTATCCGATAATACTTGCGCTTGCGCCCTTCTACCTCCAGCCAATAAGCCTCCACCCAGCGCTCGCTCTCCATCGTGTGCAGAATGGGATACAGCGTGCCTTCCTTAAGTGAAAAAACGCCCTGGGATCGGTTCTCCAGCTCTTTGATCAATTCATATCCGTACAGAGGCTTGTCTAGCAGCAGGGTCAAAATCAACGTTGTCGTGCTGCCCTTCAGCATTTCTTTACTCACTTTCAAATGGGATGCACTCCTTCCACAGTTATTGGAAAAATAGTATACCTTGTATATCTATGCTTAGTAAATCTAGGTATATAATACTGTAAACCACTGGAAGTGTCCAGTCCAGACGATAGTGAGAGGCTTTGAATCCAATCCTCTCACTATACTGAACGCATACCAGTGCCGCTATTGGTCGAGAATTTCCAAGGTGGAGTATTTAGTGATGAATCCAAGTGTTATTTTTTCCAGTAAGTGATTTTTCGAACATGTCTATAATCTCTAAAAATCTTTCAGCTTCACGGAATACATGATCTGCAAGCAAGGGATGAATAATGCTTTTTATTTTGCACTGGTCGATCAAATCCCTAGCTGTCTTTTTGAAATCACGCAATGATTTTACGGATACTCTGTTCTGATCCAGGAATTGACTTAAAATCGGGCCGGTCTGGGATTGGGGTCGCATAGATTCAATATCTCTGGCCTGGAACAGCAATTGATCAAAATCATGACTAAAATCACGGGCTTGGTCAACAAGCTTTCGTTCAGAGGGGTCCAAAAGATGCCCTATAAATTTGGCATGGTCTGCCATAATTCGTAAGAAAAACACGTTCTCATCAATAATGGCATCGTGTAATGGCTCTAATTGGCCCTGGTTTAATTCTTCCAAACGTTTTCTAAAATAGTTAGCTTCTCTGCTTACGTGATCTACTAGAAGGGGGAAATTGGTTCCTCCCGGAAGCTGGCAGGTCAGTATTAGCCCAAGCACCTTACGCTTAAAAGCCCAGATGTGACACACCGAGGTATGAACTTCAATATTGAACTGACGAATGGTCGCAGGATCTGCGTCATCTGTGAATGCAAGCGCCCGTCGCTCGATTCCTTCGAAGGTTCGATAAAAGTGATTGGCTTCATTAATCAGTGTGGTATCCTCACAACGAAATCCGAGCCTTAAAAAAAAGGAATGTTCCTTCATGATCCGCGACCAAAAGCGAACCTCTTCCAGAGAACGAACTACGAACAGGTCTGACATCCACTTCACTCCTCTTAATTCGATTAATAAAGGTTATGAAGGTTACGCTTGGATTTATGTGAAAATGAAAAAACACACCCGCCGTAGCGAGTGCGCTTTGTTTTTAATAACTATTAGTGCATTGGAGCTTGCGCTTTATGCTGAACAATAACACGTCTGATGAAGAATGCCAGTATCAATCCGACTACGGACATAATCAGACCAAAGATAAAGGCGTTCTGCACACCCTGCGTGAATGCAGGAAGCAGATTAGCGGGATCGGCGGGATTGTCGACACCCTTCAGGTAATTCTTCGAACCTGCCGTCATGATGCTGACCGCAAGCGCTGTACCAATGGCACCCGCTACTTGCTGCAGTGTATTCATGATTGCCGTACCGTCAGGATACAGCTCCATCGGCAACTGGTTGATACCATTCGTCTGTGCAGGCATGAAGATCATCGATACTCCGATCATCAGCGCGCTATGCAGTACGATAATGAAAGCAACCGTCGAAGCGGCGTTAATGCTGGAGAAGAACCACAGTGTAACTGCGACAATCACGAGACCCGGAATGACCAGCCATTTTGGACCATACTTATCGAACAGACGACCCATAATTGGTGACATCAGACCATTGATCAGACCACCCGGCAACAGCAGTAAGCCTGCTTTGAAGGCCGTATAACCTTGACCTTGCTGCAAATACATCGGCAGAATCAACATGGATGACAGAATAACCATCATACAAATGAAGACCATCGCCACACCGACAACGAACATCGGATATTTGAAAGCACGCAGGTTAATCATCGGCTTCTTCATTGTGTTTTGACGAATAACGAAGAGCAGCAATGCAACCACACCTACAATGATAGAAAAGATTACTTTCGGGCTGCCCCAGCCCTCGGCTTCACCAGCACTGCTGAACCCGAAGACGATTCCGCCAAAACCAAGTGAAGACAGGATGATGGACAGCACGTCAATTTTCGGCTTAGTAACTTCGGTAACGTTCTGCATGTACACGATACCGAACAGCAGAGCAATCACCAGGAACGGCAGCGACAACCAGAAAATCCAGTGCCAGCTGAGGCTTTCGATCAATAGACCGGCAATCGTAGGCCCAATCGCTGGGGCAACCATGATGACCAGTCCGATCATCCCCATTGCAGCGCCTCTTTTTTCAGCTGGAATGATTACAAGGATCGTATTGAACATTAGCGGCAGCAGCAGCGACGTACCCATCGCCTGAACCACTCTCGCTGTCAACAGAAACTCAAAGTTCGGCGAGATCGCCGCCAGGAAAGTACCTAAGATTGAAAAAATTAACGCGGCCACAAACAACTGTCTTGTTGTGAACCATTGTAGTAGCAAACCGGAGATCGGTACGAGAATACCTAGGGTAAGCAAGTAAGCTGTTGTCAGCCATTGTGCGGTTGACGGTGTGATTTGCAGTACATTCATCAGATCGCTTAATGCGACATTGAGTGCCGTCTCACTGAACATCCCGATAAAACCGCTGAGCAACAAGGAAATCAGGATCGGCATTGTCCTGAATTTTTTCTCTTCTGACTGTTGCTGTTTGTGTAAAGTTGTGTCCACTCTCTTATCCTCCTGAAAATCTATTATTCTCTCTCTGTTACGCTAAGCAAAGCCGGAACAATCTGGACCGCCGCAAGCAGCGGTTCCTCATTCCGGTAAGTCAGCGCCTGAAGCAATGATCCCTCTAACAAGGACACCACTGCGGACGCTTGAGTCGTAGCCATTTCTTCTTCAGTACCCTCTATCAACAGACGCTCTTTGATCACCTCCTGCCAGTCTTTAAATACAGATTGACATGCGGCGCGCAGCTCTTCGCTGATACAGGACGTTTCTACCGCCAGCCAGAAGCTGAACGGAACCACGCCTTCGAATGAAGAATCCACAGCCTCCCTGGCCATGTCCAGAATAAAACACTGTATCCCCTTCGCAGCAGTTTCTCCTGTCTCCATACAATGTCTAAGCTTGCAGGCGACAGTCTCACTAGTGCGGTTGATACAAGTAAGTGCCAGCTCCTCCTTGCCGTGGGGAAAATAATAATAGAGAGATCCCTTCGGCGATTCGCTGTCTTTGATAATCTGGCTCAGACCTGTTGCATGATAGCCTTGCGTGAAAAATAGCCGCGAAGCAGTATCCAGTATGGCTTCACGTGCATTCGGCTTAATAGACAACCCGACACTTCCTTTGCATTATAACAATTGGTCTATATAATAAAACCACAGCCCAAGAAATGTGTCAATTTTTATTTTCTTAAGATTAAGACATTTTACACAACTAGCGATTAGCAAAAATTCATCCGTAGATTCAGGTAAAAATTTCAGCATAGTACAGCGTAATAGCGATGGAATTCCAAAGTAAAAAAAGGCAAGGCCTTCAGTCCCCTGAAGTGCCTTGCCTTTCCCGTATTATGTTACGGATATGGATGAGGATCAGCCTTTAACGGCTCCTGCCACCATCCCCTTCATAATTTGATTCTGAAATAGCAGATAAATGATGATAGTCGGAATGACGGCGATCGACATGGCAGCCATCGTCAGACTGTAGTCCGTACCGTAGCCATCCGAGAACATCGACAGGCTGAGCGGCAATGTCTTCAGGGCCTGTTTATTGATAAAAACGAGCGCGAACGCAAAATCATTCCAGAATCTGAGAAAGCCGAGAATGGACACGGTAGCCATGGCGGGAACTGCCAGCGGAACGATAATCCGATAGAAAATTCCCCAGTATCCGTTGCCGTCGATCATAGCGGCTTCCTCCAGCTCTTTCGGCACGGAAGTCAGATAGGCGGCAATGACGAAGACTGCGATCGGCAGCTCAAAGGCTGTATACGGCAGAATCAGCGAAGCGTAAGTATCCAGGATACCGAGACTCTTCATCAGAATAAAGAGCGGCACCAATGTGCTATGAATGGGAATCAGCATCCCGAGCACGAATAGCATCATAATGAAGCCTTTGAAGCGGAAATTCAGGCGGGATACAATAAAGGCCGTGAGTGTTCCCAGAAATAGAGTCAGTACCAATGATAAGACAGAGACGATAACCGAATTCAGGAATGCTTTACCAATGCCACCGATTTCCCAAGCCCGGGTATAGTTTTCGAATTGCCAGACAGACGGTAGCGCGAATGGACTGCCGAAGAATTCCTGATTTGATTTAAAGGAACTAATGAATAGCCACAGCAGCGGGTACAGCGTAACCAGCGCATAAGCGAGAAGAAAGAGATGAAGGAGCCAGGAAGCTCTGAAATTCAAGACTCTGGACGAAGTGTTCGTCGTGGTTTTAGGCACTCTGCCGGGAGCGATCGTTTTCATTCCATCCCCCTTTTCCGCATCAGTACCTGGCTGCCGAGCACCAGAATCATGCTGATAATAATAATTAAGGTAGAAACCGCCGACCCGTAGCCGTAACGGTAGATTTCAAAGGTATTGTTGTACATGTACGTGGCCAGAAGTTCCGTCGACTGCGCAGGACCCCCACCCGTCATGACAAAAATCAGGTCAAACGCTTTAAGACTTCCTGATATGCATAACACGATAGCTACCTTAATCGTATCCCAGATCATCGGAATGACTATGAGATACAGCCACTTCCCCTTGATAGCCCCATCGATCTTGGCCGCCTCCTCCACATCCGAAGAGATGTTCTGAATCGCGGATAGAAAAATAATCAGGTAAGGTCCGATGTTGGCCCAGATCACCGGCGCACTGACCGAATACATATTGATGCTCGGGTCGCCGAGCCAATCGCGAATCCAGGAGCTAAGCCCAATCTGCTCCAATAGTACATTCAGTATCCCGATCTGCGGGTGATAGATATAACCCCAGATCAATCCGATCACGATGCTCGATACGACCATCGGCATAAAAACTGCCGAGCGGACAAACCTGTGAAACAGCGTGCTTTTTCTGAGAATGAGAGACAGTAAAAGAGCGATCGGCAGCTGCCCCAGAATCGAGGCGGCGACGATGATCAGGTTGTTCTTGAGCGCCCGCCAGAAAATAGGGTCCTTGAGCGCCTCCGCGTAGTTGTCTAAACCAATAAAGCGGGCGGCACCAATGCCTTTCCAGTCAAAAAAACCGTAGTACGCGGACCAGAGAATAGGAACAATAACGAAGAGTAAATAGATCGTCAAGGCAGGCAGCAGCCCAATGATAATAAAGCTTCTGAGTCGGTTCGTGAATGCCATAGGCGGCCTCCTTTGGTTACGTGTCGTTGTAAGATACAAGAAGTGAACGGACGTCCGTCTCCGCTCAGAAGACGGACACTGTTCATACAAGAAGTTTCAGGTTGCGGAACTAGGCTTGAGATAAACTTATTTGCCGAGATCGCGAGCCTGGGCATCTTGAATCTTCTTCGCAATGTCTTCCGGCTTGCCGCCCATAGAGAGCTCCTGCAATCCGTTATTCACTGCTTCCGTAGCCGAGGAGGTTAGATAGGCATCATAGACTGGCGTCAGCTTCACCGATTTGTACAGGTTGTACGCTTTGTAGAACAGCGGCATAACCTGCGACTCATCCAGATCCACATTGTACGTCACGATCGAGTTACTGCCTGCGATTGCTTTCATGGCATCCGGGCCGCTGACGGTATAAATCAGCTCCAGCGCCGCTTTAAGCTGATCGCCTGTTGCACGCTTGCTGAGCGCAAGACCACCGCCCGAGCCGCCGGACATGGATTTTGGATCACCTTTGCCTCCAGGAACGGAAGGCAGAATCGTTACGTCCACCTGGTTCAGCTGTTCTTCCGTGCCGGATGCAGCCATATTTGTCAGGGCCCATGCGCCATCGATCATCATTGCAGCTTTGCCTTCCACGAAATACTGCTCCATCTGCGTATTGTCCAAGCTGTTGAAGCCGGGCTGGAACGCTTTAGCGTCGGATAATTGTTTAAAATAAGTCAGGGCCTGCACAAATTCCGGATCGGTGAATTTAGCACCGTCCTGATTAACTGCCTTCTTGAACCAGTCCGTTCCAGTCACGCGATCCGCCAGGGATGAAATGATACTGGACTGTGCCAGCCATGATGCTTTATTACCAAGTGAAATCGGGGTGATTTTATTGTCGTTAAACGTTTTAACCGCCGTCATCATCTCATCCCACGTGGTTGGAACCTTAACATTGTATTTTTCAAAAAGAGATTTGTTATAGAACAGGAAAGACGTTGCAGAGCCACTTAGCGGTGTCGCATACACTTCTCCGTTAAAGGACAGTGTATCCAGCGAACCTGGAATGAAATTATTCTTCCATTCAGGATGCTCATCAAGCAAGGACGTAATCGGTTGGATCAACCCGCCATCGTAGAACTCTTTGATAGACGTCCCTGATTGGGTAAAGAAGACATCCGGCATTTCATCGGCTGCAGCCACAGTCTTCAGACGCTGGCGGTAACCGTCAGGAGGAATGGCTTGGGCATCCAACTGGATTTCAGGGTGCTCGGCCTTGAACTTGTCGATCTGAGCGCGTACTGCCTTGGCTCTTAGGTCGTCGCCGGAGAAGTTATGCCAGATGGAAAGCTTGATTTTTGGAGAGGCTGTTCCGGCTTTATTACCCTCCTCCGCTGTACCTGAGTTTCCCGTGTTACCTCCTCCGCATGCTGCAAGCAGTAACGTCATTGCTGTTGTACAGGCCGTAATGGCGAGTGTTTTCTTTTTCATTGCCATGCCCTCCTTAAGTTCTATTTATACATTTAGTATAGGTGTGCGAGGGCGGAGCCAACAGGAGACATTCTACAGGAACAGGGTAGACAAAATTCGGTTTATGGCATGAAAACGAACATGATTTTCAGGAATTGTTCTGAAATAACTCTATACGTAACACGATTGAGTTATATTAATTAACATTTGATAATCGGTATTCAGATGGTGTGCTGCCCATTATTTTTTTGAACTGCTGGCTAAAATATTTCATATCCTCATAACCGACCTCGCCCGCGATCTCGCCGATTTTCTTCTGTGTCGTGAGAAGCAAGCGGCCCGCCCGGAGCATCCGTTCTCTGGTCACGAATTCTATATAGCCCTGACCGGTCTCCCGCTTGAAGACCTCACTGAAGTGGTTGGGGGTCAAATGGACGACTCCGGCGACCTGCTGCAGGCTCAGTTGTTGGTTGAGGTGATTTCGTATATATGCGATGGCACGCTGGATGTAAGCGTAGCGGCTGTCGCTAGCCCCCTGGTGAAACTCGTTCATGACGTTCAGTAGCTGACGGAAAAGCTCATCTTCCAGCCGTACGCCGGCCTCAAAGGTGAAGATCGGAACCGCCGTTGGCTCGTTAGCGCCAATCTCCCGGTTCCGGTCCAGCCAGCGGTGTGCAACGATAATGATCGACTGCAGATAAGCCTGCAGCGCTGTCGGGGTTGCATCAGGGTCCTGAAGTTGCTCCTCTATGATCCGGTGAGTCCAGGCATGCAGCTGGGTCGCATAATTCTGAATCAGCAGCCCTAGAAGCTCTCGCTCCTCCTTCTCCGAACAGACTGTTCGACCTCCCCGGCGCCGCTCAATATCCTTCATCTCGTATAGACCTTGATCTCCGAACAAGACGCGATAGGCATAAATCTTAGTTGCTTCCTCGTAGGACTGTGGCAGCTCGCTGAGCGAATGAACGATTTCTCCCGCTGCGGCAAAGAGATCGCATTTGAGCATTTCCCGCACCTGGTATAGCGCTTTCTCTAACATGCGCATACAGAGCCAGCCTTCTTCAGCACGGAGTACAACGATGATTGTATGGTTACGAACCAACGTAACGCACGGCAGAAGCTCTTGTAGACGGTTCTCCGCGCTTCCCAAGATCAGCTCACTGAACCGTTCATCTCCCCAGCCAGAAGCGCCGACCAGCACCACCCGCATCGGCTGAGCGCCGCAGATCTCATCTTTTGAGAGGACACCATTCTGCTGGAGCCAGTCTATTACCGGCTTAAAGCCTGTCGTGTCCGAGGATCGCCTGCCCCCGCCCGTCAACCATTCTTCAAGCAGACGACTTCGCAGCGCTGCTGCTGAAACCGCTCCATGCTCTGCCGCTTCCCGCTTCATACTCAAATTCTGCTGGGCCTTCATTACCGCTTTGATGACTTCCTCCGGACCGCTGGTCTTCAGCAGATAGTCAGTCACTCCCTCACGCAGCGCCTGCTGGGCGTAACGAAAATCATCGTAGCCGGTCAAGATAATAATCTCAACATCCGGCAGCTGCTCCTTGATCTCTTTAGCAAGCTCAATCCCGTTCATTCCTGACATTCTTATGTCAGTTAACACGACATCAGGTCGTTCACCGGGAATACGCTCCAATACCTCCTCCGCCGATTCCGCCGGTGGAAGCAGCGTCATGCCAAGCGCCTCCCAATTAATAACTGTACAGAGTCCCATGCGAATGATGGCCTCGTCATCAACGATCAGTATATTCACAGCTTGCCCTCCAATACAGGTATAGTAAACGAGATTCGAGTGCCGCCTCCCGGCGTACTCTCGATATGAAGACCTGCTCCGTTGCCGTAATGCAGCTTCAGGCGGCGGTGTACACTGCTCAGGCCATATCCTGAGTTCAAGGCGCCAGATCGCGACTGTTCGTTGGTTTCCCCTACTAGAAGCATGCTGCGCAGATGAATCAGCTTGTCTTCATCCATACCAACCCCCGTGTCCTCAACAACAAAGGACATGCCCTCTCCCCGCAGCTCGGCATGGACGAAGATCGTGCCCTTGCCCTGCTTTTTCTTCAACCCGTGCATGATGCTATTCTCGATCAGCGGCTGCAGCAGTAGCTTCAGCATCATCCGCCCTTGTATTTCCGGATCAATCAGGAAGGTGCAGTCGAATTTATCCTGGAACCGCTTCGACATAATGTGGACATAGTTCTGTGCATGCGACACCTCCTGTCCTACGGAACAGAACTCCTTGCCGTCGTTAAGGCTGAACCGCAGAAAGTCGCCGAGTGCCCCGACCATCTCTGCTACCTGCGTGTCCTTGTTCATGAGTGCGATCCAGTGAATGGATGACAGCGTGTTATATAGAAAATGCGGATGGATCTGAGCCTGGAGGGCCTGGATATCCACCTCTTTCTTCTTCGCTTCGTTCAACTGCAATTGGCTTTTCAGGCGTTCGATCCTCTGGCCGAGCTTATTATAGCTATGCAGTACCATCCCTATTTCATCTGTAGACCGGACCTCGAATTGTTTGACCGGATCTCCAGGACTTAACGATTTCAGCTTTCTGGCCAACTTGCTCAATGGGCGAGTAACCCATGCGGTAAAATACAGTACCAGTCCTCCCGCGAGCACCGCCGCGACGCCAATGGCAACCGCTGTATTCGTAAGCACGTATTCGTTCTGCGCAGTATACATTGTGGTCGGGATGACGCCGACCAGCTTCCAATTCAGGCTTGGCAATGTGTAATAGAGCAGCGTATTACTCTCTCCACCCTGATCCAGTTTAAGGACACCCTCGGCTCCGCTCAGCTCGCCCAGCCCCGGAAGCAACTGTGCAAGCGGCCGATTCAGCCCTTCACCTGTCTGAGAAGACATGATCCGGTTATCCTGATTGATGAGCCACAGCCGGCCTGTTTCATTCCAGGCTGCGTCCCCAAGCATTTCTTGTATTTCGTCTACATCCACACTGATCGACATTTCTCCCAGCGGCTGGAACTTATCTGTACTGCGAATCGGACGAACGAGTGAGAACACTCGCTTAATGCCGTCGTCGGTCGTCTGGTTCTCATAGAGCGGAGTCCACCACTTTTGGGTGGGATTATAATCAGCTGAGTTATCCAATAAATGGTGCAGCCCGGAGTGCAGTATCGTCGTGTTAGATAGCGCCGGATATCCGTTGCCAGAGGTGATAGTGATATTAGAAATGTAAGGTTTGGAAGAAGCCAGATTCAGCAAAAAGGCCACACTTTGCGAATATAGGGAAATGTCCTCCCTATCGCTGCCGAGATAGGATTGTATATTACGCTGTCCAATAATGAATACTGACATGGTCTCGATGTCGTTGATTATAAAATCCAATTTGTCCGAAAGCTGCCGGAGCGTATTCATCCCGGACTGCTTTTCGATTTTTTCTGTCAGATTAGAGGCGATCCGGTAAGTGACGACTCCGGCGCCGAGCAGCGGGAATACGATCGCTATGAGGAGCAGCAGCGATAGCTTCCTTTTCAAAGAACGCTTGAACCACATTTCCCTCTCCCCCTTTCCTTGTTTCGGTTGCTCATCATTGTACAACACCATGCGACATCCGGGTCTCCTGTTTATCAAAAAAAGTTATCGTCATACTCCAATTCCTTGCGAATAGTAGTAAAGAAGCTGCTCCGGTTATCCGGTCTAACCGGTCGGAACAGCTTGAAATGCCGCCTTATATTAGAAGATTAAAAGGGATTTAAGACGTGAAAAAATACATTTGGCGATGCCATGCGGTAATAATAGCTGCACCATCCAGCACCTCTATTATTGAACCTGTTCGCCGAGCTGTACGGCAGCCGTTCCTCCTCCAGCTCTTCGATTCTGGCGATTCGCCCCTCTGCGTAATCCAGCAGCCGCAAGGCAGCGGAATCAAGACGGTTCACAAGACCTCCGTACCGGATGTCCAGCACCTCCCAGCCAAATGGCTTGAACATGTGGTGCCATGCGGTGCGGTGCGCTGCCCGAAGCTCCTTAACCGCTCTTGCAATCTCCGGTAACTCCCGCTCTGCAATCAGAACCAGCGCTGCCTTATCGCTGGCGCCATATGCCCGCTTTAATTCGATGCCGATTAGACTTTTGCGTTTCAGCACAGCGCACAACTTCTCTGGAACCTCCAGCATCGGGGCTGCGGCAGGATCGGTAGCACGGCGCTCCGCCAGGTTCCGCTCAAGTGCTTCGTAATGGGCGGTCAGCGCCAGACCCTCAATCTGATGGTCGAACAGTCCAAGCAATACATCCTGATACAGCAAAAACTTCGAAGGGTTGCTCTGCACACGGTTGTCCGGTTCAGCCCCGGGCGTTTCGTCCAGATCCTTCATCAGAAGGTAGCTATCTGCCTCAATCCCGGTGCAGAATTTTACACGCTCCGCAAGATGCCCCCACTCTGGACGTTCCGGTGAGTAAGCATGCTCTGCATACAACTGCAGGCCAAGCAGCGCAGCGAACGGATTCCCTTCGTTGCCGTCATCCCCCCACATTGTAGCATACACCTCGTTGATGCCTTCTCTTTTACACACCTGCAGTGCCGTATCTGACGCCTTGAGAGACAAGCCGTAGTTAACCCCGAATGTATTAAAGATCCACACAGCTCCGGCAAAAGCCAGCTTTGACCCGAGAGGTCGGTGCTTCGCGACTAATTGCTCATACTCCTCGGCTTCCGTGTGCACGTAATCCCAATACACCATGTCTACATCTTTAGGAATGCGGCGCTGCATCTCTTCTGGTATCGACGTTTCCGCGTCATAGTATTCACTGCCGTTCCCGGAAGCGAGCTTCAGGAACATGTCGCTCCACATCATCGGTTCAAGTCCGCGCCCGCGTACAATGTCCAGCACCTTTTCAAGATGTGAAGTCATGATGTCGAATCGGCTACTGTATCCGTTTCGGTCGAGATATTTGCCCCGGCCCAGCTCCTCAGCCTCATCCATTCCGATATGGATTTTGCGGCTGCGGAACGGTACACTAGCCGACTCAATCATGCGTTCGACTAAACTCAGTGTACGATCCTCACCTACCAGCAGCGCACCTTTTGTATCCTTGTAATGGGACACCGGCTCCCACTTCAGAAATTCCTCCAGATGCGCCAACGTCTGAATGCTCGGGAAGGCCTCGATGCCAAACTGGGCCGCATAATCGTCGATCTCGCGAAGTTCCTGCTGCGAATAACGGCCCCGCATATACCCGAAATATGGCTCACCCGCGATTTCGTATGTATCCTCCATATAGAGCATGACGGTATTCAGTCCCATCAAGGCCATCTTGTTCAGCATATTCTTGAAGCTGTCCGTGGTCAGCACCGCGTTGCGGGATAGGTCGAACATCGGGCCGACGAGATCAAATTGCTGCTTTTCGGTGATATGGAATACCGCGCTCTTTCGTGCATGCTGAACCAGTAGACCAAGTCCGCGGAAGAACTGATGGATGTGCGCATACCTTATATAACCCCGGCCATTCTCACAGCCGACCTCTATGCCTTCACTGGAACTCTCTACCCGGACAGGCATTCCGCCCTCCTCAAGCTGAATCCCTAGCTCACCAGCCAGAATCTCGATTCCAGGCAGCAGTGCCAATATGTCACCCTCAAACCATAACTTCATTTTCTCATCCTCCTCAATAATCCCATTAATAACCTTCCCTGCTCCCTCTCCAATATGCCGAATTCGAGATTTAAACATTATAACGTTATATTCTTATTTCTGATTTCTATCCTATCTTATGTTTAGGTTGAAGCGCAATACATGAATTTGATTTACGGACTTTCAATTTTCGGCAGGTTAGGCGAACCCTACGCTGCTTGCAATCTCATTGAATACGATTGTTTAACCTATATAAAAACAGATGATGTCTTCCCAAACGTCTAAGCCACCGTTATACTATAATTATTCCAATAAGTTAGGTGTGATTAATGTGAGCAATGGTACCAAAGGCATTCCGCGCCCACTTGTGAAAACCAACCAGAGCTTTATTGTGCTTTCTGTCCTACTAACCTGGTTTACCGGACAATACTGGATTCTTGCACTGCCGCTTGCAGCCGGATTATCGGGCCTGATCTTCGGATATAATCCTGTTATCAAGCTGGCTGCCACTTTTCTTAGAAAAGAACGCTCTGCGTATATTCTTGAGGATTGGGATCAGCAGCAGTTCAACCAGAGCATCGCTGTGGGCTGCCTTACTGCCGGATTGCTCAGCTTCCTAGTGGGCTGGACCGTTGCCGCCTACATATTCACTGCACTGGTTGCCGTTGCCGCAACTGTAGCCATTCTCGGCTTCTGCATCGGCTGCTTCATCCATTATCAATGGAGAATGTATACCTATCGCCGCAAGCAAAGCAGCACGCATTAAGTCATAACAGAAACCCCGGACGGAGTTATGGACACGATTCCATAATTCTGACCGGGGTTTATTTGATGTAACTTCAGTATATTATTCGGCTACGTCCCAGCGATGGCGATACTTCTCCAGACGCGGATGGATAAATGCCGGCGCTTCCGCCAAGAGCAGGCGAACTTTCACAATCCACTCTTCAAAAGAGGAAAACGAGGCGAATTGGTTCGCCATATCCGGTGTCAGATATAAAAAATGCGGAGCCGGATACCTCTCCGTCAAATGACGAAGCGCGGAATCTAGCGGCGTATATTTCTTCCTCTTTCCTTCCCAGCCTTCAACCGTTATGAAGGACACGCCCTGTTCTCTCTTCCATTCATGCAGACGATCCTCCCGCTTGTAAAAAGCTTGGACTGGCTCTTTGGACAAACGGCGCACGGTCTCCTCATGCAGAGGATAGAGCACCAGTTTGGTGAACTTACGATCAGTAGCGGTCTTAGCCGCAGCTGCAAGTTCCGAATCTTGGATGTGCTCAAAAGAATCGTAGAAAATTAGAGTGCCTTTACGCTGCTCGACTGGAGGCTCGTAGCCGTAAGGAACGTGAACAATATTTCTTGTCATCATTTACCTCCTGCTTCATGTGGTTATGAGGATATTAAAGAATGAATCATTCTTGTTCCAAACAAAAAGGAATGCGTTTATCGCATCCCTATATATTTACTTCACCAGCATTTGATTGTTGTAGTTTTGGATGAAATCATGCATGCCTATTCTAACTTCATCCATGGAAACATCCGTTTCAGTTTATCATAGAACACATATAAAACCAAACATAGCCAGAAAAAAGAGAGCTTATACAAGAAGGATAGAAGTGTAATTAACGGCATTTTCGTACCTTATATTCGCCGCAACTAAGGGGTGATGGAGATTAAGTGCAATATTGTATCTTAAATCCTCCACAATACCCCATCCGGCGTGCTTTTTCGAAAAGTAAGATACAAAAATACCCTTATTTACCTTATTTACCTTATTTGATTATTTTCAAGAAAAATAAGGTACAAAAATGCTGTTAATTAGGGAGGAACCTCTTGGCTTAAACAAATAAAACCATCAAATCCAGCTTCGAAACTTTTCCGGCAAGCTTTATCTAATAATATATTAGTAAACGCTCTTAAAGGATTGTTGTGACGATTGACAGGAGCGCTTCCGGGAAGTTCGCCATAAACAAATCCCTCTTCGTATTTATACGCGATTGCTCCCTGTATAATTTTATTATTATCTCCTATGACGAGAAGCTTATACGGTTTTGACAAACTTCCCGTTTGAAGATACTTACTCCAAGTGATTTTTCTTTCCCAGCCCAAACGCTTGAGAGATCGTACCTCTTCTAACTCCAAATCTAATTTTCTGAATTGAGATTATATCACAGACATAGAGAGTTACGGAGTGATCTTAGTGGAAGCAAATAAGAAAGTTACGATCAAAACATTCGGGAAATTCTTAAGTTTACGAGAATAAACACAAAAAACCGGAACTTCCCCGAAAAGGGCAGCCCGGCTGTCAGTCCTACAATTCTTTTTCCCTGAAAAATGGCGTTGTTCTATTCAGCGCTGATTGATGTTATAGCAGGCGCTCCGGCCTGCCTCAAGTGAGCATTTGATGCCATTCATTTAGGAAGACTTCAATCTCCTTGAATCATCATTTTGAAAAATATAGATCAAAACAATAATCAATCTATTAATACAGTTAATTATTAATATGATTACTCAATTTATTTTTCACTGCATTGAGCCATTTACCATCCTTAAACAGGTGGTAAGCCCGTTCGATATCCACAGTCTGATTGCGGTCCTCGGACAGGAAAGGTATTTCAGAACGCAGCAGTTCATAGCCAGCTCCGGTACCCTCACCCAAGCGCAAACCGCCACGAAGGTCAATGGCTTGAGCGGCATGAAGAGCTTCGATTGCCAGAATGTAAGCTAAGCGGTCAGCGATCTCCCGAAGCTTGGAGACGACATAAGGGGAGTTAGCTGCATGATCTTCAATGTCTCCAGCAAGCGACATATAATCGGCAGAGACCGGGTTGCTGAGATGACGAATCTCCGCATCCAGGGAGGCGGCAGTTTTCTGTACTGTGCAAAAGCCGATCGAGCGGCTTGGGTCAGCAGTCAAAAACCGGCTCAAGCCCGTAAAGCCAGGATCACCAAGCTTGATCATCCGGTAGCAAGAGCTTTTGGACACATGATGCAGAGCACTGCCGAGCATTTCAAACCCCAACGTCCAGGTGACAGGATCATAGTTGGCACAGGACAAGATGCGCCGTTCTTCCGTCAAGACACAAGGATTATCGTCGGAGCTATTCAGATGAATCTCCAATTGCTGACGCGTGTAATCCAGAGCATCCCGGGCGGCTCCGTGAATCTGGCAGGCATCCCGGAAGCTCAGCGGGTCTTGGAGTGATTCCGGATTAAATCCGCTCCACAGATCGCTGTTCTTCAGCGCTGCCCGGACCTGAGACAGACTTCCTAGCTGGCCTGGGAACGGTCGCTTGCGGTGCACTGATTCATCCAGCGGGCTGATGTTCCCGCGAATGGCTTCCAGGGACAACGCGTAGACGTAATCTGCGGCCTCCAATAGATCCCGAATTTCGACCAGTGCCAAGGCTCCATTACCTGCAGAGAGTGCATTGGAGCTGACAATGGCCAGTCCGTCCTTTGGACCGAGACTAAGCGGTGCCAGACCCGCTGCCGCAAGTGCTTCAAGAGCAGGTAACCGGCGGCCGGCGACATCGACTTCCCCTTCGCCGATCATGGCCAGACCAATATGCGAAATGGTCGTGATATCCGCTGCGCCCACAGATCCACGCAGTGGCAGAACCGGATGAATCCCCAGGTTCAGAAATTCAGCATACCGCTCGGCAATTTCCGGCTGAGCGCCTGTCGCGCCTGCCAGCAGGCCGTTGAGCCGGGCCAGCATGACTGCCCGGACCACTTCCTCCGGTGCGTCCGGCTGCACGCCAGCACTGTGCGATAGCAGCAAGTTGCGGTTATAGGCTTCAAAATAACCAGAGTCAATGATCTTGTCCTTGTTCCAGCCCACTCCCCGATTCAATCCATAGACTGGCACGCCTTCGGCAGCGAGCTCGAAAATCACTTTACGGGCTGCTTCCAGCCGCTCCCGGGCCTCTGCTGCAATCACTACAGGCCTACGCTGTCGTGCTACACCGTCAACATCTTCGATACTCAAGCTGTCTCCATCCAGAATCAAGTGATTAATCCCATTAACTGAATGACTGCCCACTCCATGATCGCCCGTAGTTACTGTTCCAAAGACTGCTGTATCCTCAGGCATAAACCTCTATCTCCTTACTCTCCTTCTTCACTTTACTTTCCTTTTTCTCTTTGTCGAAGGCATAGCTTTGTAGGTCAATACCGAGCGCTTCTTCAACCTCAGGATACACGCTAGGGTCTTTTACACTGGAACTGAGTGGAATCTTGGATTTATCGATGGAGAATACAGCAACCTCCATCCCCTCTCTTATGTCACCTACACTCACCGGCAATCCCGTCTGCAAATCGAACGTAGTAATAACATCCGGGAAGGTTGTCAGACGCTTGCCCTTCTGATCGTCCACAGCCATATATTCATTCATGACATGAAGGACCAGCGTTTTCTTGGGAATTTCGACTTCAATCGTGCCGATGTCAAAAGCGCCCGAATAGCGCACGTTCTTCGCAGTCACCGTGCCTCTGCCAAGAATTTTGCCCTTCGTCTTGCGAACAACTGCCTTCAGCACAGCCTCTGGTCCATCTGGTTCAGCCTTCAAGATCGTTCTGCCCAGCTCTAGAGCAATGGAAATGCCCCCGATTGCGGCATGCTCCTTGATATACTTGGCTGGTAGTGGATGACGTGCAGCGGCAATGAATCCACCCGCCATGTCCGAGGCCGTCCGCAGAATATTAGAAGTTCGAGCTGGCGTCCCTTTGACCACCAGTTCAATGTAGCTGCCGTTCTCCGGATTGCCCCCGGCCACAGCCTGTATAGTCTCGTAATCAATGGAAGACGCAAGGCCGAGCGAGCCCATTTTACCAGTAGGATGCGCGCGAATGTCTCCAGTGGCATCAATGACTGCGAGACCAAGCGCAGCCGCAGGCAGCCAGCCGTTAATCGTACTGGACATACCATTTTGCGGTGTCATGACTCCAGCAACTTTACCGTCATATTTATCAATCACAAGCTGTACCGCTTTGATGTAATCTTTGCCGAGCATCTGCCAGTCCCGGCCTGCCGGAGCACCTATGGCCGTACAGGTCAGAATGATCGCATCATCCGGCAGTTCATCTATGGACAAAAGCTTGGGCCGGCCAAGACCAAGAGCGGCATGGCCGATCTCCAGTCCATGATCGACCCACCCGCCGCCGCCGCTGGCGAATACGGAGCCCCCTTTAACCGCTGCTTCCACATCATCTCTTGTCAGTTCACGCATGTGTATTTCCCCCTTGTGTCAATTATGCAATGTCTGCGCTGGGACATTAGACTACGCACTACGCACTGCGTACTGTGTTATTCCGCTGGAATGGCCTCATAGCGCGTCGTATCAATCCGGGCGATGCCTTTGTCTTGCACTTCTTCCAGTGATTCGTCGTAACCGGCATCTGCATAGCGAAGAACGCCAATCCCTGTATCGTTGTCAAGTGCAGTACGAAGACGCAGATCGCTTGCCTCCGTACCGTCAGCTACAATCGTAACCCCTGCACTGGTCATATATCCGGAGTATCCTCCCCCACCGGAATGAATGGCCACCAGATCAGCCATTGACGAACAGTTCAACATCGCGTTCAGCAGCGGCCAATCAGAGATAGCATCGCTACTATCCTTCATCCGCTCCGTCATGATGTTGGGATGCGTCATAGCACCAGCATCCAGATGGTCACGCGAGAAGGCCACTGGACCAGCAAGCTTACCTTCGCGTACTAACTGGTTAACCGCGAGTGCCAGCTTGCTGCGATCCTGGTGGCCGAACCAGCCGATCCGGGCTGGCAGTCCTTCGAACGGAACATACGTATTGGCAAGCTTGATCCAGTTGGAGACGATCTCATTGTCGCTGAATTCCTTCAAGATATAATCATCGATGATTCGAATATCGTCAGCTTCACCGCTCAGTGCTACCCAGCGGAACGGTCCAATTGCTCTTGCAAACAGCGGACGCAGAAAAGCCTCTGTAAAAATATCAATATCAAACGCGTTATCCACGCCGTATTGCACCGCCTGGGAACGGATATTGTTGCCGTTGTCAAAGACAACCGCCCCCCGTTCCTTGAACGCCAGCATCGCCTGGACCTCCTTGGCGATGGAGGCTCCGGCTGCGGCTTGCAGCTCAGCCGGCCGCTCCTTGCGGGCCGCGGCAGCCGATGCCGGTGTATAGCCGCTCGGAATATATCCGTACAGCAGGTCATGTGCGGACGTCTGGTCCGTCACAACATCAGGCTGTACGCTCCGTCGCAGCAGCTCCGGATAGACATCGGCGGCATTGCCCAGCAGGCCGACCGATATACTCGTGCCATTGGTTACCGCCTCCTTAATCCAGAACAGCGCCTCGTCGAGGCTGTCTGTCTTCCTCTGCAGGTAACCGGCCGCGATCCGCTTGTCGATTCGCTCCTCCGCCACCTCTACACAAAGAATAGCGGCATTCGCCATATTGCCAGCCAACGGCTGCGCGCCGCCCATGCCGCCTAGCCCGGCGGTCAATATGAAGCGTCCACGCAGATCGCCGCCAAAATGCAGCCGGGCAATACTTTGAAAGATCTCATAGGTTCCCTGGATAACCCCCTGTGAACCTATGTACTGCCAGGCGGCTGCGGTGAGCCCGCCCCAAATGATTAACCCTTTGTCCTGCAGCTCGTAGAAGTTCTCACTGGTCGCCCAGCGTCCCACGAGATTGCAGTTCGCCATGACAACCAGCGGTGCCTGACGGTGCGTTTTGAAGATACCGATCGGCTTTCCGGACTGGATGACGAGTGTCTCATCCTCTTCCAACTGCTTCAGTGTCTCCACGATTGCCCTGTACGAGGGCCAGTTCCGCGCCGCCTTTCCCAGCGAAGCATACACAATAAGTTCCTTCTGGTTCTCACCGTTCTCCAGCACATTCTCCAGCATACGCAAGAGTGCTTCCTGCCTCCAGCCCTTGCAGCGCAGTGTTCCGCCTCTCTTCGCAGTAATTCTTGTCACTGCCATCCCCCGCTTTCAGTTCGCTGTTCTGTCATTGTGGTGTGACGGTTTCCGGCGTTTTAGCATATCGGCTTTCCGGCTTGCTGAAGCCCAGATGTTCCCGTAGTGTAGTACCTTCATACTCCTGGCGTAGCAGACCTCTCTGCTGAAGAATCGGTACGACTTTCTCCACGAAATCGTCGAGCGCTCCCGGCAAATACGGGAAAGCGATATTGAAGCCGTCGGCAGCACCACCGGTGAACCAGGCTTCAATGTAATCGGCAACCTGTTCAGGCGTGCCGGCGAATACCCGCTTCGTAGTGACCCTTTTTGCGACTTGTATGAGTGTTAGGTCCTCATTGATTAGAAGCTCGCGGATGCTTTGCAGTCTAGATTTGCTCTGGTTGAACCCTTCTTCCTCCGGCAGAAACGGCAGTGGTTCATCCAGTGGATAACCTGATACGTCCACCCCAATGTAATGGGACAACAGATCCAGTGCCAGCCGGTCAGGGGTCTGGTTCTCCACTTCAGCCAGGCGTTCCGCCGCCTCCTCCTCGGTGTCTCCAAGGATGGGCATCAGAGCCGGCATGATTTTGAGATCATCCGGAGAACGGCCGTATTTAGCCAATCTGCCCTTGATATCTGCGTACAACGCCTGGCCTTCAGCCAGCGTGCCGCCAGGAGCGAACACAACTTCAGCTGTAGCGGCAGCCACTTCTTTTCCCGCCTCAGAAGCTCCAGCCTGAATCAATACCGGATAGCCTTGCGGCGGACGAGAAACATTCAACGGGCCTTTGACTTTAAAGTGCTTGCCCTCATGATCCAGATTATGAAGCTTATCTTTATCTGCGAAAAAGCCAGTTTCCTTGTCAAAGAGCAGCGCATCCTCATCCCAACTATCCCAGAGTCCCTGAGTAACATCTACAAACTCCTTGGCCCGTTCATATCGCAGCTCATGCTGCAAATGTCTTTCCTTTCCGAAATTCCGGGCCTCCTCGTCCGTCTGAGAGGTCACAATATTCCATGCGGCCCGCCCGCCGCTGAAATGATCCAGCGTTGCGAGCTTGCGCGCAATATGATATGGATCGTTATATGTTGTGGAGATGGTTGCAGCCAGCCCAATATGGCTAGTTACCGCCGCCAGTGCAGACAGCAGGGTGAACGGCTCCGGCCGAATATGGTTAGAATGGCTAACTCCCGATTCAAAACGGTCCCAGACATAGAGCTCATCTGCATAGAAGAACATGTCGAATCGCCCACGCTCCGCCGTTTGCACAATTCTTTTGTAATAATCGAAACTCAGAAGCCCCTCGGCCTCAGACCTGGGATGTCTCCAGCTTGAAATATGCTCACCCGCCGGAAAAAACATCATCGCTCCCAGGGCGAGCTGCCGTGTATTGTTGCTCATAACGTGTTATCCCCTCTCATCCGTTAATTGTTGGGTCATGTCATTGTCAGGCCGTCAATCGGTAATGAGAAAGCCTACTTGATCAGCCCTTGTGACTTCAGCCATTCACGGGCGACATCGATAGCGGGCTTCTGATCCTGCTCCACCTCGGCATTCAGCTTCTGCATAGCGGTTTCGTCCAATTTTCCTGCCAGTTTGTTGAGCGTTTCTTTCAGTTCGGGATGCTCATCCAGCGTCTGTTCACGTACTACCGGGAAAGCGTCATACGGAATAAACACATGCTTGTCGTCCTCCAAAGCCACGAGATCGTTCGCCAAGATTTGGCTGTCTGTCGAATATGGGAGCATCACATCAATCAGCTTCTGCTTGATCGCTTGGTAACGCAAGGAGCTGTCTTGAATGGACTTCGTTTCCTTGAACTTTGGCTTATAAATACTTTCTACGTATGGCCAGGCATCCGCACGGTTCAGGAACTCCTCACTGGCCCCAAAGACCAATTCGCCCGATTTCTCAGCAAGCTGTGAAGCTGTCTTTAAGCCATACTTTTCAGCGGTTTCCCTACGTACAGCAAAGACATAGGTATTATTGAAGCCAAGCGGATCAAGTGCGATCAGCTTGTTTTTTTCCTTGAGCTGGGTCACAACGATCTTAAATGCTTTGTCCGGATCAAATTCCGGCTCTAGCTTTAAAATATTGATCAGTGCCGTCCCGCTGTACTCCACATATGCATCCACATCTCCTGAGCCAATGGCATTCCAGAGCAACGTGTTGTCCAGCTTCTTGATCTCTGTCTTCAGCTTCGTGTCATTCTCAACCAGAAGTTTCAAAGCATTCGCCAAAATATCCGACTCAGCAAATCCTTTGGTAGCCAGAACAATCGTATCCTTGCCCTCAGAAGCCTTGGAATTGGAGCAGCCAGCCGCAGTAAGCACAGTGGTGAGTACTAACCCTAGGGTGATAAGCAGCTTACTTCCTTTTGTTGCCGTCCATCTTGTTGGGTTTACAGTTGTCATGATCCATACCACTCTCCCTGGGTAAATTCTTAAAATTTATTCAAGTGCCGCAGGCCTTTCGGGGTAAGCGCCCGGTTCAGCAGCAGCAATATGAAGTTAACGGAGATTACGAGCAGTGAGACCGGAATGGCCCCTTCCATAATGGTAACTGTGTTGATCATGGCAATTCCTCTGGTGATGATGTCTCCAAGCCCTCCGGCAGCAATGTAAGTAGCAATCGTCGCAAGACTGATGGTCTGTACAGCGACCAGCCTTACACCTGCCATGATGACACTGCGTGCAATGGGGAGCTGAACCATACTCATCATCTGCCATTTGGTCATGCCCATTCCGGTACCCGCCTCAAGGAGAGAAGGCTGAACCCCATTGATACCAACGTAGGTGTTCTGAAGCATTGGAAGCACAGCATATAAGGTCAACGCGATAATGGCCGGGGTAGTACCGATACCTACCAGTGGAATCATGAACCCGAACAGCGCCAGGCTTGGAATGGTCTGGATGGCCGAGACAACGGTAATGATCGTGTTCGCCATCCGCTTGTGACTGGTCAGAAAAATCCCGAGGGGAACCGCGATAAATCCAGCAATGAGAACGGAAATCAGAGACAGATACATGTGCTCTCCCGTTTTGCTCAGTATCATCGGCCAGTCGGCGGCTAACGTATCCCATACATGATTCATGCGCTATGCTCCTCCCTGTGTAGATGTCGTCCTAGTGCTTCTATAACGCTGGAACGGGTGACGGTGCCAATCAGCCGGTTGCTGTCATCCACGACAGGCAGGATCCGGTGATTGCGAATCTGCTCAAAAACTTCGGACAACGGTGTGTGTGCCAAAAGGGAGCTTGTATCACTCTGGACGATCGCGCCAACCTTTAGCGTGCTGTCATGCAGAAGATGCTGGCTGATTTCTTCAATTCCGACAATTCCCAGCAGCTCACCCCATGTCCCGGTTACAGCCAAAGCTTCGGCGCTGTTTGCTCTCAGAAGTTCAAGAGCTTCTTCGATTGGAGCCTGATGATCAATAGACAGACCATCGATCATGATATGGTGAGCCGTCCCTGGCGCCAAGTCTTTCGGGAAACGTTCAGGACCCAGAAATTCAACCACAAATTCATTGGCCGGGTGAGCCAGTAGTTCAGCGGGCGTACTGCTCTGCACCACTTCACCTTCGCTCAGCAGAATAACCCGGTCAGCGATCTTCAACGCTTCATCAATGTCATGTGTCACGAAGACTATCGTCTTGTGCAGACGCTGGTTGAGGTTGATCAGTTCTTTCTGGAGCTGGACCCGGCTGATCGGATCTAGCGCACTGAATGGTTCATCCATCAGGATAATTGAAGGATCGGATGCCAGAGCACGGGCCACCCCTATCCGCTGCTGCTGTCCGCCACTTAACTCATGGGGATAACGTTTGCGGTACTGCTCCGGGGAAAGACCGATCAACTGAAGAAGCTTGGTTACCTGCTCTCTGCGCTCCCCCTTGCCTGCGCCTTTGAGTCTTGGAACAATCCCGATATTCTCTTCGATGGTCATGTGGGGAAAGAGGCCGATCTGTTGAATGACATATCCAATATCCCGTCGCAGACTCACAGCGTCCACAGAACCGATATCCCTTCCTTCAACAAGAACCTTTCCCTCACTGGGCTCCTCTAGCCGGTTGATCATTTTAAGCAGTGTAGTCTTACCGCAGCCGGAAGGTCCTATAATCGTTACTATCTGCCCTTTTGGTACCGTGAGGTTAAAATCACGCAGCACTTTACCCGAACCGTAATCCTTGCTTACATTCCTGAACTCAACCGCTACTGCCTCAGCCATACTGCTTCCTCTCCCTTCAAAATGTATTATTCTCATTTGTAAACTTGGTTTTGATGCAAAAACTTACCTCCAAATAGCAAAAGAGGCCTTATTCTTCGTCTGAGCGAAAAACAAGACCTCCATAGGTATGGTCAGTCATATTATTGTCATGTGATAATTAGATACCGTAAGACAATAATATTGGTGCGATACACTTTTGTCAATCATAAATTAAACTATTCTAATCGGAATTAAAAACTAATTCCCCCCACCCATCCGCCGTGACAACTCCGCTGCCGCTTTGGTTACTGCTTCGATGTTTGTCTTATCCTGCTCGTTGCTACAACGGAAGCTAGGTCCAGCTACGGCTAGGCTTGCAATAACAGGACCTTGACCGTCCGTAATCGGTGCAGCTATGGCATACACATCAGGGTCTACCTCACCTTTGGTAATGCTGTAGTTCTGCTCACGAATGGTCGCAAGCTCAGCTATAAGCCCTTCTCTCTCCTTGTCACTGCTAAGCAGCTGCAAGATTCTCTCCGTTACCTTGGCGCTTTCGAAAGCCAGAATGCATTTGCCCGAAGCCCCCATATGTAGTGGCAGAATCCGTCCGTTGTCGATGGAGAATTGAATCAGGCCACGGCTCTTCACATTCTGAATGCATACCGCATTGTTGCCCGTCCGGACAAACAGAATCGAAGTTTCCTGTACCTTCTCCGTCAATTCTTCCATAATGGGGAGGGCCAGCGGCAGTAAATCACGTTGGAACTGCATGTTCAGACTACGCGCCAAATCAAGAATGCGCAGGCCAAGGCCAATCTGGTTCTTCCCCCTCCTTTCGATAATTCCATTCTGTTCTAAGGTCTGCAGAAAACGATAGGTCGTACTCTCCGGAATGGACACTTTCTGCGCGATTTCACTCACCGTCAGCGTCCCGCTCTCTTCCGACAAAGCGAATAAGATATCCAGCGCACGGCTTAACGTCTGCGTTCCGTTCATTTTTTGCACTAGCCAACGACTCCTCTTTTATCCAATAGAAGACTTGTAATATTGTGATTTTAGCCTATTTTCCGGAAAAATTACAGTTCGATCTGTTTAAAAAGATTCATCTCCTTTGTTCTCATTATTAGAGAAGCCTTTATTTTTTCACGATAATATCATGACACCCTAATATTAACAACTAGTATTATTATCGGATTATATGCGAATAAAACGATTTCTCTCTTAAAAATGAATAAAAATACCATTGACATCTAGGGAATTCGACTTAGAATATAATTTATTAATCCTATATACACACTTGGATTTATTGATTCGTCTGTAGCTGTTGTCTCTGCTTAGAGGTCTTTCCTTCAACAGCTCGCTATGTACAAAGGGGGAGTAGGGTTCATATTTACATTGCACATCTATTTGTAAAGTCATAAGACAAATTATGAATCCCTAGGAGGAACAAGTACATGAATCAAAAGACACTTGTAATCACACTGGGCGCGCTCGCGATTGCGATCAACGTCATCGCAGGCACCGTCGTCAGTAATCTGAAAATCCCTTTTCTTTTCCTCGACACAGTTGGTACCATCTTTATTGCTGCTGTATTTGGACCGTTATGGGGCGCGCTGGTCGGTCTGCTGACCAACCTTGTGCTCGGCGTAACCTCCGGCTACACTGCTATCCCGTTTGCACTAGTTAACGTAATTGTAGGACTTGTTGTTGGTTACGCGGCGCGTAAGAACGGCTTCCGTTTCTCTTCCGCATTAATTTCCGGTATCTTACTTGGTATTCTCTGCCCTGCAGTCGGCTCCGTGATCGCCATTGGTTTGTTCGGCGGTTTGACCGGAGGCGTCCAGGATGTTGCCGTACTTTGGTTGAAACAAGCAGGTTCTAGTCTCTTCGCGGCTGCTTTCCTGCCTCGGCTTGGCGAGAATCTGATCGATAAAATCCTGTCTGCACTCCTTGTCTACTATGTAGTTAAAAATCTGCCGCAATCCCTGATCAAACGTCCATCCCTGAAAAAGAAGGCTTCCCGTGCAGCGTAGTAAACGTATCGTTGTCGCCTCCCACTGCGTCATTAACCAAAATGCCGTTGTGGAAGGCGAAGCCCGGAGTCCAGGCGTCATGAAAGCGGCAGTCGACTGGACCTACGAGCAAGGATACGGGATGTTCCAATTACCTTGTCCCGAATTCACATTTCTCGGGCCTGAACGGCCTCCAATGACCGTAGAAGAATATGATACACCGGAGTTTCGCGCACACAACCGCAAAATTCTGCTGCCTGTGGTCGAGCAGCTCAAGACTTATCAGGATCACGGATATACGATTGTAGGCGGTCTTGGCATTTCAGGCAGTCCTTCCTGCGATCCCGGTAAAGGCGTGTTCATGCGTGACTTTCTGGAGCTGGCCGCCGAGGGCGGTGTGGAGATTGATTTCTTCTGGCAAATCCCGAATACAGCTGACGGCACCTTCAATCCTGATGATGCCAAAAGCGTCTTCGGACCAGTAAATCAAGACAAACCCGAAGGGAAGGCGGCGACCATTAATGATTGATATCCGGAACGCCACCTTCTATTACAATGAACCTGATGAAGAAGATGAGGATGCCGGCCACAAGCCGGCATTATCTCATGTATCCCTTAACATTCCCTTCGGTGAATTTGTTGCGTTTCTGGGGCGCAATGGCTCCGGCAAATCTTCCTTGTCCCGGCTGTTAAATGGCATAGAGTTACCAACCGAAGGAACGGTTCTGGTAGAGGGACATAATACGTCTGAGCGTTCCTCCCTTCCAGCGATCCGCCGGGCCGTCCAAATCGTGTTCCAGAATCCTGAGAACCAGCAGGTGGGCATCACTGTCGGAGAAGACATCGCCTTTGGGCTCTCTAATATCGGTTGGCCACAGGAAGAAATCGCAAGCCGTATTGCCTGGGCCATTCAGCTGGTTGGTCTGGAAGCAGATGAAGAACGTCCTGTCAGCAACTTGTCCGGTGGCGAAAAGCAGAAGCTGGCTCTAGCCTCGGTTCTCGCTCTGGCCCCACGTTGTCTCATTCTGGATGAAGCCACTTCTATGCTCGATCCTGTAGCCCGCCGGCAGTTCGTTGAGACCCTGCACGAAGTCAGGAAGCAGGTGCCCTTCACCCTTATTTACATTACGCACCATCTGGAAGAGGTTACTGGTGCAGACCGCTGGGTGCTGTTCCGCAGCGGCGAAATCATAGCTGAAGGTACACCTGCCAAACTGGAACAGGATACCGTGTTACTGGAGAATTGCGGATTGGAGCTGCCTTATTATCACAGGCTTGCCGGGCTGCTTCGCCAGCAAGGCATCTCTGTTCCGGCAGATATGAACGAACAGAAATTGAGGGATTTATTATGCACATAAAGCTGAATGACGTTACCTTTACGTACAGCAAACGCCGTAGGAATAAACCTCTTGCCGGTCCGTTCGTACTGCAGCATCTGGGTCTGAGCGTGGAAAGCGGCGAGATGCTTGCCATTGCTGGGAAATCCGGATCAGGCAAGTCTACCTTTCTCCAGCTTCTAAAAGGATTCCTGGCTCCTTCGGAAGGTACGGTAGAACTGGACGCCACAGATCCGCATCTTAGCCGCCGACCCCAGGTGTTTGACCGGGTCGGATTTATTTTTCAATATCCAGAGCATCAGCTCTTCTCTACCACCGTGTTCGAGGACATCGCCTTTGGCCTCCAGAGCGCCAAGCTCACAGCGGAAGAGAAAGAAGTCAAAGTACGCGCAGCCATGGAGGCCGTGCAGCTGGATTACGAGCAATTTAAGGACCGCAGTCCGTTCGAGCTGAGCGGTGGTGAGAAACGTCGGGTCGCCATCGCCGGTGTAGTCGTGTTAGAGCCAGAAGTGTTGATCCTTGATGAGCCAACAGCTGGACTGGATCTTCAGTCCCGGACCTCCCTCTTCGATCTATTGCATTCCATGAACCGGCAACGGGGAATGACTGTGATGTGGGTCAGCCATCAGCTGGAGGAAATTCTGGAGCATGCCTCACGTCTCATCGCCCTGAAGGAAGGACAATTCCTGGCCGACGGGCACCCCACCGATCTTTTGTCAGATCCGTTATTACTAGAAGCCTTTGGATGGGAAGAACCGCCCGCTTTAGCTGTAACGCGGTTGCTGCGGAAGCTGGGATCCGTACCCAGCAATGAGATTCTGTCCCCGCAGGAAGCAGCAGATACCATCACCAAGCTGCTAAGCAGCCGGCAAATATCAGTCTAATGAAAATGAGGGAATAGTATGTCCGGAAAAAGCTTCTTACTTTATCAGAAACGCAATTCCTGGCTGGAGCGCTGGGACCCGCGGATGAAAATATTAGCTGTGCTATTGTTCGGGGCTGCGCTTCTGCTGACCCATAGCCCGGAGCTGAAGACGGCTCAGCTTCTGATTCTTATTGCACTGTGGGGAGTTGCTAAGTTATCCTGGCGGGTATTGGTCTTTACCCTCTTGTCGTTGTCACTCTTCTTCGCTTCGACAATGATTTATCAAGCTTTACTGGTGACGAGCGCAGGGGATGTAATGATCACCTGGGGACCGCTTCATTTCTCTAGGCCAGGGGCCATCAAAGGAATCATGATGTGTGAGCAGATTGCGGGGATCGTGCTGCTGCTCTCTCTGCTGGTGCGGACGACTTCCCCTATTCTGCTCGCAGAGGGGCTGGAGATTTTGCTGAAGCCTTTGAAAAAATGGCGGCTCCCCGTACATGAAGCCGTGATGATGTTCTCCATCGCTCTGCGTTTCCTGCCCATCCTTATGGAAGAATTCGACAAAATTCGCAAGGCACAGCTGGCCCGCGGAGGCGGTTTCCACCGAAAGGGGATCACCTCCCGCTTCAGCGGCGTACTGCCAATGCTGATGCCATTGTTCGTGATGTCCATTCTCCGTGCCAAGGACTTGGCCGTAGCGATGGAATCCCGCTGTTACCAGGGTGACGAAGGCCGTACACCGATCCGTATCTATCGATTCCGGCTCAGTGATTATGCCGTCTTCACCTTTTCATTGGCTAACCTGCTGTTCATTTTTGTGTGGTAGAAGTTATTAATCTTAAAACAGCGTCAGATCGGGGTGTAATTTCACATCCTCGTCTGACGTTGTTTTTTTGCGGGAAGATGACAAAAGTCACCTTAACGAATTACTTTGTACACTTATAAAAATTTTAAATATCCGCGATACTTAGGTTACACAAAAAACAGACGAGGTGCTACCATGAATCCATTATCTTTAACAATCTCATTCCTAATTATCGTACTTATTTTGAGGGGCGTTATCCAGGGCAGTAAGAAGCCACTGCACGAATCTGGTCGGAAACTTTTGATTCCGGTTCTCTATATCTCTTCATCTTTGTTTGAATTGTTCGACCCTTCGTTGGTGCTTACATCTGGCAGAATTATTAGCTCGATTGTTATAGGTGCGATTCTGTCGATCCCATTAATTCTGGTGACACAATTTGAGCGGAAATCGGATGGCAAGATGTATTATAAAAGAAACGTGTCTCTTTATGTTTTAATTATTGTTATCTTCTCGCTCCGCTTACTTGACTTCTTGTTCATTTCCGGCATTGATCCGAAGACACTTGGTTTCCTGAATAATGTATTCACCCTAACCTATATTGCCATTTGGCGAATGGCTAGCTTCATTAAATTTCATAATACCAAGTCTAGAACTAGCAAATCTTGGGGTAAAATCGCTTGATTGCAGTTCTTCCATAGGTAGCTACGCTCCGCTATGATCAGCATAAGCGTAAATTAAAAAGCTGCTCGGAACTGCTGGTTCCGTAGCAGCTTTTTAGCATTTTAGAGGCCGTTCAAAGGCAGGCCCTCTCTTACTTTTTCGAGTACAACTCTACAGCCTGTGTATCCATAATCGGATTCTTATATCTCTCAATGGTTATTGTCAGCGGTTGCGGATAATCCTTAGCGTTCTCTCCGAACCGATAACGAAGCTGATCTTCTGCCGTACCATCCCTAGACACACTAGAGCCAGCCCAACTCCCTCCTGGAGTGGTTTTATTCACACTGACTTTTTTATGCACTTGACCTTCCGCGTCAGTGAACGTTTCCGAGAAGGCGTTATCTGTGCTTAGGTAATGTGCATTATCAAACTTATGCCGCAACAGGATCTCTCCGGGCTCTGCATAATCTTCTGGCTTAGGCTCGACAAGTTCAAGATTACTTCCCGGGGCTTCAATAATCTGATTCTTATTAAGATCAACGACAATCTTCATCTGATCCTTCTCCACAGCAGAAATCCCAAAAGCCTTCAACGAGATGGAGTCCGGATCATTATACTCACTGCTTTTGAACACCAGCGTAGCCTTGGAACTATCCTTGTAAATTTCAGAGTTGTAAGATGTAATCAGCGAGGGGTAATACGTTTTTTCGGTTTTCCCACCTTTTTCAACCATCAGTACAGGATTTATCAATTGAAAAATTTGCTTCTCATTATTCTTATCATATTCGATATCAACATAGGTCCCGAGTGGCGTATAGAGTACCTTCTGCACATTAATTTTTTGTCCATCCACTATCAAAGTGCGGTTAGCAGTGACTGTATGCGATTGCTCTTTGAGCATATCCGAGTCAAGCTCGAACGGGATATCAAGCTCGGTCCGATATTTCTTGCTGCTGGATAGAAGGGCCTTCTCTGAAGTCTCGGTAAGAATAATACTGAGTTTCACATCTTTTGGATAGGACACTGATGGTAATAGATTTGCTGAATATATAAAATTTTTAGTTTGGCCCGGCTTAATTTCGCTCGTACCTTTAGTTATGTCCAGTGAAGTTCCTATGGAAGGCGCTTTAACAGCACCATAATCCAGAGTAAAACCGGCATGAACTACCGGGTGAACGGAATCATTCTGTACATTGTACAAGACGTACACTTTCCGACCATCCGTAACAGCTCCCATCACCTCTGCCCGAAAACCATTTTTTTCTACGCTATGGTATACAGGGGCTATAAGATTCCGATCCAGCAAGCTTTCAAAGGATTGATCTCTTACGCTGGATGATCTGAACAATTCAGAATCGCTCCAGGGCTTGTTCACTTCACTCCGTACCGTAGCCTGAACAACCTCTTTCACCGGGGCTTTCACGATTGAAAGGATTAGTATAACCGCTACGGCCGCAGCCGCCATCCCGATACCCAATGAATACTTGCGTCTTCGCTCTCGTTTTCTCCCTGTCATGATTCCACCTCGCATGGCATTATATAGATGCTTTTCCTGGGACGCTTCGGCATGCTGGTTTACCTCATAAGCATTCCGGAGCAGAATGTCTTTCTCTTTGTCGATCACTATCATTCACCTCCTGCACTCTAAAGATATCTCCGAAGCTGTTTGAGCCCTTCGCGTACCCAGGTCTTGATGGTACCTTCCGGTTTTTTAAGCACCTTGGCAATTTCTACAGTAGTCATGTCCTGGTAGTATTTCAGGATCACGGCATGCCGATATTTGGGCTTCATGCGATTCATCGCCCGCTCCAGATCAATTCGTTCGTTGCTCTGCATCTCTTGCGCTGCCTTCTCTACCAGCTTCTCCGCCGGGAATACGCGTTTCTTGCGCCGAAGCTCGTCCATACAGCAATTGATCGTGATCCGAATCACCCAAGGTGTAAAGGCCTGCTCGTCCTTCAGCTTCTTACGCTTCATCCAAGCCCGGCAAGAGGCTTCCTGTACAACTTCGAGCGCATCCGCTTCACTTCCAAGGTAGCTGTAAGCAATCGCGTACAGTTTACGACGTTCAACGTATAAGCGTTCAAAAAAGGCCTCTTCTTCTGACAGTGCAAAATCTGTTTTTCTGATCTCATCTATTGTATTTTCCACCATCACTCCCCCTCGTTCTAAAAGTAAGACGCAGTTCTGTCGAAAAACGATTTATTTTTTTCGACTACGCTCCAGCATATCGTCAAGCGCTGATTTTCTGAAATAGTCTTTTTCTCAATTATACCTTTTCTCCTCAATGAAAAAGAGACTGCCCCTTCAATGAATTGAAAGGACAGTCTCTTCTTTTCTTTTTCAAAAATTACTTTTGAAACAGCTGCTCAGCATCATCTAGTGCCATACTTTGGCCGATGGAGGAATAATCTAGCCACTTTTGACCGTCCAGCATATAGACATGATTGTTTTTAACAGCCTTTAAATTTTTCCAGACTGGATTTTTCTCCAGCTCTTCAAAATTGCTCTTCGCCTCATTGCCTTTACTAATAATCACAAAGATCGCATCAGCATCAAAGTCCGGCAGTACTTCCTTGGAAATTACCTGGTATGGATCACTGGCTGGAATTTTCTCAACTCCATCTGCCATTTTCAGCTTCAAATCCTCGAACATGATCGGTCCGAGCGGGCGTTTTGTTCCCATTACACGAAGCTCTTTCGCCGTCATTCGGATGGCCATAACCTTCGCATTCTCACCCAGCTGTTCCTTAATCAAGCCACTGACCCGCTCGGCCTTGGCATCGTAATCCTGAATGAAATCCTGGGCTTCCTTTTCGCGTCCGACATGCTCAGCAATCCGTGTGAGATGATCGCGCCAGGTTCCGCTATCCATATCAATGGTCAGGGTTGGAGCGATTTTCTCGAACTTGGGCAAATCCTCGCCGGAATAGACCTTATCAATATAGATTACATCCGGCTTTAACCCTAGAACCGCTTCCATATCCGGATCTGTTACCACCCCGAGCTTGGTCACACCTTCCAATCGGTCAGCCACATGAGGCAGGAAATCTTTCAGATCACCGCCGATTACAGAACCAGCAGGAGTAATACCCAGAGCCAACAGATTGTTGGTGATATGAATGGACATAGAGGCGATTTTGGCGTCCGCACTATGGGTCGGTGAAGCCGATTCCGATTGCGTTGAATCCGAAGTAGCTGCAGGATTTGCTGTTGTGGAGCTTGTCGATTCGTTAGACTTCCCGCAGGCAGCCAATATTGCGAGCAGCATCATTGAGATTATAGCTAAAGTGATTTTTTTCATGATGATTCATTTCCTCCAGAACGTTCAATCTTTTATTTTGTCTTAAACAATAAGTATAGAAAATATGGTCCACCGATTGCAGCAACCACTACACCGGCCGGAATGGCATTGGGGCGAAAGATTGATCGGCCGATTGTATCCGCTGTGACCAGAATCCCCAGACCGATAAGCGCAGCTACCGGTAGAAAATAACGGTGCTGCGGGCCGACCAGACGCTTGGCGATATGGGGTGCGACCAGACCGATAAAACCGATCCCGCCTGCAACCGACACACTGGCGCAAGAGAGTGCAACAGCCATGCCCAGCAAAGACAGCCGTTCCCGGGTAACATGGCTACCCACGCTGTAGGCGGTCTCATCGCCCAGCACAAAGAGATCCAGCGCTTTAGAGCGGCTATAGATCAACGGAACAAGTACAAGAATCCATGGCAAAAGCGCACCTACATGTATCCAATCCCTTCCCCAGACACTTCCTGCTAACCAGCGCGCTGTGAAGGCATAAGTCTTATCATCCAGCTTCAAGGATAGTAAAAGGGTAACCGCACTAATCCCGGCAGCTACGGCAATCCCAACCAAGATTAAACGAATCGGCATTAACCCCCTGTGGCGGTCATACGCGAACAGAAAAACAATTAGTGCGCTCAGCGTGCCCCCAACAAAGGTAAATAGCGGAATCAGAAGGGCAGCTGGACCTTCCATTGTCCGAAAAAAGGAAACGAAGATGATCAGCCCCAGCGCCGCCCCGGTATTAATTCCGAGAATACCTGGATCGGCAAGCGTATTCCGCGTCGTTCCCTGAAATACCGCACCAGCTATCCCCAGTCCGATTCCGGCTAGCATCGTGATGATAATCCGCGGCATACGGTAGTCAAATAAAATCATTTTTTCATCGCTGGTGCCATAGCCTAGTAGCGTTTTCCACACCGTCAGCGGGGTTAAAGAAACTGTTCCGGTGTTGAGACTAATCATAATTACGGTTACAGCAAGCAGTATCAGGCTACTGCTCACTATGAGCGTGCGTCTGTTCCTTTGTGCCTCCACTGACGTCATATTGGGTTCCATGCTAGAGATCTCTCCTTTCTTTACGGGCCAGGTAAAGGAAGAACGGGACCCCAACCATTGCTACCATTGCACCTATGGCGAACTCTTGCGGCGGATTGACCATTCGCGAGGCAAAATCAGCCCAGACAAGTAATATCCCTCCGAGTAGGGCGGAGAACGGAATCAATAGCCGATAATCCACTCCGAGAGCACGCCGGGCAATATGCGGCACAACCAAGCCTACGAAGCTTATAGAACCTGCTACAGCTACGGATGAACCGGCAAGAATTACTGCTGCAATCAGCCCCAGGATACGGATTAGTTTCGTATGTATTCCGAGATTAGCGGCGGTTTCGTCTCCAAGCGACATAAAGGTAATCGGCCGCCCCATACTAATCGCCCATAGGATCGTGATCAGGACAATCGGTGTCAGGATCCGCAAATGCTCCCAATTCACTCCTGCCACGCCACCCGCATACCAAAAGGCTAAATCCTGGCTCAATTCGAAATAAATCGCGACGCCTGTGCTAAGTGAATGAAGGATCGCTGCAACGACAGCCCCGGCAATGGTTAATCTTATGGAAGTCAGTCCACCCCGGGTTGAGGAACCGAGCAGCACGATAAATGAAGTCGTTAAAGCTGCGCCCATGAATGAAAAGATAATGAGTCCCCAATAGGAGAGTCCCGGCATAAAAGCAAAACATAGACATACCGCAAAGGCAGAGCCTGCGTTGACTCCGAGGATGCCGCTATCAGCCAGCGGATTACGCGTCACCCCCTGCATAATTGCACCTGCTACGGCAAAGGCCATTCCCGTTATAGCTGCTCCAAGAACCCGGGGAAGCCGCAGTTCATGCACAATTTGGTGGTTGGTTATCGAAGGATCATATTGAAAGACAGCCAACCATACGGTGCCCAGTGTCATTCCTTTGGCGCCAAAGGAAATCGCCAGGAAAATCGTCAGCAATAATCCTGCTATCGCAGTGATAAACCATAGATACGTACAGATACTCCGATTTAATCTCATAGGACTGCGCTTAGAAAGCCTCCCCCTCACCTAATGATCATGAGAATCATTATCATTTTCTAATTATATCTGACTTCCCGGATAGGTACATGCCAATATCCAAGATTGGAACATGGACTTTTTTTAGATTTCTGCAAGACTTGCAGATTGGGTAAGTAATGAAGCGGCTTCCTCCAACTGCTGGTTAATGACAAAAGGAGCATAGATCATCCACTTCTCCCAGTCGATAAAATAGACCCGTCTATTTCTGACCGCGGCATGCCGTCTCCAGACAGGGTTGTTTTTCTGCAAATCAAGGACCCGGCGCTTGTCCCCTTCTGTCTCCACCGCAAAAAATAAGAAATCAGACTCATACTCCCCCAGCTCATCAGGGGTTATCGCAGTCCAGCTATGTACTGTGCCGATCGGATGTCTCTCCATCTCTTTCTGCATTTTCTCAGGAGGAGTAAGCTGCAACGAGCGGTAGAAAACATGTCCGATATTCCTTGCCCCGTACATACGAAGCTCAGACTCACGACATACGCATATGGCTACAGTGCCCTCACCAACAGTAGAGCGAAGCGATTTGCGGATTTTTTCAGCCTTCTGTTCATGATTATGCAGCCACCGCACAGCCTCTGCCTTCCTGTTGACCAACTCCGCAATGGTCATTAGATGAGCGCATATATCCTGGCTTACCCACGGAATGGCTATAATCGGGGCGACATCATTAATGTGTTCACGGGCTTTGGAGAGTACATTATCCTTGCACAAGATCAGGTCCGGATGTTCAGACAGAAAGACTTCCCGGCTAATCCCCCATGGATCTCTGGCATGCTCAGGAAGTGTGAGACCTTTCGTAATCAAGGGAATGTGACGATGCAATTGAGCTGCACTAGGAATTAAGCCGAGCGTAAATAAATGATCTGTATAAGGCGATGAGAGCGAAATGATTTTTTTGTCCTTGTTCTTCGTGAAAACCCTTGGAGAATAGCCGCTGGACTCTTTGAATCGTCTACTGAAATAGAATTCATCCTTATACCCGACATCCGTAGCGATATCCCTAATCGCCTTGTCAGATTGAAGCAGCATTTCTTTGGCTTTATTCATCCGCAGATGTGTAAGGAAAACCACCGGGGATTTATCCATAGCCTGCTTGAATACCTGGGAATAATAAGACGGATGCAGCTCCGCCATCTCTGCCAGCTTATCAATCCGAATATCCTCACTGTAATGATTCTGCAAATAATCGAGCGTCAGCTTCAGCCGGATATCCATATCATTGAGAGCTTGAGGCTCAGCATAACGTAATATTCCATCCAGCATATCGTGCAGATACTGCTGACTTATGAACGGATTCCGGTCGTTCACAGTCTTACCTTCCGCAGCCATGAGATAAAAGAGTCTCTTGAACTGGCTGCCACCAACTGCGATCTGGCCTTGGAGGGGGAATTCAAGCTCTCGCATATATTCTCTTCGGCTCAAGTTCTTTTCCATCAATCGATAGATATCAAAAGCAATCCAGTAGAACTGCAGCTCATCCCCTGCGTTGCTGGCCGTAAGCTGTAATCGGGTTCCCGGCCGATGCATGTGCAGAGTGTTCCGTTCCAACTGGTGCTGCTGCCCATCAACGTACAATTGTCCTTTACCGCGTGCGATATATAAAAGCATATGATGAGCCAAAGGTTCGCTCTTCGCCCAGACCGGTACTGAAGAATCTTGGTGCGCCTCCACGATTTCGTAGAGTACACCTTTAAGAAAATGATTTGCCTTGACCGGTGTTAGCATGGACAGCCTCCTCCCATCTCTCTAGAAAAAAACACTACCCAATTGGGCAGTGTTTGTGTAATAGATATTTCACAAAGATAATGATAATCAGTATCAATTATAATCAATGTCTACTTGCCTGTCTAGCGTCATCAGAAACCTAGATTCATTGCGGGTGCTTCAATTGCAAACCAGCCGTAAAAAAGAGCCGATAAATCAACACACTTAGCAGCATGCTCGTAATCGCAGCAGAAGCAGTAAATGAAAATACAATTAGAATCTGATAACGGACAGCTATGATAGGATCGGCTCCGGCAATAATCATTCCGGTCATCATTCCGGGCAGCTGTACAAGGCCTACCGTCTTCATTCCATCAATCGTTGGAATCATACTGAATTTCACGGAGCTTGCCCGAACCTTCTGCATCGCCTGCTGAGCGGTTGCGCCAAGAGATAGCAGTGTCTCGATCTCTCCCTTATTCGACTGAACCTCCTGCTTGATATGATTAATGAACAGTCCGGAGACAATCATAGCACTCCCAATCGTCATTCCGCTGATCGGTATAATATATTGCGGGGTAGCCTGGATAATATGTAGACCCAGAAGAATTCCCATCATCAGCAGCTCCGAAGCCGAAATTGCCAGAGCAATCCTCCAAAATAGTCCAGGCAAGCCCTTTCCTCGCTTGGCAGCATTCCATGAAGCAACAGCAATCATAAAAAGAATAATCAGGATTATGTATAGGATATGATCAGCATTAAAAATAAACTGCAGCACATAACCAACGACCAAAAGCTGTACTGCTGATCGTACAGTTCCAATAGCAATATCCTTTTCCAGGCCTAGCTTTTGCCAGATCGAGACCATCATGGTGCCCATTACAAAGAGCAATGTGAAGCTGAGTGCGGTTAATGTCATTAGTGCAGACTTCCTTCCGTAGACCCAACAAATCTTTTGGCCAAGTTCGCCACAGGTTCATTAAAAAAAGCGTCACTGCTGTATTCCTGTAAGCCGCCCTTGTCCATCATCCATGTCCGGTTACTTATTCTACGAGCTTGCTCCAGATCATGAGTGACCCAGATGAAGGTCGTCCCTTGTTGCTTGTGCCAATTCAGCAGCAGCGCCTCCACTTTCTGTGTGCTGTTGATATCCAGTGAAGCTGTGATCTCGTCCAGCAAAAGAATCTCAGGGCGAAGCAGCAACGACCGAATGAGGGAAATCCGCTGCTTCTCTCCGCCTGAACAATCCTCCGCCACTTTACCAAGATCCAGATAATCAAGTCCAAGCTGCTCTAGCAGCTCGGTGGCAAGGGAAACATCGTACGGCTGGCCATGCAGCTTGCTTACCATGCGTAAATTATCCTCTATACTCCCCGGAAGCATGACCGCTTGCTGAGCCACATAGGTAACAGTCATTCGCCATTGCCGGGCAGGAATATGTTGAAAAGACTTACCGTTGACCAGCAGATCTCCTTCATCCGGCGTGTCCAGCAGCGCCATGATTCGCAGCAGCGTACTTTTCCCTTGACCAGAAGCCCCAATCAATGCAATCCTGGTCGGCTCGGCGATCTCCGCAGAGATCTGTGAGAATAAATACTTGTTCAGAGCGTTGGCATCTGTCGACCAATTCAATTTAGCCAAGTTATGAATTTGAAAAATTGCACTCACGTCGATTCCTCCAAAGGTAGGACTAATAAATCCTTGTTTTTACTTCTCGTTCATTGTATAGCTCCTCTCTATGATACGGATTCATTTGCATTTTAATCAAGCTAAAGTTGTCCTCTGCGGAATTAACGAACCCACAGGTAGATTGCAAATACCGCTGCACGTCTAAACCGTTAATATGCAAAGGGTGAAAGCTTCAGCTGCCTTAACGCCTTCCACAATTATCGTGCGCTCCTCATCCTTATCGTGACTTCAAAAAAGAACGGATAGGAACTCAAGGTTCTTATCCGTTCTAAATTCCGTACAATTGCTATTTCTAGCTCCGTTTAGTCGTGATGTCTACCCTCATGATGATCCTGTACTTGCTGCACCTTTTTCCCATTCAAATCAATGGTATCAGGAGTGGTAGTGTTCAAAGCCGACAATTGAACATCCAGACTTGCAGTTAATGTATGGGACACCCCTTGCGCATCCTTACCTGTAAATGTAATGTCGAATTGCTGGCGCTGAATTTCATTGGCCGGATTGACCACTGCGTTCAGATGGATGCTTTGAATTTGCACACCCTCGGTCAACGCGATATCCTTGGCGTTAAACAGACTGTGCTTAAATAGATTCTCCGGATTGTTCAGCTGCACTTTCGCCCCGCTGTCCTGCAGGTCCTCACGCTGTGATTGATCCGACAAATGCTTGAAAGCAACCGGTGCGAGCGCTTGAACAACCGCCGGAATTTGCGCACTATCCAGCTGCAGGGAAATATTCTTGGACCCGTCGTTTGCAGTGGTAGAGGTGATTTCATTCTTCAAGTTACCGATCAGTGCATCAATGACCGTCTCTTCCTGACTGTTGAACCAAGCTTCATCCTTGTGCTCTTTGCCTTGTTTCTGCTCATCCTTCTCTGCTTTGTCTTGCTTCACATAGTAGGTGTCGGAGGTATCACTTTTCCAGACTTGCCCATCAGGCTGACTATAAAGATTGAGGTTCTGAGAACCTGCTTTACCGCTAATCTTAACGGTTCCACTCACCGCTTCATTCTTCAGGTTAGCCTTCAATGTACTTTGTGCCCCACTAAGCAGGGAACCGTTATCCTTAAGAACTGCATCTGCCTGAACAGTCACGCTTTGCAGATTCTGCACCGTATTCTTCAGCGCAGCCTTGTAATCTTCATACCCCGAGGTTCCTGCAAACGCCGTAAAGCCAGTGGCCAACATCAGCGCACCACTAATTCCAACTGCACTTCCCGTTAAGAGCCATTTCTTCTTCATGTTTCTACCTTCCCTTCATTGCTAGTTTTTATCTTGCACAATGCTAATCCTAAGTGATAATCCTAAACTCATCGTGAAGAGACTATTAAATAAATCTTAAATCATGATTGTGCAATCCATTCTTTAAAGAAGAGAACCAAGGCCAGTCCGGTAAAGATCTGCTGCTTACTCTTTCTTTTAGAGACCCTGCATGGTGGTCGCCTGCCCTTCGGTGATTCTGGGTTTGGTGTGCCGAGCCACCGGCTGCCGAGCCTCTATCACTTGCAGCACTTCCGAGACAATAAGCTCCGAAGAGGATTTTCGCGAAAAGCTCTTCATTAATTGTTGCTTCTCTTCTCTATAGCTTCTTTGTTCCATCTGCTGAAGCTTACGGATGAACTGATCTTCATTGTTAACAACATCAATGATTCCTTGGCTTGCCAACGACTCTGCATTGCCCGCTTCCTGTCCCGGAAGCGGGCGATAGACTAGAACCGGGAGGGATTGAGCAATCGCTTCCGTCAAAGTGATCCCGCCCGCCTTAGTCAGCAGACAAGATGCGATAGACATCCACTCGTGCATTTTATCCGTATAGCCCAGCACATGGACACGATTGTTCTGACCAAATAAATCCTCAGTCGCCGTTCGAAGCTTGTGATTATTCCCACACACGACGATGACATCAAAATCAGATTTATCGACCACACTCTGGATCAAACCTCTAATATTAGACAACACACCGTATGCACCTGCCGCTAGAAGAAGATAACGCCTGTTAATGCTTAGTCCATATTTATCGAAGAGGTCCTCACGATCCTGAAGCTGTTCAAAATCTGAACGAATGGGAATACCGCTAACCATGAGTGCTTCTTCCGATATTCCCGCTTCCAGGAAGGCTGGCTTCACACTTTCGGCGGCGAGAAAATACTTGGTGGTATGGGGATGCAACCATCTTCCATGCAATACATAATCCGTCAGGACTGTGAATGTCGGGACGGGACGCCCCGTCTCCTTGATAAGCTGAGCGGCAGCTAAATACGGAAAGGTATGAATAATGATATCCGGTCGTATCTTATCAAGGATCTCCTGCACCTGCCGCTTGCCCATGGAATGAACCCAACTCCCCAAGGGGTGTCCCGGATACATCTTGCTCGTCAGTGAATACACCAATCCGTAGATTTCTTGTGAAAGGACGGAGCCACTCAAATAGAATCTGCGGAAGAATTCATTCACACGAGGGTATACTTCAGCAAGCATGTCTATGGTGTGGACACGGCGAAAGCCTTTGTTATTAAAAGCGAGCTCGATGGCCTCAGCGGCTTTCACATGACCGTCTCCGAATTTGGAGGTTACAATAAGTACTACTGGATTCTGTTTCATAGAAAAACTCCTCGTTTCGCTTGCCTTCTAGTTCAGCATTGGTTTCAGAGAATGAAAGAGACTACAGAGAAACCTGATCTTTCTTGGTTTTGGTCAAATACAGAACCAGTCCCAGAATAATAACGATAAAAATAATGCTGGTACCAGTCGTCCCCAGCTCAAGTCCGCCTTCACTATGGGGCTGTGATAAGTAATCTCCCAGTGACGCCCCCATAGGGCGGGTCAGAATATACGATAGCCAAAACGCCACAACAGCATTCAGCTTCAGGCGGAAGTGTGCCAAGGTAATCAATCCAATAATAGTGGCAAAGATCACTGCAGAGACCAGGTACCCTAGGTTCATACTTTCGGCGACAAGATCACCGGCTGCTGTTCCCAATGCAAAGGTGAAGAGAATCGCCAGCCAGTAGAACGCTTCCCGCTTTCTTGTGGTAATGGAATGGATCGACAACGTCTTCTCGCTTGCATACCAAGCCACAAAGGTAACCAGCAGGGCCAGAGAGAAATAAAGAGTGGTTGATTCCAGCGGAACTCCGAGATTGTCAACGAGATTGTCAGTAATTAGCGTCCCTACAACGCTAATCAGTACGACTGCCAGCCAATACAACGAAGGAATATATCTATTGGCCGACATTTGAAAAAACAGCGCGACAATCAGCAGACCCGTTATTGCGAGAGTGGTGATTGTTAATCCCCAATTCAAATTGAAATTGAGATAATCTGCTGCCGTTTCTCCCACAGTCGTAGCCATGATTTTAATCATCCAGAAAAAGATCGTGACCTGCGGAACCTTGTTCCATAATTGGAGTTCTCTCTCTACTAAAGTGCTTGTGCTATTCATCGACCCATTCCCCTTCCATATAACAGCATGAATGATTTGCTTACCACCAAAATTCCAGGCTAGACCTCCTTCCTCTCGAAGAAGATATAGCCTAGGGCCAAAAACATAACCAGGCTGGATAACACAAATACCGAACCCGTTGCCAGCTTGGCAACGGAGATGGAATGTCCTAGCCATAAGGAATACCAGCCTGTATATGAAGTTATGGAGAAGGAGGAGAAGCCTTGCAGAAAGTAAGGAGCGGCTTTGGTCCCTGCGTATATTAGAATTGAGAACACAAGAAAGCCGCCAGCACTCCGGAAAAATTGGGCCATGCATACAAACAAGGCTGCAAGGGACCACATGGACAGGAACGCTGCTACGTAAGCTTTTAGTAATCCGAAAGCGTCGATACTTCCGGTGCCTGAGGTTCCAAATATTAGATTACACAAGGTGCTCACGGTTCCAAGAAGAAGCAGCAATGCTCCGATCGCTACCCCCAGCGCAAGAAACTTAGCCATATAAGCACCTAATCTCGTAATGGGCCGCAGCAGGGCCAGTTTCAAGGTCCTAGAGGAGACTTCCTGTGGAAATAAATCAGCAATCTCCAGAAACAGAAACAGCGGAATCAAGAAGATTGTATAGATCTCCAGCATCTGGACTGGATAGGTTGGACTGACTGTAAACAGTCCCAGAACAGGCTGCAGCGAATGAAATAGTGCAATCAGCAGCAACGGAATGAATACGGATATTGCGAAGAAGAAGATTGTCTTTTTACGATAGATCATGAGCTGGAGTTCGTTTTTAAATCCTGCTGTCAAGCCGTCCATGGTTCATCAGCTCCTTTCCTTTTTGAAGTTCCGCGATATAATACTGCTCCAGAGAATGATTATCCGTTAGCAGCTCCTGAACGTTGCCTTCACGGATCAGAACGCCTTGATTCAAGATCCCTACTCTGTTGCAGAGCTGCTCCAATTCATGAATCATATGACTGGAAATCAGGAAGGTAATCCCCTGTTCAGCAGATAGTTGTTGTACTAGCGCGCGGAAGTGAACCACCCCTTCAATATCCAGTCCATTCGTCGGCTCATCCCAGATGACAAGTTCGGGGGAGTGCAGAATCGACGAGGCCATGGCAAGCTTCTGTTTCATGCCGGTGGAAAAGTGTCTTATTTTTTCTTTGCCAAAAGCGGCTAAACCCACAGCCTCAAGTACTTCATCAATCCGTTGCGCCCGGATATTCGGATAAAAGCTGGCATTCAGTTTCAAATATTGAATCGCGGTGACATAATCATAAAAATCAGCGGATTCAATCATACAACCCACCTTCCGCATCCCTGATGCGAAGGAACGCTCCAAATCTTGTCCGAACAATGAAATGCTTCCGAAGCTTGGAGAAATGAGTCCGGTCAGCATTTTTAGAAGGGTCGTTTTGCCGGCACCATTAGGTCCGAGCAATCCGTAGATATCACCTTTTTGCAGCGACAGATTCACACCGCTAATGCCTCTGCCGTTACGGAATTCCTTGCTTACTTCTGTTAACTTCGCTATATCCTCCATGTCTACTCCCCCTTAGCTATAATGTCTAGTTCCCGGAAGCTTTCCCGCAACATTAGACTACTGGGTAAATCTAAAATGGCTGTGAACAGACTCTTAAATAATTATTAACTCCCCTGATAACAAAAAAAGCCAAAGCATCATCCACAGATTAGCTTTGACTTTGCCATATTCATTTTAAGGACGGAATCGATAGCCCGCTCCCCATAACGTCTCAATATACACTGGATTGGCGGAGTCCTCTTCGATTTTCTCCCGCAGTTTGCGGATATGCACGGTCACCGTCTGGGTATCGCCAAGCGAGTCAATGCCCCATAACCGCTCGAAGAGCTGGTCTTTACTGAATACATGATTGGGGTGCTGGGCAAGAAAATAGAGCAGATCAAATTCCTTGGTCGTCAGCGTGACCTCCTCATCTCTGACAAAAGCACGGCGGGAGTCGGGGTTCAAACGCAGCCCCCTGATTTCAAGCTCTGTCGTGGAAAATCCACTCCCGCTCCCCTTCAGACGGTCATAACGTGACAAATGGGCTTTTACTCTGGCGACCAGTTCAGCAGGCTTGAAGGGCTTGGTCATATAGTCATCCGCGCCAAGCCCAAGACCGCGTACAATATCTATATCCTCCCGTCGTGCAGTGACCATTAGGATAGGAATATCCAGCACGTCACGGATTTTTTTGCACACCTCAAAGCCACTCAGCTTGGGCAGCATCACATCCAGCACGATTAATTCAAATTTGCCGCTAAGACTTAGCTCCAGCCCCTGTTCTCCATCAACAGCAATCTCCGTTCGATATCCGTTCATCTCCAAATAATCCCGCTGAAGCTCAGCAATGGAAGGCTCATCTTCTACGATCAGTATCGTTCTCTGCATGGACCAGCGCCTCCTCTTCTATCGGTAATACAATTCGAATCACCATTCCCTCACCTTCCTGGCTGTCCGCATAAATGCCCCCCCCATGCTCTACTATGATCTGCTTAGCGATGGCAAGACCAAGACCACTCCCGCCTGTTTTCGTATTTCTGGACTGCTCCGCACGGTAAAACCGTTCGAATATATGCTCAGCGGCTTCCGAAGGAACACCAGGACCATTGTCTCCAATAGCCAGTGTAAGGGCGTGATTTTCTATCCGGGTGCTAACGGTGATCTTCTTATTCGGCTTATCCATATATTTCAGACTGTTCTGAATGATGTTGCCGAGCACTCTCTTAAACGAGTCACGGTCTACAGCAACCTTGGCTGCTTCCCCGCCGTCCATATCAATTTGCAAATCTACCTTCTGTTTTTCCAGCTCCACCTTCAGCTCGTCCGCCCAGTCATTTAGGAAAGGGAAAATCGGTACGGATTCAAAGGAAAACGGCAGCTTCTGCATATCCAGCTTGGAGTACAAAAATAATTCATCAATCAGATGATCCATTTCACCGGCTTTGGCGGCGATGGTGCGCATGTATTTTTCAGTTTTTTCGGGTGAGTCTGCAACACCTTCCAAGATTCCGTCCACGTAGCCTTTTATAGCAGTTATCGGTGTTTTTAAATCATGGGAAATATTCGTAATCAATTCTTTGCGGTTGTTCTCATATTGCTGCTGGACTTGAATAGACGCCTGAAGCCGTGACCTCATCTCTTCAAAGGCCATGCCTAACTGTCCGAGCTCATCCTTGCCGCGGATCTCCACCTTGAAATCAAGATCACCGTCAGTCACCATCCGCGCAGCTTTACGCAGTTCAAGCAAGGGACGGATAATTCGTCTCGACATATAGGTTGTCAGCAAGGTATGTGTCAGCAAGAGGACTACGACGGTGGAGAGGAATAAAATCGGAAAAAACGTTCGCACGAATTGAACCAAAGGGTCGATTTTACTCACCAAAAAAATACTTACCGGTTCAGCATCCTTGGATAATAGATCAAACTGAGCAATCTGATACGAGTCATTGTTATATTTCTCCCGATAGGGCTCATTATGAGTTCCAGCTTGTTTGAAATCCGGCAGGCTGTCGATCAGCCCTTTCTTAAGGAGGAAATCGTCTGATGCATACAAAGCCTTATGGTCAGCACGAATATAAATATAAGTGTTCTTCTTGAGCATATCTGCGGATAAATCATTCAAAAAAACAGGGTCTGTTAGTAATTCTTTATTCTGCATGAAGGTGTGTTTGATCAGATCGCGGGTATCCCTCTCTTCCATACCATCAAATTTACTCCCATAGGCACTTTCAAGGCTTTGCACATCCCCATGATAGACGATAGTTAGCAGTATAGCTGTTATCAGAATCAGAAGCAGCGGTACTACCAGCATTGCCGCGTACGACAGCAGAAATTTCATTCGAATGGACATCTCGGCCAATCACCCTACCTCTATTTGTTTCAGGATGCACTTATCATATGTCATTTCACATGAGATCTAAAAGTACAACCTCCGTTGCTCTAAAGTCAGACTGTTCGATCCTTTCTTCTGCGCAGCAACCACCACACGAGAAGCAGCAATACCACACCGCAAATGCCATAGCTAACTGGTCTTAAATAGTGTTCCACAATACTCCAGTTTCCTCCCAAACGATATCCCAAATACAGCAGGGTCAAATTCCAGGGAATACTGCCTAGCAAGGTAAATACTGCAAACTTCCAGGTCTTCATGCCTGCAATCCCTGCCGGTAAAGAGATAAAGGTACGGACAAAGGGCAGCATACGGGTGAAAAATACAGTACTCTCCCCAAAACGATGGAACCAGCGTTCCGCTTGCTCCAGATGATGCTCATTCAGCAAAATATATTTGCCATACTTCTGGAGCAGGCGCCGTCCCCCGGCCCGGCCTACATAATATGCAAGGATTGAACCCAAGAGATTCCCGATGATTCCGGCTACAGCTACGTCCACAAATGAAAGTGAGCCTTGAGCAACCAGCCAACCACCGCTGAGCATAATTACCTCGCTTGGAATCGGAATGCAGGCGCTCTCCAGAATCATGCCTATCCATATCCCCCATACTCCCATTGTGTTTACCAGATGCAGGGCTGTTTCAGATATCCAGGATAATAATTGGTGCACGAATATTCACTCCGTTTCAATTCAAGAATTCGTCTAAACCAATGTAATGCCCAAGTATGAACTGGTTATGAAACAATTCTTAAGGAATTCTTAATTCATACATAACTCTCGCATCGCCAAAAAAAGAGGCTATTACTTGCTTAGCCTCGTTCTGGTAATGTCCGATCATAGTTGGCCCTTGCCTCTTCGACTTCTGAATAATTCGTTCTGCCCCACTGCCTTAGTTCTTTCATTGGTTCAAGTAAGGTTTCGCCTAATGCAGTTAGCGAATAGTCCACGATTGGTGGCACCACCGGTGTGATATGGCGTTTTACGATTCCATCTCGCTCCAGCTTTCGCAGCGTTTCTGTCAGCATTTTTTTGGAAATGCCATCAACTTTTCTGGAAATTTCCCCATACCTGATCTGGCCGTTCTCTAATGCATAAATGACGAGCCCTGTCCATTTGTTGGAAATAATATCAAGGACCCTGCTATAGCCACAGCCTGCCAGCGTAAAGTCGGGTTGTTTTTTTCTATTGGAAGATGTCATACCTTTTCCCCCTTATGAACTTTTAAGTATCCTGGGCACTTTAAAGTGCCTCCTTATGTAAGTTTAGATTTTAGATTAAGGTATGTCTATACCTGCCGCCACACTAGCGTAACTGTTACGAGTGAAGTGTGCAATGGAATGAAATTAACTCTTCATCAGGAGGAAATGAGTATGTCGAACATGATTAAACCACGCCCTAAACTGTACGTAATGGATAACGGAGTGATGAGTATGGACAAGAACTGGATCATCGCCATGCATAATCCGGCTACGATTAATAACCCTAATGCGGCAACGCAATTCGTTGAATTTCCGATCTATACCGTGTTGATTGACCACCCTGAGGGAAAGATTTTATTCGATACTGCATGTAATCCCAGTTCGATGGGCCCTGAAGGACGTTGGGCTGAATCTACCCAATTGTCTTCTCCATGGGTCGCCAGTGAGGAATGTTATCTGCATAACCGGCTGGAACAGCTGAACGTACGACCCGAAGACATTCGGTACGTCATTGCTTCCCATTTGCATTTGGATCATGCGGGATGCCTGGAGATGTTCACAAACGCGACTATTATCGTAAATGAAGATGAGTTGAACGGTGCGCTGCAGAGCTATGCCCGTAATATCAAGGACGGTGCTTATGTCTGGGACGACATTGATGCCTGGATTAAGAACCATCTGCAGTGGAAAACCATCAAACGCCAGGAGGATAACCTGGAACTCGCTGAAGGCATTAAGATCCTCAATTTTGGCAGCGGACATGCTTGGGGCATGATTGGCTTGCACATAGAACTGCCGGAAACGGGAGGAATCATCCTCGCCTCGGATGCGATCTATTCAGCAGAAAGCTACGGTCCACCCGTCCGGCCGCCAGGCATTATTTATGATCTGCTTGGGTACCGGGAGACAGTAGAAAGGATCCGCACACTGGCTACACGTACGAATTCTCAAGTATGGTTCGGCCATGACGGGAATCAATTCAAGCAACTCCGTAAATCTACTGAGGGCTATTACGAATAAAAGGTTCAACTGAATAGATGTATAGTAATAATAGCCTGGGATAGTTGACTTGGCATATCAAGCATGTTAACCTAGGCCGAGCATTAACAATGATTTACAAACCCTCCTACACTCATAACAATGAAAGGTAATTCAACAAATGATGATTTATAGTCGTCTTGCCATCATGATGCCCCCCTTTCCCTAGCTAGGCTCATATTCTTGTTGTCGTAACAGAGTATAAGCTTGTAGGAGGGCTAAATATAATGAAGAAATTTGCAGTACCATCGTTGCTTTTAATGATTGTTCTTGTGGCTTTTCCACAAATTAGTGAGACCATCTATACCCCATCTCTACCGGATCTGGCAGCGGCACTTGGGGTATCTAATAGTTCCGTACAATTCACATTAAGCATCTATTTTATCGGATTTGCTCTGGGCGTCTTCTGTTGGGGCTGGTTGTCTGACCTGATCGGACGCAGACCTGCGATGCTAGGCGGTCTCATCGTCTATGGCATCGGAAGCTTGATGTGTTTTTATGCGAATTCCATCGATTGGCTTCTGGTGAGCCGTTTTATCCAGGCTTTTGGTGCTGCAACAGGCTCGGTCGTCACCCAAACGATGCTCCGCGAAAGTGTGTCCGGTGAGAGAAGACATGTCATGTTCGCTCAAATATCGGCGGTTATTGCGTTTACCCCTGCTGTCGGACCGCTTATTGGCGGCTGGGTTGACCAGGTCTTCGGCTTCAGGGCGGTGTTCTTTGTCCTTGTAGTGATGAGTGTGTTCTTGTTTATGTATGCCTTCTTGAAACTGCCAGAGACAACAAATGTCTCTCAAAGATCAAAGGTCGCAATACTGCCAGTAGTTCGAAGAATGCTTGCAATGCCTCGTGTGCTGGTGTTCGGAGGATTAATCGGTGGAATTAACGGGGTATTATTCAGTTATTATGCCGAAGCGCCCTTCATTTTTATTGAACATTTTGGGCTATCCCCAGGCGTGTACGGTTTTATGGGCATTATCGTAGCTCTGGCCTCCGTTGTCGGGGCTATGATCTCCAGAAGATTATTACCGCTTTATGCACCCGAAAAGATCATTCATCGCGGCTGTCTAGTCATGACCGGCGGAGCGTTACTCTTAACGCTAGGAAGCAGCCTGTCTGGGGTGCCAGACATCCTTGCCGTCATCTGTATGTTAATGGCTATATTCGTGATGTTGATTGGAGCCGGCATGGCTTTGCCTAATTGCCTGAGTCTCGCCCTTGTTCAGTTCCACGATGTAATTGGTACAGCTGGGGCAATATTCAGCTTGGGGTATTACTTGCTGGTGAGCCTAACAACATGGGGAATGAGCTTTCTCCATAATGGTTCATTGCTGACAATGCCTTTATATTTTCTGGCGATCAGCAGTGTAATGTGGTGGCTTGGCAGAAGATTTATTACTGAGGAATAATCTTTTTGAAATAATTTTTAAAAAATAATAAAACACCAAGAAGAAGTGCAGCGGGGCGACACTTCAAACACATAAGAGCAGTCCAGAACTATTTATTAGTTTCTGAACTGCTCTTTTTTTCGAGCGGGAAATCCATTATCTTTCGGCGCTCTGCTACGTAATAATCAAGACTTTTAAAGAGGGCATTCTGTGAAAGTAAGATTAGCTAAAGGATCTAGTAAACTAGCTCACAATCATGATGCTGCCATACATCAAATAAATTACCATCCAAATCCTCTAACACAAAAAATTTTCCATATTCCCCCTCATCACTAATATTCCTATCTTTACTTCTTCCGATTTCAAATAATTATGTAAAGATAAAATAATTTCCTCCTCTATTCTTACTCCAACAGAGATTCGATTATCCATGGTTTACCATATAAACTTTATCATACAAACATTTTCAGTTCCTCAAAATTGTTCAAATTGAATTACATCGTCAAATCACGAAATAAATATTTATCTTTACAAAAAATAGGATATGGTTTATTTTAACATTAAGTGATTATTGAACATTGATCAATCATACATAATATTTAAATTTCACTTTATTCAAAAATGGAGGCTAAGATGGCAGATACGATGAAGAATACCTTACTAAAGAACATTAATTTTGCTTACAACGAGGCTTTAGAATTCATTCTTTTCATGGGGATGATTGCTAATGAAGAGCAGATACGGACGTGGGCAGCGGATTATAAAATTGAACTGGATCCCCTTGCCTTATCCTATCATGAAGAAGCACGGTCACTTTTGTCGCCTCATGCACACCGGGAACTCCTGTTTTTCTTTCAATTTAACTTTTTTCATAAAGCACTGGACTTTGCTTTCTTTGAGTCCATCTGTACCTGGGCAGAACCACTAACGGCTGAAGCATGGATCACTCGTTTGGAGGAAAGCCCAGCCAAGAAGGTAGTTGCAGAGATGGTATACGGCGTATATTACGATAAATTAGAAGAACTACTCGATGGAAACGATTGGGAGGTCGTTAAAAAGGATTTTCGCTTAATGACAGAGCTTCTAACTAGAACAAAACCACATCATGAGGTTATTGAGGCTCATGGACCATTGTTCGAATGCCTCAATCATCCGGAGGATACGAAGCAACGTTATATGCAGCTCTTCAAACAGTTCTATCGAGATGTGTTTTCACTTTTGAAAGAGCCACTAAGAAAGGCATCTGAAGAAGCTTCCCGGCGGTATGAAGAAATGTTCCTAGATAATCCTGAACGATTTATTCGTGAGGTTAACAAAAATGAACCTGCCTTATATGACGTCCCTACTAATTTTCACGTTAGCTTCATAACTCAATTTGGAAACCATTGTCTCTTTTTTAACACATCAGAATCTGAACGTGTGGTAACAGTAATCTTCGGAGTACATAATGATCTTATATTCGGCCCTGCCGCCGATCGGGAGAAAACGGAATTATTCTTAAAGGCATTCTCGGATAAAAGACGTTTAGACTTCTTGTTACTATTACGCAATCGCCCTCACTATGGGCAAGAAATTGCAACAGCACTTGGCATCACACCCGCAGCGGTATCTTATCATGCCAACTTCTTATTCTTCTTAGACCTCATCGAGATCAAAAGAGAAGATCATCGGTTATATTACCATCTTCAAGTAGATAAATTGCGAGAACTGCTGGCTATCACTACCAAGGTCATGCTAGATGAGGAACCAGGGAGGATTTAATTTGAATAAATCGATGAATGCTCAAGCGGAGCCAACAAAGAAATCACGAGCCATTTCGAATACATTTATGCGTTTACTGAAACTTGGAAAACCCTATTTTGGCTGGTATCTCATATTGTGTATCTTGGCAGCAATCGTTTCTCTTGCAGCAGTTGGGATCGCTGAATCATTACGGCGGATAATCAATGCTGCTACGAATAAAGACTTGTCCAGTTTGATTTCCGGAGCAATTATTGCAATAGTAATCATTACTGTGGAGGCTTCGGCTAATTTTCTAAAAACTTACTTATCAGGTGTACTTGAGTTCAAATCCACCTCTAAGCTTCAGGTATCTGTTCTGTCCAGATTATTAAATGTTCAAATGAAAGATTTAGACCGTTATCATTCTGGCGATCTCATCAGTCGTATTAATGATTCTGCGACTGCTGCCCAACAAGGCATCAATCAGAAGACGATTGATCTCTTCAGTAATCTGATGCAAATTACATTTCTTCTGACCTATCTGCTCTCTCTCCAATATGCCTTAACCTTGGGGATGCTATTGATCTGCTCATTGGTTCCGCTTGTGATGCTTCCCTTTTCTTCTCGCCTACGTTCCATGCATGAGCAAAGACAGCACATTGAAACTACTCAACAAATGTTTATACAGGATACGGTACAGGGTGCTGAGGTTGTTCGTACCTTCTCCCTTGCGCCCAAGCTTCAGCAGCAATTCACAGGGCGGGTTATGAAATATTTGAAAATACATTTACCGGTCTCACGCTTAGAAGCTGTAGCTTATAATATGCCTCTTGCCGTTATTCTTGGTGGTTTGCTCTATGTTCTCTCCTATGGTGGATATCTCGTTATTCATGGTCGTTTGGATGTGGGCGCTGTGGCAGCCTTTCTTGTATGCTTCGAGCAAATTGCGAATCCAGTATCGAAGCTTGCGAATCTATGGACCGAATTACAAGGCTCTTTGGCGCAAGGTAAGCGGTTATTCGAGGTTCTCGATTTACAAAAAGAAGGTGTACGCCGTGATTCCAATGGTAAAGATCTTCATTTGGGAACCTCGACCAACACCAATCAAGCGGTCAGCGGATTATATCCTATTTCTTTTAACAACGTCGGTTTTGGTTATGGTAATGATCAAGTATTAACTAACGTCAATCTTACGATTCAGCCTGGTAAGGTAACCGCACTTGCCGGCCCTAGCGGTAGCGGAAAAAGTACCCTTCTTCAATTAATACTGTCATCATATGAGCCTAATGAAGGTACAATTCACTCCGGTAATCTGCTGTTAAACAGCATTCCACATCGATCATGGCGTAGCAATTTGGCTTATGTATCTCAGGAATCCTATCTATTCTCCGGAACACTCTATGAGAACATTGCGTGGGGAAGACCTGATGCTACTACTGAAGACATTATTGCAGCGGCACAAAGCGCAGGTATCCATGAGTTCATTATGACAACTCCTCATCAATATGAGACTTTTATCGGTGAACGGGGGCTTACATTATCTGGAGGCGAAAGACAGCGACTATCCATTGCCAGGGCGTTTGTCCGAAAGCCTAAACTTCTGCTTCTTGATGAGCCCACTGCAGCGCTCGACAGCCACAATGAAGAAATCATCGGGCAAGCACTACAAGAACTCATGCATGATCGAACTACCGTTGTTGTTGCCCACAGACTCTCTACCATCAGAAATGCAGATCATATTTATTACATGGAAGCAGGCTCTATTGTCGAAGAGGGGACCCATCTGGAACTCATGGATTTGAAAGGAAAGTATTATACAATGGTAGAGACAACATTGAACAACGATGACAAAACTACAGCGGTCATGGAGGAAGTACAATGAATATAACTGAATCCAAGGAGCTTAAACTAGGAAATGTGCTGCGTCGATTAATGTCTTATGCTAGGCCTTATCGTATTGGCTTTATTGTTGCTTTACTCCTCCTCTCCGCCAGGTTAGTCATGGATGTAGGAATTGCGGCTGTACAGCAGGTGTTTATTGATACGATCAACAGCTCCAATATGGATGCGCTTACGCGAATAACCGTTATTTGTGCCATTGTCTGTGTGATCATCATTTTCTGTCTCATGCTACAGCATTACTTCCGCTTTGTCATACAGAGTCGGATGGCCTGGGATATCCGTGGTAAGCTATTTGGCAAGAGCAACCGACTACCTTTTCAGCAAGTACAATCCATGCATTCCGGTGATTTGACTTCACGTAATAATCAGGATGCAGGAATAGCGATTGGTATGATTAATAGCATCGTATATGATTTAGGATATAACCTTCTTTTATGTTTTATTTCCTTTCTATACTTGGCCAAAACAGATGTCTGGCTCGCACTGCTTGCTCTCGGATCAGGACCCCTTGTATTTCTTTCTGGTCGCTTCTTTGATCGCAGGCTACGTAAATTATCTACTGAAATATATGCGAAAGAGGCAGAATTGCGTGGGATTCTACAAGAAACACTGCAAGGCATGGCAGTCGTCAGAGCTTTCTCACTAGAAGAAATTCTCTTAGACAAATATGCGTTAGAACGTGAGAAGTTACGAAGAATGCAGCTGAGAAGATCCCTTCTTAATGGACTCCTATGGCAATCTTCTGCTTTTATCAACAATATCATTATGATAACATGTGCGGCTTTAATAGCTTTATCTGCTTTAAAAGGTGGGACGACTGCAGGTGGAGTACTCGCCTTTATTATTCTGATGGGAAGGGTTCAATGGCCATTTGTCCATATGTCCCAAACATGGGGCAGTGTACAGGAAGCTTTAGGTGCATCAGACCGCGTATTCGCTATATTAGATTCACCTGATGAAGGAAACGATCACGCGTCACCAAAACCAGGCGTATTACCTGTAATTTCTGATGAAGTGGCTGCACTACAAATACAGAATGTCCATTACAGCTATTCATCTAACAAGAGTAATGAATCCCCGCTTTTTACTGGTATTAATGTCCACATCCAGCACGGTGAAACCATCGCTGTTGTAGGACCAAGCGGGTCGGGGAAAACGACCCTCATTCGATTATGCTGCGGGCTGTATGAGCCAAGTGCAGGCAGTATCTCTGTTTATGGAAAATCTATTTTTGATCAGCTTGAAGAAGCCCGGGCAATGATCACCTATGTTCCACAATCTCCTTATTTGTTCTCAGGGACGATCCGGGATAATATTGCTTACAGCTCTAGTACAGCAACGGATGAAGAAATAGAGCAAGCCGCCCGTCTAGCAGGTGCAGAGGAATTTATATCGAAGCTGCCTAACGGTTATGACACTTTGCTGGGTGAGCATGGATCCACTCTATCCGGAGGACAAAGACAACGTATAGCTATTGCCAGAGCTTTTCTACGTAATGCTCCACTCCTTCTTCTGGATGAAGCTACCTCCGCTCTCGATAATGAGTCCGAACGTATGGTTCAGGAATCTCTTGATTTGTTAATGAAGGATCGAACAACACTAGTGATTGCGCACAGACTCTCAACCGTAAGAGAAGCATCTAGAATTATCGTCTTAGATCAAGGTGCTATTGTTGAGGAAGGCACACATGATTCTTTGTTAGAAAGAAATGGACTTTACGCACAGTTATATAACATTCAATTTAACGCTTCAGAGCAAGAAGGCAATCCTGTAGATGAATTAACAGCTACATTTCCCGCTTAGAATCACAACAAGTTAGATTTATTACAAAAAGAAGGGGCTGTCCCATAAGAAGATATATCTTGGGGATCAGCCTCTTTTGTTGTGCTTCACTTTATGAGCCCTCGACCACATGACAGCTTCCTTCTTCATCATCCGTGGCTAGCGCAACGGCAGAAATCACTCTGTAACCATACTCTCTGCCATCTTTATAAGCTCCTTTTTACTCACCAGTCCAGGCTTATTCACCATTATAGAGTAAGCAGCCCCTTGCTTGCTATCATACCAGGTGATCGTTTCGCCAAGAATAGGCTGATTGAGATAGACGGCCTCTACTTGCTTTAACTGGATGATCTCGGACGTGGCATCCGGCGATTTAGTCAAGCTGATTCCCAGGCCATAACTGGCCGTAATGCCTACAGCAGTATCATTCTTCCCATCTGTTAAATGGAGGACTGACGAGGAAGCTTTGGAACCCTGCAGTTTCTCGATAAATAATTTGTCATTATTATTGGAAGCATTCGCCCGATCGATTAGCTTTTGTTTTAACGGTTCGCTCTCCTTACCAAGAGGCATCTCAAGAAATACTTTACCGTATGAGAAGCTTAACCCTTTGGGAAGATACACGGGCTGCTGAAGTCTCGGTGCCGAAGTCCGGGCCTGCTCAGCCAAGAACTCTTTATAGGATCGATAATTTATAGGTAGTTGCTCAAATTTAAGTTCATTTACTGTGTCATAGCCGTTCAGCTTGTTTATATAATCATCTTTGATGTAGTAAGCCGCCAATTCGCCGGGTTTTAAAAGACTCAGTACTTGTCTCCCGTATATCTCCAATTCATTGCTCAGCTTATCAGGCAACGATGGTGATGGATCGGTCGTTTTAACCACAACCTCCCCTTTACTATTGAAGATTTGAAGGTGTCCAGAGGCCGCATAAGCGGTAAATGAGAGCAGAAAAACACAGCTTACAGCAATGGATAGAACTGTTTTTCTTTTAACGGGCCGGGATTTGGTAGCATTGGTATGCCCCATCTTCTCAATTTCCTGTCTTATGCTGGATGTGAGGTCTATCTCTCGAAAATGATCGTCAGAAACGGAGTACCTTCTTAACTCTTCGTCTGAATCCATGTATGCTCCCATTGGCCTTCCTCCTGAGATATATTGATGTCTTCCTTAACCTTTTTGCGAACCCGGGTGATTTTTTTACGAACAGCTTCCGGGCTTTTGCCTGCAATTTCTCCGATCTCTGTATAGCTCTTATCATGAAAAACATACAGAATCAGCAAGCTTCTTTCCTCCCCAGAAAGTTTGGTCAGTGCTTTAGAAAGTGGCTCATTGAATACCCCTTTTAAGTACTCCTGTTCGGCGCTCTCTGCTACAATATGTCCTTTCCAGATCCGGCTCAGCTTATTGTATAATTGGCGTTTGCGAATCAGATTCAGACAATGATTGTAAGCAATCTTGTACAGCCAAGCGCTGAAGCTGACGGCCTGCGCATAGCTATAGATTGACTTATAGGCTTTCAGAAAAATATCCTGCACCGCATCCTCAGCATCCTGCTCGTCACCCAGCAGACGACAGCAGTAGATAAATAACTGCCGCTGGTACGCCTCTACAATCGGGATGAATGCTTCCGTCGTGCCCTGCTGCACCTGTTGAATATAATCTTCGATCCCTGTGGTGTCGATGTGTAGTCCCCCTCTCTCTTTATGAATACTTATATAACAATGCAAGTCACTAGAAACAGATACATCTACCTAATATTTCACAGGCTAACAGCTAAAAAAGCCCGCAAACGCGGGCATTATGTGGTGATCTTCAAAATTTCGCGTTAAATTTCACTGAAAATATCCTCTGCTGAATATAACGGATCTATCGTTATCAATATACACATTCCTGATATCGGGCTTACGTAAAACATCAACCACATAATAATACAACGGTATAATGACCATTTGGTCGATCAGAACTTTTTCTGCATTGGCTAATAGCTGCATGCGCTTGCGAGTATCAAAGGTCTGCTGGGCTTGTTTGATATAATTATCATACTGTGGGCTGCTCCAGCCTGAATCATTTGTGCCACTCCAAGAGGTGAAATACTCCAAAAAGGTTGCTGGATCATTGAAGTCCGCCCCCCATCCTGCTCTGGCTATGCTATAGCTCCCCTTATGCCGTTTATCGATCAGTTCTCCAAAGCTCTTCACTTCAATACTTGCATTAATTCCAAGGTTCTTCTTCCAATCTCCAATCACTGCTTGTGCTATAGTCTTATGACCGTCACCTTCGTTAATAATAATAGAGAAGCTTGGGAGTGCCTTCAGTCCCTCTTCCTTCAGACCCTCTTTTAGCAGCTGCCCAGCCTGTTTCAAATCCTCTTTAAAGTATGCCGTATCCGATATTTCAGAGCGAAAATCCGTTTTCGTTCCCCGAATCCCCCGAGCCACAAAACCATACGCTGGCGTGCCATAAGATAAGGCCTTCCGATCAATAGCCATCGCTAACGCTTTACGTATCTTTACATTTTTGAACGGAGCTTTGTTAAGATTAAATTGGTAAAAATACGTGCTGCCGTATGGCAAGTGGATCAAATCACCGAAAGTTTTGTCATCCAACCCTTCATAATCAATATTCTCTTCTCCGCCTACCCAATCTACATTATTCATAAGATAAGCTGATGTCACGGTGTTGATCCCATCCAGACTGATTCTTGGAACTAATACACGAACCTCTGAGAAAGAAATCTCTTTCGCCAAGTAGTAGTCGGGATTTTTGACCAATACGGCCTCATCGTCATCCCACGATTTAAGCTTGAATGGGCCATTAGTGACCATGGTTTTGTCCGTATTACCCCAATTCTTATTTCCCTTGACCGTGTCTGCATGAACCGGCAGATAGATTGGATGTGCAAGAATTTGGAGGAACTCAGGAGTTTTTTGCTTCAACTTCACTTGCAGCGTATTTTGATTTATTGCTTTGATACCGATCTTCGCAGGATCTTTCAAATTCCCGTTGTTATAGTCCTCTGCGCCAGCAATCACAAAGAAGCTGTACGCATAAAGAGTGTTAGCACTCGGTGCAAGGACCCGTTTCCATGCGTACTCGAAGTCTGACGCCTTCACCGGCTGCTGGTTGCTCCACTTGGCACCTGCTCGAAGGGTAAAGGTATACGTTCTGCCATCATCCGAAAGCGTCCATTTTTCAGCCATGCCGGGAACAGCTTGTCCTGCGTTATTCAGACGAACCAAGCCCTCAAATAATCCTTTCACGATCGTATAAGAACTACCCACCTCAGCCGCTGCTGGATCGAGCGATTCTGGCAGGTGTTCAACCCCGATTCGAAACACCTGCTGCGCCTTTGCAGCAGAAGCTACAGGTCCCTTAGATACACCCAGACTCATCAGCAAACTAAAGCATAAACACACATACAGCCATTTTTTCATCGACTAATCCCCTTCATTCTCTAAGCATGACTAACTTCCTTTACCCAGAAACTCTTCAGTCATTATAAACCAACTATTCAAACTTTTTTGTCGAATTATGGGAGCAAATATAAGACCTACTCACATAAAACTATTGACTTGTTATTAGTAATGTTTACTATTAATATAACAATTCATTTACTTTATAATAAGGAGCGTTACTATAGATGACCAGATCCTCTTTTCCAACAAAAAAAGAACGGCATGTGCTGTTCGGGTCTGTCCCGCCCGTTACCGGAAACAAGCCCACCCTTAAAGATCAGATGACCGACCTGCAGAATCATAGAGAAGATTATTTGTTTGCAATTGAAGAGGTCGGCATCACAAGAGTTAAGCATCCGCTCACCATCCATTCAACTATGGCACCTCATGTTCAGACGACCATAGCAAGCATAGAGTTGACTACGAATCTGGGTCAAAAGAGTAAGGGAATCAATATGAGCCGCTTGACAGAAACTTTGGAATCCTATCGGCAGGAAGGGTTATCTACAGATCTTGCTCAATTATGTAAATTGACAAAAGAACTAGCCGTAGTTATGAATCAGACTGGTTCGAAGCTGGTGATGGAGTTCCCTTGGTTCTATGAGCGTTCAGCACCTGCCTCTAATCTAATCGGGTTAGGGCATTCCGAGTTGTATATTGAAATAGCGTATGACGAGTCTAAGTACCGGAAGTTTGAAATTACGGTGGGTATTACTGTTGCTGTAACTACACTTTGTCCGTGTTCCAAAGAAATCAGTGAATACAGCGCGCACAATCAGCGGGGATTGGTCTCGATTCGGGTCAATGTTGACCCGCAGCTTCTGGACGACAATTGGAAGGTAATGCTGCTGGAAGCGGCTGAGTCGAATGCCAGTGCTGCGCTTCACCCCGTGCTGAAACGTCCTGATGAGAAAATGGTGACCGAGCGGGCCTACGAGAATCCTCGATTTGTCGAAGATCTCACTCGGCTGATTGCCGCTGATCTCTACGAATATGACTTTGTGGAGAGGTTCACAGTGGAATGCCGTAATGAAGAATCGATTCATCAGCATGATGCGATCGCCCGGATTTCTTTTGATAAAAGGCAAAAAAGCTGAGGTCCATAACCTGGATCCCAGCTCTCACTTTTTCCTAAGCCATCTCATCCAGACGCACGAATTGCAGGTTCCGGGTCTTCAGCTCTCCCAGTACCTCCTCCAGCGCTTGCATCATGTAGTACGGTGCATTCGGGTCTGCACCCATGGTCTCTCCGCTGTCGTGTAACAGGACAACAGAACCATCGGTAATTCGGCCTAAGAGTGTGGACTGTAAGCGGGTGCGGCAGACCCTGCTGCTCCAATCGCCGCCTTTTAGCGACCAAAGAACAATGCGGTAATGTCTGTAATGGAAAAAATCAAACAGGTTGATCAAGCCCCAAGGCGGGCGGTAATGGTTCGGCCGAATTCCAACAATCGATTCTATAATATCGGCAGAACGTTCCAGATGCTCACGCCGGATCGTACCGGGCAGCATCAGCCAGTTAGTCTTATGATAATAATTATGAATGCCGATCTGATGGCCTTCCCGATCCATCCTGCGGATGAGCTCCGGATACTGCTCTGCTTGCGCGCCAAGCACAAAAAAGGTTGCTTTAACTTGATACAATTCCAACAAATCTAATAATACCGGAGTATATTTCGGATGCGGGCCATCATCAAAAGTAAAAGCCACCTGCTTTTGAGCTCTTCCCTTGCGGAAAACACCAAAACCGGTCATTCGGCTGATCAAGCTGGGAACAAACATGTAACAAGAGGCTGCACACAATATTCCGCCTGCCAGGTATTTGAGCATGACTCTCCTCCATATGAAAAATAATGATGGTAAATTAAATATATGCGTTTAATGTCAGGGGAGAATAGCTCGTTTGTCTATTTCATCATAAACTATGTTAACCCGTAGTTTTCTGTAAGGGGGAGAAACGTTTTTGTAAGGAATTCCGCGAATGAATGAGCCGTATGGGTACCAGCAGCTCTGTCCTCCGGCGAATTCGCTGTCTTCCCTCCGGGTGCATTGCTGAGAGCAGCAGTCGAAGATAGATCGTTGTGAACCACTCGAAAAATCCGGATTTTAGGCTTTGTTGTTCAAAACCCAGACCGTGAACTAGTCCCCGGTGAAGCAGTGTAATCCCCATCAAAGCTTTAGCCTGCTTGAACTCGGAATGCGATTCGAAAGCATCGTTAATTTGCTGCATGGATTTACGTAGCATACGGGCGGTTTGCAGCGCGGCCCGGTCCGAACCTTCGGCTTGAATGAGCTTCAGGATCATTTCATTATCGAGATGGATCTCTCCTATCCACTCCCCATGCTGAATAACCGTGGCATCCTGACAAACAATGTCATCCCCCCGGTGTTTTTTAAGCAACACTGTACATATGCCAAACCGCGATTTGTGCGAACCGCGAAAATGAGACAGCAGCGCGAACGCTTTTTCCCACATCATCCAGAGGGACTGTACGGCAGTTTTTCGTATTTTAAAAGTCACTTTGTTCTCTCCTCCCTAGCGTCTATATATGTTTGACGCAGCGCAGCTGGTAATCACTGTCTTTTAACGAAAAAAAGCCCGCGACGGTCGCGGACTTCAATTCGGGTAGTGGCTATCCATTCTTCGGATACCCGAAAAATGTCCACTTCCCTTGTTCGTTCATTTCAATACGATAGGGGTCAACTTGATCCGAATGCTTGCGCACAAATCTCCCTTCACCTACCGGGTAAATCTCGATATGAAGATTCCCTGAAAATCTCGTAAAGTATAGTTTTCCCTGAATAAGTTCGATTTCGATCTTATCCTTCAGATAGATTCCGCAGAATTCTGTAAGCTTGTCTTCGCTGATGATCTGTTCATCATGTTGTGTAGGAGCCTTGACCTCTACATGATGCAGTATATCTGCAATGGCTTGACCCAGTCTGTACTGGTCGATGGCTTCGTTATTCGAAAGAATGATGATACAAAGATCCTCATCGAAGTAATTCTGCATATACGTGCTTACTCCTAGATGATCTCCCCCGTGAGCATATCTGTGCGCCCCATACACATAATGATGTTCCAGACCGTAGCAGTAGTTATTTTGGTTTTCGTTGAAGAACCTGGAATAGGCTTCTAGGGACAGGAGCTTCCGATCCCGCAAACAAATATACCATTTTAACAAGTCTTCGCAATTAGAAACGATAGCGCCAGCACCGATGCTGAATTTTTCATTATGATAAGGACTCTTAATGATTGTATTAAAATCTTTTGTATACGGAGTAGATTTGTTGTTAATAGGTTTGCAGCCATCATCTACATCACTGTTCATCATTTTCAAAGGCTTAAAAATGTTGTTTCGGATAAAATCCTCATAACGCTCTCCAGAGACATTCTCGATGATCCAGGCCAGTAAATTATAGTTGGAATTATTGTAGTCAAAGGCGGTACCTGGGGGTGTTGTAGGCTGTTTGTTAATATATGTTTTAAAGAAGTCGTCTCGCGAATACTCGTTCCTGTTGTATCCAGCAAAAAAGTCATTTTCAAAATTATGAAAATTATATAACCCGGATGTATGCGACAGTAAATGATGTACAGTAATAGACTCATGAATTTTCATGTTTTCAGGAAGGTAAACCTGTGCAGACTGATCGATATTCAGCTTGTTCTGATCATGCAACAGCATAATTGCAAAAGCGGTAAATTGCTTCGACACGGAAGCGAGAGAAAAGCACGAATGGATATTATTTTTGATCCCAAACTCAAGATTTGCGTATCCGTATGCGCTTTCAAATAATACTTCACCTTTGCTGACTACTTGAATAACCCCATAGAAGTCCCATAATTCCAGATAGCTGTGAATATAAGCCTCTAGTTTCATTTTTGCGGATTGCATTGGTGTCTCTCCCCCTCACCTCTACGGGATGGTTCATAGGATGTAACGGGGTTAAACTGCGCTTTACTCAAAACAATCATCCCTTTCAGCAGTAATCTGGTTCATCTTTCTTATCCTACTCTTTATTCCAGACTATGACAATCTGCCGGAGAACCAAACGAAAGGGATATCACGCTTTTCTTCCTAAATTATAAAAACAAGACTACCGAATCTAAAGCAACTCGGAAGCCTTGCATATTTTCTATTCATTCACAGCATTTATGACTCGCTATCTTTTTCCCCTATTGGCTTTGCCGCATGTGAAAATAAACCCGCTATGCCTACAGCTATTAACACTACAATCCAGCTGAGCTAATGATCAGACCCATCATCATGACAAAACGTCCGCCTTTATGCGCAATCAAATGGCTGGCACTCAAAAGTCCGATGCTCGAGCCTGTGGTCAGCCCGAATATGATCCACCCCATTTGTTCCGTAGAGGCACCCAGCGTATCCCGTATCATCGGTGTTCGAGACACCTTATAATTCAGTACGATTTTATTGTCAAGATTAATTCTAGCAATACCGTTACAATAAGCTTCACTAACTTGTGAGCTCTAGCTACACTTGACTTTAGAATCAATTTTGCTGCATAGTGAATAAAAATCTTCATTAAGGAATAATGGAGGCTCCCAATGAATCAGCCTAGTAAGAACCTTATCAAAGAAATTAACCTGAATCACGTAAGAAGAGTAATGAAGCAAGTGCAAACAGCAACAAAGCCTCAGCTATCAGCATTAACGAAGTTAAGTGTCGTGACTATTAATTCGCTCGTTAAAGATCTTGTGAAGTATGGAGAGTTATTGGAGGATGAGTTAGTCTCATCGAGCGGGGGAAGACCCGCTTTAAATTATCGGTATAATTTCAACTATCATTTGGCATTAGTCCTCTATATGAGGGAATATCAGGGTCAAGATACTGTTGTTGCAACAGTAATCAATCTGCAAGGTGATGTATTGGCACGGGAAGACTATGTAATGGCATTGTTCGAAAAAGAACGTCTCTATGCAATAATTAACCAATTTCTAGTGCAGTATCCTTCCATTAATGTTATCGGGCTTGGTATTCCAGGGCAATCTGTTCATGGTGAAATTACCGTAAGCAGTCATGAACGGCTCAACGGGATTCGAATCATTGAAGATTTGCAGCAAGAGTTTGGCCTTCCTGTCGTGCTTGAAAATGACGTCAACGCTGCTGTGGTTGGATATTGTGTAGAGAGAGAGCCTGAAGAAGAGCAAACGGTGGTCGGCATCTATTTTCCAGACAAGACCCCTCCTGGTATGGGCATCTATCTGGATGGCAGAATTGTCAAAGGAAAAGACGGCATGGCCGGTGAAATTAAATTCCTCCCACTACATGCGGATTGGGGAAGCTCCCTGGACTTTCAGGCGTTTGCCGAGGTTGTTAGCCAAACTATTCATATTACCAATGCCATTCTCGCTCCGCATAAAATTGTCATTTATCAGCAACAGATGAACCCGGCGGATTGGGCGCAATACTGGAAGGAGTACAGGGCCAAACACAACATGCCTGTAGAACCTGAAGTTTTATTGGAAACAACATTCCAAGAAGATTTTGAAATAGGGATGAAATGGCTAACGCTCAAGGAACTGGAACCGAGTATTACAATAGCCGATGAATAGCCTGGAGAATAGTTGAGCAAAAAAAGGGAAGGACATCATGTCCTTCCCTTAGTAAGTATATCAATCGTTACTTCACCAGAAGCCCCCATCTGAATGAATGATTTGCCCCGTAATCCATCCTGCTTCTTCACTTGCCAAAAAAACGATTAGCTTCGCAGCATCCTTAGGTTCACCAATGCGTCCCATCGGGAATTTAGGGAGTAAGTGTTCCTTCACTTCACTGTCCATCCATCCGCTATCTGTAGGGCCGGGATCTACTGCATTAACCGTAATTTGCAACGGGGCTAATTCAAGCGCGATGGATTTTGTAAACGTAGAAACCGCCCCCTTGGTTGCAACATAGGCTAAATTCCCAGGCTCCGGTGACTTGTCCTGACCTGACACCATATTAATAATACGCCCACTATGTTGTCCTTCTATCCGGCGGGCAAACTCAACCATTAAGAGGCATGTACCTCTAACATTCACGTTATAATGAGCATCCAGGATCGCTGCATCTATGGAACGAAAATCTACATCCACAGAATAGGTTGCGTTGTTCACTAGAATAGTTGGGGAACCCAACTGCTTTTGAACTTCACCCAACAATATCCCTGGTGCATCCGGCTGCGACAAATCTAGCGCCATGGACTCACAGCGTACCCCCAAGCTGACAATTTCATCTCTCAACTGCTGCGGCCAGTCTAAATCTTCATTCATATAATAGTTCATTCCGCGATCATATACGGACCAATGTGTGAAAAAGATATCAGCGCCTTCTCTAGCTAACTCTAGACAGATTGCAGTGCCGATTCCTTGCGCCCGGCTAGCTCCAGTAACAATCGCAATCTTATTCATTAATGATTTCATCCGAGATCATCTCCTTGCGGAAACGCTGAAATCATGCACTACTTGGAGATGCAAGCTTCCCAATAAAAAACGAATACCCTAAACTAGGCATTCGCTTGGCGTATTTATAGCACATGAACCCAGCGATCCCTATAATGGTTAAATTTAAAATAGACAAAATTGACCCTCCATTAAAGAAGGCATCAGCCCATCTATTCCATTCACTTAGCCATTAAAGGATATCTCCCATTCCAGTCCATGCTCCTTTCGTAACATCTCCAGTTGCCATCGTATCATGATTACACAATATAGTAAATCATTTCCTATTGTCCGTTAACCGTAGAAATACTATAGAGATAGAGCCGTTGGTTGATAAAAAAACAAGGTGCTCTCCGAAGAGCACCCTGTCTTGGACTTTCACCATTAATTGTTGATAGTCAAGTTAAAGCCGTTTTGAATAAAGTTGGTATTTGGGTTGGCAATATTGCTGGTATTCAAGTTATTGAAAGTTGCCGAACCGTTGCCGGTGTAGGTATAGATTGCTGCCCCTTTGTGCGGGGAAGTGAAACGCGAAGTCTCAATACCATCCCGACCTGTGCCATTAATGTTAATGTTGTTGAATACAATGTTCTGGAATCCGCCGCCGTATCCGAACTGAATGGCACTGCGCTGAGTGTTGATGATATCGATATTCGTGAACGTTACGTTACGAATCGAATCACTCGATGCTTCCAGGTCGATCGCTCCGCGTTCACCGTTGTACAGATCCTTACTTGTACCGCTGTTGATAATGGTAGTATCAGAGACAGTAATTCCGGTGTTGTTCTGGAAGTGGTATCCAGGGAACACCGTATTCATCCGAATACCGGAACCGCCTACTGTATCAACGATCAGGTTGTTGGTGGCCTTGTGACCACTGCCGCCGAAGAAGGCAATACCCGCAGCACGCCAGTTATGCTCGATGGTGTTAAAGGAGAAGGTGTTGTTCACACCCTGAGGTGCACCATTGACACTGCTGGTCCATACGGCCAGACCATCGTCACCGTTATTACGAATGCTGCTGTTGCGCACAGTAGAATTGCTTGTACCTTGAGCGAAGTTTACGCCGTCTGCAAGGTTGTTGCGAATACGGCTGTTCTCAACCACCAGACCATCAGCAATCATAGCCGGCGTATGAGCATAATCACCCACCCAGATACCACATTCAAAGTGCTCTACCCAAACGTTGCTGACTCTGGAGTTTTTGCCGAAATTATCCATCATAGCTTTGTAGATGGCCTGTTCCCCATAACGTGAACGAAGATTGGAGTTCATGTAGACGTTGCTGAAATCAAGTTTGCCGGAAACGCGGAAGGAAATCCCGCCCCCAGCAATGTTCGGATTCGTGAACTGGATATTTGTATGCCAGATACCCGCACCCAGAATGGTGATATTGTTAATCATGTTACTCTCTGTGCCGATCTTCCACATTCTGCTCAGATGGAAGGTGCCTTCTGGAATATAGAGCGTTCTGCCTGTAGATACTGCCGATTGAACAGCTGCTTCGAAGGCAGCAATATCATCTTGCCCATCATTGGCTACGGCGCCGAAATCCGTTACGGATACGGAATTCGCCGGACGGGTAATGGCTGCCGGAACAGGCTCGATTTCAAGGAAGTCTACACCGTATTCCAGGTTGTCGCCATTGTTCTTCTGAATGCGGATGGTATCGCCCGCTTTGAGCGGAGTATCCAGCTTCCAGTGTACTTCATCGAAGCGGAACAACGGACGCCCGTCGGCTGGCGTGTCTCCCGGATGATCGCTAGAGAAGTACTGCCAGTTGTAGTAAGAAGTCAATGGAACGGTCTTAGCTTTGGTTCCGTTCACGTAGACATCCAGCGCTCCGTTAAGACCCATACCGTTAGCAGAGTCTGGCATCGTGAAGCGCATGGTCACACCTGCGCCGCCTTCACCTGGTCTTACCGTCCATTGCACGGAGGAACCGTTGGAAGGAAGTGCGATATAACGCTGACCGGAAGCTTCTGAAGCTGTCTGTGATTGGTCGAAATTCGGAGCCGATTTTAACGTTGCCCCGCCGCCACGGGTTGCATCTTCAGTATTATAACGCGTATACGGCATGGTTGCTCCACGGTTAGAATTTACAGGTGGCGTTGGAGCTGGAGTGGCTGTAGGTGCTGGTGTTGACGTTGGTGCTGGCGTTGGCGTTGGTGTAGGGGTCGTACCGCCCGCACCATAAATTTCAAATTCAGATAATTGTCCTGCAGGCCATTCCGTGTTAGCCGTTATGTTCAGACGAACGTAACGAGTGCTTACAGCCGCGAAATTAATGGTAACGGAATTGCCAGCAACGTTAGGATTGAACGCATAGTTGGCAGAGCCTACGATATTGTTGAATGTCGAACCATTCGTGCTTCCCTGTACAGCCAAAGTCTGTGTCCGTGTTCCCCAGGATGACGGCAGTTTCAACACGATTTGATCAATGTTCGTATTCGCGCCAAGATCTACTTGAATCCATTGCGGAAAAGCATTGTTATTGCTCTCCCAGTATGTTCCCTGATTGTTATCAATCACATTGCCCGGTCCGTAGGTTTGGGTGTAACTGCTAGCGCTTACATTCTTCCCTAGCGCTAGATTCGGTCCGCCGGCAGCAGACACTGGAGCAGGAGATTCAACTGTCAGAAATAAGTTTGAGATTAGCATGGTCAATACTAGAGACCACGCGATATATTTTTTACGCATTCTATTCCTCCTAAGGCAGATGTAAGTACGATAAAGCATAGATATCCAAAAACGAATGATTGATAGCGGTTACATATTGTTCAATAAAACGCTATTTTTCTTCTTTTGCCCGCCTCTCTGTCTACAAATCGGAATTACTGTCGATCCTCCTTTCAATGACATATACTCCAATTATAGATGAATCATTGCCAATGAAATAAGTGGTAAATCTACGATTAATGTATGCATCCTAATGATATTAGAGGAAATAAATAGTAATTAATTCTTATTTCTCCTAACTCTAAGTTCCAAATTTCGATATTTTCCTACGGATTAAACCAATGAAAAAAGCAGGATACTCCGAAGAGTACCCTGCTTGTGGCTTTACTATTAATTGTTGATGGTAAGGTTAAAACCATTTTGAATCAAGTTGATATTAGGATTGGCAATGTTGCTGGTTGTCAGGTTGTTGAATGTGGCTGAGCCGTTGCCGGTATAGGTGTAAATTGCTGCACCCTTATGTGGTGATGTGAATCGCGATGTCTCAATGCCATCCAGACCTGTGCCATTAATATTGATGTTATTGAACACGATATTCTGGAACCCGCCGCCATATCCAAACTGAATGGCACTGCGCTGTGTTCTTTGAATATCAATGTTGGTAAATGTTACGTTCTTGATGGGATCATTGGAGGCTTCAAGATCTATTGCTCCACGTTCACCATTGTATAGGTCTTTACTCGTACCACTGTTGATTATAGTAGTATCGGAGAACAGAATACCTGTATTATTTTGGAAATGGTATCCAGGGAATACGGTATTCATGCGGATTGCAGAGCCGCCCACAGTGTCCACGATCAGATTGTTGGTGGCTTTGTGACCACTGCCGCCGAAGAAGGCAATCGCTGCTGCACGCCAGTTGTTCTCAATCGTATTGAAGGAGAACGTGTTGTTCACGCCTGCCGGCGCACCGTTGACGTTACTGGTCCATACCGCCAGACCATCGTCACCGTTATTACGGATGCTGCTGTTACGAACTGTAGAGTTGCTGGTACCTTGAGCAAAGTTCACACCATCAGCAAGATTGTTGCGAATCCGACTGTTCTCAATGACCAGACCATCAGCGATGATGGCTGGTGTATGGGCATAGTCACCCACCCAGAAGCCGCACTCAAAATGCTCTACCCAGACATTGCTGACTATGGAGTTCTTACCGAAATTGTCCATGAACGCTTTGTAGATCGCACCTTCGTGATAACGTGAACGAAGATTGGAATTCATGTAGATATTGCTGAAATCAAGCTTGCCTTGAACACGGAAGGAAATTCCGCCGCCTGAAATATTCGGGTTAGTGAACTGGATATTCGTGTGCCAAATTCCTGCACCCAGAATCTTAATATCATTAATCTTGTTGGCTGGCGTACCGATCTTCCACATGCTGCTTAAATGGAATGTGCCTTCAGGAATGTACAATGTCTTGCCGGTTGCAACCGCGGATTGAACCGCTGCTTCAAAGGCTGCAAGATCATCCTGACCATCATTCGCAACCGCACCGAAATCGGTTACGGATACCGAGTTGGCCGGACGGGCGATGGCCGCAGGAACAGGCTCGATTTCGAGGAAATCCACACCATATTCAAGGCTGTCACCATTGTTCTTTTGAATACGAATGGTGTCTCCGGCTTTAAGGGCTGTATCAAGCTTCCAGTGAACCTCATCAAAACGGAATAGCGGACGTCCTGCACCCGGTGTATCTCCTGGCTGGTCACTGGAGAAATACTGCCAGTTGTAGTAAGAGGTCAACGGAACCGTCTTGGCTTTAGTACCATTCACGTACACATCCAGTGCTCCGTTAAGGCCCATACCATTGGCTGAATCCGGCATAGTGAAACGCATCGTCACACCCGCGCCGCCTTCCCCTTGTCTAACAGTCCATTGTACATAGGAACCATTAGAAGGAAGAGCAATGTAACTCTGCCCGGAGGCTTCCGATGCGGTTAGTGCTTGATCGAAGGTCGGAGCGGTCTGGAGTGTTGCACCTCCACCTCGGGTAGCATCTTCCGTATCATACCGGGTATAAGGCATGCTAGCACCACGAGCCGAGTATACGGTCAGATTAGTTGTGCTGACATTGTTGGTTTGTTTAACCGGAGCTTCATTGGCGTCTACCTCAACGGTAGTCGTCACCGTGTAGTTCCCAATTGCTGCTGTCCAGGAACCTACACTGACATTCACCGATGCTCCCGGCGCAAGTGTACCGTTATAAGTACCATTGTAAGTCTGAACAGTTGTTCCAGCGGCGTTCTTCAGAACGACTGTAACACCATGAGCTCCCCCGGCCGAAGCCAGATTCCCTTGATTCTTCAGGTTAACAGTAAATGCTACTGGATTGTTGACTGTTGGATTACTAGGGGTCCAAGAGATTGTACCGACCAAATCGGAGCTTGTAATTGGCGCAACAACCAGTGAAGATGGATGTGTGTAGCTGTTATTTGCTTTATTCTCTTCGATGATCTCATTATTCTCGTCTACCTTAGCGCTGACCGTGTACGTACCGGCAGTCTTGGTACCCGCATTCACAGATACTGTGGCCGATGACCCTGTTGTCAAAGCACCTACTGTCGCAGACCCGGCCAGCTCATTGTTCAGATAGAAGTTCACCTTAGCAGCTGGGGAACCTGCGGAACCGATATTCTTGACGGTTGCATTCAATGTGATTGCATTATTCTCAACTACAGAAGTCGGTGTCCAAGAGATTCCAGTAACTGTAAGATCGGGATTCGGTGCCGGTGTTCCGAATACCTGGAATTCAGCAATTTGTCCGGCAGGCGCGCCGGAATTGGCTGTAATGTTCAATTGCAGACGTTTAACCGTTGCTGTAACCGGAATCGTTACTGTATTACCGGAAGCGGGATTGAACGTGTAGGATTGTGCTGCAACCAGATTGCTGAAGGTTGTAGTGTCTTGATTATGGCCTAACACTTGAATGGTTTGTGTCCGTGTGCTCCAAGCAGAACCAGGATTCAGCTTCAACACAATGGAAGTGATGTTATGATTCGCACCGAGATCCAACGTCAGCGAACTTGGGTTGCTGCCGCCTTCCCAGTACGTGTTGGTGTTGTTATCATTAGCATTCGCAGCTACAAAGTTCAAAGTGCTGGAAGAGGCAGTGATCGCTTTGCCGATTGCAATGTTACTGCCTGTTGGTGGCGTAGGCGTTGCGGTCGGACTAGCCGTTGGGGACGGGGTCACCGTTGCAGTAGGTACAGGTGTTGCAGTCGGTGTTGGCGTAGGGGTCGGTGTTGGCGTAGGAGCGACCGTTGGTGCGGTCGTTGGCGACGGAGTTACTATTGGTGTGGCTGTTGGCGACGCCGTAGGTACAGCGGTTGGCGATGCAGTCGGCACCGGAGTTGCCGTTGCGGACGGCGACGGAGTCGGCGTTGGGCCACTGGCACCGTACACTTCAAATTCGGAAAATTGGGCTGCTGGCCAACCGGTGTTGGCCGTCACGTTCAAACGAACATAACGTGTGTTCGTGGCAGTAAAATTGATGGTAACTGAATTGCCAGCAACGGCTGGATTGAATTCATAATCCGCAGAGCCGACAATGTCCGAGAACGTTGAACCGTTCGTGCTGCCTTGAACAGCCAGCGTTTGTGTCCGTGTACCCCAGGCCGTTGGCAGCTTCAATACGATTTGGTCAATATTTGTATTGGCACCAAGATCCACTTGAATCCATTGAGGGAATGCATTGTTCGTGCTCTCCCAATAAGTCCCTTGATTGCTGTCATTCACATTGTTCGGACTGTAAGTTTGAGTGTAGCCGCTCGCAGTAACATTTTTGCCCAGTGCCAGGTTTGGTCCACCGGCAGCCGATACAGGTTCAGGAGATCCAACGGTCAGGAATAAGTTCGAGATCAGCATTGTTAATACGAGTGACCATACAACATACTTGTTGCGCATTATATTCCTCCTCAGGTGATGTGTAAGTACGTAAAAAGCTTTAATCCCATCAATGGACGAGTTGTTAGCGGTTACAAAACAATGCATCCATTCTTTAAAGCGCTTACCACCTCTTGCCCAACCCGCTCTTACTTAAACAATCTGTTATCGCAGGCGCTCCTCCCTTCTATGACATTCACACTCATTATAGAGGCATCATCGATCTAGAAATAAGTGGCAATTCTACGGTAAATATAGGCGTTTCCATGATAATTGAGGTAAATAATCCAAAAGTCGGAATTTCACACCATGCCCAATTTCCTGTATGTGATGCTTCTGTCCTACTTCCACAGTGTTCCATCTACTACTTAGGCTCACAGCAAAAAAACAGGCCAGAGATTCTTTCCTCCGGCCTGTTTTTGTCCTTATAATACAATCAGGAATGATTCCATTCACATTCCAAAAATAGCATTAGCTATCGAAGGTCATGCCAGTCATTTTCTGACTCAGCAGCCATAGACGCTCTGCCAAACCGGGATCAATGGCCCGTTGTAGCACGCCAGGTCCAAAGGGAGCATCATCCGGGACAAGCGTTGAGATATCCACACTCTCACAATATACTCCGCCTTTGCCTTCAAGCTGTAGATTGGCAGCACACCAGACACTGGTCGCGGCCCCCTGTTCTGTAGTGATGAAGGTATATTGGCTGCTAGTAGCAGTCAGTTCTTCCTCCGAGACATCCCGTGCCAAGTCTGTCTCAATCGAGCCGGGATGAACGGCAAATGCACGAATGCCATGCGGCTGCCCTCGACGGTCCAGTCCAACAGCGAACAGTGAATTCGCCGTTTTGGATTGACCGTAAGCCACGTATTTATCATAAGGCCGGTTCTCAAAATTCAGATCATCGAAGTCGATACCAGAAATATGAATCCCGATAGAAGACAACGAGACTACCCGGGCGTTGCCTGATTGCTTGAGCGCTGGCCACAAGCGGGCTGTCAATTGAAAGTGACCTAAGTGATTAGTGGCAAACTGAGCCTCATACCCTCTCGCATCGTGAGTGACTTTCGGTCCCATAATTCCTGCATTGTTGATGAGGATATCCAATGCACGTCCGGAATCTAAAAATCGCTGGGCAAAGGCATCAATGGATGCCGGATCGATCAGATCCAGTTCTTCCAATTCTACACGCGGAATGGACGCCAGTGCTTCCCGGGCTTTCTCTAACGTTCTTGCAGGCACGATTACTGTAGCACCAGCTTTCGCCAGTACTCGGGTCGTTTCCAGACCAATACCGGAATAGCCACCAGTGACAATAGCGATTTTCCCGGTCAGATCACGACCTCCAAGTGCTTCTTCGGCTGTAGTAGTCACTCCAAATCCGGAAGGAAGCGGTGCTTGCGGTGTAGCCGTATAATAAGAATAATTGTTCATAAAGTTTTCTCCTCCTAATTCTGAGAGCCTCATCATATCCTGATAATGCTCCAGCTTGAAATTCATAACCTCAAGCGTAGACTGTATTTCTGTCAGTTGCTGGTCAATCTGCTGCTTATGCTCAAGCAATACGTTATAACAGCTCTCATACTGCTGATCCATCGCCAGTTGCATGTAGCGTTCAATCGATTTTATCGGCATACGGGTTCGTCTCAGCCGCACGATGAATATGAACCGTTCCAGATCCAATTTCCCGTATTGGCGTTGACCATTCTCCGTCCGCTCTGAAGGCGGCACCAGCCCGATTTTCTCATAATAACGGATCGTATCATAAGTCAGGCCCGTCTCCCGGGCAATGTCTGCAATACTGTACACAGACTCCATCTTTCGCTCCTTTCAACTGGGCAGCTTATCACCCAAGCTTGTCATTTCTTCTGCATCTTATCCCATGGAGTTCACTCCATGTCAAGACATCCCCTTTTAAAAAATATACCTGTGGCTTAGCATAGCCTGTGAATGATCACTTTATTTCCACCACTTTACTACGGGAGAACCCGAGCAAAAATGGCAGTAGGGAGATTACACCGGCTAGAGCAAGGATAAGCCCTATCCAGAGCGGTGCGACCAGACCATAACCGGCGCTAATGGCCAGACCCCCGACTGACGAGCCTATCACTACACCAAAAGTAACGATCGCGGTATGAATGGTGTTTACCATAAGACCACTTCCTCCCGCTCTAATAACCCTGGTCACCATAGGCGGGTTCATGGGAACCCCGGCAAGTCCAATGACGATAACAGCCGCTATCACCACAGCCGGTTCATGTGCACCAATGGCAAATGCAAGGAGCGCTACCGACAAGAGTATCAGACCTATGGTCAGCAGTGGCATCATATATCGATCGGCCAGTCTGCCCGTAATTAAATTCCCTACCACAGTCGCAGCTCCATAAACGACAAAGAGCAGTGGAACCGAGGCTGCAGAAAAGCCTGTCAAATCGGTGAAAATAGGCGCAAAATAGCTGAACGCTGCAAATGTCGCCCCAATAATGAGAAAGCTGGTCAGATAAGCTGCCCAGAGACCACGGTTACGAAAGGATTTCAGCTCATGCCGCAAACTTGTAGGTTCGGGCGTAGACAATACCGGAATCAACCGCAAGGCGGTCATTCCTGATAGCAAGACAAGAATCGCGACTGCCCAGAAGCTGAATCGCCATCCATAAGCTTCCGCAGCCCATGTTGCCGCAGGAGTACCGAGAACCGTAGCGATCATAAGACCACCGAAGATAATTGACACCGCACGTCCGCGGGTATTCTCATCCACGAGCGAAGCAGAGATGGAGATCGATACACCGAAGGCTGCCGATGAGGCTATACCGGTAATAATACGTGAGACCATCATCAGCGCATAGCTCTCCGCCACAGCACCAAGCAGTTGTCCGACGAAGAAGACTGCTATTAGGGTAATAAATGCTTTTTTCCTTGGTGTATTCAGCAAAGCTGCGGTGAGCAACGGCCCACCCACAACCATCCCTGCCGAAAAGGCGGTAATAAGATACCCTACTGCTGATACGGTTACTCCGAATTCTGCGGCAAGTGTATTCATCATTCCGGCTACCATAAATTCTGAGGTGGTCATACAAAAAATAGCCAAGCTAAGTACATAGATTGCAAATGGCATTTCAATCTCCTCTTTTCATAATTTATTGTAAAATCTAAGTATTGTAATGATCGGTACAATTCTAGCGCAAAAAAAAGTGCCGGATACCCGGCTAGTAAATAGCTGCCAATGTGCCTTCCACAATGGTGTTGGCCAAATCACGATTCTGTGCGGAACTGTTAAGTACACGAAGTCCGTAATAGCTGCTGAGAAACATACCTGCTAGTTCTTTGGCTGCTCTCCCTGAAGTGATTTCACCAGTCTCAATCCCCTGCTCCATCAGTCCAGAAAGCATCTCCTCTAAAAATCCGATATGCCGCGTTGCCACCTGCTCCACCATCGGATCAACCCCTGCCCGTTCCATGGCTGCGTTAATCAAGAGACAGCCCCGGCGCCCTGTTTCAGAGAAATCCTCCTGAACGGCCCATTCCAGTAGTCCCCGCAGCTTTTCTTTCAATGGCAACGGACGCTGCAAAAGCTCGCTCTGCTCCTGAATGCCCTGCTCATGATACCGCTGAAGGGCTTGTTCGTATAACTCATGCTTACTGCCAAATGCATTATACAAGCTGCCTTTTCCAAGGCCGGTCTGTTTGCACAAATCCTCAGTAGAGCAGCCTTCATATCCGTTTATCCAAAAGGCTTCCATGGCTGCGTCGATCACCGCCGTATCTTTAAATTCTCGTGGTCGCCCACCTCTGGTCATGACAATAGTCCTCCTTTCCAAACAATAATAAATCACAGTATAGATAATTTGTAACGTTCAGTCAAGAAGTTGTTTACAGTGCTATACTTCTCTGTTACAGTGAAGATGTTATACCATATTAAATCGGGAAAGGAAGTCGGAATATATGAAAATTGCCATTATTGGAGCCGGACATATCGGTGGAAATCTTGCCCGTCGTCTTACCAAGCTTGGACATGAAGTCTCAATTGCCAATTCCCGCGGACCTCACACCTTGACAGACCTCGCAGCAGAGACTGGCGCCACGCCTCAAGAAGTTACAGAAGTCGCCCGTGGAGCAGAGTTAGTCATTGTAACGATTCCGCAAAAGAATATTCCTGATCTTCCCGAGGGGATCTTAGATCACACTGCACCAGACGCTGTCATTATTGACACCGGGAATTATTATCCCCGTCAACGAGACGGTTTGATTGCGGAGATCGAGGCTGGCTTGCCGGAAAGCCGGTGGGTCGAGCAGTACTTGAAACGCCCCGTCAATAAAGTATTCAATGGGATTACCGCTGCTAATCTGCTTGAACGCGGAGTACCCGCTGGTTCACCTAACCGCATTGCCCTGCCGGTAGCCGGGGATGATCCCGCTGCCAAGGCAATTGTACTTCAGCTTGTCGAAGAGCTGGGTTTTGACGCTGTAGATGCTGGCGGACTGGACGAGTCCTGGCGTCAGCAGCCGGGTACACCGAGCTACCGGGAGCATGGAGCAGATAGTCTCCGCCAAGCCCTGGCAGACGCCAGTCCTGAACGAATTGAAGATTTTAAAGCCTGAGGCGTTGATTTTTAACATGAAATGGCTTATTGTAATAGCAATGTGAAACGGATAAACGACGTTGAAGAAGAGTAAGTACGCATCAGATGTTGAGGTCCAGAGAGTCGGTGGCCGCTGTGAACCGATCCTCACCTGATGCCGAATGGGCTTCTGAGTCGCTACGCTGAACCCTAAGTAGGCGCTGCCGGGAGTCTCTCCCCGTTACCAAGAGAGGAGTATCGCAAGACCGCCTATTCATGGCGTCTTCCTGTACTTTTAGTGAACCGCTTATATAGAAAGTGAACTTAGGAATCTAACGGAGCCAAATTCTTAAGTTCAGCTTATATAGCGGTTAAAAAGGTGGTACCACGATAACCTCGTCCTTTGCGGACGGGGTTTTTTTGTATTTTTTAAAGGGGGTGATGTCCATGGACGATGGTTGGTGGTTCCGTAATTTCAGTCGCACAAACCTATTATTGAGGAGGATTATTCATGAAAGAACGTATATTAACCGGAGACCGGATTACAGGAAAGCTCCATCTTGGACATTACGTCGGAAGTCTGAAGAACCGGGTAGAATTGCAGCATCAATATGACACCTTTTTACTGCTTGCAGATGTGCAGGCCCTCACGACCCACTTCGATCAGCCTGAACTGATTCAGCGCAATCTGCGTCAGGTGGCTATGGATTATTTGGCGGCGGGAATTGAGCCTGAGAAGGCTACCATCCTGGTGCAGTCTTTGATCCCGGAGATTGCCGAATTAACAGCTTATTTCTCCATGTTCGTAACGGTGAACGCTTTGCGCCATAACCCCACAATCAAGGCAGAGGCAACAGAACGCGGCTTTCAGGATATGTATTACGGCTTCCTCGGGTATCCGGTGAGCCAGACCGCAGATATTACCTTTTGCAAAGCGTCACTGGTGCCAGTGGGTGAAGACCAGCTTCCCCATATCGAGCAGTCCCGCAAAATCGTCCGCCGCTTCAATCAGTTATATAAACCCGTATTAATCGAACCTAGAGCCCTCGTGGGCGAGATCCCTCGTCTCGTCGGTCTGGATGGAAACAGCAAAATGAGCAAAAGTCTTGGAAATGCCATCTATTTGGACTCCACACCGGAGGAAATCAGCCAGCAGATTCAAAAAGCGACTACGGACCCTGCCCGTATCCGCAAATCCGACCCCGGTCACCCTGACATCTGTCCAATCTACGCTTATCATCAGGCCTTCCGCCCGCAAGGCGCACAGGAAATTCATGAAGACTGTACTAAAGGGCAGATCGGTTGCTCGGAGTGTAAAAGAAAGATTTTCGCTACCATTAATGAGCTGCTGGAGCCGATGCGGGAGCGGCGTGTAACGTACCAGAATCATCCCAAACGCGTGGATGAAATTCTGATATCAGGTACAGAGACAGCTCGTCTGGCCGCCAAAGAAACGATGCTCGAGGTACGCGAAGCGATGGGGATGAACTATTTCGCGGTAGATGCATAGATTAAACGCTATGAAAAAGGCGGGGCATTTGCCCCGCCTTTTCTTGCTGTATTCGCACAATCTGATGGTGCTTCTCTTCCTAAGATTCTGTGCCGTTGACCGAGAGGATTCCTTCTCCATCACACTTCATGAATGGTTATGCCCACCCGGATAAATAATTAGACCGTCGGAATCGTTCCGCCGTCAATAACAAATTCGCTGCCCGTGATTGACGCTGCCCGATCCGATACCAGGAAAGCTATCAGTTCACCCACCTCTGCCGGGGTACCCGGACGTCCAAGCGGTATGCCACCAAGGGATTGCAACAATTCTTCCAGTGCGCTTTCTCTGCTGCCTGTCTGAATAGCAAGACGGTCTATCATAGCATCAGCAGCCTCCGTCTGGATAAAACCAGGAGCTACCGTATTTACACGAATGCCTCGGGGCGAAAACTCCTTGGACAACCCTTTACTGTAGTTCGTAAGCGCAGCTTTGGCAGCAGCATACGCCAAGGTCGACTCGTGCAACGGCAGAACTCTCTGGATTGACGAGATGTGAACGATGGCTCCGGCCTTCTTCTCGACCATCAGCGGCAGCAGGCCCCGATCCAGGCGAACAGCAGCCAGCAGATTCCAGCTCAGCTCATGCAACCAATCTTCATCGGTCAAGGCGAGCGCGCCCCCGGCGGGAGTTGTCGATCCACCTACACAGTGCACCACAATATCAATGCTGCCAAAACGGCTTTTCACCGCTTGAATGACCTTCTCCACCCCTTCAGGAGTAGCCAAGTCAGCTTGGACGAACAAGCTAGCGTCCACCAACTCGTCGGGGACAGAGCGGGCGCTGGTCATCACCGTGGCTCCGGCTTGAGCCAGTCTGCTGGCGATGGCTTTACCCATTCCCTTCGTCCCACCGGTAACCAGCGCCGTTTTTCCTGCAAACTCGTTTAACGGATTTTTCAAAAATGTATTCATGATTCATCCTCCTGCTATTTATTTATGCCGACTAGGCAAATGCACTTGTTCATCAAGTTCACTGTAATCTTATCCTCCGACTTGTTATATTGTCTAATTCATAGTTATAATCAAATTCATTAATATATTTCATATAAAAGAAGGTGCCGAAGTTGGAGCTTACCCAACTAGAATATTTCCTGACTGCTGCCCGTCTGCAACATATGACCATGGCTGCCAAGGCTTTAAACATCACCCAGCCTGCATTAAGCCATTCGATCTCCAAGCTGGAGAGCGAGCTCGGTGTTCCGCTCTTCGAGCGTAATGGACGCAATATACAACTGAATCGTTACGGGAAAATGTTCGTGAAATGGGTGGAACAAGCTTTGCAGGACATCAAGAACGGGATGCAGGAAATCGAGGAATGGATTCATCCCGACCAAGGTGTCATCTCCATGTCTTATTTGAACATCTTAGGCGTAGACCGAGTTCCTTCTCTTATCAGGGACTACCGCTTAAACCATCCAGAAGTGAGATTTGAACTAAAGCAAGGCAACAATGGCGATATTGATGAGCATCTGGAGACCGGTCACTCTGATCTGATGATCACTTCCAGGGAAACCATCATGGACAATCATGAATGGATCATCATCGAGAAAACGCCCCTGTATATCGTTGTCTCCTCCACTCACCCCTTTGCCGGACGTGAATCACTGAGCCTGCTGGAGCTGTCAGGAGAACCCTTTGTCGGACTCAAGAACAACTGTGGCCTGAAGGCTACCCTAACCTCTCGTTTTCAAAGTACAGGCTTTATGCTGACCTCCACATATGACGCTGAGGATTTGGCTACGGTTGCCGGCTTTATCAAAGCCGGACTCGGGGTGTCTGTTCTTCCTCAGACGCTGGGCCTCATGCTCGATGGCTTGGCCTGGATTCCCATCCAGGAGGAGGGCTGGTACTGGGAGATTGGGCTGAAGTGGCGCAAAGATCGTTACCTCTCACCAGCTACCAAACGCTTTATTGCGTACGTGCAACAAACCTCACCTGTGGCCGAGTCAGAGGAATAATACAACGTGGTTCAGGGAATCAAAAAGAGGTGAAGTTCCTTTATGAATAGTCATACGGCTAATAGCGACGATGAAAAATTACTCTCAGCAACGTGATCATATTCACCTATTGAAGAGGAGTGATCCATATGTCAAGCAATCTTCGGACAAGCAGTCAGAAGCCGCAAGCGGTGATGCTGACGCAAATCCTTTTATATCTCGCAGCGGTTGTTAACCTTTTCAACGGTTTCTATTCCATTGGCAGTAATAATTCTCTGAAAATGACATTGGCCGCGATCATGATCCTCTTTGGCTTGGTCGCCATTTGGGTCGCAAGCCGCTTGGGACAACCCATTCCCTCCCGGCGTAACCATGCTATCGTACTCGCCAGCATTCTAATTCTTCTACGGATCGTGGAGTACTTTGTCTGGCATAACTTCGGATTCTTGGTTGGCATCATCCTGCCGGTCCTTGTCGTTTGGAGACTCGGCAAGACAGAGGCTAAGGAATGGTATAGTGCAAATTAATGGCTTGCGTCCCCCCATAACCAAAAAGAACCCTGTCGGTTAGCGACAGGGTTCTTTTATTTGCAGACTCTTTTACCGCCTATATGCGCCTGGATGTCATCCGTTGTGTGCTAAATATTCTCTAGCTTCCCCCAGTAAAACACTTCTTCGGTCATACATATAGTAGCAGCTTCTCCATCTAGGAGCGAACCGCATCCCAACTCATACGAATAATCTGCTGGAAATTCTCTTCGCTGCCCTCCAGTTGCCCCTTGAATACCGTTTTGGCGAAATGCGTGACTGGCAGATAACAGTAGGACAAGAGCAGCATAGTGTTCAGCGCTTTAAGCTCTCCCTTCTGCTTCCCTTTGTCGAATAGTTCATACAGCCCAACAAACATCGATGACGTATCATCCAGGCATAGCCGTTCAACATAGGGAGAGTGCTGATACTGTTCCAGCAACAGGAAGTAATCCTTGTTGTTCATGATAAAATCCAGAGAATTTCGCATAAGCTGCTCGCACAATTCTTGGGAAGACAGGGATTCATCCAGTCCCTTGCTCATCTGCTGGCTCATTTTCTCCTTAACCTTCACGTAAAGCTTGGCTAACATATCCTCCTTATTTTCAAAATACACATAGATGGTTGCCGAGGAGACGTTCGCCACCTTGGCAATTTTGGACATGGAAATATCCGAAAATCCAATTTCATTCAATAGTTTAATCGTTGCTTCAAAGATGGCTTTACTCTTTTTTTCGTCTTTATGTCTCATGACCTCACCTTAAATGATCGTTCGGTTAAAGTCAATGGATACAATTTGCACGAAGTACTGTAAGAGTTCCCCCGCAACGTGTGCGCCTCCCCGGCGCGCCGGTGCGGGGTCTAAGGTGGTGCTCAAACCTCTTGTCTGCGTCATCAGGTGCTTCGCAGCAACGAGGATTATGACTTATTCTGCATTTCTATACAGTAAGATTTACTCCTGTGTACCCGTTCTGCCAAGGACAGGTGCTTGTGCTGCTTCTGTCCCTTTCGCTTTACCTCCAAATTTAAACACAATAATTCCGCCGACAATGACCAGTACTCCAAGAAACTGATTAAAGTTAAACGGAACCTTTTCTAGTCCAAGCCACCCCATAGAATCCCATAGCAGGGCAAAAGCGAGTTGTGAAGTCATCACGATGGAGATCGCGAAGGTAGGCCCCAGCAGCTTCACTCCCTGAACGAGACAGATCACAACGCCAACGCCGATCATTCCGCTGATCCAATACCATGGCTGCATATTTTGCAGCGCAAAGGTGCCTTTTCCTTCAACAATCAGGCTGATGATCAGTGAAGCGATGAAGCCCATGCCGAGTACCAATGTAGTGGTCGACCATGAACCGGTATGTTGATTAACTTTGCTGTTGAAAATATTTTGCAGGGCGACAAACGAACCCGCAATAAGCGCCAGTAGTATTCCCGCTAACATATGTGTATCCCCCATTTGTGTATTACAGTTTTAGAATTTCATAATTACGACACCAGCGATCATCATCCCGATGCCAATAAAGTGCGGTACCCGCAGCTTCAGTTTTTTAACCCCAAACCATCCGCGAACATCAATTAAGAACGTCAGGAATAACTGGGCGATTAGCAGCGCAGAGATCGTATAGGTCACACCCATCATCTGAATCGCTGTAACCTCAGTGAAAATAACAATAGCTCCGAACGAACCTCCCAGCAAATATAAAGGCTTCACTTTCTTAAAGCCATCCTTCTTACCATCCCGTACGAATAGCAGGATAAGCAATGCCATCAAAAATCCGGTCAGCTGAGTGATTGTTGCAGCCTGCCAGGTGCCAATATCCTGACTAATTCTCGCGTTAGCGACACCTTGCAGTGTAATGCAGGCCCCACCCAAAAATGCAAAAATAATTCCTCTCATCTCTCGTCTCTCTCCTTCATTTAACTCTCCTACTAATTAAAAGACATTACGGGGCATTCCGGGAAGGACATCTGTCCTTAATTCGTAAATTCCGCTTTCAGCAAGTAGAAACGGCTTTGCCGTCCTCTAAGGGACGGTATCCGTTTCAGCGAGAAATATAAGGATGATTTATACAGTGAAACATATAAATTCTTATATTTGAACAAAAAAAGCCCGCTTTACGCCTATTATAGGCTGTAAACGGACTTTTACTCAGAACTTCGTGTAGAATTTCATTCAGGACTTCATTTAGAATAACTGCTTCAACTCATGCAGCTTGTCGAAAATCAATTGGCTGACGGCGGAGACGCGATCCCGATCGCTGTAGGTTAACCATGCCAGTTCCTCAATTTCCGAGGCGGCGGCTAACTCCCCTTCAAATTCCGCAGTATAGCAGGTCATTCGCACAGTCACACCTTCCGCTTTTCCATGTGCCCCTGCTTCAAAGGTCCCTAATGGCGAGATCGTCTCTGGCTTAATCTGAACGGACAATTCCTCCTCTATCTCACGAACAAGCGTCTCTTCATCGGTCTCGCCGGGCTCACGTTTCCCTCCAGGCAGATAGTAGGTATCTTTTCCGGTGGAGCGGGCAGCCAGCACACGACCTTCAACGATATGAACCAAAGCTATTTTATCAATCAATGTAGTCATTTCAGTCTCCTGCGTTTGTTTTTCTGAACATTATAGCATAGGGGCGATTCATTTCAAAAAACAATAAAAACTCTCTGTCTCGAAAGACAGAAAGTTTTTAGCCTTACTAAGTTTCAGCTTGTTTCGCCTATCCCTTAACCGCAGAGCCGACCGTCATTGCTCGTTCCACCTGCTCACTGAAGAACAGATACACGATGATCATCGGCAGCGAAGCCATCGTCATTACGGCACCCATTCCGCCCCAGTCCGTGCTGTATTGTCCTTGGAAGAACAAGAGACCGAGCGGCAGAGTTTTCATCGCTTCATTAGAGATCAGGATATATGCAAGGGTGAATTCGTTCCAGTTCGTAAGGAATTGGAAAATTGCAACCGTTGCAATAGCCGGCATAACCATCGGCATGATCACTTGCATAAACATCCGGTAGATATTCGCACCATCCATACAAGCCGCTTCTTCAATCTCCGTTGGAATTCCACGCATGAATCCGTAGAATATCATGGTTGAGAACGGAAGCCCTAAGGCTATATAAGGAACAATCAGTGCTCCATACGTATTAGATAAATGGAAGTCCCGAACCAGAATCGCCAGCGGAATCATAATGACCTGAAGCGGGATAAACATCCCGACCAGCATATAGATCCGAACGGCATTTCTGAACTTCCAGGTCAGCCGGGCTACAGCAAAGGCGAACATCAACGCAAAGAGCAGAATGAAGACTGTAGCAATGGATGAAACTACAATACTGTTGATAAAGTATTTTGGAATATTGAATTGTGACCATGCAGTCACATAGTTCTCAAAGCGGAAGTGTGTCGGTAAGCCAAACGGATTGGTCGAGAAAATTTCGTCGTTATTTTTCAATGAATATGAAATCATCCAGACTAGCGGATATACCGAAACGATAAAATAGATCCACAGCGGAACCTGGTAAAGTACGCCTAACGCCTTTTTCATGTCACGTTCCCCTTTCTGCCTAGACCGCCTCGTTACGATCAAATACTTTGTTGATAACCACCGTTGCAATGAGCGAAATGATTACCAGAACTACCGCTACGGCGCAAGCATAACCATAGTTGCTTTCCAAGAAAGCGTAACGGTATACCATGAAGGTCATCGTATAATTGCTCGTTCCCGGTCCACCGTTGGTCATGATCAGCATTTGTGTAAAGGCGCTAATCCCGCCGGTGATAGCGATTGTAAAGCAGAACTTGTACGTTTCTTTCATTAGCGGTAGTGTCACTTTCCAGTGGGCCTTCCATTTGCTGCAGCCATCGATCGTCGCGGCCTCCATGTATTGTTCAGGAATCGACTTGACGCCTGCATACAGGAGTGCGAATTGATAGCCCATGAACTGCCATGCATTGACAAATGCAATTGCGATAATCGATTTAGTCGGTGAAGTTAACCAATGCTGCTGATAAGGAATACCCAGCATTTGCAGCAGGCGATTGATAAGCCCGTTAGTCGGATCATAGATCGCAATCCAGAGCTGGCAGACAACCGTCACAGACAATACAACCGGAATAAAGTAAGCCGTCTTAAGCAGCTTGCGTCCCTTTACCTTAACGTCTGCACAGACCAGAGCCAAAATCGTACCCAAGCCGATCTGAAACACAACAAGCACTAAAGCGAAAATCCCGCCGTTCTTCAGCGATGTCTTGAGCAGCGGGTCCGTGAATAAATCACGGAAATTCCCTAGCCCATTGAAGGTAGCTTCACTGAGTCCGTCCCAGTTATAAAAACTGCGGTAAACGGTTTGCAGCACGGGATAGATAATAATTACGGTGTAGATTAGCATGGCGGGCAGAAGGAAAAATAGAATCGCTTTTTTATTGCCCAAGTACTGTCTCATAACCCTCCACAGCTCCTTTCCAAAATAAATATTCTCTGGTTTAGAACCCCGGAAGCCCCAAGCCGAAGCTTGAAGTCCAGGGTTCTTAAACGTTTCTCTGTAGCTCTTTCTTTATTTGCTCAAAGCGCGATTCATATTTTTAACAAAGTCGTCTACACTAAATCCATCAACCAGCAGGTTTTGCGTATTATCATCAATCGCCGTGCTGATGCTCAACTTGCTGACCGCTACAGCGTAGCCCTTAGCGTTAGGCAGTACATCCGTAGTCAGGCGCTTCATCATTGCCGGAATATCTGTTGCCGTAACAGGCTTATCGATCTTCGGTGCAACGATCGGGTTACCTAGTACCGTAAATTTGTACTCAGCCGATTTTTTGGCGATGAAAGCCGCTACTTTAACAGCCACATCAATATTTTTGCTCTTGGAGGATACAGCATATCCTTGTGGTCCACCGGAGCCGTTCATTTGGAATTTCATGTTCTCATAGGTTTGCTCGTCTTTAGCAGGCCAGTACATGAAGTCTACATTGTCACCCATTTTTTCTTGTGCGCTGTAAATTTCCCATTGACCGTTGATAAGCATAGCCGATTTACCCGTATAGAACATTGAAGAGGCTTGGTCATAGTTCGTATTAGTTGCATTAACATCTAGTAACCCGGCTTGTTGCAGCTTTTTCACTTGCTCAGCGGCAGTAACTGCGCTTTGCGGCGTTTCCTTCGGGTCACCTTTTTCAAATACGCCTGTTCCGATGCCATCCTCACGTGTCAAGAAGGCATTGTAGAACGCTGTAGTGATCCATTTTTCTTTGGCAAAGATGGAGAGTGGTACATAACCCTTAGCCTTTAATTTCTGGGCTGCTTCGGCAAGTTCGTCAATCGTTTTGATTGGAACCGAAATGCCAGCTTCTTGGAAAATCTTCTTGTTGTAATACAGAAGCTCAAACTCTACACCTGTATCCGGGAAGGCATATACGTGACCATCTGGAGCAACCATACGGGATTCCACACCTGGATTAAGATTTGCCTTGTATTCTTTGGTCGTATCATAATCGTCGAGTACCTGTACGTTTTGGGATTTGGAGAAGGTTTGTAGTGTGTTCCAATCTGTATAGTAGATATCAGGCAGATTTCCTGTCGCCGCATAAGTTTTCAGCTTCTGGAATCCGTCTTGAACTGCAGGATCAAGCTCAATCTCCACATTTGGCATTTCCTTCTTCAGTTCTTCAACTGCGTAATCAAACGGCTTGGCGGTATCATCATCAAAATGTTGTGCGTACACTTTCAGTTTGACTTTCTCATTCGCTCCGGCTTCACTTCCTCCTGAAGTGCCTGTGTTAGTCGGTTTGTTTGAAGAAGATCCGCCGCCACAGGCGGTCAGGGACGCAACCAGTGTCAATGCAAGTACTCCAGCCCACGTTTTATTCCATGTGCTCTTCATCTTTATTTCCCCCTGTAGCTTAATTTAGTTAGCGCTTTCTTGTTTGCGCTTTCATTATAAAATGATCTGTGCCTTTTGCAGAATGAGCAAAACGGGCCGGATAAGTAAAAAACGGGACAACAAGTAGAATCAGCAATGCCGACTCTAAGGGAAGGTATCCGTTTCAGCGAGAAATATAAGGATAATTTATAGCGTAGAACATGTAAATTCCCATATTCATGCAAAAGAGCCGGGCAGACCCGGCTCCCTTTTACCTCAGTTGTTCAAACTCTGTAGGCGTCATGCCAAATTTCTTTTTGAAGCTTTTGCTGAAATAATTCGGATCACTGTATCCCACTTCGTATGCAATCGTCGATAGCTTCATATTCCCCTTCTGGATCAGTTCCTTAGCCTTTTTCATTCGGATATGGGTGATGTGATCCAGCACCGAATAACCGGATTCCTTGCGGAATACGCGCCGCAAATAGCTGGGGTCCACGAATAAGATGGCAGCAACAGCCTCAACGGATAACTCTTCTTCGGTGTAATGTTGTTCAATATATGCTTTTGCATCACTGTAAAGCTTATAAGACTTGGTTTGTCTTGTGCTCTCCGTCAAGCCAATCAGCCGTTCGAAAAAGCTCAGCAACCAAACCTCTATCTCATCCCAGGTCACACACCCGCGGAGATTCTTGTCAGGAGACGACCCAGTCAGATTCTCCAGCAGATGCTCTGAGGCTACTCCCCGCTCTCCGGCAAAGGACAGTCCGATCGAGACCAGCCCCATAAGCATCGTATAGACGTATTCGCTGTTCAAATCATGGGAGCGAAGCGATTGAATGGCGCGCTTTACCTCACTTAATGTGTCCTGGTCACTAAGTCGCAACGAGATCAGGATACTCTCCTGAATCGCGGCTGCAGGGTATTGCTTGTTATTGACATCAGCACTCTGCAGAGCAGCCTGTGCTTCTTCGGGCGATTCTTGGAGCTTCGGCAGCTTCGGCTGAATCCGTTCCAGCATGGCCGCGAGCTCCTCCCGATTAAATGGTTTTAACAAATAATCATGAACGCCCAGACGAACCGCTTGCTGGACATACTCAAATTCATTGTGGCCTGTCACGAAGACAATCGTCATCTCCGAGAAACGTATCTTCAGTTGCTCTGCAAGCTCAAAGCCGTTCATGAACGGCATGTTGATATCAATCAAGGCCAGATGAGGGCGATGAATCTCTGCTTCCTCCAGCGCTTCTTTACCATTGCGGGCTTCGCAGCATACCATGTAGCCATAGTCTTCCCAATCCATTTTCATCCGTAAATAATCTCGAAACAAGGGTTCATCGTCCACGATCATAATCCGGTACATCCGCTTTCCCTCCTGTTTTTCCGCCTGGAACAGTAATATCCACCCTTGTTCCTTTTCCCTCTTCACTGAATATGGTTAAACCGTATTTTGCTCCAAAATACAATTTTATTCGCTCCTGAACACTATAAACGCCGATGGATTTAACCACCTTGTCCTCCTCTTGGAAGCAACAAGCCTCTTTCAGCTGCTCCTCACTCATTCCCACTCCGTCGTCCTCCACGCGGAGGATGATCTTCGCCTTCTCTTTCACTGCGGAGATAACAATGAGTCCACGCTCCCCTTTGGTCTTAAGGCCATGATAGATAGCGTTCTCCACCAACGGCTGGAGCGATAACTTCGGAATCGGCGTGTTCCGAAGTTCTTGCGGGATACGAATCTCATACTGGAACACATCGGGGTATCTCATCTGCATGATGGACAAATAGTCGGTAGTCATCTTGATTTCCTGATCCAGAATAATGAGCTCACGGCCCTTGCTAAGCACCACCCGATAAAAATCTGCCAAGGCCTTGGTTGTATCCCGAGCCTCCTGATTACGATCCATATCATTCAGAATATAAATCGTATCCAGCGTATTGTACAAAAAGTGCGGCTTCACCTGAGAAGTAATCAATGCCAGCTCATATTCTCGCTTCCGCTTCTGTTCCTTCTCCTTATTCTGCAGCAGCTCCTGAATCTGCTTGATCATGGAATTAAACACACGGGAAATCAAACCGATTTCGTCATTGGTGTGAACTGGTGCTTCTACATACAGGTTACCGTCCATGACCCGGCGCATTCTTTTCGTCAAATCCTGCAGTGGATTCAGGACCACCTTGGAGAGAAAATGGGCCCCCAGCAAAGACAACAGAAGACAGGTGAAGCCGATCAGAATTGTGAGCTTTGTGTTTTTGCCAACATCCTTCGTCAGAACATCCAGGTCCGCTACATTAAGCAGCTTCCACTGCATCCCCGGATAATCTGTAACCGTAATTAGTCTCTTGCCATCTGTATTTCGGGTAGCCGTCTCTGTTTGCTCTGATGTTGATTTGAGCAGCGCAAGCTCTGTTGGATTCGTAATTGGGGTCAGTACTTGCTCCTTGTCCGGGCTGGCCACGATGATCCGGCGCTCGTCCACGAGAAAATAGTTCTTTTGATTAATATTGTTCCCGCTTACAAGAGAAGCTGACAGGGTAGGCTCTTTAATAATTAGGAATAACGTGCCATAGCGTTCCCCAGTGTTGATGTTAATAACTACCTTTCCTAGTGTTAGGACAGGTACATCAGGATTTGGTGTCATGTAATTCCTTTTCTGCATAGGAAACCAGTAAGCTGAGCCATAGTTGCCCTGTTTCAGCAGTTCCTCAGGAACGCCACTGCGAATGGCTTCGCTTTCATCATTTCGTGCTGGATAGGACGTATAAATTTTACCGTTACTGTCAATGAAAACGGCTGCATCTGTTTCCGCGAACAATGACAGATCAATCGCCAAGCGGCTCTGCATCGTCAACCGGAATTGATTCTCCTCTACAGCTGTTCGTTCAATGGGAAAGTTATCGTATAACCGGTTCACATCCGTGACCAGCATATTGGAGCAAATCTCCATATTTTTCGTAATGGAATCCAGCTTATTGATAATCAGACTCGATTGATCAATTACATCATTAACGCTACGGTTGATGAGAGAACGGCTAAAAATCTCACTGGATACCACTCCCAAAATGCTAAGCGACACGACAATTAAAGGTATAAAGACAGTCAGCAGCTTGCTCTTGAACGTCATTCCACTGAACCATTTCCAAATTATCCGCTTAATCTTCATCTCTCCCTCTCCCTTGCTGACATTCCGCATTGCTTATTATAACGGATCGTGTCTATAAAGTATTAAATCATTTGCCTGTCAAGAGGGCTTCTGCTATAGTAGGCAGCGATAATGTAACAGGGAGAGACGGACACATGGAACTACGGCAACTCGAATATTTTAAAGCCATCTGCGATGAGCTACATTTTACGCGTGCGGCAGACAAGCTGGGTGTTACCCAGCCTACACTTATTCATCAGATCAAGGCGCTGGAGGACGAGCTTGGCATACCGCTTTTTGACCGGATTGGTAAGAAAATTGCCATCACAGCAGTTGGATCTATACTCTATACCCATGCGTGTACCATCTTCAATGTAATGCACAGCGCTAAAGAGCAACTGGAGGAATTGCAGGATGGCGAACAGGGTACCATTACGATCGGCTCGCTTCCAGGCGAACTGAATCATCTCGTGTCACTGCTACTGGTGGAGTTCAATCGCCAATTTCCAAAGATCAAGATCAGAATCGTTGCCGCTGAAAATGTCGTAGACCCGATTCTGCAAAATGAGATGGATATCGCTGTGACCATCCTGCCCGTCGAAGACGACCGGTTAGAGCAGATCCCCTGTATGAGGAACAGTTCTATTTAACCGTGCCAGCCGGACATCCCTTAGCCGACTCGCCTTCTGTTGAATTTGCTGAGGTACAGACGATGCCGATCATCATGTTCCCGAAGGAGCACCGGTGCCGCCAGTTAATAGACGCCTCTTGTAGTACCTCCGGCTTCTCACTGGAGCCATTTATCGAGACTAACACCATAGACTCTATTTTCAGCCTCATCAAATCCGGAGCAAGCGTTAGCGTCTTATCCAAGTCGCTGATCCATCTGTACAATGACGGTAGTATTCGCGCCATCCCTATTATTCATCCCGTGTTGAGCAGGCAGGTAGCGATTATTCATAACCGCGGTTCCTCAGCCAACCGGTTAAGGCGTATCTTTCGATGCTGCGGGTATTTGTCTGTGAAAAGGGCGTTGTCGGTTCGTTCGTACAATCTGCACAAAATTAACATAGGTGTACCTCTCAATGCTACAGCAATTTGTTCGGTGAAAAGGGCGTTGTCGATTTCTCCATACAGTCTGCAAACCAGTAACTATTAAAATGCCCGGTACGCGTTATACGCGTCCGGGCACTTTTGTGTTGGAGCACCAACGTTAAGATCATAATCAACAATAACTTGAAGTAATCGAATGTAGTAACAAACAACGCTTGAAGAGTAACATTGTTTTTAACCGCGCCCAAAATGTAAATAGCAGCATTTTTGTACCTTAATTCAGCTGCAGCTAAAGGTTTAGCTATATAAGTGCATTTTCGTATGTTAAATTCCTCCAAATATGCTCTATGGGCTTATTTCTCCTAAAATAAGGTACAATAATGCTCTTATATTCCATTTTTCTCTACTGAAGGGAAAATTAAGATACAAAAATGCACCTAATTTGGAATAGAGAGCTATTTTCATCGAAGCGTTATTGATGGTGGGTTAATGTAGCTGGCATTATCTTATACATAGATAGATAGCCCATCCTATTATTTACCCATCCAATTGCAGGCATCTTCTGACTCGCGGGTTATTGTCCGATTGCATTTTCTATATACCTTCATGATAATCCCCTTTTAATCAGCAGCAAGTATATAAAATTGAAATATTTCTTATTAAAAAAAGACTATTAAATACAAAAGATATCCATAGTATCGCTATCATACTTAATTTTGAACCTATAGACCTAAATAAAATTCCTGTATTCTGACGAAATATAAGGTATCGGTAAAATATCAAGAAGGAAGGTATTCAATTGAATAAAGATATCGTCGTTAATCTTGTGAATGAGGTAACTGAAGAAGTATTTTCAAAGAATAAAGAAGCTTTGGAAAATGAAGGCGTACTAACTGGTAATGTAGAACTAGCGGTTAGGTTGTCCGCTCTAACAACGATTAAAATTCTTGAAAAGCTTGAGTTGCTCGATACGGACTAATATTTAGGCTTTGCCTTACCTGACTAAAGCTCTATTTCATTAATTGGCTTTGATGGCTGCTCTGCCGATCTTTTTGAGAATCTCCAACAAACGTAACCACATCAGATCGTAGAGCAGCTAATTCCTCCCTCACAATTCCGCTTATTCTTCCCGCATCACCTAGTGTCAGGCAGTTTCTAATGTTTTCTTCATACTCCCTCCATTTTCTCCATAACAAAAACCCCCGCTACTTAAGCAGGGGCATGCAAGTTATTTTCCGCCTGTGAAAGGATTGATCTCATTCGTAAGATCTCTTCCTGCCTTCTTCTCTTCAGCGGATATACGTTTTCCAACAGCAACAAAGGACCAGGCTAACGGGCCAACAACTGCAATGATAACACCAATCACTAAAAGAGCACTCATGATTATTATCACCACCCTCTTCTCGATTATAACATTTTTTTACTTATTAGAAAATGGATTGCAGGCTAAGTTTCATCCCGTTTCTCGCGCTTCACCTTAAGCAATTCTTTAATCGAAGCTAGAGTAGTCCCTTCCGGTACTGAAATCAAATGACTCTTCGAAACTCCAATCAGCTGTGAGGTATAAATACCCGTATGACTGGAGAAGAGATAACTTACGACACAGGCCATAAACATATAGATGGCTCCGCCAGATCCAAACAACTCAATCCCCATCAGGAAGCAAGCGATCGGTGTATTCGTCGCGCCGCAGAACACAGCGATAAAGCCGAGCGAAGCCAGAAAAGGACCATACATATGCAGCAGTCCGGCCAAGGTATGGCCCAGTGTTGCGCCAATTGCGAACAGCGGCGTTACCTCTCCTCCCTGGAATCCGCTCCCCAGAGTAAACGCGGTAAAGATCAGTTTCCACAGAAATGCGAATGGAGAGACTTCTCCTTGAAAAGAATCCGCGATTAGCGGGAGGCCCAGACCCAGATACTCCCTAGTCCCCACGAGGTACACCAAGGCAATAATAATGAATCCGCCCAGTGCGCTTTTTACCATCGGATTCTTGATCAACAATGTAAAACGCACTTTCAAAAAATGAGTAAGCTGACTGAAAAGCATGCCGACCAGCCCGAAGATCACAGATGCCAGCAGCACCTTTAACACAACCAGGAAGCCGAGTGCAGGAAACTCGCTGACGGCATAATGAATATGATGCACCTTCCACAGCTTCGTGGCGACCAGATCACCAACGAAGCTGGCTGCGAAGCAAGGTAGCAGTGCCTGGTGGCTGATCAATCCAAGCGCAATCACTTCAAGCCCAAATAATGTTCCGGCCAGTGGTGTGCCAAAAATAGAACCGAAGCCCCCGCTGATCCCGCACATCAACAGGATTTTACGATCCAGCGGGCTGATCCGAATCCATCTGCCGAAGCTGTCGGCGAGACTGCCACCCATCTGCACCGCAGTTCCCTCTCGCCCGGCAGAACCGCCGAACAGATGGGTGACGAGCGTTCCGAATAGCACAAGCGGTGCCATACGAAGTGGAATTGGCGCTCCTCCACTTTGGATATTTTCCAGGATCAGATTATTGCCCTTGGCACTGTCCTTTCCATATCGAAAATATAAATAGCTGACCAGCGCGCCCCCAAGCGGCAGCAAAAACAGCAGCCATGAATGCTCCATGCGTAGCGTTGTAACATAATCCAGACTTTTCAGGAACAACGCCGAGGCTGTCCCGGTTAAAATGCCGACACAGCTCCCCAGGATGATCCATTTTACAACCGTGGTCCAAATGGCCAACTGGCTTCTCTTTCCCGCATAAGCCATCCATCGTTCTCGCCAATTCCTCATCACGCCCATACTCCTATAACCCAGATTTATCCCATAATAAAACAGACTCCTACCAGCCAAAACTTCACTGGTAGGAGTCATTAGTCTGCAAAAGACGGTTAATGGCGAACTCCATCGCCCGATTCATCTACACCCATATTAATTAAGAATATCCTGGAAGTCAAACGATAATTGAGCGGCAGTTATACATCTTTTTGTACAAAAATACGCAAGGAAATGAAATACGAGCAGCCAATCAGGCCAATATAGAGTAATCCAGAGAAGAGGTAAAATAGCGTGTGGTTGGAAAGTAGTCCCTCTGACACCCTAGTTAGAGTAGACAACAAGTTGACCAGATTTTGAACACTCTCGGAGAGAAGCATGACAGCCAACATAAAGACGATGTTCACGACCTGTGCTCCCTTAGCCCCAAGCCAGTAGTTCAGCGGCAGATAGATGGATGCCAAAAGCGGAAAGATTGCCAGGGTTATACCAATTTCCTGCCAAGAGGTAGACGAAATGACATGTCCAGATACAGTTGTTACTAGGTAGAACAACAGAATACTGATGGCACCGAACAGAGTATAGGGCAGGAGCGCTAAATACTTTGAAAACACCAATTCCTTCCTACGAACAGGCAGGCTAACCAACAGACGCTGAATACGCAATTGGCTATCCTGTGTGCAGGAATTGATCAGCAGCATCAAGGGTGGCAACGTAGCTAATAAGCTGTAAAGATGTAAACTCATCGTTGCCATGTAGATATAGTAAGGGACCAGGAATAGCAAGAATCTGCGGATCAACACAAAATCCTTGCGGATCAAGTGAATGGATTTATACATGCACCCCACCGCCTTTTACGGTAAAATACATGATCTCTTCCAGGCTCGGCGTTTCACAGATGGCAATATTCCCAAAATGCTTTTCCCCTTCAGCCCGATTGTTAAGTAGACCTTCAAAACCGAATGGTGTCTCCCGAATTCCCAGGAACCAGGTGCGGGTATCACGGTCCAGCAATTCCTTCTCACCTTTGACAAGCAGATATTTCTCCGGCAAGCTTTCCTTGCTCTCATGAAACACCAATCGGCCGTCATTGATAAATACAATGTAATCTGCAACCTTGTCGAGGTCAGCGGTATTATGGGTGGAGAACAAAATTGACTTACTCTCATCTTGGAGATGTTCCCCTAGTAAATCGAGCAGTTCTCTCCGGAATACCGGGTCCAGTCCTGAAGTCGGTTCGTCCATAATCAGCAGATCGGCTCCGTGCGAAAGCGCCATGGCTAAAGAGAGTTTTATTTTCATCCCCTTGGACAAATCCTTGATCTTCTTGCCAGGTGCAAGCTTGAAAAGCTCCAGATACTTCCGGCAGACCTCCTCATCCCACTTGCTGTAGAACGGGGCAATGATCTTCTTCATCTGCTTGACCGTTAAAGATTCGTAGAAATAATTCTCATCTGAGACATACCCGATCCTATCCTTCACCTGAGGCGTATCCAGCGCGTTGCGTTGCCCGAATAGAGATATCTCACCCCCATCCGGGTGGATCATCCCCATGATCATTTGAATCAGTGTGGTCTTGCCTGCGCCGTTAGGTCCGATTAAACCAGTGATGTATCCCTGTTTGACAGAGACACTAAGATCCCTCATGGCATAGCGATCGTAGTATTTGCTCACATTGCTTAACTGAATGACATCCCTCATCCGTTCTCCTCCTCATAGAGCAACTTCATCATCTCTGTGATTTCGGCAAATTCAATCCCGAGCCCTCTGCTCTCCTCGATAATTTCCTTCATCTTGTTCTCTATCATCCGCAAGCGCTGTTCCCGAATGTACTCCTGATCTGCTCCGGATACAAAAGAACCTTTGCCAACAATGGAATTAACGAGTCCTTCCCGCTCCAATTCTTCGTAAGCCCGCTTTGTAGTAATCACGCTGATTTGTAAGTCTTTGGCGAGCAGGCGAATGGAAGGTAACGGTGTTCCCGACGAGAGATCTCCTAGCAGGATCATCTGACGGATTTGCCGAACAATTTGTGCATAGATGGGCTCTCCGGAAGTGCCGGATATCACAATATTCATCGTTTTAGGTCACCAACGTTTCTCGAGGTCTGTATTTAATGTATATGTGTAATATATACATTAAATACACTCATGTCAACGATGTACAGTTTGTGGAACAAAAGCCGCTTCCAGGGCATCCAGCACTTCTGAGACGATGACTTGGGAGGATTCCTTGCGAGAGAGGGCATGCATAGACAGTTGAACTTCTTCTTGACCGTTCTTAATCTGCAGCTGGTGGAGATAATCTGCCAGCTGCTTCTCGTTATACGCGGTATAGATCGCTTTTTGCCCAGACAGGCTGCGGGCGTTGCCCTTCTCCTGCCCCGGTAGCGGACGGTAAACAATAACCGGCAAGGACTGGGAAAAGGCCTCTGTCAGCGTGATGGCTCCTGCCTTGGTCAAGAGCCCGGATGAGAGTGACATCAGCTCATGAATCTGATCGGTGTACCCCTGAATATGCACCCGATCATTCCACTGGTGGCGACGTTCGAGATTCAGGCGCAGCTTATGGTTATTCCCGCATAGTACAATCACGTCGAACTCGGATTGCTTCAAGATAGTGCGGATAATCCGCTGAACATTACCCAAGACACCGTAAGCTCCTGCAGAGAGAAGAATATAACGTCTGCTTGCGTTTAACCCGTGCTTGCGCAGCAGCTCTGCACGATCAGGAATTTTCTGGAACGCTTCCCGAATCGGGATGCCACTGACTGTGATCGCCTGTGGAGGGACTCCAGATGCCAAAAGGGCTTCTTTTACACTATCCGAAGGTGCAAAGTATTTCCACGTCGAGGGATGAATCCACCGCCCATGCAGGACATAATCTGTCAGCACGGTAAATATCGGCACTTGCATACCGACTTTCTCACTAAGCTCGGAGGCGGCCAAATAAGGAAACGTGTGAATAATCACATCTGGTTTCAAACGATTCAGAACCTCTTCAACCTTACGCTTCCCCATGGAATGTAAAAAACGGCTGAGCGGCTGGCCGGGCTTCATTCGACTTGTCATATCGTACAGCATGCCGTACAGACCGGGAGCGTAAGCCGTGCTTTTCAAATAAAAGGTACGAGAGACTGCATTCAGAAAAGGATGAACTTCCGCAAACAAATCGACAATAAACACCTGCTCTACCCCGCGCGCCAAAAAAGACTGCTGAAGCGCCTGCGCTGTCTTGGCATGACCGTCGCCAAAAGCAGAGGATACGATAAGGACAACCGGATTTATTTTCATAAGAAGTCTCCTTTTTGGTATAGGCTCCTCTCCACTGTAAACCTTAATCATAAGCGGACAATAAATACCGTTTGTAAAATGTCAGAATATTAACCATTCCTTAGGGAAGTCACTGTATAGTAGGAGAAAAAGTGGAGAAGGAACTGATCTGATGAAGCCAAAGGCTACCCATATCTTATTTTGTGTTCTAATTATAGGATTCATCTTGGTAATGATGCCCAAATATTCGTATAATGATCCGGATACTTTTTGGCATATCGAAGTGGGGCGTTATATGATTGAGCACGGTCAGGTGCTGCATCACGCTATACATACATTTTACGGGGATAAACTGCCTTATGTACCGCATGAATTCGGATTCCAGCTGCTCGTTGCGCCGCTATATCAAGCGTTCGGCTGGCCGGGGATATACATATTAACTGCTGTGTGCCTACTGTTACTGATTCTGGGGCTGCTTCGGTTGGGACGGGTATCACGCAAGGAACTGGGCCTATCAGAGAACCATCCGCTGCTGTTGCCCTTTGTGCTGCTGATCAGCTGCTGGATTTATTATAATTACTTCAAGGGCAGGCCCCAAATGATCTCTGCGTTCATGATTGTGTGGTTTTTTGTTTACATGCGCGAATTTCAGATGGTTGCCAAAAAGAGATACGCAGCCGCGATGATCCTCCTGTCCTGTGCTATCGCCAACTTTCACGCGGGCGTGTGGCTCGTCATCGCTGTATTTACGGGAATGACGTTCCTGGAAGCGCTGATTGCCAAAACACTGGATAGACGCCATATCGTTGTCTATGTGCTCACCTGGCTTGCTGGTCTAGCCAACCCTGGTGGGCTAAAAAGTCTGCTGTTCATCCTGGCCGTCACCCAGAAGAATTTCAATTTGCTGATCAACGAGTGGCAGCCGCTTCAATTCAACAAGCTATTGAATCTTCCGATTCTGCTGCTCCTGCTGTTTTTCGCAACCACATTGCCTTTTGCCTTGCAGCGTAAGCCGTTCCGGTTCTTTATGATGCTCGGGATTCTGTATTTGGGTGTGTCCAACTTCAAGCAAAACTTATTCATGTGGTTGTTCATCCCTTACTTTGCCGCCGTGTTCTTTGAGGCGCTTCCGAAGGTATCCAGGCTACGCAAGTTTGCGTATGTGCCCGAACGAAAAACGATCCTGCTCTGCTTAACATTGGGCCTGGCGATCAATACCGCCTACATCTTTGTGGTTCCGCCCGTAGTAGATGCCAAGAGCTACCCGGTCGATGAAATGACCTATATTCTTGACAAAACACCGGACGGTGTACGCCCGCGGGTATTCTCCCGCTACGGCTCATCCGGGTACGTGATGTTCCGCGGCGGGGATATCCTCTGTGATGGCAGACAGGACCCTTTTATAACAAAAGAATCTATAGGTGCCTTGGGCTGGACAGCCTTTGAACGCTCCATGTACGGGTTCTCTGAATATTTGCCGGAGATCGTCAAAGCCGATCATCCCGATTATGTCATTGTCCATGACGGCGTCTCACGCAAGCTGTACAATGAGTGGGTTAAGGACTTCGGAGAGCCCGTTTATAAGGGAAGATACGGAAGTGTATTTTCAATAAAATGAACAATGAAAGTAACAAAAAGCGAGGAGGAACGAAGGGGGAAGTTTGGAACTGTAGGAGCGATAGCGACCGCCTGAAAGCTTTCCGCAGGAAAGCTCACATCGCAAGCATAAGCTCTCCGGATTTCAACCGCTAGAAGCGGTTATAAATAAGAAATCTGGGGACAACAGCGGCCGACGATAATCAAGGTCCCTCGCTGAATACCCCTACTTCCATGACGAAGTTGATCCACTATCCGCTGTGCTGCTTTCATGCTGGCCGTTTCATTTCCGTGTATCCCCGCGACAATCATAAAGACCGGTCCCCGCTGGCTCCCTCTGATAACATGATAAGGCGTGTTATAGGCTGAACCCGGTGCTAAGCTATGTTTTTTCACGATCACCGTTTCCCACCTCCTGATGATTTCGCCGCGCTGTGATGCAGGAATAATACAATATTTTTATGCTTGTTTTATTGCAGGGGGTTGGACGAAACAGCAAAAAGACCCCACCGCCGCAGCGATGAAGTCCCCAAGTCTCCTTTCTATAATTGTGTCAATAAGAAAGAGATGTGAAATTTCTCAGCGTACTCTAATAAACTCTCCAGACTGGTTGGCACAAGCGAGATCCAAGGTTGCATGGTAAGTTATGGTTATTTTATCTATGCTATGGTGTTCTCAGGGTAATCAGCCCGCACAAAACCATAGGAGGTAATGTATGAGTATCCATAACAAACAACGTATCCGCAAGCTTTGTGTCGGTGTCAGCTTAGGGCTTGCCCTGATGACTTCAGGTGTTGCTATCTTGGACGGTTCCAGTACAGCCTATGCCGCATCGAGTCAGACTTCTTCTTCTGTAGCAGATAGCATCATTGCAACCGGGTTAAAATTCCAGGGAACTCCTTATAAATTTGGAGCTAAGTCAGGAAACACAAGTTCCTTCGACTGCTCGTCTTTCACTCAATATGTATTCAAGCAGAACGGCGTTACCCTTCCACGTACATCAACACAGCAATCTACCGCAGGCACTTATGTGCCAAGAAGTCAGCTGCAACCGGGTGATCTCGTCTTCTTCTACTCTCCTATTCACCATGTAGCTATTTATATGGGCGACGGTAAGATACTGCATACTTACGGAAAAGGCGGTGTCACCGTCACGAATCTGAATTCCGGCTGGTGGGATTCGCATTACACAACAGCCCGTCGGGTTCTGCCATCAAGCGGACAATCTGTCTCCCATGCAACGAAAGATAACAACAACGACAATAACAACAAAAACAACAATGACAGCAATAACAACAATAACAGCAATAATGCGTCACAAGATTTTCTTGGATATTTTAATTTTGAAGAATAGAACACTTTAAAAGCCACATCCGATAACTCTGGATGTGGCTTTACCGCGGCTCTTCTATAGATGCTCAACACCTGATCTCTCCCGATTTCTTTGCCGGACCCGGAGCTGGTCTTACAGGCAGCCTGACACTTACAGTTGTTCCCTCGCCCTCCTCACTTTCAATCCAGATTAAGCCGTCATGCTCCTGCACAATAGATTTGGCAATCGGCAGACCTAATCCAGTTCCTCCCGTCTTGCGGTGCCGTGAATTGTCCACGCGATAGAACCGCTCGAAGACGTGTTTGATCTCGTGCTGCGGAATTCCGATTCCTTGATCCTTCACAGCAACCGTAACTTCTCCATCTTTTCCGGAAATAAAAATATCTACCACTTGAGAACTGTATTTCTGCGCATTGTCCACCAAGATAATCAGCAGCTGCTCAATTTTATTGCGGTCTGCTTCAATATCCTTCGCCCCGGGACTGGCATGTAGCCGAATTGTACGCTCGTTAATCAAATGGAAGCGGGCAATCACCTGCTGGCAGACCTCCACCATATTCACTGGCTCCAGATTCAGCTTTGTGCTTTGCTGCGAAGAGGCCAGCATAAGCAGCTGCCGGGTCATCTTACGCATACGCTTAGTTTCCTCATAGATCGACTGAATCGCCTCTTCCTGCACCGCCTGATCCTCGTTCCCCCATCGCTTCAGCATATTGGCATAACCCTCAATAATCGTCAACATCGTATTCAGTTCATGAGAGGCATCGGATACAAATTGCTGCTGCTTCCAAAAGCTTTCTTCCAATCGTCCAATCATGCGGTTGAAGGTCTCTGTCAGATCATACAGCTCATCACGAGCGGAACCCTGTAGGGGAATAGTGTTGAAGGTCAGGCTCTCTTCATTCTTCCGCATCGTCTGGATGCTTTTGGTGATGGGCTTCAAAATGGTCCGGGACACCAGCTTGCCTGCTGCCAGACATAAGAGGACAGCGATCAATGACGATATGCTAAGGATGGTTAGAAGATTTTGAATGCTTGCCTTCAGACCATCCAGCTTTGCAGCGATCTCATAACCACGGGTCACTTTATTCTCTACCATGACCGGAATATGTACGACCATAACTAACTCATTTTCCCGCTCCAAAAGGAGCGACTTCCGGTGCCTGGCATACTTGAAGGAAATACCGCTCAAGTTCATATCTTTTCCATGCGTTATTTCATAGACTTTATGGTTAAGGAAATCGGATATACGGATATAGGTACTCTGTGTCAGGGAACTTCGGAGCAGAAGCTCCTGTTCTGCCTCCGGGAGGGCAGCGGCCTTGTTCACAATCGGCTCCCATTTACTCAGAATCAGCTCATTTGCGTTGCGGGTAGCATTCGTGATGTATAGGCAGTATACAGTGATATCTACAAACAGGAGAATACCGATGAGGACCAAGGAAGTGAGAAGATTAATTCGGGTACCGATCTTCAATCGTCTTCCTCCCGAATGCTGTATCCTATACCCCGGCTGGTCTTGATCAGCTTCTTCTTGTGTCCCTTGTCGATCTTCTGCCGCAAGTAACGGATGTACACATCCACTACATTCGTGTCTCCCACGAACTCAAAATCCCAGACATCCTTGATGATCTCCTCCCTGCTCAAGACGTGATTCTTGTGCTCGATCATATACACAAGCAGGTCAAACTCCTTGGGCGTCAGCTCGATCCGCTGCTCTCCTCTAGTGACGTCTCTGGTCCGTTTATTGATAGTCAAATTATCTGCTTCGATAATAGAACTTTCTTCTCCCTGTGGCTGAGGTTTCACGGCAGGCGTGCGAATATGCGCCCTAATTCTTGCCAGCAGTTCTTCAATCTCAAAAGGTTTCGTAATATAATCATTGGCTCCCTGGTCCAATCCAGATACAATATCAGGCGTCGTATTTCGGGCGGTAACAAGAATAACCGGTGTAGTCTCATCCACTTTGCGCAATCTGCGCAAAACCTCTACTCCATTCAGGCCTGGCATCATGATGTCCAGAATGATGATATCCCAAGGCTGCCCGAGCGCCAGCTCCAGACCTTCTCTTCCATCATGGGCAATCTCAACCTCATAACCTTCATGGGATAGCTCGAGCTGAAGCAGCCTAGATATCCGTTCCTCGTCATCAATCACCAGGACTGATTTACTCATGGCAGTACCTCCTTTACATGGAATACGAATGCAATATACAAAAAGGACAGGATAGTTCCCTTCTGGGAATAGTATCCTGTCCTTCTTCCATTCTTATTCCTGAATATTAGTTGTACTTCGGCAGCCAATCTCCATGGGCTTCGATCAGATCATCACACATCGCGATGATATCATCCATCGACAGCTCCGCAGATGTATGTGGGTCCAGCATAGCCGCGTGATAAATATGCTCCTTCTTGCGTGTGATCGCTGCTTCAATCGTCAGCAATTGGGTATTGATATTGGTACGGTTCAGGGCTGCGCATTGTGGCGGAAGATCGCCTACAAATGTTGGCGTAATACCGCTGGCATCAACCAGACATGGCACCTCAACACAGGCTTCTTTAGGCAAGTTGGTAATTAGGCCAGTATTCATGACGTTGCCGCCGATTTTGAACGGCACATTCGTCTCAATAGCCTCCATGATGTAAGATGCATATTCAGCGGAGCGTTCATGCTGAAGGCCCGGGTTATTGACCAGATCTTCACGCATATTCTTCCAGTTACCAATCTGTTCTACGCACCGGCGCGGATACTCGTCCAGCGGAATCTGGAAGCACTCGATCAGTTCAGGATAGTTACGCTTGATAAAGTAAGGGTGGTACTCTGCGTTGTGCTCGGAAGATTCAGTGATGTAGTAACCAAATTTCAGCATCATCTCATAACGCACCATGTCATGGTGATGCTCCTTCTGCTTCTCTGCCGCCCGGCGTTTAATTTCCGGGTACAGGTCCTCACCATCCTTGGTCACTTCCAGTAACCAAGCCATATGGTTGATACCGGCAATCTTGCCCTGAACACCCTTATGATCCATGCCAAGATCCCTGAACAAATCCTGAACACAGTGCTGCACACTGTGACACAGGCCAACCGTCTTCACGCCTCCGTACGTACTCATGACATTCGTCAGCACTGCCATTGGGTTCGTATAGTTCATGAACAAGGCATCCGGACAGACTTCCCGGATATCTGCGGCGAAATCCAGCATGACAGGAATCGTGCGGAGATTGCGGAAAATCCCGCCGATGCCGACTGTGTCTGCAATGGTCTGGCGAAGACCATATTTCTTCGGAATTTCGAAATCAGTAATTGTGCACGGATCGTAACCACCGACCTGAATTGCATTAATTACATATTTGGCACCGCGCAGTGCTTCTTTGCGGTCAGTGTAGGCTTTGACTAGACAAGTGGATCCATGGGAAGATTTAATATTATTCAGCATGTTCTCCGAATCGGCAAGACGAACCGGATCAATATCAAACAAGGCCAGCTCAAAACCTTGCAGGGCAGGTGTTCTCATGCAGTCACCCAGTACGTTCTTGGCAAACACGGTGCTACCTGCACCGATAAATGTAATTTTGGACATGTGAAATCCTCCTTCAAATGTATACACTGAAGACTGCATTAATTATAATTCCTGTTGCATCACAAGGATTAATCCGCCTTAAAATGCACTAACAGCAGGCATTCAGCGTCGCTCTTTTCAATATCCACTATAAATTAGCACGCTTCGATTGAATATGGAGAAATACAAGAGACATATGGATTTTTGTTGCATGGATCTAAATTTGCTATAATGGTCTCCGGTTCTATTTTCAATTGTCCAGGAGGCGGCTTTACGTTATGAGTCCAGAACATTCATCTTATATATCCGGCTTTAACCTGATACCGGACGAACCAGATTTGACCGTATTATTCAGCGGTGAAGCTTCACCGGTCCCCGGTCATAAGGTCGGTCCGTCTGTCCACGACTATTATCTGATTCATACGGTCTTTGATGGAGAAGGCACCTTTCAGAGCGGAAGCGGGAAGATTCATCCCTGCAGTACAGGAGATACCTTTATTATCTTTCCAGGCGCTTTGTTCTGCTATCAGGCCGACACGCTCAAGCCATGGTCTTATGCATGGGTCGGTCTTAGGGGTGATGCTGTCCCGGCACTGCTCAGCAGAGTCGGGATTACGAAAGAGCAGCCAGTCATTCACTCCGAACATTTGTCGGAACTAAGAGTTCTGTATGAGAAGACCCGGCTGTCCTTTCAACAATCGCCGTATCCGCAATTGGAAAGTCTGGAGGCTTCCGGCTGGCTGCGTCTCCTTCTTCATCAGTTTGGTTATGACAACCGCAGTACACTGTCTGTTCCGTCTCAAGCTGTGCCCAGCATCATCGACCGGCAGATCGATCAGGCCATACGCTGGATTACCTTTGAGTATCATCAGCAGGTCAACATTGATCATATGGCCTCCTCCCTTGGCTATCACCGGGCTCACTTGTCCAAAGCCTTCAAAATCAGAACCGGGATGTCTCCTAAGCAATATTTGATGAAAGTACGTATGAACAAAGCCGAAGAACTGCTTCGCGGACATCTGACAATTGATCAAGTGGCTTCTTCTGTCGGTTTTAACGATGCACTGTATTTCTCCAAGCAATTCCGCAAATGGAGCGGGATGTCGCCAAGTGAATACCGGGTGGAAAAACGCAATGAGGGAGGCTAAAAAAAACAGAATGAGAATTTTCAGTAGCTTTCTGAAAAAAAGAAGCATAAAATTAAAGATAAATTTCAAAATACTGCTGAGGAGGAAATAGACATGAAAAAAATATTTTTGGTACTTGTAACAGCACTGCTTATAATTACGGTGGTTGGCTGTTCCTCGGCGACAAAAAAACAATATGTAGGCAGCCCTGACTGGACTTCCAGATTTATTGTATGGGACGGCAAGCTGTATTCCTTTGATCTCAAGACAACTGCAGAGATTGAGAAAGAACTTGGAACAGTGGAGGAGATCTCTAATGAAAAGTCGCACAAATTCACTTCGGATGTCTATTCCAATCACTTTGAAGTAGGAACAAAGGTGTACAAAGTCAGAAATGTTGAGACCGATGTTGCTATTGCTGCGGAACTAGATGGCTTTTTCTATGAAGGGAAATATGCCGGGGATTATGTTGAAAAGTAACTATATAGATTGAACTTGAAAATATATATGAAGGGGAAAGTGACGTAGGGGAATTTTGGAACTGTAGGAGCGAGAGCGACCGCCTTTGTCTGCAGATTTCTACCGCTATTAGCGGTTAAAATTAAGAAATTTGCAGACAACAGCGGCCGGAAGTCCAAACATTCTCTGAAGTCACGGCACATCCCAAAATAGGAAAATTACAAGTTCAATCTGTATAGCCATATATGAAGAGGGGAGCCTGACAACAATGGACCAGAGAGATACTATTCTAAACTATTTGCGTGAGCAGCCGCTCAGGAACATCACCCTGCTTAAAATGGTGACGTATTTCAGCCATGTGATGAACTGCCACTACGTGGAGGGTCCGGAGGGACGGGGAGTCCTGCTGCTGTTGCCAGCCGAAGCCTATGCTTACGATCATCGAACATACCCGGAAGCTGAGCTTATTGTATTTATGGAATACAGCAGTCCCGCAGTGTTCCCCCATCTTCTTGCCTTGGTGCCAAAAGACGCCAAGCTTGTGTTCAAGCTTCAGGACGAGGCTTACTACGATGCATTGTCCAAGCATTTTTCATTGACTAAAGCCCGGGGATATATCACGTACACTACTCCTGCCAATCTGCATATGGTACCCGCACAGGAGGCTGTTCAGGTAGAACTGCTGGATAACCGCCTTTTGCCGTTATGGGAGGGAAATCACTACAGCCTGGAGGAAATACAAGAGTATTTCCGAAGTGGAGCGTTCTCTGTATCTATTTTTGAGGGAGAAACGCCGCTAAGCACTTGTCTAGCCTTCCGTAATGAAGACCAAGTGTGGGAGATCGGTGCCGTCTATACAGTGGAATCTGCAAGAGGCAAAGGATTAGCGAAGAAGGTCGTGCAAACAGCACTCTTCTATCTTCACCGGGACGGACGAATCCCGCGCTATCATGTGCTTGAAACCAACCATACCTCTATCCGGCTCGCCGAGTCGCTCGGATTAGTGCCCTGCGTCACCTTGGTACACTGGACCAACTAATCTTCGTCCTATTCTTTCCGGCCACTTGTACAAAACTTAGTCATACATAAACAGGAGCAGTCCTATGCTGGGACTGCTCCTGTTTTCCTTGCATTTATCCCGGTCAAATTCTCACCAGTACATTTATCGCGGCCGCCGCCACTGCTTCAGGACCTCAAGCAGACCTGGGAGATCCAGACCATCCAGCGAAAATGCTTTGCGCAGCAGATCATGCGGGATGAACTCGTCGTACTTCCCCAGATACGGAGCCTCGTCCGGGGCTAACAGTCCGAGCGGGTCTGCTGTAGCGGTACTTTCAGCGAGGATTTCTGCTTCCAAGGTTTCGGCATCCGTCTTTCCGGCAACCACCATGTAATAAGGCTCCATTGGCACTATGGAACGAAGGTTAAGCGGGCCTTTGAGGTTGTTCTTCAGTAATCGTTCAAGCGTACGGAACTGTCTGCTGCCGGCCCATGGCAGGATGAACATCGAATCCCCGCCAGCCGGGAGTACCGAGCGCTCCAGCAAGCCGCTTTCCTTGGCCAGACGGCGTGCTCGTTCCAGTCTGGCTGCCGCACTAGGCGCCAAATATGGATACAGCGCCGTATCCCCCAGTACCTCCCGGATCTTGGTCATGATCCGGGTATGCACATCACCGCCGGCACCGAGCCAGAGCGTATCCACCTTGCCGCGTGAAGTTTTGACATACACCGCCTTATGCCGGTTGTCTACCTCCTCCACCTTCCACAGCTTGCCAGCGAGCGTGAAGCAGTACCCTGGCGGCGGCACCGTCGTAATAGAACCGATCTCTTCTGTTCCGTTATAGACCACATGCTCTTCATCATCCTTGAACACTGCGTAGAAACGGAAGTTGTTAACGATCTTCTCACCCGCAAGCCCGATCAAGAGACTACCTTCGTCCATCTTTTCGATCTGTCCCATACCCAGCAAGTAGGTTAGAAAGTCATCATAATCCTCCGGAGCAACCTCCCTGAAGGATGGCAGACTCAGCACCGCTTCCTTTAGGTCATCCGGCTCAGCCTCGCCCATGCTCTTCAAAATGCTCATCGTCTGATGGTATAACAGCCCTACCGGCAGCTTCCGCACCGCCAGCGGCTCCACCCATTTCTCCCGCACGTACAGCTCGATTACAGCGATGGCCCGCAGCAGGCTCCAGGGCATACGGGCGGGCAGCTGTGCCTCTTCGTCCTCTTCCTCAGGCGTGACGAAAATCATCTCGGAGGCGGCGTCGCCCCGCCGACCGGAACGCCCCAGCCGCTGCACGAAGCTCGCGCAGCTGTAAGGCGCACCGAGCTGGATTACCCGCTCCAGCTCGCCCAGGTCAATCCCAAGCTCCAGGGTCAAGGTTGCGGCGGCCACCGCCGGGCCCGGACCCTGTCTGAGCGCTGCTTCGGTCTCCTCCCGAAGCAGCGCCGAGATACTGCCATGGTGAACGTGAAAAACATCCCGTTCCCCCCGCTTCGCGGCGATCCGCCGCATCTCCAGAATCGCCGATTCAGCATCGGTACGGCTGTTGGTGAAGATCAGCGCTTTCTTCAGGTGGGTGTAGTCGTAGATGTAATCAAAATACGACTGCCGAGCCAGCTCAAGCTGCTCGGCCCCCTTCTCGTCCCTGGCGTCCGGGAACGAGAAATGCTCGACGCTTAGGCGGAGCTTCCGCCCGCCCTGCGGCGCCGAGATCTCGACGGGCTGGCGGGTTCCCGCCGCCAGCCACTTCGTCACGGACTCGTAGTCGCTGAGCGTCGCCGAGAGTCCGATCCTCCGCGGCGAACAGCCTGCCATGCGCGAGATTCGCGCCAGCTGGCTGAGGACCTGGATGCCGCGATCGCCGCCCATAAACGCATGCACTTCATCAATAACGATGAAGCGCAGATCATTGAACAGGGCCGGAATAGCATTCGGCCGGTTCATCAAAAGCCCTTCCAGCGATTCGGGGGTAATCTGGAGCACACCGGACGGCTTTTGCATCAGCTTCGTCTTCTCAGCCTGGGGAACGTCTCCATGCCAATGCCACACCGGGATGCCGCCCTCACGCAGCAGATCGTTCAGCCTTGTAAATTGATCGTTGATCAACGCTTTGAGCGGCGCGATATATAAAATCCCAACAGAATCTGAGGGACGCTCGTACAACTCGGTCAGTGCGGGAAAGAAGGCCGCCTCCGTTTTGCCCGATGCTGTACCCGAAGCAATCAGCAAATGATTCGGTGTTTCGAACAGTACCCGACAGGCGTCAACCTGAGCTTCGCGCAGGGTCTCCCAACGATTTTTATATATAAACTCCTTAATAAATGGGGCCAGCCGGTAAAAAGGGTTCTCGCTCATAGCTCAAACTCCGCTAATAACGAATCCATCTCGCTCTGCTCGGCCTCGTCACCCTTAGCCTTCGTTTCACCCACCAGCTTCTCAAAGGACAGCTCCGGATGCTGGTGCAGCGAATGCAGCAGATCCATGAAGTCACGTACGATCTCCCGTGGTGTCAACAGCTCGTCCGCACCTAGTCTGCCGACGGCTTCCTCCATGAAGTGTACAAGTTGCTCCCTGCTCAGCGTCGACTCATATCCGTAATGCAGGGCATGAATATCGCGCAGCCGCTCCAGCAGAACAAGGATCTCTTCCGGTGAAAGCATCTCCAGACCGATGATCGGCCCGGTAAAGGTATTCAGCCCTGTTGCGGCATACCGCCCAGCCACAAGCCGGGAACGTAGAGCCTCATAGCTGAACAAGCCCCGCCGGCCGTCCTCAACGAATTGTGGAGTCCCGCCAAGGAAAATCCCGAGATGCTCCGCCTTCCCCTGCATCGTATCATTGAACATCGTGAGCAGCTTCTCATAATTGCTCTGCCGTGAAATACTATTCGTAATCTTGTACAAGTTGACACCCTCGTCAATAAAGAGAAGCAGCCCCTTGTACCCGATAGCCGCTGTGAATTCCGCCCACAGCTTCATGTAATCGTACCAGTTGTCATCGTCAATGATAACACCAACACCGAGCGCTTTTCGTGCTTCGGTCTTTGTGGCGAATTCACCGCGCAGCCAGCGGAGTGCGTCCTGCTTCAGATCATCATCGGCCAGCTTATGGCCGTTCCAGTAGGACGCTAGAATCTTGGCAAAATCAAAGCCGTGGACCAGCCCCCTCATCTCGGAAGCCACAGCATAGATCTGCTTCTCCACAGCTTCGCCAAGACCGGCATGCTCAGGGCCGTAGCCCTGTTCCCGCATCACAGTCTGCTGAAGCGAGAGAATCCATTTCTGCAGCACAATCTCCAGCGCGCCGCCATCCGGGCGGGTACGGGTCGATAAATGGCTCATCAGCTCACGATAGGTAGCCAGGCCCTGTCCTTTCGTTCCGACCAGCCGCCGTTCCGGGGAAAGATCAGCATCTGCTACGACAAAATCCCGATCCATCGCATAATTGCGGATCATTTGCAGTAAAAAGCTTTTGCCGCTACCAAACTTGCCCGTGATCAGCTTGAAGGCGGCACCGCCTTCAGCAATGTTATCCATATCACGCAGGATCGCTTCGATCTCCGGCCTGCGGCCAACGGCAATATGCTCCAGCCCGATCCGTGGCACAACCCCTGCGGTCAGAGAATTGACGAGTGCCGTCGTCATCCGTTTCGGTATTTTCAGCTCATTCATCCAGTGATTCACCTCTTCAAATATGAAAGCATAGGCACATACTCAGCCATAACCTCTTCTCCATCGATCAGTAGATCGCCAAGCATGTCCATCGAGATATCGTTAATTTCGTCCATTAGCAGCTCAGCCATTGTGCCATTCGCCGCGGCCAGCTTTTGCACCTCGTTCCAACCATCGTCACCAGCCAAGGCCAGAGCTGCATTCCGCTGGAGGGGGGTTAATGCCGCAGCAAAAGACACCCATTCCGAATCATCGGCTGTCTCTTCAAGTCGCGAGTCTCCCTCTTCCTGAGCAGCCTTACTTACAGGGTTAATTATGCGATCGGGTGCAACAAAACCAGCAGTGACCGAAGCTTCATGATCGTTCCCGGTCTTATCACTCAGATCTTTGCTCTCGTATTCATGTAACTTAGCACTCTGGTCATAACCCTCGTCCACATTCGCCTTAACGATCTTCGACCCGTCATTAATCTTCTCGCTGCCTTCCAGAACTTTCTTGTGGGCATCTACTACCCCCGGCTCAGACCAGTCTAAAGCCTCTACCTCTTCAGTATACCCCAAATCCTGGACAGTGAGCAGGGTGCGCACAACGTCAGAGTCTGCCTGCAGCCGTTCCAGCTTCTCTGCGTCAATGACAACTGCGGGTCCCATTTCTTCCTGCTGGGCTCTATGAAACTCCCGCTGAAGGTACTGGGAGACCAACTCTTCCATGTCAGCATCCAGCTTCACACCCTTCAACCTGCCCCGGAAGCCCATCAGCTCACGCAGTTTGTTCTCAGTTAACCGGAACAGACGTGTTACAAGACTACGCAGCGGAAGAGACTTGCTGATCCGAACCACCGGAACGAGCACGGAGTAACCGTACAGTGAAATATCGTATACCGCACTGCGGAACAGATAGCGCTCTCTTAGCACTGGCGCCCCAGGCGGGAACATTTCCACCAGCGACTGTCCATGCTTGCGCATCACATAGGCATCGATTAATGATACAACCTTGGGGATATATAATTCAGCAGCTTCCTGGCCTTCGCCGGTGAAGAACTTGGACTTGCTGATGTCATAGTCTGACATGAAGGTAAGCACAGCAAAGCTCAACTGTTCCCTGGCCGAAGAGAGACAGCGCATTAGTTCCAGTTCGGCAAGGTCTCCTGCCAGTCCCCGGGAACGGGCTACAATCAGCGAGAGTGGAATCTCCAGTTTATGTACGAAGGAAAAATCAGCAATCCAGCCACCCATATACTGATCCAGTCGCTTGAACTTATCCCGATACGCTTCCCATATCCGGCATAACTGCGCATATCCATCTTGCGGATCATCCCAGCCAACACCATTAATCAATTCATACACATGCAGAAAAACATAAGATAAATCCGTAGCCGGATATCTTCCCTCACGGACTTCACCGCGCCAGAAGAAATACCATTTGCTCTGTGCCCCCGTCATATGACCATAATTCGGCCAATAGCTCTTGAACGGCACGAAGAGTGCCGCGTCTCCCTTAACCTCTGCAAGTTGCCTTGCCCGCTGCACGAATTCACTCTCTGTCGTGGTCACTGGCTCCTCTGTTTCTGCATCCCAAAGCTGCAGTTGCTCGGCAGTCTCCGGCAATTTCTGTTTTTTCTCCTTCGAGGCAGAGCGCTGCGGCTTCGTCACGGCAGATCGTTCCGGTACAGAGTCCGCTGCCGCTGAAGCATCCCGTGGTGGAATAGCTATATTCTGCTCCGTGCTTTCCCATACCCATTCCGAGAAATGCGGCTTCTTTCCGTTGCTCATAGGTTCTCCTCCCTCCCCTTGCCTTGGCTAATATTAGAAAAAACGGCCCTGTTCACTATCGTGAAAGAACCGTCTCCATGCGTACTCAAGGTCTTCTTGCAATCTTGCAATGCGCTTAGCGCAGCCTGCTTCAATCCAGCTCTATTCCTTTGGTTTCTTTACCTAGCAACAACACCGCAACAGCACCTACGATGATGGTTGCGAAGAACAGCATAAAGATAGAGCTGATCTCCACGGATCGTGCTACCAGCATCCCGACCAGCAGCGGGGCGATAATCCCCCCGATTCGTCCAAAGGAAGTAGCTAAGCCTGCTCCCGTCGAACGAATAGACGTTGGATACAGCTCCGGCGTGTAGGCATACATGCCACCCCAAGCGCCAAGGTTAAAGAACGATAGGCAAATACCCGCTGCCATCAACATTCCTTCCGTCGTGGCGTTGCCGAACCAGGCAGCGCTGACTGCCGTGAACAGCAGATAAATCACCAGTACGAACTTACGGCCGAATTTCTCAATAAAGTAAGCGGCAGTGAAATAGCCAGGCAATTGAGCCAAGGTCATGATCAGGACATACTCGAAGCTTTTGACCAGACTAAAGCCCTTAAGCACCATAACAGTAGGCAGCCACAGGAACATACCGTAATAAGAGAAGACGACTGTAAACCATAAGATCCAGAGCATGATCGTCGAACGACGATATTCCGAGGACCAGACTGTAGCGATACGGTTCTTCAGAGAGACCGGGGCTTTCTTGATTTCTGCAAAGCGCGGAGAGTCATCAATCGCCCGGCGAAGATAAAGAGCATAGAGCGCCGGCACGGCCCCTATCGCAAAGGCTACACGCCAACCGTAATCAGGAATTACGAAGAAGGCAATCAGTGCAGAAAGAATCCAGCCTAGTGCCCAGAAGCTCTCCAGCAGCACTACGGCACGGCCTCTCTCCTTAGCTGGCATACTCTCTGATACCAAAGTAGAGGCTACCGGCAGCTCCCCGCCAAGTCCAAATCCGGCAACGAACCGGAGAACACACAGGATGGTAAATCCGGTGGCAAAAGCGGACAGTCCGCTCGCCGCAGAGAAAATCAACAATGTCCACAATAGCACCGATTTACGTCCAAAGCGGTCCGCCAAAATTCCCGCTGCCGCTGCCCCGACAGCCATTCCAATAGAGTTAATACTAGTTAATAATCCAATCTGCTCCGGCCCGAGCTTCCAGTCCTTAGCCAATGCCGCAACGACAAAAGAAATCATCCCCACGTCCATCGCGTCGAACATCCAGCTTAGCCCCGCGCTGAACAGTAGCTTTCGTTGCTTCGGATTCCGCAGCAGCGTCATTTGATTCACGTTCAAGTCCCCACTTTCTACGCCTCTCGACTGTTAAATCTTACCCTGATTATTGCTCATACACATTTTAGAATCGAAGTGTTCAAAAATCAAGGAATAACACCGCATTAAAATACTGTTTGGCCAGCGATTGGAAGTAACAGGTCTGTACAGAAATAGCAGCTACCAGCAGCGCATTCTGCACCATTTCCCGCTGCGACTTGCTCAGATGATTCAACCGGGTCAGGATGCCTTCTGTTGCTCTGGCGAGCGAACTGTCCTTCCAGGTATTCTTATGCAGGTCGCGTCCACCGATTCTTTGGGTATGCAGTACAGGGTTACTCTTGATCTCTTCAAAAAGACCGGCATAGGAAGAGTACATCTGCGCAGGCTCAATGAGATCATCATCATCGCGCTCCGGCTTCAGAAATAGCAGCTGAAAAAGCTGACGAATACTCTCAAAATCAAGTGCCGACTTCAAATCATCTATCATAAACAGCAGCGCTGCCTGGTTAAATGAATACTTCTTCCCTGCTTGTGGAGAACCCAAATATTCCTTGAAGTCGCGCTTCACCCAGTTCTGCATCGCTGTAACCGAAAGGTTCGAATACTCAACCAGATGGCCCAGTGCTGCGATCTCACCAAGAGATAAGCCCTTAACGGCCCCTCCTTTGATGATCTTATGCAGGATAGGCGGAATGTCGGTAGACAAAAAGGCCGGCAGCGTCGTGCCGGTCCGGACCTCATCATGATGAAATTTAGTCCAGGCTTCCTGCAGGATATTCAGCGGTTTCTGCGATGAAACACCGGTGAGCGAGAGCAGAAGACAGGACATTTCGATACGGGTCAATGTGAATGACTCCATGTCAGTATCCCTCCTTGTTTCCCTTCAGAAATAATGTAAATCACTTACATTTGATATTTTAGCGAAAAGTTCGTAAAATTGGTTCATAAGAACTCATAATATGAGTATAACCTATTTAAGGAACGAAAGGGATGGTAAAGATTATATGGGTATAGGACTTAGTTTGACGTTGGTGGCTATTTTGATTATTTTCACCGCTTTTTTTGTAGCAACGGAATTTGCAATGGTAAGACTGAGAGGCAGCCAGATCAGCCAAATGGTGATTGAGGGACGCAAGAACGCTCTCTCCGTACAAAAGGTCGCTGCCAATCTTGACGGATATTTGTCCGCCTGTCAGCTCGGGATTACAATTACCGCACTCGGCATCGGGGCACTGGCAGAACCTGCTTTTGAGCATCTGCTGTTCCCAATTTTCCACTGGCTTGGTCTCAGTGAGAGTGTGAGTAAACCGCTTGCCTTTGCACTCGCCTTCCTGGTGGCGACATTCCTGCACGTCGTTGTCGGCGAACTTGCGCCAAAGACTGCTGCTATTAATGTTCCGGAGAAAATTGCACAAATTACAGCCCCACTGATTATTTGGTTCTACAGAATTTTGTACCCGTTGATTTGGCTCATGAACGGTTCCGCTAATCTTCTGGTCCGTTTGTTCGGTATGAAGCCGGCCAGCGAACATGGCGACGCCCATTCGGAGGAAGAGATTCGTCTTATCCTCTCGGAGAGCTACGAAAGTGGCAAGATCAACAAAGCGGAATACGGTTATGTTAACCGGATCTTCGCTTTTGACGAAATGTTAGCCCGTGAGATCATGGTTCCCCGGACAGATATGGTGTGCTTGTTCACCAATCATTCTCTGTTGGAGAATTTGGATATTATCCGTAAGGAACAGTATACCCGTTTTCCTGTGGCGGAAGGCAATAAGGATAATATTATCGGTATGATCAATACGAAGCAGCTTTTCTTACAGTATGATAATAATCCTGACTTTGACTTTAAGGGTCTCATTCAGCCAGTGCTGACTGTGTCCGAAGTCACTCCGGTCAAGACGCTTCTGACTCGTATGCAGGTCGAACGTGTGCATATTGCGCTTCTGCTTGATGAATACGGCGGTACTTCCGGACTTATCACGATCGAGGATATTCTTGAGGAGATTGTCGGGGAGATTCGCGATGAATTCGACGGTGACGAACGCAAGAATGTGGAAAAGCTGTCTGACAATGACTATCTGTTCGACGGTAAGGTCTCTCTCCTGGAAGTAAAAGAGATTACGGGTATCGACTTCGGTTATGAAGAAGTAACTACCATTGGAGGCTGGCTCTACAGTCACTTGAACGATCCCGCTGTTGGTAAGAGTGTGGCATTAGAACATGCGACCCTGATTGTACGGGAGATGAACAAACACCGGATTCGTAAGGTGGAGATCATCATTGAGACACCAGCGTCTGAGGAACAAGAGTCATTATAATTTATGTAATTAACTATTAATGATATAAAAAGGGTTGGGCAGATCATTCTTCTGCTCAACCCTTTTCCAATTAATTGTTATTATTAATTCACACATTTATTAAAAGCTTGCTCATATAATATTCATCCACCCATTGCCCGTCCACTTTAAGCGATTTCAGCTTGGTTCCCTCAATGGAATAACCGCTCTTTTGATACAACGCCACCGCTTTGTCATTATGGGTCATTACAGTCAGCTCCAGTCGGACAATCCCGTTCTCCACAGCCCAAGAGTCCACTTCCCGGAATAATCCGCTCCCAATGCCGAGGCCCTGATACTGCCGGAGAATACCGATGACAATATAGGCACTATGCCTGTTCCGCCGGACATTCCCTCCTCGCACGGATAGATAGCCAACCAAATGACCCTCTGCTTCAGCCCCGATCAGCACCGAGGTATCTGAAGATGCCACACTTGTGAGCATGTCCTTCAGCTGTTCTACCGTGGTCCTTCGTTCGTCTGGTTCAAGCAGCATAAATGAAGATTCCTCATCCAGACGGTGTTGCAGGTTTAGCAGTTCTTCGGCATCGCCGGGATGTAGCACTCTAAGTGTAATCATCATTTTTACTCCTCCTTGATTTAATTATCAACATCGACAGATCATCAAGAAATTCCCATCAGGATTTTAAACTTAAACCAGTGGTCATTCTCAATGTCCTTCCATATATCCTCTCCACTGGATTTCACAAAATCTTTATATTACCAATTAGATAAAACACACCTTTTTCCTCCTACGCTTAGTGAAGCTCTGCGGAGTTGTGTTATAATCTGGTCAACAACTTTCCATTATGAATCGTCAGGAGAATTACATTGGCCAATCTAAACTTAGGCAGTCCTAAACTTACACCACCCAAAATATTATCACTCGGTTTTCTGCTGCTGATCGCAGTTGGGACTACGCTGCTTTGCTTGCCAGTTTCATCAACAACAGGAAGAATTCACTTCATCGATGCCCTATTCATGGCTACATCTGCTACTTGTGTAACAGGACTAGCTGTAATCGATACGGGAACACAACTGACCACATTCGGACAGATTGTTCTACTGGTGCTGTTTCAATTCGGTGGATTGGGATTCGTCACCATGGCGACTCTTATTACGCTGGTGCTGAATAAACGCATATCCCTGAAGGAACGACTGTTGCTGCAAGAATCTATGAACCAAAACTCCATGCAGGGCATTGTCCTACTCATTCGCAGAGTCCTGCTCTACTCACTCGTGATTCAGCTGTCTGGTGCTGTTCTGCTGGCCGCTCGTTTTATGCTGGATATGCCATTAGGAAAAGCTGTTTATTACGGGATCTTCCATAGCATTTCGATCTTTAACAATGCAGGCTTTGATCTCTTCGGGGATATCCACGGACCGTTCAGTGGGCTAACCCGATATGTAGAAGATCCTATAGTCAATATTATCTCGATGCTGCTTATTTTCCTTGGCGGGATTGGATTTATCGTCATGGCTGATGTGATAGACTTCCGCAAGCGCAGACGCCTTACGCTGCACTCCAAGGTTGTATTGACCACTTCTGCTGTGTTAATCGGGCTCGGGGCAGTTATCTTTTTCGGGTTGGAGTTGAACCATACCCTGAAGCCACTTCATGCGGGCGGGAAGGTGATGGCCTCATTTCTTCAAGCCATAACGCCACGTTCAGGCGGGGTGACTACCATCGATATTCCGCTGCTACGGGAGTCCACGCATTTTCTGCTGATTCTCCTGATGTTTATCGGCGCGGCTCCGGGATCAACAGGCGGTGGGATCAAGATTACGACATTTGCGATCCTTGCCAGTGCCGTATATGCCCGCTTGCGGGGAAGAGAGGATATCATTATGTTCCGCCACCGTATCTCCAAAGACAATGTTTACCGTGCGATTACCATGACCCTGCTGTCCCTGATGCTTGTGGTCATAGCAACGATGCTGCTGTCCGTGACAGAGCGGGCAAGCTTCCTCACTGTCCTGTTTGAGGCGGTATCGGCGTTTGGCACTTCTGGCATCACGATGGGTCTTACCCCTGAGCTAACTATGATCGGTAAAATGCTCGTGATCATCCTGATGTTTGTTGGACGGATCGGACCACTTACACTCGCCTACGCCTTGAAGCCGAAGAAGAGTAAAGAATTGTACCGTTATCCTGAAGGCAATATTACTATTGGTTAAAAAAATATAAGTGCTAACTTGCGGATGCGGCGCAATAGAATAGATAACTGCGCCTGCATCCAAGTTACGGCTTTACTTCCTTTACTTCCTATACTTCCTGAACTTCGATAGCTGCATCTAACAGCTGATTGAAGATTTCATCGTTCTCTTCCAGCAAGGTATCCGTCTGAAGGAATTGCTCTTCACTTCCCGGCTCTCCGGCAAAGCTAAGGCTGTAATCCCACTCGCTCCCCTTCTTACTATAAAACGTAATCTCATACGAAGAAGTATGGTTCTCCAATGTAAACACCGTTCTGCCTACAAAACTTCCATCCTCGCTGCGGCGCATTTCCGCGCTTACTATCTCAGCTGTCATCCTAATAAACACCCTTTCCAATGATTGTTGCTTCACTACACCAGTATAGCATTGAAATGAAAGCAAATCCCGCCTTCGCTTGGCATAATTGACTTTTTTCATCCGGCGGTTAATAATTTAAGACAACCCTTGTAAAGCATTAGATTAAAGGTAAATGGAGGAAATCTACATGAGCGATTTTCAAACAAAGCTTAACAAATATGCCGAGCTTGCAGTCAAGATTGGCGTCAACATTCAACCAGGGCAGGCCTTGGTCATTAACGCTCCCATTAGCGCAGCGGAATTCGTCCGTCTTGTGGCTGAAAAGGCCTATGGCGTAGGTGCAAGCCTGGTCAAGGTTAACTGGAGTGATGAGAGCATTACCCGTCAGACTTTTGAGCATGCTGCACCTGAGATCTTTACGAAGGCTCCAACCTGGTATGCCGGTGAAATGACCGAGTTTGCTGAGAACGGTGCAGCCGTGATGGCAGTCATCTCCGAGAACCCGGACGCGCTGAAAGGCATTGATCCGGAACGTATTGCTAATTTCCAGAAAACACGCGGTGCCGCACTGGCCAAGTACCGCGCTTACCAGATGTCGGATAAGATTAGCTGGAACGTTATTGCTGTTCCTTCCCAGCCATGGGCAGACAAAGTGTTCCCTGAGCTGCCATCAGAAGAACGCGTAGCACAGCTGTGGGAAGCTATTTTCCATACCGTACGTATTGACCAGGAAGATCCAATTGCCGCTTGGCATGAGCATCTGGACAATCTGGAGAACAAAGCAAATGTGCTAAACGCCAAAAAATATAAGAAACTGCATTACATAGCACCTGGTACCGACCTGACCATCGAGCTTCCAAAAGGTCATCTGTGGGCTCAGGGTGACAGCATCAACGCGAAAGGCCACAGCTTCGTCGCCAATCTGCCTACCGAAGAGGTCTTTACAGCTCCGCTTAAGACCGGTGTGAACGGAGTCGTTAGCAGCACCAAACCGCTTAGCCATGGAGGCAACATTATTGACAACTTCTCTCTGACTTTTGAGAACGGCAAGATTGTTAGCGTAAGCGCGGAGAAGGGTCAAGAGTCCCTTGAACATCTAATCAGCATGGATGAAGGCGCCAAATATCTCGGGGAAGTGGCATTGGTTCCACATCACTCTCCAATTTCCGAATCCAATATCCTCTACTACAATACTTTGTTTGACGAGAATGCCTCTAACCACTTGGCGATCGGCATGGCTTATGCCTTCTGTCTGGAGGGCGGCAAAGAGATGGATGAAGAACAACAAATTGCTCACGGACTGAACTCCAGTGTTACGCATGTCGACTTCATGATCGGCTCTGGCGAGATGGACATTTATGGAATATCTGAAGACGGCACTCGGGAACCTGTATTCCTCAAAGGTAACTGGGCTTTTTAAAAGAATTTTAAGGATAAGGGGACAGGATGTCATGTTGAGTTTCAAGCAAAAGCTGGAGAATTACGCACTGCTGGCTGTAAAAATCGGGGTGAATATCCAGCCGGGACAGACGCTGGTCGTCAATGCCGATATCACCTCGGCAGAATTGGTGCGCCTCGTCGTACGCAACGCTTATGAAGCTGGAGCCCAGTTGGTAAAGGTCAATTACAGCGACGAGGTAGTTACTCGTACCCGTTATGATCTGGCACCATCGGAATCCTTCCTTGTGCCTCCAAAATGGCAGGCCGATGAGCTGGAGGATCTCGCCAAGAACGGCGCAGCATTCCTGAATATCATCTCTGTAGACCCGGACTTGCTGGCTGGAGTAGATTCAGAGCGTATTGCCAACAACCAACGGACGAGCGGGCAGGCGATGGCGGCGTACCGTGAAATGCTGATGAACAATTTTGCAAGCTGGAGCATAGTGGCCTTCCCATCCCCTTCTTGGGCGGCGAAGGTGTTCCCTGAAGCGCCTGCGGATCAGCAAGTCGACTTATTATGGGAAGCATTCTTCAAAGCAGTGCGTGCCGATCAGGAGAATCCGGTTGAAGCATGGACTCTGCATCTGGACGGCTTGAAAGATCGTTGTACATTCCTTAATGATCGCAAGTACCGCAAGCTGCACTACACTGCACCGGGAACAGATCTAACCATCGAACTGCCGGAAGGGCATATCTGGTGTCAGGCTGGCGCAGTGAATGGACGCGGAGTGCCGTTCCTGGCCAATATTCCTACTGAAGAAGTGTTCACCGCTCCTTTGAAGACTGGTGTTAACGGTACAGTGAGCAGCACGAAACCTCTCAGCTACGGCGGCAATATTATCGACAACTTTACACTGACACTTGAGAATGGCAAGGTCATTGATTTCACGGCCGAAAAAGGCCAAGAAACGCTTGCTGCGCTATTGGCAATGGATGAAGGTGCCTCCTACCTCGGTGAAGTGGCACTTGTACCATTCCATTCCCCGATCTCAGAGAGCGGTATTCTATATTACACGACCCTCTATGACGAGAATGCTTCCTGCCATCTGGCTTTGGGCGCAGCTTATGCCTTTACCTTACAAGATGGAATCAAGATGACGAAGGAAGAACTGTCTGCTAAAGGCATGAACCAAAGTCTAACCCACGTCGATTTCATGATGGGTTCTCCGGAAATGAATATTGACGGAATTACGGATAACGGCAATGCCGAGCCGATTTTCCGTAACGGCAACTGGGCATAATCGCTTTTTGCACAGATCGCTTTTTGCGCAGGATAAAATAAAAGCCAGTCAGACACAAATTTGTGCCCGGCTGGCTTTTTATTGTGCTTTTTCACCCGTGTAATGTAATTTCAGTTAATCTAATGTTCAATCTTAGGATAAAAGGTTGGCCTTGCGTGTGCGGGAAATCCCTCTCAAATGATGGCGATCCATCCAGTGTCAAGAGATTTCTTCGATTAAAAGCCCATAAATAACTTAAATTTAAATATTTGTTCAAATTATAGCCACATATTTGTTGAAATTAGTTCACAGATATGTCACAATAGAGTTAAGGCTTCAACATCCAAGGAGGAGATTATCATGATGAGAGACCCGCGGTCTGAAGACTTCGAAGCGAAGGAACAAGAACAGGTCCTGGTTCAAGAATCTGTCGATCCACGTATCACTGCCTCCAATGCCATCAAGTACACGGCTTATGTCATGCTGTTGTTTGGGTTACTGTATTTCCTTGCAGCCTATCTGGGTCCTATGCTGTAATGAAGCAGCCTTTACGTTTTTCTATAGAAAGCGCTTACGGCTAATAATGCTTCCGAAATGGAGCGTTAATAGCCGTTTTTTTACGTATATGATGTATTTTCGGTTCGGTATGTTTTAGAGCAAAATATTGTTTTGCCCATCCAGGCAATTGACGACGGCGTCTAGGCCTCTGCCATTCTGGAATGTAGCCACTGGGTATGCGACCGTTTCATACGAGGAGCTGTTCCGGCCATTCTTCTCCTCTTCTGCGTTCAACCGTTCCTTCACTCTCGAAATCACAATGTCCAGAGATCTCCACAGCTCGGTAACCACATTATTAAAGGCTGTTTTCTGAAAGATTGTTGTTTTTAGAGAGCTTGTAATAACGAAACATTCTGTCAAAGTTTACGTCTAATTATTTAGCAGTAAAAGAACTTGAGATTTGATGGTTTATTACCCTTGGTGAAGGAGGGGACTGATTTTAAAAAATATACGATGTTATTAGCCGTTTTAGGAGTAATTTCACTTGTTGTTGGCTTAATTCCTTATATTTTTGATTATCCGTACTGTAATGGTTGTGAGAACTCTGGTCCATCGAACATTTGGGAACTAATTATCATGTTGTCTTATGAGGGATGGTATTTGCAAATTGGACTTAGCTTGTTGTTAATCAGTTCACTTTTGCTTTATAAGCAACGCAAAAAAAACTAACAAAGTGATCTCTTGTTTGAGGTCTTTTATTATGCACTTCTTATCATTTCAGCAGTTCTATAATTGGATTTTTGACACGCTGCAATAAGCATTTGCTCTACTCGATTTTCAAATGCTAAGTTTCCCCCTAATTCTAACCAACCAGACGGGTGAATATAAGCACCAATTACAGTGTCTATTTCTTCGGCTTTTACACGGCCTGTGCCTGCTTTGCGAGCAATCACGCTACCTTTTCGGTCTTGTGCAACCACGACAGCGATTTTAAGGTTAGAAATCCCTCTCTCTTCGTCTTTTTCTCCACGCTTCTTGGCTTTTCTATGAGTGATTTCACGACCTTTCATAGACTCACGAAAGATTTCCCGCAATCTTTACAAAGATAGCGTTGTCTTGTGCGGTATTTCCCGTTTCGCTACTGACAAACTCCCACAATGAACACAAGCCATTCCAGAAGCGAAACGTGCTTCACAAATACTTTTGAGCAGTTTTGTAATATTGTCAGGTTCATCTGGAAACAAATCTTGCTTCATAGCGTTAAACAGTGCCAGTTGCTCTGATTTCGTTAACTCACTGAACTCTTCATAAACACCTTTCCACATAAGTTCTCCTTGGCCTTCATTCCCGCATCGGCAAGGACTCATTATCAAGATTCATACTTTCCTGGAATGTTCATTTGCCCGATCCCGGTGAGGAATGCAGCGATTAGGCGGGATAGACTAATGTTGGTATCTAGCGGCATCCCGAAGCCGCCCTCCTGCACGATAGAGGCAAAGCCATGCAGGATGCTGCGAAGGCCACGTACGGCATGCAACTCGCCTTCCTTACCCAGATTATAAACCTGTAACAGATTAATTATCAGGGACAAAATACGCTCACTGGCCGCCACAAGTTCGGCATTGTTTGGATCCGGGGAGGAGAGCGTCGTTTTGTACAACCCCGGGCGGCTTCTTGCAAACTCAACATAGGCGCGGCCCATCGCCTGGACTGCATCGTCACCGCTCAGCCCCTCCGCTGCAGAGGCTATCGCCGTATTCAGCTCTCCCAGTCCATAGATAGCCAACTGGGTGCGTAAACCCTGTAAACCATTGATATGATTATAAAGTGAAGGCGACCGCACACCCAGTTTGGCTGCCAGCCGTGCCAGCGTTACCTCTTCAATCCCTTCCTCATCGGCAATCTCTGCTGCCGCTCGTACAAGTATATCGACATCCAATCCTGCTCTTGGAGACATTCGCTCACCCCTTTCGTAATGACTTTTCTGCCCGAAGAATTGCCCGCTGAAGCCCACTAGCCGGTTCCTTTAACCAGTTACCATGCCCAGCAGCAATGAGAGTAGGCTTGAGCTGTAACAGCTTGCGGGCACTCGAAAGTGCGATCTCCTTGTGCCAGGTTGCTAGCGCCGGGAACGGAAACAGTGGTACTACTGTTCCTGCTACCACAAACCCTCTGAACATCTGGACCGCATCGCCGACGATAACCGCACCGCTGCGCTGATCGATGAAAGACATTGAACCAGGAGTATGACCAGGTGTGCTGATTGCTTTTAGTGAGCCAATGGTATCCCCCTCCCGAAGCAGTACATCCGGTTTGGTGGTGATTTTCTTAGGCACACTTCCCTTGATCGGAGTCTGTGGCTCATCAGGCCGAAGTGAGCTGTCCCCTCGAAGCAAGTCTGCATCCCGCTCGGAGATATATACCTTTGCATCTGCATAATGCTTCGCCACCTCATCCAGCGCTCCGACATGGTCGTCATGGGCATGGGTCAATATAATGCGGTTGATCTTCTTCCCCAGTTTCTCTGCTGTGCCAATAATCCCTTTGGCGCTAAATGGCATTGCTGCATCAATAAGTGTCAACCCGTCTTCTTCTTCGACCAAATAGCAGTTTACCGGAAAAAAGGATGGCATCCAAGTCAACTGTAGCAAACGTCCTTCTTGTAGCACTCTCATGTGTATTCCTCCTCAAAACTAATATCATTAGTTATAATATAAACTAATACGATTAGTTTTTCAACAGTAAACTGAATTCTCCAAAAATTGGCCTGGAAATTTCCGATTCCGTTAAAGAATTCGGTTTCTGAGCGCATCAATAGATGATTAATATTTACATTATTTTGAATATCCTTTATATTTTTGATTGTCATGAATGTCAACGAAAATGAGGGATACACAACATGTCACCACGCACGAAAGAACAAAATGAAGAGATTCGTAAACAGCGGTCACAAGAGATTTTGCAGGCAGCCATTCATGTTTATGAGGAAAAAGGTTATGTGGCTGCTGAGATCGGTGAAGTAGCGGAACGGGCGGGTCTGGCGCGCGGACTGGTTTACCACTATTTCAAAAGCAAACAAAACTTGTTTCGTGAGCTCTACGAGTACATGATGGACAAGACGCAACGTTTTACAAAGTCCCATTTTGAGCAAGACGGCTCATCACTTGAACTGTTCAGTCAGTATGCGCGGATGGTCTGTAAGCAAGTACTGGAGGAACCTGAGGTGTCCCGCTTTTACATGCGAGTCAGCATGGATGTGCACTATTTCTATACAGATGAACCGTTCTCTCCGTTCGAATGGATGAAAAGCTTCCTACAGCCGATAACCCATGCCGTTGAGCAGGGCATCATCCAAAAAACAATTCGTCAGGGGAATGCCAGCCTCATGGCTATGCAGTTCTGGGGCGCTGTTTCACAAGGGATGAATTATTTAGACAAGCTGCAGCAGGATCTCTTCGCACAAGGGGCTTTGGAGATTACGATGAAAGAACAGCTAGAAATACTTTTAGAGCAAGTGATTGAGTCGGCTGTAGCAATAGTAAAACCTCAGTAATTTTTTTACCCTTATGATTGACACTCATGATAGTCAAAAAAGGAGGAATCAAATGTCATTAGTAACAGTGAAACAACATGATTTCGATGCATTGGATGATGAACGACTCGGGTGGATATGCATGGAACCAACCTTTCAACAAATTCGCGGAAAAGAGATGTCCGTAAAAACACAAGTAATATCTCAACTCACCAAGGGACAACAGGCCTTGTGTATGTTTAGTGTATTGTACGATCATGCTAAAAACTCGGTCAGTGAGTATTATGCTTGGATATCCATTTTGCTAGATACACCGGGGTATTGGTCTAGTGTGACAGAGGGCCTACATTTCTTCAGCGATACTTCCATGATCTCCCTGCTTGACGAAACCAAAGAGGTTCTTGAAGCAAGAAATCGCAGATTAGGTGTTCAATGGAGTGACGCCACTTTTAAAGACTTGGATCAAGATCATGAACTTTTAGACACTGTTACTCTTTTATTTGAGCGCTTCCTGACGTTGTCTCAAGGGAGTCTACAACAAATTAGCGCATACATTCGCCTAAACCCTCAAGAATTTGTAATAATCAAAAACTAGAAACGTTAGAAAACTTTAAATTGATAGTCAACTAGAACTCCCACATTCATATGGCCTAGGCAAAATAGAAAATAAAGAACCCCCTGTCTGTTTTCAGGGGGTTAACGTTGAACTGATCAATCAATACAATGAATATAGAACGCAATACAGAACGCAATACAATGAATATAGAACGCAATACAGAACGCAATACAAATCAAACATAGCCAAGAAAAGAGAGCGCTTGTTTAAAAAGGATCGAACTAAAATTAACGGCATTTTCGTACCTTAAATCCTCTGCAGCTAACGGTTATTGGAGATTAAGTGCAATTTTGTACCTTAAATCTTCCAGAATAGCCCGTTCGGCGTGCTTTTTCGAAAATTAAGATACAATAATGCCCTTATTTCCCTCATTTGCCTATATCAAAGAAAAATAAGGTACAAAAATGCCGTTAGTTGGGGAGGAGCCCTTCTTTTCCACTATTAAGACGACTGGTGAAAGGGAGCATCCCGTTTCTCGTGGTTAAAATCTGTCGACACTCTATGTTCCAGGTGCTAGCTCTCGTGTGGAAAGCTTCCTGCCGAACGCTTTGCGCCTACAGTTCCAAACTTCTCCGTTCGCTCTACTTCACTCTATAGGCATCCGAATAACGGGAACCTCCAAAGTTTCGAACGTGGACTCTGACAATTAATTCTTTTACCACAATTCTACTCCAGGCTTCCACTCTCCGGATAGCTGTTAACCACCTGCAGTAGCTCTACTGCCTCAATCCGTGGACGGCTGGCTGGCACGACTTTCTTCTACTCCAGGCTTCCACTCTCCGGATAGCTGTCAACCACCTGCAGCAGCTCTACAGCCTCGGTCCGTGGGCGGCTGGCTGGCACGACTTCCGGATAACCGGCGTGAACCATTGCTACGATCTTCTCGCCTGGCTTCACACCAAGTTTGTTCCGGAATTCAGGTGCGTAGATGTAAGGGTCCGTCTTCCAGATCGTGCCCACGCCCTTCTCCCACGCTGCCAGCTGGAAGTTCTGTACTAAGGCAGAGACTGCACCATAATCATCATCCCATTCCCGCTGGCGCGGATCTTCTGGCATAACAACAATAATGGTTAACGGAATGTTGGAGAGGTATTCTTTACGTTTAGCTGCAAAGTCAGGATCGGCCGCTCCACGCTTGATCAAAGAAAAAGCTGCATCGCCGAGAAACTTCGCCCCTTCTCCCTTAAAAGCGATGAAACGCCATGGTTCACGCAGTCCATGGTTTGGAGCCCATACTGCAACATTCAGTAGTTCTTCGAGCAGCCCTTCCGGAAGTGGATCGGATTTGAATTGTTTAATCGAGCGGCGTTCCTTGATTATGGCAGCAATGCTATTTGCAGATGTCGATTGTGATTCCGTCATAAATAGTTCCTCCTGGTCAAAATATTATTGAGAATGATTATCAATTAATCATACATGATCCTTGCTTACTTTGCAAATAACCTTGCTTCATAACCCTTTCCCCTAGCGGCATAACAAAAAAACACCGCTCGGGAAGAGCAGTGTTTTCCACTTCATAATAATCAGCCAAAACGGCCCATAATGTATTCCTGTGTCATTTGATTCTCAGGGTTGGAGAAGACTTTCTCCGTCTTATCATGTTCCACCAAAGAACCTAGGTAGAAGTAAGCGGTGTAATCCGAAATACGTGCAGCCTGCTGCATGTTGTGTGTAACGATAACAATCCGCAGATCCTCTCTCAACTCTTTGATCAATTCCTCAACCTTACCTGTAGATACCGGGTCCAATGCAGAAGCTGGTTCATCCAGCAGCAGGATTTGTGGATTTACAGACAATGCCCGTGCGATACAGAGACGCTGCTGTTGACCACCCGATAGTGCCAGGGCTGAATCCTTCAGACGATCCTTTACTTCATCCCACAGTGCAGCACGACGGAGACTGCTCTCCACAATCTCATCCAATGCTTGTTTACCTTTGATTCCATGATACTTTGGTCCGAAGGCAATATTGTCATAGATGGATTTGTAGAATGGATTTGGCTTCTGCCACACCATCCCGATTTTTTGCCGCAGCTTGATTACATCTGTACCTGGAGCGTTGATATCTACGCCGTCAATCCAGATGCTGCCTTTGGATGTGGAACCCGAAATCTCGTCATTCATCCGGTTGAGCGAACGAAGAAAGGTGGATTTACCGCAACCCGAAGGACCGATGAGTGCAGTTACCGTGTTTTCCGGAAAAGGCAGGCTGATCCCTTTAACGGCTTCATAAGTCCCATAGAAAATACTCAATTGTTCGGTCTGAAAAGAATTTTTGCTTGCGGTTGCTGTTGCTCCCATCGCTTACTCCTCCTACTATTCTCTGATCTAATTGGTATACCTGCTAGTTCATACGCTTAGAAGCTGTGAGTTTACGGTAAATAAAGCGGCCGAAGTAACGCGCGGCCAGGTTAAAGATCAATACAGTAATAACCAGCACAGCCGAAGCCCCGGCAGCGATTTGAACCGCATCGGGAGCCAAGCCTTCACTATTTATTTTCCAGATGTGCACTGCAAGCGTCTCTGCGGGACGGAACGGATTCAGCGGTGAAGACGGGCTGAGTGGATTCCAGTTCCCGAAATCAAGACGAGGACTGCTCATTCCTGCGGTGAACATCAGTGCTGCAGCTTCCCCGAACACCCGGCCTGCCGACAGGATCGTTCCTGTAATGATTGTTGGCAAAGCTACAGGGAACAGGACTGAGGTTACAATTTTCCATTTGGACAATCCAAGCGCAAACCCTGCTTCTTTCTGCTGCTTCGGAACCGTTCGGAAGGCCTGCTCCGTAATCCGCACCATTAGCGGCAGGTTGAATACCGTCAAGGCCAGCGCGCCAGATATCAGAGAGAATCCGAGGTTGAAATAGTTCACAATCAGCAAGAGCCCGAACAAACCCACTACGATCGACGGGAATGAAGACAGAACCTCCACGATCAAGCGGATAAATGCGGTAAGCTTGCCAGGACGTGCATACTCCGCCATGAAAATTCCGGCACCAAGACCCAGCGGTACTGTGATCAGAAGGGTTAGGAATAGCAAGAATATGGAGTTAAACAGCTGCGGCCCTACTCCTCCTCCTGCCCGGATCTTCTGAGGTGCAGAGGTCAGGAAATCCCAACTGATGTGACTGATTCCGCGCATCAGTATGTAGCCCAATAGGCCAACCAGGATGCCTACAATAAGTAGAGCGAAAAACACAATAAGCGTGGTAGCGATTTTGTCAGCGGTTCTCGGCTTCAAATTTTATTTCTCCTTTCAAGCAGTCTTACGAGGAAGACGAATACAAATGTCATCAGCATAAGAACCAGTGCCATGCTCCATAGCGCATTATTGTGCGGTGAGCCCATAGTGGTATTGCCCATTCCCAACGTAATAACACTCGTCAAGGTAGAAGCCGATTCGAACAGCGAGCGCGGAACGAACGGCGCGTTACCTATAACCATTTGTACAGCAAGAGCCTCGCCAAAGGCGCGGGCCATCCCCAGTACTACACCTGTCATAATCGCCGGCAGGGTTGTAGGAATGATGACGCGAGAAATCGTCTGCCACCGGGTAGCTCCAAGCGCAAACGAAGATTCCTTCAAATTTTGCGGTAAAGAAGACAATGCATCTGCAGCCACGCTCGTAATTGTCGGTAGAATCATAACCGATAAGACAAGTGCGCCTGCAGCCACCCCGATGCCCTGGCCCGGAAAGATATTGCGGAGCAGGGGCACAATCACACTTAAGCCCACAAAGCCGTATACCACGGAAGGAATACCGGACAACAGCTCAATAACCGGCTGAAGCAGCTTTTTTCCCCAACCTGGAACGATTTCGGTCATAAACAATGCTGCACAGATACTGAGCGGGCTAGCAATCAGTGCTGCGAGCAAAGTAACTAGGAAGGACCCGGAAATAAACGGAAGTGCACCGAAGGATGGTGTATCCCCGTCCGGCGACCATTTAGTACCAAAGAAGAACTCAGATACGCTTGTTGTCCCGCTAATAAAGGTGGACAGGCCTTTGGACGCCACAAAATACACCATTGATACAATGATGACAATTAATAGCGTTACGCAAAAGGACATATAAGTGCGTCCGATGAAATCTTCTATATGATGCTTTTCAATACGAGATTTGTTTGCTTTCACCTTGAAATGCTCCCTCTTTCTAAAGTGAAAAGAGAGGCAGAAGGATATTCCGCCTCTAATCACATTGAATTTCTACTGAAGAATGTTTGATCGTGATGTTTATTTAGTCGTTACGTTACCTTTGACATCACGAGCAACCTGCATTTTGGAAGCCGGGATGTATCCAAGCTCTACTACATCGCCGCTTTGCACTTCGTCAGTCAAGAAGTAATCAAGGAAAGCTTTAACCGTTTCGTTTGGCTCACCATTTGTGTACATGTGCTCGTAAGCCCATACTGGATATTTACCAGCAATAACGTTGTCTACAGAAGGTTCTACACCGTCATAGCTGAGTGTTGTCAAAGAGTCATCAAGGTAGGACAGTGCAAGGTATCCGATCGCACCTGGTGTTTCGCTAACAAGCTTCTTAACTGTACCGGAGGAATCTTCTTGAATAGATCCTTGAAGGTCTTCAGTCTTCGTTCCCAATGCGAAACTTTCGAAAGTTGCACGTGTTCCGGAGCTGCCTGGACGGTTGATGATTTGGATCTTCTCGTCTTTACCGCCAACTTCTTTCCAGTTCGTTACTTTACCAGTGAAGATGTCAACCAATTGTTGTTTGGTCAAATCTTTAACACCAACTTCTTTGTTTGTAACTGCTGCAATCGCAACTACGGCTACTTGGTGGTCAACCAGTGCTGCTGCTTTATCAGCGTCAGCGTCTTTCAGCTTCTCTTCTGCGAATACATCAGAGTTACCGATATCGACCTGCTTCTCAGCAACTTGAGTCAAGCCAGTACCGCTACCGCCGCCTTGTACTTGAATGTCTACGCCTTTGTTGCTCTCCATGAACTTCTCTGCAACTTGCTCAACGAGCGGCTGCAATGCTGTGGAGCCCGATGCCAGAACCGAACCTTTTAATTCGGTACCGCTTGTTTCTGTTGGTGCGTTTGTTGCTGAAGTGTTACCTCCACCATTATTGGTTGTTGCATTATTTGCTCCGCAAGCCGAAAGTGCCAGTACGCTAGTTAAAGCCAGTGTCATGATCCAAGATTTTCTAAATTGCATTATTGTTTGTCTCCCCCTAAAGTTGTTGTGGAGCAGTTGCTCCCACACGCTTGACCACCACAAAATGCAGTGAAAGCTGACGTCATGTTTTATTGCCTTGGCAGCATTGTGTCGCCTTTGACTCTTCCTATTCTAGGGCTCGTTCGTTAGAGAAAGGTCCTCGTTGTGTAAAATGAAAGATAAAAATAACAACATAATTTGTATAGCAACATAGATATAATCTATAATAAAGAAACAACTGCTTAATATTCACCGTTTTTAACAACATTTTCCCGGGGGAACATCATGAATATTATGAAACTCCACATCGTAGTGTTAATTGAAAAATACAAAAAGGTTACAGAAGTTGCAGCCGAACTTGGGGTCAAACAGCCGACTGTTTCCTTCCATATGAAGAATCTCGAAACCGAACTCGGTACTCCATTGTTTCAATATCGTAGTGGTCGAGTGCTGCTGACAGAAGCAGGTCGTACCTTGTATCAATACGCTGTAAAAATCGTAGCCCTCGCGGCGGACGCCGAGCGCAGTGTCAAACAGTTCTCCTCCCCCTCGCAAGGACAACTAAAGCTGGAATCCAGCTATATTCCTGGCAGCTATGTGCTTCCTAAGGCGATGTCACAGCTCATGCTGGACTTTCCCGGTATAGAGTTATCCATGTCTGTGCATGCAGACCGGGAGCTGAGAGAGCGGCTGCGGGTTCGCGAAACTCCATTGGCGCTGCTGCACACCAGCGAATGTAATGATGATACCTTTCATTTTCAGCGGATCGAACAAGACGAGCCTGTGTTGATATTTGCGCCAGGTCATCCCTTCGAAGAAAGTCCTGAGCTGACCGCAGAACTAGCCGTACGCGAACCTTGGGTACAACATGCTGCCGGTTCCGCTTTGCGCGGGATCGCCGACAAGTGGGCACAGCTCAATAGCGTCCGTCTGTGGAATCGTACCGTACTAGATTCACCGGAGCTTATCAAAAGTCTAGTCAGCGAAGCAGGTGGTGTCGCGATCTATTCCAAAAAGGGAATTCAAAGAGAGGTCGCACAGAACCGCTTGCGTTACGCTCCCCTGCCGGGCATTCAGCCAGAAAAAGGCGGTTTTTTCATCGCTTGGCGTAAGGATCACCTGCTAACTCCGCTGGAAGAAGCGGTTCTGGACTATTTTGCACAGAGGCCGGCGCAATAATACAAAAAAGGGTCCGGCACATGGAAAGCCATGTACCAGACCCTTTCTTCATTTATATAGGAGCAGGTTTATGCCTGCCCTGCTTTTTCCGCAACCAGTGTAAAAGTCTTCGGAATTCCTTTATCATACACATCCGAAGATAAATTAGGCTCCTCCACCAGCATGGTGATGACAAGTCCGCTGGCTGCTGCCGCCGTGACGATTTCACCAAGTGTCCAGCGGCGCCAGTGCACCACACTCTTTTTCTCACCCATTCCGCCCGCTGAGGCAGGCAGGTATTTGGAGTACGATACGATTTTCTCCTCCAGCCCTGTGTCAAAGTAATCGCCGCTCACCTTATGCTTGCGGACCTTTGCCGTAGACCCTTTGGATGAGATTAGCTTCGTAGTTATTGGATGAAAATCACGCAGTACGAACCGCCCACCTGGTGAAAGCAGACGATAGGCTGTATCCATAAAAGGCGCCAGGTCTGTGAAGTAATGGACGATCCCCTGTTCAGCAAACACGATATCATAAGAAGACTCTGCGACTTCCGCCGGAAGATTCAGTACATCCGACACGTGATAGGTTAACTGTACTTCGGCCGCCGAAGCGAGATCCTTGGCATAACGGGCATTAGCTTCGGAGAAGTCGGCCACCGTCACCTCTGCACCAAGCAAAGCGAGCGCAACTGCCTTCATACCGTTGGAACCCATAAGATTTATTATTTTCTTCCCGCTAATCTCGCCAAAGTATGATGAGATCGGGAACAGCTTGACTAACGGATCTTTCGCCAGTTTGGCTGCTGCTTCCGCCGGGGTTCCGAACCGGCTTGTCCAGGCGGCGTAGGTGTCCTCATTCCAGGATTCTTCGCTGACCGATCCAGCCTGCACGCCTGCAGCCGGTTCCGATTCTTGATGCTGGTTATTCATTAAGTTGTGACTCCTTTTGTCTAATGATAAAAAAGCTTCTATTAAGATGCATTCTCCAGTGCAGGTGGCACTGAGTCTACTTTCTTTCGTTCAGCCCATAAATAAACAGCCATACCGATCATTACGAGCAGTCCCCCCGCCCACTGTAGATTACTCAAATTTTCGCTCAGCAGCAGGTAAGCCAGAATACTGGCTACAACCGGTTCAGCCAAAATGCTCATCGATACCGTGGTTGCGGAGAGATATTGCATCATCCAGTTAAAGAGGAGATGTCCGAACACTGTGGGAACTATGGCTAATAGTAAGAAGATTCCCCATTCGGTAAGCGGATAATCGAAGAAAGGAATGCCCATCACCAGATTATAGAGCGCAAATACAACCGCTGCTACGCTGAAAACAATCAGGCTGTACAAATAGGAAGGCATTTGGGCTACAAGCTTCTGACTGATCAACATATGTACAGCGACTGCAGCAGTTCCACCAACCGAAAGTAAATCTCCCTTCAGGTTATCGGCAGAAACTCCAATGTCACCCCAGCCGATGAAGCACACTCCGCCGATGGCAATGGCTACACCCAGCATAGCGGAAGCTGCTGTCCTTTCCTTATAAAGCACAAAAGCACCCAGCATGATGAATACCGGCTCCAATGCCATAATCATCGTTGAGCTCGCTACAGAAGTATACGACAATGAACCCATCCAGAGCAAAAAATGCAGTGCCAGCATTATACCGGAGAAAATAAGCAGCACCCAGTCGGTTGTACTGAGCTTATGAACAGCACCGCTATGCGGGCGGGCAAAAGGCAGCATCAACAGTGAGGTGAATAGCAAGCGGTACATCCCTTGCACTGAAGCCGGCGCATCAGACCATTTAATGAAGATGGATGAAAAAGAAATGGCCATGATTCCGATCAGCATTAACAACGGAATAGGAATCGGTGGCTTCTTGGTAGTCATATTGTGAGAGTATCCTTTCCGTTACTGTAAAGTTCCATATGTTAATGTATCGCAAAACACGAAAAAATACAGCCCTTTTTCATAAATTTTCATGATGACGAGGTGGTTTCATGCAGTAAGGGTGAATACATCATAAGCGCATGATTGTCGGTAATATGCTCATCACCTGCAATTTCACCGCTGCGGGTCATCACCCGGCGATTGATCTGGTTACTGCGTATATATCCACCCCAGGGCTCCAGGCTGATCACATGTTCTTTCTCATACACCTCATACTTGTAGAGCGGTTTCTCCGTACATCTCCATTCTCCCCGGAGGTGTGTATCATCTAGCCACAGATTTAACTGAAAGGTACTATCCGTATTATTGGTGAGTTGCAGGTCCAAATAATTATAAGAACAAGTTGCACCGCTGCCAAAAGGCTGTGTCCGCTGTTCATCCGGAAAGACATCATAGCTGTGACGATGCCGTTCTTTGACCGTAAGCGGCGTATGCAGTGTCATCCAGTAGATCAGATTGGATAGCTGACAGAGTCCACCGCCGATCCCTGCCTGAAAGCCTCCATAGTGCAGAACCATCCCCTCGACATAGCCTTTTCGTTTGCTTGGTTTTCCGATACTTCTCCAGTACGAAAAAGTCTCCCCCGGCCGGATCAACAGCCCATCCAGTTTTGCCACCGCAAGACGCAGATTCGTTATTTTATTATACTGGAACTGCATGTCTACATTTCGAAGACTTCGCAGCAGAGGTGTTGCATGCTCCATAATTGTATAAGGTAGCCGGTCACCGGAACGATGTACAGCAAGCTTACCTCGCCGGGTATACCATAACCAATATCTCTTCCAGATAAAATACCGCTTCCCTACAAATAATCTCAGCCTGGAGCGGCGGATTGGCTTCATCGATGCCTTTATACTATTCATGTTAAAACTCAACCTCACTCTCCAGCTTCAATTCTGCAAATCTCCCTCCCAAAATGTCATTATGGTGACTGACGACATCTTTCCCGCTCAATTGTTCTGTATCAAAAGTACTATGGGCGTCTTGAACGAGCACACTCTCATAGCCCAAGCTATAAGCACGTCTGGTTGTGGTGTCTACACAAAACTGGGTCTGCATGCCGACAATAATCAGTCGAGTGATCCCCATCTGCTGTAGCGTTTCATGCAAAATTGTACGGTGAAAAGCATCCCAGGTCGGCTTCTCAATAATCCGCTCTCCCTCTTCGGGCTGAATACGGGCGCTAATCTGCCAGGTCGGAGAATCCCTTGTGAATTCTTCATCTTCTGTATGCTGAATATAAACCACCGGTGTGCCTGTCTGTCGTGCTTTGCCGAGTAAGGAGATGATCCGGTCCATAACGCGCGGTCCGTCGTACAGCTCTTGTCCCGGATACGAAAACATCGCTTCCTGAACATCAATAATTAACAATGCCGTATCTCTACTCATAGGTTTAACCCTCCAGATAAATGAATAAATAACACTGTGATTATACCAAAAAAATACAGTATCTATATAGAACGGATTTAAACTAACAAACATAACCAAGAAAAGAGAGTTTATATAGAAAGGAACGAAGTCGAAGTGTAATTAACGGCATTTTCGTACCTTAAATCCTCTGCAGCTAAGGCTAAATGGAGATTAAGTGCAATATTGTACCTTAAATTTTCCAGTATACCCCTTTCAGCATGTTTTTTCGAAAAATAAGATACAAAAACGCCCTTATTCCCCAGATTTGCCTATATTGAAGAAAATTAAGGTACAAAATTGCAGTTAGTTGGGGAGGTAGCCCCTCTTTTCCACAAGGAAGACGACTAGTAAAGGGGAATACTTACCTAGTGGTTGAAATCTGTCGACACTCGGTGAAGGGAATGTACCGCTCCTGGTGGTTGAAATCTGTCGATAGTCTATGTTCCGTCGTTAGTTTTCCTGCAGAAATCCCAGGCCTTAATGGATTTGGAAAGTTAACTGCAGATCAGAGAATCATTCAGGCGAGCGCTTTGTGCCTGCAGTTCCAAACTTCCCCCTTCAATCCTGCCAGCTTGTTGTTAATTTCTTTTGTTCGGCTTATATAATAAAAAAAAGCGTTCTACCTCTCACTCATCGAGTGTTTGGCACGAACGCTTTTGAGTAATTAATTATTCCGTTGCTTTATTCTCCGACAGCTTCTCCAAATTACCAATCAGTTGATCCAGGCGCTCGAACCCGGATACAACTTCATCAACGATCATCTTCTGCTCTTCGACACTGGCAAGAATTTCTTCAGATGCCGCACTGGACTCCTCAGTTATTGCAGAGATGGAATCCACCTCAGCGACAATAACCTCGGATGAATTGCGAACCTCAATCGACTTCTCTTCCACTTCTTCCGCTTGCTTCATAACCTGAGTTGCAATTTCAGACAATTCGCGGAATACCCGCTCAGAATGCTTGACAGTAGATTCGCTCGTTTCGATCATCGATTTGCCTCGTTCCAATTGGGAGGACAACTGCTCCACCTTAAGTCTAAGTCCATCCAAGCGACCAGAGATCTCTTCAGCAGACTGATGGGAGTTCTCAGCAAGCTTTCTGACCTGTGTGGAGACCACCGCGAAGCCTCGTCCTTGCTCGCCAGCCCGTGCAGCTTCAATCGCCGCATTCAGGGCAAGTAGATTGGTCTCGGAAGCGATAGACTGAATGGTTGTTACAATCGTACCAATACTATGATTCTGCTCATTCAGTTCCTGCATCGCTGCTGTAATATCATCCATTACAGAACTTATATCAGTGATGCTGCGTGACAGTTCCCCAATCTGCTCATTTCCGCGTTCCGCTGACTCGGCAGTAGTATTGGACAATTCCCGCATGACTACCGAGTTATCGGCAACCAGTTGAATCGCAGTATTAGCATCGCCGAGCGCCATAGAAATATCGCTGACACTGACCGTCTGACTCTCAATACCTTTAGTCATTTCAGTAAACCCAATGGTCAATTCACCTGTAATATCACCAGTAACCATAACATTCTTCTGCAGTTGACGGTTGAAGGTTGCCATTTCGGTGATCGATGTTTTCATTTGATCCAGAAGCTCTTCAACATTCTTTTTGGCCAACTCGGAGTTAAGCCTACCTTCATAGGCATTCATCATCATTTGCCGTGAAAGGATCGACAAGATAATCAGGAGTGCAAACGCGATGAATAACTTAATGTTATCTGCCCATTCATAGTTTGCGAATTCTGTAGTAGCTGGATAAAGGATAAAATAATTAACCTGAATAAAGCTAATGATCGCATAGGTTAAAACAGGTTTGTACGTTGGGTAAAACACAAGAAGAATCCCGAGACTCAAATACGAAAATAAGTTGGGTTGCAAATAATTAATAAAAAACATAAATCCGCTTATTATTAAAACAACTATGTAAGACAGCAATTGCACGGCAACTTTTTTGCGTACCAGCACAAAAAAGACTACATTCGCGATAATCGCTACAATGAGCGTAGTTATAGCTTCCGTCATTTCCTGACTGAACACAATCAATGGAATGACCGTTAATGTAATAAATAGTAAAATAAATCTCATAATCTTGTTGCGCTGATGCGTCAACTCTTGCTCATAATCCTTATAACTTTGGGACTTATTTGTTCTTGATTCATTCATAATTCGACTTTTCGTCTTCATCCAAATCGACATTCTCACTCGCCCTTTCATGTTAGCGCATTATATCTGCATTATTATATCGGACGAAAGGGCCGAACTTTTTAGAGAAGTTTCCTAATAATAGCCATTAAACAAGGACGAAATTTATAAATTTCGTCCTTGAAGGAATTTAAATGTGATTTTCTAGTGAATCAATCTTTCTTTTTACAGCAATTTCTGTATCTCATCCTTGATTTGCTCGGATTGTGGACCAAATACAATCTGCACCGTCCCTTGACCAAGTCTCATCACGCCGGAAGCACCAAGCTGCTTGAGTGCCGCATCTTTCACTGCCTTCTCGTCATTCACTACGAGACGCAGTCGCGTGATACACGCATCAATGTTCTTAATGTTATCCGGACCTCCGATGTTCTCCAGAATTTTGGATGCTCTGGAGGAGGCAGAGATACTATTACCGTTACCTACTGAGATTTCCTGAACCTCATCCTCAATATCATCTTCGCGTCCAGGTGTTTTGAGTTTGAAGATGGTAATGATGGCGCGGAACAGTACATAATAGAGTACGAAGAAGGCAAGGCCAACCGGAATCAAGATCCACGGATGAGTAGATATTTTTAGATTAACCAGGTAATCAATTAGGCCGGCAGAGAAGCCAAAGCCCAGCTTGACGTCTAGAATATACATGACAGCCATGGACAAACCTGTTAATAAAGCATGCACCAGGTACAAGAGCGGCGCAACGAACATGAAAGAAAACTCAAGCGGTTCAGTGATACCAGTCAAGAATGAGGCGATGGCAGACCCGATGAAGATGGAAGCTACCATTTTGCGTTTCTCTGGTTTAGCCGTATGAATGAAAGCAAGCGCTGCACCAGGCAGGGCGAACATCATAATCGGGAAGAACCCGGTCATGAACATTCCTGCTGTTTTGTCCCCGGCGAAGAAGCGAGTCAGGTCACCGTGTACTAGTTCGCCAGCGGCATTAGTGAAATCACCAATCTGGAACCAGGCTATCGTATTGATCACGTGGTGCAGACCGATAGGAATCAAGAGACGGTTTGCCGTACCAAACAAGAATGCGCCGAAAGCACCAAGACCAACCACCCAGTTACCGAATTCGCTGATTACATCTTGAATTGGGCTCCAAATCATACCTACCAAAACGGCAAGCACCATGGTGCTGACAGCAGTGATAATCGGTACAAAACGTTTGCCGGCGAAGAAGCCGAGCCAATCCGGCATTTTAATATTATGATATTTTTTGTATAGGAATGCAGCCCACGCACCGGCGAAAATACCGCCAAGAACGCCCATATTCAGGACGACATCATCATTAATAAAGGAAAATTGCAGTGGAACTATGGCTAGGATCTTTGTTAACACCATGTAAGCAATCAGTGCCGACAACGCCGCAACCGCATCACCAGCGAATCCAATCGCTACACCAATGGCGAAGATTAGGGCCAAGTTACCAAAAATGGCACCTGCTCCTGCATTCAAGAATGGGGCGACATACTGGTTCAGGAAGCCTCCTACCGCGCTGCCTAAATGCAAATCTTTTTCATAGTCAATCAATCCAAACCCTTGAAGTATTGCTGCCGCCGGCATCGTTGCTACTGGCAGCATCAGTGACTTGCCCAGTTTCTGAAGAAAAGCCAACATATTCTCTCATCCTTTCAATGGCAAGATAGTAAAGCTATTTGCTTATTGCGTTAAAACCACGGTAAGGATACTGTCTTCACCTGCGGTAACAGGGCCAAAGTGACCTTCTACCTGTGGTACGGTCTCACCATTGTTCGTCACTATGACCGGGGAGATGGTCTCACAGCCGGCTGCACGAATAGCCTCCAGGTCAAATTCAATCAACGTCTGTCCGGCCTTCACAGTATCCCCGGTAGCTACATAACTAGTGAACCCGTTCCCCTTCAGGCTGACAGTCTCTATTCCAATATGTAGCAGTAGCTGCATGCCGGAGGAATGTTCCAGAATGACGGCGTGGCTCGACTTCACAATATGAGCAACTTTCCCATCGAAAGGGGCGATCAATTTCCCTTCTATAGGTTGTATGGCGATTCCGCCGCCCATATGACCACCGGCAAAAGTATCATCCGGAACTTGTTCCAATGGAACCGCTTGCCCGCTCATAGGAGCCTTAATTGTTACGGTATGTCCAGTACGTTTCTCTTCTTTTTTAGATTTCCATTTGGAAAACATATGATGCCACTCCCTCTTATGCTGCTATTTGTTTTTCTCAAGCGTTTGAAACAGACGGTACAAATGCATTGCCAAGAAACATAACTCTTCCTCCGGGACTTCTACGCTCAGTGAGTTTTGCATTGCTTTTCCGAGCTTCTTTGCAAGTATATACTCCCGCTTATACTCTTTTTTGATATGCTTCACAAAGGGATTGTCGATTAATGACCCCTGTAAAATGCGTTCAATCGAAAAGCGCAGATGAATCATCAGCCGGACATGATTCATGCTTCCGTACTCGAAGGTAATGTTTCGTTCTTCCCGAATCAGGTCCATTAACTCGCTCACGATGTTGGAAGCCTTCACCAACTGCCCTACCGGTACGTTACTAACAGCAGAGTAGACGTGGTAAGTTAGAAATCCAATCTCGTCTTCTGGAATCTGCACCTGAAATTCGGCATTGATCTTCTCCGCCGCTTTGTAAGCGATCTCATATTCTTTCGGGAAGGTCATTTTTGTTTCTTGTAAAAATGGGTTGACAATATCCATCCCGTTGCGCAGACGGTAGATGGTGAACTGGATATGGCTTGGGAGCGCCAAATAGATTTTGTCATTCAGCTTCCCGGCAAACTGCTCCCCGATATCGCTGATGATCTCATCTGTGATCTTCATAACCTTAGGGTCGATATCTTCCAGCAAAATTTGATATTGGCTCCATTCGTCCCGATCTTCCAGGCGAAAAAGCTTCTCGATCCGGTGATCATTGCCTTCAATAACCCCCGTGCCCTTCACCGCAAAGCCAATCCCTTTGCCGATGATGACATATTCTTTGCCGTTCTTGCTTCCCTGCACCATAACCACGTTATTGCCGATTACGCGTTGTACTTGAAATTGCTCGTGCTCCCGTATCAAGATCTCCCCTCTTTCCAGTGATTGTCAGGTGAAAGGTATAAAAAAGAGCCAAGAATAGTCTCAAATAAATAAGACAATCCTTGGCTCATGCCCTTTACGGTAACACGCCACTAAACTATAAATGATCATTTATAGGTTCATAATAAATCATACCCGGGCAGGCGTCAATGGTAATTTTTAAATTGTCAAGTCAGGCGTAAGTCTCAGCTTTCACGATCTTCCAGCAGCCTGCACATCTGAGAAACTACCTCCTGCAGCACTACTGGCTTGCTCATAAAACCGGAAGCCCCTGCTGCCAGGCACTTCTCCCGGTCCTCCTTCATCGTTTTGGCTGAGATCGCCAAGATCGGTAACTTCGTCAAAAGCAGCTCTTCCCGGATAATGCTTAACGTATCATAGCCATCCAGATTCGGCATCATGATATCCAGCAGAACAATATCAATGTCGTTATGCTCTCTCACCATTTGCAGGCATTCAAAGCCGGTTTGAGCGGTCAGGATCCTCATATCATACGGTTCCAGTCCCTTTTCCAGAGCAAAGATATTGCGCACATCATCATCGACGATCAGCACGGTCCGGTCATGCAGTTGTTCATATTGTTTGCCGAACTGATCTGAGTTCTGCCGATATGTAGGGTTCTCCGCCGAGATGCGGTCATCAGCACTTGATGCTGCCGTTTCGGACCACTGAGCTCCCGGAATATAACTCTCCCCGGTCTCCTCTTCCCGGCAAGGCAGATAGAGCGTAAAGGTGCTTCCCTCCCCAGGTGTACTGTTCAGCGCAATATGGCCGCCTAACAGTCTGGCGAGTTGAAGGGAAATTGAAAGTCCAAGTCCTGTACCGCCAAATTTGCGGGCTGTTGAACCGTCCGCTTGACGGAAGGCTTCGAAGATCAACTGGCTATTCTTATCGGAGATGCCAATGCCGCTGTCGGTTACAGCAAAGGCAAGCACCGGCTCCTCTGATGCATAGCCCGGGGATTGGAAAGCTTCCAGCCTGGACACTTCCACTTTTACACTGCCTTGCTCGGTGAACTTAAAGGCATTGGATAGCAGATTACGCAGGATCTGATGAAGTCGCAGCTCATCCGTGTAGAATAAATCCGGCACACTTTCATCCAGAGCTACTATGAAATCCAGATTTTGCTGCTCAGCTATTTTTCCAAAATAGGACTGCAGGAGAGCAGGCAGCTCCGTTAGATTGACAGCATCCACCTCAACCATCATTTTGCCCGCTTCCACCTTGGACAAGTCCAGAATATCGTTGATCATACTGAGCAACTCACTTCCGGAGGAATGAATCACCGCTGCATAATTCTGTTCTTCCTCATTTAGTGATTCGTTGCGATTCTCTGACAGCAGTTGGGAAAGAATAAGCATACTGTTCAGCGGTGTACGTAGCTCATGCGACATATTGGCAAGAAACTCCGACTTATATCGAGAACTCTGCTCGAGCTGTTCGTTATACTTTTCCAGCTCAACCGCGGAGCGCTCCGCCATCAACTTCTGATTCTCCAGCTCGCCATTTAATGCCAGCAGTTCCTTGGTGTAGCTCTGCAGTTCTTCCGCTTGTACCTGAAGCTCCTCGGACTGTACCTGAAGCTCTTCATTCATAACCTGTGATTCTCCATACAGCTTCTGAATCTCCATTCGCGTCGTGACCGAATTCAACGTGACACCCAGCATATTCACAAGCCTGGATAGGAGTTCAAAATGGAAGGGAGCCCACTTGGTCAACGAGGCAATCTCAACTACGGCTAACGTCTTGTTCTCAAAAATGACCGGAGCCAAGGTGAGATAACGCGGTGCGGTTCTGCCTAAGCCGGAGTTAATACTGATGTAATCCACTGGCAGATCCTCCAGGACCCTAAGTTTCATATCCTGTGCACATTGACCGACCAGACCTTCACCGGGCTTAATCTTGTTCACACCAACGGAATTCTCACTCTCATCACTACCCGCGTAGGAATAAATCCGCTCAAAGCTGTCTTCGGCATTCAGTACATACACAGCACCGTATTGCAGTTCCAGAATAGATGCGAGCTTGTTCAGAAAGGTTCTGCACAGAACGGTCAAATCTGTAGTTTCCTGAAGCAGAATAGACATCACACTTAATTGCTCACTGCCCCATTGATCCCGTTCCACAGTCTCAAGCAGACGGTTAGTGGCATCTCCGAGGTCATACAGCTCATCGTGTGTCCTAACCCTGACCCGTTCAGACAAATTACCTCCGCTGGCAATGTTGTTAATGGCAAGAATAACACGGCTGAGCGGACTCACGATACTTCTTGCAATCAATACGGTAATGACCGCAGCTAAAACAGCCACCAGTCCCCATAAAATGTACATCGTCAGCAGTAATCTGTGGTTTCCTTCTTTCAGAGTGTTGATCCGTGCATTGGTAAGGGTCCGTTCGTTGTCGAGAAAATATTCAGACTGGGATCGGATGGAATCAACAATGGATTTACCGGTATCGTCTTGAAAAAAGCGGTTCACGGCTTCATTCTGGCCATTCCGCTTAAGATCGATGACGTATTGTCCGGCATCCTCGATCCATTTTTCAATATTGACCATGATCGTCTGCAGATTCTTAACTTGAGCAGGATTGTCAGCAATCAGGCCGTTCAGCTTAGCATAATTAATGCGCCACTCCGCGAGTCCGTTATTATACGGAGGCAGATATTCCATCTTACCGGTGAGTGCATAACCTCTCTGACCTGTTTCCATATCCAGCACATTCTTCTCAATCTGATAGGTTAGCTCATGAACCTTCATATCGTGATCACTAAGAAAAACCGTCTCAGCTTCCAGCTTGCTGATCCTTGCAGATACAACGAGCAGAAAAAGTCCAAGCATTAACAGGATCATGAAATACCCCAGTGCGATCTTGCCGCGAATCTTCAGGTTCCATACCCGTCTATCGACCAAAGGCTTAACCCCCATCAGCATCTGACATTAGTGAATTCCGGCGAGCGTGGATTGTGAGATTACAGGTAGCTCTCGGTGCGCGGGATTCTGTCCTTAAGCTGACGGATGTTGGCTTCCAGTTTCAGAATGACATCCTCCAGATCCATCGGGTCAATTCCACGGACAATGGTTGGCGGAGCAACCGCGGCTTTGGCTTCGGCTTTGAGCTCGCGCAGCTCCAGCTGCTGTTCCTGCCATTTATCCATCAGATCAGCTATGGTAGCGTAGAAACGTTCATAGTCCTTAATTACACTGTCCAAAAATGTATCTACTTCCTCCGCATCATATCCACGAAGCTTCATGCCGAATTCCTTCTCATGTATCGTAAGGGCATCGAGCGTTATTCCTAACTGGCTGAATAGTTTTCTTTGTTTGTCTAATCGACGTTTCATATGTTCGTCCATCTGTAATACCTCCAAGTATATACTGCAATAATTCCGGCAGTACTCATTATAACAGGGCGCGGGCCCCCTGAAAATATCACTAAAGTTGCTAATCTCCCCCGCAATCGAAGCTTTTCCAAATCCAGGGATAAGGCAGCCCAATAACACAATTTCAAGACCCGACTATTAAAAATTATCGGTGACCGCTTTGTTCAGAATTCCGAGACAACGGTCCAGGTCGGTCTTTACCTGTTTTTTATAAAGTTTGGCCTTCTCCTCACCATCCGTGGTGAAGTGATAGAGGACGATTTCCTGAAAATCAACCTTAGGATCATTGCCCTTCAACTGCTTGGTACGGTACAAAATGCCCTGCTGCACCAACTCGTGCAGCGCACGGTAAATCTCGCTCTGCGGAGGGGAATATCCGTGCGATTTAAATTCCCGTCGCATATCCTCCAGCATCTGATAACCATATCCGCGATGCTGCTCCACCATTGTTATCAGATACACCTTAATAAAAGCCCGTTGGGCAATCATAAAAGCCATGCCAAGATACACCTCCTGATGTGTAAATACCCAATCCTATATATTCCTGCTATGAATCTAGTATAAGCACTATTTTCCAACTTTCACAACCTGAAATAAAGGCAAAGGGTCTACTTTTTCCAAGAGATTAGTATTTGAGGAGAGTAGTTATTTGATTTTGGAGAAGTTATGGGAGGAGTGTAGCAGGTTTTAGGTGTTTTCTGTTGTGAATTTTTCATATGTTGAAACATGGACGGTAGGCATTAAAAAAAGACTGCATATCTACGGTTGTTCGTAGAAAATGCAGTCTTTGGCTTCAGTTTTTAATGATTCTCTTGCGAATTTCTTATTCGGCTATCCTCCGGCAGAACATCAGGATGATCAATGTATTGATCTGCATAACGATGTGTATTCAACGAACGATTATCCCGGAAAAGACTATGGACCTCTCTGTCACGGCCGCGGTCCTCCACCAGCACAAGGATTTTTCCGCGGTCCACATAGCCTTCATACTCCCTGGCCTCCTCCTCAGGAATGCCAAGTCCGATCAGGCCGCCAACAAGTCCACCTGCTCCCGCGCCTACGGCTGCACCAGTCAATGTAGCGGCAATCGGGCCTGCTGCCAGAATCGGTCCGATGCCCGGTATCGCCAGCGCCCCTATACCGGCCAGAAGCCCGGCAATTCCACCTAAGACTCCGCCCGATGCCACTCCAGTTGCAACACCCTCGGGTGCCATAGTTCCGGTCTCGTCGGAAATATGTTGAAATTCATCACGATTACGCGTAATTATGGAAATTTCATCCGTGCGGTACCCACGGCTTTGAAGTCCTTCAATGGCTCGGGTCGCTTCCTGTTCTGTGTCAAACACACCTGCGATTTTCTTCGTCATTTGAAAGTCCTCCTTCGTTATTATCGTTCGCTATGTTATTACCCCATTAGCGAAGGACAAATCAGCAGAAGAATCTTCAGCGCCTGTAATACAGCCCCTATTTTACAGGCCGGGTGCGGCTCGTCGGCACCGCCTGCAGCGGATCATCCGGCCAATAATGCTTAGGATATCGGCCCTTCAAATCTTTCTTGACCTCGAAATATGTATTACGCCAAAAGCTCGCAAGATCCGATGTAACCTGCATGGGTCTTCTTGCTGGCGACAAGAGGTGCAGCAGGACCGGCACCCGTCCCCCACCAAGTCTCGGTGTATCCTGTTGACCGAACATTTCCTGTAGCCGTACCGCCAGCACAGGAGCAGCCGGATTGCCGTAATCTATAGGCAACCGCGAGCCGCTTGGTACGGTAATATGGGTAGGCGCTTCCTGTTCCAGCGTCTGACGCTGCTTCCAATCCAGCAGATCCTCCAGCGCCCGGGCCAGGGGCAGCCGCTGAAGATCACGCAAGCTACGCATCCCGTGCAGATATGGACCCAGCCAGTCAGCAAGTGACTCCAAAAGTGCGGAATCAGATACATCCGGCCAATCCTCACGCAAGCCATGCATGAACATCATCCGCTGGCGAAGCTGCTGCGGACCCTTCTCCCAAGGCAGTACCTCCAGCCCTTCAGACGCAATAGCCGCCAGCAATCCCTCTGCTGCCTCTTCTGCCGAAGGGCGCTCATGGGTCGTCTCCTTGAGAATGAGGGCACCCAGTCGCGTGCGACGCCGCGCCTTCACGCTCCCGCTATCCTTATCCCAATAGACTTCGGCTTCTTCCACGATGCTGTCCTCATGGTGGGATAGCATTTGCATTTCACCCAACTCCGCAGCCAGCAAAATCCGGCTGTGCGGACCCTGATCATCCACAGAGGCAGCCACAATATACGCGGAGCGTTCCAGCGGCTGCCCTTCTCTCATCGCCGCCCCCCGGCCTCCTGACAGCAGAAACGCGCCTTCGCCGCGTCTCTGCCCGATCCGGTCGGGGTAGGCGAACGACAGCAGCAGTCCACATAGGCTGCTGTCCGGCTCTTCCCCTGGCGAGGCCTTCAGCTGCGCCAGGTAGTTCCGGCTCTCGCGCTGCACCGTGCGCAGCGCCGCAAGATCAGCTCCGCCGCCGTCAGCACCGGCGGAGCGCTCGAACCGGAGCAGCGCCTCTACGCGCAGCGTGAGGTCGCAATCGCCCCCGGCGGGACCGCGCAGCAGGTCCCGCTCCTGCAGCAGCGCTGCCAGCCGGCAGGCCAGCGGGGCAGCGCCAAGCCCTTGCCCGCGCAGCAGCATGTGCGCGATGCGCGGGTGCGCACCCAGCGCGGCCATGCTGCGGCCGTGCGGGGTGATGGCGCCGCTGGCGTCCAGCGCGCCAAGCTGGCGCAGCAGCGCCGCGCCCTGCGCGTAAGGCGCGGCGGGCGGCGCGTCCAGCCACGGCAGGGCTGCCGGGTCCGGCACGCCCCACACGGCCAGTTCAAGAGCGAGCTGCGTCAGATCGGCTTCCTTGATCTCCGGCACGTTCTCGTCCGGGAGTCGGTAATGCTCCTCCTGGCTCCACAGCCTGTAGCAGACACCGGGAGCTGTACGGCCCGCCCGGCCGCGCCGCTGGTCGGCTGAAGCCTTCGACACCGGCACCGTCTCCAGGCGCGGCATCCCCGTACGCGGCGAGAACACCTGTGTACGCCGCAGTCCGGTATCAATGACCGTGCGTACACCTTGAATCGTCAAGCTCGTCTCGGCGATAGAAGTGGCCAGCACGACCTTACGTTGTCCCGGCACCGCCGGAGCAACCGCAGCGTCTTGTGCAGTCTGCGGCAGCTGTCCATAAAGCGGACGCAGGACCGTTCCTTGCGGCAGAATAGCGGCCTCCAGCTCCCGCTGGGTCCGGCGGATTTCCCGTTCCCCCGGCAGGAACACGAGAACATCCCCCGGCTGCTCAGCTAAGGCCCTCCGCACAGCCACAGCCGCGGATTTCTCGATGTGGGCAGCCGTAGGAACAGGCGAATAGACCGTTTCTACCGGATAAGTCCGTCCGGGACAATCTACTACAGGGGCGCCCCCCAGCAGAGATGATACCCGCTCCGTTTCCAAAGTCGCCGACATGATCAGGATGCGAAGATCCTCCCGAAGCACCGCCTGAGCTTCCAGCGTCAGAGCCAGCCCCAGATCAGCATGCAGGCTGCGTTCGTGGAATTCATCGAAGATCACAAGACCCACATCGCCAAGTGTAGGATCGCTTTGCAGCATCCGGGTCAGCACGCCTTCAGTAACGACAATGATTCGTGTCTGAGGGCCGACTTTAGTATCCATGCGCATTCGGTAACCTACCGTCTGTCCTACACTTTCACCCAATCGGGAAGCAATGTAGGTCGCAGCAGAACGAGCCGCCAGTCTGCGGGGCTCCAGCATCAGGATGGTCTTGCCCTCCATCCATGGCTCATCTAGAAAAGCCGGGGGCGTTCCGGTAGTTTTACCCGCTCCCGGCTCTGCCACGAGAATAGCGTTTGTACTAGAAGCCAGTATATTTTTCAGGTCAGGCAGCACCTGGTGTATTGGAAGTTGTTCCATCGTATCTCTCCGTTATCTGTTAATATCATCATTATTCGTCTTCTCAGAGGATTTGCTCCCGAGCCTGTCACCCAGGATTCAGAAGATTGAAACTCACGCATGAGACCTAACGGACCGTATAGCCGTTATTTTGCACATGAAGCTGCTTCGGGAATATGCAAAGGACTCAGGGGACGCTAATTTCTCCCAAACCGTGGTTGTTTAGCTTAATTACTGCCCATAAGGTCTCTGGAGTCCGTTATCTTTCTAAATGCTTGAATCGATAGACAATAAAGTCTCTGGTGTCCGTTACATGGCTAAGCAAGCACTGATATTGAGGTAGATCCCTAAAATCCAAGAATAATTATTATAAAAAAGAAAAGAGGGCAAGTCCTACAAAGGGGGGCGTGATCGCTTGCGCTAACAAGCCTCTTCATCACGTATACGCTTCCTTTGTAAAAACCTACCCTTCCAAACTTGATATCCAGTTCCCCATAACCTTCACACCAACGAAAAGATACAGGTCATGCTTAAAAACAGTATACCAAGAAGAATCCAAATGACCAACACGAAATCTTGATACGTATTATATAGATTGAACTTAGAGTTCTTACACGGGGTTAGATCGTCATTGCGGAAAACGCATGAACTCCCGGCCGCTGTTGTCCCCAAGTTTCTTTAGATTGTACCGCTATCAGCGGATAAAATCCGGAGACATCCTTTGCTTCCAATGCCAGCTTTTCTACGAAAAGCTTTTAGGCAGTCACTTTCGCACCTTCAGTTCCAAACTTCCCCTCCATTCCGTTCCCCTTACGTTAAATTTTTTAGTTCAATCTATATCGTTGGTTTTTTTGTTCACAACATTTAACTCTGGAAACGAAAGTCTTCCGATGCCTTCTACCAGCATCTCCAGGGGATAAAATTCGGCGTTCAGATTGGAGAAGAACCACTGACGGCCCCTTTTTACCACAATGCCCAAGCCGGTTTCATCCCCAACTGGAGTGAAGCCTTCACTCACCTCTCCCCAGCTCGGAATACCAAAATCGTTTAACTGTCTCACAAGCGGAAGCACTTCATCGGTGACTATTCCAACTTCGCTGACGCCAAGGAGCGCACTGGCTGAGAAAGGCACCTCGGCAGGATGCTCCAGATTATGACGAGCGATGAATTCCAGCAGATTTCCTGAAGGGTCTTCAAAGTAAAAGGCATGTGCGTTCCAGCTTTCAAAGAACACCTCGTCCTCCCCCTTCACCTCGTTCAGCGTAAGCCTTGACTTGGCCCATGCTTTAGCTTCGGCAAATTGCTGGGCCGGTATATTAAATGCCAGATGGTAGTAGGGTTTCTCTGGCATGTCTATTGCATGAAAGGTTACTTTCGTAGTGCCAATCTGTACGGCAAACTGTCCTGGAGCTTCCGCGGAGATCTCAAGTTCCAGCTTGTCTCTATAGTAGCTGCGAGTCTTTTCTAAATTCCCAGTCCAAAGTGTTACTTCTTTAATAATCATATTACACCTCCAATGTTTGTGTTATTCTGTTATTTTATCCTTATCCTTTGGCCGTTAAAGCTGCAATATTAGCATTCTTCAGAATGTTTCGCTCAAGGCCTCTATTAACACTGTTGTTCAAGGCTTGGCCAATCTCCTCCAGAGAGAGATCAGCTGTTTCGGAAGCAAGGGGCGCATCACTGGGTATAGCCCGTTGATATAATTATAAATGCTATGTACAGGTCAGACCAGGGATTGAACGAACGTATCCCGGGTGGAACATGTATGTTTTTTAGCGGATCTACATTAGCTTTCTTAAGATAACAGTAATTCTGCATCATTAATGACAATTTATGCCCCCTCCTAATCTATCCCAAACATAAAGAGGGACTGACCTGATTTTCACAATCAGTCAGCCCCTCTACTTCTATTTATCCAGGCGTGTTACATCCACCTTTACCGTTAGAGATCCCGCGTTGCCCCGGTATACCCCTTTGACAGGTACAATATCCTTGTAGTCCCTTCCGTGCCCCAGCTTAATATAACGCCAGTTCACTTCAGTGTCGTTAGTAGGATCAAAGCCCAGCCAGCCCGTACCTGGAATGTGGGTCTCTACCCATGCATGCGAAGCCTGTTCAAAATCCGCATTTCCTCCCTGCAAATCCCCAACAAAATGATATCCGCTCACATACCTTGATGGCAACCCGACGCTTCGGCAGACCGCGATCATCAAATGCGCATAATCCTGACAGACGCCGCGTTTAAGCTTTAATGCTTTTTTAACCGTTGTATTCACGCTCGTTGCCTCCGGGTCATACGTGAACTGCTCAAAGATCGTCGAAGATAACTGTTTGACCCATTCATACATCCCTTCGGCAGCGTCAAAAGGATACTGTGAAGCAAACTCAACCAGTTCAGGCGTCACTTCCGTATAGCTAGTTGGCAAAATAAATTCGATATACCGGTTCTGGAACCTGGAATCCCCCAGAAGCTTCACCTGCTCTGCCAGCGGGATGGACGGCAAACCAGCACCCTGCGCTTTATCGAGTGTCACCACCGTGGCCTTGGTATGGATAACCATCTCGGTATGCGGCTTATTGACCGAATAAGCGTGAACGCGGTTGCCGAAAAAATCCTCGTACGTCAGCAGATTAGCCGGCGGATGCACCTCCACCTCATGGTGATAGCAGGACTGACGATAGTTGGTGCGCGGCGTGAGACGAATTTCATTGACACTGTCCGTAACCGGCTCGGGGTAAGTATATGTCGTTGTATGGTGGATTTGGATTTTCATGCTGAGATGCCTTCCCGCCGAAAAAAGGCGCCTTCCATCGTTTTACCCAGCCGCTCGCAGGATTGTACCAGCGCTTGCAGCACATGCTCTACCATGTCGCCGGACATTTCCTCCTTCTCCATATAATCCAGCTCCGCCTGGATTCTACCCGCTTGCCGGATCACTCGCTCATACCCTGACCCTTTGTCAGATCCGTCAAGCTCAAGTGCTGCCAGATGTTCACCCAGCTTATGAAAGGAAAAACAGATCGACCTCGGAAATTGCGCACTTCCAATCAGAAACTCCAGAATACTTTCCGGTGAGACAGCATCAGCATAATACCGCCTGAAGGCTTGGTATCCGCTCACGGATTTGAGTACCGCCTGAAGCTGAGTGTACATCGCATTGATGTCCTTGTCCTTGCATGATGCCGTGACTGACTGAAGAATCCGAGTCGTATTCTCCGCTCGTTCCAGGAAACGACCGCTCTCAATAAAATGCCACTCATTTCCCCGCACCATCACCGACTGTTCTGCGCCAAGGAACATGGCCGTACGCTCCTTAACGTGACGATAGAACTGATGCGGTCCGCGCATAATATCCGCCACTGAACGTTCTCCCAGCCAGAGATTAAAGCTATTCACAATATCCCATAGCTCACTGGGCAGGTGCTGGCGCAGGGTGCGCAGATTATTTCTTGCATGATGAACACAGGAGAAGAGGGAATTGGGATTGCCGAGATCCAGCGTAATGAAGGACAACACATCCTGTTCGGAGAAGGTTTCGAACTGTTGACTGTATTCACTTCGTACCCCGAGTGCATCGATCAGCCGTGACCATTTATGACCTTCCTGCTGAAAATCCGCCTCTTGCTGAATATGATAATGGACGTCGATCAGCCGTGCATGGTTCTCTGCCCGTTCAATATACCGGCCTATCCAAAATAACGCCTCTGCATTGCGATTCAGCATCGTCAGCCACCCCTTTTTTCTAATTTAAAATATCAGGCCATCACCCAGGTATCCTTAACCCCTCCACCCTGTGAGGAATTGACAACAAGCGAACCTTCTCTCATGGCCACGCGAGTTAGTCCGCCGGGAATCACATGCGGCTTGCAGTCCGCTCCCATCAGGACAAATGCTCTAAGGTCAATGTGCCGTGGCGTCATTCCCCCTGACTCCGACAATACCGGCGCTCTAGACAAGGACATGATGGGCTGGGCAATATAACGCTCAGGATCGGCCAGAATCTTCAATCGGAACTCGTTTTGTTCTTCCCGGGTCGCCTCACTACCAATCAGCATGCCGTATCCGCCGGATAGCGAAGTTTCTTTCACAACCATATCCTCCAAGTGATCCAGCACGTACTGACGCTCCTCCGCTTTGGACAGCAAATAGGTCGGCACGTTGTCCAGCATCGGTTCTTCCTTGAGATAGTATCGAATCATGTCCGGTACATACACGTAAATAGCCTTGTCGTCCGCCACCCCTGTTCCCGGAGCATTGGCAATCGCAATATTGCCAGCCCTGTAGGCATTCATGAGTCCGGCTACACCGAGTAACGAATCGGGCTGAAAGGCCAGTGGATCAATATAATCATCATCCAATCTTCGGTACAGCACATCCACACGGCGCAGACCATCCATGGATTTCAAATAGATTTTATGATCACGGGCGACCAGATCACGTCCCTCGACCAGATGAATTCCCATCTGTTGTGCGAGGAAGGCATGCTCGTAATACGCCGAGTTATATTCACCTGGTGTCAGCAGTGCGATGACCGGGTCCCGCGTCCGTGAAGGAGACAAGCTGCGTAGCACGGATAAAAAGCAGTTAAGGCTGTGATCCACATCTCGAATCGAGCTGGCCAGGGAAAGTTCAGGGAACAGCTGATTCATCAGCGATCTCCCTTTGAACAAATAAGAGAACCCTGATGGTGTACGCAGGTTATCCTCCAGCACATAATACTTTCCATCATGATGGCGGATGAGATCAATACCGGAGGTAGTGACATAGGCCCCGCCTGGAACACGCAGTCCCGCCATCTCTGGCCGGAAATAACAATTGGAGAGGATCATTCGACGCGGCACAATTCCATCCTTCACAATGTTCTGCTCATGATAAATATCATGAATGAACAAATTGAGCGCCGTAATGCGCTGTACGATCCCGGCCTCCAGCCGCTCCCATTCCCCCTTCGGGATAATCCGCGGCACCATATCAAAAGGAATCGTCCGTTCCATTGGATGGTCCTGAGCCGGATTGTATAGTGTAAATGTAATGCCTTCTTCCATCATCCGACGCTGCATGAGGTTCTGCTTCCCCTGCAGCTCTTCGGGACTCATTCCGGCAAACATACGGCTCACATGTTGATAGTGGGGCCTGACACTCCGCGCATCGGCATACATCTCATCATAGTAATGAAATAGCGGATACGGGGATAGGCCGAGCAGTGGATCGAGTTTGGACATGAGCCCGACTCTCCTTCCGGATAAATGTAATGTTTTCTGACAATAATTTCGTTTCATTCTAGAAAAAAATGTGAATTAACGCTGGTTTTATTTTCATTCTACGTATTCACACGCTTTTATGTCAATATATATAACAACAAAATGTTGTTTTCACCCTGACAGCTATTATGTAATCGTTTCCTTATAACCTTTCTGTGTATAGTAAGAGCGTCTATGCAAATTTCACAGCAATTGTAGGCTCGATGCTCTGGATATCTCTATTGTTGTGAATTTTTCATATGTTGTATTTTTTACTTATTGAACTTTTAGCTTATATCTTTAGTCTCTTCATCATCCATGGCATGTTCCCCGGATATAACCAGGAGATCAAGGCATAATAGCGGTGTGAATGGGCACAGCTCACCGACTATATAGAACGCATTAAATTATAGCCAAGAAAAAGAGAGTTTATATAAGAAGGAAGAAGTGTAATTAACGGCATTTCTGTACCTTAAATCCTCTGCAGCTAAGGGTTAGTAGCGATTAAGTGCAATAATGTACCTCTGTCAATAGAGTGGACACAGTAAATAGGGTCAATTCGCTAGTTTTAGATTGCTGTAGTACAGTGACTCGAAACGATCTGGAGACAGATATCCCAGTTTACTGTGAATTCGTTT
>NZ_JABWCS010000212.1 GCF_013359945.1 Paenibacillus agri | reverse complement strand
GCATACAGAACACCATCCGTTCAATAAATAGTTACCTATATTATACAACATTAACGCGGTGTCGTCTTAAATAATTAAGACATAAAGAAAAAGGCTGTCGAAACTTTCTCGACAGCCTGAAAGTATTTGATCTTTCGATCAAATACTTTTTTTATTTTTCATTGGGAGAGGTCAGGTGCTAGTGATGAAAATGGCTTACATTCTTTTTGACAAGATGACTACGTTGGATTTTGTAGGTTTTTATGAAGCTGTGACATGGATGGGAATTTTAAAGGCAAAAGAAAATGTATCATGGGATTTTTGTTCGAATAAAGAACAGATCACAGACGATCGGGGTTTGACTTTAAAAATTGATCATGTCTTACCTGATTTATCAATCTATGATTTGATATTTATTCCTGGAGGATTATCAACAAGACAACTTAGATACGACACTAATTTTATTTCATGGATTGAGACTGCACGAGATGTTGAATACAAGGTGTCCGTATGCACAGGGGCATTGATTTTGGGTGCAGCTGGTTTTTTAAACGGGAAAAAAGCGACGACAAATACATCCGCATATGAACTTTTAGCACCTTATTGCTCCGAGGTTGTTAAAGAGCGTTTCGTAAGGGATGGAAATGTTTTTACAGGGGGAGGAGTGTCCGCTTCAATTGATTTGGGGCTATATTTAATAGAATCGCTTACCAACGACAACGTGGTTCGACAAGTTCAAGAAAAGATGGATTATCCATATTATCCTGCAAGGAGGTAACTATATTGAGTATTAGATCATTGGAGAAAAACGACCAAGTTCATGTTGAAAAAATCATGACAGAGCACCCTCTTCAGTTCCCCAAGTTTATCATAGACAAATATCCCCCACGTTGGCATACATTTTTGATAGCACAGGATTATGAACTCTGTGGGTACTATGTTAGTTTAGCAAATACTGGTGAAGTAATCGGTCATGCAGGATATATACTCAATGATGAACTTGGCTTATACGAAATAGTTGGTGTTGCTGTATCAACAAACTTTCAGCGTCAAGGGATTGGGAACGCCTTAATTAATCATATTTGCGGCAAAATAAGTGAGCTGGGCAATAAGCAAGTTATCCTTTATACATTAGGTCATGTTGGAAATGAAGCCACATTGATGTTCTATAGAAATATTGGCTTTGAGATGGTTAATTACGAGAAAGATTTTTTTGAATCTGATTACGATAGGGTCACTTTTGCTAGAACATTTTTATGAAGGAGTAATCAGTACAGAGTGGGCTGGCAAAATGGATATGTCCTCTAATGAACGTTAACAACGGTGACAAAAAAGAATACTTAAAGAGTGGGGACAGTAATAGCGACAGCCCCACTTCTCTTTCTCTTGTTAATCAAACAATCAAGCAAAAACTTGTACTATATTCAGCCCTGCATTACACGCCCAATCCCTTACCACCCACAGGACGAAGTCGAACCGGCTCGACCGCTGCGATTAGAGGCTTCGCGCGCTGTATGACGGCAAGTACTTCTTCGTTCTTGAGAGAATCAGCATGAGCCTCAGCATCACGCCACAGTTCGGTCACCCAGATCACATCAGGATCATCTACGGATTCATTGATAATATAGAGCTCGCAGCTCTCCATATTATTGAGACTCCGGGAAGCCTCTAGCAATAACGAGGTGAGTTCCTCCCGCTTTCCAGGGTGGGCCGTCATTTTACCAAACATCGTAAACTTGTTCATTTTATTTCTTCATCCTTTCTCATTAACTTTCTGCATCCCTTCATAATGCTGAAACATTTCCAGACTGACCTCCATCATTCGATCGATCAGCATTGGCGGCTCAAGGATCTTAAGTGACCTCCCGAACGGTAGAAGAAAGTACGGCACGTATCTTAGCGACTGCTCCTCTAACTGAAAGAGAACTTCACCGGGCGGCTTGCGTTCGAGTATTGAATGTCCGAATAACCAGTGCTTGCATATTTCGTTCAGTGCGCGTTCGTGTCCCTGGATTCTTACGATGACTTGCGTCTCAGTTTCCAGTGGATTAGGTAGTAAAGAGTGCAAGAGGAAATCTCGCGGAGAAAAGGCAGCTGGACGCTCGAAACGGGTATTTGCTGCTTCCAAATGAACTATACGATCCACGCGGAAGCTGCGAATCTCTTGTCTCAAATGACAAAATCCGACAACGTACCAATTTCCTTTCCAATGCACAATACCGTAAGGGTCGAGGACCCGATGGCTGGAAGCCAGATCTGCTCCTTTAGTGTAGTCCAACTTCAACGACTCTCCATGGGCTGCTGCCTCCTCCAAGCATTGGAGGAACTCAAGCTCTCTACCTTGCGCGGGTGTCTGGATCACTGCAAGCCCCTTGCTATGTCTGTTTATCCATTCGAGCTGCTCTTCATTGGTGTACAGCTTCAGTTTATCGACCGCACGTACTAACGCTTCCGTGAACGGATAGCCCGCTTCCTGGGCGAAGACGGATGCATGCACGAGCGCAATCTGCTCTTCGGAATCGAAGAGTAGCGGGGAATCTATGAACTCTCCGAGAAGTCGATAACCTCCGTTTGGACCGGAATCGGCAATAATCGGGGCTCCGCTGGCACACAATGAATCAATACATCGGTATACTGTGCGAACATGAATCTCCAATTCGTCCGCAAGCTGCTGCGCCGTCACCCGCTTCCCTGAACGAAGCAGCCACAGAATGGATAGCATATTATCCGCTTTGGACATGCCGTTATTCACTCCCTAAAGCTTTTCTTGAAAAAGCATATCGTCTGCCCTTTCTAATAGTTCCATTGTAAAGGAATTTAGACTAAGGGAGCTATCCCTTTCTCGATCCAATGGTCGTAAGTCGGACCGTAGACATCAGGCAATTGAAGGCCAGCTTGGCGCATGAGAACCGTCATCTGTCCGCGATGGTGCGCTTGGTGCATCATCGTGAATCGAAGGGAACCTCCGTTCAACCAAGCTTCCTGGTGAATGATAACCGATTCGTGCAACGTAGCGTCATTCCACTGTGTTCGAACGGCATTCACAAGTTCCCCGCTAATCCTCCGATACTCCGAGGCTATAAACGCTGCAGAAGCTGGAGCCACTTCGCCTCCGGAAGGAGCATCGAATACGAGACCCAATGATGTCATGAAATGCAGTGAGTGAACCAGATGCCAGGCGATTTGTCCAAGAGTTCGTCTGCCTTCGATAACCTCCTGTCCAAGAGAATCTTCAGTAAGTGCATCTAGTACATTGGCGGTTATTTCCGCTTCCCTTGTCCATTCCACCACAAAATCTTCAATTCTAGTAAACATATTTATTCCTCCATTTCATTATTGGCTTTAAGCTTTACAAGCATACAAAAAAATCACTGACAGTTACGGTCAGTGATTTTAGTTTTTTAATTTCTCAGCTATCTAATACAAGTTCCATCGGATCTTTACATAGTGTTATTCATTTGTGAAATCCCATCTCATCCTAATTAATTGATCTATATCATCATGATTTTCCAGACGAATATTCATAGATAGTCCCCCCTAGTTGAATAAGTGCACCATTAATACGAAGCTCTTTCATGTTTTCTACCTTCATTGGCGAAGTCGGTAAGTATTTTATACGCATCTCTCCATTCGTTGAATTGATTACAGCATGATTGTAATTTATTTTAGTTCCATCTTCCATTATTGCTTCTATTTTCAAGCGCTCCGAATCTTTAATATTACCTCTAATCTCTATTCCTAAAGGCTGAACCATGATCTCATCCAGCTTCATATCACCCAATTCAACATCCCTGACCACTTTCTTTGATGTATCCGCTGCTTCAATCTTAAAAGTGGTTGCCCATTGTCCTACGGTATAATTATCATTCTTTACAAAAGTACCATACAAAGAATAGCTAGAAACCTCTTGCGGCTCTATATCATAGATATACTCTATATATTCTCTACCGTAGGTTGTGTTGCCATGATCATCAGTTCCAAATGTAACATTGCTTGGCTGTATTGAGTTTCCTTTAGCATTCACGAGGTATAGATAGCCATGATCATCAACAGTAGTCTTCCATTTCGTCTGTATATGAAGTCTCCCATCAACATAGCCAATATTAGTTATTTTAACAAAATCAATATTGGGTAGCATAATGCTTTTCTCATCGACGTTCAGTATATTAATGATCCCCTCCTCTTGTAATTCAGAGAACAACTCGCCACCGCCTCCAGGTATATTGTTCATATCAAGCGGAATCACTTTAGGAGACTTGTTCATTACATCGGACAGGATAACGCCTGTATCTATTTGGTTAAAATATTCTTTACCACTTAAAAATGATCTCACACGAACCGTCACTTTTTTCCCATTCAAACTATTTCCGCCATTAGCGATCAATCTAATCGTTGCCGTTTTTGTGGACTCATCATAATGAACTAACTCATGAGTAAACGCAGTTGCACCGTTAATCGAATAATCATATAGGTCAATGGTTTTATCAATTCGGTCGCCCGTTAAATCCTGAAGGGTCAGATAAACAATTGCCGTTGTATCATCATTCATTGCAGCTATTACTTCCATTTTAATACCATTATCTTCAGAACGCAGTTCAATCGGCTGTAAAAATTGAAATATAGGCGTACCAAGTATGTATTTTAAATGATCGATGTTACTTATATTGGCGGCTATTACTGGTACTGAGAGGATAGCACAGATGCAAATTGCGATTGAAAAAGCTAGTGATTTTCTGAGCAATCTTCTTTTATAAAAAGGTTTAGCAAGTATTTTCTCTTCGAAATCTTGACTGATTTTTATTTCAGATAATCTGATATCAATAATGTTCTTTATGTATTCTTTATCATTCATAATCGTTCCATCCTTTCAATTTCGTTTTTAAAATCCCCCTCGCACGCTTCAACCTTACAGCAACCGTAGATTCCGGAGCTTTTAGGATCTCTGCAATTTCTTTAATTTTCAGATCTTGATAATAGTAAAGAAGGATAACTTCCTTATACTTTGGGGACAGTTTCATAATCTGGACTATCAATTCGGTATCTTCTATTTCATGCTGCTCTGACGGAATATTCTCCAAATTTGCTGACCCATCGATTCGCCTCCACCAAGAGCTTCTCTGATAGTTTTTACAAACATTAATCGCTATGCTCATAATCCATGTTTTTTCACTAGCATTCCCTTTGAATTGCGAATAACTTTTATACACTTTAATTAAAGTATCCTGAACAGCATCTTCTGCTAAGCGAATGTCTTTAAGGTATAGAAAACACATCCGAAGCAAAGAGTTCCCATATTCAGTTATAATCCGCTTCATATCTGGATGTACTTCTCTATTTGAATCCAAAATCATGTACTAATCTCCTCCTTCTACCATATTAGACACCTTAAACCCTATTTTTCTTTCATAATTTGAAAATAAATCTCAAACCAAAAGAACGAACTGACAATAGCCAGCTCGTTCTTTTGATATCTAATCCATACGGTGCATAACTCGTTCATGCGGCTTTTCACTCAAAAACAAACCTTACTCGCTGATCCCCACTCCACTTTTCTCTCACCTGATCATAATAAATATCAACATCATTATAGATGATGTCCTGATATTGATTAGCCAGCTCCGGATGGTGTTTATCGATGAAGCTTTCCAAGGTCATCGCAGGTTTAGTGTCTTTTTTTAATCTGACCCTATCCAGGAATACCGGTATGTCCTTATCTAAAGCATTCATCATTAACTCCACATTAGTGATTCCAGGCAAAATCGGCGTAATAAATGCCCAGACTCGAACTCCCATTCTATGTAACTCATTGGCTGTCTGTATATTACTTATGAGTGCACAGTCATCTATCTTCTTCAATTGGTGCAGATTAGACAGTCCTAAGAGCAGAGTGAACTTGTCACCCATCGCTTTTATTACATCAAGATCTCTATAAATCAGCTTGGATCCAGCTTTTGTTGTTACCATGCACTTCATATTCAACTTGCTTAATTCAATCAGACATTTCCTAGTTAATTGATACTTCCGATCAATCTCCATATAGGGATCACACTTGCTTCCTAAATACACAGTATCTTCTTTATTCCAGTTCATCAATTCATCTTGGAGAATATCCGCGATATTAAGCTTAACCTTTAAGTCAATGTTCCACTCTTCATCTTCTAACTGGAAACAATATGGACAACCAACCGTACATCCATCATAGGGATCAATAATGGGTACCGTTCCTCCGTCTGGCGGATATTCATATGTCATTGCCTTGCTAACTAGAATCTCTTTAAGCATTTCCCATCCTCCTCAATCCATTTATAGGAAGATAGTACATCTATTCCCGAAAAAAATATAGACTTATATTCGCCAATTTGTTATGATGTTGAATAAGGTCTTGAAAAAAATACCTATACAAATTACAAATCCCTGGATCATTGTGATCCAGGGATTTTCTCTAAATAGATTATCACATACGCCTTTCCGCTGGAGGATTAAGAAGAAGCATTTCACACCCTTGGCTGAGATATTCAAGAGCATATCCTTCAGCCTTCTTTGCATGCGATTAAAGTTGTGCTGCGATCCATCGATTTCAGTTTCTAAATTGAATTTCTAGACGTGTTATGAACAACTTCGAGGGGTAAAAGAATCTGCGGATTCTATGAGCGAGGGATCCGTCATGACAGCAAATCAAAAGCTAAGTGGACAGAAATGGCAAGATGAATCTGCCATCCAAGCTGTAATCTTTGATATTGATGACGTGCTGAACTATAGTGAACTGATATATTTGGAGATTGAGCGGAGCTCTTATGCCCATTTCGGGCAGCCGTACAGATGAGGAATATCATTCTTATGTAGGCGTTACTTTGGAATCGATGTGACAAATAAATGTTGGATCAAGCACTAATTGACCGCTACGGTGGAGGGGCTCTCCTAACCATAAGCGCAATGTGATGCAGACCATGCTCTTGATAAAAAATCGTAAAAAACACAAAGAATGGCGGTGTCGGGAAGGTATCCCTTACACTGCCATTTCTAGATTTGGGTCGATCTCCGACAAGCTTGGAAACAGAAAACGAGGGTTATTCGCTAATTATCCAAATACGCATTCAGATTAAATCATTTTTTGAACCGACAGCTTGCAGCCAAGTTTATCCAAACTTATGTTCCCATTGAATGCAGTTCCAGGCAGTGTGTCTCCAGTGTTGATGCTCGTTGAACCAATAATGAACTGATTTTCCGTTCCATTCTACTCCACACATTGTAGCCAGGCTTTAGCTAGCCGTTATACTGATCTTCTTTCATTCGCATAAAGTTAGTGTCGAAATTCATCTTGTTTTGTAAGGGATTAAAGGCATTTCTGAAGCGTCAACAATAGTTCGTCTGAAATATTGTGATAGAAAGTTACTACTCTCTATTCCCCTTTAAATATTGTTTGAAAATTAAAGCTTTTCCAGTTCTCAATTATCATTTTTTGCAAAGTAGCCACTAAAATACGAAAAGCAAATTGCTCTGTCTGCAGTAAGAGTTCTAAGTAGTTCTGATGAATATCACTATTAATTAACTCTTCTGAAGGTAGATAAATGGTCAAGCTACCATGAACAAAATTACTACGATATTGATAAAACTCATTTATTCTTTTTGAAATTTTCGATCTTTCTTCTTCATAATTTTCAAATAGTACAATAGAAATCCTTTCTTTTAGTGAATGAAGAATCGCTGATTGAGGAATTTCATATATTGATTCTAAGGCGTGAGCAAGCCAAACAATTTTACTTGGACTAATTTTACTTTCCTCACAAAAATGCAACACCGAAAATAAACACTTATCTAACCTAGATTCACTTATAAATTTATTCCATATATTATTCTTACTAAACCAATTACAGACTTTATTGATTGGGATGTACTGAATAATTGGCCAATTCTCATTAGACCAACAATCTTCAAATTCAAGGTTACTCAAAGTTAACTCTTCATTATATTTAGAAGAAAATAATCTAGCTCCATAACAATCAATAAAGCCTGGGCATGATAGATTTAGTGCCAAGAATAGATGGTAAATAAAATTTTTAATAACTTGATCTAAAGTTACATTATTAATTTTAGATGTTGTTGCTATTATGACAATTTCAGTTTCTCCTGGTATCTCAGCAGTGCGCTCTTTAAAGAACTCGTCGATAGAATCATATTTGTCTTTATATTTTTCGAACTCACTATACATATCGTCTGCGAAAAAATTGTTTTGCATGTTTTTCTTTATATCACTAATTGCCTTAGACCAATCTAAACTTAGATGGGTACTCATACTACCTCTATTAAGCTCAAACCGTTCAAGATTACTTTGAATTTCATTTAAGATATCATTAATATAATTCTTCTGATCTATTCCAGAATGCGTAGTTCTAAAAGGTAAATTCTTAATCACAAGCTTATATTCTAATGATCCTAACAAAATAAGTTTACTCCCTTCAATTAAATCTCATGAAGTAAGATATATCAGTTTTACAAATATTATTAATATGATAAAAACCATTTCAACAAGAAAACTCCCCAGCAATTATTATGATCTGAAGTTCTATAATATTGACCCGTACAAAGAACACTTCTACTGTATTAAAGCGTGTGAGGTAATAATGAAAACCGTATTTTATTGTCTTTAATCTCTGTAATGTTGTCATAGCAATATCATAACTTTTGAACGTTAGATTTGTTCAAATACGACCACAATATTTATACATAATTTTAAATATTAACTTCAGTTGGAATAAAATAAACAAAAGGAGAGTGTACCAAATCTAGGCACAGCTTATGCTTACGGCGTGAGCTTTCCTGCGGAAAACTGTCAGGCAAACGATTCGCTCCTACAGCCCAAACCTCCCCTCTTATTACGCTTTTGTTACTTTCTTATATTCGATGCTTAAAAAAGAAGCTTTAAGATGACAGCCGGCTTGTCCGCAGTATTTTTTCATAACATGCGTATATTTGATTATCCACCGGTTTAAAGGGCAAAATGACATCTCCTCGATGCTCAAATCCCCTTTTCGTATAGAACTTTAAGGCAGCCTCGTTTTTGGAAAATACATCAAGCCGAATCCCGTCATATTGTCCTTTCACAGCCGTCTCCTCAAAAAAGTCCAGTACTCTATTCCCTAACCCTTTTCCTTGAATCAGCGGATTAATGAACAAAGCATGCAAGAGGAGATATCTCCCCTGCTTAAACCGCCACTTCACTTCTTCCCACTCGGGCATCGCATGTTCATCCAGTACAAATGATCCTGCAATTTCGTCCTCATGTTCAATTACATACAGTTCTCTATGTTCTAGTTTCTCCAAAAAGTAGGCTGTATTAGGGTACTGATCATTCCACTGATAAATGCCCTTCTGTTCCAGATCACGTTTACACGCAGACAATATCTTTTCTATTTGCTCCAAATCCTCAGATATGGCCTCTCTAATCTCTACTCCATTGGTCGTCATTTATCTACTCTCACTTTCTCATTTACTCTGAATATGGAACGCCCTCTGCTATTTCAATAACCGGCTGTGTCTCGATGGAGACATTACCCGCTACGGCTCTGGAGATCATACAGGACGCTTCTGCGTTATGTGTCAACTGCTCTGCCTTGCTCAGTTCTGCCTCTGTTGCATCGCTCTTCAGCACAATTCGTGGTTTGTGCACGATCCGTTCGTACGTAAATACGTTATTCGTTACATCTACAGTCGCTTCAGACTCCAGTGTCAGATCCTGTGGTGTAATATTCGCACGCTCAAGCATCGCTGCCAGCGTAATTAGATAACAGGTTGACGCTGCCCCCAGCAGCATTTCGTCAGGATTCGTACCTGTTCCCGGACCACCCATCTCCTGCGGAATCGAAATGATTGTTTTTAACCCGCCTGCATCGATATGTCCTTCACTATTACGTCCACCATTCCATACTGCTTTTAGATGAAAAGGATGTTTCAACTCACTCATTCCTTTCGATAATCTCCGGTTCATTCCATCATACCATAGCGCTCCAGGAAGGAGAATTTCTAGTCAGCACAAAAAGAGAGAGCTTAGACTCTCCCGACTAATTGTACCATTTAGAAAAAACACAAATTTGTGTGTATATGCCACCAGCTTCAAATCCATCTACATGCGAGTTTCACGCTTGAAGGAGCTATTTTAAATGTAAAATATCACTCTTCAAGCTCAAATGATGTTGTACTTCTCCTTAAATTCGATGGACAGCTCACTCCAGACGTCGTACTTATTCCCGTCGGGGTCCGTAATAATAAAATTCCTTCCCGAATGCCCTCTATCTTCAATGTCACCAACGGAATTGTAAGCTAAATTAAGAATGGCATGATTATTTCCTTCATCTATATAACTTAGTTCAGCATGTAGTTTCTCACAAAACCATTTTGCAAGATAATTCAGGGTTCGTTACAGGTAAATAAATCGTGCCTACTCGCATTAGCTTTAACATCGTTTAAAGAGCCCCCTAATCATCGGTTTCTATTTAGATGCCATATTACTCGCTACCCTGATTTAGATATGTTACTTCATTGCCTTCAATTAATTTCCTAATGCCTTCTTGGTAATAAGGCATTAATTCTTCAGCCTTTTCAATATCGATCCAGGCAATGGTTGAGATTTCTTCAGGTCTTACAATTTCTTCGTTTCCACCAATTACTGCAGCTCTGAACGTGAAAAATAGGGCATGTTCATTTTGCTTTTCAAACTTGCATTCATTTAAGGCTACTAATCCAAATACTTCAATATCCAAACCCGTTTCTTCTTTCGCTTCTCTAATTGCTGCTTGCTCTAAAGTTTCATTGTGCTCTACAGTACCTCCTGGAAGAGACCAACTATCACTATCTCGATCTATATTGTGTACCATGAGGACTTTGGACCTAGAAAGATCAGTTATAAGTACATACGTGACATCGATTCTTTTCAACGATTAACATCCTTTCTGTTATTGATTTTTCAACATCGTTCTAACTATTTCGGCGTATTGCTATGTACCCCCTCCTGTTGGAATGCCCTATGAACTTTTGTCTTATTATACCATGTACTGGAAAAGTATAACTCCTGCAAATTTTAGCCGTTCCTACTTGCATTTCCCACCCAATTTTAACGATAGCAACCACTACTAAATTGGAAAAGTTATAATGCGTTCTCGCTAGTCCATATAAAAAAGGCCACCTCTATGAGGCAGCCTCTTTGTTGCATTTTAAAATACTTTCGTCGTCCACGATTCGCAGTTCCACGTTTCTGTCACGATATCTTGGTAAAACTCAGGTTCGTGGGAAATCAGCAAAATGCTGCCCTTATACGCTTGAAGCGCACGCTTCAACTCGTCCTTCGCATCCACATCCAAGTGGTTGGTAGGCTCGTCAAATACAAGCAGGTTCGACTCGCGATTAATCAGCTTGCACAAGCGGACTTTAGCTTTCTCGCCGCCGCTTAGGACCGCTATCTTGCTCTCAATATGATTGGTCGTCAGACCACATTTGGCCAGAGCCGCCCGAATTTCAAACTGTGTGAAGGACGGGAACTCGTTCCAAATTTCTTCAATACAGGTGTTGTAGTTCGCTTCCTTTATTTCCTGCTCGAAATAACCAATGTCTAGCAGGTCGCCAAGTTTGGCGGAACCTGAAATCGCTGGAATTTGGCCGAGAATGCTGCGCAGCAGCGTAGTTTTACCGATTCCGTTCGAACCGACAAGCGCGATTTTTTGTCCACGCTCCATGCTCAGGTTCAAAGGTCTGGACAACGGTGAGTCGTAGCCGATTACGAGATCCTTTGTTTCAAAAATCATCTTGCCCGAAGTGCGTCCGGACTTGAAGTTGAATTGCGGCTTCGGTTTCTCCTTGGAGAGTTCGATAACATCCATCTTATCCAGCTTCTTCTGCCGGGACATCGCCATATTCCGGGTAGCTACACTGGCTTTGTTCCGCGCAACGAAGTCCTTCAAATCCGCAATTTCCTGCTGCTGGCGTTTAAAAGCAGATTCAAGCTGTTGCTTTTTCGCCTCATATACTTGCTGGAAGTAATCATAATCCCCCACATAACGCGACAACGTCTGATTCTCCATATGATAAATCAAGTTAATAACGCTGTTCAGGAACGGAATATCATGGGAAATCAGGATGAAGGCATTCTCGTATTCCTGCAAATACCGCTTCAGCCATACGATGTGCTGCTCGTCAAGATAGTTCGTAGGCTCGTCAAGCAGCAGAATGTCCGGTTTCTCCAGCAGCAACTTAGCTAGCAGCACCTTGGTCCGTTGACCACCACTGAGATCATGGACGTCCTTGTCCAAACCGATGTCTGTAAGGCCCAGCCCGCGGGCCGTTTCATCGATTTTGGCGTCGATCATATAAAAATCCTGGTTCGTTAACGTATCCTGAATCGTTCCGACATCTTCCAGCAGCTGCTCCAGTTCCTCCGGGGTCACGTCGCCCATTCTGCCGTACATGTCGTTCATCTCTTGCTCCATATCGAATAGATATTGGAACGCCCCGCGCAGAACGTCGCGCATAGTCTGTCCTTTTGTAAGCACAGCGTGCTGATCCAAATAGCCCGACCGCATACGTCTGGCCCATTCGACTTTACCTTCGTCCGGCTGAAGTTTGCCTGTGATAATGTTCATGAAGGTGGATTTACCTTCCCCATTGGCACCAATCAGACCGATATGTTCGCCCTTCAGCAGGCGGAAGGATACATCCGTGAAAATTGCACGATCTCCAAACCCGTGACTTAGTTTTTCTACATTTAATATGCTCATGAATTAACACCTTTTCCTTTATACAGTATACTCGTCATATTATAAAGGTTATAGCGTCGCAACTCCATACAGATATTAAAAATTAAACAAAGAACCTGTACATTTTTACGTACAAGTCCATGGATCCCAGCATTTATTGGCGGTTTATCTTAATAATCCGTACAGCTCTTTAACCGATATTGGTGGAATCTTCGTCATTTTTGTATTCTAAAATATCGCCAGGCTGGCACTCTAAGGCTTTACAAATCGCTTCTAACGTGGATAATCGAATCGCTTTTGCCTTTCCGTTTTTCAATATAGAGAGGTTAGCCATCGTGATTCCTACCCTCTCGGAAAGTTCTGTTACGCTCATTTTTCTCTTCGCCAACATCACATCAACATTGATTATAATCGCCATTGTTTTCACCTCAGACTGTCAAATCGTTTTCAGATTTTATAGCTATAGCCTCTTTTAAAAGCCTTTGGAGAACAGCTGCAAACACGGCAATCACCATGGCAGCAAAAATCATAACTAATCCGATGACTATAACCCCCGGAGCATCATCCTTCTCCGCGACAAGATAGAAAAGAGGCAAGGCAAGTACATACAAGCCACTGATCGTGATTGCACAGTATTTTATTTTGTTTAGCACGCTTACGGATAACTCAGAGAACGCTTTGTTCTTGTCAATATACCCCAAAAGCTTCAAAGCTTGATACAGCGCAATGTAAAAAGGAATCGCCGATCCATAAAAAACAATAAAGACAAGATATTCGAGATAAGCCATATCTGGATACAGCTCAGCTGCAAATTTCCCGATCTCAGGCACCAAAAAGATGCACAAAGCAAGCACTGGAATTGCAATTAAAATCACCGCTGCCTTTAAAAAAAGTGTTGTTCCACGTTTCATACAAAGCCCCTCACTTATCATTGAATTTATTTAGACTTTAACATGTCATTTATTGTTTTACAATAAATAATTTCTGATATTAGATATATTATTGTTGTTAAAGACAAAAAAATAAAGACAACCCTGTAAGGTTGCCTTTAGAAATATCATGAGTAGAACGTTCTCCAGCCTGAGCAGATACTTGGAAACTAGAACTTATAGTACCAAAAAATCGCCTTTTCATTAGCTGTAGAGAAATTGGAGTAAAGCATACTATCAAGTCCACCGATTACAAAATTGTTTTTTGCATAAAAATCACAAGCAGACACGTTGACATCTTGCGTTTCAAGCATAAGACCCATCAGGTTATTTTGCTTTGCCCACTCTTTAGATTTTTCTAATAACTTGCTTCCAATCCCTTGCTGTCGCCACTCCTTGGATACCCCAATGTCATCAACGAAAGCATATCCATTCCAATTAGCACGAAGTCTAATCCGTCCAACGCAGAGATTATCATCGTAATATAAAAAAACAGCTTTTTCTGTATCTTCAATATAAGATGTATCGATCTCTTCATTCTCATATTGCTTCAAATATGTTTGAGAAAATATCTCTTTCGTATAAGACCATTTTCCATCCTCATACTTAGGAATCACTCGCCCTGAAACGATGAAACTCTCGTTCGAGTTGTTATAATCACATACATTGGAGTAGGTCATTTTTATAATCATTTCAACGTTCTCCATTTTTCAAAGTAAGCAATCAATATTTTGTTATTGTTCTTTACTTTTAATCGTGAAGCTACGGACTTTCATCCATTTGCCCCCAACCAGCTCATCGATGGTTCCCTTCTTCGTTCTGACGCAAAATTTATGCTCAGTTCCTCTGTCAAAACCCGTTGCCTCATACAGCAGGTCATCACCGTTTTGTCCTTTAAAATAAACCTGCTTCAATCCGAGCCTGTTTAACAACTCAAGCTTTACACTTTCAATATACATTCGCGAATATTCTTTTGACATTCTGTTCCTCCTGGGGTTCAACTATTCTCATAAAACAATATATGCTTAAACATTATATAGCAAAAAGCCACGTTAGTACGAATCGTTGGGGCTTCAATGAAATATTGATTCGCGCGAACAACCCAGCCCTAGCAGACAACCTATATTGGCAGTAACTTGTTATCATAGGTATTCATAGTGTTTCGTTAGCTTAAGCGACGCAGTTGGAATGATCTGTTATATCTAGGCTAACAAAATAGGACGAATAGGAGATCCAGAACCATTTTTGATCTTCAATGGAAGTGCCATAAAAATCCCGATTGCAGGAGCTTGGCTCATTCTACTGAATCCCTCCATAATTAAAATATTGTTCGGCAAAAAATATTCCACATGACCTGGAGCACTTAGAATTTTCCCATCTAACATGCAAATATCTACACCTGGGGTATCTGCCCCAATGGCTTTAATTCCTGCCTCACTAAAATATTTGCATACCTCGTTGGTTAGACCAGGTTCATTTTTACCCCACCATTCTCTTTCACTACCGCTACTATCCGGCTTGTAATATTTGTCCCATCCAAAATCAATAAGGACAATATCACCCGCTTGAACGGAGAATTCATCACGCTTCTCTATTTCTTTAATGATTTGCAATTCAACTGGTTTACCTGCCTCAGGAGCAAAGGACGCAAGATCGTATTTCTTATAAGGACCCATTAAACAATCGACGGGCAATTGATCAATCGTTGCTTGTTCCCCATGACAATGGACAGGAGCATCAACATGAGAACCCGTGTGCTCTGAAATAATTAAGGTTTGTGCATAATAACCATGGTGGCAAAAATTGCGATGATTCTCCACAATTCCGAGTGAGGGATGATTATGAAATCCAGGCATATTAGTTTCGAATGTCGGGGAAATATCATAGGCTTTTAGTTGATTTAAACAATTCATAAAGTCATGTATAACATCAGTCGATTTCAAAAAAAACTACCTCCAAGTCTGGTTAAATGTATAATTCTACTTATGAAAATATCGTGTTTAAACAAACTTTTAGAACTTATTTCTATCATACTATTAAATGGAAGAACATGACGATTACTACAATCATACTTTCAAACAAAAAAACTCCCGCCAGTACCATCGGCAGAAGTTTCTAAAATAATTGATTTACGCGAACATCTCATCAAGAACAAGTGCTATAACCGATAATACGCAACTGATCGCAGCAAGCCCCATCCATAATAATACTGAATACGACATCCATACGCTAATCATATAGTAATTGTAGTTGATCAAATAAGGCCAGATCAGAATTAATATCAGTAACAGCACGTTTAAGAACAGATAGATACCCGTTCCAATTCTTTTCCTGCGTCTTGATCGTTTAGTATGCATGATTTGTATGTTTGCCCCAGCCAGTTTAACCGCCTTAACAATTATGCTAATAACTGCTAACAGGACTAAGAATGAAAATACCCCATCCATTAAGATATTGCTATCATCATATTTAAAGGGCGTAATGGGATTCCCGTTCATATTCTCATAAATGTTCTGCGCAATCAGTGACGGGGCAGTTGAATTCAAATTAGACAGTACGAACACAGCCTCCTGCCGTTCTAAATTAATCATGACGTGTGACGAATAATTAGGATTGCTTCCAGTATGGCTAATCATCCGCGTAGCCGGCTCATTGCTCCATCCGTATGAATAGTACTGACCCTCAGCTTCATATCCGGCACTCCGCAGGTCGGCTTCATGAGATTGCAGTATAGCCTTTCTTAGATCATCTGGTATATCCCCTATTCCCATCTGGGCATTGATCCAGCGCGCTAAATCCTTTATGTTTGATACTAGATACCCTGCAGCAATATTCCCATAATATCTGGGAGCATCATACGCTAAGCTTTTGCCAAAAAATACGCGATATCCTCTGCTAAGCTGATCCCGTTTCTGTTCCTGGCCTGTGGAAAAATAGCTGTCTGTCATTCCCAGCGGAAGTAGAACATTCTGAGTTACATAATCCTGATAGCTTATACCTGTAACCTTCTCAATAATCATCGCCAAAATATCATAATTAACGGTTGCATACTGATATTCTGTACCCGGATATGTATCTAGTGCAATGTCTGAAATTTTATGTATTGTGTTTCCAAGCGTTTCTGAAGTAGTTCCTTCAGGAATCAATCGAATACTCCATGATGGAATCCCGCTTGTATGAGCCAACAGCTGGTTAATTGTAATATTGGCCTTCTCTCCTTTAAAGGTTGGGGCGAACGCGGGAAGATAATCTGAGACATAATCCGAATACGCTAAATATCCCTCTTCCTTCAATAGAATTATAGCCAGGGCCGTGAATGCCTTGGTAGTCGATCCTAATTCAAACAGTGATTCTTCATTCACTTCCTTTTGTTGATCGACATCCGCGAACCCATATACTTTAAAATCTGTCCTGCCCTGCTTGGATGAAACCATTGCAACTCCAGGAGTTGCTGTTTTGGTCATTATGGTCTCTACCATTTCATCGACATCCCCATACTTCCCCACTGTGAACAGAGTCCCAAGCTGTTGCCAACAACCAGCAATAATGATCACGATTAATAGAACTATACTTGCTGATATTGCCTTTTTTGTCCTAAAAAAATTCCCCATTGCTTCTCCTTCCTTCGGATCGTAATCATCGCCATACTTCGTATAATCCGGAGTTTCTTTATATATTTGACATTCTATCCGTCCACTTCACTGCGGAAATATAGCTATTTGCAAAAAAGCTTCCATCAATAACAATGACGGAAGCTTCGAATAATAGATTCACGTGAACATCACAAACCATAATCTTCAGAAGAACCACTTCAATTATGTGCGGCGCATATAAGCGCGAACGGTGATCGGGACAAAGATGGCCACAATGACTGCGGCGCCGACTAGAGAGTAGACAAGATCGCTGCCCACGGTTCCATGGTTGACCAGATTGCGGACGGCGGTGACAAGATGCGAGATCGGATTGATCTTCACAAACCATTGGAGCCAATTCGGCATAGTGTCGACGGGTACGAATGCATTCGAGAGGAACGTGAGTGGAAATAGGACGATCATCGAGATCCCTTGTACACTGGAAGCAGTACGCGCAATGACGCCGAAGAAGGCGAAGATCCAGCTAATTGCCCACGAACATGCAATGACAAGAAGTCCAGCAAGTGCAACGTATCCAAAGCCACCCTCTGGCCGGAAGCCCATAATATAGCCCATGACAAAAGTGAGTACAGTCGCTATGGTATACCGGACTGTATCCGCGAGCAGGGCTCCGGCGAGCGGAGCGATCCGGGAGATCGGTAGTGATTTAAATCGGTCGAACACGCCTTTTTCCATGTCCTCACGCAACTGTACGCCAGTGACGATGGAGGTCGTAATCACGGTCTGCACAAGGATACCGGGAATGATGACGGGCAAATAGCTCACTACATCCCCTGAAATAGCCCCGCCAAAGATATAAGTGAACATCAGGGTGAAAATGATGGGTTGAAGCGTAACATCAAATAGTTGCTCAGGAGTACGCCGGATTTTGAGCAGCCCCCTGTAGGCCATAGTCAACGAATTACGTACCGATTGACCGAAGCTGGTATGGTTTTTTAATTGGCGTTCTGCACCCGGTTTTATTAAAGTACTCACGCTGTTACCTCCTTCGTATTCTTCAATTGCTCTGATGCAAGCTGGGCGTCCGCCTTCACTCCATCGCCTGTGAGCGTTAGGAACACTTCGTCAAGTGTTGGTTTCTGTACACTCATCTCTGCTAATGGAATCCCCGCCTCGCGGAGCGCGATCAGCAGGTCGGTGACCACGTCAACGTTCCCCATTGGGGCAGTGATTTCCCCTGCTTCCAGTGATATATTAGAACGAACCTTAAGCACTTGTTCAACAGTCTGCCGGGCATTTTTCAAATCCTGCGTATTCTGGACCTTTAAATGCAGCGATGAAGTACCGACGGATGCCTTCAGTTCGTCTACGGTACCTTCAGCGACGACATGCCCTTTGTCAATAACCGCAATCCGGTCAGCGAGCTGATCCGCTTCTTCCAGGTACTGCGTAGTTAACAATACAGTTGATCCAGTACTTACGAGCCGCTGAATAGTATCCCACATTTGATTACGCGTCCGCGGATCAAGGCCGGTTGTTGGTTCATCCAGGAAAATGAGTGGCGGCTGAGCAATGAGACTTGCCGCTAAATCCAGCCGGCGGCGCATACCACCGGAGAAATTTTTAAGGGGACGTTTCGCAGCTTCACTCAGTCCAAATTCCTCTAGAAGTTCTGCAGATTTTTGCCGTGCTTCGGCCCGCCCCAGTCCAAGGAGTCTGGAGAAGATCACCAGATTCTCGATCGCGCTAAGTGACTCATCAACCGATGCATATTGGCCAGTCACGCCAATTAATTGACGCACAATCTGAGGCTCCTTAACCACATCATGCCCGAAGACACGTGCCGAACCTCCATCTGGCCGCAATAACGTTGCCAGCATGCGAATTACGGTTGTCTTTCCTGCCCCGTTCGGACCTAGCACTCCATAGATCATCCCGGTACCTACATTCAGATCCACACCATCAACGGCACGGTTGCTTCCATACGTTTTGACAAGTCCTTGTGCTTCGATCGCCCAGTCACTTTTGTCTCGTGCTGTTTTCGCTTTTTGAAATTGATTCACGTTCTACTCCCCCTAAACAATTGATTGTGTAACGATGGTAACCGACGTTTATAAACTGAATTTAAACTCGTAACTTAACGATTCTAAATAACCATCACACTGCGTCTGTAGCGTTTTCTCATGATTTATTAAAACAAAAATCCGACCCTAGTGGAACGGACTGGAGATGTATCCTTTAATCACTCTTAAGACCTGCTCGAGGCTGTCGGCTGTAATATTTTTCGTTGCTGATGCTTTTCCCTTGAATTGTTGCTGGAAATGAAAAAGACGCTAACCAGATAGATTACATCCGTTAACGTCTTCATCGGTCAAGCTTAAAATAAACATTATCCAGCTCATCAAGGCTTAGGAGCTTATGTCAGTTGTACGTAAGGAAGTCATTACGAGCTTAACAATATGGTCTGCGGTCACTGCAGAGTCATAGTTTATGTTCTCTAGCAAGCTGCTATGCGCGGTATGAATCTTGAATGAAAGAGTGGCGGCTCCAATGACAAACATCAGTGTGTGATCCAATGAATCAAAGTGGAAGAAGCCCTCCTCACGGCCCCGCTCCAGCAGTTCGCGTACCTTCTCCCATACGGGGTGGACATAAATACGCACGATATCAGAACGCGGAGAGTCGAGATCAATCTCCTGCTTGATGATGTTGCTCAGTTCTGAGTCCTCTAACCCAAAGAAAATAATCTCCCGGATCAGCAAAGCCAGCCCCTCTACAGGATGACTCAAGTGGTCCCCACTATCCTTTATCCGATTCCCTGAAAAAAACTGTTCAAATATAGCGCGCATCAAATTCTCTTTGCCGCCAAAATAATAAGAGACGAGCGCCACATTCGCTCCTGCTTCCTCACAAATTTGTCTGACACTGGTACCGTCATAGCCTTGTCGCGCAAACAATTTTTTGGCCGCTAGCAGGATGCGCAGCTTCATGTCGGGATCAGCTGTAGTCATGATTCAATCAATCTCCTCGCGTGATCATATAGAACCTATTATGGATGCTCTATCACGGATAGGCAAGTCTGTCGCAGCGACCTTCTATTTAACAGGAACCGCTATAGGTGCTACCGCGCGCTGGGTTTGTTTGCGAAGTCCTGTCGCAGCCAGGCTCACGAAAAGCGAAGCTGCGAGGATCGCCACCAGTAAGAGAACGTCAGAGACAACGCTTGGACCTCCGAACAATAGATTCATCAAGCCGTCCACGGCATAGGTCGCTGGCAGGTAATGACCTAACCCTTGGTAAAATCCACTAAGTAATTCCCGTGGAACCATCGCCCCCGAGGAAACCAGCTGCAACGACAATAGCGTCATATTGAACAGCATTCCAGCCATACCGAAAACGATCAAGAACATCTGAGCGAAGAACATAAAGGTCAGAAGGAATAATGCTTGGAACAACCAGACAGAGATAAAGCCCCCTGCATGCTGGCCCCCCAGCCCGGCGATCAGTGATGATCCGATTAAAGAGACAACGATTGCGGAACTAACGTTAATGACCACCCTGGCACCAAACTTGCTCCATTTTGAGATGCCAGGACCTATCATATCCGTCGCCTGCTGAAAATTCATCCCCATGATCATGGCGCCAACGAACGAGGCGAGCACCATCATCATCGGTACCATCTGATTATTCATACCCTGAACAGGGTTGGTAAATGTCATATTTGCATTGACTTTATCTACAACGCCTTGTGCGATACCCTGCGCTTGAGCTGCCGGCACATTTGCCTGCTTCAGTACAGCTTCCGTTCCTTGAATCGTAACTTGCTTACCCACGGTTGCTGTAATTTGAGCTGCGACGCTCTGCATCACACTCTTAATCATCATTGGATTGGATTCATTGATCGTGTAACGAAGCTCTGCTTGTTGCCCCTGGCTTTGGAGTTGTTGAGAGAAATCTGCAGGCACCTGCAGTACCATCTGCACCTCGCGCCGCTCCAGACTTCCTTTCGCCTCTTCCAAATTCATTCCTGTTACCATATGAAACGGAAGTGATGATGCCAGTTGCTCGCTGATCTTGGCACCAGCGCCTTGGTCTTCATTGACTATTGCAATCGATAGCTTAGTCGTATTCTCATTAATTCCCTTGTAACCCGTCATCCAGATGATGCTAAAAATAACTTGAAACATCAGTAGCATCACAACTCCGACGATGGTCGCGGGTTTCTTCAGATAAGCTTTTAAAGCATAAAGCATAGGTATCTCTCCTTTTTTTGTAATACGCCAAATTAAATGATTGTTTAAATTAAACGTTTGTTTTATTCTAGATCGACCTTTACCCGCTGTCAACTATTTAATAATAAATACAGGACAAAGCAGGTAAATAAATCCATCAGGATGAACTAGTGATCCGGTAACATCTCTTCCAGTAACACAATATCTTCTCCTCGCTGTTGCCTCATTTGAATATTTTCTTTGCCCCAAGAACACATGACATCAACGATTTTATTGGCAGTGACACCATATTCGGTGAGGCTATACTCAACTTTTGGCGGCATCTGCTGATATACGTGTCGGCTTACAAGTCCATCCTTTTCAAGCTCACGAAGCTGCTGGATCAGAACCTTTTGTGAAATGCCGTGAATATTACGCTGTAATTCGCTTGTTCTCTTCACACCAGACATTAACAGGCAAATAATCAGAGCTTTCCACTTACCGCCGATGATTTCAAGTGTTGCCTCTATGCCCAGATTGTATTGTTTCATAAAAGTAACCCCTCACTCATGCTGACTGCTACAGTCGTCTAAAATTTCATTGTTGCATACATTTTTTTGCGAGTCCAGTACTTACTTTGAAGTAACCATCTTACCTCATTGTGTGTATTTTCTTTTCTTAAAGCCTGCAACATAATGATCATATTCGAAAAATGAGGCAAGGCACCAGAGGCTACACTCTTTGATATGGGCCTGAGAAAGGAATTTTCATAATGAAAACACTAGTGATTATAGCGCACCCGAACCTTGAGGATTCAAGGGTAAACCAGCGATGGAAAGAAGAACTGCTACAATATCCAAACGATATTACCATTCATGAGATTTACAAAGAGTATCCTGACTGGAACATTGATGTTCCTAGAGAACAAAAGCTATTAGAAGCACATAACCATGTCATCTTGCAATTCCCTTTGTATTGGTACAGTTATCCGCCGTTATTAAAAAAGTGGTTTGATGATGTGTTTGCATATGGATGGGCTTATGGATCAAACGGTGACAAGCTTAAAGGGAAGAAGATGGGGCTTGCCATGTCCATAGGCGATAAAAAAGAAAATTATGTGCCGGAAGGCTCTGTTTCTTTTACCGTGGATGAAGTGACTTCGCCTTTCAAAGCCAGTACAAAACATGTGGGCGCAGTAGCACTCCCCTACTTTGCTGTCTTCGGGGCTTCATTTCAAGCTAGCGATGAGGAGATCAATCACAGTGCGGTAGAATATATCGACTATATTACAAAGTATAAAAATTAATAAATAAAGCAGCGACAGAACAAGACTTGATAAATAAAGTCTTAGACTGCCGCTGTTGTTGTTCCATTATCTTTTCCCGTAAATAAATTACTGAACATGTATTTCCGATTTGATATCATTTTGACTTAAAAATTTTATTAAATCATTACTCAGCTGCACAATCTCATTGTTAGCATTATTCGCATAATCCGGCAACATCATATCCCTAACCATTTTAGTTCGTAGCCATGTCATAAAGAAAAGATCCAACAATAAGTTTGGAAATTTAAGCACCATTTTAAGCATAGGTGGGTCAATTGAAACGCCGGCTTTTTGTATTGCCCTTAGATACGCTTTTAAAGTGACTGTTATTTTGCGTGCCGTCTTTCTGGTACTGGCTGTTTTTTTGTCATTTATCTTATTCTCTGAATGCAAAAAGCTCAACATGGCAATGTCTGATACGGAATGTGTGATTAGATACGCTTGCATATCCTTTTTTATAACGTAGGGAAGCTTTGCTGTTTTAAATACGTTTGCGAGTTTTTCTATGCGTTCTGTCACTACACCATTAATTTCTCCAAATGCAGTTGCCGCTATAATCTTTGGCAGAAATCGAGCATGCAACACTCCATCTTTAATCTGTCCGCCGAAGCCGGGAAAAGCTGGTAAAAGTCTATCCCCTACGATATCCAGCCATGAAGAAAATCCAATTGAATTATTAGTCATCGTAACTATATTTTTGCTTTGATTATCTTTTAGCGCTAACAACGCTGATTCGGACCGGTCATAACGAACGGTAACGAAAATAAAATCATATACATCGTCATTTTCGAGCGTATCAATGACATTCACTTGTATCGATCTAACTGTACCTTTTTCTATATATTGCAGGCCATTTTCTTTTAATGATTTATATCTATTAGAATGTGCAAACAGGCTAACGTCAAACCCTGCTTCAATAAGCTTTATTGCGTACATGCTCCCGATGACACCTGCACCAAAAATTAAAATTCTATCTTGTTTTGCTGTCATTAAAACCACCCCTACTTATTAACATTTCCTTTTGATTATCCGACAACATGTTGTATGATGTGATTATAAATCTTCATTATTCCTTGATCAACCATCAGTTTTTTATGATTTGTCGGATGATATTCTTATTCGCTAGTAGGAGGGAAATATGAAAAAGCAACCCCAAATAACAGAGAAAACAAGACAAAAGTTTGTAGATGTTTTTTGTGAGTTATATAGCCAAAAGCCGATTGAGAAGATTTCGGTTCAGGAAATTGCGAATAAGTCAGGATATAACCGCAGCACCTTTTATCAATACTTTACTGACATGTACGAATTGTTAGACGCTGTTGAAAATGACTTATTGAATGAGATGAAAAAAGAATTGGCGAATAAAGAGCTATCGATGCATACGGTTCAAGATACGCTCTTTTGTCTGGATAAAAGAGAACATCTCCTGGTTCTTAATGCCCTTTTAGGTGATTATGGAAGTGCCCATTTTTTAAAACGCTTAAAAAAAGAAATCACGTTGGATCAATTAGAATTAAACGTTCCGCAAAACCATTCCTTAACGCCGTACTTCGTTGAGTTTTACCTGACAACATCCCTTTCTTTATTTCGTCTTTGGCTCCAGCGTCAACAGGATTTATCGTCAGAAGAATTTTTCAAGTTAGTGGAGAACCTATATTCAAAAGGGATTACACCCTATTTTAAAGAGTGAGTCTGTCATTCAAACCAAATCCATATGTTGTATAACAATTTAAACAAAAACCCACTCCTTTTTTAACGGAAGTGGGTTTTTGAAGGGACTTTCCTTTTTACTACACTATCATTCATCGTTAGTTCAACAGGCTATCAATTGTGTTACCTATCAATGAAATCAACAATTGTTTGTTTTCATCTCATACTCCAAAATGCTCACGAACTAATTTAAACTGTTCTTCAACACTCATTTCGGGTGTTCTTTCCAGTGTTTTGATGCCATTTCGAATGCAAGCGCTTCTTACCTCATGAGAAAATCTCACCATGTTTTTATTGCCATTTGCGATTGTTGCCGCAGGGTTTGATGTAAGATTAATAACATCCAAAATCATCTTATGGTCTTCTCTAAAGAAATATAGCCTTTCTATTTCTTCGTCAGAAGTATAGAGGCAAATCATTCTTTCTTTTGGAATAAAGGGTAATATACGCTCGGGCATAATTCCTAAGTCTATAATGATTGGTTTATCAGTAGGCATTTTTAACAAATCCGTAACGAAAAACTCCATCATCTCTTCGACAATTTGAAAAAGCCAATGAACATGTTCATCATTAGGTTTATTGAACCATTTATCCCAATCTAAACCCGAATGAGGATACTGTAAGGCAGGGTATTCAACTGGATTTGTGAATGGTCTGTACTTCATCACGTTATCTTCCAGTGTTTGAAATCCTAACTCTTTAACAAATTTCTTTGTCATTGTGGACTTCCCTGCACAACAACCACCATTTAACCAATATACATGCTTTAATTGTTCCTTCAAATAATTATCATTTATTTTCATTGTAATCCTCCTCAATTTTTTTAATATTGAGGGAGGTGACGGATTCTTATTGGTTTTCTGTAACTGTAAAACCACATAGCAAATCCCCCTTTCATTATCTTAATCCATCGTATTCGACATATTTTGGTTAATTCCTTCACGTTATCACTTTTAGGGTACAATAATGCCGTTATTTACACTTCGAGGCCATTCGGAAGGTTGGTTCTCTCCAGCGACTGCTCCTTCACAGCTCCAACCACGATACCCGTCACAAAATAACGTTGCAGGAACGGATACACCAGCAGTATCGGCAGTGCACTGATAAAGATCTGCGAAGCCCGAATGGTAATTTGTTACAGATTGGCAACGGCTGACGGATCGAGCTTTGACATATCTGCCTGAACGATGATCGTTTGCAACGCGGTATTGACCAATCAGCTGATTGATTCCGGTCAGTTCATTGCTATTGATGAGCTGTTTGACAAGTACGCCAATAAAATTCTGAAAGACCATGCAGCAGCCCATCCGGAGCTGTGGTACCCGTTCACCAAGAACGGTAAGAAATACAATATGCCGATCCTTGAGTATACGGATAATGACGACACGCTGCTATGGTTGCGCGAAGATTGGATGGAAAAGCTGCATCTTGAAGCACCGAAAACCATCTCTGATCTTGAGAATATCATGGACAAATTCAAGAACGAGAATCCGGATGGCTTAGCACCTACGGCTCCATTAATCCTGGTGCCAAGCAGGCACTAGCAAAGCTTAGTGAGTGGATGGATAAAGGCTATATTCATACAGACTCCGCGCTGTGGGATGAAGGTAAATCTGCTGAGAGCTGGACAAAAGGCGCAGCAGGAATCCTGCCAGGCGCGAACTGGGTGCCGGACTGGCCTGCTCCCGATCTGTTGAAAAATGTACCTGCTGATCTGTACATGAAGACACTTGTTAAACTAGCAGATGGTAAGACACCAGAAACTCCTTATGAAAAACAGATGGCCGAGTTCCGTAAACCGGAAAACTGGGCAGCTGCTAAAGTGGTTATGTCGTAATTAGACATTCGTAAGCAAAACTACTTCACAGGTGCTGCGACGCCAACGATGGTCTCCAAATGGAACCTGCTTCGTCAGTCCGAAATGGAAACCTTCAACAAAATCATTTACGGTAAGCTGCCAGTAGATGCCTTCGACCAATTTGTTACCAATTGGAAAGCTAACGGCGGTGACCAGATCACCAAAGAAGTGAACGAATGGTTCAAGTCCGTATCGACTAAATAAAAAACAAGCCGAAGCGAATGGATTCGCTCCGACTTGTTTTATTTCATGTAATCTTCATTCGCATCTAAAGACTCAGAAGGTTCCCACTAGCCTGTAAATTCTTGAACCCACTCTTTGTTGTAGTAGCCAATTCCAATTTCGGTAAAGCTGCTATTCAAGATGTTCGCACGATGACCAGGACTGTTCATCCATTGGTTCATCACTTCCTCCGCGCTTGTCTGGCCGTTGGCGATGTTCTCACCTGCTGAATTATAGGTGATCCCAAATGCCTTCATCATATCAAATGGGGAGCCATACGTCGGAGACTGATGGTCAAAATAATTGTTGTCGTACATATCCTGCGCCTTGGCCAGAGCCATTTTCGAAAGCGCACTATTTAAGCTAAGGGATTTCAAGCCTGCTTTCGCTCGTTCCTGGTTCACCAGATCTAACACTTGCTGCACATATTGGGATGAATCGCCGGATGCTTCTGGATTGGCAGACTTCTGGGGGTTAGTTGACCGCCCTGGATAAGCAGAATGCTGTGGATTTGCTGACGGTTCCGGGTTAGTAGTAGCTGATTGCGGATACGCAGTCTGCGTAGGTGTTCTCTCTGTCGGCGTATTGTTGCCTAAAAGTCCACCCAGCAAATCCGAAACATCACCAGGTACTTGTGCTTGTTTAGCTCTAAGTATTGAATCCTTTGGAGCATCTGTGGATATGGAAGAAGCTTGAGTTAAGGTTGACGCTGAAGCACCATGACGAGCACGAGTCTCAACTTTCGTTTGTTTAGTTGTCATTTGCTTGTCAGCCGAATGATTACTCGAACAAGCCGTAACGAGTACTAGTGCTGCAATTACAATCAACGGTTTTATAACAATCCCTCCTGAACTGTCAAAGTAGTGACGTTATTCAGTAAAGTTTTTGTTTAGTTCCATTGATTTATTCATGATTTACCCTTATCAGCTCACATTAACAGGTGTTGCTTTAAGCAAGCCGTTCTAGCGCCTTACGGATGACTTGCTTTTCTTTTTTAAGCACAGCTGTGTCCAACGCCTGTTCGAGCAAGCTGCGGACCTGCTGTGCGTCCACATCACTATGGAACAGCACGTAATCCTCCGGCAGACTGGATAAGGCCGAAATGACAATCTGACGCTGTACATCCTTCCCGCTGAGCCAGTGTAAGATGTCGGATACTGAAGGCTGTGAATGGACATACAACGTATCCCAACCGTTATAAGGAAAAGACACCTTCTCCTCCATCCACTCCAGCACTCTGCGGCTTCCAAAATGCTGAAGCAGCGAATTCGCTTCATAACCACTCAGCTTATTCTGTTTCGCAGAGACGTCCAGCATTTCCAAGACCTGATTAAGTCCCTCACCTTCCGGCAGACAGCGTGCAGAAAGATAAGCACGAGTAGAGGGACTCACTTTAACCGCTGGAGCTTCCGACCACAGTGATCGCACCACATCAGCTGCTTTCTCCTTCAGAACATCACCTGCAAAGCACATTAAAGACTCGATTTGATTGGGATCTTGCTCTGCACTGGCTCGCTTCAACCAGGCTTGCAGCACTGCCTCTCCATCATAGCGGGCAAAGGCTGCTGCCACCTCCTTGTCCACCCCGTTCATCTCTGTATAGGTGATGAGCAGCGGAAGCTCCTCCTGAGCCTGTTCCAATGAAAGCGTTAGGTATTGATTCAGCCATGCCTTCCAGCGTTTGCTATTTCCGCTCTCCAAATCCAAGCCGAACTCCCCGCAAAAATACGGATACTGCCATTCCTCGGCTCCGACACAACCCAGTTCTGTTACCCGGTCTACAAAAGCCGTTATGGATGGCGCAAGGAGCCGGAATTCTGCCGTCTCATGTGCCCAATGCACAACGGAAGTTCCGGAAGGACTGCCCAAGTCCAGCAGTAATTCATCCCCGTTACCGGCGACATGAAAGGTAAGATACCGCCGTTGCCCCTCCATTTCCTCATCAGCAAAATCGGAGAAACAAAGCTGATCTGTACCCCAGCCTATTTCTCCACTCACATCAAAAGGTTTAATCGTTTCACATGGCAAGCTCCAGTATACTAATACTTTGCCCGAGCCATCCTTTAGCAGTGAACGGAACTCCTCAGGCAACTGGATTCTGAGCCGGGATTCAGCTTCAGCAATTTCCCGCTCTGGTGCAGGGGGATCAATGGTAATAAAGGTGCTTGCCCCCTTTTGCTCCAGGGCCTGAACAAGCCACTGCCACTGCCGCTTCCATGTGTCCAGTTTATGTTTCATCAAAATTGCTGCCCCCCTCCTATGTTCTACTTATAATTCATCAACTTGCCTTCCATCTCCTTACAACTACACGTGGTACACCAAATGAGCAAGCTCCTTAACTCTTTCCATCGTAATTCCGTCCCTTTGTTCAACTGCAAGGGGATGGTCTGTTTGTTCTAATTCGATTAGCGGAACGACACCCACTTCTTGTGTATGTACCATTGTCTTCAATGACAACGTCGATATTGGATACATTGAAAGTTCAGTCGATAACCAGCCGAAATAAGGTTCTTCCTCTTCTCTGCCTTCTACTAACAATAATTCGTTCGCTCTAAAAAAATTCTCTTCACTAAGAGACACCCACACACTCCAAATAAACTTCTCATTACTATCCACTATTGGTATTTCAATATGCCCTCTAATAAAGAAGTGCTGTTCATCAATTACACAAAAATCGCCAGTTAATTCTGTTCTTTGCTCTTCTGGTACCAAATTAAAGTAGTGTGGTGCTTCAGCTCCATAACATAATGGAAGTTCACTTAATTCGTTGTCACAATGAGGACAATTCATAATTTTGCTCCTTATTATATCTTGTTGGTTTACAGTACTATATATAAGACGAACTTAAGATTCTCACTCAAAGCTTGGTCGTTACTACGGTGAAAGTTTGGACATCCGGTCGCGGTTGAAATCCGGTGCAGCCCATGCTTCCGATGCGAGCTTTCCTGCGGAAAGCTTTCAGGCGAGCGCTAACGCTCCTGCAGTTCCAAACCTTCCCCTTCGTTCCTTCTCGCCCTTTGTAATTTCTTATATTCGTCGTATATAGACTGACCCCGATTATAAAAAAAAGTGGCAGTCTTGGACAAGATAATAAAGTCCTAACTGCCACTTTTTTCTGTTCAATTCTTATTCTAACATCTATTTCACTTCTGCAAGCAGTTCAGACATCATCTCATAATTCATAGCTCCCCGCACCTTCTCCCGCACGACCCCATCAGCATCCAATACATAAGTCGTTGGGTAGGCGACGATCTGATACGTTTGCATAAGCTCCCCGTCCTCATCTAATACAATTGGAAAAGTAAGCTTCTGCTCTTGAACAAATGGCTGGACATCTCCAAGCGCCTTTTCCGTTAAGGTCATATTCACCCCGAGGATCACTACATCTTCCGATTCATAATTCTCATAAATGCTCTGCATATGCGGCATCTCTACCCGGCACGGAGGGCACCATGTAGCCCAGAAGTTGAGCATTACTCTTTTCCCTCGAAAATCGGACAACCGCACTGGATTTCCACTCAGATCTTGTAATGTGAAATCTGGAGCTACTTGCCCTTTCTCAATACCAACATCACGACTTTCCGCTTCTGAGCTTGCGCTTTGCAGGGGTTGTTGCTCAGACTTGTTGAAGTATTCATATCCCCCATATAGTACTAATCCAATGATAAAGATGATGGCAATGACGTTTTTCTTCATTTTAACTACCTCCAGTCTATCAAAAAGTAATATCCCATAACGTATATTTAGCGAGCCAAGCACTCAGCTGTTGCAGCTGCCCTGTGAACAGGAGCAGTCCCATTCCTAGGAGCAGTACCCCATTCACCTTAGATAACAGGGGCATCCATTTGTTCATTTTTTTCAGCACGTTCATAGAGTATGTTAGCAGCCAGGAGATCAGCAGAAACGGAATACCGAGACCAAGTGAGTACACGGCCAACATGCCTATACCGCTCCATAATGTATCAGCTGAGCCGGCCATAAGTAGAATCGAAGATAATGCCAACCCAACGCATGGGCTCCAACCTGCTCCGAATGCAAATCCAGTAAGTAAAGAACGAATAGCTCCACGGTTATGTCCGCCTTTAGTCTCCCAGGTTTTGCCCGACATTAGAAAGGACAGATTGAGCAATCCGATCATTTGCAGACCAAAGATAATAATGAATAAGCCGCTTATTTTCTGAACCAAATCTCGTTGCTGAGCAAAAAATTGGCCGATAAAGCTGGCCGAAGCGCCCATGGCGATAAAAATCAGACTAAATCCCAGAATAAAAAAGAGTGATTGGGAGAACAATCTCCCTCTATGTACTACAAGCTTGCCGTCTTGCAGCGAGGAGCCTGTCAAATGGGATAGATAAGCAGGAATCAATGGAAAGATACAGGGAGATAGAAAAGACAACATTCCTGCGGCAAAAGCTACTACAATGGTAATGTGATTCATATCATCATCCTTTCTCGTTCTTCTCCTGGAAGTATGACCATACGGTTAGGGCTGCGGCTATTGCAATACATATGATTTGCAGCCGGCTAAATGACAGCAGCCATAATGTACGGTCAGGCAACAGAAACTGAAGAACTACATGTCCAATTAGAAACCAAATGGCATACCCACTCCGGTCACCAAAGCGGGAGGTTCTTCGTGTCAGGAACAGGATCAACATGAATCCCCCTGACCATAAAGCGCTTAACTTATCATATAAAACAGGCTGATGCCCGGCTATAACCTGCAGGATGGGATAGATTAGCCAGCAGCCAGAGATGAACCATAGTCCGATATCCATCCATATTTTTATTGGCAAATTCTGTTTTCTCGATCGTACCCACAGGTAAAGTATTGCAAGCAGGCTCGCCAGCCACATCCCACGTTTGCCGCCGTCAAAATACAGCAAGCTTATAGGCGTCTCTATAAATTCAATGGGATATAGAAACATAAAGCTCCCTTTCCATACAAGCAGCCATATCCAGAATGCATTGCTTGCATAGGAGGTGAACAGTTCTTGTTCTGGAATATTCCGTAACCGGTAATGCAGCACGAGCCACCCGATTACACCAAAAGTCATGTACATCACAAGTCGTCCGTTTATTAATAATGATCCGAGCTGGATATTATCCATACCTCTGCCCTCCTTTCTCACCTATTCAGTGAAATGATATTTCAGTTCTTGCCAAGTTTGAGCGGTACCGTGATTGAAAAAGAATGCTTATCCTTGTCTGAAGTCAGCTCTACCTGACCTCCAAGTTTCCCCACAATCTCCTTCACGATGGCTAGGCCAAGTCCACTCCCCTTCATCCCTTCTCTACGCTGTCTGGAACCATCGGCTTGGAAAAAACGTTCAAAAACCAACTCCTGCAGCTCCTCTGACAACGCTTCTCCCAAATTACATACTGTAATTCGGTAGTCCTCGCCTGCAACTACCCCTGATATCCAAACTATATGTCCAGAATTATAAGTAATTGCGTTCTGTATCAGATTGGTTAGTACCTGTCGTAAGCCATCCTCATTACTAACAATGACATGTGGTTCAAGAGAAACCTCCAAGGTGATCCCTTTGCGCTCTAGTTCTAGTTGAAAAGATTGCAAGCTTCGTGTAATGAACTCGTCGATGGGTATCCGGCTAAAAACCATACTGTCAGCCCCCCTGTCCTCCCAAAGGGATAGTTGGTGGAGCTGTTCCACAAGCCGTGTAATATGCTGCGACTCTTCCAACAGAGATAAATACAATTCCCGGTCTCCCTCAATTACACCACTGCTTAACGCCTCTAAATAACCATTCAAATTGCTAAGTGGCGTTCTTAAATCATGTGACACATTGCTGAGCATTACTTTACGATTCTGTTCCGTCCGCTGCAGGGTTAGGGTCATAGCATTAAAGCGCTTCGTCAATTCTCCAATCTCATCCTCAGCGGTTACTTGGATGGGTTCAGGATATGATCCTTCCATTAATTGACGAGTCGACTCTGTTAATCTTTTCAAAGGAGACAGAATCTTCTTAATAAAAATAAAATGAATGATGGCAGCGACAACAATGGCAAGCACACTTGCCCTAATAAGATAGAACTGCATGGTCCGCCCAAAAAAATCATTTTTGACATCGCCCACAAGCTGATACTTGGCCACCAGCACACACGCGAAGTCTTTGACAGATACGCCTACTAACCAGATCACAACGAGCATCACCAGCACATTTACCCAAATCAATTTCCAAGCGATATACTGCTTCCATATATTCAGTTTCTTAATAGGCAACAAAGCGATACCCCATTCCACGTACCGTTTGAAAGAAGGACGGCGTCTGGCAGGACACCTCAATCTTCTCTCTTAGCTTACCAACGTGAACATCAACCGTACGATCGATCACAGACCGCTCATCATTCGGATAAAGCTCATTCAAAATTTGCTCACGGGACAAGATTTGATTGGGATGCTTCATAAGGAAGTGCAACAACTTAAATTCATGCTGTGTTAAGGCAATATCGACCCCGTTATACTTAACCTCACATGATTGCGTCTTGATCATCAGTCCCCGGTAACTAATCTTGCTGCAGCGGTTGGCCATCCGTTTGAGTATCGTATTGACCCGCACAACAACTTCTTGTGGACTGAATGGCTTGATGATGTAATCATCCGCACCCATTTGCAGACCTGCGATCCGTTCGGATTCCGTGATTTTAGCTGTGAGCATCATAATAGGAATGTCGCTTTTCTGTTCATTTCGAATCCACCTGCATAATTGTTCACCGCTAAATTTGGGCATCATGAGGTCAGTAATTACGAAACAGGGCTCATCCTGCTGGAACATCTCTCTGGCTTCTTCCCCGTTCTGAGCCTCCATTACGCTATATCCTTCTTTTTCCAAATACAATCTTAAAAGCTTTCTTATTTTCATATCGTCTTCGACGATCAATATATCTTTCTGCAATTAGTTTGCTCCTTCCTTAACTATATAAGACAAACTTAAGATCCGAACATAAGGCTCAGTCGTCACTACGGTGGAATGTTTGGACTTCCGGCCGCTGTTGTCTCCAGATTTCTTTCTATGGTACCGCTGTTTGCGGTTGAAATCCGGAGACAAAGGCGGGCGCTGTCGCTCCTACAGTTCCAAACTTCCCCCTTCGTTCCTTCTCGCTTTTGTTACTTTCTTTTATTCGTCTTATATAGTAGTCCATTATACAAGACGAATTTAAAGAAATGTTAAAGCTGGATCGAACAGCTGACAATTTATCCTTATACAGAAGAGTGCATAATCGCAGCAGTACAGCAATCTTTGCACTTTTATGAGGCCTTAGTCTTTGAAAAAAAAGGATTGCCTAAGCTCACCGAGATGATATATAGTATTGTGATTATTGCGAAACGTAAGGATGGTAACAATGTTGAAGAAAATAACGCACGATCTTTTTTACTTAATACTTGGAGCATTTCTGTTTGCCTTAGCAGTCAATGTATTTGTCATTCCCAATGAACTAGGCGAGGGTGGAGTTACCGGAACTTCTATCATCTTGTATTACCTATTTCAATGGTCACCCAGTATAGTCAACTTAGTAATCAATGCTTTATTGCTGATTTTCGGATACCGATTCCTGGATAAGAAGATGATTATTTATACAATTATCGCCGTGTTGCTTCATTCCATGTTCCTCCATCTGACCCACGATTGGAGAATTCAATCTAATGAATTAATAGTGAATGCGATATTTGGGGGCATACTTGTCGGATCAGGCATTGGGCTGATCATTAAGGTTGGCGGCAGTACCGCAGGTACCACTATTCTCGCAAAGATCGCTAATAAATATCTCCATTGGAATATTAGTTACGCCCTGCTATTCTTTGATTTGATCGTTGTATTTGCCTCTTACTTCATTATCGGGACAGAGAAGCTTATGGTAACCATTATTATGCTTTATGTCGGTACGAAGGTAATGGACTTTATTATTGAAGGACTGAACCCTAAAAAAGCAGTCACGATTATCTCCAAACAGCAGGATAGAATCGCTGAACAGGTCAACATGGTCATGGACAGAGGCGTGACCGTTCTGCAAGGAAAGGGCTACTATAGCCAGGAGCCTAAAGAAGTGCTCTATATCGTCATTAGCAAACAGGAAGTGTCTACACTCAAGAAAATCGTTGAAAATGCCGATAAGGACGCCTTCCTGACCATTCATGATGTAAGAGATGTGTTTGGAGAAGGTTTTGTAGAATTATCAAAGTAAAAATAGCGGCCCATTCCCTTGTAAAGGAATGGGCCGTTTTAAATGGATTCAAGAGATATTTAGCTTTACTATTACTTATAATGATTTCGAAGCCTGAAAATACGCAGATTGCCCAACAAAGCTGACGATCTCCCCTGCATCTGCGGTAATGCGGAAAAACTCCCATGTGGCCGGTTCTGCCTTAATAAATTCAGCTTTGACTTCATCCTGCTCTTCTGGCGTAAGCCCCATCCGCTGGCACCAGCTCTGGAACTCAAAAGGCTTCTGAAAGCAAATTAAAGCGTCCAGTTGGAAATGGGTTTGTTCTAATTGTCCAATCCATTCTGATTTGGAGAGGGCTCGAACATGACTCCGATCACGCAATCGCTCAACCTCATTATAAAACTCCCCCAAACGACCATCTTCCGGAGATACATTATCAATTAGCTGCAGTTTGCCTCCTGGCTTCAAAACCCTGTAAGCTTCTCGCAAAAAAGCAGGTACATTAGGGAAATGATGGGCGGCAATTCGACAAGTCACAATATCAAACGAAGCATCCTCAAAGGGTAACTGCTCTGCATCCCCCTTCACAAATTCCACATTTCCGTGACCGTTCCCTTCAATAAACACTTTAGCTGAATTCAGCATCTCTTGCGTTAAATCCAAAGCAGTAACCTGCTTGACAAGAGGAGCAAGCGCATTCGCTACATGGCCTCCTCCTGTCGCAATATCAAGTACAGTCATCTCCTTAGTGGCCTGCGCGGCAGATACCAGCAGTGTCAGATCCTCCCCTTTGGCATGACGAACACTTGTTACATACTTCTCAGCATTCTTACCAAATTGCTGTTGTACTCGTGTCTTCATTTCCTCAGACATACATTAGCTCCTCTCTGTTTGTTTCATTAGATGAAACTATATATCATTAGATAAAACTTGATTTAAAATTATCATATTTAATAACAAAAAACAAGCCAGAGCACATGACCCACCATGTTCCGACTTGTTCGTAAAACTTTTATAAAGAGTATTTCCGAATCTCTTCTTTAAATACATCAATAGGTTTTTTATAGTCAATGGGTTTATGTATTGTTCTATTCAGCCATTTGTCCCTTTCTTCTTGATCTGCAAATTTCAATTGCGTTACGTCACAATACATTGTTATTTCTTTCATTGTCCCTAAGACACTTCTACTGTTAGTTTTGGAGATGTTCGTTTCGAGTCCCTCTTTCAAATAAGACTCTATTACTTTCTGCTCTATTCCTTCGCTTACTAAGTATTCAAACAGTCTTGAATGGAATTTATCTAATAAAATATTTAACTGCAAAGTTCTAACGCCATCAATTATGATACTTAGTCGACTAAGATCATTGACAAATAAAATATGTTTTCGTTTATTCAATCGAATAATATTGGCATGCCAACTCAAGAGTGGTGAAATATTTTCGTACTCTACAGGTGTAATTTTCATATCTTTCAATAAAGTTTGGGTAAATCTTAAAACAAACATTCTTTTATTCATTCCTTTCCTTGTTCCTGCACAACTATCGCTTTCGCTCCTACAGTTCCAAACTTCCCCCTTTGTTCCTCCTCGCTTTTTTTACTTTCTTTTGTTCGGCTTATATAGCTGTAGTTTTATTATTTATTATTCCCACTCAAATTAAATTTGTACACCTTACCATCTCGTACATATTCGTTCGTAAATAACAGCGCATTGCCTTCTCGCTTCACAAACTTTAGATTGTCCCCAAAGAACGGAAGATCATTGGTTTCCGCGAAGTTTTGCTGTTCGGGATCCAGCAGTTCTTTGTAAAGCAATGTTTCAGACCCTGTTTTACGGTCGATCAGCATGAGGAAACCTTGTTGATTGGGACGGATCAGTAGAAAATCATCATCCATTCCTTCCACCAAATAGGTATCAGATACACCACCGAGCTTGGTCAGGTCTAGGGTCTGGGTTACATTGCCCGTTCCATCTTCGATCAGACGTAATGTTTTCCCATCGGTTAGCAAGAGCTGATTCCCCGCAATTTTGACATTATTACCGTAACGCATATAGTATCCTACACTTGCCTGGCGAATGACCCCTCCGTCCTTGATAATCAACGTATACCATTTATTATGAATATGAGGTTCCCCATACACATCGGTCAAGGTCAGATAAATCAGGCCCTTCGGTGTCTTCTGAAAATCAAATGCCACCATATCGTACAGTTCTGATCCAAGGTTCGCCAACAGACGGGTACGACCAGAGGAATCTGTGACATATAAGCGCCCAGCCTTTTTATCCACCGTGTACGTATTTCCGCCGAATTTTGCGCTAGTACTGGAAAAGCTCTTTAATTCTTTAGCCGTATAGATTTTCTTGGCTGCATCCCAGCTGACGGTTTCGCCTCCTAACGACTTTACAAGGAAATCAGCGGGTACATATAATTGTCCATTGGTTTCAAAAGGGGCTCCTCCTAAACTGACCAATTTTCCATCCAGGATTCCCGTTTTACTTCCTATGCGAACAGCTATCTTTTTCTCCCATCCTGTATACTCCGCTCTCTTATGACCCTGATCCCACACGACCCGAAGTCCTGCTGCTTCCCAGTAGCTGGTTGAAACATAAGCAATACCCTCCTTAATCAACGCTGAGCCGGTAGCCTTGCCGCCCTCATCTGTAATGTAGACGAAGTACGCCGGCGTAGCCGCATTAGTTACCGGAGCCACAAGTAATGACGCGACAAGTATTGGCACTAATAACCATTTTTTATCCATGAATTGATGGACCTCCCGTGTTAAATAACGTTAACCTCTACATAATCTATAGACGCAAACTACTCCGGAAGGTTGCTTTTTTATTCCATTTTTTGATAAAACGACAATTTTAATAAGGGAACGATTACCGTTCTTGAGGTTCAGCGTACGACGAATCATTCGTTCATCGCAGGATTAGTCCGTTACCGCCGGGAGGATGTATTCCTTAATCAGTGTCCAACGATCACGAGGGTTCATCATAAATTCTGACGCAATGGCTACGACCAGGTCTTTATCTGGAATACAGCAAATGATATTGCCGCCATCACCCAGTGCGGAGTAGGCCGACACTTCATCCTCTTTACGTAACCACCACATATAACCATAATTATGAGCGTTCGGCGCTGTTGAATCGTCAATCCATGTCCCCGGAATAATCTGAGCATCCTCCCAAAGGCCACGTTTCAGATATAGATATCCAAAACGCACCATATCTCGGGGGGTTAACGTTAGGCCCCACCCTCCTGTGGAGTTCCCGCTTGGATCATGGACCCACCCTTTCACATCTTTCCCGAATAAAGCGTCGAAGCTAAATGATGTCATCTTATGATCCGGAATTTCTTGCATACCGATAGGTTTGAATACACGCTCGTTAGCAAACTCACGGGCACTTTGTCCGGTGCTGCGTGTGAGGATGGCGGAGAGCAGATGACCCCCTGCGGTAGAATATTTAAAATCACCAATCCGCCCCTGCTGCCCCAGCATATCCAGCGTATATTTTACCCAGTCAGGTGCCATACACATCTTGTCTAGCGGTTCATGCCAATCCTGAAAGGGATATGGCGCTGTCATCGTGAGCAAATGGCGGATGGTGATCTCGCTTTTCTGTGTATCCTCAGCCGGAGGAACATATTCCGGGAAAAAATCCAGCACTTTCTGATCTACATTGTTAATATAACCTGCATCTATAGCAATGCCAACAAGGGCAGATAGAATGCTTTTCGTTACAGAGGCCACATGATGCTTATGTTCATGGCCGTAGCCATTAAAATATTTTTCATAGCCGATCTGTCCATGTCTCACAACAACGATACCGTTAATATTGCTGTACTCCGATATAATAGCAGGTTCAAGCGCCACAAGTCGTTCAGCGTTCATACCCAAAGTTGCCGGATCTGCAGCTTGCCATTCTGTAGATGGCCAGAAGTTTTTTTGCATAATATATACCTCTCTCCATTGGATGATTTGAATTTCTTTAACGAGCGTCAAAGTGCAGGTTAGGACTTACGGCTATTTTTTCTGTACTGGAAAATACACCTCGGTAACGGTATCCTCAAGCGTGGCCGCTTGTTTGGGATCGGTTACATATATCTCATAGGGTGATTTCACGAGCTCATATCCTTCCGTGTCCACCCATTCCCGAAGCTTCGCATAGACCGAAGTTAATTCTGAGTAGGCACCCTTAACCATAGCCTTCGCACACAGGCCTCCCGAAAAATCTCTCGTTCCTTTTACAGCCTCCTTTACCGGGATGGCGAACTCTGTATCATTGCCGGTAGGATTGTATTCCTGGCTATGATAAATTGTCATGGGGGTACCCAATAAGGTGAGTTGGTCGATAGCTATCTTTTCATAGAGACTGCTAAAATACGATCCATATCCTAAGGCATACTCCTCCTTACTCATCATTTGACGCGTATAGAGAATATTCATCGGCTGGGCTTCAACAAGCTGCACTTCAATTCGGTCAAGATAGGCCATCATCGGTATTCCATGCTCGACATTTAAAATGTCATTACTCATTTGCTGCAGCGTATACTCAAAAGCCTGTATCTTGTTCTCGATCTCTCTTCGCTTGTGATGAAGGGCAGCATAAAGCTTCTCTTTGTATTGATCTACTTCCACTTCCAGAAGGCCTTTAATTTCTTCCAGAGAGAAATGATACGATTTCAAGCGGTTGATCAAAAGCATCTTTTTTAGCTGCTGTATCGAATAATACCGATACCCGTTCTCTGGATTAATTTCATCCGGGACTATTAAGCCAATCTCGGCATAATATCGAAGCGTTTTTGTAGAGACTTCGCAAATCTTCGAGAATTCTCCTATCGAGAGCATCAAATTCACCTCCATTGTTTCTGTTTAAAATATGTACGAAATGCTATTCATCTAAGCCTTGTTCTACATCCACTATGCACCTTGCCCTAAGGGTAAAGTCAACGGTTAAGTATTGCTCATGCGGGTCTCTTCTTCTTCAGTGAATTTAGTACCAAAAGAAGAGCATCATTTTTTTCATTCTAAACAGTTAACTGTTCATCTTTCATCCGCTATAGATTTTATCGACATCAATAACATAACCTTGCTTTCAGATGGAGCTGTAGTTCGTTGAATGATCGTGCGTAGCTTTGTCCAGGTATATAATTTCGATAGTTTGCCCGATGCTTTTTTTCATGTGATCGCCCCCAAAATAAGAACACTACTTCGTGTCGTTCCGCCGCTCCCAACCTCATGGATGATCTCTCTCACTGATAATGCTACCCTGTGTGCATCAATCAATCGGATAATCGCCTATAGGCTTGCCTTTTATCCACATTTATACCTTTCACACTTTACTTATCAGGAATATCTTATAAGGCGTTCCTTATCAGTGAAGGAAAGGGGGATAAAACCATGAACTTTCGCAAACAAGCTAAAATATTACAAGGGAAAACCGTGCAGGTAACAACTACCGGGGGCACTTATACTGGGACCCTCTCATCGGTTGGCACAGATTTTCTTATTCTAAGTTCCATTATTAGAAGACGTAGAAGAAGACGCATTATACGATTGGCAGAGATTATTCTACTCTCAAGATTATTAGGCTAAAAAACTATGAGATGCAGAAGCATCGCTCAAAGTTTCCTTGTGGGTAATGCGTACTTCTACTTGGATCAAAAAACAAGCCATCCCCTTCAAAATACGGGGATGGCTTGTCTTGCTTTATACCTCAATCGCTTGCGTTAGTTTTTCGTTCTCTTCACCACATTCTAACTATACCTCCGCCGCTCTCACAGCGCCGCGATCCGATCCTTAATACGCGGGAACAATCCAAAAGCGTTCTCGTAGAACACCTTCTCATGATGCTGCTCCGGCACAAGCCGGCGCACGAATTCCGCGTACAGATCAATTGGCGCGAGTGGCCAGTCAGTTCCGAACAACATTTTCTCGTAATGATCGGAATACACCAGCGCCCGGCGGAAATGGTCCATAAACAGCGGTTCATTCATGAACCGTTCAAAATGAGGACGGTCACCAACGACTAAGCCGGATAGATCAGCGTAGACGTTAGGGTTCTTAGCCACTACCTCGGCAGCGTCCATCACCCACGGATCGCCCAGATGGCAGATCATGAAGTTCACGCCACGCTGCTGGAGAGCCAATTCATCTACGGTGAGTGGATGTGAATACTTGAGCAAGCCGTTCATCGAATAGGTATCGCCAGTATGAATCACTACAGGCACATCGTATTTTGCAGCCAGTTCATAGATTGGGGTGTAGATTTTGTCATACACGTAATGGTGATAGTATCCGGCATACAACTTGATACCTGCTACCTCGGGAGCTTGCAGCCGGGCCTCGATCCGATCCAGTTCCTCTGAAGCCTGCTTACCGCCAAGCATGTTCGGATTAATACCCACGCATTCCATTAGGAATGGGGGTACGGTCTCCTCCAAATCGAGGGGCATCGGATTGGGGGAACTGGAATCTGGAAAAGCACCCTTACTCTGCTCTGTTACGCCCATTCCGATGCCCAGAATGACATCGTTCTTGTCAAACTCAGCCTTAAGGCCAGCAGCGCTGTAATCGACTTTGGACAGATCTTTAGCGGTTTGATGAAAGCTGTCGATATCCGACAGGTGAATATGAATGTCAATAATCGGCATGTTAGTTCTCCTTTGTGTCAGTAGGGCTAGTAAAGGTAATCTTCTGAAGATCGCGAACATCCTCCGGTTTTAGATCCATTCCCCCCAAGACCAGGAAGGTCGGCTGTGTCCAGGCGGTTTCTCCATTTCGCAGGGAAAGTTGGTGATTCACGCCTTGACTGAACACTTTATTGTTCACATATACAAAAGCGCCCTGATTGTCAGAATTATTGACTATATGCAGTAAGTCCTTACGAGAAATCGCACCCACGCGCAAGAGCCCCTTGGAATCAAGACCTGCGCCCAGCTTTCCAACAAGGAACTTCCCTTCCCCGGGAAGTTCCAGCCACCCTTCAGAGAAGACTGGCGAAGGCTGGAGGTAATTAGCGTCCGAGAGTGAATAATTCGGCAGAACCATGCCACTTTCATTGGTCACCGAATGTAGTACACAGAGAACAGGGACACCAGGCAGCATTAAGTAATGCTGGTGGATCGTAATCCCCCGATTCACCTCCTGTTTCTCAATCACAGTTGTTAATTGGAGGCCCTTCCAGAGGTTCCCATGACTGTCTGTTCTCTCCACCCATGCCGCACTTCTAGGCTCCTGCTGTAGGCTGAATCCACCCATGCCGGGGATATCTACACCAAGTCCGCCGTACCAGGGATTCCACCAGGAACGTGGGGCCGCTTCCGGATAAGAACTGTCAAGCCACTCTGCGCTCTGGTACTTCAAGGAATGCACGACACTCCCAAAGCCAGGGGCAGCCGCTATGGAGAGAATTCCATTGCTCACCGAATAGATAGGACCCGCTGGTCCTTCTTCCACTTCGCAAACGACAGCTGTTTCCTTCCGAGGGAACCAGAGAGCTGAGCGCGTCTGAACCCGGTCCTCTCCACGATAAACGGCACGGATTTTCCAAAGAGATTCACGATCACTGCTTTCTGTCCCTTCCGCTTCCTCAGGAGAGAATTCAAAGCCAGCAGAGCGCAAATCATGTTCTCTGTTCAACTCAATATCAGCGACTTTCGACTCTGCTTCGCCATCGTTTTGCGCATACAGTTCAAGATTCCCAGCAAGCGGAATCATCTTTCTTTCGATTAGTTCTGCATGAAGCTCCCCGGGCGCGAACAGATTCCCGCCTCCCAGCGCGAGTTCGAGATGATCAGCCAAAACGGGTACAACTGGCTCATACTGCTTCCGGGCAAAAGAACGGAAATCGGACCACTTCTTGAAGGTGTTCAGAGCAAACACAGTTGTCTTTGTCCGAACGGCATCACCTGCAGGAATTCGGCCCAGATCATGTTCCAGCCCAAGCGGGTATTCCGGGCGCAGCAGCTTCAAGGAAGGGTCCCAGTAGATTCCGCTAGCTCCGTTCTCTTCCTCGCTGAACAGCCAGTTCTCCGTAATCTGCGCACTGTCCCAATGACTTGGATCACTGGAGTAAGCATCGCCCATATCTACATACTGCCCCTGGTAAGGCAGGATGAGTCTTTTGCCGAAGAAACCGAAGTTGGTCTGCAGATATAGGTTCTCTTCCAGCTCTTGACTGGTGGTGTTGCAGATCTCGTGATGAAATTCAGCGATACCGCTGGCAAACAGCTTGGCTACCGACTTTATTTCAAGGCCAGGGAAAGCTTCCGATTCGTATAGCGTTTCAAGAATTTGACCCTCACCTTCGGGGTAGATCTTCACTTCTTTGGCCTGCTTCTTGGAGAATTCGTCGGCAAACGGCTTACCCAGCTTCGGATAGGGCCACCAAAAGCTATGATGAGAGCCCGGATATTCGATCCAAATGTTATTATCGGTTTTGCTCTGATGCAGGGAGAATGCACCATTAACGGCGACCCACTGATCCCCATTCTCTCCACCGAAACGACCGTGTGTGCCCTTTATCAAGAGGGACAGCTTGCTTGTGAAGGTTACCGACTGACTACCCACCGGACTAGCCGTCACTTCAACCTCTTGTGAGTACAGTCCGTATGACCGTAAGGTGAAGGCTACCGGAATTGCTGCTTTACCCTTAGCTGGAACCGAGAAGCGCACGTTACGCTCGGCCCATTCGATGCACTCAGCTTCCGGCAACTCCAAAGCAAACTCCGCTTCTGAGGCAAAATTGTTCTCTACATTCAGATACAGCTCACTCGGAATACCCGGGAACAAAGCCTTAGCTGGCAGCGCAATCTTCATCTTGAGCGGAAATTTCGGAGCAATACCGATACGGAATTCGGCCCGCTTGCCCCCAATTAACCACTCGCTTCTGACGACCGGATGGGTTTTCTTGTCATTCTGTTCCTCCCGAACCGGATCAAGTCCGAATTCTCCGTCTACGATGACCGATTCTCCAGGAGCAATGGTATGTGCAACATCCAGCGCAAATCGGATATTCTTATCATCCTGGCCCTTGATCTCAATGTTCAGCTCAGAAGCCGAACAGTTCTTGATACGATAGCGAACGTTGTAGGTGGAACCGAATACAAGATCATGATCGTCGATTTCGGTGGAGATTGTATAATCCGGTGTATCGAGAGCGGTTAAGCCTCGACCGGTCTTTTCAAATTCAGCTCGTAGAGTGAGTTCTCCCTTACCCCAAGTGTACTCCATAAAATCGAAGCCTCGTTCCCGGCGGCCATCCGGCTCAACGACAAGCTCGCGGGTACTGTCCCCATACCAGTCCAGCTCTTCAAAATAAGGAGCAAGCGCTTCCGTCTGCAAAATGGTCGGGATAAAGTTCATCAAATGAACGTAATCATCATTTTTTTCCCAAAAGAAACCGCATTTCTTGTACATCGGCACTGCCTTTGTGTTGCCAGCCCAAGTGAAAAGATCCAGCCGCGGCCAACCCGCTTCCACCGTCTTGCGAACCGCATTCAAAATCAGATTGCGGCCGACTTTATAACCGTGGTAATCGGGCCGTACATTGAGCAGTGGTACATACAGCGCCCCTTCGTCGTGGCGGTAGTGGGCAAAGCTGCAGAAGCCGACAACCTCCTTGCCGTCAACAGCAAGAAATGCATGAAGATTGGACGAAGTCTCCATCTCCCGGCGCACCGTGTCCTCCGTTCGTTGGTTAGTACCGCCTCCCCAGCTTTCGTTACTGAGATTCCACATCTCAGCAAGCGCCCCTGCGTAAGAAGGATCATATTCGATAATTTGGATTTGCTTCGCGGCAGTATTGATTGTCATGCTCTCATCTCCTTATTCTTACCTTAAGTATGTAAGCGTAGAAAAAACATTTTCAACTTAATCATACCATTAACTGGAATAGCATGACGAGGGCAAAACTCTTATAAAAAAAACACTACCAGCACTCGGCCGCAGGAGCAAGGAGCAGCCAGATATCCGTTTATTGGATCGAAGTAGGCAAAAGGCATCCCTGGAGCCATAATCGCCACACTGGCTATCTTTTTACCGGCATTTTTACTGATTGTCGGGGCCCTGCCATTCTGGAATTCCTTTCGTAAAAGCGCTCATGTCCAGGGGGCACCGATAGGTATTAACTCAGCGGTGGTCGGAATCTTGTTAGCCGCCCTGTACGATCCGTTGTGGACAACAGCGATTATGGAACCCACTGATTTTGTATTAGCATCAATCCTGTTTATCTTGCTCGTTTTCTGGAAATTGCCACCGTGGATTGTTGTCGTTTGCGGGGCAACTGGTGGCTACTTTTTGGGTATGGTTTGAATGCTACAAGCGGGAGCGCGAACAATGGGAACGTGGCTCCCCTCCTAATGAAATGCGAAAAGGTGATACCGGATTGGAACCACCTTTTTCATATGTATAGCTGTATGTACGTTTTAGCCCGCTAACTCATTTTACAAAATCACTAACCTGACACAACCACACCATGTGCGCAGAACCAGGTCCCCAGTAGTCGATCGCTACCTTGTAGGGCTCTCCAAATTTCCGTTTCCATCTCGACTGCGCGCTTCGGTAGCCACTATCCAGACAAAATTGCTCCATCCCTTGTGACGCCAGATAAGTTATTAATTCCTTAATTAACGCCGAACCCACACCTTGGTCTTGATAGCTTGGCAATACATATAGACTACCCAGTTCGCCCACGTCATCTAGCTGATTATCAGATAATGCGCGAATAACCTCCCCACAGGGGGCAAAGGAAATCGTGCCGACGACCGTTTCATTGATTTTAGCAGCAAGAAAGTAGATATCTGAATGCTCCGCAAGCGATGCCAGAGCCTTCTGTTGTTTCATTTCAATCTCACTGTGCAGATTATCCTGCAAATGCAGTATTCCTTCTTTTTCAAAGGTGTTTGTAATTGAGGATGTAAAAAGTTCAAATGCAGATTGTAAATCAGCTTGCGTAAGCCGAGTTATGGTCAGTTGATTATTCTGTGTCACGTTCTAAGACTCCTCTTCATCTGTTTAATTGCATTCAATCGTGTCGTTATTACTTATTCGCTCTCATGATTGTCCGATCCTTTTCCTTTAACCGCGGACATTCGTAACAGTAGCCAAAGTCGCCATCCAAGCAATAAGCCAGACAACAGGCGGTTTTCATCCTTATTTTGCGATCAGCAATACTAGGGTGCTCAATAAATCTCGGTTTCCTGTTAAACGGATTGCTACTTAGTCCGAACGCGCTAGGATCGATATCTTGTGTTAGCCATTCATAAAAATAAACTATTCGATTTCTTCTATCTTCATCAGAAGCTGCAGCCAACTCTTCTTCCAATTGAGCATATAACGCATTACCGATTTGTCCCCATAATGCAGCAGCATGGATCGGAACCCGCTCGGTCAGTAGCTGAATCACAGGTGTTACCTGTTCCTTGTAAAAAACATGTAGCGTTCTCTTGTACTCTTCTTCAAGGTCCACTGCTGAAACGTCACTAAACCGTGTCTCATTGATTTTAAAGCCAAAAAGAGGATACTGTCCATCTATGTATAATTGCACCGTCAAATTGGACAATGACAAATCCAGAATGACCTCATTTCCTACATATAGCATGTGCTGCATTGCCCCGCATACTCCTGCGAACCAGCTAACAAAAAAAGCTGCCGTAGCAGCTGGTTCTCTAGCTTTGATAAGCGAGCCGTAAGTGTCGATTAGGTGTTGCATAGGTTCGGCTATTAATAAATCGCTCGCAGGGATAGTAAGCACGGTATTCTCAAGCTCATGCAGAGTCAGGGCGAACTTCTCTTCTAACTGTTGAAAATCAACCGTGCCCATTGCATACCCTCCCATGATGAATGTCTATTGTTCAAAAGCATGAATGACATCGTCAATCGCATGATCGTCCGCCAGTGGAGACATGCCCAGACTGAACCACTCCTTGCCTCCCATCATGTGCACCTGATTCTTCTTCACAGCAGTCATGTTCTTCCACAAAGAGCTGCTGAGCATGTCATTATATCTATTGCGTACTTCTTCACTAGAGTCATCATCTAACTGTAAAATGAGATGGTCAGGATTATATTGCGGTATTTTTTCCAATGAAATGGATAGGCTGATCTCGTCCTGAGGATATTCTTTAATCGGTTTTAGACCTAGTGTCTTATGGATGAAGCTGCCCCGGTCACTTTTTTCGCCATAAATAACGATTTCCTTCGCCATAATCATCATGTATAGCACCGTCTCGTCTCCAGCTAGCGTCTGGAGTTTCTCTTTGGCCTGAGCTTCTTTCATCTGCAAATCTTGAATAACCTTGTTCGCTACGTCGGTTTTGCCGAGCACCCCGCCAATATCCCGTAACTCATCACGCCAATCATCGCGCTGCGGCAACAGCACCGTTGGTGCGATCTTGGAGAGCTGATCATAATCTTTATCGGACCACCATGTAGGGGCAATAATCAAATCCGGTGCAGAAGCCAGAATGGCTTCAAAGTTAGGTGCTTGGCCAATGCCCATCTTCAGCGTATCTTTGAACGGTTTTTTTAAATAAGAAGGGAACTCCGGATGATAATTCTGAACTGCAATCGGTGTAACGCCAAGAGCATATAAAAACTCCGGGTAGACAACCGAAAGTCCAATGACCCTTTTCGGATCGGTTGGAATGCTCAGGTCTCCCTTTAAAGTTGAAATTACACGCTGTTCATCGGTAGTTGCTTCGCTCTTTTTTTCAGTATTTCCTGTTGTATTCCCGCCTGTGTTCTGTGCTGTATTTCCAGCGTTTCCGGCATTATCTGCTTTACTCGTTCCGCAAGCCGTAATTAACATGACTAGCAAAACGAAGATTAATCCTGTAATCAAACTACGTTGCTGCTTCATTCTTTGATGACCCTCCTGATATTTTGATGGTTGGACGACAATCTCTAATTAAAATTGATTATCATTATCATATATAAGGAGTATAGAGGAATATTTATTGTCAGAATATTGACGATAGCGACTTTATTTTATGCACGATCCCGCCAAATCTTTAATACTTCATCCAGCAATAGCTCATGGGTGAATGCCGTATACTCAACCCAAGGATAGGATGGCAGGAAGTCTACCTTGTTGCCTCTCACGGCCTTGAGATCATTCCAGAGCGTAGTGTTCATGAGTGTCCGCCAGCTTAATTGCGATTGAGTGTCCTCATCTACGATCAGCAATAAACGGTCTGGATCTATATCTGCCAGCTCATTCGGTGTTATATGTTGGCCCGTCCTCAACAAATCGACTCTCTGCACAGGCACAACCTGCAAATCATCATAGAATACCGTACCTAGGCTTCTTTTGCCCAAAACATTGTAGCGATCACCGGTAATATTCAGAATGAGGAGACGATCCTCCTTAAATACGTTCTTCACTTGCTCCCTTACAAAAAGAGCTCTCCGGTCATATTTCTCCAGCCACATCTCCGCTACCACGGTCTTGTCCAGAAATTCCCCAATCAAGCGCAAGTGCGTGCGCCAATCATTGTCCACCCACGGTAGGAAATAGGCTGGTGCGATTTCTCTCAACAAGTCCTGTTCCTTCGGAGGGACCAGAATGTCGACACCAATAATGAAATCAGGTTTAGCCTGACGGATTTCCTCCCGCTTGATCGACTGATTTGAGCTTAAGGGTAGTAAGGTATCCATCTGGTACTTTCGTCTGTAATAATCCGTCCATGGGTGATCGGCTGGTGCGGCATAAGGATTCATTTGCAACGCAATCAACTGCCCAATGTTCGGAAAATCGTAGGCCACTACTTTTTCCCTGCTGTTCTTCATAAATGTGGCTGGTGGCACACCTGAGATCTGTTTGAATTTTCGCCGGAAATAAATATCATCATGGTAGCCTACATGCCGTGCAATATCCCGCAGGCGATGGTGCCCACCTGATCTCATCAGCTGCTGCGCCTGTTCTATTCGATATACTGCCAAGTAGTCGATTGCGCTGTAGCCATACCTTTTTTTGAATAAACGCATAAAATGACGGGTACTTATTCCCGCCACTTTAGCCAAATGATCGATTGTGAGTTCCTGCTGATAATGCTGTTCAATATAATCTTTAACGAATGACAGCTCCCTCTCTGAATCGTTTCCCTCTATCAATTGTGCATCCTGCAGGATAGTATAAAGCAGTTCTTGAAAAAGAATTTGACCGCGAAACCGTCTCAGGTGATCTTCAGCCTGTATATTTTGGCAAATCTTATCGCACAACGCATGGATAGAAACCGGTGACGTAACGATAACTTCTCCTTTCGCCGGAAACGGGCTATTTCTCGTAATAATCTGCAACGAGTGGCCTGAAGGTCTATCGTCTTCCATAACATCAAATCGGATATGATAGAATCCCCGCTCATCAAGAGTGTTCACTTCCGCTTCTACCAGTTGACCTGGCGTACATATATACACCCTGCCTTCTCGAAGCTCGGTGAACTTTCCATCAATCGTTAGCCAGCCTTGACCAGATGCCGCCACAAGAATCATATGGGATTCAATAAATTGTAGCCGGAGCTCCCAAGGGTTCGCTTGATGCTTAATATGCTCCATCTCCCGAAGCTTGAAGCACAGCCCTTCCAGTGATGCATATTCCTTCTGTCTAAAGTTGTTATCTACATCAACCAAGCCATTCCACCGCCCTTATTCTAGCTAACCACATTTTAGCTCACAATGTTTAGTGTCGCAATTTGCATGTGCCAACATTTATTTCACAAAAATCTTCATCAATCTATTATAGAGAGGGTTAATAATGTAACCTGTCGGGTGACTCTCATTTACGAAAATAATACGTTAAACAAAATATATTAGATATAAATTATATCTAGTTATTTCAAAAAAAGAGAAGGTCACCGCTATCTTAGTCCAATAGATCGGTTAACCTTACTTCTTGTAAAGATTTTTATATTTAGATTTCAATAGCGTGCTTTAAAATCACCAAAAAAATAACCTGATTCGGCACGAGAAGTATCGTAGCTGAATCAGGCTATTTTTTGTGCGATGCAGAGAACTCCTTTTGCTTGAATTACTGCGCCAGGCGCTCAGATCAACGGGTAATTAATTACGATTTGCGGATTAGTGTAATACGGCGGTCTAAGCTCAATGACTGGTGCTCGCCATGAATGGTTCGAAGCATAGTGCATATCCACGTATCCATTGTCATGCGGTATAAGCAAATAATACACCTGCGGGCTAAAATAATAAGGGATCATAGGGCCTCCTGGTATGCTTTTTTGTTACCAGTGTACGTAGGCGCTGCCCAATCTGAGCCAGTACTGTGAAGAATTTAAATAATGGGATGAAATCACCACAAATGCCTATTGCACATAAGATAACGTATGAATTCATTCGGGAGGCAACGATGGACAATAAACAGAAGATGGAGCAATTAGAGCAGTCTCAGCAGTATTTTGTGGATCACTTAAAAACAGAGCCCTACCCTCTGTTCCCCAATTACGGGAGGATCACGAAATATGAAGAGGTTCCGCTCAATATGCCGGAGCAGCGACAGTTTCGTCAGCCAGGTGTGGAGCGACTGATGGTGCCCATGCCGCTGGTGGAGAACCCTAATTATAAAGGTAGCGACAAGCTGTTAGATAAGGTTGCCCTCATCACTGGGGGAGATAGTGGTATGGGGGCAGCAGCGGCCATTGCTTTTGCCAAAGAAGGTGCTGATGTCGCGATTTCCTACTTGGACGAACATGAGGATGCGAAGCGAACACAGACAAGGGTTGAAGAGCTCGGTCGACGCTGCTTGGTGTTACCGGGGGATTTAAGAGATAAGCGGCATTGCGCGGCAATTGTCGAGCAGACGGTGAATTTTTTTGGCAAGCTGGATATTCTGTGCAATCATGTCGGCATTCAGTTTCAACAGAACAGCCTGCTCGACATTACCGATGAACAGTTCGATGACACCTTTAAAGTCAATATTTATTCGCATTTCTATACTACACGAGCTGCGCTGCCACACTTGAAACCTGGCAGTTCAATCATTAATACCTCTTCTGTCGTCGCTTACAACGGGGAAACGCTAATGATTGATTATTCAGCAACCAAAGGGGCAAATGTCGGATTCACACGCGCCCTTGCACACAATGTCGCAAAGCAGGGCATTCGCGTAAACGCTATTGCCCCTGGGCCAGTGTGGACGCCACTTATCGCGGCGAGCTTTACCGCAGACAGAGTGGCCTCATTCGCCGCGTCCAATCCCATGCAGCGTCCTGCGCAGCCGTTCGAGGTCGCTCCAACTTTTGTCTATCTGGCTTCGGATGACTCCCGGTTCGTAACCGGACAGGTGCTGCATGTGGATGGCGGCCAATCGACAAGCTCGTAGCTTGTAAAGAAACTCCAAAATAACGGCCATTTTGTCAGCTGATATTTTATGGCGGGGATATTGCTGGCACGCGGAATCCTGAACCTCTTGCTGGATCAACTGAGTCATGCTCATTATAGAGCGAGTTTATCCTCAGAATGTTAAAAAAGAATGGAGCGGGATAACTTCCGGTCCATTCTTTCGTTTAGTTTTGTAAATAGAACGGATGGTTTTTCTCATCCGCTGTTTGGTTTAATGTTCGATAGCTAGAGCGTCCCATATAAAGTGGGATTTCCAGCTTCGTAAGGTCAGGCAGCCCATTTTCCAAGAAACAATCCTGGTCCTGATAGGTCTGCACGATTTCCCCTGCGATCCATTCATGGTCTCCGTAGGTTGTAATATTCATAGTTTTGCATTCATAGGCAAAGTATGCCTCAGTCAGCACTGGAATATCTGCTTTGAGACCTTCCTCATAAGCGATATTGAACTTATCGAACTTGTCCATATCCCGTCCACTGAATGTGGCAACAGCCTGGATCATCTCTGAGCATCTCGCCGGCATAAAATGTACACCAAAGACGCCACTCTGTTCGATCAGCTGATACGTATAGGTCTCCTTGCGAATGGAGATTCCATAGATTCCTGGCGATGATCCTATGTACGTATGCCACCCGGAGGCCATAATGTTCTGCTGCCCGTTGTAACGTGAGGTGACGATCGCCACCATGCCAGGATAAGAATACCAACGTGCTTCACTTATCGGTAATCTCATTTAGTGTCCACTCTCCAGGGGAGGATCGACATGAAGGTCTTGATCCGGTGTTGTGAAGTCCCAACGAGTGAACGTGACCTCAAAGCCCGCACGGGTTGGCGAACAGGTGTAAGGACCGGCCTGATTCCCGGATTCGTATGGAAAACGGGCTACACGAATCGTACGCCATCCGTGGTTCTCCGTCCGTGCCCGAATAATTACAGCATCCTTCATAATCGAAGCGCGCAATGTGACCTCTTCCCCAGCCCACTCTGGTACAGCAGCGAGCGACCAGTCGGAATAGCCATCGGTTACCACTGCGGATAGCTGGGGAACGCCATCATTGAATTCGATTCCCGCTTTTATCCAGTGCTCCGGGCCATGGTACAACAGTATGCCTGCCTGATCATATAGCTCCGTAAAGGAGCCGAGTTGAAACGACACCTCTACCGCGGTATTGTTATCCCACTCCTCCAGCAAAGCCGCCCCATCTTCAAATTCAAAGCCATATAAAGTCTTTTTCCAGAAGTCCTTTCCCTTCTCAGGTACAACCTTCAGGAATTCCCCTTCTCTCCGGGCAGACTGTGGTGCATTGAGCCACGTCCCTGCATCCCAATCCATTCTTTTCGTTGTCATCATTGAGATCTCCTTGTCTCTTATTATTTTACTTGCGAGTATTATCAAATGCAGTTATCATAGTAACGAACCTTTTTAAACTATTTTTAATAAGTATTATAATAATAGAAATATAATAAGAGTGCCCTTTAAAGTCAAGATTAAATTAGGGCATTATCTAAAAATCAGAGCATTCTTTGGATCAGGAGGATCTTATGAACGAAAAGGAAAAAGCAAAAAACGGGTTATTGTACGACGCGAACTATGATGCTGCATTGATGGAGGAACGCACATGGGCTAAGGATCTCTGTCATGATTACAATCATTTACGTCCTTCGAACATGACTGAACGTAAAGCGCTCATTGAGAAGTTGATGGGTAAAACCAGCAAGAGCTTTCATATTGAACAGCCATTCGTGTGTGATTACGGGTACAACATTGAGATTGGTGAGAATTTCTATGTTAACCATAACTGCGTTATTTTGGATGCAGCCAAAGTAACGTTTGGAGATAACGTGTTTATTGCTCCGAACTGCGGCTTCTATACCGCCGGGCATCCACTGGATGTTGAGCAGCGTAACCAAGGATTAGAGTATGCCTACCCGATTACCGTGGGTAACAACGTGTGGTTTGGCGGCAATGTCGTGGTCTTGCCGGGTGTAACCATCGGTGATAACACTGTCATTGGAGCGGGCAGTGTAGTCAACCGGGATATCCCATCAGGGGTGATTGCTGCAGGAAATCCTTGTCGGGTCATCCGGTCCATCACTGAAGAAGACAAGAAGAAGTATTGGAAAGAGTAATTAAGGCAAATAGTTTTAAAAGAACAAAAAAACGATCACCCTCTCATGCCGAACATGAAGAGGGTGATCGTTTTGTATGCACAGATACAAATAAATTATGGCTGTGCAGTGGGTCTGATTACGATCTCATTGACTCCAGTATCCTCGGGTTCATCGATGGCATAAGCAATCGCTCTGGCGATACTGTAGGGCGAAATAGCCAAATTCGAAATATGCGATGCCATGGCTTGAACCTCTGGACTATTCACTGTATGGAGCAGTTCCGTTTCCGTCATTCCCGGAGCAATGATTGTGGTACGGATATGGGAAGATGGAGATTCCTCTTGACGCAATCCCTCTGTAATGGCTCGGACCGCAAACTTGGTGGCACTATAAACTGATGAAGTGGGACTGATCTCATAGCCCGCAACGGATGAAATGTTGATAATATGCCCGGCTTGCTGCTCTCTCATGACCGGGAGGACTGCTGCGATGCCGTACAGCACACCTTTAATATTCACATCGATCATCTGATCCCATTCAGAGGTTCTCAGTTCATTAAGCCGGGAAACCGGCATCACCCCGGCATTATTCACCAATACATCAATCCGGCCATATTGTTCCAAGGCGAACTGTGCCAGCTTCTGCATATCCTCGGTGGAGACAACATCTGCTTTGAGATAAACAGCTTCCCCACCTGCACCTTTAATTTCTTGCACAATGTCCTGCAGACGCTCTTCTCTTCTGGCAGCCAGAACCACCTTTGCTCCTTTTTCAGCCAACAACCGGGCAGTGGCTTCTCCGATACCGCTAGAAGCTCCTGTGATGATAACTACTTTGCCTTTTGTATTTTCCATTGGTGATCTCTCCTCATATTGAACGAATGTATTTTATTGAATACTTGTTGATTAATTAACGGCCGTTGAATAATATTATATAGAGAAGAATCATTCATTCAATCGCTAATACATGCGTTTTTGTACGATATACAACAGGTACCTTGAAATTGTTGATTAACTGGAGGAGATACAAGAAGAATGGAGACAACAACCAAAACAGACCGCCGGATTGTTAGGACAAAAGAAGCCATTAACAAGGCATTTCTGGAGCTTTTTTCCGAGAAAGAGCTGGAGCAAATCACCATAAACGATATCGCAGAGCGAGCCAACGTCAACCGTGGAACGATCTATCTGCACTATAGTGACAAATATGATCTGCTGGATAAATGCATTGAGGAGCATTTGCTCCGACTGATCAACTTTTGCAGTACGAATGAATCGGGTCAAGGCATAACATTCCTGGTGACCGACCTGACACCTGTATTTCATTATTTTGCAGAAAACTATCTGTTCTTCTCTGCTATGCTTACCAATCATCGAACTTCCGTATTTCGGGGACGCCTGCAACACTTTATGTCTGCCAACCTTAAGGAGAAGCTCGCCAAGCAGAACCTGCAATCGGGGATCGACACGGAGCTGAATGCCGAATTTATGGCCTCTGCGTTCATTGGCATTCTGGAATGGTGGATTACCAACGACATGCCTCATTCCCCACAGTATATGGCTGAGCAAGTCCGCAAACTGTATGAGAAAAATGAAGTTTTTCCTGTATAAGCCGTCTCCTGTCAGAGCCTTTCCGCATAGTTTTCTCCCCTTAGGGAAAAGATGTAAATGCTTCAACATCTTATTTCTGATAGGAGAACAGCATGCGGAAACGGACCCCTCAGACAATCCCTTCAACCAACCATTCATCACCACATTCTGCCGAAGGTATGCATTCATCCAGTGATTCATCGTCTCCTGCCATTTCATCATTGTTGGAAGAAAATTTGAAGACGATAGAAGACTCTTTTGCAAACTGCACCGATTTAAAAATCCTTACTTGGAACTATGGACCGGGGCTGGAGCAAGCGGCCTTCTCCGTATATTTCGATACGTTAACCAAATCTACCCTGAAGCATTTTGTGAAGGACACGCTGCAAAATCTCGTTCCTCACGAGCTCGGGCCTGCCAGGACGGTGACCATTGACGATGTCATCGATTTTTTCGAGAACAAGGGCGTGGCTTCGCCATACGTTGAACTTATGGATGATTTTCAGCAAGTCGTTAGCGGCATACTGGATGGAAAGGTCGTCATTTTTTTCAACGGCTGGTCCAGAGCAATTGCATACTATGCTCTTGATGTAGAACAGCGTCAGGCCTCTGAGCCCATCACAGAATCAACTGTACAAGGCCCTCATGTGAGCTTTATAGAAAGTCTGGAACGCAATATCGGTGTCATTCGAAGTCTGATTAAATCTCCACATCTCAAATTCGAAATGTTCACCTCCGGCGAGCAGGTTCAAAGAACGGTGTCCTACGGCTATCTGGAGGGCGTGGTTAAACCTGAGACATTAAGTGAATTCAAACAACGCATTGACGGCATCGTCAAGGAAGAAATTATCGAGGTCTCTTATCTTGAGGAGTGGATCAACGATTCCCTCTACTCCCCTTTTCCGCAGGTTCGATATACGGAACGTCCAGATACTGCTGTTAACGCGCTGCTTGATGGTAAGATCATCGCAATGGTGAACGGGAGCCCCTCTATTCTGATCTGCCCGGGAAGTTTCATTGAATTCTTCACCGTCAGCGAGGATTACTATTATCGAACGATTTTTTCGTCGTTAATCCGGTTGATCAGGGTTGCTGCCTTCATCATAGCGCTCATGTTGCCCAGCACCTATATTGCACTATCAACCTTCCACTCCGAACTTATCCCTACTGTTCTTCTGCTGGCCATTCTTAACACACGTGAAGGTATTCCTTTTCCTGCGCTAGTTGAAGCGCTCATTATGGAGTTCTTCTTCGAGCTTCTGAGGGAGGCGGGGATTCGCTTGCCAAGACCGATCGGCTCGGCCGTCAGCATCGTCGGTGCACTGGTTATCGGACAAGCAGCCATACAATCGCAGATCGCTTCACCGGTTATGGTCATTGTGGTTGCCCTGACAGGCATTGCCTCTTTTGCCCTTCCTCAATACAACATGGCGATCGCCCTGCGGATCCTGCGCTTTCCGTTAATGTTTCTCGCCGCAACGTTCGGTGGACTTGGTATCATGGTCGGATTTATCCTGATCTATCTTCACCTGACGACACTACGCTCTTTGGGAGAGCCGTACCTGGACTCAGTGGCTCCGCTAGACCTCAAGAGACTGCGCGATGCAATTTTCGTGGTGCCTAGACGCCTATTAGTGCATTCGCCACGTAGCCGGCACTTCTATAAAAAGACTTCGGGAAAGAACAAGATCACGTGAGACGGCTCTCTTCCATCCTGCTGTCCCTTATTGTACTCAGCCTGACTAGCGGATGCTGGGATAATAACGAGTTGGATGAGTACGGATACGTCCAAGCGATAGCTATAGACCAGAGCGAAGACAATCAGATTGAGATAACGACCCATTTCTATAATCCTTCCAGCAAAATGGCAGCTGGCGATACGGCGAGTGCTGCATCAAAGGGAACCAATATTCGTACCAGCGGAGAGACTTTTTTTGAGGCCATACGGGAGATTCCTGCGAAGTTCGGGAGAAAGGCCAAATGGGATCATATGCGCGTGATTCTTATCGGAGAGCAATTGGCCAGAAGCTTAAGTATCAGGGAAGTCCTTGATTTTTTCTCCAGAGACCATGAACCGCGTGGTACGATCCTTCCCCTTATTGCCGAGCAGTCAGCCGCCCCATTTTTAAACATTAAGCCGTTTATTGAAAACACCATTGGTCAACAGTATAAAAAGATGGAGACGACCAGCGCCCATTATTCCGCCAAAACCTCCGATATCCCACTGTATGATCTGGCTATGCAATTGAGCAGCCCCTCCAAAACCTCGGCCATTCCTTACCTGCATAAGAGCAGTTTAGACGATGAAGCCAAAATCTCCGGGGTCGCTTTAATTCAGGACGGTAAAATGGTGGGCCTTCTGAGAGAACAGGAAACAGAAACGTTCATGATGCTGACAGGAAAATACAGGGATGGGGTATTGGAATTCCCTTGTATGAATCATGCGGGCAAACAATTAAGCAAAAAAGAAACGCTTGAAGTTCTTACTTTCAGCAGCAAGCTTACCCCAACAGTGAAGGACGATCACGTCTTTGTCGACGTAGATGTTGCATTCGAAGGGACGATTGGGGAGCTGCGCTGCTCACACTTGAAGACGATTAAAGATATAAGCCTTTTCGAGCAGACCATTAAAGAGCAGGTTGAGAAGCAACTGGAACATACCCTCACAACCTTCAAGACGAACAAAGTAGATGCACTCGGAATTGGCAATCAGATTTACAGAAGGAATCCTAAGCTCTGGAACCGGCTGGAACCAACCTGGGACCAAAAGCTCGCTCAAATGCAATTTAAGACCAAAGTCAATGTCAAAGTAGTAAGTACCGGTATGAATACAGGTACCATCTTCGGGACAAAGGAGAAATAGAGGTGCCAGGGAAATTCATCACTGTCTTGTTATTAGCTTCCGCTATGCTTGCGCATGACCTCCCAAAATTCAAAAAAGCCCGCGCTCGCGATCGGCTTGTGTATGGAGCCTTTCTCGTGCCTTTGCTGTATCTGGCATTTATATTTGTAACGGCGAGGTCATGGCCCAATTTGGACTCGATCTTCAATGTACTTAGGGGACCGGCCCAGCAGTTCATACACTGGCTAAACCCTGTTAATTCATGAGCTTACAGGATCAGGAGGAACGTATGAGAAAACAAGAACGTGTCAGCTCTTTGCAAATGTCCATGCTGTTCCTCTTCTTCATGACAGGCTCTTCCATCGTCATCGTCCCTGCACCACTCACTAACATTGCCGGCAATGGAGCATGGATCTCTCTTCTGATTGCTTCCACTATGGGGATGATTCTGCTCTCCGGTATTCTTTACTTAAATCGACGGGCGCCAGATCTGTCACTTGTGGAACAAAGCCGTTCCGTACTCGGGAACATTCCGACCCTCCTGTTATTGATTCCGTTCACGTGTGTATTATTCTGGAATATAGCGGGAATTGTGCTGGAGATCGGAACCTTCTTCAAGAGTACGATGCTGAAGGAAACCCCTACTTATGCCGTCAATTCGATGTTCTTTGTGACGATTGCTTTAACGGCTTTGGCCGGAATCGAAGTGATCGCACGCATGGCTACCCTTTTCTTCACACTGATGTTTGGCTGCATCGTCCTGGTCTGGGTTCTGGTTGCTGGCTTGTATCATCCGGAATACCTGCTCCCTGTGATGCCCGATGGAATCAGACCGATCCTCAACGCTGCCTATGTCGTCTATGGATTTCCCTATTCCGAGCTTGTTGTCTTCTCCATCATCTTGCCGTTTGTGAAAAGTGAAGACAAACCCAAGCTGAGCAAGCATATGTACCTTGCGCTCATTGTCAATGCCATAACATTGATTGTGTCAGTCCTTAGCAGCATTATGGTGCTAGGCCCTCTTTCCGGGGATTTGAAATATTCGTTATATCAACTAGCCAGACTGATTTATTTTCAGGAGATTATTGAACGGATTGAGTCTGTTATTGGCTTTGCGCTAATCATCGGTTTTTATTTCAAAGCCTCGATTCTCATGCTGATCCTAATAAAAACCCTTAAAGACCTTCTTGGATTGAAAAATGAACGCCTTATCGCCCTCCCTGTTGCTTTCATTTGCCTGCTGCTGTCTGTAACGACTTACACCAAGGAGGCCGAGCTTGAGGAACTCGTTAACCTCACGTGGCCACTACTCAACAACCTGGCTTATGCTCTGCCGTTTCTCCTGATTCTGGGGGGCACGTTCATTCGATTTCATTTGAAAAGAGGGAACAAGCAGCCGCTATAACGGCTACTTGTCTATTTATGTGGGAACTCCAAAATCCGGACAAAACGCTTACGGTTCGCTTTTCCATAATCGTTTAGTGTTCTTTAAGCACCCAAGGTCCAATCAGATCTGCCGTATCATTCAGGATGGTCAAATGTTTTTCGCCCGGCACAATCTGCGTAGACGACTGGTCCCTCACCTGCTTGGCATTGCCTGCAAAATCAACAATCTTAAGCTATGCACTGATTGTAACGGAATGCTACTAGCTTAAAGTCCATCCACAGATTGACTTCCCTATTCCACCCGGAGATGGACCAAGGAAGGATCAGACCGCCTCAATGAGAGCATTACATCCGCCTGCTTCCCAATTTATCCATACTAAAAAAGACAGCCTTGAGGCTGCCCTGTGGTGGTAAAAATATATAATGGAACTGCATAGGCACCTCTCCTTCATTACCTTAATATAGTGTAGGAGAGAAAGGTGGGGGGCTGATGGGTTACATAAATATTCAGGAGCAATGGGCGATCTTTCTGGCTACAATCTGCGAACAGGCCTATGCCCAGTACACTAATCCGGACGGTTCCTTCGTCGTTCCATTGAATTACACGGTCGTGGATACGATTCAGGCGAAGTCTATCAGCAATGCCTGGGAACGTTTCGGGTTTATTCTGGAGTCGGCGCAGGAGATTATTGTTGCCTTTCGTGGCACCATTTCGACGACCAATTGGATTTCAAATGCCATGGCCATGCAAATAAAGCCCGATTTCATTAAGGAAGACTGTCTGACACATCGCGGCTTCACTAACATCTATTCTTCGGCCCGCGAGGGGATTCTCTCTACCCTGGGTAGGCTGTCACCAGAAAAGATATTATACATTACCGGCCACAGCCTCGGTGGAGCACTAGCGACGTTGTGTGCTATAGATGTTGCAGCTAACACGAATCACACCAGCCCCAACCTGTTTACATATGGCTCTCCCCGCGTAGGTGATCCTGAGTTCGTGAAGGCTTTTACAAAATATGTGCGAAAAAGCTCTCGTATAGCCAATATCTTCGATCTCGTAACCTATGTCCCGCCCCCCGTCTTAAAGCTGCCCAAGCAGGACATAAAGTATTACTACCAGCATGTTCAGACCCTATATTCGCTGTCTTTCCAGAAAGGTTCTGTAGGGGAAAATCACATTATCAGTAGCTATTTTGCAGAACTCTCCAAGCTCCAACCCCAGTTCGCTGAAGAGTTATGTTTGACCAACCCGGGTTTCTGCCCGGTTACTGAGGTGAAAACAGCGCAGCCGGTAAAGTGATGCGTCGTAGAGAACACCGGATTGAAGCTTGACTATTCCTTGAGCCCTAATAGTCATTCTAAGGGTACATTTTGCTTGGGATTTCCCCATAAATTCAGGTGTCAATCTCCCATTTTTTCGGACTGAACTGTTCTATACTTATTAAAGCTCAATTGGGCTTCATTCATTCTTCCTAATTTAGTAAGAACCATTCCATAGTTATAGTGGGCATCAAGGTCCGTTGGATTAAGCTCGATACTTTTCCCAAAATAATGTACTGCCTGCTCCAGCTGTCTTTGAACATAAAAGACAATTCCCAGATCATAATAAATATCCCCATTAGCCGGGTCAAGAACTATGGCCTTTTCAAAAGATGCAATAGCTTCATTATTGAATTCAAGGTTATGTAAAAGCTTTGCTTTGTTATAATGCGCCCCGGAATGATCAGGACTGGCATCTATAGCTTGATTGTAGGCTGCTAGGGCTTCGTCAGCTCTCCCTTGCTCTTTTAATACGTTAGCTTTATTGAAATGAGCTGAACCAAATGCAGGGTTTAGGTTGGTTGCTTTTCCATAGTATTCTATAGCGTCATCTAACCTGCCCAAGCTTACCAGTGAATTAGCTTTATTGTACAAATAGTATGGTTTTGCTAAAATCTCAATAGCTTTATCGTAGAAGTCGATGGCCTCACTATGCCTCTCCAAATCCGCCAATGCATTGGCGATAAAGGAATATGGGGTTGAACGTTCTGGAAATAGTCCCCCAGCCTGCTGAAAAAACTCGATAGCCCCTTCCGGGTTGCCACCTTCCGCAATAGCCACCCCTTTATCAAGAAGGCTATGATATTGTTTGTTCTTAAAATCCATAACTCACTCGCTTTCATAATTTATATAACTTTACTCCGCTCCCACTCCCTAATACTACTCGGAATATGCCCTACCGCCATAATAACACTGAAGATCAGCATATACACAGAGTGCAGAGCCACGGAAGCGCATAGAAAATAAACGATTGGACTAATCGCTAACGGTACAGGAATACCCAGTATTGGCGAATAGAGCAGCTTATACTCTCTGTCATTCCTAAAGTACCTCCCCCACCCAAAATAGTACAGTAAAAGGGACATTATCATCCCGATCAATGCAATGATTTCATAAGTTTCTTGAAGATGTATTGTGAAGAATAGAGGGACTAAGATCACCCCAAACCTACCAATCCCTTCTGCTATCGTAAAAAACAGGTTTGAATTCTTTTCACTGGGCATGTTTCGTGGCTCAAATTTAAAGAACAGAAGATTGGGCAATAATATCAGCAGCGGTATCACAAGACTCCATGGATGAAACACAGCTCTCCCTCCCTTTATTCAATTCATTTCCATTTTAATGCCAGGTAACGTTACTATAATATGAAGAAATACACAAATACTCTTTAGAGGTCTTTCCACTTAAATCAAAAAAAGGCATCTTTGTGATCTACAAAGATACCTTCTCGCTAAAAGATTTCTATAAACCAAGAATTTGCTTCTTTTTTGCCTCGAATTCTTCTGGGGTAATAATACCCGAATCCCTAAGCTCAGCGAGCTGCCGTAGATCATCTATAGATCCGCCAGAAGCCGGAGGGGCTGAACGCTTGATTTGACCTGATTTATAACTTGCGATGTAATCACGAATCTTCTCTGCCGTTTTCATTCTTCCCGGCTGAATGAGTATAACGTTAGCGTCTGCCCCCTTCAGGTTATCCTTTTTAGAGGTTTGCAGGTTAGGAGTAATGACTTGCAGATAAGGCACCTTTAAAAATGGCTTAACAATACTGATTGTTACTACGGAATCCAGAGGAATGGTCTTAGTCTGTCCACCCAATTTCTGTACATTACTTGGCTTTATTACGAGGTAATCCTCAAATAGTTCAATTGATGATGTACCCCCGCTAAACTGATGTAACATATTTTTCACCTCATTTGGAATGATAGCTCTATCTTAGCATATGTTTTCAACTTTCTTCTATATTTTTCCCCTCATTACGACTTATTCCCCTCATCTGGTATTCACGTTTTTTTCACGCCTTTACTTTCTAAATTCCTTTTCATAAAATAGCAGATACGAATGAAAACTCACGTCGAAGGAGGAACTACTTTGGAATATACAAAAATTAAGGGCACTAATATTCAAGAAGCCTCAAGAATAGCTTAGCTGTCGTGATAAATTGCTCCCAGTTCCATTTGCTGTCATCAAAAGTTACGCCACTCTTCTTAATGCCATCTTCATTGCCCACCAGGCCATAGATAAAGAACCCGATCGGCAAGCCATACATCCCACCCTTAAACTTCATCCCGTCCAGGATATTGGTGAAATACTGTCTTTTTTAAAATCAGGATCGTGGTCCATGATGTCGCCCAGATTGGCCAACATCTTTCGCTTCACATAATCCCCTGATGGCAGCTGATCCATCTCGATCAAGTCTGGGCCTTGTCCCGAGAGCATCGCAGTCCCTGTTGTCTTCACAAATTTCTCCAGGTTCTCTTCCAAATGCGCATCATCCGTCTCAACCGCTTTCAGCGCAATCGTAATGTTGGGGTGCTTAGCTTCATATTTCTTCTTCGCTTCTTTGAAGTAATCACTCGGAAAAAAGGTAGAGAACAACCGAAACAACACCCGTGAGAAGGAGTATGGTAAAATAATGGAAATAGCTCTTGCCAAAGAAGGGGGTTCTTTCACATGAACAAGAAATATCTCTTGGGGATTGCGGCACTTTTGGCTGTTATGGTTATCTTTTCGACCTATAGCCACAAACGTGAACCAAGCAACGATAATGTAATCTCCCTGCATAAGCTGCATACGTTGGCCCAAAAAGGAGAGCATTTAATGTGGTCGGATTTCGAGGGTTACCCTTTTGAAGATATCGGTTCCGGGTTATACATCCGTAAATATGAAGTGGAAGGCGGAAGTCACTTATTGCTTAGCGGTGGAAGCACAGATCTTGCTCCAATGAGCATTAATCTGGTCAAGACAAACGGGGAACGGATCGATATCCGGTATGAGGAGATTAATGGTTGATAAAGTTAATTCTTAATTAGGAGGTTACTCTTATGAAACTAAAAAAAATCAGTGTCATTTTACTTGCTGGTATATTAACCCTAGGAATTAGTGCTGTCACCTCTGCTAATGGTATTATCCATAAAAATTCCGCAAAACCAAAACAAGTTAACACTTTAGACAAAGGATATAAGTTAGTGAATGGAAATGTTTATGACAAATATGGAAATCTGTTGATAGCTATGAAAAATGGATTTACGCCAGATGGCTACACCTTATCACCGAATTTCAGTGTAGTTTATGGTGATAATACTAATGAAGAAACAGCTTCTTCATTAGTATCATCCACTGGCACTGATATTTTTAACGGTACTAAAGGCGTACCTAAGATCACTAATGGTACTCAGGGTGCTCAACTTGGTGCGGATTTTTCATTCACAAGTAGTGAACCTGATTTGTACATAGAATATTCATCAGGCACAGTGAATCGTGTTAACTTCAGCTTAAACAATATTACAACCGGACAAGTGATTACATGGTTCTCAAATGTTCAGGCTGGTAAATCCAGAACATATTCAGGAGCTTATAATTCTTCAAGATCGGGTGATACATTTAACGTAAAAGCTACTGGACAGGGAGGTTCTGGCAACGTTACTTTAACGGTGAAAACTGTTCCCCATAGCTAATTGTGATCCACTAAAAAGACGCTTCTTGCAGGAGTGTCTTTTTTCTTCTTAGACCAAGCCTAATTAAGGATGCTGTAGCCATTGCTCAATTTCATCTATCTTTTCCGAGTATCGTTTAATCGCGTTGATCGTTCCCGAGACCTGTTCAGTTCCTAACTGCTGTTCTCTTTCATCCGTACATTCTATCCATAACGACCGCTTCAAGCTATATTCCAGCCAGTTTAATTTTCCTAAGAAACCGTTCGCTAAAACCGTGCTCCAATTGGCTTGCAGTGTTCCGCCCTTCCTTCTATAGCCGCTTAAAAAAGCAAAGAATCTTTGCTTATCGACCTCCCCATGCTCATCTTCAGACCAATACAAAGCCGTTTCAATTAAATCTTGCATAGGGTTTCTATAGCCTGCTGATTCCCAATCAATCAGGACGGGTTGATCTTGGTTCCACAACACGTTTTTGGAGTCTAAATCCCCATGACTAACAACCATACTTTGCGTAAGAAGTTTGGCAGATTCGATGGCTAAATTATCCCAAGCTTTAAGCTTATCGAGGGTTTCCAGCAGGAGGCCAACCCATTCTGAATGACTCTCCTGTCCTTTATCCAAGTAGAATTTCCAATCTACTAACTGCCGTACCTCTGAGTTGTTGTCCCCGAGATTCAGCGCTGAAAAATCAGTTCTATGTATATCTGCCAGTATGGAACCTATTTTCTCACAATGGCCTATTTGTATTTCATCAGGCCTCAGGCTCCTGCCCGGTATCCAATCAAATACAAGGTAGAACTGTTGATCCACTTGCTGAATAGAAGTTCCATGGTATTGTTTAGCTGGAAGTCCCGGGATTTGAGCTGCGGCGGCAGCGTTAGCAATGTGTTCTGATCTCACATAATTCTGCATAGCCGTTGGTCTGCGCATGATTTCCGGGTTCAAAGCTTTAATAACATATTTCCCGGTTGTCGTTACAATCTCAAACATACGGTGCATCAACCCGCCTGACAACGCCACAGGGCCATTCACGATCTCCCCAAGCTGTAAACTACTACATAACGTCTCAATTTGTTGATCTTTCATTGTTATATTCACCCCACCTCACTAATTCTGGATGAATATTACAATCCCCTGCCAACTGGTTCAATAAAGCCTTTAATAAAAAAACTCCTGCACATGGCAGGAGCCTCATCCATTTTACTGGACCGTTTCTTCAATTGGACAACGATCCTGTCATAGCTACACCGTCTGTGCTCTGTTCCCTCGCTTGTTTAACACACGATACAGCTTGAAATACACCCATACGGCATTGATCAAGAGCAAGGAACTGGTCACGAAAAAGACATAATGAATACCAAACCAAGCTGCCACCTGACCCCCCAGAACAGCACCACCGAACGTTCCCAAATACCCTGCCGACATGTTAAAACCGAACACTCTGCCTGTCAGTGCAGACGGTGTGATCTTCTTAACCAGGATATTGACGGAGGGAACCAGTCCCCCAGCGGCTAATCCCAATAAGAAACGAAGCACCATCAACTGCCAGGGGGTCGTGACAAACGCCTGTGGGATAAAAATCAGGCCTGCCGCAACTAAGGCTACCAATATCACCTTATGAGCGCCGATCTTATCCGACAGCTTCCCAAGTCTTGGGGCGGCAACGATGTTCGCCAATCCCGAGGCTGAGAACGTCAGCCCAGCCAGGAGTGCGATATGTGCACCATTACCGGAAAGATGCGTGATGTACACGGTTATGATCGGCTCGACAGAATACAGGGCCACCGTCAACACAAAGAACGTCACGAACAACGTAAGGGTTAGACTCTTCTCAGGCACCGCGCGCCAGACTTCCTTCATCCCAAGCGTTGCTTTGTCCTCGCGCTGGAAGGATTCTTTCACGAATAAAGCCGTCGTTATAAAGGCTACTAGCATGAGCGCACCAGTTATGAAAAAAGAGTCCTGCAGCCCAAAATTCTCCGCGATAAAACCGCCGATCGTCGGCCCAATCAATGAGCCTGCAATACTGGCTGTTGAAAGTGTACCCAGCGCCCAGCCTGCATGCTCCTTGTCCGTTTGGGTAGCAATTAATGTCGTACAAGCGGTGCTGTAGCCAGTTATTGTTCCCTGCAATAAGCGCAGTCCAATCAATACATAGACATGGTGAGCAAAACCCATGCAGCCCACAACAATCGCCATTCCGAGACTCGCCCGCAGAAGCATCGGTTTGCGCCCGAACTTGTCGGCGGCCTTCCCCCAGATCGGGGAGAAAATGGCGGAAACAATGAAAGTGATCCCGAACGCAAGCCCGGAATATTGTGCAATGGCATCGGGATTGTGAACCCCAAGATGCTTGATGTAGAGCGGCAATACCGGGGCAATCTGACTCATCCCCACACCGGTGACGAACATTCCGAACCAGCATACCCACAGATTTCTTTTCCAAATTGGCATGATGATAGGCCTTCCTTCTGTCTGAACTGCAACTATTGTGAAAGTCCGCTTTACAATAATGACCTCATATTAACAGTCGGATTGGCTTTCCACCATGCATTATTTTAGATCACATGGACATTTTTGCTGTAATATTCTGAGGGACTGATCCCTTCGAGTTTTTTGAATATTCTGCTGAAATAGAATTCATCCGTGAACCCAAGACACTGTGCAACCTCTCTGATCTTTCTGTCACCTTCTAGAATCATTTCTTTAGCCTTGTCGATTTTCAGCTTATTAAAGAACTCTATAATGGAATATCCGGTAATTTCCTTGAACGTTCTGGATAAATAGGTTGGGGATAGCTGGACCAATTCTGACAGTTGACCCAATGTTACCCTGGAATTTATATTTTGATGCATAAAGGTAATGATTTTTTCTACTTTCAAGGAAGTCGCATAATTCTGATGATGCTTACCGGTGCTCTGATAAATATTAATTAACAATTGCTGGAAAATCGTCTTGGTCATAAACTCATATCGCGGCAGTTTCGCATTCCAGCTTTCCACCAATTTTTTAAAAGCATCTTCAATTTGATAATAATCCTGTAAATGTTGTCCTTCATGAAGGGGGAGCATGCTCTTCGTATCACCAATCGTCCAGATATCTTCATCAAAGCCCACGTGAGCATAGCTGAAATGTACAGACATAAAACAGAAGGGATCATCAGCATCTGACACTATAGTTTGCAAGACTCCAGAACCAATATAGAAGAGCATGCCTTCTTTGATCTGAAACTCTTTTTTGCCAATTTTAATCTGCCCATTCCCTCCAGTCACTAGAATTAGCTCATGATGGTTAAGGGTTCTCGTTTTTTTGTGAAACGTTCTATTGGGTTCATTTCCTTTCCTGGAATTGCAATAATGAATGTGAAAAAAGAGATTATTGATCTTCATAATTCCCTCCATTGACGCTGATGGACTGTCATGTGGCACTAAGGTTCTATTGTCATCCCCCCAACAAGTACGATATGATGACAAAGATTACAAATATATTGGGAGGTAAAATGGAAGATATTATACTGTGGCTAAAATACTTGTTTCTAGGAATTGTTCAAGGGGCAACAGAGCCCATCCCCGTTTCTTCAAGTGGACATCTGATTATCGCACAAAAACTACTAGGATTAAAACAGAACGGATTGTCATTTGAAATCTTGACGAACACTGCTTCACTGATCGCGATTTGCTTTATTTTCCGAAAAGATATTGCAAGACTCATCGGTGGATTCTTTGGATTCATTCGCACCCGTAAACCAGAATACAAGTCGGATTTCCTCTTTTCTTTGTATGTCGTTATCGGTACCCTGCCAGCGGTAATCGTGGCCGCATTGTTCAAAGATCAAATTGAGGAAATATTCTCCTCCGTGCACACGGTTTCCATCGCATTGCTCGTTACGGGTGTAGCACTGTGGCTAATTCGTAATCTTCGTGGCCGCAAACAAGATGGTGATTTAAAAGCACGGGATGCGGTTCTGGTTGGTCTTGCTCAAGCAGTCGCTCTTATTCCGGGCATTAGCCGCTCTGGGGCAACCGTCATCTCCTCCATCGCTGTAGGGATGAAGCAGGAAACCGCATTAAGATTTTCGTTCATGCTCTATATTCCTGTTAGTTTAGGCGGACTGGTGCTGGGTGTATCCGATATTGCCCATGATCCGAACCGCTCAGCGTTGGCTATTCCCTACATAATCGCGTTTATTACTACGCTAATTGTGACTTATTTCTCCATGCGTTGGTTTATGGGAATTATGGCCAAAGGGAATTTGAAATACTTCTCATATTACTGCTTCGTAGCCGGCATATTACTCCTTATTTTCATGTGAGTACCTATCCAACTACAACTTCGACCCTCATGCAGACCCTTGTGATTACAAAGGCCTGCATGAGGGTCGGTTGTTTTTAGGTATGGTTTAATATGAAAATTATACCACATCGTCAAATGTGACAATGCCCATAAGCACGTTGTCAGGCGTTACCACAGGAACGGCAAGCAGGCCGTATCTTTTAATAGTCCCCACTATCTCTGCGCGAGGTGTATCCGGGGATGCTGCGATCAGCTTGGAGCTCATAAGATGCAGAATCAACTGCTCCGCAGAAGCAACGATTAGTTGCCGCAAGGAGACCACACCCAGCAATCGCTTGTTATGATCCGTGACATACAGGTAATAAATCGTCTCTGCATCACTTGTCATTAGTCGCAAATCATTCAACACCTTCGTTACTGTATCCGCGCCGTCAATGGTATAGATATCGGTTGTCATCAAGGAACCCGCAGAACCTTTCGGATAGGCAAGCAGGTGCTTAATGTCCTCTGCTTCTTCTTTCTCCATGCGCTCAAGGAAAAAGTCCGCCTGTTTATGCGACAGCAGACCGAAGAAATCGGTAGCGTCATCCGAAGGCAAATCGTTCAGCATCTCGACAGCGTACGTTTGATCCAGCTCCTGAATGATGTTCGTTTGCCGCGATGGCACTAGTTCACTGAAGATTTCCCCAAACTCAGCAGGCGATAATAACGTATAGATCCGCTGACGTCTCTGATGATCCAAAGTGAGGAAGAAATCAGTCTGATCCGAGGGATGCAAATTCAAAAAGTCCTTGCGAAATCCTTCCCGTTCGCCCTCTTTCAACGCTTGGAGCATGTAATAAGTGTATTCCTCACGGAATTTGTATTGATGCAGCTTGAGCATGTTCATTCCCCCTGTTCACTTACAGTTGTTCTACTTCTACGCTTTGTACATGATCGATCTTCTTAATGAAGTAATAGATTTCGGTGGTATATTGCTTATCGGGCACAGACAGCGTCAGATCAATCAGTTGGCATTGATTATCGAGATCCTTCAGCTTCATATAACGGATTTTGAATTCACGCTTGGCGGACAATGATTCTTGGTCCTTACCCTCGATCATCTGGATCAATTCGGTCATCCGGTAGTTGGGCTCGACTACAATTTTGACCCCCACATCATGCCGGCTCAGCGCTTCCGGACCGACGGATTTGATCAGCATGGGGATGACATTGACCGCAAGAATCAGCAACATTACGCCGGCAAAAGCTTCTGCATAAAATCCCGCCCCGATAGCAATCCCCAAGCCTGAGGCCGACCAGATCAACGCTGCCGAAGTCAGACCGGAAATGACCTCATTGCTTCTGCGAAGAATAACGCCGGCTCCGATAAAACCAACACCGCTTACCACCTGCGCCGCCAGTCTCATCGGGTCCATATTGGGATGGTTCGGGCCGCCAAATTTGCTAAATGCCTGATTAGATACAATGGTGATTAGGCAGCTCGCAATACAGATTACCATGCTAGGCCGCAAGCCCAGTTGTTTGTGCTTGATCTGTCTGTCTATACCAATAAGCATGCCAAATAACAGCGCCAGGCCAAGCTTCATCATCATTTCCAGTTCCATCATCATGATTTTCACTTCCTCTTGTACGTATTTTATAAAAAAACAAAAAAAGCCCTTCAGTTAAGAAGAGCTTCGAGCGGCCATATGATATTCACTAGATTTGCATACCAAATAAACCTGTCAGCACGGTACTTTCCTTTCGTTTAATGAAACGAATAGCTCGAACCAACCAGGGGCACATGGACACAGCGCTAGTAAACAGCCAGTCTTTTTTCTTCTTAAAACCAAGTAATGATTCATATAAACTGCTCCTGAAAACCTGCTACTGTCCATGTGATATTCCCCCCTTTCATAAATAAAAAACCCTCTAGATCAACTAGAGGGCTGCATAAGCGTAAGCACGCAAAAAAGATTCCGGCTCCCCCTGGTTGAGTTTTGGCACTATACAACGTAAAGAAATATCATCATTTCTTAGCTGCCTTATGGAAAGCCTTATGCCGACAATCCCTGTTCTACCCGTAGGCATCTTTCGATGTTCCCGGGCAGCAGCCTGTGTTTGTATAGGAGCCTCGCCTAACGAGGACTATTAGATTACTAGGTGGATTCTACGCTCGCAGGGTCAGGTTGTCAATAGGCATTTCACTATCAAAATAGTAATCACACACGGTGCTACTAACAGATACATATATAGCGTAATGTTTCAAAAAAACCTCTTGACTTTAATACATTATAAGGCTTACTATTGCAGAGGAATTGAATATGTCCTCGTTAGGTGAGGCTCCTATATGAACATAGGCCACTGCCCAGAAATATCGAAAGATGCCCATGGGTAGAACAGGGATTGCCGGATTAAGGCTTTTCATAATGTGGCTAAGAGTGTTATCACTCTTTACGTTGTATAGTGCCAAAACTCGACTAGGGGGAATACGCTGTTTTTTTGCGCGTTTTTTTAACCCTCTAGTTCGTCTAGAGGGTTTTTTATTTGACTAAATAAGGGGGGATACCGCATGGATGGCAGTTCGAGTTGTAGGATAATCGTTGTAAATTCAAAGTTTGTACAGAGAGAGAACCGCGTTCTCTTTACGCTCCAATCATTACTCTGCTTCATTCCCTGCGAAAAAAGTATCCCCGCCGGGTTTGTTTAAGTGTGCGTTTTTGACATGTGAGTGTAAAAAGAAGCGGTGTATCTACAGCTCTCTCTGACATCAGGGAGAGCTTTTTTTGCATTTCATACCGCTACAAGACGCAAGCCGCAACTGTTTGCGCAAGGAGGAATTTCACATGTTCAAAAACATCAAAAACAAAGACCAAATGAATCAAACCATTGCAGAACGTCTCATTCAAGCTTCCATCTCCTCACAAGAGGACCTTATGGAGGATTACAGCACTCATCAGCAAGGACTTACGGAAGATGAAGCGAAGCGCAGACTGGAGAAATACGGGCAAAATCAGATTGCTCATGACAAAACACCTGCCTGGTACATCCAACTGCTGGCCTGCTTCAAGAATCCGTTTATATTGATTTTGCTCTCACTCGCTGCCTTTTCCTATTTTGTCGACAATGATGTTCAAGCCGTTATTATCATCGTTACTATGGTTACTGTTAGTACAATAATCACCTTTACACAGGAATTCCGCTCCTCACGAACCGCCGAGAAACTCAAAGCGATGGTCAAAACGACCGCCACGGTAACCCGTAAATCTGAGCAGAAAGATATTAATATGGAGCTGCTAGTGCCTGGTGACATTATTCATCTTTCAGCAGGTGATATGGTTCCGGCAGATGTAAGACTGATTACTTCAAAAGATCTGCATGTGGGTGAGTCTGCCCTAACCGGCGAAGCCATGCCAGTGGAGAAGCTTGACATCCTTCCCCGTGGATCTATTTCACAGTCACGTAAGCAGAATAAACCTCTGAATGCGTTAGAACTAAGAAACATGTGTTACATGGGCACCAATGTCATCAGTGGTACTGCTTCAGCTGTGGTTGTAGCGACAGGCTCCGACACTTATTTTGGCTCCATGGCTGGTACACTGCTAGGCAAATCACCTCTTACCAGCTTTGATAAAGGTGTGAAAAGTATTACTTTTGTGCTGATCCGCTTCATGCTGATTATGGTGCCGATAATCTTTGTGGTTAATGGTTTTACCAAGGGAGACTGGTGGGAGGCTTTACTGTTCGGTCTGTCTGTTGCCGTCGGCCTAACTCCAGAGATGCTTCCAGTCGTTGTAGCTGGCAACCTGGCCAAGGGTGCTGCAACTATGGCTCGCAACAAGGTTGTGGTCAAACGTCTGAATGCGATTCAAAACTTCGGGGCCATGGATATTCTGTGTACCGACAAGACGGGAACGCTAACTCAGGACAAGATTATTCTTGAGAAACACCTCGATGTGCATGGTCAAGAAAACAGCAAGGTGCTGGAATACGCCTACTTGAACAGCTATCATCAGACCGGACTTAAAAACCTGCTGGATGTTGCCGTTCTCGAACATGCCGAGCTAACACCTACACTAGGCGCAGAGCAAAACTATCGTAAGGTCGACGAGATCCCCTTCGATTTCAATCGCCGGCGTATGTCTGTAGTTCTCGAAACAACGAAGAATAACCACCTTCTGATCAGCAAGGGTGCAATGGAAGAGATGCTCAGCATTTGTACTCATGTCTCGGATAGCGCTAAGGGCAAAATTCCTCTCACAGCAGAGCTTATTGAAGAAGTACAATCACTAGTGCAGCAGATGAACGAAGATGGCCTACGAGTGCTTGCCGTGGCGATTAAGGAAAATGAAGCTAAAGAGGAACTTTACGGAATCGCTGATGAGCAGGAGCTTACGCTCGTCGGATATCTGGCTTTCCTTGATCCACCAAAAGAAACAGCTAAAACTGCCATCCGTGCGCTAAAGGAAAGCGGCGTAGACGTCAAGGTAATTACCGGCGACAATGCTGCCGTAACCCGGAAAGTCTGTAAGGATGTTGGTATCAAAGTTAATGACATCGTGCTCGGCAGCTCCATTGATGACATGACGGATGAGCAATTAGGTGCAATCGCCGAGCAAACAAATGTATTTGCTAAGGTGAACCCTCTGCAAAAAGCACGCATCGTGCGTGTGCTGAAAAGCAATGGTCATACGGTAGGCTTCATGGGTGACGGTATCAACGATGCCATTTCCCTGAAAGAAGCAGATGTCGGTATTTCTGTCGATACAGCAGTCGATATTGCCAAAGAATCCGCAGATATTATTTTGCTTGAAAAGAGTCTGATGGTACTGGAGCAAGGTGTCATTCAAGGCCGGATTACCTTCGGCAATATGATTAAATATATCAAGATGACGGCCAGCTCCAACTTTGGCAACATGTTCAGTGTACTGGTAGCCAGCGCTTTCCTGCCGTTCCTGCCAATGCTGCCCATTCACCTGCTGATCCAAAATCTGTTCTATGATGTTTCGCAGCTCTCCATTCCATGGGACAAGATGGATAAAGAATATCTGCGCAAACCGCAAAAATGGGATGCTAAATCCGTCAGCAGATTCATGGTGTTTATTGGCCCGATCAGCTCCATTTTCGATATTTCGACTTATGCTTTAATGTGGTATGTCTTCTCGGCGAATTCCGTGGATCATCAGACCCTGTTCCAATCCGGCTGGTTTATCGAAGGCCTGCTCTCGCAAACACTGATCGTACACATGATCCGCACCGAAAAAATACCGTTTATCCAAAGCCGGGCCAGTGCGCCTGTCATCATCTTGACCAGTGTCATTATGGCACTTGGCATCTATCTGCCCTTCAGCGGATTCGGTGCCAGCATCGGTCTTCAGCCGCTGCCATTCGCCTACTTCCCTTGGCTGATTGCTACTCTGCTGGCTTACTGCGTGGTGACTCAACTCGTTAAGAAATGGTACATCCGCAAGTTCCAAGAGTGGTTGTAAGACAAACTTAGGATACGAACGTAAGGCTCGGTCGTCACTACGGTGGAATGTTTGGACTTCCGGTCGCTGTTGTCCCCAGATTTCTTCGATTACACCGCTTATAGCGGTTGAAATTCTTCAATAATAAAAAAAGAAACCTTTCTTTTAGAAACTGGAAGCAAGAGCTAACCATTTCAAAAGAGAGGTTTCTTTTTTACTTTCAATACTTACTTGCCAATAGATTTAATCAGTCTTAATTATAAACATTCAGCTCAGAGATCGACCACCAGTAATTCGAAGGACCAGTGAGTTCGATTCTGAAATATCTAGCCTGCTGCTCCGGGAAGCTCAAGCGTTGAACAGCAGTGCTGCCTGTTCCGGAAGTGATTTCTGTCCACTCCTTCGCATCTTGAGAAGCATATACCCGATAAGCAGCAGCATAATCGTCTGGTCTGGAAGAAGAGTCCAGCTCAATTTGCTTGAAGCTTGTGCTGCTGCCCAGATCTACTTGGAGCCATTGGCCGTCTGCTTGCGGAGCACCAGTGGTCCAGCTAGTATGCTTATCCGCGTCAATAATATTCAGCAGGTCTGAATCTCCATAAGTAGAGCCTGTAACCGTCCAGTTCGCACGGTCCAGGACGATAGGCGCGTCATTCTCTGGAGCCTCTAGCGGCAGACCTTGTTGCTTGTCAATTCCATAATGATGAATTTCAAGTTCTGCGACAGACCACCAGTTGCTGGCTTGTCCAGTTTGAACGATCTTGATGTAACGTGCCTTTTGCTCTGGCAGTGTTATACGTTGATAAGCTTCGGTTCCTTTTCTGTTAGCTACAGGCTGGCCCCAATTAACACCATCGTTCGATACATAGATTTGATACCCTTCGGCGTAATCTGAGGTGGAATTGCCGGAATCCAGCAAGAGCGTATTAAAAGTCTGTGTCTGCCCCAGATCAACGCTCAACCACTGTCCATTGGTCTGCTTTTTTCCGGTGCTCCAGCGGGTAGCATTGCTACCGTCAACCAGATTAGCTGTCACATCTGCACCGTTGCTGGAAGAAGCCGTAATCTTCCATTGTGAACGATCTTCTAGAGGATTTGCTTTAGACAGCGGCAATTTTACCGGTCCTTTATTGAGTTGAGCAGCCGAAATTTCGGAAACGGACCACCAATTGCTGGAAGAGTCATTCAAGGCTACTTTAACATATCTTGCAGTCTGCAGTGGGAAAGACAAAGCCATACTTGGTGCTGTACCCACACCGCTGGCGATTGGCTCGCCCCAATCCTCTCCGTCCGCGGAGGCATAAACTACATAGCTGTTAGCATAATCGCCATAGTTAGTACCTGAGTTAACGAACAGAGTATCGAATTGTTCCGTTTGTCCCATATCGACTTGAATCCACATCTTGTCGCTTTGAGCGGTACCACTGGACCAACGGGTATCCAGCTTGCCATCCAGCATATTCTCAGGCCCTTCACCGCCTGCACTGTTGGATGCCTTAGCTGTCCAGGCTGAACGGTCGAGGTAACGAACACCAGCACCGGCTTCAGGACCAGTAAGCTTGGTTACTTTGGTTGGGTCTACAGATACGATGGCAGAAGGATACACGGTTGCCGTGCCCACTTTGCCAGTTGCATTATAGAAGTTGACTGTCTTGTCCACTCCAGATGGATTCCACACTTGCGCAGTATACTTTGTACCGTCGTAGTATACGGTTGCTGCCGGATCATCAGCCCAGATATCTGTGGAACGATTTCCAAGCGTTGCCATGCTATTAACGAACCAGTAGGTATTGAATACTTCATTCTTCTGCATATCTTTCGGATTCCATTTTGCCAGAACAGCTTGCGGCTCGCTCAGACTTTGGAATGGCCAAATGAGATGCTGCCAGACGTCCTCAGGTCCGTTGTTGTCAATCACCAGACCATCATATAGCGCTTTTGCTTTTTCTGGCTCGCGGCCATAATAAGTCATCCACTCTGCGGTCGGCAGCCAGTGAATACCGTAAATATGCTGCGGATTTCCAGAGAAGAAGGTTCCATACAAGTAGGAGCTGCCATAGACTTGCCCTACAATATGATGCGGATAATCCGGCAACCAAATGTCTTTATCATAGTTGAACCAGTACTGTTCTACTGCTTTCTCTTCAGTGGTAAAGCCCCAAATTCCCGCATTACGATAAGTATCGTTGCCGGTAACCTCGCCCCACATATATTCGCCAACCCAGCCGAACAGCGACTCTCCGCCGGCTTCGAGGTTGTTACCACTCTTGTTATCGGCATAGCCGCCTGCCCAGGAGTGACCTTCATACGGATCAAAGTTACGGAACCATGGGAAATCACTGTCTGTACGCGAAGGGTTCGCGTAGTCACGGATCAGTGTCTCTACCATCGGACCATAATCGCTTACGAATTCCTTATCAAATTGTCCCAAGACAGCAGATGCGAAGACGTAATATCCGTAAGTAAAGTGATGATCCGTTAAGCCTACATTCATTCCGAATCCGCTGTGGTAAGGCATGAGCGCGCCCCACTCTGGTGAATAGTGGAAGTAGTAGGAATGCTTCGGTTCATCCTCGGAGTACGTATACCAATCCGTCAGAATCGTTTTGATCCAGCCCAAATAACGATCTCTTCTCTCGGTATCGCCAATCTGGTCACTGATCAACGCTCCGACTGCCAGCGGGTGAAGCTTCTTGCCCTGCCAGTAAGGATCGAGCAGCATCAGGCCTCCGGCCATATCTGCATCCAGCATATCCAAATAAGCGATAAGCTCGGAACGGGAATAATTAGAATTATTTGGCTCCGCAAATTGCGGCACAATCCCGTTAAATCGATCTGTCGTTGTAAAGACATTGCCCTTATGCACCTTCAGTTCGCCTCGAATGGAAGGATAGGACAAGTCGGTAAGCTGCGAGTTCGTGATTTTCCATTGATGAGGCAGCAGCGCTTCAAGCGTTTCGTTAGAGAAACCAGGACGTTTCAACTCGGTCACCGCAGTGAAGCTGGTATTCACAAGCGCTTGATTTTGATCATAGTTATAGTCTACCTGTGTGTCGGTGACAAAAGCATAACCATGCTGATAGTACAAATTCAGGTCGCTTGCAGAAGGCAATGTAGCGAGAGACAAATAATCTCCTTCGCCAAGCTTGATTTTCAGCATGCTGCCGATTTTCGTAAATGTCGTACCCGGAGGAACGAAGACACCATAATTACGGACAAAAGTCTGCGGCTTAGGCGCCTTATCTTTGTTAGTCACTGTAATCCCGATATGATCAGCAGTCCAGCTCTCACCGTCTTCCACTTGTATCGGCTGACCCTGGTCATCGAACAGACCTGTAATTGCCGGTGACTGAAGAATAACGGCATCCGGGTTCTCGAAAGTGTTGTAAATATAAGGCGAACCTTTGACGAAGGTCGTTTTGATTTTGGCCGTTTCGTCATCACTCAGAATCACGCTCGCCGAATAATCACCGTAGCCGGAGATTTTGGTCTTCATATTCGCCGGGCTGATGGTATTGGTGCTGAGATAGAGATCCGGATCCCCGTCCGCATTCATCGAGCCGCCATCGCTAGAAGTAAATCCGGCACCAGGATTCAAAATCGCCAAGCCCTGCTTCGTGTAATTGTTCTTAAAAGGAAGCGTAATGAGGCTGTTGCCATCGCCCAGATTAGAGATCAGAATACTCTGCCACCAGTCGTTAGACGGGATTGGAGACTGGATATCCGCAGTGCGGTACTTCGGAGATCTTGGTGACAATTGTGTAATATCGTTAATCTCGTAGCTTCCCGCACCTACCTTGACGGCCGATGGAGCCAGAATCTCGGGAATCTCATGCACTGGCTTAGGGTCCCCTTCGCGGTATGCATGCACCTCGAATTCAAACAGAGAGTAGCCAAACTCTGTGGAGCGGGCATGCCCGAGCATTCTCACATAGCGTGCATCGGCATAGAGGTCAATCGTTTCCTTGCCGCCGAAACCATTCATCTGACGGTAGATGGTGGTCCAGTTCTCCGCATCATCGCTCACCTGAATGTCATATGCGCGTCCGGAAGCTCCTTCCCAATCCAGAACGACGCTGCCGATTTCACTTTTCTGACCCAGATCCACGTAGATCCATTCCGTGTCCGTATGCTTGGAAGACCAGCGTGTATCACGGCTCCCGTCGGTTGCATTATTCTTCAGGTAATCTTTCTCTGGCAAACCCTCCTTGCCCTTCTCAACATTCTCTTCCGAGGATACCGTTACCGGTTTGTTAAGAGCAATATTGGGTGCAGCAGGCTTGGGAGGTAAATTGACTCCACCCGTTCCGTATACCTGGAATTCGAAAATCGAAATACCATAGGCCGGTTGTGACCGCTCTGTGCTGAATAAGCGCACATAACGTCCCTTGGCAGAGAAGGACTCATCCGTCTTTGTACTCTGATTGTTCTTAGTGGAATAGACAGATGTCCAGGTCTTCTCATCATCAGATACCTGAATTTCAAATGCTTTGGAATAAGCGCCCTCCCAGTCGATGGTGACACGTGAGATCGAAGCGCTTGCCCCAAGGTCTATGTAGATCCACTGCGGGTCCACACCCCAGATACTTTCCCATCTGGAGTCCTTGTCGCCGTCAACAGCCAGATCAGGCGTGTGAGCACCTGATGATGAAGAGGCATATACAGGACGGTTTAATGACATGAGATAATCCGCCTGCTCTACTTGCTTATGTACTGCTTGTGCCTGCACTAGGTGTGGCTGAAGATCGAAGGAGCCTGTAACTGCGAGCACACTGATCAATCCTGCACAGACCGCCTTTTTCAAAGTGCTTTTCCTCTTCCTGTGGTACGAATACAACATAACTTCTCTCCTCTATCCTAGTAATATATCCCACCAAAAAAATTATTTGGCTATACTAATATCGGACTCAATTTTTATTTTTTAACCTGCTTTCCAGCGGCTTTTGCGATCTTTCTCCGCCGAAATTCCTGTGAAAAACCCAGGTAAATCAAGCATTGATAACGCTATCAATAGTAGAAAGACACCTCGGGAAAATCCAACATCAGAACTACAAAAACATGCCAAAAGGCCTCAGCCTCCCGACAGGTCAATCACGAGAGTTTTCCCCCTAAATTACAGATGCTACTTTCGCCCTCATTTCGCTTATCTCAGCATCTAAAGCAAAAAGGCTGCTTCCCTGTAAACAAGGAAACAGCCTTAGTCCAGTTGTAAGTTTAGATGAAGCAGTCCTTACTTTTTCAGATAGATTGGAGCGCCGAACGGTGAACCAGCCGCACCGCCATCTACGCTGATTTCTGTACCCTGGATGAAAGAGGAGTCGTCAGAAGCAAGGAACAAAGCAACGTTGGCAATTTCCTGTGGCTCACCCAGGCGGTTCAGCGGGATTGTACGGGAAAGTACGGATTCCAGTTGTGCCATACCCTCTGCAGTAGATTGTCCCCAGATTGGTGTACGTGTTGCGCCAGGAGAAATGGTGTTCACACGAATTCCGCGTGGTGACAATTCGGAAGCCAATACTCTTGCCAAGCTGCTTACCGCCCCTTTGCTGGCTGCGTATGCGGCATATCCAGGACTTCCGGCTGTAGCAAGCACGGAACTGTTCAAGATGATGGAAGACCCATCTTTTAGGTGAGGTACAGCCGCTTGAACGGTAAAAAAGACCCCCGTAACGTTAACCTTTAGTACCTCTTCAAAGACGGAGAGTTCAGTCCCACCTGTTGGGGTTTGTGCGGAAATACCGGCATTGGCGAATACAATATCCAATTGACCAAATTTCTTCACTGCTGCAGCTACTGATTGCTCGCCACTTATTGGATCTGCTGCATCCGCTTGAACAGCTAGACTATTCTCACCCAGCTCTGCTGCTGCCGCGTCCAATGTTGCCTGATTGCGCCCGGTGATTACAACCTTGGCTCCTTCTGCGATGAACAGTTTTGCCGTAGCCAATCCAATACCGCTATTTCCACCTGTAATCAATGCTACTTTTCCATCCAGTTTACCCATTATTATTCTCTCCTTTGTGTATGTGTAGTTTTATTATGAATACCAGTTTAATTGAGAATGTTCATTCTCATATAGAGTAAAATTTTTTTATATTTTCTTTAGTTATCTCTAGCTTGCCTCCTCTCAAAAATGATATTAACATATCGGGAACGATCGGTAAATAATTATTTTTACTGCTCGTTCTCAAATAAAAAAGCCTGTAAAGTAAGGCCGCAATGGGCTTTAGTCTACAGGCTCACCAGAGATAATGCTATTGTTGCAATTACGGAATTTATTTAACTTCGGTAGCTCCAGTCACTTTACCGTCAATAGCAGCCGATGCTTTCACATCTTCGCTGGCAAAGTACAGATTGCCATCAATGGTTGCCGATTCATGCAGGTTAAAGCCTTTAGCTTCTACATATACATCGCCTTTGATTGTACCGCCTTGCACTCTCAAATTCTCACTTTGTACAGTCAGCTTAGGTACTGTAAGTGTGTAGTTGTCTGTAATATTATGATCTGCATCTTGTGCATACAGAGCGATCTTGCGGTAGATTTTGCCATCAGCGGCACCTTTATCACGGAATTCACCAGCTACAACCACATCCTGATCAATAGCTACATCTTTTAAAATAGCAATAATCCAATTGCCGTCCTTGCTCACAGCCTTCGTGAATGCTGCACCTTCATCAACGATCGAAGCGGTAGTTACTGCATCGGTTTGTTCAGCAGCCGGTTTATTGACCGCCGTCTCTTCTTTCGCTCCACAACCCGCCAACAATACAGCCGCTACCCCTGCTACCAACACGCTTTTTAAAAGTTTCATTTCAATTCCCCCTTATTTCTTTTTATGAATTAATTATATATTAAAAATTAATCATAACTACGTGATAAATTTCACAAATGTGTGAATACAAAAATTAAATTATTCTACTATAAAATAGAATTGTAGATCACTTGCTCGAACAGAGGATAGCAAACCATTCGTCTGCTGGCCTTCTCCAGACTGATATGATAAAGCTGCTGCACTTCCTGTCATAAGCTGGATACCATTCCCTTCTTCCCAGAGCGGATTAATATCATGTTTAAGGCGCAGTATTCCAGAGCGTTATTATCACTATTTGCAGCATGGATCAAACATGAAAAGCTATTGATATCCCATTAATCACAAGGTAAATCGTATGGATTCTCAATATTACCCTGGAAGTCCTCTCGTCTTTTCTAAAGATAAACCGACCAAGCGCTCCAACTCCAATGAAGACATTCATGAGGATCCCAACGATATTCATCCTACTTCAATGCCAACAAACATCACGCAGCAAATATTTGGTGAAAATAAAGTATTAGACTGGAGTCGTTGATTTAACGCGGTTTTTGAATTGAAAATTGTCAGCTTTTGAAAAATAAGTTTTAGACTGATCCATTAAAAGAAGCAGCGGCGGACCAAGACTTGATAAATAAAGTCTTAGACTGCCGCTGTTGTCGTTTCCACTAACCTTCCCCGTTAGCGTAATCCTCTTAAGTAACAAGGTCATCTTACCGTCTGGTAAACGAGACCTATGGCTCCAGAATCAAAGGTCTTGTTTTCGATTAGTTTAAGATTGATCTTCTCCTTGAGACCTTGGAATAACGGCAATCCCTCACCGATCAGGACAGGAGAAACCGTAATTTTATACTCATCAATTAAATCAAGCTGCATAAGGTGGTGTGCGAACCTAGGACTGCCAAGGATGACCATATCCTTGCCTGGCTGCTGTTTGAGGGTATTGATCTCTTCCTCGACATCTTCTTTCACGAGTCTGGAATTATTCCATTCGACTTTCTCCAGCGTCGTGGAAAAAACGATTTTGGCTGTCTTTTCGATCCACTCAGCATGATTCCGTTCATGCTGCGAAGCTGATGGGTTTGAAGGTACAGATGGCCAGTAACTGTGCATCATCTGATAAGTCCCACGTCCCCAAATGACAGTGTCGGCAGAACTCAGAATTTCTTTCGCATGTTTCTCCAAATCAGCATCGTAGGAAACCCAGCCAATGTCCATTTCACCATTCGGCCCTTCTACAAAACCGTCAAGCGATGCGTGAAGAAATAGAACGAGTTTTCTCATTTTCAGTTCTCCTTTGTTCATGAGGGATATCTACATTATACATTAACTACATTTTAGCAGAATTCAACTTGGGTTGTTTCTTATGGGTTGCTAATCCCAAAACCTACCCGTTAGCTTAATGAAGCATCGTCATTCTAATACATTATTTTCTCAGTCTAGAACTTTATTATCTTTAGACAGCCAACTATTACAACGACCAACGCCCCGCCATAATGAGCCTCTTGTTTGATTTACGCATGAATATCTCTTCTCCCAAACGAAAAATAGGTAATAGACATGCAGATGACGATGATCACCAATGGAATAACAAGCACTTCAACAACACTCTTCATCCCTGACAGGACAACTTGCTGTGAATTGACAACATAGACACCCGAGAATTTCATAATTTGGGTCGTCAGCGTATATCCCGATAACTCACGCAGCAGTAAAGAGGAAGCCTCTCGGCAGTATCCGGAGAAAATAAAGTCACCGAAGATGACGAGTAAAGTAGCAACTACAGCCGAGGCTGTTCTTCTAATAAATATCCCAACCATGAGGATCAGCACCGCATAAGCGGACAAGTATAGCACATTCAGCCCCAGTACACGGATAATCTGAAGCATGTCCGTCTTCAGCCCGTCATTGCCGATGGCACTTCCAGTGAACAAGGCTGCCGCCATATAACACACATAATAGACACCGAAAAACTGAATTAACCACACAAAAATGAAGTTTAGGACAGAAATATATTTTCCCGTAATATAAGCAAATCTGCTCTGACCTGAAGCAAGGACAAGCTTGATGGAGCCATATTCATATCCTTCGGTCGCAAAGAAGCAGACATACGTAGGTATGACAAAGTAAAGAAAGAGCGATAATTGCGTTAACAGGATCAATGGCTGTGCGGGGTTGATGACCTCGAAGTTATTTTTGCCGCCCACCCAGAACGCCAGCACAGCGCTTGCCACTAAGAACATTAGAGAAATTCCGCGGAACATTGTATCCTTTTTTATAAAATAAGCTTGCGCCTTCAGAAAATTCCGCATCGTCTTATCCTCCAATCAGATCCATGTAATAATGCTCAAGACTCGCTGCAGACAAGTGGATTCCCTCAATGGGCATCCCTTGCTCTATGAATACCGTCATGAGCTGCTCCAGATCCGCCGCAGACTTGGGAACCCGGATTTCGTTAGCACCCGACCGTATGAATGAATGGATATTCAGCACATTTTCCAGCACATGTATTGCAGCGCGAGTCTCCGGCGTCTGAATACAAATCTCTGTCTTCGCCGATTGCAACAGCTCTTCAGCCAAGACCTCCTTAATTAGCCTGCCTTTATGTATAAACCCGAATTTGGTAGCGATCAGCTGCAGTTCGCTCAGAATATGACTGGAGATCAGGATCGTTACGCCTTGCTCCTTAACTAGTCTCGTTAATACGTGTCTCATCTCAACGATTCCGCCAGGATCAAGCCCATTCATAGGCTCGTCCAGCACCAGAAATTTCGGTGAATGGAGCAACGCGACAGCCAGCCCCAGCCGCTGCTTCATTCCCAGTGAGTAATCCGAGGTTTTCTTCTTACGAGTGTCAGTCAATCCGACCAGACTCAACACCTCTTCAATTCTATGAGCATCCGATAATCCATGAATCCTGCTATAGAAGCTCAAATTCTCTTCACCATTCATATGTGGATAAAGAGCCGGGTGCTCAATCAGAACTCCTATTTGTTTTCGGGCCTGTGCCAGCTCCCTCCCTTTGCTTCGCCCCATCAGCGTAATAGACCCCTGAGTCGGATGGATTAATCCGCTGATCACTTTCATCAAAGTCGTTTTGCCTGATCCATTCTCACCAACAAATCCGTAGATGTCACCTTCTGTAATCGCCATGTTGATTTTCTCAAGTGCAGCTACATTCCCATAATGCTTACTAATTCCTTCAGCTTGAAAGATGGTTGTATTCATACCTCGCTCCTTTGTAGCTTTGTTGGTTATACTTGGATATCAATCTAGCATATAAACGAGGCTGTCCCCTGTCAGATGTAACAAACAGGACAGTTATTGTAACTTCTGCCGTTGCCCGACCTCCTAAATAATGTATGATTAACGTATACAGCCAAAGGGGAAGAATCGCATGATACATATCGCCATCTGTGATGATGACAAACCAACAACGGAACAGCTGGAGGACATGATCCTTAATAATCCCATATATCGAACCGAAAAGCTCGATGTCTCCATCTTCTATTCAGGTGAAAGCTTCACGAGAGCGATTCAACACAGCTGTCACTTTGATCTTGTATTTATGGATATCGAAATGGAAGGGATTAGCGGAGTTACTGCGGGGCATATTTTGCGGGCAGATTGTGATAACGACAGGGTGCAGCTTGTTTATGTCTCTAGCCACGAAGAGTACCATGTGCAGCTGTTTGATGTACGGCCCTCGGGCTTTCTCAAGAAACCCTTACACCGGGCTTCCTTCGAACAGAAGCTGATCTCCCTTATTCAGAACATCAAGCGCAAACGCCAGCGAAGTAAGCCAAGATTGCTGCCTGTTAACCAAAAAGGGAGTGAAACGCTCGTTCCGATCCGTAATATTATGTATCTGGCCAGCGATCGCCGCAAAGTCATTCTGCGAACCACCGACGAGCAATTGGAATACTACAGTACATTATCCATAGAAGAAAGCAAGCTTCCCTCCGAACAGTTCGTTCGCATACACCAGTCGTATCTTGTGAATTTCTTTTATGTAAAGCAAATCTTAGCCAGAAGAATGATCTTAACCAGCGGTGAAGAATTACCCATTAGCGAAAAACAAGCTGCCGCAGTGAAAATGAACTATTTGAAGTTCAGGGGGAGTCTGATTGAATAGTATCATTCTGGATGAATTGTTTTATCAAATTACGCTGATCGCACTCCCGTTTATTATTCATTATTTTTACAGCCACTACTTTACCTGCCGCGTGGAATCCAAGCTGTATCTCGCTGCGATTTACACAATCTATTATATTTTCGTAACTCTGCTGCACTTCAGTTCATTACCCGGCATCTGGATGCTTGCACTCAATGCAGGCTCTATTATACTTCTGTCCTTTCTCTACCATGGTCAGGCAAAATGGCGCATCGGCGCCGGTTTATTCATCGTCTCCCTCATTCTACTTACGGATGTTGCCATAGGTGTCATTCAGAATTCGGGTGGTTATATCCTCTCGCTGTTTCTGTCGAAACTGATGATGTTTTTATTGGTCCGGATGACGCTTCACTTTACTGGAGCTTTTGGCAAGGGCGATCTAAGTCCCTGGTATTGGGGCGGACTATTCTGCTTCCCATTCATTGGCATCCTCGGAATTGCGGGATTGACGAGCAACCTGACCTACCATGGCTCCCCTGTCTTGTACTCGATTTTTTCCAGTGGCATGCTGGCCATTCAGTTCTTGATGATTCTTTTATGCGATCGGGTGCTTACCATTCAATCGGCGCAACACAAAAACTCGCTACTGGAACAACAAAATATCTATTATATCAATCAGTATCTGCTGACCAAAGAACGACAAGAAGAAGTCTTCGCGTTTCAACATGACTTCAAAAATATTTTACTGGGCCTACGGGCGCAGCTACAATCCGGGGAGAAAAAAGCAGGACTACGCGAGGTAGAAAAGCTTCTGGAGCGCATAGAAGATACACCCGGATGCTGCAACACCGGGACCATCCTGATCGACTCCATTGTCAATTACAAACAGCAAGTAGCCGAGAAGCTGGGCATTGCTTTTGAATCCGACATCCGCATTCCGCCCCATCTGGACTTGGAGGCCGGCACGCTCAGCATTATTTTGGGGAATACGCTCGACAATGCCATTGAGGCCACCAAGCAGCAAGGTGTGACGAAGCCCTATATCAAATTCCAGCTGCACTATTTGAATGAGACATTGTTCATTAGAATTCAAAATCCATATCAACATCAAATACGCCAAAATCAATTCGGAGAACTGACAACCACTAAAAAGGATAAGCAACTCCATGGGCTGGGCTTGAAAAGTGTTAAAAAGATGGTGGATGAAAGCGGCGGGATATGGAATATCTCCTATGAGAATGAGATTTTCCAGGTGGAAATTTGTCTGTTTAACGTTGGAATTTCATCTGCTTCACAGGATCATTACGAAGACAACCGCGTGACCAGCAAATAGAATAATCCGAACGGTCCCGGTTAGTTACTTAACAACATTCTCCAAAAAGGAGGTTTAGCGGCATGAAGTATACTGCTAATCTCATCTCATTAAGCCGGGTATTGCTTACGTTATGCATGCTGTTCTCCTTCAGCCACGTATGGCTCTTCACATTGTTGTATCTGCTCAGCGGGCTGAGTGATGTGCTTGATGGATATATCGCGCGCCAAACAGGCACCCAAAGTGAATTTGGAGCCCGTTTGGATACAGCAGCGGATTTGTTGTTTTACATACTGATCATCGTATTTACCGCAATCTGGCTCGGCCCTGACACGCTGATCTTTTTGCCATGGATTATTATCATCGCCCTGATTCGTATAGCAAACGCCGTCATCGCAGCTTACAAATATCATTCATGGGTTATGTTGCATACGTGGGGAAACAAGCTGACTGGGGGGCTTCTTTTTCTAGCACCGCCACTCTACCTCATCCTGCAGAATCCAATGGTATTCTGGCCGGTATGTATTGCCGGGGTTCTATCATCTGTGGAGGAAGGCGCGATTCACCTCACCTCTGCACAGCTCAACATTGATAGGCAGAGTATTTTCAAAGCTGAATAAAACCCGGTCGCTACAGTTCCAAAGTTCCCCTTCATCCACCGGCCTTATCGCCCCTCCACGGTCTTCTGCAATAATCCACTGTTCAAAAGCCCATGTTCATTAGCCAAGCAGTCAGCTTCTCTTCCCGCGCCTTAAGGTCATTGTTCCTTTTCTCGTACCTGCCGAGCCGGTGTTCTGCGGCTATGCTGCCATCGAGCATATACAGCACTCGTTCTGCCTGGGCAGCAACCTTGGTATCATGCGTGACCAGCAGAATCGTTGTTCCTGTCTGGTGGATCTCGGCAATAATCTCCATAATCTCACCAGCTGCCTTAGAGTTGAGCGCACCTGTGGGCTCATCGCCAAAGAGGATATCCGGCTCATTGATCAGGGCCCGGCAGATGGCTGCCCGCTGCATTTGGCCTCCGGACACTTGCGTGATATCACGTTCTGCCAGTGCCGCAATGCCAGTTCTTTTCATTAACTCAGCGGCTTTTTTATTGATACTTCCACGTCTGTTCTTGTTCGCCCGGTAAGCAGGCAGGATGATGTTATCACGGATATTCAGGTTTTTTAACAGATGCATTTGCTGAAAAATAAAACCCATCCCGTGCAATCGGAGTTTCGCCAACTCCTCCTCCGCAAGGCTGCTGATCTCTCGCCCCTTAAAAACCACCCGTCCCGCACTAATTCCATCCATACCGCTGATCGTATACAGTAACGTGGATTTGCCTGACCCGGAAGGCCCCATAACCGCCACGAATTCTCCCTGCGCTATCTGAAGCTGGATCTCTCGCAACACCAATTGCTTGGCACCTTGTCCTGAGGAATACGCTTTAGATAATCCGCTGGCTTCTAATATGTACATCTCGCCATCCCCTTTCATTCTGTAAGCCCGCTATCCTCTGATCCTGTACATCCCGCTATTCCTCTCATTCACTCATCTGTACCGCAATACCGGATTTTTTGATGGACATTGTGCTCACGAATGTTGTCACTCCGACAACCAGAACAAAGACTAGCGGAAGCCACCCATACACTGTCATCGGTTGGATCACAAACTGAATCTTTGAAGCCCCCATCATCGATCCAATCACCCGAACCACACCTTGACCAAGGGTCCCTGCCGCAATAGTTCCTAGAGTAATACCCAGCCCTGCTATCAGCAGCATGCGCACCATATACTGACGACGAATATCCCCGAGCGAGAACCCAATACTACGCAGAATGGATATTTGCGAGGCATCTTTTGCCAACAGCATTTTCAGAAACAGTGAAGTAATAAGCACGGATATAGCTAGAGAAATTGCAATAATCAAGAGAGTTGCGAGCCGAAGTTGTGCAATCATACTCCCTAGGGTCTGGGATAGATAGCTGTCCAGATGTGTGATTTTAGCAGGGTAAAAGAGTTTGGCATATTGATCCACCTTCGCGCTTACCTCAACATCCGGCTTGACATCTATAGCCACTACATACCACATAGCAGTCTTAGGATCGTAGGGCAGTCGCGCTTTAGCCGTTCGGCCACCGTTCGTGATATCCTGATAGATTCCGCTGACGGTCATTTTTAGCTGGGTTCCGCCCGCGGCCAATAGCAGCTCTTCCCCTAATCCTTTGTCCAGGTCTCTGGCATTCAGATCCGAAAGTGCAATTTCATTACTCTTTTCGGGAGCCGTACCTTCAATGTATGACAACGGGAAAATAGAGAAATCCCCACTCTCAACATTTAAGCTCTCCCATACTCCATCACTACCCAGCACCTTAAAACGTGAGGTCACCAGTGGCGAGAACTTCGCAATGTCTTGATCCTTTTCAAGCGTTCTTAGCATAGATTCAAACTTGCGCTCTGTAGATCCCGATTGCTGCAGGTCGATCCGAATATGGCTCTGCCCTATACCCATATAGGTAATGAACTTCGGAGACTGAAGTGTATGTAGCAGATTCACTGGTACAATGATGATGAACGTGCAGATCATAAGAATAAAGAGCAATAATCCGTACATTTTGAAGCGTCCCACCACATCCTTAATCCCGAGAAAAATATTCACGTTCATCCATTTGCGCCGACTTAGCGGAATCATAGCAGTGTTAAGCTTGGCCGCCCCGGCAGTGCCGGACCGTAATGCCTCGACCGCCGTGATACCGTTCAGTCTTCTCAGCATCAGCTTGCAGAAGAGTACAACTGCGCCAAATACAATAGCCACTGCCAGAACAGGAACCAGATACTGCAGCAAGCTTGGTGAAGCTGTTCCCAGATACAGGCTGATGTTGGCCGTAAAAATCCGTATCACAGCTAAAGAGGCCAAATATCCCAGCAGCGAAGACGATGCTGCCATGACGATGTATTTTGCCATATAGATAGCTCTGATCTCAGACTGTGGAATCCCGATGGCTTTCATGACCCCAAGCTCCCTGTAATCCTCCTCTAACGCGGCAATCATCGTGAACCTAAGGCATAACAGGGCAATAATCATTAGCAGAATACTGGCTAGAATAATAACAAGTGCGATGACACCATCGGTCAAGGCATTTAAAGTTTTAAATAATGCATAGTCGACCGTCGGACCTTTAGCGGGTAACGCTGAAGCCTCATAAGCACTCCGAAATTCACTGAGTTTGCTCCGGTCGGTGAGTTGGAACTCGATCAAATACTCAGAATCCTTGAAGAATCTCTTAAGAACTGTATAGTCTCTGTCGCTCACCACAAAACGCTTGGAGCTAACAAGGGCCGGATTCATTTGCACATCCCGGACGAAATCAACGATGGTGAACGTAGACTGCCTGGTCCCAGCAGTTATGGTGACGGGATCTCCAATGCTCAAATGGTTCTGCTGTCTGTAGTAGATGGGAACAGCGATTTCGCCCTCTGATAGCTGAATCACCTCATTCTCCAAATTGAGCAAGAAATCAAACGATGGATTCTGTCTCACAAAGCCAATATCCATCACACTATTGAGTTCTGTCTTGGATTGATTGCCTAGCGTGATATTCGAGCCGTCTATACGCAGCATCTCTACCGTCTGCTGTTTCTTCACTATGGGATTGGCCGATACGAATCTTTGGATCACTGTGTGATTGATTGGACCTTGGTGCATCTGAACAAAGTGGGGAGCGTTCGATTTAAGCAGCAAATGGTTCAAAGACCCCGATAACTCCATGATGATATGGGACGCACTGGCCACAAGTAAGGCCGATAGCATAATAAACAGGAAGAGTCCGATCGTCACAATTTTATTACGCTGAAAATCTTTTATCGCAATCTTCAACAGCATGTCTCCATATCCCCTCCTCTCTTTGAATAAAATCAGCTATGGCTTCTCCAGTGAAGTGATAGATTTAATACTGGGAATCAAGAAGGCAAGGACGACAATCAGCAAGCCGCACACGATAAATAACAGACCGATCCCCCGTCCTTCCCCAATACCTATCAATCTCCCGACCGTAGTAACCAGGAATCCCCCTTCCCGTAACATCGGGTTGAAGATACGATCCGCAAGCACCCCGGCCAGTGTGTAAGCTGCCACATAACCTAGCTGGGACAAGATGCCAATAATCCCCCAGGCCCGGCCCTGAGCTTCATTCGGAATATTCGAGCGGATCATTACATCAGCACTTGTATTAATGAAGGGAATCGCTGCGAAGAAGAGAAAGGCCGCTCCAGCGATAAAATAAATGTTCGTCGTCAAACCCACCGCAGCGTAGAACCACCCGGCTACCCCCAGCCCGATCCCCAGCAGTTGGATATAGTTGCTCTTCATACTGAAGATCCCGATGATCAGACTTCCAACCAGCATTCCGATGGCACTTACAGACATTACCGTGCCAAGTGTTCCTGAATCTGTGAGAGGTAAAAGCATGGGAGTAAATAAAGTCTGGAGAAAACCAATGTAGAAGGTTACCATCGTCAGAATAAAGGTCAGAGAGAGCACGCCCTTGGTGGAAGTCAAGACACTCCATCCCTCCTTCAATTCCTTGACAAAAGACGATGGTTCCTTGACCTGAAGGGTTGACCCGAGGGTTCTTTTCACAGCCAGTATCGTCAGAAACGTCACTAGAAACGTGAAGATGTCGATCAACAGCACGACCTTGATGTCAAACAGAGACAGTAGAATTCCGGCGATCACCGGGGAAAGAAGATACTTGGAGGATGCCGCAAGCTGGACCAGACCACTGGCCTTGGCAAATTGCTCTTCGGTCAAAAGGTCCGTGATGGTTGCTTTGTAGGCGGGATCGAGCAGAGACACAAAGATTGAACTAAAGGCTACACCCACACAGATCTGCCATAGCGGCGGATCACCCAGCAGCATTGCCACCAGAATAAAGACAAGGCCAACAGCAGAGAACAGATCACCCGCCATCATCAGCAGTCTGCGGTCAAATCGGTCTGCGAGCACCCCGCCGATCGGTCCAAGCAAGATAGACGGGAGAAAAGCACAAAGCGTCACCAACGCTACACTGGTGGCTGTACCAGTCATTTGATAGACATAAACACTGAGTGCAAAGGCAGTCAGACCGCTGCCAATACTGGAAATCCACTCCCCCGTCCACAGGATCAGAAAGGGTCTAAACGACTTATGGCTTGCTCTCTCCATACGTTCTCATCTCCTCATCCTTTGGGCCGTTGTGCAAACATCTGCGCTACATAAGAGAAGCTGCCTTTATCCGCCCCCAGCATCGTCTCCATGATATAGATGAACGCCCCAATCTTCTGCGTGATCTCCTCCGGCTGCCAGTGGAAGATCCCTTCATCGAACAGAAACTCCGAGGTGGTCAATAGGAACTCTACCGATTCCTTGGGATACGGTGTATGGAACAGCTTCTCCCGTATTCCTTGCTCTATGACCTCTGTTAACACAGGTGTCAGGTGAAGAATGGTCTGGGCCAGGCTTTTCTGGTGAATCTGGGCATTGTCCGGCTGGTGGAACTGCTCAATCATATGTTCCTTTAGGGTCTCATCTGGCTTCTGGGCCATAATAATGGACAATAGCTTCTCATGGACAGTCAGATCGGGATTGCCTGCAATCTGCTTCGCTGATGTCACCCCTGCCTCGATGAAACGCATAACCACCGCATCCATAACCTCTTCCTTGGATTTAAAATAATAATAAAAGGTGCCTTTGGCGATCCCGATTTCCTGCAATATATCGTTCACTGTCGTTCCGGCGTATCCTTTGGTATAAAAAAGCTTCTCCGCCGTATCCAGAATTTCATTTCTACGTTCTTCAGGTTCTTTCGTAATTCTCATTGGATGATACCTCCATTCACTTTATTGACCGACCGTCGGTCTATAATAGACTACACCTTGATCCAAATAATGTCAACCGTTAGCAAAGAGGGACTACTATCATACTATTTAAAAAAACAGGGGCTTATCCCTCCGTAGAAAAATCTACTTCTGAGATAAGCCCCTTTGTTTAATTTCATCAAGATGTTGTCCCAACCTCTTAGCCTTGTTCTGTATCAATGATAGCTTCTGCTTCTATTTCGATCAGGAGACGCGGGTCTATTAACGCCTTTACCTCCAGCATGCTTGCTACCGGCTGAATCTCTTTAAAGAATTCACCGTGCGCTTTCCCGATTTCTTCCCATCTAGAGATGTCTGTAACAAACATCCGGGTTCGTACTACATGCGTTAGGTCAGCCCCCAACTCGTTCAGAGCCTTTTCAATGGTTTCCAAAATAAACTTCGTTTGTGCATAAGGATCTCCTAAGCCGATAACTTCTCCATCTTGCATCGCTGTTGTGCCTGCGACCTCAATCACGTTGCCCACACGAATGGCGCGGCAATATCCTACGACCGGTTCCCAAGGGGAACCTGTAAACACCTGTTGTCTGCTCACGTTGTTCTTCCCTTCCTGCAAAAAAAGATAATAGTTTCTTTTATTATACTGAACGTACACTTGTAGTTGAAGAATTTTTCACATCATTCGATTTCTGAACATGTTCCTATATAAAACGCATTAAAAAGCAAATCTAACAAAAGAGAGATTATATCAGTAGCATCGAAGCCTAATTAACGGCATTTTTGTATCTTAAATCTTTTGCAACTGAGGGTTAGTGGAGATTAAGTGCAATATTGTACCTTAAATCTTCCAAAATACCCCACTAAGTGTGCTTTTTCGAATAATAAGATACAATAATGTCCTTATTTACCTAATTTTCTTATTTTCAAGAAAAATAAGGCACAAAAATGCTGTTAGTTGAGGAGGATCCCCTTCTTCTTTCACTATTAAGTCGACTGGTGAAGAAATATACCGCTATTGTTGAAATCTATCAACAGTCGATGTTCCGGTGCTAGCTTTCCTATGGAAGTTAATACTTTTTGTATATTCCGAAAACACTCCCATAATCAAAGTTCTATATGATTTGTTTGGTAGTACAAACATTAGGAGGGAACATATGAAATCACCGAAAAAGTATGGAATCAAGACTGCCGTTGTAGCCACCGCGGCAACTGCCCTGTTCGCTTCAAGCGTAATAACTGCACAAGTCACCAATCGTGCGGACGCCGCTCCTTCCAAGACTAAGAATGTTATTCTGTTTGTCGGTGACGGAATGGGGACAGCACAACGAAATGCCATCCGGTTAGCCACTGTTGGTGAAAAAGGCAACCTTGCTATGGATTCCATGCCCTACGCGGGTCTGATCCATACAAGCTCCACCGTTCCGGTTACGGATTCGGCGGCGTCTGCCACAGCTTATGCCAGTGGTGTGAAGACTTACAACGGTGCCATCGGCATGGATGCCAACAAGAAATCGGTACCTACTATTATGGAATATGCCAAAGAAGCTGGTAAATCCACTGGCGTGGTTACGACCAGTCAGATTACGGATGCCACCGGTGCCGCTTTTGGCGCGCACGTGGAGGATCGTTCGAAGCAAAGCGACATCGCACTGCAACTACTGACGAAGAGTAAAGTCGATGTACTGCTTGGTGGAGGCGAGGATTTCTGGTACCCGGCAGGCAACCCAGGTAAATTCCAGGATGAGCCTGCAGAAGACCCTTCCGAGAAGAGCAAAGGAACTCAAGGTAATCTTGTAGAAAAAGCTAAGCAATTGGGCTATACCCATGTCTCTTCCAAAACAGAACTGCAACAAGCAAAGGGTGGCAAGCTGCTTGGACTGTTCGCTAATGAGGAAATGTTCCAGCAAAAGCCTGAAGGTGAAGGCGATATCTATAACCCTGTAGTCTCCCTTAAAGAAATGACTACGAAAGCCATCGACACCCTTTCTAAGAATAAAAATGGCTTCTTCCTGATGGTCGAGGAAGAAGGTACGGATGAATTTGCACACCAAAACAATGCGAAAATGACGATTAAATCCGGTCAAGAGCTGGATAAAGCGGTTCAAGTCGCCAAGGATTTTGCCAAGAAGAACCCGGATACGCTGGTTCTCGTACTAGCTGACCATGAAACCGGCGGTTTCTCGATTGAAGAAGTGAATGATAGCGACGAGTCCGGCGATGGCATCTCCAAGGAAGACGGTCCATTCGCTATTGCCAATTCCAAAGCAAACTTTGTGGTAGACTGGACAACCTCTGGACACACAGCGGTAGATATTCCGATTACAGCTATGGGCAGAAATGCGAATCTCTTCACAGGCATCTACGAGAATACTGAAGTATTCCACAAGCTGATGGATTCCATGGGCCTTAAAGCAAAGAAATAATCATCTAAATGATTGTTCACAGGAATAACGTAACAGGCTTCCCGTCGGGTAACGAGACCCGCGGCAAGCCTGTTTTTCATTGCTACCTCCCAAGTGACTCATACTCCACACGGGCTATGAGTATCATCGGAAACGATGCCGCAATATTATTCGATACAACGTTGTCCAGCAGCATCTCATTCACTGGACCATAGGGAGAATCATTACCGTAAACCAGCACCACCGAATTGTAAGGGGCGAGGCGAGCTTCCAAGTCAGCAGGTAATTGTTCCGCAAACGCACTATCCTCTATGTACTCATGCCGCAAGTAGGTAACCAAACTCCGCCGCTCTTCCCCACTTCCCGCAAAATGCCGTTCCATAAAATCCTGGTCCAGTCCCTCTATTCCTGCTTCGTCTATAAAATTACCCCCGGTCACCCCATCACCAGAGGAACCCTCCGTATAGCTCATAAGCTCTTCTTCAGTGTTGAAATTCCCCGCCCAGATCGCTACTGCATTTCTCATCTTCGCTCTCCTTTGCCCAGTTATATGAGAATGACAATCCTTGTACTTAAAGTTTACCCAATTGTACACGGAAAAGTAACGCTATATACGTAAAAATCCGGCTGGATCAGGGCGATAGGCTCCAGCCGGATTTTTCAAAGATGTTTTTCCGCACCGCGTGCGGCTCCCGGCGCGCGGTGTTCGGCCTTTACAATTGCAGCCGCCCGCCCTGCTGCTGGACTACTTTACCGGCTATGACATTCCCCAGCTCACAGGCCTGCTGTAGAGAATAGCCTCTGGCAAGTCCCGCGATAAAAGCGCCGGTATGCGAATCGCCTGCACCGATCGTATCCACAACCTTCACCGGCTCCGTCTCGGCGATCCCCTCTTCATCACGTGAACAGTACAGGGTGCCTTCTCCACCCAAGGTGACGACAACCGCTTCGCCAGTCCGCTGGGTCAGCTTGGCTGCCGCTTCCTTAACATCATTCTCCTGCATGATGGCCTGGATCTCGTTCTTATTGGCATGCACAATCGTACCCATGCTGAAGATTCTTTCCAGAATCGATGGCTCCAGGAATTCACCGCGCGGACCTGGATCGAAGACAATCTTCCCGGTTGACTTGCGCTGGCTCAGAGCGTCCAAAATAATAGGGCCTGATGGTCCTTCCAATTCGTAACCGCTAACGTAGATATAGTCATAGCTAGCGAGATCAATTGTCTCGAACCAGTGGGCAGCCCATCGTGTTTCGATTCCAGGAATAGTGATGAAGGTGCGCTCACCATCATGTTCTACGATGGAAAGGTTCCAACCGTTATCTCCGGACAAGTCCTCCAGGAGCACGGGTACGCCGTCCTTTTGCAGCTGGGCCTTGACGATATCGCCATAGCTTCCTTGTCCCACCGGGGCGAACAGACTGTAATTCACATGTAGCTGGTTCAGGATATTGGACACATTGTAGGCGCAGCCACCCACAATGGTTTCTTTATGCTCGGCCATGACATCCTCAGCCGTTCTTGGCAGTCTGTCAAGCTGGATGATCACATCCACTACAGCTGCACCGATCACGAGGATTCTGCGGCTTTTATCGGATTTTACACGATCCAGAATATTTTCACTCATGGGATACTCCTCCTTGCATGGACTTTCTATTCACCTGACTCAAGATGATGGTTGTCACAGCACTTGCCGCAAAGGCCAGCAGCACACCTAGGCTGCTATCCTTAAAAATTCCTGTGGCAAACGGGCCGCTAAAGAACGGAGAGTTAGTGAACAGAAAACCTGTAACTACACCGATAATCCAGCTGATTACGCCATTATAATTAAATGCCCTGCCTGTAGCATTGTCCAGCAATCCTGCATCATAGCCAGTCTTGCTTCTCAGAAGCACATAGTCGAACATAAATGTCGCCGCCCAGGCTGCCAGGCCAATGCCGAGAATACCGAGGAACAGCTGGAAGTTCATCAGGAAATCCTCTGAAATAAACAGGACGTAGACCGGAATAAGGATCATAATTAGCGCGTGAATCGCGATAGCGGTTTTATCGCTAACCTTGATGTTCAGCGTCTCCATGTTGACACGAGCCGATTTCAAGCTGATGATACATTGCGGAATCAGGCCGCCAAGCGCTGTAATGAAGTAGACGACTGTCATCCATTTCGGAAGCGCATTTCCAATGGCCTGGATTGGGTTGGAAGCGGATACCAGATCCGGCACAGAAGTACTGAGCAGAATCCCCACGCCCATGATGAAGAACAGTGGTATAAAGGCGCCGATAGTCACACCTGCGAATACCTTTTTGCCGGAATTGGCCGGGTTCTGATAAGCGCTGTAGTCAGCGGAAGCAATGGACCAACTGATTCCCGTTCCTGCAATGATGATGGAGAGCGCCGGCAGAAAGCCATTCAGCCAGTTACCGTTGCTCATCTTGAACAACGCTGTCCAGTCTGTCTGGGGAATGAGAATAACCAGGATCAGGAAGGTTAATGCCCCGAACACATAGGTGAAGAAGGTCTGTACTTTGACCAGGACATTTTGCCCAAAGAGATTCGATGTTAGAATCAGTACCACAAACAACGCCAGACTTATCACTGTCAATACTGCTGATTGACCGATACCAAACAGCCCGAACAGTGACATTAGGGTAAGCGTTCCCGTAATCACGTTCACTGCTAACCAGCCTATTAGACTAAGCCAACCGAGCAGATTCGGAATATAGTTTCCCTTGACGCCAAAGACTGCTCTAGACAGCACGAAGGTGGTTCCGCCTGACTTGAGACCTGACAGACTTAGATAACCCACAAGTGCAAACGACAATGCACCTGCGGCTGCCGCCAGTACGGACTGGATAAAGCTCAGATGATAACTCACAATAAGTGCGCCATAAACTACACCCAGAATTCCAATATTGCCAGCAAACCAGATGAAAAAAAGTTCCTTGGGACTTCCGGTTCTTTCATCAGACGGGATAAACAGTTCAGACTTCGAATTGGACATGTTCTTCTTCCCCCTATAATGAATCAGAATGAATTAATGCTGTGTTCTGAACGCAAGAATATGATCGGCATACTGACTGAGATTCACACCATTGGCCTCGTCGATCAATGCTCTCCATGAGGGATCAATGGCATCTGCTCCCGATTTGGCACCACAGATGGCAGTTGCCATCGTACCGATGGTATCTGTATCACCACCCAAATTTGCACACAATAGGCTGCATCGTTGCGGTTCCTTGGCGTAATACGCAATAGCTAGCGCTGCTGGAACAGATTCGCTGGTGATTACGCCGCTGCCGATGACATCGTAAATGACCTGCAGGAATCTTTCGTCCTGACCTTCGTACTTCTCCGCGTATTCCAGTGCGAGCTTCAGCCGCGCAGGGAGCGATGCGCTGTACGTCTCTGCACCATAATCCTTCGTTTCCAGGTAGGCCAATACCGCATGGGCCATAATATCCTCCCAGGACTTGTCGACTATGGCGGCTCCTACTGCTGCGGCAACCATTGCCGCTCCACCTACAGCTACATCCGTAGAATGCGTCACCTTGCTGATGTCGTACACGAATTTGGATAACTTCTGAACCTCTGCCGGCAAGAATAGTCCTCCGACAGGAGCAATCCGCATCGCGGCCCCATTCGTTTCGGCTTTGGAAGTGAACTCCGTCGCATCCTTACCTGCCTTTAGGGCGAGCAGCGCAGCCTTGGAGCTTGGCCCTAGAATGTTGTTCTCAAAAGCATTCAGCCTATCAGCCCATTCCAGCAAGTGCCGGCCAATCACAGCCGTCTCCGGGACGAAATCGCTTTCAATAAGAGCATCCAGGATTAGCAAAGCCTGTGAGGTGTCATCCGTAAATTGACCACGGGTAAAGTTGCATGCCACATCATTTTCCTTAGGGCCATCCAGAAAATCGGTTATGGTTCCAAAATACGCCTTCACCTTGTTTCTGCCCCACAGCTCCGACGGCATCCCCATCGCATCACCAATAGCCATTCCGTATAATGCACCTAGAATTTTGTTTTTCATAAAATCTATCTCCTATCTTTAAATTTATACACATACGGTTGTACGTATGAGTTGATCTTAAAATAAAGCCGAGATTACTCGGCGATTAAATATGGGTAACCACTTTGAACTCGACACTCGGACCGTAGATAACCTCTACCTTTTCCACTTCGATTCCCTTCTCATCCATTACGCTTCCCTTGGTCATGATCAGCGGGAAATCCCCCTCATATTCAAACAGCTGTCTTGTTCGCTTGCTGCTGTTAATGGGATGAATGGCCAGCGCTGCATTCTGCGGGTAAATACTGTAGCGTTGATTCATAATCTGGTACAGGGACTGCTCGGAGAAATCATATTGATCGATATCCGGAAAAAGAGCCAACGGAACATAGGAAGTGTCTAAGGTCAGCCACTTAATACTGCTCTCCCTGCGCGTGCCCCGGAGCCGAACCAAATGCATGTAAGAGTTGCCTTCCATGCTGATAATCTCCTTCTTCAGCACACGCGAGACGGGAATTTCATTCTTCTTCCGCGCTGATTCGGTAAACCCGCTGAAGTTCCAGATATTATGCTTCATCTCCCGCAGGCACACCATCGTGCCCTTGCCGTGCATCTTCACCAGAAGGGCTTCATCGACGAGACCGTCAATTGCCTTACGGATCGTGGTCCTTGTGACCTGATACAGCTTCATCATTTCCGTCTCAGAAGGAATCATCCCCCCTTCTTTGAACTTCCCATTGATGATATCGCTGCGGATAATGTTCTGCAGTTGGATGTACAGTGGGACACTGTCATGCTTGTTAAGCATATCTGCCTCCTTACACGCAATCACGGGATGGCCAGCCAGGCTGCACCGTCCATTCTGCTCAAGACTACTACTGCAGGTGATTTAGCGCTTTCATCTCGTGTTGTCCTGCTTGCCGTTCACTCATACGTATGAGTTGAGTTCAATATATCAGGTTCATTATCCTTTAGCAATAGCTTTCTGAAGTTTGGGACAAACTTCCATTAGTGTGACTGTGGAACACGCTCCTGAGCAGCCTGATAATTATTGCATCATCTCTGCTTTAGCTGTCCGATTAACGATCGTACTTACTTTTCCTCTACTGTTCAAGTTCTGTTAAAGTTAATATGGTACGATGAGAGTGGGTGAAGAATATATGACAATAATGAACGATATAAAAATAGTCATCGTAGACGATGAATCTTCAATTATCACTATGCTTCAAATGGTGCTGCGCAAGGAAGGGTTCCAGCACATCTATACTGCCGCTTCCTGCCGGGAGGCGCTTGAGGTCGCCCGGCGTGTCCGTCCTGAGATCGTTCTGCTCGACATCATGCTCCCTGACGGCAGTGGGCTGGATATCTGCTCGCGTATTCGAGAATACGGCAATCCCCATATCCTTTTTCTAACGGCAAGGGCTTCAGACCTGGATGTGCTGACCGGCTTTGCCATGGGCGGGGATGATTATATCACCAAGCCTTTCAATCCTCTGGAAATCGTGGCCCGGATTAAAGCTCGTTTGCGCCGTCAGGATGCCGAGAATTCATCGGTGATGCTTATTCCCCCCCGCTCTGAAGCTGTGAAGTACGAGTTCGGACATTTCGTCGTCAACGAAGCAGAAGGTGAGCTGCTGGTAGACGGACAACCCGTCTCCTGCCCGGCGCAGGTCTTCCAGTTGCTTCTCCATTTCTGCAAGCATCCGGGGATCGTCTTTACCCGCACCCAGCTCTATGAAGCCGTATGGGGGATTGACGGGCTGGGAGATGACTCCACAGTACCCGTGCATATCCGGCGGATCCGGGAGCGTATCGAGCTTGACCCTGGAAACCCCAAATATTTACTGACCATCCGCGGTCTCGGTTATAAGCTGGCAAAGGGGCCGCAGGAGTCATGAAAATCAGACGGCGTATTGCCTTCCACCTTACCTATCAGTTTATTTTATATGCCCTGCTTATACAGGCCATTGGTCTGTTCTTGCTCTTTATGTTTCTACAAAAAACCATTGATGATGACTTGCGCCGCAATTTTCCAAACGGGGCCTTGACCAGCATCACAACAGAAGTCTCTATGCGTAACGGGGAGATCAAGGTCCCCTCACACTGGATTAATCTGCTCAAGGAGCGGGGGATGTGGCTGCAGATTATCAATAAGGAAGGGAACGTGATCTATGACATTAATTCGGCCATTGTCCCATCGCTTCCCTCCTCCTACTCTGTGGCCCAATTGTTAAACATACAGGAATCAGGAAAGTACGAAGATTACTCGGTGCATTCTCAAATGGATTTTAATCTTTCACAGACCCAGCTTTTTCTCCTTGGTTATAAGAATCCTGACCTGGATCTGCTCATCAATCTGTTCAACAGCTATCAGAGCAATGGGCTGGTTAGTAGCTCCAAGCTCTCCGAACTATCCACTCAGTTGATGGAAAGCGGAAGGTATTTGCAAGTCACTGACGAAGCCGGGACAACCGTTCAGAGTGCCGGGAAGAGCAGCTCTTTTTATCCAAACAAGGCTACGCTGGAAATTCTGGAAATGCAGCAGGCTCCAGCCAATACGGATAGGAACATTGCAGTCTACCGGGATCCGCACACAGCAAAAACCTGGATGTTATACTCACCAAATGCGGTGGAGAACATCCCTAAGCAGCCTGTCGTCCAGAGTCTTGTCCGCGCGATCTACTGGCTGGCTATATTCATCTTTGTCTTCTCATTGGCCGTCTCTGTCTGGCACGGCTACCGCTATGGTCAGCCACTGATCCTCTTCGTCAGTTGGTTCCAACGATTGAGCCAAGGGCATTATGATCAAGTGCTGACGGAGAAGGACAGGCGCAAAGTCTTCAAGCGAAACGGTAAATTGAAAATCAGCTACAAGCTATACAGCGAGGTTATTCAGACGTTCTACCATATGGCTGAACAAATGGCACACACGGAGAAAGAACGCAAACGACTGGAGAACGCGCAGGAAGAATGGATGTCCGGCATATCACACGACCTGCGCACACCACTGGCTACTATTCAGGGGTATGGCTACATGCTGGCGAACCAGCCTGGACAATGGGATCAGGAGGAGCTTCAAGTTATGGGCACGATGATCCGCGAAAAAGGCGACTATATGCTTGAGCTGATCACCGACTTCTCACTCATTAATCAGCTCAAGCATGGGGCTTCGCTCATGAAAGTCCACAAGCTGGACCTGGAAGAGCTGGTACGCCGTGCTGTCCTGAAATATGTGAATGATGCAACGATGTCAGACTGTGATTTTACATATGAGGGTACAGATCAGGCCTTATATGTTCAGGCAGATGACAATTGGCTGCAGCGGCTGATGGACAACCTGTTATCCAATGCGGTGAAGCATAATCCGCCTGGTATTACGGTTAACGTCACCGTAGGTATAATGAATAACGCCCCTTACATCAAGGTAGCGGACAATGGAACCGGAATGGATGAAATCACTCAGCAAAATCTGTTCAAACGCTATTACCGGGGTACCAATACTGAAGAATCCACCGCAGGCTCGGGGATCGGGATGAGCATTGCCAAAGCAATTGTCGATGCCCATGGTGGTGAAATCAAGGTACGCTCAACATTAGGCCAAGGGACAGAAATCCTTATCCTGCTGCCTCAGAAGCATAACTTATGAAAAAAAGAATCTTCAGCCCTGCGACTTTACGCATGCTTGAAGATTCTTTTTTATGTCCATACTAAGCTTGCTGGAGAAGCCATTGCTCGGCTTCATCGGTATTGTCAAATATTCTGAATTGGTTTCCTTTATTCAATTCGGAAGCGAGTTCCTTGAATCTGCCTTCTGTAATCATTTCATCCAAAATCAACGCAGATTTCACATGATAATTAATGAGCTTCTGCATCATTCCGCCGGCCAGCCCTGTTCTGAGGTTGAAGAAATCTGCAGACAGCACTGCATTGTGTAGCATCAGCAGTTTGGTGTCATGCTCTGAGCATAAGCCAATGAGGTCCAATGCATCCTGTTCTCTGCTCAGCGGCGTCTCGGCGGACAGGACTGATACATAGGCCACATTGTTGTTGCTGATCACTTGATAATTCATTCTGTTCTCTCCTTTGCTTGTTCGTATTCTGAAGCCTGTTCTGTCAAACCTTGGCGTAATTGCTGCACCCACTGCAGCTCCTGCTCATAGGAGGCGATGATATTCTTATCAATCATTTTCCAGATATACGTTTCACGGGATGTGCGATTAGGGGAAAAGAGTCCTCTACGCATCTTCTCCTGCTCCAGACTGATCTGCAGAATGAGCTCCTGCTCATATCCTGACAGTAGCTCTTCCAGCTCTGCAGGACTTAACTGATCGGCCCACGCCAATTGGGTCAGGAACCCTTTCTTGATTTCCGGCAGCTCCGGTGGTGAGAGCACCCAGCTTTTCAATTCAGCCCTGCCCTTTTCAGTAATCGTATAAATCTTCTTTGAAGGTGAGCTTTCTTGATGCTGCACTTCATTCGTAACGAGTTCTTCTCCAAGAAGTTGCACCAATGTCTTGTAAATTTGATTGTTGTTGCCTGACCAATACATTGCCGAGGAGTCCTCGATGATTTTTTTCAGGTCATATCCAGTGGATGGCTTCCAGCTCAGGATGCCCAAAATCGCCAGTTTGATTGACATTACAATTCACCCTTCATTAGATAACTTATGTTAATAGTATCATATGTTATCAGTTATACACAAGGGCAGAAAAAACCTCTTTTGCTCAGGATGAGATTGTGCAATCATCACTACAAAAGAGGAGTCCTTATTAACTATGTATAAATTCCTTCTCCAAGATCGAATAAAAATACTGGTCAACCCAGCGCCCCTGCCAATTCAGCTCTTCCTTGAAAATCCCTTCCCTCACCAACCCGCTCCGCTCCATCAGCGCCGCCGACCGCTCATTATGGCTATTGCACATTCCAACTACCTTATGGGCTTTCAACTGTTCAAAAGCGAATTGCAGCAGTAATCGCACGGCCTCAATCCCGTATCCATTCCCACTGTATTCCGGAAGCAGAGCATAACCAAGCTCCCAACTGCTGCGGAAACCAACATAACTCCAAAGCTTTATAATCCCAATTGGTGTTCTCTCAGAATCAGTCGCTCTACGAATTACAAAATCATAATGATCCTTATTCCCGGCATCTTGAATCCTGCTCCGATATTTTTCACGTACTTCCGCCCTATTTTCATCTACACTCTCTTCGTAATACCACAACTCTTTGTTGCATAATGTACTGCTTATAAAGTCCAAATCATCAATAGCTAGACTGGACAGCAGCACCTGTTCTCCGCGAATTTCCATGAACTCAGATTCCTCCTTATTCGGGGCAAGATTATACCAGAATATAGGGTAGCTGAAATCTAAAGACAAGCCTGCACCTTCAGCCAGCCGAATCGACCCCAAGTTATCAGGAGAACAATCCCAATAAGGCTGGAGATTATGTTGACCGCATTCCTTAATAAAAGCCCTGACTGCCCCTGCAGCATAATGCTGTCCCCGGAACTCTTCCACAGTTTCTACATCCGCCGCATGGATACTCCCGGCTACGAAGCCAGAGAAACACACACTGGCCACCTTGTCATTACACTCCGCGATATATCCAATACCCCGCTGCAAAAACTCCTCTATGGAGTTCCAGTAGTTAAGAATTTTCTGCTCCAAAAAAGCATAATTCGTATATCTTCCGGGTCTTAACGTCTCCTTGTCCATTCTGGTGATGATTAACGGTGATGATGATACAACTTCCAGTACCGGAGGTACATTATCCTCTATGAGCCCGAACACATGCTGAATATCATGGGAGAGATGGCGCGGATGAAAGATCGCACGAATCGTCTCTCCCCACTCTCTGTTCTCCGGCACAATCTCTACGTCATGAATATTCTGCTTTAACAGTTCAGGCTCAAGATAGGTTCTCATATAAGAATCAAGGCCTTGCAAAAAACCACGGCTTCGCGGATTTCCAACGATCTGAAAATCTGACTGGCCCTGAATCCAGATTAACGCCGCTTCGGGTTCATCGGGATGGTCTGTGTATACCCGTCCCGGGTTGATACCTTCAGCAACAGCCCTTACCTCTATGTTGTTGCAGGGGTCCGTCAGATGCCTTATTTTATAGAATTCTTGAGTTCTTAACTCTGTAATCATTATAAATTCCTCCAACAGTTATCTTTACTTAGTATAACGACAGGTGGCAATTTATGGATTGTAAAGAATGAGTTTAAAAAAATTTGCCATATTCAAGCTAAAAAATCGACCCGTTGCTGCTATTCATGGAGTATTAGGGCGCCTTTTTATCCAAGAATATAATTCCATGAAAATTGCGCATAATAGCATAGAACTATCAAGTCAGATCCCTCTAAGGATGTAAATATGCTTAAATGGCTCTTAAGAAATCGTAAATCACACAAAAAGCTGCCAACCCCACAGTTGTCCAGGGGGAATTCTCCGATGGGTCCTACACTAAGCGGTAATTTCGAAGCCGACTTGGCGTTCTTCAGAGAGAGCTTTGACCGTTCAAGCGACATCGTATTCAAGGAACTGCTGGTCTGCGATGGTTACCGTGGCATCATTATTTTCATAGACGGATTAGTGGATGTATCTCTTGTGGACATGCACATCATTACACCCTTGCTGCACGGTCGCAGCCAACTGGAACTCAAGCTGAATGAACAAGTCAAGCATCACAATGTCCAAGCAATCTTGCAAAAAAGTATTGTATCTGCCTGCCAGAGCAAGCTAGAGAGTGAAATGCATACCATCGTATCTGCCATAACGAACGGTGACACCATACTCATTCTGGAGAGTTCTTCCGAAGCCCTGATCTTCGACATGAAAGGGCGGGAAGCACGCGCGGTCGAAGAAGCGGCCTCTGAGCCTACCATTCGCGGACCCCGGGAGGGCTTTACTGAGAAGCTGCGTACTAATACGAGTCTTCTACGCACCAGGCTTAAGACGAATAAACTCAAAATGGAGCCACTAACCATTGGCGATGTGTCCAATACGGACATTGTCATAGTGTACCTGGACGGAGTCGCCAAGACAGAACTAATAGATGAAGTGCGCACACGGCTTGGCCGAATAAAAATCGATGCGATTCTGGAGAGCGGATATATTGAAGAATTGATCGAGGACAATACCTATTCGCCGTTTCCGCAAGTCCTTAGTACAGAACGTCCAGATCGGGTAGCTGCAGCTCTGCTAGAAGGTAAAGTCAGCTTACTGATTGACAATACGCCGTTCGCTTTGGTGTTGCCTATCACTTTTCTGGGACTGATGCAATCGCCGGAGGATTATTATCAGCGGTACATGATCTCGACAGCCACCCGGTGGCTACGATACTGGCTGGCGTTCATCGCCCTGACCTTTCCCTCTCTTTATATTGCTGTAACAACCTTTCATCAGGAAATGGTGCCGACCAACCTGCTGCTTAGTATTGCATCCTCACGAGAAGCGGTCCCCTTTCCGGCCATTATCGAAGCGCTTCTCATGGAGATTACCTTTGAAGGATTGCGGGAAGCAGGTATCCGAATGCCCCGCCCTGTTGGACAGGCCGTAAGCATCGTAGGTGCATTAGTCATTGGACAAGCCGCTGTGCAGGCGGGCATTGTCTCGGCGATCCTCGTGATTATTGTATCGTTCACGGGAATTGCCTCCTTTATTTTCCCTTCTTATAGCCTGGGGATCGCTGCACGGTTGCTGCGCTTTCCGTTAATGTTCCTGGCCGGAACTCTGGGGCTGTACGGAATTCTCCTGGGGCTGCTGGTCATATGCATCCATCTGCTTAGGCTCCGCTCCTTTGGCGTACCTTATCTTTCGCCCGTAGCTCCCCTATCCTTGAATAATCTTAAGGATACACTCTTCCGGGTACCTTGGAGGAATCTCATTCATCGCCGCAGAGGAATTGGCGAATAAGAACAAGACCATGCACTCTGTTCTGATGCCATTCATAAGCTTCGTTCCAACAATAAGATGAGGGGTGAGAAAAATGCAGGTGAAACCAGTGATCCTGTCAATGATGTTCTTCCTGATTCTCCCTCTGTTGACGGGCTGCTGGAGCAAAGTGGAAGTAAATGATGTCGCTATCGTTACTGCCGTCGGTCTCGACAAGACGGATAAAGGAAAAATCCAGCTCTCGCTGGAACTCGCCGTCCCCCGATTGTTAGGTGTGACCAACCAATCCGGAGGCGAAAAGCTGGAGGCCAAAGCAGGCTGGATCCTGTCCGCAGAGGGGGAGACCATCCTGGAGGCCTACAGGTACATTCAGCAGAAGGTACAGCGGAAGATTGTTTTTTACCACAGTAAGGTCATTGTTATCGGGGAGAAGCTGGCACGTAGCGGCGTACTGCCAGTCCTGGATTTCTTTGAACGGTACAAGCAATCGCAAATCAAGAGCCATATTCTGTTTGCCAAGGGCAAAGCGGTAGATATCTTGGAGTATAATCCAGTATTCGAAAAGCTGTCCTCCGAAATCATGCGCGAAGAAGCGAAATCCAAAAAGAATGTAAGCGTCCGTCTCCTGCAATTTATGGACATGTTGGTATCGCCGGGAAATACGCCCATGGCAGCCCGTGTACAGCTAATCCCCGCTCAGACAGATAAAAATAGCGGCGAGTCTGATCCAGGCATATCCAAGATTAGCAGTCTATCCGTCAGAGGTGCGGCTGTGTTCCACAAGGATCAGCTGATCGGCTGGCTGAATGAGACAGAAACCAGAGGTGCCATGTGGCTGAAGAACCGGATGAAGGATGCGGTAACAACTGCCGAAGTTCCGGTGGAAAAGGGCGGCGGCCGAATCAGCGCACAAGTGCATACAGCGAGCACGAAATACCATACACTTGCAGGCACTAAAGGAATTACGATAACGGTGGATCCCTACGCGGAGGTTTCTATCTTTGAGAACACTTCTAAGCTGGACATGAGTAGTCCCAAGGATCTGGAGTATGTCAGAACTTTGGTTACGGAAGATGTTAAGGCCAGAATTGAATTGGTCTGCCGTGAGGCACAACTAGGTTATAAAAAAGATATTCTAGGGTTCGGACATATCATCTACCGCCAGCACCCCAAGCAATGGAACAAGAGCTATGCCAAGGAATGGGAGAAGCTATTTCCTGAAGTACCGATAAACATTACTCCACACATTACAATAACGCAGGTAGGGTTAACCAATAAATCCATAGAGCTTGAGTAAGCGGCTGAAAGGGAGGAATCAGGATGGTCAGGGTATCGGGTTATCAGCTCTTTGCGACTACGGTGTTGTTTCAGCTAGGAACGACAGTGATCTTCGGGTTCGCCTCTCCCGCCGGACGTGATGCCTGGATTGCGATGCTGCTCTCAGCCTTCATTGGAATGTTCATGATCCTGGGCTACATCGCTCTTATGAACATGATGCCGGGCTTATCCTTGGTTGAATGGTTCCCCAAGCAATTTGGCCCTTGGCTGGGCATCCCCATTGCCTGGTTCTATCCATTGCTGTTTATTTATGACGCAGGACGGGGAATCAGCGATCTAAAGGAGCTTGTCCCGCTCACCCTGCTGCCAGGTACGCCTACATGGGTCATCCTAGGCTCCATGATGCTCGTGATTATGTATTTTCTATCCAGTGGAGTCGAAGTTATCTTTAGGTTCGCGGGGCTGCTTTTCCCGATTATATTCTTTCTCTTCGTTGCAGAGATCCTTCTACTACTGGGTTCCAGAAATGTGCATTTCGACAATCTTCAGCCCCTCTTGGGCGAAGGCTGGGGGCGAGTCTGGAAGACCGTCTGGCCCTTTGGCATTCTGCAGACCTTCGGCGAAACCATTGAATTCGCGATGTTATGGTCCTTTCTGAGAAAACCGGGGCAATTGGCCGGAATAAATATCATTGCCGTGCTGGTCACCGGCGTTACTATCGCCGTGTTTGATATGTTAGCGATTATGGTGCTGGGCGAAGGCGTCTTCCAACGCAATATCTATCCTCTGCTGGTGTTGTTGAGGCAGCTAAGTATCAGTGATTTTCTGGATAACCTCGATGCTCTGGGCGTGATGTACTTTATGACGACTATCTTTTTAAAAATATCCCTTCATCTGATGACTGCTGTTCTGGCTATCCAGAAGCTTACCTCCGCCAAATCACTACGTCTGCCGATTCTTATCGTTACCGTGACCACACTATGGATTGGCAGCAATATGGCACGGAATGTGACTGATCACATCTTCGTGGGGACCCGGATCCTTCCTTACAACTTATGGATTCCCCTCTTTATCGTGATTCCAGCTATTCTCTTGATGGTGGCCTGGATTCGCAAGAAAGCAGGGACAGCACTATGAGTGAATACCTGTGGCCTTGGCAGTCTCATGTGTTCATCCTGCATCCTTGGGCAATCTCTATCATGTTCATCGTGTTATCGCTGCTGTTGTCGATGATTAGTTGGTTCAAGAAGAAATAGAGGGGGCGCTGACCCTAACAGTGAAAAGAGGGGCCACCTCACCAACTAACAGCATTTTTGTACCTTATTTTTCTTCAATATAGCCAAATAAGGGAAATAAGGGCATTATTGTATCTTACTTTTCGAAAAAGCACACTGGACAGGCTTTCTGGAAGATTTAAGGTACAATATTGCACTTAATCTCCGCTAACCCTTAGCTGCAGAGGATTTAAGGTACAAAAATGCCGTTAATTACACTTCGATCCTTTTTATATAAGCTCTCTTTTTTTTAGCTATGTTTGTTTTTTTAACATACATGGTAGAATCAACTCATTTTCTTAATCAGCTTCTCCACTCGTTTTCGCTTTGTATCTTTTTCAATGTCGTCAAATCGTGAGATCAGCGTCTCTATGAATACGGCTTTGTTGTTATCGTTAATGATGGACATTGCATTCTCCGCATACATTGGGAGTTGATTTGTCGGACATTTCTTAAGCTGTTCAATGAGTAAGCTGAATGCATTATCAGCATATTGTTGGACAGAACAAAGTTTAATCAGGATATTTACTGCGTGATCCTTTGTGATCACCGATCCTCTGTCAGCAATTTCAACAATTTTTGCAAGTGATAAATAAATGGTTTCCGGTTTTTCAAGAGTTATCGCATCTAGTGCGGTCATAGCCCCCCACACAAGCCGATTGTTCCTATGATCAAGCAATGTTACGAACTCTTTGCTGTAATCAACAACTAATGACGGTTTCATATCTCCGATTTCATAGAGAACTTTAATACAATCGCTTTGAATATTCTTATCTCTGTTATGCAAATTATCAACGAGTTCTTTCACAGCTTCCTTATCCTCCCGGTCGGCAATATATTTCGCCAGCTCCTGATTAGGACCTTCGTCTTTGCGGTTGAGTGAGGTTGCTAATTTGCTGATAATAGTCATCTAGTTTTTCTCCTTTAGGGGTTAGGGGATCTTAATTTATCGCAATGATTGAACTGAACAATACTAAGATACCGACAACTGCAATCGAAAGCAATACACCCAATCGAGCCGCCGAAGCTAAAATCCTTCGCAAAGTAAAAGATATCCATCAGACTCTCAACAATGAGTCGAGTCGGTAACCAGGAGTATACATAGTCACGTTAGAACGACGACAGAAATTCCGGGGCAAAATTTAGCGGAGCCTCTTTCGAAAAGAACGTGAAGGAAAAGCAAAAACCGGATTCCCCTGTAGTTAAGGATCCGGTTTTTACAACGAGTTGCTAAACCTAAGCATGTTCAAACGCTTCCCTGGACCATCAAGAATCCTTGGCGTTGACTAGTTCCCTTCCATTGGAAGCTGTACTTTATTTAAGGGTTTTATTGTAATCGGCAATTTTTTTCGTGATTTGCTGAGCCACTTCGTCAAGTGCCTGTTTAGGCTGCTTTTGGCCGTTCAAAGCGGCTTCAATCCCGCCTTCCACGAGTTGGCGCGCTTCCGGAAATACACCCATTACGGCGCCGGAAGTCGCTGTAGACTCCGTGGAAGCATGCAATTGATCCACGGCCGTCTGAAACTGCGGATATTTCACCATGTTGTCCTTCAACACTTGCTGGTCATAAGCAGCCTTGGTGATCGGGAAGTAACCGGTGTTAACGCTCCACTCTGCCTGAACTTCCGGAGAGGCCAAGTATTGGATAAATGCCCAAGTAGCCTTTTGCTGTTCTTCCGGCTTGCTGTTCATGATATACAGGCTTGCCCCACCGACTACTACCCCACCTTTGTCTGCAGACGCCGGTTTAGGCAAGAAGCCGGTTCCCACTTCAAATTTCCCGCCAACAGATTCTACAATGTTGCGAAGACCTGCAGTAGAGTCGAGTGTCATGGCAATCTGCCCGGCGGCAAAGGCACTGTTTGTGTCGGCCGTTTTGCGTCCAAGGTTGCTGACGGCTCCTTCGTCAAGCATCCGTTTCCACCATTCCAGTGTTTTCACACCGGCTTCGGAATTCACGAGCGATTCGGTTGCGGCGGAATCCCGGCCGTTGCCATTATTAACATAGTCGGCGTTTTGATTCGCGAAGAACTGCTCCATAAACCAGCCGTAGATAGCAATCGAGGCGCCTGGCTTGCCATTTTTGCTCAAAGCCTTAGCAGCTTGTTCAAATTCTTCATAAGTTTTCGGCGGTTTTTCCGGATCAAGCCCCGCTTCTTTAAACGCATCTTTATTATAATAAAGGATCGGATTGGACGTATTGAACGGCATAGCGTTTAATTTACCGTCGATCGTGTAATAACGAGTGATATTAGGCTCCAATTGGGATAACTCAAAGCCGTCTTTGTCGATGAATGTTTGAACAGGTGTGATCATTTTGGAGTCAATCATAAATTTACTGCCGATTTCGTAGGTCTGAATCAGATCCGGGCCGCTGTTAGAGCCAATCGAAGCTTTAAGCTTGTTTAAGCTTTCATCATAAGTACCTTGGTATATAGCCTGTACCTGAACATCGCTTTGACTGGCATTAAAATCAGTAACGATTTTATCCACTGCTTTTTCATTCGTTCCGGACATGGAGTGCCACCAGGTGATCGTAACCGGTTTTTTGACATCATCTTTCGGTTTCTCTGCATTGGTGCTATTACTTCCAGCGCTTGGACTGCTCGTGCTGCCATTAGACCCGCTGGCATCTGAGCTGTTGTTACAACCGGCCAGAGCTACCATCAGAATTGCTGTCGACAGAACCATTCCGTGTTTGAATCGAAACCCCGTCATTTTCACAATCTCTCCTTTTCAACACATATTGTCCATCCATTTGAAGCTCTTTCTATATCATCATCCGCCAGTGGCAGTTGACTTCCTTAAGGGATATTTCAGCCTTTCAGCGCCCCTGCCGCCATCCCTCTAACAAGTTGCTTCAATCCAAACACCAGCAATAGCAACGAAGGCAATATCACGATACTTATCCCGGCAAATACCAGATTCCACGAAGTCGATTCCTGATACTGCAGCATGGAGATTCCAATTTGCACGGTGCGCATCTTATCACTGTTCGTAATCAGCAAGGGCCACAAATAGGAGTTGTACATATTCAGAAAAGAATATACGGCTAAAGTCCCCAGCGCCGGCCGGGACAGCGGTAGCACATGAAATAAAAAGTACCGGATGTGCCCGCATCCATCCACTTTAGCTGCCTCAAACAGCTCCTTAGGCAGTTGGAGAAAGAACTGGCGCAGCAAGAACGTGCCAAATGCCGTGGCCAGAAATGGAACGATCAAGCCTTGGTACGTATCCAACCAGTTCAGATTCCGGATAACCAAATAATTGGGGATCATTGCTACTTCCCATGGAATCATCATAGTAGAGACAAACAAGCTGAACATAAGCGCTTTTCCTTTAAACTCCATTTTGGCAAATGCGTAAGCAGCCATGCTGGCCGTGACCAATTGTCCAATCATGACGATGGCTGAAACCAAAAACGTATTCCCAACGAAGGTGCCGACAGGTACAAGATCAAATACTTGAATGAAATTGGCCAAATTCAGAGAGTGCGGCACGATATATGGAGGATAAGCACTGGCCTGAGCTGGCGTCATCACAGCCATAAAAAAGGTATATATTACTGGGTAAAGGACAAGCACGGCCATGATGGCTAACGCAATGTACAAAGCCGCTTGTCCGGCAGTAAGCTTTTTCATTGATAATGCACTTTCCTTTCTACCCATTTGAATTGAATATAGGTAAGCAAGAGAATAACCAGAAACAGCATCAGGGCTTGTGTACTGCCGGCTCCGAACCGGAAATTGATAAAGGACTCCTGAAAAATTGAGAAAACGAATACACTGGTACTGTCCATCGGACCGCCGGAGGTCAAGATATTGATTTGACCAAACGATTGAAAGGCGCTAATGATTGAAACAAGTACTACGAAAAACAGGGTTGGTGATAAAAGTGGCATCGTAATGATCCGGAACATCGTGACTGCTCCGGCACCGTCTATTTTTGCACTCTCATACAGCTCATCGGGAATCCCTTGCAGGCCACTGGATAAAATGATGTAATTAAACCCTAGATTCATCCAAACTGTCATGAGGGAAACGGACAGTAGCGCCCATTCAGGGCTGACAAGCCAGGGAATGGGCGCTACTCCAGCAAGCCCGAGAAAATAATTCAGCATCCCGAGTGACGGGTGAAATAAAAATTTCCAGATAATCGAAGACGTTCCTACTGCGAGCACCAAGGGGAGTGAGAACGCAAATTGGAATCCTCTTTTTCCCCAGCGTAAATTGTGGGTTAACGCCGCTAGTAATAAAGCTAGCAAAATGCTCGTCGGAACCGTGAGCAGTGAAAACATGGCCGTAACCTTCATGCCGTTCCAGAACAAACCGGAAGAAAAAAGCTCCTTAAAGTTATCCAGTCCGACATACGCGGCCACCTGCCCGGTTGGGTCTGTACTGTGCAAACTGAGATAAACGCTTTTTAGAATGGGATAAAACAAAAAGATGGCAAACAGGAACAAAGAGGGTGCTAAAAACGTATAAGCAAGCACATTTTCCCGAAATCTCATTTTTTTCAGCGATGCCGTGCGATTATAGGTAACCGCCGCTGTGGGCTTTCCATGGATCGCCAAGCTGAGCTGATTATCAAGCTCACTCATTACGAGGCCTCCTTTTAATTTAGAAAATTTTGTAACTGGAAATCTTTGTCCTAGTTAGTGTAATTCCTGTATGTTAAGGCTGCGTCACGAGGAGTAGGCTTGTATATCAATTTTCTATATAATTGTTAATTTAGTAAAAAAAGCATTCCGGTCATTCTATTCATTGTCAATTTGAAATCGCCTTAGATTTTTTCACTGTAAATATTTCAACTGAAAAAAAGCTCAAGCGGTATCTCCGCTTGAGCTCTGTTACTTTACTTACCCTGTTGAACCCAACATTTTCAACAGCACTGCTACGGCTTCAGCCCTCGTTGCATGGTCTTGAGCGGCGAATTGGTTTCCGCCTTTACCTTGCACAATACCTGCTTGCTTCACGTTAGCAGCACTACTTTTCGCCCACGCAGGAATATCCTTGTCGTCTCGAAGTTAGTTACGGCATTTATTTCGGTAGACAGGCTCATAGCGCGATCATTCATCACTGCCATCTCCGCACGTGTAACTTCCTGCATTCGGACGGAATGTGCCAGCATTATCACCATTTCTTAGGTTCACCCTGATTTTTTATGACTATTAATAAGTTTCATAGACAAGATCGTTGTTTATATCAAGATTTTCATTAAAACTCACGTAAATGCAGAGCTGCCCTGCCGGGGTATCACCTGCATCGTAGCCCAAGCGAAATGTGCTGTCTTTTTCAAATTCTAGCCCACTCAGCACTAACTCATTCACATCTTCATCGGGATGGAGCTGGGCAATCAAGTCAAGTGCTTTATCCCTCAACTCTCCAAAGTGTTTCCATGCGTGCTTAATGATGGGCGACAACCGTTCCATATCGGCTTCGGTGGAGATGCTCGCTTGAACAGGAAGCTCTATCCCCTGATAACTAAGCGTTGCTGTATAGCAAGTGAGTGAGGTATCGTAGCTAAAAGTCCCAATCCCTCCGACCGTATGGTCTGGCTGGGTAATGAGATTATTCGAACAATTCAATCGCTCCAGCTTGGGATTATGGACGGTATCCAGCTTCAAGATTTTATTTTCTGAGCAATAGAGCTCCTCTAAATGAGCATTATGACTCAAATCCAAGTCTGTTATGTGATTATTGAAGCATCTTAAGCTTTGCAAGGCAGGAATTCCGGTCACATCCAGATGGGTGAGATGATTATGATTACAGCGGATTTCAACTAAATTCGAGCAGCCCGTTAGGTTCAAGCTGATTAAATAATTGTTACCGCAATCGAGATGTGTGAGTTGTGTGTTCTGCCCTATATTCAACTCAAACAAGGAATTGTAACCACAGTTAAGCTCATGTAGACTGGTGTTCTGATCAACATGCAATTCCGACAGGATGTTCCAATAACAGTCCAGCTTGGATAACTTGGTGTTATGACTGACATCCAAATTGCGAATCCGGTTAAACCCGCAATCCAGCGTCTCCAGCTTCACATTGCCTGTCAAATCCAAGGCATGAATCTCGTTTTTGTTACAGTTAAGCTCTATGAGCAAAGGATTGCAATGGAGATTCAGTTGGATTAATTTGTTCCCCGCGCAATTCAACCTCTCAAGGTTGATATTTTTGCTAATGTCTAGCTCCGTCAGGGTATTGTATGAACAATTCAGCTCTTTCAGAGATACAAAATGTTCAATCCCTTTCAGACTAGAAAATTTATGATTCGCAAGCTGCAGGGATGCGATGGTATCCACATCGCTAGTTAGAATCCCTTCACGATTCGCACAAAAGGTTTCCAGAATGTACGCTTTGAACCTTTCATCAATGAAATCTTCGGTAATGTTCATAACGTTCCTCCTTGGGCAGGCTCCGATCCATTCTGCTGTGCCAGGACTGCCAGATGGATTATTTGCGTTTCGAATTAATAGATTGCAAATGTTTTCTGCGTTTTCAGTCCCGGTAACGGTTAGAGATTCATAACGCACTTAACATCTTACATGCTTGCGCTTAAAACCAAGCTCCCCTTTATCTATCGCCTTTTGAAGGCGTTCAGATGCGACAAGAACTTTGCTTTTTTTCTTCGCAAGATCAACTTCAACCGGACCTACCGCTTTAGCCGTTTCGAACGCTTTATCATGAAGAGGCACATAGGACACCCCTACTGTGTAGATAAAATTATTCATAGCGTATTTTGCGCGTTCGGGAGCGTCATGGATCGTATTTTCAACAAGGTCCAGCATGTCGGCAATTTTGCTCTCGGAAAATTCAGCGTCCGGGCGATTCCCCAAAAGCCAGCAGTAGCAGCTCCAGCCCGCAGACATTCGCAGTTCATCGCCGCTTGATATCCACTTGTCAGCCACTTCTTGGGCAATATCTGCCTCTGCCAACGTTACCGCCACCACAAAATCGGATAGCATATAAAAATAAGCGCCGTCGATCCAACGTTCAAAGTCTGCCGCTGTCATTGCTTTGGGATCGGCAATAATTCCGGCAAAATACATGGCGTCGTAGTTCCCTGTTGCATAAAGTTGCTCAGCCAACGCTTGATTTATTTTTGTTTTTCGAAAAATAGGCTTCATTTGACCTGTAGCCACACCAAAAAGCGGTTCATGTGCGCCATTGGATTGATAAATTTTCTTAGTTCGTTCTTTGCCCAGGTCTTCAAGCTCCTGCATTACCATTTCAAAATCCATCGATTAACACTCCTATGGAATACTTTTTTACTATTGCTTTACCGAATGTATTATCGCAAAAGATCTGTATCTTCTATGATACTATGATAATAATCTCTCCGTACTCTACTAGCCTATCCAAATTGGTATTAATAATAGCCCTATTGAGATTAAAGTTAAACTCCTTGTCGAGACCTTATTCAATTTTTTATTATTCTCTGATTTATACCAGCCTTTAAATTGAAAATAATTTCGGTATAACACTAAAAATAAAATCATATTCCCCAATGTCATACTCCAATGATACAGCGGCTGGCCAAATATCCATTGATATATGACCTTTTCCACTCCCCCTAAAACCAACAGCGTCAAAGCAAGTAAAATACATAACCGGAGTAATTCAAATATAAAGGAAACTAATTTAAGCATTTGATTTTCCGTCCTTTCATATTGATAAGGATCAAAATAAGTATCATCTACACTAACATTTTTTTCAAGCTTCCGGTAATTTCAATTTTTTGGTAGAATTAAATGGTCTCTGATAGCCCCAACAGTGGTTCGACACGAGTGAAGCCTCAATAATGGGAGGGTACTATGGTTTTATTAAAACAAAGTCCTGATAAAGATAAGGTTCAAGAGCAATACAATCAACTATGGGATAATCTTCTTAATATTAATGAACAAAAAGCTACCAAAATTATCAAAAAAGCAAATAAGGGTGTACTATCCAAAAGAGAAAGATTGAAAATAATAGCGCGGCCACTCAAAACACATTTAATTTGGATTATTCCACTCAGCGCTTTAGCGGTAGCGATACTCCTATATGTAATATTTATATGGGTTGCCTTGCTAGTTGAATAGTTTGTTTTCCGTTCCCAAATTGCTACTCATGACAATCTCCGCTTCCTTGCCAACAAAAGCGCGCTTGGTCTCTGCAACATTCATCTGCTGTACACTCTAACGCAAAAAAACCACTTAAGTCTCTCCTCAAGTGGATTCTTGCTATGAATATTATCTATTAATCGCATAATTTAAATATATGCCGTTAGACTCTAATTTCCGAACTTCTCTTAATGTAAATCGTGCCGCTGGTTGTTTCACCAGAGAATCCGGTTTGGCAAATAATGCTTGTGTACTTGTATCCCCATCGGCTGTTGGAGTAATTAATAAGCTTAATTCATCAACGAGTCCCTCATTTAGAAAAGTACCGTTCAAATAAGCTCCCCCGTCCAACATCATTTCCTGGACACCTAATAAGGTATTAATCTTTCTTAATACTTCATGCAAATCCAGTTGATCTTTACCGCCAAAAATATAAGAAATCCCTAAATCGCGTAAATATGTTAAGTATTCATCTGCTACAGCCTCAGTGATTACCACTACAATATGTGATTCCACTTTTAACTGAAACGATGTCGGTATTGTGTTTTGAGTCCATCTTAATTTCCCTTTAGGATCTACTGCAATGACATATCTTTCAGCATGAGCATCAGCAATGAAATCTGTCCTTGGTACTGCTAAGGTGATACCTCCCTTAAATTCCACCTTTTCTCCAAAGGCAAAATTCCCCTCCATAGTCACCCTGCCGCACATCCAGGCCTTAGGATTATAGCTTTCCTGGATTTCTACATATTTCAAATACAAAGATTGTGCTTCTTCTGTGTTCATATAATCCCCGTCTATTTTCCCGTCCAAGGATGTCATCATGTGGCAAATAACATGAGGTCTATTCATATTTTTCTCTCCTTATCATTACTGCTTTTATAATAGAATAAGTATCTTTCACAAAAATCAATTTCGATCCTTGTGTGTATTAATACTCTCCTGTATATTTAATTTAAAATAGAATGATGGACAAAACAATTACCACATTTACTAATTCATGTAGTAATACTCATTTATTCTAAACTGTGTATGAAACGGAGCTTGATATGGAAGAAAAATTAGATCGGAGAACCAAAAAGTCCAGAAAAGCAATTCAATCCACATTTTTGACACTTCTACTTCATGATGGATTTGATAGTATTACTGTGAAGACTCTTACTGAAAAAGCTGATATCAGCAGAAAAACCTTCTACTTACATTTTACTGATAAAAATGACTTATTAGATGTGATCGTTCAAGAACAAATCAGAGAACTCAAATCGACTTGCGCCGAAAGTAAAGCAACTGATTTTATAGAAAGTACAATCATTTGGTTTCATTACTTTGAACAAAAGAAAGATTTTTTCTATGCCTTATTTAAAAGTGAAAGCACTGTCTCTTTTAGAAAACAACTTCTCAATTGTCTTATGGAACAAATCGGCGGAGAAATTCCTAATGTAGACAGCAATAAAGATCGAGACCTGACGATTCGTTTCCTGAGCACAGCCGTTCTAGGTATTGTGGAATCCTTTGTTATGGATGAAATCAATTCTGATTGTGAACATATAGCCAGACAAGTCGGGAAATTACTAGAAGAGAATCTATCTTTGATTTCAAATCACTAGCGTTGAATTAACAAAAAAACGGAGAAACCTATGTCATGTCAGACCAGGTCTCTCCGTTCTTATATTTCATAACTCTGTTTCTCGTCCCCAGTTGAATCATTTCTGCATATTGGCTGAAGTGACATCCTTCCAATTGCTATTCGTGACAATCTCCGCATCCTTGCCGATAAAAGCGCGCTTGGCCTCTGCATCATTCATCAGCTGGTATCTCATCCAGGCCGTCAGATAACCTCTATGCTGACCGCCATCCTGTTCAATCGCTGTATGCGCAGCCCCTTTAGCCATGGCCATCATTACCGGAAGATCCGGCTTAGCTTTGCTGATCTCCAGCTTGTTGGAAGAGGCAGGTGAGATGATAAAATCACGGGTGCCGCTCAGCACTAAAAATGGCACCTTCAGCGCAGATGTATCATAAGCATCCTTTGGTTCGCAAAATTCCAGCTTCGGAAGCGCGATGGATACAACGGTTTTGATCACTTTCCCACGCTCATAATTCGTATGGGCATTAATGACGCCCGTGGAGCCTTGGGAATGACCCGCTGCGCCTATTCGATCGGGCTGAACCCTGTGATAGAACTGACTTTTGGGGTCATTATTCGCAGCCAGCAGATATTCAATCGAGGCCAGAATTTCTTTTCCTGTTCCGGTTGTTGTGCTGTAACTGTCAATGACGATAAATCCCCAGCCTGCGAGATGGCGGAACAATGCATCATATTGTTTGGGCAGTGCTCCCGTTCCGTTACCCCACGCAATCAATGGATGTCTGGTATTCTTGGACTCCGGGTAGTAGACTTTGTACAGCCTTTCTCCCTTACTCCCCTTGATCTCCGCCGTTTGGACTGAATACGTTCCGGGTAACGCATATTTCTCCTCGATACTTCCCTTTGTATAAGCAGCAGATACGGAGTTCACTAGTAGAAAAGATACTGTGGAAAAAGCAATAATCACAATCAGAAAAATACCGGCTATCCATTGAAACCAGCGGTTTCTGAGCACTCTCATGACTTGTGGCATACAGACACCCCCTCCCACGAAATATACATTGTTGTTTTGGGAACTAAGCATACTATGCTGTTGTTAACACAATGTTACATCCAAGTATTCTCTACTCGAACCGTTTGCCACCCAGCTCAATTTGACGGTTGATCTCAGCCTGGATTTTAGGTTCTGGTGCATGGTCGCGCTCCCAGTTATCCGGTTTAATGACCTTCCCTACCTCGTTGTAATGCGGCTTGCCATCCGGGAAGATTTTGCCCATGTTCGCTGCGTGGACGATATTAAAGATCGGTTCGGGCTCCACACCCGCTTCTACGAATCCGCCATTGGCAAAGTACAAAATATCCGTGAACGCATCCATCTGCCCAATCAACTGGTCGTCAGGATAGGGTTTCTGCAGTTGCTTGCGATAAGACTCAGCGGCTCGGGTCATAAGATCCTCGTAAAAGGCGGCAAAGCGCTCGTCATTACCGGCAGTAGCATGCAACAGCTCGATTACTTCTTCCATAATAAAAGAGGCCCGGTTAACCGCAAGCTTGTCCGATAGCTTGTCCGGCGCCTCAGGGGCCGGGCAGTTAAAGCCAAGGTGAAACTCACGCACCTGTTGAAATTGTGTCTTGTTCTCTGTTTTTTCTGTCATGTGTATAATCTCGCTCCTCTGTCTCTTCAATCTTCTACTATTATAACGGCATCCCGCATGCAGGTCATGGAAATCGTGAATTTCTTCCGCAAAAAAAAGAGCTGCATCGCACCCTAAAGTGCGAAGCAACTCCTTATTCTATCCTTAGTTCGCCTTGCCAAACAGACGGCGTACGCTTACGATAGTGCCAGCATCGCGTTCATGTCTGCCTCGGCAGTTGTAATCAGCTTCAGCCCAAACATTTCAACAAGCACATCCAGCACACCTTCTGAAATGAACTCAGGCGGCTTCGGCCCGATGCGGATATCCTGAATGCCGAGACTGAACAGACCTAGTAAAATGGCTACTGCCTTTTGCTCAAACCAGGACAATACGATACTGACCGGAAGCTCGTTCACGCTGCACCCGAAGGCATCGGCGAGGGCCAGTGCGATTTTTACAGTGGAGCCGGAATTATTGCATTGACCAAGATCGATATAACGCGGAATCCCTGTATTCCCTACTGTCCCGTAATCTACGTCGTTGAAGCGGAACTTACCGCAAGACGTGGTTAGAATAACCGTATCATTTGGCAGCGAGGTAGCCAGCTCACGGTAATATTCTCCCCCTTTGCCTGGTGCATCACAGCCTGCAATCACGAAGAAGCGGCGGATATGACCGTCCTTGACTGCCTGAATAATCTCAGGCGCAAGCCCCAGCACCGTCTCATGATGGTACCCTGTGGTAAGCACAAGATCCGACTCCACGTCTGCCGCTGGCAGTGACAGCGCACGCTCAATCAGCGGGGTGAAGTCCTCCCCTCTGATTTTCTCCACACCTTCCAGCCCTGCTACTTCATATGAGAAAAAGCGGTCTGCATACGTCCCTTTAATCGGCAACACACAGTTCGTAGTCGCCAGAATCGCGCCCGGAAACTTCTCGAACAGTCGGCGCTGGTCATACCAGGCTTTACCGATATTTCCTTTCAGATGACTATACTTCTTCAGTGCCGGATAGCCGTGGGCAGGCAGCATTTCAGAGTGAGTGTAAATGTTGATTCCCTTGCCTTCTGTCTGCCGCAGCAGCTCTTCGAGAGCATACAGGTTATGCCCGGTCACCACAATCGAGTGGCCTTCAATTTTATTCTGACTGACTGTAACCGGCTGCGGGATACCAAACCGATCCGTATGCGCGCGGTCCAGCACATCCATAATTCGTACCGCGGCATTACCAACCTTCATCGCCATTTCCAGATGCTCCTGCACATTAAAGTTGGAATTGGTCAGGGTCATATACAGCGCTTCATGAGTGATGCGATCCACCTCAGGATCGGTATATCCCAGTTGTCTTGCATGTGTCGCGTAGGCGGCAATTCCTTTTAATGCAAAAATCATCGTGTCCTGCAGGCTCGCAATCGTCTCGTTCTTGCCGCACACACCCACTACAGTACATCCGCCGTCCGGCGTCTGTTCACACTGATAACAAAACATATCGTTATCCTCCTAATAAATAATCAATCGTCCGTATCAGCGTACCAGAGCGCCAAGGCCTCAAGTTGTGATTACACACACAGGAAATCCAAGCTTTTTTTGTACATTTTGGAGGTCCACTCATCCTTACTCTTATCATCAAAAAACCGCCTGTTGACCCTTTATCATTGAGTTTTGCTAGATGAATAGCAGTGGCCGTCCCTTCCTCCGGCGCGTTTATTGGTTAACCAATAAGCTGTACATGATATGTATTTTAATAACAGTTGCATATTTCGTTAATATAAATAAAGCACCTGTCTATTAAGTGATGTTAATAGACAGGTGCTTCATACACAGAAGCAAATTACTTGTATTTATGCATGAATGCACTTGATGTAACAATCATGGTTTACTGATTACCACGGAATCGTTCCAAATGTTGCACTCATGAACGTGCCTGTTGGCCCGTCCGGCCCGAGCAGCGCAACACGCACGACCTCGGAAGCACCCTCCTCGACAGTCTGCGTACCCTCTGCATTGAGTGCCGTCTTGGTGAAGCCCGGAGAGACTGCGTTGACCTTGATTCCAGTCGACTCCAGCTCGATCGCCATGGCGAGCGTCATAGCGTTGAGAGCCGTCTTGGAAGCAGGATAGCCGGGGCGGAAGTACGAACGGAAGGCATAGGACGGATCCGCGTTACTCGTCAGCGAGCCCACGCCGCTTGATACATTGACTATGCTTGCTTGCGGCGCCTCGCGCAGAAGCGGTACCATCGCCTGGTAAACAGCAAGGACGCCGAACACGTTGGTTTCCCACACTGCACGTACTTCATCTAGGGATACGTTGCTCGGAAGGGTTAATTTAGCGTACTCCTGGGCGGACATGGAGCCCATTCCTGTATTTGAAATCGCCGCGTTTTGGATGAGCACATCGAGGCGGCCAAGCTCCTTGCGGATGCGCTCTGCTGCTGCGGTGATTGAAGCCTGATCGGTCACGTCCAGCTGGAGTGCGATGGCACCCGGCCCAATCTCCTTGGCTGCAGCCTCACCTCGCTCGAAATTACGCGATCCGACCAGCACTGTGAGGCCGTTTGCCACAAGCTCCTTTGCAACCTGAAGACCGATTCCCTGATTTGCCCCGGTAATCAGGGCGACACGATTATTATGCATTGTAGTACCATCCTTTCTTGCAGCAATGTGCAATCTTTGTAATATATCTGCTCTATCATCAGGTTGACATGTCAACCTTGGCGATGGGTTCACTATATCACACCTAAGTTGACGCGTCAACCAGGTGGTTAGTTCACTATAATATATTTAAGTTGACACATCAACTCCGAATAGGTAATGACCATTTACCAAATAAAAAAAATAGGGTATCCTTGTCCATGTGCTGAATCCTTTTTCGTGCGTTAGAGTGAATCGTTTTGACTTAGATGTTAATAAAATCGGTATGATGTATCGTAAACGACCGGCTATCTAGACGTTTTTCAAGTGGATGAAACAGCTTCATGCGTTCAGCTTTTTTTGCAACGCTAGTGATAATTTCCCTATGGGTCATAACGAAACTAAATGAAAAGGATATGTGATAATGGATAAAGACTGGCTAAATGAAGAGGAAATGCAGCTATGGTATTCGTGGAAATCCAACTATAAGAAAATCATGGATCGTGTAGTAAAAGACTTGTCCGAGAAAACAGGACTATCAGAAGAGGGTGATTTTGGAGTATTAGTCAGGTTAGTTGATTTAGGGAATGGTGTCCTTCGCCAACAGGAATTAGTCGACTCGATGGAGTGGACGAAGAGTCGATTGTCTCATCATCTGACGCGGATGGAGCAACGTGGACTTGTTCTAAGGAAACCATTAGACACAGGCAATGGTGTTCAAGTCATCATCACTCCCGCTGGAAAATCAGCAGTCGATGCTTCTCGTCCCGTATACGCAAAAGCAGTACGCAAATATTTTCTTGATCATTTAACAGGTCAAGACATTGAGTCGATTACGAAGCTGGCGGAACGGACAGATAAAATGTCTTCAGATTGATCCGTAATAAAATACGATCCGTCACCTTGTGACACAGATGAGCTGATTGATGCTATGAAATGGTCCAAGAGCCGATTATCCCATCATCTGACGAGAATGCAGAAACGAGGCTTAATTGAGCGTAAGCCACTGGCGTCCGAACCCAGTGTTCTGCTTGTTATTACGACGTCAGAGAGATGATCCTGGCGCTGGCATCCAGACTTGCAATCTCTCCAGAGGTTAAACGGTAACGAAAAAAAGGCGTCCTCGGCAGCATTTGCTTGCAGAGGACGCTTTTGCATGAGTATGTTCTAGTTAGGGCTTGCTGAACGATTGTTTATGCGAAATTTAGGGTGAGGCGCCGGCGTGAAAACATTGCGAAAAAGAAGAGAAAAAGAACGCGGAGTCTGCGCTCCAAATCCCTTGTTATTACGCAGTTTTTAGTGAGTTTTTGAACGTTCAGCAAGCCCTAATTAAGGATAGCTGAATAAAATTGCCGGGCTCACTTTGTATGTACCCTTCCTGCTGTTCAATACATCGAAGAGCATGCATCAATGAGCATAGTCTTGCCGGGTAGTTAACTTGTTAATTTGAGTCGTTGCTGTAATGCCCATATGGTTACGCTTTAACTGCTGAAGGGGACCCAACTAGGATTTGCCTTTTACCTGCGCCAACTTTTAAATGAGCAATCAATAGCACAACCCCATGCGGCAAACACTTGCCGTGCGGATTCATCCGCCGGTACAAAGAATTCGATTCGCGGGTAAGCTTGATCGGTCACGGAAAGGTGCAGATGGTTATAACGTATGGGTTTACGTTCTACAGAGCATGGCAGCCGCGCCAAGAAGTATTTCGGCGTCTCCAAATCCTGCTCGTCCGTCCATGCCTCTCTATTCCAAAATTCGCGAATTTCTGCGTATTTCTCCATCATCTCATGGAAACGCGCATATCTAGAATCCACGAATAGAGCCGGGTGACGGTTCTTAAAGGATTGAATGCCGACAATCCCATGGGATTCCCAGCGGGACTGCGACTTCTCGTCAAAGGAAGAACCCGGACGGATCGGCAGCTCCTCGTTGAAATGAAGATCAAACAAATTAGTCTGGTTAGCCGTAAAAGAAAAATCGGACAGTCCAAACAAGTCACAGAAAGACTCATTATACCCGACTATATCCAGCATATCGGTTACGATCATCGCCGGATAAGGCAACTGCTGCATAATGGATCTGGCTTGTTCCAGTACTCGGCCGAATTTTCGGTCAGATAAAGGCAAGGGGATCGGCACATAACCTGCGGATAGAAGCAGATCGTTGCGTTCCCCGCTTGTGCATTCCAAATAATCAGCAATTTCCATAAGGGTCTGACGGTCGGGCATGCGCCGAGATCGTCCCGTTAGCAAATTTTTGTATGTGCCGCAAACCTCATCATTCAATTCCTGTTGAGTAAAACGTTTCTTGTTCTGAATCCGGGAAGAATTCCTGTCCGTGGTCTGCTGCCGCTGTATCCGAAGTCGTTCAATCGTGTCCAGTACACGTATTAGTTCGGCGACGCCTTTATTTGAATTCGATGTCGTCATGTGTGCGCCCCTTTCAAAAAAACAGGTGTAGTTTTGCACTTGAGAAATGAAGTGGCCGCGGATATACTGCAAAATATACCAACTCGCAATTTATCAACTCGCCATGTATTGAAAAGGGGGAAATCATCATGATACGTGCGATTGTTGTCGACCCGCACATCAAAGAGCCATTCACTATTCAGGAAGTTGAGGCACCGCAAGCGCAACCTAGGGAGACAATTGTGGAAGTTAAAGCTTTTTCGATTAATCGCGGCGAAGTCGTCGACGCAATCCAGCGTAAGGAAATGAGCAGGCCCGGCTGGGATTTTTCCGGTATTGTACGACAAGAGGCCTTAAACGGCGTTGGCCCAAAGAAAGGAAGTCGTGTGGTCGGTTTTTTGCTTACGGGAGCTTGGGCGGAGCAAATCGTTGCACCTGCCCTCACATTGGCTGAAATTCCTGACGAGATCACCTTCGAACAAGCAGCGACCTTGCCGGTTGCCGGCCTCTCGGCTCTATACGCCTTGCGTAAAGGAGGGCTCTTGCTAGGCAAGCGAGTGTTGATTACAGGTTCAACCGGAGGTGTCGGTGCATTCGCTCATCAGTTGGCCGCCTTATCTGGCGCTTATTCAATCGGCGTTGCCCGTTCCGAATCCAAGGCAAAACAAGCTATGGCTTATGGCGCAGATGAAGTCCTTGTCGGGGATGACGTGACGAAAGCCATCGCCGCGAATGGTCCCTATGATTTTATCATTGATTCAGTTGGCGGAGTTACGCTCGCCGCTCTTTTCCCGCAATTAATCCCGCAAGGCGTCTGCGTTTCCCTGGGACATTCTTCTTCAGATACCTCTGCTTTGCACATGCTCGGTTTAGGCGGAAGGACGCTGTATAGCTTTTTTCTCGGCGAAGAAATGAACCGCCATGCGCCTGCGCAAGATCTTGCCATGCTCGCTCGGTTGGTTAAAGCAGGGAAATTGCGGCCGGTTATTGAGGTGCAAAAATCCTGGGAGCATATCGACACCGTGGCGCGTCAACTCATTGATCGCCGCTTTACGGGCAAAGCTGTACTTACGATCTGAAGGTGCGGCGGAAATCTAATGGATACGTCCTGTAAGTAAATGCATGGCTGCTCAACGTAATCCCTTGGATTTCCGCGCACTCAATGCATGAACAAGCTCATGTACGTTCCGTTTAGAATAAGGCCTCAACCTTCGCTTTTCCTTGCTTATTTATCCATGCATCAAAGTCCATTAATGGAGGGTAGCTCTTGCGCACGTCTAAAATATCGACCTTATGCCCTCCATCGCTTATCCATTGAAAAACGCTGGCCAAGATTTTGTTATGATGACGGAACGTTTCCATCGGAATTCCGACGTAAGGAATCGTACGGCCGGTCACTCCATCTGCAAAGTTTTCGCCGTACTTCCGGGCTTTCCTTTGCATATGATTTCGACACTAAAGTTCCAAATCCCTTGTTATTACGCGGTTTTTAGTGAGTTTTTGAACGTTCAGCAAGCCCTAATTAGTGTTGAGAATGCATCCCCCTACTCCTCCACTCCCTGTAGATGAAGAAGACGCAGAGGACACTAATGATCAACAGCAAGCTGCGGGAGGAATACATCCCGATGACGACGATCAGGAATAGCGACAGAATAGTTCCCAATATAGCAACCACTCTGCTTTTCAGCAGCTTGATTCCTGCCAGAATCCCGATTAACGCGTTCATTCCCAGAAAGCTGTTCGCGACCAGAACCAGCACGCTAATATCATAAGCCCCAAGCTGCATAAACAGAATAACCGCTGCATTCACCAACCCGATGACACCAATAGCCGCAAAAGGGGTGTTATGCTTCGTACGTTGTCCAAGAAAAGCCGGCAAAATCCTGTCTCTGAACAAGGAAGCAGTCAGCCGCGATATTCCTCCTACGTATAGCAGATAGGTAGAGGCACAGAGGAAGACGCCAAGCCCGGCAATGATCTGCTGCCCTCGGTCTCCAAACAACGGATACATAATGCCTCCAAGGGAATGTGCTCCCCCATCACCGGCCGGGTCACTCCACTGCATAGCCGCCGCCACTACCAGATACACACCAGCAATAACCATAAAGCTCAGAATCATTCCTCTGCTGGTCGTCTTGCGGATATCCTTCACCTCGTTCGTGTAATTCCCGATGATATCCCACCCGAAGACCGCCCAGAAGAGAATGAGCACCGCATATCCGAAGGGCTGGGGCTGAAAGGCATCCGTAATGGCGAAAACCTTAGAATGATTGGTCAGACTCACGGCTGAACCTGTGAACAGAACCACGGCAGAGACCGTGGACATCAGCAGCGATATTTTTCCGACAAAAGTAATTCTGCAAAACAGCAGCAGCACACATACCGCAGTCAAACCGTATCCGATATAAAAAGGGTCTCCCCACCCAAGCTGTGCCAAATACTCACTCGCTGTCAGTAAGACAGCTGCCGCTCCGACCGACACGCCCATAATCAAATACAAGGAGGAACGCACCTTGATCTGTCCCCCGAACGCACGGTTCACCGCATTGGCAACACCGGCATCGCCGGGATAACGGATACTGATCGCCCCGAAAATATAAGCCGTCAGCAAACTGACCCCGATAATAATCAGCCAAGCAACAATCGCCCACTCCCCGACCAGTTCGTAGATTGTAGAGGGTAACAACAGGATACCCGAGCCCAGAATGGGGCCGATAATCAGACCGCTGAGAGTCCATACGCCAAGCTTCTTCTCCTTTACACTATGTTGCCTATTCATGCCGTACCATCCCTTCTCGTCCCGAGCTTCAGTATCCGAAAGACAACTTTCAGCCTGCGGCTCATGTACAAGAAATTATAGACGGCCTTTTACTATATAAGGTAAATCCCAATTACTATGGTTATCCATAGCTAAAAGCTATACCTTGAAGCAACGGTAGCCATTAAACTTTTCTGCATGCGCTACACCAGGTCTTTGACCATGCGCTGTAACTCTTCCAAATACCGTTCACCAAGACGACTCAGATTCATATTCTTATGCCTGATGGTCCCAATCTGTATCTCCTCATCCACTTCCAACGGAATCGCGATAAAATCATCGCCATGAATCTCCTCACCAATAATCCCCGTCGAAATCGTGTATGCGTTTAGGCCAATAAGTAGATTGACAATCGCCGCCCGGTCGGTCACTGTAATGCTCTTTTTGCGCTCCAGATTGCTGAGAATCTCTTCCGAGAAGTAAAAAGAATTATTGTCGCCTTGCTCAAAGGATAAGTAGGGGTACTCCTCCAAATCCTCAATCGTAACGCTTGTCCGCTGGGCCAATGGGTTCTGAGTGCTGATAAAGATGTGCGGCCGAGCAGTGAACAGCACTGAGAAGACCAGATCATTTTCTTTGAGATTCTTCAAGATGATACGAGCGTTGAAGGTGTTGATATATAGCACCCCGATCTCGCTGCGGAGGCTTCTGACATCCTCGATAATGTCATAGGTTTTCGTCTCTCTAATCGTGAATTCATATTCATCAGCGCCATAGTCCTTGATCAGATTCACAAATGCATTAATAGCGAACGTAAAGTGTTGGGTAGATACCGAAAAATGCTGCTTGGCCGGCTTGGAATGCAAATATTTCTCTTCCATGAGCTGATAATGCTCCAGCATCTGCCGTGCATAGCTCAGGAACTCCGCCCCCTCCTTCGTCACGCTCACCCCTTTATGGGTCCGGATGAAGATCGGGAGATTAATCTCCTCCTCCAGTTCCTTAATAGCGTTGGAGAGGCTGGGCTGGGAGATGAACAGACTTCTGGCGGCTTCACTAAAAGAGCTTTTATCGGCAATCTCCACTGCATATTTGAATTGCTGTAATTTCACGTAGGGCTTCCTCCTCCGTTCCGGCGCTGTTCGTCGTCAAATGACTTAAACATAAACAGCAGGTATGCATCCGTCAAGTCTCTATGTGAAAAGACAAAGACAGACAATCCCCTTCATGGGTCTTTACCTGTCTATATTAAGTGAATTTAAGATTCATGCAGTCTTCTTAACAATGAAGAATGATCTGCCTCCTCAACTAACTACATTTTTGTACCTTATATTTCCGAAAAAGAGGTGGATAAAGGAAATAAGATCATTATTGTATCTTATTTTCCAAAAAGAGAGCTGAAAGGGGCAACGCAGAGGATTTAACATACAATATTGCACTTAATTACCATTAACACTTAGCTGCTAAGTATTTAGGGTACAAAAATGCCGTTAATTACACTTTGGAAATAGCTTCTAGACTTTGTTTGTTATTTTAATGATTTCTATGTAGACGCTGATCTTACTTGATCAGGATGCCAGCCTAATGCCACGGTCAACCCTCCTTTCGCCGCTAATGGGTTGCCTAACCGCTATCCTAATGCTCCACCAGCGAACCGTCGATATGATGACGCAACTTGATCGGTATTTCTCTGGGAGGATGTTCCGCCCTAAGATTCGGGGCAAGAGACGTGCCAAGTCCTGGTGAGACGGGGACGGTCACATACCCGGCATCGAATGTTGGAGCAGAAGTAACCATCGAGGTGCCGCGCAGAGACGTGCCGAAGGTATGGTCAATATAGCTTGCCGTCGGATATTCAAGGATTAGAAAATTCGGCAACGCCGCTGCCGCATGCAGATTGGCGTTTAGCATAACCGGTGAGAACGGATTGTGCGGAATAATTTGCACATCGTAAGCTTCCGCCAGCGCAGCAATCTTGCGCAGTCCGGTGAAGCCACCGCATAATCCGATGCAGGGCCGGATATAGCGGGCACCCCCTGCCTGAAGCAGCCGTTGAAACTCATGGAGCGAGTAGATCCGCTCTCCAGTGGCAATCGGCACGCCGATCGCGCGCTGGACCTCAGCCATGGCCTCTATGGAATCGGGCCGGATCGGATCTTCGAGGAACAGCGGTCGCACGGATTCCAATGACCGCGCGAAGCTGATCGCTTCTCCAGGCGATAAACGGCGGTGTAACTCGATACCGAGGTCAAGATCATCGCCTACAGCTTCACGTACAGCGTGCAGCACCCCCAGCGCCGAGGACATCCGCTTGGCATAAGTGGCGTTCAGCGGAATGTCCGAGGAGACATCCAGGAACGGATTCAGATGGCCTGCTGCGGTGAAGCCTGCCGCCTTAAGCGCTGTTACATTATGTATCACTTCTTCCTGGTTTGCTCCTCTGATCTGACCGTACACTCTGACGCGGTCGCGCAATGCTCCACCCAGCAACTCATGCACAGGCACCCCAAGTCGTTGTCCCTTTAGATCCCATAGCGCGATATCAATCGCGGAGACGACCCCCATCAGAATGGAGCCATGATAGCTGCCAAACCTTGTTAACGCTTGCCAGTGATATTCAATCGGGTCAGCACTCTGCCCAATCAAGTAACGTCCGGCCTTCTCTGCCAGTGTAGCCGCAGCCTCCAGATGTGCCCATACCCCTATCTCGCCGACGCCGACCAAGCCGCCTGCCGTCTCAATCTCCACAAAAGCATGCATATCGGTCAAAATCGGTTCCACCCGGACAATCTCATGACCTCGGTGTGCCGCTGTCTTGCTCATTTCCTCACCCTCCAAAAGCGTAATTTTAACCATTCTATGCCAGTCCCATACATTCACTCATTCTATGTAACGCGTCATCTACCTCCTTGTTGCAATCTTGATCGATCGTGCCTATAGATATCCAAAGACGTCAGTACCTCACAGCTTCAACCGATAAGGAGCAAGCCGGGTCTCGTCCGGTGTACACCCGTTGCCGATAACCTCCGGCACTTGAAGACAACCATCCGTATCCAGAACGGCGCCTTCAGTATAAAAGCTTGCCAGCATGGGATCGAACGCAGCCGGATAATATTCCATCCAGATCCCGCAAGGGATCGAGGCCATCAGCGGCAGATTGATCTGGTGATCGCCATGCGCCGAGATGGCTAGGCCACTGGCCTCAGCCATAGCTGCCACCTTCCTGAACTCCGTAACTCCACCCATCCAGCGGGCGTCCGGCTGGAGAATGCCGACTGCGCCGGTCTCCATCAAGTCCCGAAAGCCGTATTTGGTGTATTCCTGCTCTCCCGCGGCCAGTGTGATGCTCGTACGCGCAGCAATCTTTTCATACCCTGCATAATCGTCGGGAGCTACAGGCTCTTCGAGCCAGAAGAGATCGTATTCTTCAAGACGTTTGGCTATCTGAATAGCCTCAAAATAACGGTACGAGGCGTTGGCATCCACCATAAGGGTAATGTCCGGCCCTATGGCTTCGCGGACAGCGCGTACACGCTGGACATCCTCGCGGATGGTCAGGCGCCCAATTTTCATTTTTACAGCACGTGCACCCAGCTCAACATAAGACAACATTTCTCGCTGCAATTCTGTAATGCCCTCACCGTCCATATAGTAGCCACCGGCGATGTAGACAGGCATCTTGTCCGTGTAGCCGCCAAGCAATCGGTGCAAAGGCAGACCGGCGTACTTGCTCTTAATGTCCCACAATGCCATATCAATAGAGGACAATGCAGCGGTCTCATGACCCCGCCGTCCGTACAGTTTACTGTCCCACAGCGTCGACCAGATTCGCTCCGTCATCAGCGGGTCCATCCCGATCAGACGTACGGCGAACGCTTCACGTAGCTGCCGCTCTCCATCTGACGCGCTGCCAATGCCATAGCCGGTGATGCCTTCATCCGTCTCTATCTTGAGTACGCAGCGCACCACATCGCTCCAGGTATGCGAACCGTTCGAAATCACCCGTGTGCGGGGCCAGGAATAGTAGTTGGCCGTTACTCGAGTTATTTTCATATTCCACCTTTGTTCTGCTGACGTAAGCCTTTCTGCGTATGTACTCTGACCTCTTTGAATAATTCCACCGCATTCACTTTCACACCCATATCCAATCACCATGCCTTTCTATTCAAAATACATTAAATTAATTTGTATAATCGGAATTATACACAACAAAAAGATCTCACTCTCCCCACCGTAGGGAAAATGAGACCTCCGTTTGTCAGGTCAGTCTCGATATTATTATCATGTGATAATCTAATATTATATTGAAATATTATAATCGCGACATAAGGATGTCAATTATTATTTTCAGTATTCCCATTGGAATTAATATATTCATAGTCCCTTCATCGAAAGAAGATTCCACTTCGCACAAGGGCAACAAAATTTCGACTTTGACAGGCTAATTGAGAAATATTATCATTCATTAGTAGCTTATCTCGAAAGGGGGCCCTCACTTGAAAAAACAGCCTGATTATTCACCCGTCTTACGTAAATTGCTTCGTGCTGCCAGAATAAAAGGCGACCCGGCTGCAACCACGGGCAACCTGCCAGCCCAAGACCCTTCTGTCGACATGCTTCTTGTCGTTACCAAATCCCAGTCCTCCCGGTGGCAAGGGAATACAGCCTATTTTACCGTACTAGATACCCAAAGTATCGACTCGCTTCAATCTGCTGGGGCGTCTCTGGAGGGTTACCTTTTTCTAATAGAGCAGGAAAACAAACCGGTGAAGTGGTCCATTTCTCTTCCAGCGGCAGCCTCATATATAAGGCTTTGTGAACATGTCGTAGATCTATCCGAAGCGAATGATCCACTGCTGCAATTCCGTGGACAGATATACTTTCAAGAGCTTTTGTATGAGCTGTACCGGATCGACCGACAAGCTGTTCACGATGCCAGGACCGCAGTGGAGCATACCAGAGAGTATATGGAGAGTCACTATGCAGAAGTCATGTCTGTCAAAAGCCTTGCCGAAATGGCTGGCATCAGCCCTTCCTACTATTTGGAGTTGTTCAAAAAAATTGTCGGCAGAAGCCCGATAGAATATTTGACCTCCGTACGGATCAATGCCGCCAAGCGGCTGATGGAGCAGACTGAAGCGCCCGCCCATCAGATTGCAGAGACGGTCGGTTATAAAGATCCGTTCTATTTCAGCCGCCAATTCAAGCAAGCGACGGGAATGTCTCCCTCCCGCTATGCTGAGCGGGATCGCAACCGGATCGCAGCCTTCCACTATCCCATGACCGGGCAAATGCTGGCACTGCAGAACATCCCCTACGCGGCGCCACTTGATCGGGAATTCTGCCTCTTCTATAAACACAAATACGAGCAACAAATTCCGGTTCACCTCAAGGACCCTTCCATGGAGAATAATATGCTCTTCAACCTGGAGGCACTGCAGGCGGGCAGACCAGATCTTATCATCGCGGGTGACTGGCTGCCCGAAGCTGGACGGGGGGAACTGGAACGAATTGCTCCTACACTTTATGTGCCTTGGTGGGAGAAGGATTGGCGGCAACACTTACTCATCGTTGCCCAGTTCCTCGGGGAGACCGTTCAAGCGGAGCGCTGGCTGACTCAATACGAGATCAAGGCGGCGACGATCCGCAGCAAACTGAAGGAGCGACTTCGGGACAGCAGTATTCTGGCGATTCATATATTGAATGGGTCAATCCACCGCTTCGGCGGTCGCAATCTAGGGGCTGTGCTTTACGGGGACCTGGGCTTAAGGCTTCCCGACTCGCAAAGTGCCGAACCTGCCTACGAGATATTGTCCATTGAGCAGCTGATTGCTCTTAATCCCGATCGCCTGCTTGTAGCTATTGGTAGCGATCCACAAGCCAGAACGCTTTGGCAAGACCTTACCCAAATGCCCGAATGGCAGTACATGACAGCCGTCCGCAATAGACAGGTACAGCAGATCCAGCCGGACCCGTGGTTCGACTACTCGGCGATGGGACATGAGCGGATACTCAGAGCAGTAATCAAGTTATTTTCCTTGGATCGTCCATCCTAATTCCTAACATTGACTATGGTCAGTTGGCAGGGTTAGCGGGTATGCTGTTTTGAGTGATATTGATTCTCAGTCTCAGGAGGGAAAGCATGTTTTATATTAAAAAATTCCAGCTAGCCACTGTGGTTCTACTCTTGTCTGTGGCGTTATACGGCTGCAGCAACACAGACCCTGCTTCTACTGCAGCCAAGGAAACCGCGGCGCAGACAGAGGCTACGAGCTCAGCGGTACCAGAAGCTAGCCCGGAAACAACCAATTCGTCTACGGAGAACGCTCCCCGCACGGTCAAGGACGACTTGGGCAATAACGTGGTCATACCTGCCAACCCTCAGCGTATCGTTGCCCCCTATCTGGAGGACGCGCTGCTGGCCCTTGGCGTCAAACCAGTCGCTCAGTGGTCAGCGGGTGATTTGCTCCTGAAGTATCTGCAGCCACAACTGCAGGATGTACCTAAGCTGGACTTTGTCAGCCTGGACCCCGAAGCTGTATTGAGCTTCACACCGGACTTGTTCATCGTGCCGTTCGCGGTACGGGTACAAGATGGAGCGTATGATAAATACGCGAAAGTCGCTCCGACCTATGTCTTTCAGGACGCGACCAAAGACTGGAGAAAGACGCTTCTCACCCTTGGCGATCTATTGAATCGGGCCACACAAGCCAAAGAAGCTCTTCAGGCATACGACAGCAAAATTGCAGACATTAAGTCCGCACTCCAGAACCAAACAGCCGGTAAGAGTGCAGCCATCATGCTCATCTCGGACAAGTCCTTCTCGCTGATGCAGGAGAATACCTATAGCGGTAAGGTCATCTATGATGGTCTGGGCTTAGAGGTGCCTCCGGGAGCACAGGGCAACGACTGGAAGGATATCTCCCTCGAGAGTCTGCCGGAATTGAAAGCCGACTATATTTTCCTCATGCAAGTAGACGGTGCCGATCCGCTGAAGAACCAGCAGCTGGCCTCCATCTATGATACATCCGTGTGGAAGAATCTTGAGGCCGTCAAAGCCGGTCATGTGTTCAGCGTAGATCGGGATTACTGGATTAACACGGGTCTGAACGCAAATCTGAAGGTGGCAGAGGATGTGCAGAACCTGCTAAACCGTCCATAATAAAAAATCTAAGACACAACAGCCGGAGCGAGGAAATCCCCACCTTGCCCGGCTGTTTGTTGTGATTAGGGCGCAGTTGCATTCAAAAATAATGCATAAAGGAGATTTAGTAGTTTTCATTGCACACATTGTGTAACCAATTATCTTAATGTATACTCATTTCGAGGAGTGATGCAGATGAGAAAATTGGCCAAAATTACAATCTTTACTGGGGTTAGCTTGCTGGGTTTGATTTTGATTGCTGTAGTGATGATCAGCGCTTTCGTGATCAAACGGCCGACAACCATCCCCGAGCTTGCGGATGTGAAGCCATACAAGTGGAATAAAATGAACTTGGACGGAAATGTGATTTCCAGTGACGGTTCAGAATATTTTCTATGGAATAAAAAAGGGGAGAATAATAACTGGATTATCTTCTTCTCCGGGGGTGGAGCAAGTTGGGATGCCAAGAGTGCCGCGCACCCTATCAAGCTGATGAATTTTATAACAGGTGGAGAAACAGGTAATTATTTTCCCAATATCCCCTTCTATATGCTAAGTCTGCTGCAAGGAATGATGGATACCGGTAATCCCGCCAATCCCTTTCATGGATGGAATATCGTCTACCTCCCTTATACAACTGGTGATTTTCATATCGGTAACCACAATGCTGAATACAGTAAAGAGGACGGGACTCCCTTCACGATGCATTATAATGGGAGCAACAATGTACGGAGCAGTCTGGACTGGATCTATGCCAACGTTGACAACCCGGGCAAGCTGCTGATCGCAGGCGAAAGTGCGGGCGGGTTCGGCTCCGCCTTCTGGGCAAAGGAAATCGCCTCCCATTATAAAGACTCAGAGATTTATCAGTATTCCGACAGCTCTTTCCTGCAATCGGATAAATGGCCCAATGTGGTTGATCAGGAGTGGCATGCAGACTTCACCAAAACCTTTGGGTATAAGGCTGAGCCGGATATCATCGGGGCGGCTTTTACAGCAAACGGCCATCTTTTACCTGCCAATGCAGTATTATTGCAGTCTTATTCGTTGTATGACGAGGTCCTGATTCACTTTCAGAACAAAATCAATGATTACTCAGGTCCGCACGATCAGCAGAATATAGATGCATGGTCACAGCAAATGCGGACCTCTGTCCGTACACTGGCGGCATCCCTGCCGAATTACTACTACTACCTGACCGACTACGGGCTGGATAAGGAAAAAGGTACCACCCCGCATACATTTGCCACCCGGGACACCTTCTATCAGGCCGAACAGGATGGGATCAAACTACTGAACTGGCTGGGTGATGCCGTCAACCACCAGAAACGATATTCGGTCGGCAGCGGGTTCCTTGAGAAATAGGAAGAAGTCCAGTACGATTGGAAGGAAGGTATTCTGGAAAGAGGCAGGAGAGAAACGCTAATGAAGCTGCGTGAAAAACAGATGCAAATGACGCGGGAGATGATCAAGGGTGCGGCGCTGACACTGTTCAATGCCCAAGGCATTGAGCGCACCGATATGGCTCAGATTGCTGAAGAAGCCGGCATCTCCCGGCGCACCTTGTATCATCATTATAAGGATAAGGAAGAATTAGCTGTCCAAATCTATGTCGAGAATCTGCAGCGAATGTTCGGGCAGCTGCTGTTTGACTTTAATTTTGAACACCCCGAGCAGTCGCTAGAGATTATCCTGGACAAATATTTGGCGCTTAGGGAAGAGAACGAATCACTGATCTACTACGATGCTATTTTCGGAGTTTACTACAGTACCCTCTCCAAGAATCCGGCCGAGTTGCCAGATTTCCAGAAAGCTATGCAGGGCTGGTCTGCAAGGCTTTTACAACCGGAGACGGTGCCCGTGACACCGGAAGACAAAACAAAGTGGATAGACATCCTGCTGAAGTCCACCCACCTGTATTTCATGTATTTGCAAAAAGCTGTGATCATTACCCGTCAGCGCGGAGGCCAGATTACGGAAGAGGATCGGGCCACCGACCGGCAATTCAAGGATTTCATCATGCACGGCGTTCGTCATTCCCACTGACACCGGGCACAGAGAGGGGCAATCTGACGATGATCGTCGTGCCCTCTCCCACTGCACTATCTACCTCGATGTTTCCCTGATGCAGCGCTACAATTTTCTTAACGATCGCAAGCCCCAGTCCGTTGCCATTGTTATTTCCGTTCCGCGACTTGTCGACCTTATAGAATCTTTGGAATACAGCACTGAATTCCTCCGGGGAGATCCCGATGCCGCTATCGCTTATGGTAACGGCTATTTCTGCTGTACCAGCTTCAATCCTAATACGGATATTCCCACCCTCAGGGGTGAACTTGATGCCATTGCTTAGCAGATTCATCCAGACCTGCTTCAGTTGATCTTCATCCGCTTCAATCGTAACAGCCTCCGGTAAATCAAGATCAATGAGAATGCCCTTCGACGACCATTGCGGCTCACAAGTCACAACGATAGTTCGAATCTGCTCATCAAGATGAAAGGAAATCGGCTTGAAGGGATGATGCTCAGAGTCGAGTGAAGCGAGCTTCAGCAAATTATCACTAAGACGTGACAACCGTCCACTTTCCGCTATGATAATCTCAAGATATTCATTACGCTCTTCTTCTACGATCAGATCATGACTTTGCAGAGCCTTGGCAAATCCGGAGATTGAGGTAAGCGGGGTCTGGATCTCATGCGAGACATTAGATACAAAATCTTGCCGCATCTGCTCCAACTGCTTAAGCTCCCCGGCCATTTCTACATAACTTCGGGTCAGTTCCCCTATCTCGTCTACCCGGTTGACCTTTAGCTCTACCTCAAAATCACCCTTGGCCAGCCTTCTTGTCGCCCGGGTCAACACTTTGATCGGCTCCACCAGATATCTGGCAGCGATGAGAATACAGAGACTTCCGAGCAGCAGGACAAGCAGCAGTACAAAAAACATCATCCGGTTGATGATATTCTCATTCTCGGCGGAATACTGCAGGAACATCGCCTGCCACTCCCCTTTTAACAGAAAAGGCATCCCGATGAACGTATCATGATCTTCCGTCGTGGAGCGGTAATACTGTCCTTGCAGCACTTGTTTAACGGCTTCGGGTTTAATGATTACGGCCGGATTATCCTTAAGTCCGTAAAAGATATGCTCGCCGGAATGATTGAACAGATGAATTGGATAGGCAGAAACCTTAACCATACTCCGCAGGAACTCATCCGTATCGGCAGGCTTGGCGTCATCATAGCGGTGAATGATCTCTTTACCCACACTGATCATTTCATTCTGACCTTCGTAACTGATTTGTTGTTGAAAAACATATAGACCTATAAAAAAGGAGCAAAGCAGGCTGAATATAATAATGGCCAGGAACGTGATAATAACACGCACATACAGGGTCTTGATCATGGCTGCAGCATCAGCCGGTAACCGAGACCCCGGGCAGTTTCAATTTGAAAGGGTCCATCCATAGTGGTAAACTTCTCTCTCAGTCGGCTGATATGTACATCCACGGTCCGGCCGTCTCCATCATAATTAAGTCCCCAGATCTGCTGGATCAATTGTTCCCTCGTGAAAATTTGGCCGGGATGGCTCGCCAGCAGAAACAGAAGCTCGAACTCCTTAAGCGGCATATTGACCAATTCGTCTCCGCAAGTGACCTCAAACGTGCGGCGGTTGAGAACGACACTGCCGACCTTCACCGTCTGGGAAGTAACCACCAGCGAACGTTTAAGCAGTGCTTTTACCCGCAAAACCAGCTCTAGTGGATCAAATGGCTTGCTCAGATAGTCATCTGTGCCAAGTTGAAAGCCCTTTACTTTGTGCGCGGATTCGGCTTTAGCTGTCACCATCAGGAGGGGGAGGTTGGCATCCTGGCGCCGGATCTCCCTGCACAGATCCCAGCCGTCCAATCCTGGCATCATAATATCGAGAATAACGAGATCCACCCGAGAGTTCTCCACAATGGACAGCGCTTTGGCACCATCATTTGCCTCTTTGATCTCAAAACCCTCTTTTCGTAAAAACAAAGACATCAGCTTGCGGATATTGGCATCATCATCTGCGATAAGGATAACCGCCACAATCATCCCTCCTCTCTCAAGCTTTCATTATAAATGTTTTGTGCCTGGTAAGAAATCAAGAATTGACCTTAACCGAACTGCCAGCCCAGCAGGTTCCAATGGTAGAAGAACACGACCAACATCACTGCTGAAAGTGCCACAAGCGTGTAATGAACACGCCGGAACGTCGTAAAGTACCTATTCTTCCAGGCCAATAAAGTCCCTACCAATAAAGCCAGCGTCAGACCCACAAACAGGATCGGCATGGCCAAACTGAGATAAAGCGCGGCACTAATGCCGCTAAGCTTTGTCATGAGGTCCATTGACATTACTACCAGAAATATTGTGACAAAGGAGAGCAATCCCCAGCCCGAGGTCGCTGCTGACAATCTGATGACCCACTTTTCCGGAGTTGACATCGCCTTCATCTTACGTCTGCCAAGGATAAATCCGAATATTGCTGTGATAAAAATAAATGCTGCAATCCCGAGTAATGTGAACCAGAACCTGGTCTGATCCATTAATGGCGTCCGCTCCAGCGGCATATCCGGAATGGCCCCCAACACCATATGCGTGACTTTTCCAGATTCATCGGTGCGAAAGGCGATTTGCTCGGTGCCCCCGACATGCTGGAACAAATTCTCGCCAACAGGAGCGTAAAATGCTTGTTCACTGCCGCTTCCGAGGGACAATTTATTATCGGATACGGTGACATTGAACTGTACAAGAAAATTGAAAAATTTATCGATATCACTGAAATTACGGCGTGTAAATTCATAGGAACCCGCATACTTTTGAACCGATTCAGCCGTAATAGAAGGGTCTACCGGTGTCTCTTCGAGGGGTGCAGGATAATATTTGTTGAAAAAGGCCTGGAGCAGGCCTTCAGCCGATTCGCTACCCGCACCTCCGCTATAGGAGAGGAATATGCCTATATTTTTGGCAGGGACCAGATATAATTCTGTATTGAACATCGGATCAGAGCCGCCATGGGTAATGAGCGTCAGACCATTGACCTTCTTCTCGGCAAACCCGAGAGTTACTCCTGGCATACGTTTATCAAACTGGAACGCCGTTGCATGCATCAACCCAACAGTATTGGCGCTTAGGATTTGCTTGTCCCCATACCGTCCATTCTGCAAATGAGCAATCATAAAATGAGCCATATCTACCGCAGAAACAGTACCGGACCCTGCCGGACGGAAGCCTGCCTCATATGTAGGCGTACCGGGGGTAAAGCTGCCGTTCTCACTGTTGTATCCCACAACTGCGTAAGGCTTGAACGCTTCAGGCAACGGCTCCTGTACCGTCGCATATTTCATATCCAGCGGATCGAAAATATTCTTTTTAACATAATCGTCGTAAGGCATTCCGCTGACCTCTTGCACGATCAGGCCCGCTAATGCGGTGCCGTAATTGGAATAGGAGCTCATCTCACCTGGCGGTCTCACCCGGGCCAGCCTATGCTTTTCCAGCGTTTCCGAGATCGAACCCGGCAGTTTAGCAGGGTCTGTGGTGATCTGATACCCTACGCCACCCTCTTCAAACCCCGCTGTATGTGTCATCAAATGGCGCATCGTGATCGGCTCGGGATAGGTATCCGGCACCTTAAAGTCTTTCAGATAAGTATTCACATCGGTGTCCAGATCAATCTTCCCTGCCTCCACCAGTTGCATGACCGCCGTCCAAGTGAACAGTTTAGTGGTGGAGGCGATCCGGAACATGCTGGTCTTGGGATCAACCTGTGCAGCTTTCTCCAGATTGGAGCTTCCATAACCTTTTGCCAAAATAATCTGACCGTCTTTGACGATCGAAATAACTGCGCCCGGGATATGCAGCCGGTTCATGTCCTCTTCCATGATTCCGTCCACGAACGTTGTTAAGCTTGTGGTATCATCCAGATTGGCAGGGGCTTCGATCTGATGCACCAATGGCTTGGCTTGCCCGGCTGCTGCCGTTACTGATATCCGTGGAAATACCAAGCTAGACAGAATTCCGCTGCCCAGGACAGCCAAAATGATCAGACAAGCAACAATTCTCTTTTTCAGGGTTGTGAACATGATTATCCTCCATATGATCCGTTATACATTGGACGGTTAACCGCTCCAACATGTTTAGAGATTATCAGAGGTTTGTGAATAGAAAGTTAACAACACTATAATCTTTAAGCTACGCCAAACTTCCTTGCCTGTTGCATAGGACAAGTTTTGATTATCAAGAATTGAAATGATACAATATGAGCGATCCATTTCAATCTGAGGAGTGAAGAACTTGGCCATTGACGTTTATCTTAATTTTGAGGGAAATTGCCGTGATGCTGTAGAGTTTTATGCGAAGACTTTTGAAACGGGACAACCACAAATTATGACCTTTGGCGATACACCACCAGATCCGAACTTTCCTCTACCTGAGGAAGCAAAAAATCTGGTTATGCACGCAAGATTGAGCATCAATGGCAGCAACGTCATGTTCTCGGACACCTTCCCAGGAATGTCGTTCATCCAAGGCAACAATATCAGCCTGTCTTACAGCAGCAAGAATATCGAGGAGATCAAGTCCCTCTTCGGTAAGCTGGAGGATGGCGGCAAGGTGGGCATGGAATTACAAGAAACCTTCTGGAGTAAGTGTTACGGGAACCTCACCGATAAGTTCGGCATTCAATGGCAGTTTAACTATGACAACGGAGAATTTCAAGGCTAGTTCCTTTCTTTTTGAAAAACAATTCAAATGAAAACGGCCTGTCCGCAGACTTGCGGCAGAGCCGTTTTTTGTTGTTTATGCCGCTGGCTGGCATCCTTGTCACCGCTCAAGCTCTGAACAGGATGATCAACTCTGTGAGCAAGATCAGCCCCGCTGTGAAGATACCGACAGAATGCACCAGAGTCAGTAATTCGGTATAGCTCTCTTTGCGAAAATGCGAAGTGATCGCCACGGTCCAAAGCACGCCGAAGAAGAACGCTGCCATACAGGAGATATCTTCAGTTCGCAATTTGCGGCTCTTGTAAAAGAATCCTGCAAGACCAATGATAGTGTAGGCAATATAGATGACAAGCTCCAGGGTAGTAATGGTGGGTGTAGGGCCAGACGGAAGCACATGTAGCAGACTGTATTGGAGGCTAAGCCCTAAAAATACGAGCAAGTTAAAGGGGATTTTCTTCAAATGCATACCCGTTCTCCTTTGATATAATTTATTTACAAAACAAAAGATAACGCTTACATTGTAATTGTAATTCCATCCTTTTACAGTGATATATGTCTGCTCATTTTACTGAACATGAACACAAACAGGCCGAAGCATAAAAATCATGCCCCGGCCTGTGAATCACCTATGTGATTACGCTAAGTTCAGTCCCCGCAATTAATCCAGCTTGCTGTCGATAAAGCCGTTATCTATGTCTGCTTAAGAAGGTCTCGATCTGCTTCCGGTGATGCTTGTCATGCGGGAGAAAGCCCCGCAAATGCTTGCGGATGCTGAACTTCTTGCGGTCTCCGTCTTTGTATTCCTGTATGTATTCCTCTTCGGTTAATCCGGTAATAGTATCTAGAATGCGGGTTCGTTGCAAAATACAATCTTCTGCCACCTGCAGGGCAGATAGCGACTTCGCATGCTCAACAGCATTGGCATTAAATTCATTGAAGTCCAGATGTCTTGATGTTAAGGGCTGGCCCAGCTTGATCTTCTCAATAGCTTCCTCGTAAAAGTACTTGTCCCACAGCATAATATGACAAATAATATCCTTCACTGTCCATTTCCCTTCACCGATCGGTGTATTCCAGTGTGCTTCAGGCGCTTCTTTCAAAGACTCCACGAAAGGGAGAAGCGCCTGAAATTCGAGTACCAGCTGCTCATTGGTTTTGACTGCCATACACATAACCTCCAGTTATATTGTCAGCAATTCCGGTGTTCTATTGCTTGGCTGCAGGTTCAATTGTATCAGAATTCACAGGTAAATAACTACAAATATTCCAATGAACCAAAACAAAACTTACTTACTAAAGTTGAGAAACATTAAAAAGTATAGTAATATAAAATTATAAATAAGGAGGCGATTGCAGTGGCTGAACCAGCAAACCGCATTGAAATAGGAATTAGTACATTTCTGGAAACAACCCCCGATTTGAAAACGGGTGAAATTATGAGTCATGCGCAGCGGATGCGCAACGCTGTAGAGGAGATTGTGCTGGCCGATCAGGTTGGCCTGGATGTATACGGCATCGGGGAGCATCACCGGGCGGATTATGCGGGCACCGCTCCAGAGATTGTGCTTGCGGCCGCAGCCTCTGTAACGAAACGTATCCGGCTGACCAGCGCCGTGACCGTGTTATCCTCGGCCGACCCGGTCCGTGTCTATCAGGGCTTCTCATCGCTGGACGGCCTCTCAAACGGCCGGGCAGAGATTATGGCAGGACGCGGCTCGTTCACAGAGTCCTTCCCGCTCTTCGGCTACAGCCTGGATGACTATAACGAGCTGTTCGAAGAGAACCTGGAGCTGCTGTTGGCGATCCGTGAATCCGAGAAGGTTACATGGCGCGGCGGGCATCGCCCGGCCATCCATAACCTCGGTGTCTATCCGCGCTCCGTTCAGAGCCCGCTGCCGGTCTGGATCGGCACCGGAGGTAACCCGGAGTCCGCCATTCGTGCGGGCGTGCTGGGTCTGCCGGTTGCCTTCGCGATCATCGGCGGCATGCCAGAGCAGTTCGCGCCGCTCGTCCGACTGTACAAAGAGGCTGCCGCAAAGGCCGGGCATGATCCTGCGAAGCTGCAAATCGCCACCCATTCACACGGCTTTGTCAGCGATACGACTGAGCAGGCTGCTGAGCTGCTCTACCCGCCGATACAAGCACAGATGAATGTCATCGGGCGCGAGCGCGGCTGGAGCCAGCCTTATAGCCGGGCGACCTTCGACGCCGCCCGCAGCCTGCGCGGCGCCCTGTATGTCGGCGACCCGGAATATGTCGCAGAGAAAATCATTCTGCTGCGCAAAAACCTGGGCATTACCCGTTTCTTCCTCCATTTGAGTGCAGGTACACTGCCACATGAGGAGCTTATGCACGCGATTGAATTGCTGGGCACCAAAGTCGCACCTATTGTACGCAAGGAATTGGCACGCATCGAGGGCTGGGAATAATCGAATTGGACTTCGAATTGAAATTGGAAACGAGCTGCCTCATTAATGAGGGCAGCTCGTTTTTTTACACCAATATGCTATATAGATTGAACAAAAAAATAAGGGGAACGGAATGGAGGGAAAGTTGGAACTGAAGGAGCGATAGCAGCCGCCTAAAAGCTTTCCGAAGGAAAGCTCGCTTCGGAAGCATGGGCTCTCCGGATTTTATCCGCGAATAGCGGTACAGCTATGCGCTTAAATCCTTCTTTTCCTCCTTGGATTCCAGCTTCTTGTGCTCCCATTTCTCAATCCACCCGCCTACACGGATGAAGAAGAAAGCCACTACAATCGAGAACGTTACAATCCCATAGAAACCAGCCCCGGTTCCAATGCCAACTCCGCCTGCGAACAAGATCATCGCCGCAGACGTTAAGCCTTTTACTTCAAAGCCAGCCTTCATGATCAGTCCTGCACCAAGAAAACCGAGACCGGAGACAATCTGCGCCGCCAGACGCATGGGGTCCATCATCGTCCGGTTATGCAGCTGGCCGTATACTTCAACACTTTCAATAGATACGATTGTAATTAAGGCAGAGGCGACCGTGACGAATGTGTACGTCTTCACACCTGCCGGCTTGTTCTTGTGGGTCCGGTCGAACCCGATCAGCAGCCCAAGAACGGCACTAATCAGAATCCGAACGTAATATTCAAAAGGTACGGCATGGCCAATCGATGTAATCGCTGTCATTTGTTACCTCGCTAACCTGGAACTCCCGGTTACGTTTTATTGACTGGAGCGCAAGAGTCTCTTTCAATAAATTTGCTAGGGACGGTCCAGTTATTGTCATATTCCCCTTCCAGCACACCCAGTTTATGCATAAGCAGTCTTACCGACTGTACCCCGAGTTCAGAGGGTTGCAGATCCATTCCCGTCAAAGCAGGTCTTACCTGATGCATCATGGTCAAATCGCCGCAGATCACGAATAAAGAAATATCCTCCGGTACAGAGAGACCGGCTTCGTTGATGGCATTGAGCGCGCTGAGCGCCGAACGATCATCATCGGCAATGATTGCTGTTACCCGCTCAGGATGACTCTTCAAAGTACGCATCGTCTCATCATACCCATATTTTATATACTCATCAGAGTGAATGTCTGGCTTGCTATAGATCATCTCCGGCTGTACAGTTATTCCGTGTTCCTCCAATACCCGTACAAATTCCTCCATCCGCTCAATCCCCACGGTCATTCGATCCCCAGCATTCAGGAACATAATATTATGGTGACCCAAACCGATCAGATACTCACAGATATATCGAATGATGCCCTTGTTGTCGTTGTTGACGGTAGACACATCCTGGATTCCCTCGTTGATGATTCTGCCCACGGTGACGAACGGAATCTCATTCTGGTGCAGGAGATTTATCCGGTCATCCTCTTCCGTTGGGCCGAGCACAATCGCCCCATCGATAGGGTAGCTGGCTAGCGAAGGCGTCTTGACCTCACCCGTCGGAATCATATCCAGCAGCACACGGTATCCGTAATTGGAGGCTTCCAACAACACTCCGTTAATAAATTGATTATGGAACATGCTAAAAAAGAATTTACGGTGCGGAATCATCAGCCCGATCGCCATTGTTTTCTTGGTGACCAGGCTTCTTGCTATATGATTCGGCACGTAATTCAGTTCTTTCGAGACTTGAAGCACTTTCTCCGTTACCTTCTTGCTCGTGGGTCTCTTCTGACTGAATACGTTGGATACCGTTCCTTTGGATACACCCGCCAGGCGGGCCACATCGTCAATCTTCGCCATTTTAGGAATACCCTCTCTTCAACACTAGTTCACTTGCAACTCGGCAGACTCAATGGGAACGCCGCGAAGCTGAAGCTTCTCTGCATAATGACATGCAGCAAAATGATTATAACCTACTTCACGAAGCTCAGGCACTTCCTGGATACATTTCTCTGTCTTGTAAGCACAGCGGGGGTGGAAATGGCAGCCGCTTGGCGGATTGGCTGGATTCGGCACTTCTCCCTCCAGAATGATCCGCTCCTTCTTGAATTCAGGATTCGGCTGGGGTACAGCCGACATCAGAGCCTCCGTATAGGGATGCTGAGGATGTCCGAATAGCGATTCCGTTGACGCCAGCTCCACGATTCTGCCCAGATGCATTACGGCTACCCGGTCAGAAATGTTCTGTACGATAGAAAGATCATGCGAAATGAAAATATAAGTGATCTTGTATTGCTCCTGCAAATCTTTGAGCAGGTTAATAATCTGTGCTTGAATCGAGACATCGAGCGCGGATACCGCCTCATCACAGACAATCAGCCTAGGTTGTGTAATCAGCGCGCGTGCGATAGCAATCCGCTGCCGTTGTCCCCCGGAGAAGGCATGGGGATATCTTTTTAAATAACCTACATTCAGTCCGGTCTTCTCGGCAATCTCCGTGACCTTGGCCTCCACCTCATCCTTGCTCAGCTTAAAGTTGGCAATCAGCGGCTCGGCAATAATATCAAATACGTTCATCCGCGGACTAAGTGAGGAATACGGGTCCTGAAAAATCATCTGAATATCTTTTCGGTAAGCCTTGATTCCTTTACGGTCAAGCTTAAGATAATCAACGGCCTTCTCGTCCTCTGCATGATAGACGACACTGCCCGAAGAGGCATTAACGCCCCTGACGATACACCGCCCAAGCGTCGTTTTTCCACAGCCGGATTCTCCGACAATACTAAGCGTCTCCCCTTCAAGCAATTCGAATGAAATATCATTCAGGATATGAACAGGCTTTGGCTTTTTGAACAACGCTTTGTCGGATTTGACTTGAAAGCTCTTGTTCAGCTTGAGGACTTCAAGGATAGGTTTGGTCATTGTACTTCTCCTTCTCTCTGGTCCGCGTACAGGAAGCATCTAACCGTGTGCTCGTCAGAAATTGTGATTTTCGGTGCAGACTGTGCATTACATACGCCTTCGATCCGGTCTTTGCAACGGTCATAAAATCCGCACATCGGCGGCATGTTTATTGGCATTGGGACAGAACCTTCAATGGAATCCAGCCGTTTACTCTTGTTCCCGCCTAGTCTAGGCATGGATCGGAGCAAGCCTTTGGTGTAAGGATGCTTCGGATTATTGAAAATTTCTTTCACCGGTGCCTGTTCCACGATTTTCCCAAGGTACATCACCGCGACCTCATCGCACATCTCGGCGATAATTCCTAAGTCATGAGTCACTAGCAGAATCGCCATGCCGAACTCCGCCTGCAGACTTTTCATGAGTTCCAGCACCTGCGCCTGAATCGTCACATCGAGCGCTGTCGTCGGCTCGTCAGCAATCAGAATCTCCGGGTTGCAGGACAGTGCCATTGAGATCATCGCCCGCTGGCGCATCCCTCCCGAGAATTCATGCGGGTATTGATCAAACCGTTTCGCCTGGTCGGAAATGCCGACTTTGCTGAGCATCTCCAGCGCGATTCGCTTGGCTTCTTTCTTGTCCTTCGTCTGGTGAGTCCGGATCGCTTCCATAATCTGATTCCCGATCGTATACATTGGCGAGAAGGCCGTCATCGGCTCCTGGAAAATCATCGAGATTTTCCGGCCTCGGATAGAACGAATCTGCTTGCCAGTGGGCTTAAGGGATAAAAGATTTAGACCATTCAGCGCCGACTCCGATTCCGAATTGTAAGTGATGGTTCCGCTCGTTTCACATTCCTTCGGATTAATGCTGATGATAGAACGGCTGGTTAAGCTTTTACCGCAGCCGGATTCACCGACGAGACCCAGAGTTTTACCTTTGTAAATATTGAAGTCTACCCCATCCACGGCATTCATGATGCCACTTTCCATCTGGATCTTGATCTTTAAATCCTGAACGGACAGTAAAGGTTGCTCCTTATGAGCCGCTTGAGTTGCCATGCTATCCCCTCGCTTGCCTAGTATTTGTGACATTATTTTTTGTACGGGTCAGCTGCGTCGCGCAAGCCGTCACCAATGAAGTTATAGGTCAATACGGTCAGAATGACTGCACCCAGTGGAAGCAGCTTCCATGGATACAAGGCCACGTTCTCGATCTTTTGGGCCTCCTGCAGCAGCACACCCCAACTGGTCGCCGGCGAACGGACACCTAGCCCGAGGAAGCTCATGGCTGTCTCCCCCAGGATCATGCTGGGGATGGCCAAGGTCGTCGCTACGACCAGATAGCTCATAAAGCCGGGCAGTAAATGCTTTACAATAATCTTCGTATTGCCTACGCCAGCAATTCTTGCCGCTACCACATAATCTTCATTCTTGAGCGAGATGAACTTGCCTCTGACGACACGCGCCAGATCCGTCCATCCAATGAACGCAAAAATGATAACGATGTACAAATACATGGTCACCACCGGAATACGTGGCGGAATTGCAGCAGACAAAGCCATCCATAACGGCAAGGTAGGGAAGGAACGAATAATTTCGATAACACGTTGAATCAGGGAATCAAGCCAACCACCAAAGTAACCGGAGATGCCGCCGATAATTAATCCCAGAATAAAGCTGATGCCCACGCCGACTAAAGGAATGCTGAGCGAGATTTGACTGCCCAGCACAATCCGGGAGAACAAATCTCGGCCCATACCATCCGTACCGAGCAAGAAGATTCGCCCTGGCTCTTCTACCGCGAACAAATGGGTCTTCATCGGGATCAGGCCCAGAAATTTATATTCCTGTCCTTTCACGAAGAATTTGAAAGAGTGTCTTGTCTCTGTATCCGCAACAAACATTTTGCGTAAGGTTTCCGGGTCACGTTCCGTCTTCAGCCCATAAACAAACGGTTTGATGTGAAACTTGCCTTCCGCATCCACAAACCGGAGACCCATAGGCGGAGCATTGACGTATTTACTGTCATAGCTTTGCAGATCGTATGGCGCGATGAATTGCGCAAACAAAGCTACGAGATATAGTAAACCCAGAATGTACATACTGATCCGAGCCAGTGTGTGCTTCTTGAACTTCTGGTAAATCAGCCGCCATTGCGAGCTGTAAACCGTGTCTTTAGGTGCCGCGGTGACTGGGGCTGCTGGTTTTTGACCTTTGAATAACGGTAATGTTCTCATGATTAAGATCCCCTGAACTCTGTACGGATTTTTGGATCAAGCCAAGCTAGCAAAATATCGGAAATCAGGGTTCCGAGTACTGTCAGCAAAGCCATAATTAATAGGAAGGTTCCGGCAAGGTACATGTCCTGCCCCAACAGGGCGTTATGCATAACCGGTCCTTGAATCGGCAGGTTCAATACAATGGCTGTAATGGTCGCGCCCGTAAAGATCGAGGACAAGGACCAGCCAAAGGTACTCACAATCGGATTCAGGGCTGCACGCGTCGGATACTTGAACAAGATTTGCATCTCTGACAAGCCTTTGGCGCGGGCAGTAACCACATTCGGTTTATTCAATTCGTCAAGCATCTGCCCCCGCATAATGCGGACCAGATCTGCCGTACCTGAAAGCCCGATGACGATAACAGGGATGACCATATGCTGCATTAAGTCTTTAACTTTGTCCATCGACCACGGCGCATTTACGTATTCAGGGGAGAATAAGCCGAGTAACGGGTTGCCAAACCATTTATAGGACAGGAACATCAGAATAATCGCCAGCAGGAAGTTTGGGGTAGCCATCCCGATAAAGCTCAAGCCCGAGAAGAAATAATCTCCTACGGAATACTGCTTGACTGCTGTGTAAATCCCGATGGGAATCGCAACGATATAATGAAAGGCCATAGTAACTAGGGAGACCACCAGCGTCAGACCCATATATTGCTGAATGACGGCCATAACCGGCTTGTTATAGTTGAACGAAAATCCGAAATCGCCATGCAGAATGATTTTTTTCATCCACATAAAATACTGCTCATAGATCGGCCGATCCAGGCCCAGATTTGCCCGCATCTGATCCATTTCCGCCTGGCTCATAATATCGCCGGAAGCGGACATTTTGGCCGCATAGGAGGAGACATAATCTCCGGGCGGCAATTGAATGATATAGAAGACGATGAAGGAGATTAAGACCACCACAGGTATCGCCAGAAGAATTCGTCTAATAATGTATTGAAACACTTTGCAATCCTCTCCTCTACAACACTTAATGATACAAGTAGAAACGGCTTTGCCGTCCGCTAAGGGACGGTATCCGTTTCAGCGAGAAAATATAAGGATAATTTATACGTAAAACATATAAATCCTTATATTTCAAAAGGAAACAATAGCGGGGATGTGATCCCCCGCTATTGCCACAAGAAAGCTTCAAAGCTTATTGCTTGATAAAGAATTGCGCTGGATGTCCTTGGCCGAGGGAACGATATTCGTCACACCAGATGGCGTCGGTAGGAATGTTGTGAATCTTATTGTTGGCAACAATCAGCACTGGCGTTGGTCCTGCATAACCAATCACCCATTGGTTCTTCTGATGCAGCTTCACGATTTCATTGCTGTAATTGTTGATATCCTCAAGCGTTTTGCTTGATTTCACTTTATCCCAATACTCCAAGATCTTCGCTACATCACCTTCCGGTTTAACGCCTTCTTTACCGCCGGATTGCGTGTAGAGTCCATAATGACCAAGCCATGGCGTCATAACACGAAGCGGAACGAGGGTATCCGGACGGAAGGCTACGTTAGCGACAGAGATATTCTCAGTATGCATTGGAATCTGGTTGGCGTACTTCATGTCGAATTGGGTAGTACCATCCACGATCTTCACATTCGTTCTGAGACCCATTTCTTCATAGTACTTCTTGAGCAACTCCAGGAATGGCGCATTGTCAGTGCTGCTTTCTACAATGGTCAGCGTCAGTTCCGAACCGTCAGCATTGGTACGGAAATTATTCTTATCACGCTTGGTGAGACCCAGTTCATCGAGGATCTTGTTCGCGCGTTCCGGATCATATTCAGCCCACTGTTTATCCCAGCCTTCCTGATACCCCATAACCCCTTTCGGAACAGAAGCCTGTATCGGCTCGCCGAGTCCGTTGGTTACGATCTCAGAGACTTCGTTCCGGTCAACCCCAATCGAAAGTGCTTCCCGGAATTTGATATCCTGGAACAGCTTGCGCAGGTTCGGATCTTCTGTCGTCTGGTTCAATTGAATACCGGCACTGGACCAGGATGGCTGTGTCCATGGAATGATGCGGAAGTCGCCTTTTTTCTCATTTTCCTTCAGGACTGTGAAGTCCTTGGAATCAAAAATAGTCAAGTTATAATCGCCGGAAAGCGTACCTAACACCTTTTGGCTTGGATCTTGAATCTTAGTTGCTACAATCCGGTCAATGTATGGTAGCTGCTTCCCTTCTTTATCTGTTTTCCAATAGTAAGGGTTGCGTTCCATCACGAATTGGTCACCGTTAGGATCATTCGTTGGTACCCAAGCACGGAGTGTCGGGATTTGGTAGTGCAGCCAGTCCGTATACCCGGTCTCCATGAGGAAGGTTTTCGGATCTTCATAGCCCCACTCTTTGGTGATCTCCAGTGTCTTCGCATCGCCTACAAATTCAGGCAGGATCGTCTTATGGAAGTGTGCCGGAGCAAAGAACCACTTGTTGTCAATGGCCACACGCTCCAGGAAGAGCACGCTTGGATACTTGTGAGTCACTGTAAAGGTGTAATCATCCACCTTCTTGACTTCTGCCAGCGCTCTATCGCCTGTTGCCGGATCGACGGAATAATAGGCATCGTAAATCTTTTTACCGAAAGTCTCTTTGGTCAGCATGTGCTCCCAATAGAAGAGGACATCATCGGCTGTGAAAGGAACACCGTCAGACCATTTCATGCCTTCCCGCAAATGAATGGTGAACACTGTGGAATCCGCGTTAACTTCATAGCCTTTGGCTACGTTTGGTTCAACCTTATTGCCTTCCTGATTGAAGCGGAACAGTGCTTCTTCAGTCGGTTGACCAATCCCCCACTTGTCAGCTACGCCATTCCAGGGCATCTTCCAGTCGCCGCCATACTCTCCGATTTCATCAACGACATTCTCAACCATAATGTCCTTGGCAGCCGGAAGACGCTCTTCCAGTTTGGGCAGCTTTCCTTCAGATACCAGCTTAGCCAGATTAGGCGACTCTTTAGTGTTATTATTCTCTTTGACGATCGTTTCTTTCACATCCGGCGATTCCTTAACCTTCTCAGCTACGTTGTTAGACGAAGAGAATGAACATCCTCCCAAGGCCGTAGTCATAAGGATAAGGCCAATTAACAATTTGCTTCCCCTTTTCAAGTTAACCCCTCCGTGTTTAGATTTACGATTTGTCCAGCGGAACTTGCTCTAGTTGTCTCCCACCTCCCAAGTGGAATTAAACCGATTTAACATAAATATAGAGTGCTATGTAAAATCGATATTAAACCGGTTTAATAGGGGCTTTAAAAAAATAATGGGCCTGTGACTTACCCCACATTAAACCGGTTTAAATATCGTTAATACCAAAATGAAAACGCTTTATTTGTATAATACATGGAATTAAGCGCTTAATCAATACGCAATTAACAGAATGTTCAATATTATTTTAAGATGAATAAAAAAGGGCTTTACCTTATTTGCAACCCGCTAATCCCTCTTACTTGTCCTATTATAGGACTCAAATGTACTAGGATTATTAGCTGATCATCAAATTTCGGTAAAACCCCTGCTTATTTCCTTTTATTTAAGATTGGAATGTGTGTTCAGACGGAAGCGGAACTTCGCATCATCCCCGTACCACATCGGGAAGTTTGTTCCCCATTTGTTGTTGTGCAGATTGAAGTGCCATCCCCCTGCCAGCGAAACAAAAGTATTGTCGAACTGCAGCAGTCTTCTCTCACCAGGCGCAACAAGTGCAGAATCCAGCGCTGCAATCGAAGCCAGGCCGTCTGCGCCTTCATAGAAAACACCACGATCTATAGCATGCAGATTACGGTTGCCGTCCTTCACCACACTCAGTGGCGAGATTGGACCGCCGAGCTTATCCATCATCCACAGATTCGGGTTATCCACCTTCAGGCCACAGCTGAACCAGCTGGCTTCCGGCAAGCGATTAGCATCTTTTCCGAACCACTGCAGACTAACGTCCACTCCACCGTCTCCGGCAAAGGTGTAGATCAGCTCCAATTCCTTTGGTGCTCCGTATACTTCATGAGCTTCCTTAGGCATGGACAGACGAAGCAAGTATTGATCCCCGTTCGCACCACTCGTCTTTTGCAACTCCCGTACAATTGGCTTGTAAATGCCGTGACTTGGCAGCGGACGCACGAACTCAAAACCAGGCTTGCTGAAGTCGGCATCTGCCCACGGATGCGTTAAAGGCAAGTTCTGCATGTACGTACGGAAATATCTGTTGTAATCATCTGTGCCGAAAGTCTCGTAGACGTATTCACCAAACGGATGCTGGGCATCCACCCAGTTCTTGCCGTTGCCGTCGATCAACTGGATCAGAGCGCCGTTCTCATTGAAGGCTACCTCATAGCCGCCGCTGTTGTAAGCTGCATGGCTGACAAACGCAGACGACCCGGACAGCTCATTCTTCACTGGCTTCAATTGTTCAAAAGCTGCCCGTGCTTCCGCTTGCTTATCTTCGCTCAATGCTGCGACAGCTGTGTCCAGATATCCGCGCTGCTCCGCCCAAGAGCTCTCGATCATCGAGTATGTGCGGCGGCTGGTCTCGGAAGCAAACAATCCGCTGGAATGCTTGTCGAACTCGTCCATGGCGAATGCACCGATGTATTGGAATTTGGCCGGAATATCATTCACGTCAATATCGTCAACTTCTCTCGCCTTGTTGAAGTCTGGCTTCGCGTAGTTGCGGAAATCCGGTAGCCATTTCTTCACATCAAGACCCCACGTATGCTCTACAACAAGCAGCAAGGCGTCGCTGAAACCTTTGTATTCGGCGCTTGCGATATCGATCCGGCCCTCAGCCAGCCACTTATCTCTCAAGCGCTGCAGCTCACGAAGCTTAGCAACCTTCAGTGGATCAGTAGCTCCGCCGTGAATCCAGGTATCTCCAAGCTCTTCACGCACAACAGGCAGTCGATCACTAACAGTGAGCAATTTTTCAGCAAAAGCATCCAGCGAAGAAGCAATAATCTCAGCATCCGGATAACGCTCTTGAATATGCTCGAACTGCTCACGAATCTCCTCTGCACTTGGCGGTCCACAGTTGTCGCCGGTATGCGCGAACAGCAGGATATCGTCAAGATCGTCAAGCTCTACTGCTTCACCGTAAGTTCCAGCGTAGTTAACAATGATCTCGCTGCCGTCTGCCGCCTGCCATCTGAACAGCTTCGGCACGTCTGGGCGCATAGAAGCCGGGTTCACGCCAAGGTGCATATAGCGAATGCCTGCTTCGCTCATGTATGGCACCATCGACAGGGTGTGACCGGGTACGTCTGTCATCTTCGAAGCAATCGTCGTTTTGCCGAACTGAGCATCCAGTTCTTGACTGATCGACAGACCGTAGCGGAACAAGGTCGGGTCCATTAGTTCGGTATGCGTTGTGAACGGCAAACCGTGCCAGACGATGTGCCCTTTGCGGATTGCTTCATCCATAGCCTTTTTGCCTTCTTCAGACGCATGATCCAAGTAATAGCGAATCAACCAGGAGCCTGTGGTCCACACGAAACGCTCTTTGCCACCTTTGGCTTCAAGCTCCGCAGCTAGCGCGATTGCTTTTGGAATATACTCCTCCATGTACTGCTTTACTACATTTGCTGCCAGATGGGTGAAACCGATATCGAGGTGAGTCTTAAAAACAACGTGTACTTTTTTTCTGCTAGTCATGGTTGTATGCCTCCGTTTTTCAAATAAATTAGTCAAGAACTACATCGTTCGTAAGCGCGCCTTTTTCTTGCGGGCCGGTAGGTCCGCCAGCGAGGAGCGGCTGTCCAAAGAAGGAGCCTTGGGCAGGATTACCAAATTTGTACACCGAGAGACTGTTCGGGTTGCTGTAATCTCTGTCCAGCCAGGACGGCCACGCATTGCCGAGGCCATTGCCAGTTAATGAGTTCGGGTAGTACTGGAATGCCTGAATATTGTTCCATGTATCCCATGCGGTTCCTTGATTCGCTACATCAATCAGTTGTGTAACGACCAGCTCTTTATACACATGGTTGCCTGGATCTTTCCACATTCCGTGGGAGCCAAAAGCAGAATAGGCTACGGGATGGGTATTATTCACTTTATCTACTTCATTCCAGTTGTATGTTGTGCCGAAAGAATGGGCACCATAATAAACTTGAACCGGTTTAATATAATTCGTGCCTTGGTCCGTGAATTTGGCCAATCTGACGGTTACACGTTCCCAATCCCCTACATGATCGCCTACTTCTGTACCGAATACGGTCTTGCCAAGATCATAGGCGCTGTACTGGAAGTATACAAGATCGACATTGTTATACTCCTTCTCTACCCAGAACGCATAGATTGGAGCAGTGGCCAAATCGCCTGAGAAATAAGGGAGCTTTAGTGTATAAGGGTTGAGCTCCGTTTTAGTTTTGAATTCATACAGTCCAGAGCCAGGATTGATATAGCGGTCCAGATGAGGCAGCGTGAACTCTACAGAAGCCGGGAAGTAAGTCTCTCCTTGGGCGAACCAGATCCTTGGTGCAAAGGTTCGTAAAATCTCACGTTTGGCCGTATCGCTGTAAGCATTGCCTGGCACCGCTCTGGTTGTGGAATCCTGTGGTGAAATGGCCTCTACCTTCAAGCTGGATACCGAATCATTGATGTCACTGCCTACATAGATCGCATCAGCGGTCAGAACCTTGGAGGCACCGGAGTAGTTATAATCTTTGAATAGTGTAACCTTATAACCCGGGGCTATACGAATTGCAGAAATAGCGTCATTCCCTACTCCAGCCTTCAGATCATCTACATTGTAGTCGCCGATATCAAACTGCTGCTCGAATCCGCCATAAGGAGAGTTGGAGTAGGCAATAACCGGCTTGTTCGGACCGCCAATCTTCTCAACCTTCAGGCTGGAAGTAGCGTCGTTGAAGTCATCCAGCCAGCTTGCATCCTTCGTTAGTTGCTTGGTGTCACCAGAGAAGTCCTTGTCACGATACAGGGTCAAGCGGTAGCCCGATGCTACCTTGACTGAAGAAATTTTGTCGTTGCCGACGACATTTAGCTCGTTTACATTGTAAAGACCAATCCCAAACTGCTGGGAAATGCCGCTAAAGTCACCATCCCGATACACGGTTACCGCACTATTATCTGCCGCCAGTGCTGACTGGTTTTCTTCGGCCAGTGCTGGCTGAGCTTCTTCTGCCATTGCAGGCTTTGCTACCGGTAGAATAAGAGATACTGCCAAGAACGATGTTGCAAGCAAAGATTTGATTGTCATATTCGGGCTCCTCTTCGAATAATGATTTCATTTTCTGCTAACATGCATGTCTTCAGGCTCTGTAGGTCTATGTTCAGGATGTATGATAACGCTTTCTAAAAGATCCTCCTTTCATGATTAAAGATAACTATACCCTCAGGGTAATCTATGTCAGTGACATATACAATAATAAAATCAACTTTGTTTTGTAAATTATTTCGAGCACACTTTTTAATATTTGACCATATTTTACAATATTTTCGCACTTTTTAGGGATAAAGATAACACTACTGAGATTTGTTTTCCATATCCAAAAAAATAATTTCATATGTCACTGACATATAAAAAGCCTATACGATCACGAACATGTGATCATATAGGCTTAAGGACTGAAAACCCCTGTTACATTCAGAGATTGAGATCCCGTACAGAGCTCCGTTCGATAATGGTCGTGTTTACCTTAATCGATACCGCTCCTTCCCTGGAATTCTCCATACGTTTGCAGAGAAGATTGACTGCCGCGTGGCCCAACTGCTGGGTGGTTTGTCTGGCTGTGGTCAACGGGACCGGCAACAAACTGGCGAGCTGGATATCTGAAAACCCGATGATGGACAGCTCATCAGGTACCGGTTTGCCGATTGACAGAGCCGTATTCAAGCAAGAAGTCGCCAGATAATCATCCGCACAGAGGACAGCCGTCATGTCAGGATTATTTTGCATAAAATCAACCAGCTCCTGATTGGAGCCATTCAGGTCCAGCATGTAATCCTCTGAGCAGTTCAGGTTAATGTTACGCCCATTTACAGGCAGCTCGTAATCCAGCATCGCTTGCATATATCCTTTATAACGGTCTTCCCGGCTTGTCACCCCATCGAATGGCATTGAGAGATAGCCGATTTCCCGATGCCCTCTCTGAATCAGATATTCCGTCAGATTATAGGCGCCTTGATGATGGTCATGGTACACACAATCAATGTTAACCTCGCGAAAAATCCGGTCGATGATCACCAGCGGATAGTTTAGCAAATTCAGCTCCAGTACCTTCTCGCTGCAATGTGTTCTGCCTCGAGGGTATAGAATAATTCCGTCAACTCCGTCATCATATAGCTCCTGAAGGCTGGTGCTCTCATCCTCTTTATCGGTAGTCATGCGAATAAGCAGGTGACAACCAGATTTGCGGGCTTCCCGCTCAACGGATGCTATAATTCTAGCCACATAATCATCCACATTCGGAAACACAAGGGCGATCCTCCGCTTGACCAGCTTCTTGCCCCCATCTGTTTGCTCCGCTGCAATCTCCCTATCCGGTCCCGAATAGTCACCTGACATAAAGGTACCTCGCCGCGCCAGCCGGTATACAATCCCCTGCTTCTCCAGAATTTGCAGCGCAAGCTTAGCTGTCATTCGGCTGACAGAATACAGCTTGGCCAGCTCTGCCTCAGACGGCACCGGATCATGGGGCTGCAACTTACGCTTGCGAATTTCCTCCAGCACCAAATCAGCAGTTTGCAAATATAAAAGCGGCTTCCGGTCCGGCTTCTGATGTTGTTGTTCTTCCATGTATGGCATCTACCCCAATTCCGTATTGCTATCTTTCTTTAGTCATTTTCTCATGAAAAAGATAGTTCGATATAGCTATTGTACAATCCTGTTCAAGAACCGCCACATTTATCGCTAAATTAGACGAACTTTAGATACGAACGGAAGGCTCGCTTGTCACTACGGTGAATGTTTGGACTGCCCCACCTAGAAAAAATAAGGGAGCAACAACCGCAGTCCACACTTCACCGGAATATTCGCCTGAGTCTACGTACGAGCTTAGGAAGGATTTGATAACAGGAAAATATACCGTTAATTTCCCCCTCTCACTTTATTTACAGTAAATAACGGGAATTTATCCAGTTATTTACCTGTTTTCCCCCTCAATAATCTTGGTATGAGGTGATTAACTGGATATTTTCCTGTTATTTTTAGAAAAGAAGAGTACTCAATCAAAATAACAGGAGTTATTCCCGTTATTACAATTCCCTATCAAGTGAATTGAGCTTTTCGGCGCATTTGTCAGTTGAAGCCGTGCAATCCTTGTGAACTAAGCATACAGAAGGGTTCATTTCTATTTTGTACCTTAGGCTACAAAAAGACCGTTAATTAGACGTCGGAGTCATTTTCGAAATTGCGTTGTGTTTATAATCCTGTTATCTATACATTCCGCACCGCGTGCGCCTCCCGGCGCGCGGTGGGTGGCCCAAGGTGGTGGTCAAACCTCTAATATAAAAAAACAGCCCTTTGTCCGAAGGATGGTTAATAATCCATCCTTCGGACAAAGGGCACGCACAGATTGAACTTCAAATTCTCAACATGGGAGAGATGTCCTTATCCCCGAATGATATTTTCTAGCACAATCTATACAACAGGCAATCAGCCTTATTATTGCAGTTCGGCATTCAGCCGTTCAATGAGCTCAAGCAATTGCAGCGGTTCACTGACGGTATGTGTCGGCCGTTCGGATTCATCCGCCGGCTCGTGAGGATAACGCGGCGTCCAGCTCTGAAAGATGCTGGTGATGCCAAGTGCGTTAGCTCCCTTCATATCACGGCTCAGGTTGTTACCGATCATGACAGTCCGGGAGAAATCCTGCTCAGACAAGTCAAGCGCGCCGATTGCAGCCTTGAACATCCGAGGGCTAGGTTTGATCGCTTTAATATTCTCAGAAATAATCATTGCGCTGAAATAATCGTGAAGTCCATGCTGCTTGAATACGTTCTTGAAAGATTGTGCATCGCCATCGGCCACCAAGGCCAGCGTGTAGCCTCTCTCATGCAGAGTTTGAATCGTGATATCTGCTCCAGGGATCAGGTCCGCACTGATAACGATGCCTTCTTCGTCCCGAATCTCGGTCGATTCATCTACAATGGTGTCGCCGCTGTCAAAAAAGATAATTAACCTCTTGTCGTCCATATTCTTTATGACCATCCTCTTCATTCGATTGGCGGACTGCCTGTGGATTCCCGGATGACCAGTTCCGGCTGCATGACAATTCTCTGCTTGATATCATCTGCGTTATCCAAACTTCCGATCAGCAGATCGAACGCCAGCTTCACCATCTGATCCATAGGCTGAGCAATGGTTGTCAGCGTCGGGTTCGTCACGGTGGACAGTATAGTATCGTCAAAGCCGATGATCGACAGCTGTTCCGGTACGGATATCCCCGCTTCTTTAGCAGCTTGCAGCGCGCCGATAGCAAGCAAATCGTTGCAGCAGAACAAAGCCGTGGGACGTTCCGATCCGCGAATGATCGCAGCGGCTGCCCGTTTGCCGTCTTTAATATTCGACTCGCAGGAGAGAATCTCCTCCGGGTTCAGTGAAATCCCTGCTTCGAATAATCCAAACCGGAAACCTCTGACCCGCTCAAAGCTGCTGCTCACCTTGAAATTCTCCGAAAGAACCGCCACTCGCTTGTGGCCCTTACCCAGCAAATACCGGGCGGCAAGCTCACCGCCTCTGAAGTCGTCCGTCAGGACGCTGTGCACCGAAATGCCCGCGGCCTCCCGCGCAATCATAACAATCGGAAAGGATTTTTCTGCGAGCAGCGCCAGAATCTCCGCATTCTCCAAGCCGGTTCCGATCAGGATACCATCAACGTTTTTTTGCTCCAGCAGCCGGATGTATTTCTCTACGCGTTCATCCCTGTTGTCCGTACTGCAAACGATGACACTGTAGCCGCTTGAATGCGCCAGGTCCTCTACCGTTCTCGCAATCTCAGAGAAAAAGGGGTTGGAGACGTCCGGAATCAGAAGACCTATCGTGTAGGTCTTCTTCCCCATCAAAGCAGACGCAATGACACTGGGCTGATAATTCAGCCGCTCCATCACCTGCAGAATTTCTTCACGTCTTTTCTTGCTTACTTTTCCTTTACCGTTAATTGCGTTGGAGACGGTGGCAATCGATACGCCCGCTTCCTTCGCAACATCATATATCGTGGTTGCTTTCATGGCATAGCCTCATTATTATCGGATTGTTAAGGGATAGCTTCTCTTCGGTCAAACCCCTATCACGTTATTATCCGATGAATATACTCTTTTTGCAACACTCATTCACTCTCAGTTGGAGCAGTAGTGCGGGGCTGTGCGAGCCATTCGTGATCTGGATCATTGTGGAATTTCCAGATCCGGGTTGGTCCAGCCATCACGTTCAAGTAGTATACATCATAGCCAGGAGGCGCCGAGACAGGGTGATACCCTTTCGGTACGAGCACAGCTTCGCTATCCTTGACAGCCAGCGTCTCGTCGAGGGAACGGTCATCCGTGTATACACGCTGAACGGCAAAACCCTGCTCAGGCTTCACATGGAAGTAATAAGTCTCTTCCAGCAGTGACTCGTCGGGGAGTGCATCCCGATCATGCTTATGCGGAGGATAACTCGACCAGTGCCCCTGTGGTGTAAATACTTCGACTACCAGCAGACTATCTGCCGGTTCCTGCTCCGGTAAAATATTATGGATGAACCGCTGCGTAGACCCTTCTCCTCTAACCTCAACGCCTACATCGCTAGGAGCGATCAGACGCGCGTCATGGTTTCCGTGGCCTGGGGCCTTGCATACCGCAAGCTCCAGTTCAGTCACAGCAGTAACTTTGAAACGGTTGTCATTCGGTACATAGACAGAATAAGGTGGAATCTGCTCGAACACGCTCATTCTTTGCCCGATATTGAGCCAGGAAGCATTGGCAGTCGCGATGTCTGCTCTACCACTCAGAAGCACCAAACATACCTCGTTTCCGTCTGTAGACTGGCTTAACGTCTCGCCTGGACTCAGTCGATAGACCTCAAACCCTACATAGGTCCAGCCAGCGGACTCCGGTGTTACCGATAGAGCGGGATGATTTCCTGAACGCTTGGAATCCGGACTAACAATCAGCTTGCTCACGCTTTTCACAACCTTTCCTTATTGTAATTCCGAGAGTTTTACCGGACGGTTCTCTTGCATAGAAAGCTTCGCTGCCCGGGCAATTCTTTCCGCCTGCCAGCCGTCATTTCCATTCACCGAAACTGCCTTGCCTAGTAGGAGGGTATCGATAAATTGCTGTGTTTCATCTACATATGCTGCATTATAACGTTCCAGGAAGAAGTGCAGCGGCTTGTCGCTTTGGATGCCGTCTTCTGTACTCAAAACAGCCGTATTCGGGAAATCGTTAGCGGCCGTTACAGAGCCTTTCGATCCGAACACCTCTACACGCTGGTCATAACCGTAAGCCGCCTTGCGGCTGCAATCGATGACGCCAAGCGCACCGTTCGCGAAACGGAGGGTCACAATCGCTGTATCCACATCGCCATATTGGCCGAACACAGGATCAATCAGTACACTACCTTGTGTGTATACTTCTTCAACTTCACTGCCCGAGAGGAAACGCGCCATATCAAAGTCATGGATCATCATATCCATGAAGATGCCCCCAGAGACCTTAATGTATGCTTCTGGTGGTGGCCCAGGATCACGGGAGGTAATCTTGATCAGATGAGTGTCGCCAATGGCTCCGTTTTGTACATGCTCACGCACCCGTTTGAAGTTATGGTCGAACCGGCGGTTAAAGCCGACTTGCAGTTGTACGCCTGCCTTAGATACAGCTTCAATGGCTTCTTCAGTCTGACGAATATCCATACTAAGTGGCTTTTCACAGAAAATATGCTTGCCTTGCTCGGCCGCCTTCTTGATCAGAGGGACATGCGTATCTGTGGAAGAACAGATAAATACAGCGTCAATCTCAGGATGGTTCAGAATCTCTTCGCTGTCCTTAGTGACGATAGCAATGCCTCTGGATGCTGCCCATTCTTCAAGCTCCGGACCTGCGAACAGGTCGCTCACAGCGAGAATTTCTGCTTGCGGATGTCTAATCAAGTTGTCGGCATGGATTTTCCCGATTCTGCCGGCACCGATAATACCGAATTTCAGCTTCTTCATAGTCGTCAGCCTTTCGTAGTGGGGTGTAAATCATTCCCCGGCTCACAGCCGGGGATTTGCTATTTCGTTGTTGTAAGGCTGCTATTATCGATTACCAGCGAGCGGTAACCATCTTTTTGCGGGTAAAGAATTCCACGCCATCCGTTCCGTTGGCATGCAGATCACCGTAGAACGATTTCTTCCAGCCCGAGAACGGGAAGAAGGCCATTGGAGCCGGTACACCGAGATTGACCCCAAGCATACCTGCATCGATAGTTTCGCGGAATTGACGCACGCTACTGCCGTTGCTGGTGAACAAGCAAGCCCCGTTTGCGAACTCTGAACGATTGGCAATAGCGATTGCATCCTCCAGCGTATCTGCACGCATCACGGACAGAACCGGTGCGAAAATTTCATCTTTCCAAATCTTCATTTCGCTGCTCACCCGGTCAAAGATCGTTGGTCCTACGAAGTAGCCGGAGTTCTGAACAGCTTCATCCTTCCGTCCGTCTCTAACCAGCACACCGCCTTCGGCTTCCCCGGATTCGATGTAGCCAAGGGTTCTTTCCTTGTGTCCGCCACGGATCACTGGGCCGAGGAACGTGCCTTCTTCCAGACCGTTACCGATCGAAATCTGATCGGCAGCGGCAGCCAGACGCTCAACAAGCTCATCGGCAACATCACCGACAGCGACTACAACCGCGCAAGCCATACAGCGTTCGCCGGCAGAGCCAAATGCGGCATTGACGATTTCTTTAACCGTCAAATCCAGATCCGCGTCAGGAAGCACGATGGAGTGGTTCTTCGCGCCAGCCAATGCTTGCACCCGTTTGCCATGCGCCGTACCTGTTGTATACACGTACTCTGCAACGGGTTGTGAGCCAACGAAAGATACTGCCTTAATCTCCGGATGCTCCAGAATACCGTTCACGACATCATGTGCGCCGTGTACGATGTTCAGCACGCCAGCTGGCAAGCCTGCTTCATGGAACAGCTCAGCCAGACGATTCGCCAGAAGCGGCGTACGTTCGGATGGTTTCAATACAAAGGTGTTACCAACGGCAATCGCCAGCGGGAACATCCAGCAAGGTACCATCATCGGGAAGTTGAACGGCGTGATACCGCCGATTACGCCGATAGGATAACGGTACATGCCCGATTCTATGTTGGACGCAATATCCGGCAATTGTTTACCCATCATCAGGTTTGGTGCACCTGCAGCAAACTCGACGCATTCGATCCCACGCAGCACCTCGCCACGCGCTTCGCCCAGGCTTTTACCATTTTCCTTCGTAATCAGGGTAGCCAGCTCTTCCCAGTGATCCACCAGCAACTGCTGATATTTGAAAAGCACGCGTGCCCGGCGCGGAACCGGTGTCCGGCTCCAGCTCTCAAAAGACTTGCGGGCGGCTTGGACCGCTGAATCTACGTCACCCTTGGAAGACAATGGCACCTGCGCCAATACTTCTTCTGTAGCAGGGTTGTACACATCATCGTATTGTGCAGCGGAAGACTCCACCCATTCTCCGCCGATCCAGTTCTTTAACTTCGTTGTCATCGTAGTCCCTCGCTTATAGTAGATTTAGCGGCTTTGCTTAGCCAGCTATGATTTCGCCGCGGTTGCAGCGTTCAATATAATCTTCAACTTGTGCTACAGTCGGCATGGCATCTGAACAGCTATGGCTGGAAATGACGATACATGCTGCCGCACTGCCGAATTCCATGCTTTTCTCAATAGTCAGACCGGACATGAGCCCGTGAATGAAGCCTGCGGCATAAGAGTCGCCAGCTCCAAAGGTCTTGATAACCTTCGCCGGATAGGATTTAGCCCGTTGCTCCAGTCCCTCTGCGGTGTAAGCAATGGAACCTTCCTTGCCGTGTTTGATAATAACGAGTTTGGCAGAGTAGTTGAACCACTTGGAAGCTGTGAAGCTGTCGCTATGATCGTGGTTATTTTCAAACCGCTCCATGCTGTCGAATTCTTCTCTTGTGCCAATAATAATGTCGCTTTTCTCTGCCGCCAGGTTGTAATATACCGCTGTTTCTTCGGCAGAATTCCAGGTATAAGGACGATAATCAATATCCAGAATGACTGTGGTGCCATGCTTACGGGCATAGTCCAGGGACAGAAGCACAGCTTCCCGGGAAGGACTGGCGGCAAGCGCTGTACCCGATACAAGCAGGGCCTTGCTGTTAGCAATCAGCTCCTCATTTACTTCAAGCGGTCCCAGCTTCAGATCAGCTACATTGTCGCGATACATCAGAATGCTGCATTCGCTCGGGCTCTTGATTTCGGTAAAAGCAAGTCCTGTAACCGCACCCGTCTTGTCTGTAACGACATTACTGGTATCAATATCTTCTTTCTCCAGGTACCCTTGGATAAACCGTCCCATCTGGTCATCGGCAATCTTGCCGATAAATGCTGTTTTGTGGCCCAATCGGCTCATGCCAATCGCAATGTTAGCAGGCGATCCGCCAACGTATTTGGTAAACGTCATTGTCTCTTCCATAGGCCGGTTAATCTCATTCGCATTCAAATCGATGCACAAGCGGCCAATCGCAGTAAAGTCAAACTTCCTTCCGGAAGGAAAAATGTAAGACAATAGGTTCACCCTCCTTCGTTTATAGTAAAGATTCCAAGTAGCGGAGTGCCTTCTCTGCATATTCACGAGCCGGATGCTCGCCTGGGTCCTGCTCCCCTTCGAGGAGCGCCCAGCCTGTATAGTTTCGGCTCACAAGCTCGCCGATAATCGGTTTGAAATCAATGCATCCATCACCAGGAACCGTGAACACGCCTCTGCGGATGCAGGTGACGAAGTCTACGCCGTCTGCTCTAGCCTGCTCCAGCAGCGCTGGACGCACATCCTTCAGATGCACATAGGCCACCCGATCATAATGCTTGCGCAGGACATCCAGCGGATTCGCCCCGCCGTACAATGCATGACCGGAATCGAAAAGCAGATATACAGCCTGTGGATCTGTCAGCTCCATCAGCTTGTCGATTTCTTCCGGGCTTTCTACAGCAGTGCCGCCGTGATGATGGTAAGTCAGCTTCAAGCCATACTCTTGGGCAATTCTGCCCGCAGCGTTCAGGCCTTCAACCAGGCTGGCCCAGCCCGCTTCATCAAGACGAATGACTTCACTCTCATTTGGCGTCCGTCTCGGATCGAAGTGCAAAGAGCCGCCTACCTCGCAAGTGCTTATAACTTTGCTGCCCATGCTCTGCAGGAATTTGGCATGTTCCCGGAAAGCTTCCAGTTCCTGCTCACGATAAGCCGGATCGGAAAACAATACGGATTTCCACTGGGAGACTAACTGAATATCACGCTTCGCCAGCTCTTCTTTCAGCAATGCGAGATCCGTCGGGAACTTTCTGCCCATCTCTGTGCCCTTAAGACCCAAGGAATGTATATCATCCAAAATCTGCTCGTAAGTGGTATCATTGCCATGCTCTTTAACATCTTCGCCGACCCAGTTAATAGGGTGAACGCCTAATTGAAATGGAAACCGTGTCATCACTTAGTCCTCCTAGTAGACTCTCGCCTGAGATAACTTCTCGTTCATTGCCTGATGCGCATCCGTAACTTTAGTGCTTGAGGAAACGGCGGGAACCCCTACATTCCACCAGGATTCATAACCGTCGGTATTCGTACCGGCAAGAACCGGAATTTCAATTAAGGTAGTGCGTGTTTCTTCCTTCGCCGCCTTGAGGGCTTGCTCAAGTTCTTCTGGTGTAGTCGCTTTGTATGCGGCTGCTCCAAGGCTGCGGGCATGTGCTGCAAAATCAATCGGGAGCGGCGCTCCTGTGTAGCGGCCTGTACTCTGTTCACGATAACGGAATTCGTTACCGAAGCCGTCACTACCATGTCCGCGCTGCAGGTTATGAATACATTGATAACCATGATTGTCGAATAGCAGCACAGTGATCTTGCGCCCTTCCTGGAGGCTTGTGACCAGTTCGGAGTGGAGCATCAGATAACTGCCGTCTCCGACAAAGGCGTACACATCACGTTCCGGCTCTGCAAGTGCAACGCCGAAAGCTCCGCTGACTTCATATCCCATACAGGAGAAGCCATATTCCATGTGGTAGCCCTTTGGCTGTCCGACCCGCCACAGGCGGTGAAGGTCGCCCGGCAAGCTGCCTGCCGCACAGACAATAACGGCTTCGTCGCCAATCGTCTCGTTGATGACGCCAAGTGCGCGCGTCTGAGCGAAGCCTTCTGGATGTTCCAGTTCGTACAGTCGGTCTACCTCATTCTTCCACTCGGTACCGAGCGCGGTGATCTGCCCGTCAGCATAAGAACTGCTATAACCTGCAGCGTTCAAGCCTTCCAAGAGCTGAAGGATGACCGTCTTCGCATCTCCCGTCAAGGCTACGCCGTCAAGCTTGGCGCCATCCATACGGTTGATGTTGATATTCAGGAACTGCGCTTCCGGATGAAACGCAGATTTAGATGAGGTAGTAAAGTCGGAATATCTTGTTCCGATACCAATAATCAGGTCTGCCTCTTTGGCTACCTTGTTGGCGGCCAAAGCACCGGTCACGCCAACTCCGCCAACGTTAAGCGGGTGGTTCCAAGGCAAGGAGCCCTTGCCTGCCTGTGTTTCCGATACCGGAATACCAAATTTCTCTGCAAATTCAGCAAGCGCTTTCGTCGCCTCTGAATATTTAACGCCTCCACCGGCGACAATCATTGGCTTGCGCTTGGACTTCACAAGGGCAATCGCTCTCTCCAGAGTCTGGGGAGCCGGTTGTTGGCGTTCTACATAATGCACACGCTTCTCGAAGAAGGATGCCGGATAATCATAAGCTTCAGCCTGCACATCCTGTGGCAGTGCCAGAGTAACCGCGCCAGTCTCGGCCGGATCTGTAAGCACGCGGATCGCGTTCAGTGCCGAAGTCATCAGTTGTTCAGGGCGGACAATGCGGTCCCAGAATCTGCTCACCGGCTTAAAAGCGTCGGCTGCCGAAATAGTATAGTCATGACCGGCTTCAAGTTGCTGTAGTACCGGATCAGGCTGTCTCGAAGCAAAGTTGTCACCCGGAAGAAGCAGCAGCGGAATGCGGTTGACCGTTGCCGTTCCGGCTGCAGTAACCATATTCAAAGCACCGGGACCAATGGAAGTGGTGCAGGCATAAATTTGTTTGCGATTGTGTTGTTTAGCGAACGCGGTGGCCGCATGTGCCATCCCCTGTTCATTCTTGCCTTGGATGAAATTCAGACTGCCTGAGCTTCGCTCCAGGGCCTCACCAAGACCGGTTACATTGCCATGACCAAAGATTCCCATTACCCCGGCAACAAATTTTGTTTCTACTCCGTCGCAGGAAATGTACTGTTGATCCAGAAATCTTAATAGGGCCTGTGCCATTGTTAAGCGGATAGTAGTCATTGTATCCTCCCTATTTGTGAGTTAAGCGCTTATCAAAATTAAATAAATGTAAATGCAATCATTTTATATTAATTGTATAGGTAAAGCGCTTAATCTAATGTTACAATGAATAGGACAAAAAAATCAATCATTATTTCTTGGAGGTTTTGCTAATGCCTGTTGTCGACCATCTTCGTCCCTTCTGGGACACTGTACTTCGCGTTGCACCGTTACTATATTTGGACCGCCGGGAGCCCTTCAAACCGCATCGTGTAGGAGTCACTGTGTTTGAGACGACCGCACCCTCAGTTTCTTTTGACCGGATCGTCCATGTCGATACCAGCAAGTATAGCCTGGTCATTGAGTACGCTATTTATTACGATTATGACATTCAACATATTTATGACTTGGAGCATGTTTGGGTATACCTGAATCATGACGGTGGCATCGAGTACGCTGAAGTCAGCTTCCATGGCCATTTTCTGGTAGGATTAATGCGCGACCGCAGCAATTTGACCGATGATGGTGTGATCAAAATCTATGTTCAGCCTGGTAAACACGCCATGGCCGCACATGAAGAATTGTTCCGGCTGCTCCCGAACGTCGAGAGATGCTGCCAGGAAGAAGCGGGAATCGAAGGTGTGCTGGAACCGGACATGTTCAGTGGTGAATTCAAGCCAGGAGTACATATCGATCCGCCAGCCGAAGCGCATTTACGAACCTTCAGTTTTCAGCCTTCGTTCGAATATGTTCCCTATCCCTTGCCTGAGGAGACATTTGTCTCCTGGCCAGAAATACGCGAAGAGATTCCGGTACGCATGAAGGCTCTTATTGACACGATTAGGTAAAAATATTTATTATTTGGAAAATAAAACAAAGAGGTATCCCCCAAGCCGTGAATGGCTGGAGGATACCTCTTCGTATGTTAAATGCCGGTTTGCCAACTCCTTGGCCTCTTAACCTTATTCAAGGAGGACTGAACCAAAGGGCGATAAGCTTAACTTTTTACCATGTCTTGGATTTGGAATAAATTAAAGGGGCTACCGTAGACTTCATTTGAAATTCTCAGGATTTTCTACATACCACTCCGTCAATCCGCAGTTTGAGCATACAAACGGAATGATCGGACTGCTTTCTTTTGTTGTAAAATTTTTAACTGGTTCTTTTATTGCTGAGAACTTCCCAATTGCACTTGTTGCTCTCGAGCGGGTCATATCAATATTACATTTTGGACACTGATGATTCAAAACAATCAACTCTTTCTACTTTGTTGGTAAAATCTTGTATTCTTCTCCCCTCTTCGAATCGTTCTTTAAATTTCCCTTGTGTGTATTCGTTAATGGTCTTGTTCCAAAAAGCTTGAGCTGGTTGGTTACTTTCTAATTGATAAACCTCCCAGTCGCCCTTGTGTAAATCGAATAGTTGTTTGGCTACTGCTTTACCAATTCCTTCTTTTCTATACTTCTTCATAATAAAGAACTCTGCGATTGAAAAATAATTACGTTCTTCTGATTCAATGAACCTTACTAACACAAACCCTGCATATTTTTTATCTTGTTTAATGACATAAGGAAACCGTTGATTAACTTCTTCCCAATATTCGTCTAAAAAAGGATACGCCCCAAAAAGTCCATCCACTTCAACATCACATAATACAAATTCAGAAAAGTCATAAATATAAAATTGCATTAAGTTTTTTATGATTTCTTTTTCTTTTTTAGTAGCTCGTAACAATTCATAATTCATTCAAGAGTCCGCCTTTTTATAGTCTTTATGTATCCCTGCTTTGAGCTTTAATAACCACATTCTTCTTCCATGATTATACAACTAACAGCCTAGAGGCGATAGCCATGATTAAAAGCTAACTGCAACACACTGGATATCCCTTTTGCCCAGTTAGATCAAGGCCTATTTGCCAATTTCAAGCTTCGAAATCCAACTCTCCACAAATATCCAAAGAAGATATGTTTTTATGAAACATTATTCAAATAAGAAACCTGTCTTCCCTTTAGAAATGGAAAAAAACAGCCCCCGAGCTAGAGGCTGTCTGCATAAAAATATAATCCTTTTTATTTCCCTTGCATGCGCACATAGGGTTCATATGAAGAGATTTCAACCAGATTCTCATCAGGATCCCTGATATAAATGGAGTACATCGGCCCAAGTGCGCCTGTACGCTCCACCGGACCCAATTCAATTTTGACACCCTGCTCTGCCAAATGCTTTTTTACATCAATCAGTGAATCACTGGTAATCAGACAGAAATCGCCGGACCCCATCGTCGGCCGCTTAGCTTTCGGGTCAATCTCCTGGCCAACCTGCTGGAAATTGATCTTTTGTTGTCCAAACTTTGCTGCTTTCCTGTCCTGTCCGAATGAGATGATCTCCATCCCAAGGACTTCGCCATAAAAGCGGCAGGAAGCCTCTACATCGCGGACAGTCAGCACCAAATGATCGAATCTGGCGATTTTCACATCTCTCACTCCCGGTAACTAACTAGAAGTAGCATTTGCTGTGCTGCTATTCAGCCCCGGCGCGCTCACGGACAGTAGCCAGCACCTTATGGAGCCAGTTGATATCCTTTTGATACGTTTGGTTCGCATGATCCATAATCAGACTAACGGCTTCCCGTCTCTCCACCGGAATAATGGTGAGCGCAGGATCGGTTTCTTCTATGAGGCTGACCTTTTTGTTCAGCTTCTCAATGGCCTCCTCAATGACATAAGCAAGTTTATGGGGATCGACCTTATCCAGAAACAACAACGAAGAATACAGTGATCGGATATCGCTGAAATTTTTGAAAACATCATATATTTCCTCTTCCAGCATTATCCTTCCCTTGTCCGTAATACCGTAGGTGGTCTTCTCAGGACGATTGTCTGATTGCACCACTTTGAGCTTCTTTATAAGCCCCTTCTTCAACAACACCTCGAAGTTATAATACAGCGTCCCGTCGTTGATGGACACCGTGTTGTCCAGTGGTTTGAGGTTCTTCTTAATGTCATATGGATGATGCTCACCCTCACTCAGCATACCCAGGATAAATATTTGAAGCGACAATAGTGTCCTCTCCTTCATGCATATTTAAAAGGGGCCCACGAGGAGATTTCAGAGCCCGTTATTGTTATTTTACATGAAAAGCGGCTGCGGTGCAGGTTCTATTGCTTCTTTAGGCTGTTTTACTGTCTTGAACAGATGGATCAGCGTATTAATTAAGAGCGCTCCAAGACCCACTAGCACTAGGCCTGTGAGATATACCCCCGTTTTGCCGCCGCCGAACAGTAAGTTGTAATCCAGATGCAGCGTATAGAACATCGGAGAAATGTAGCTGACGGCCTTGAACACTCCGCTCATCATTTCCTGTGGAACCACGGAACCGTTAGCAATCGTCTGGGTCAGCAGAATCGGCAGATTCACAATCATCCCCGCTTGCCCCAGCAGCAGACAGCAAATACTCGTAAACTCAATGGCGACGAACATTTCCAGCGAATGTACCATCCACACTTTCATAAATGTCTCTGCGCCATAACCATGAACCGCGAAGTACAATGAAACACCTACAAGTGGGGCAATTAAGGACAACAGCACATTGACACCTTGCAGGGACAAGAAGGCTTTCCATTTGCCAAGGCGGGATCTCAATTGATTCAAAGCGCCAATACTCATCATGGAATAGATCATCGCACCCACGTAGGAAGACATTGTCAGGAACATTGGAGCCATCTGATTGTGCATTCCGGCTGGCTGTGGATTGGTCGTCACGACATTGGCATCCACCTTATTCATTACACCAGCAACCATCTGCTGCGCCTGGGCTTCAGGCACCTTCATACCTTGCAGAATACCATCGAAGCTCTGGGTCTGTAATTGCGTACTGATCTTGTTCGTGATCTGGGTGACAACATTCTGCATGGTACTGCTTACAGTAGCGGGATTGGACTGGTTAATGAAAAAATCCAGTTTCACCTGTTCTCCCTGCGCAGACAGCTTCTGCGTAAAATCCTGCGGAATATGCATCACCAGATGGGTGCTGCGATCCTCCAGCTCTTGCTTAGCCTGTTCCAGTGACAGATTCGTTACGACATGAAAAGGCATCTGCGCCTGAATCTCCTTCACAAACGTTGCCCCAGCCTGCTGATCCTCGTTAACAATGGCCACAGTAAGCTTGTCGATATCCTTAGGCATCGAGCTATACCCGCCCATAAAAATCCCGATCATTATGATCTGATAAAAGATCATCATAAAGACGCCACCCAAAATCCCTTTGTGCTTCAGAAATGATTTCATAATCCAGCTCCACCTTATACTTTATTTTAAATACTCTAATTAAAGTAATATAATCAGAGTTCGGTGTCAATGGGGAACAAAACAAACAAAAAACAGGTCTACAAAACTGCAGCAGCAATTTTATAAACCTGTTAAGTTTTTTCACATCGTCTATTTCCTGATTTGGATGACCACTTTTCCCTTAACATGACGGGTTTCACATCTCCGGTGCGCCTCGGCCACGCCCACCTGTGATAGTGGAACAATACCGCTAATATGAACTTTCAGCTTATGCTCCCTAACCAACTCTTCAATCTGCGCGAAATCACTGGAACGGGGCTGAATGAGTGCAAATTTTGCCTCGACATTGTTCTCAGAAGCACTTCCCGTAATGGCCGGGTTAATCAGCGAGATCAGCTTGCCCCCCTCCTTCAGCACTTTAAAGCTCTTCTCCTCAACCTCACCACCAATCGCATCAATAACGAGATCCACATTATGCACAACATCAGTAAAATCAACGGCTGTATAATCAATGACCTCATCCGCACCCAACTGTCTGACAAAATCATGGTTTGGCGAGCTTGCCGTTCCTATGACATAGGCCCCTGCCCATTTGGCCAATTGAATCGCGATATGACCTACACCGCCTGCTGCGGCATGAATCAGTATCCGTTCTCCTTTCCGGAGTTTACCGTAGTGAAACAGTGATTGCCAGGCTGTAATTGAAACTGCGGGTAAAGCTCCTGCTTCGACAAAAGAAATCCCCGAAGAAATGGGGACCACAGCAGATTTATCCACTCTTGCATACGCTGCGTAGCTTCCAGAATTCACGAGGCCAAAGACCCGGTCCCCTGGTTGCACATTTTCAACATTCTTCCCTGTCGCCTGAACGATTCCGGCAATATCAGTACCCAAAATATGAGGCAGCTCTAATGGAAACATCTCCTGCAACTGCCCTGAGCGAATGTAACAGTCCACAGGATTAACTGAGGTAGTATACATCTCCACCAATACTTCATCATCAGAGATGACCGGAACCGCAACATCCTCTTCTCTTAGCACATCCGAAGCACCGTATTTGTTAAAAATTATGGCTTTCATTGTTGCTCCTCCTGTCGACATTAGATTGACACTTGTTGATTTACAAACATTCGTTCTATAAAATCAACTGTAAAGGCTGCACTGTTCGGGTTCAATCGCTAATACTTGCGGAATTGTTTATTAATCAACAGAATAGCAGTTTGTTGTTCAAAATCTATCAATCAGGAAGAGAAATTGGAGGTTAAAGATGGACAGGCGCATACTAAAAACCCGGTCAGCCATTAAAAAGGCATTTATTGAGCTGATGGCCGAAAAGAAGTTCGAAGAAATCACCATTAACCAAATCTCTGAACGGGCCAACCTTAACCGAGGTACCATATACTTACATTCATGGATAAATATGATCTCCTGGAGAAATGCATTGAGGAGCACTCCGAGGTGTTGCGGGGGCTGTGTGTTCCGGAAAATCATGAAGATCACCATCTACCGATCAGAGATTCGCTGCTGCTGGCCCTTGAATACATTGAGAGGCATCATTTGTTTTATTATTCCATGCTCAACAATAAAGGGATGTTCTACTTCTGGCAAAACATGCAGCAAATGATGATGCAAGGCATCAGCAACCAGATATCTATGGATCGTATCAATCAACACGCCAACAAAGAAATCCTCGTCCGCTTCCTGACATCGGCTTCTGTAGGGGTCATGGAATGGTGGATTATGAACAAAATGCCCTATTCCGCTGAAGAGATCGCCGATGAAATATGGCTGCTGCTGGAGCGAAATCAGGTGCAAAAAGAGATCGTGTAAGGATATCTGCCGTCATCTATTCAGCACAAAAAGGGATTGGAAGCTCCGGCCAGGCCGAATCTGTTCCAATCCCTTTAAGTAATTACTCAAGCGTTCAGTTGCCCTCTCTTCCCTGCTCCTATATTGCTCCTGAAGGGGAAGAAAAGAAGGGAGAAAAAAACGCATGCGGACGTCCGCCTCTTACCTGCCCCTATATTGCTCCGTGAAGGTCTCGAAAAAAGGCGTCGTATCCCGCTCCGCCATCGTGGACACGGAATCCCGGCTCCAGCCGATTTCGGCCCGCCAGCTTCCCAGCAGCCCGGATGACACCAGTTCCTCCTCGTTCACCTCGACGGAACACTCACCCTGTGGCGCCACATATAGCGCATCCACAGGACAATAAGCTTCGCACATGAAGCAGGTCTGGCAGTCGTCCTGCCGGGCGATGACGGGCAGCTTGCCCTGCATCTCGAATACATTGGTAGGACAGACCTTCACGCATAAGCTGCACCCGATGCAACGGTCCTTGCTGACTAGCTCGATCATATCGCCCGCTCCTCCTGAAGTCTTCCCAGCTCATGAGCGTGAGGCACGCTCTCTGTGCTGGTGCGTATCTGCTCGATGCCGGAGAGGATCAGCCGGTGGGTCTGGCGCGGGTCCAAGGCGGGATATTCCGCCAGACTTTGCAAGCCCCGGCTCTCCTTGCGGGCCAGTGCAGCGGTATAGATCCAGCGGCCGACGATCAGCATGGCGGCCGCTTCTCTTGACTGCACGGTTCCTTGCACCGATGGTGCGATTCTCCCGTGCAGGCTGGGCATGAGGTCCGTCAGCCGCTGCAAGGCGGACTGGACGACTGGCACGCTGCGGAAGTAGTTAATCCGCAGCGGCAGGATTTCCCGCTGGACAGCCGCGATCAGCGGCTTTGCGTCCAGCGCCCTGCTGTGGGTGGCGCCAGCCGGCAAACCATAGCGGCCTGCCGCGAGCAGCCGCCGGCTGTCTGCGCCTCTTGGCTGGGCCAGCGCATACTGCGCGGCGCCCTGCCCGGCCCAGCTTCCGCTGCACATGGCCCAGGAAGCGTTGTAGGCTCCGCCGCCGGAGATAGCGCCGGTCACCTTCTCGCGCGAGGCGGCGTCCCCGGCGGCATACAAGCCGGGGACAGTGGTGGCGCAGTCGCTGCCCGTAAGGCGCAAGCCGCCGGTACCGCGCATGGTCCCTTCGTAGCGAAGGGTCAGCGGGAACTTGTGCCGGAACGGGTCAATCCCGGCCCGTTCCAGGGGCATGAAGAAGATCGGATGGGCCCGGCGGAGGAACTCCCTTTTCTCTGCCGTATCGGCCAGATCAAGGCAGGCATAGACGGGACCTTGCTGCATCAGCTCCGGCAGGCTGCCAAAGGTGCGGTCTCCCTTGTGCAGCGGCCGTCCGCCCGCATCATACAGCGTGGCCCAAGCCAGCATGCGCCCGCGGGTGACGGTCCCGTCGGCGAAGCTTGGTGCATATTGGCGGCTGAATTCCATACCAGACAGCTCCGCACCCGTCTCGGCAGACATCAGCAGCCCTTCCCCGGTCAGCACATTGCAGCCCAGACCTTTGCTGAGAAAGGCGCAGCCGCCGGTAGCCATGACGACGGCATTGGCCCGGATCTCCCAAGTCTCGCCGGTCAAGCGGTTGATACCGCGTGCACCGCCGACACCATGCTCGTCATGCAGCAGTTCCAGCGCTGGAGACTGGTCCATAATTTTAACCCCAGCCTTGCGCACCGTCCGCCGCATAATTTGCATATATTCCGGCCCATGCAGATGCGTCCGCAGCGGCTTGCCCTCCCCATCCGTAGGGAATGGATATCCCCACTCGGCCACCAGTTCCAGATTGTGCTCTACCTGGTCCAGAACCCGGTGAATCCAGGCATTTTCGGATAAATATCCGCCTGCCCGGAGCCGGGCCTGAACAGCCTGCTCCCGTAAATCTGCCACCGGCGGAATGACGAGCAACGTGGTGCCACCAGGCGCGGTTGCACCGCTGGTACCCAGATAGCCTTTGTCCGCCAGTATGACCTTTGCTCCTTGCGAGGCAGCCTTCCAAGCTGCCCAGGCTCCCGCCGGTCCGCCGCCCAACACCAGCACATCCGCCGTCCACTGTTGATCCTGCTGAGACATTTGGTTTCCCCCTTATTTACAGGCCATGCCTCATAGACCTTCTGTTCTTGGTGATGTTGAGTGTTATGGAGTGTTACTGAGTGATACTGAGTGATATTTGAGTGCTATTTCAGCTGCCAATCACTGATTTTAAAATCTTTTTTAGCAAGCTTCTCTTCCACCAGGAAGTTCTTCGTGCCTTCCAGCAGCTTCGTGCCTTCCTCCGTAAACGCAGTATCCTTGATATCGCTGATCGGACTCACTTTCTTCACCAGCTCTGGCGTTGTATTACCGATATCCGCAAGGAATTGATAATATTCATCCTCATGCTGCTTCAAGTCAGCCAAGGCTTTCTCGCGCGCTTCGTTCCATACCTTCGGGAAATCAGGGAACTTCGCCAAGTAGTCATCAGACACTACGGTTGCACTTGTACCCAGAAGGGTAGGATGCTGGGTGGCATCATCCAAATGGGTATAGCCTTCATCGATCAACTTAAGTGCAGGAACACCTGAAATGGTGATGGCATCCACATCCCCTCGGGCTAAGGCAGCTGTTCCATCAGGACTCAGCATATGCACAAGCTTAACACCTGTCACTCCCTCGTCTTTCAGCAATCCAGCTATATAACGGTGCATGAAGGAGCCTTTTTGGATGGCGATTGTCTTGCCTTGAAGCTCCTTAACAGTCTTAGGACCATTCTTCTTGCCAATCAGATAACCTACGCTATGCGCCGAGGATTGGGAGATGAGACGCGTCTTTGCTCCAGAGGCATAAGCAATAATGGCAGGCGTATCACCAAGGCTTCCGGCATCCAGCCGACCGCTGATCAAGGATTCTGTTTGGTCGGGTCCATTCGGGAAGCCGGTGAGCTTCACTTCAGTAATGCCGTGTTTCTTCAGCTCTTCCTGGATAATTCCCTTGTGAAAGCCCCAGCCTTCTGCTCCGCCTGGAAGATTCAGTTTGTTGGAGCCGATATAGCCAAAGTTAAGCGTCGCAGGTACATTCCCCGTTGCCGCGCCGCTCGCAGCCTCAGCCTTCTCTCCACCTGCCGGAGCGGATGCTTCCTTGCCACCACCTGATCCCGCGTTGTTGCCGCACGCCTGAAGCACCATCATAACCATGACTGCACTTACGATGAGCAGCAAACGCAGCCGTTTGCCCTGTCCCCCTTGATTCTTTCTGAATGCCTTTGCCATTGTTGCTTCTCCCCTCGATGTTGAATGTTGGAATGAATATGAAGACAATATTGCCAATACGTTACCCAGGCGCTCTTTCAGCTTTGTGAATCTATACAGCTATATAGAACGCACTAAAACGCACTAAAAATAACAAACAAAGCCTAATAACGATTTCCAAAGTTTAATTAACGGCATTTTTGCACCCTAATTATTCTGCGTCAGAAGGTTAACGGGGATTAAGTGCAATATTGTACCTTAAATCTTCCAGAATACCCGTCCAGCGTGGTTTTTCGAAAAATAAGGTACAAAAATGCCCTTATTCCCCTGATTTTCCTATAATGAAGAAAAATAAGGTACAATAATGCTGTTAGTTGGGAAGTTGGACCTTTTTCAATCTTAAGAAGACAGGACTTCACCAGAATAACGACTGGTTTCTGGTTTCTGGTCTACTGCTTGATCTTAACTTCACTTAATATATTGAACTTTAAAATCCCGCTCTTCGCGATAGTTGATACATAAAGTCATGGCCCGCGACCGGCTGCCGGCCTCGGCCCCAACCTACCTTTTCACGGTACCCGCCAAGCAGTCCCCGCTCCTGCAGTTCTGCCTCGGTCACGCCTGAAACGGCTTCGGCATCAGGATCTACATACAGTGCATCCACCGGGCAGTATAACTCGCACATGAAGCAGGTCTGGCAATCACTCTGCCGGGCAATGACGGGGATTCCATCCTCCACCCGGTCGAATACGTTGGTCGGGCAGACCGCTACACATTGGTTGCATGATATACAACTATCTGCACTGAGGACTTCAATCACAGAAGAACACTCTCCTTCGCTACCTCTTCCCGCTTGACCCATACATCATCCAGGCCACCGCTGATGAGGCGATGATGCTGCTGCTCATCGATCTTTAAATAATCCTCCCGCTTGTGCATACCGCGTGTCTCTGTACGCGCAAGTGCAGAGCTATACATCCAGCGTGCTGTAGCTGTCATAGCCTGAACCTCCCGTGCTTTAACCCCTTCAGGCGTACGCTGAATCTCCGTATTCCGCTGTTCCTTCCACAATCCACCGAGGCGATCCAGCGAAGAAGTCAGCCCCTTCTCGGTCCGGAAAAGATTGATGTCATAAGGCTTCACTTCCGCCTGCACCGCTGAGACAAGCTCCGCTGTCCGGGCCGCTGTTCCCGGCTTCACCTGCTGCTCCACCAGTGATGAGGAAGACAGACCCGATGGCGTGCGGTCCTCCGCATGTCTACCCAGACTCAGCGCATAGTCAGCTGCGCCTTCCCCGGCAAAAGAACCGGAGGACATTGCCCAGGCAGCATTATGGCTGCCGCCACCGGTGAAGCCGCCGCAAATCAACTCGCGCGTAGCTGCATCACCCGCTGCGTAGAGTCCCGGAACGCCTGTGCCACAGCTCTCATCCGTAATGCGGATGCCGCCCGTACCCCGCACGGTGCCTTCCAGCCGCAGCGTAACCGGGAATGCGTCCTTGAAAGGATTGATCCCGAGACGGTCAAAGGGCAGGAAAAAGTTCGTCTGCGCTACCCGCAGAAGCGGCTGCAGATCTTCCGGCGCACCATCCAGCTTGGCAAACACCTGACGCCCGGCCAGCAGATTGCGGGCAATGACCGACCGGCCTCTCTTGGATCCGGCGCCCTCAACCACACTGCCATCCTCATAATAGAAGCTGGCATAGTTGTAATATGCCGTCTTAGTGACCGAGGAGAAGGTAGGGCAGATCGCATAAGCATTTGAAAATTCCATCCCTGACAGGGCTGCCCCCGCTTCAGCTGCAAACAGATACCCGTCTCCAGTCAAGACGTTGCAGCCCAGCGCCTTGCTCAGAAAAGCGCAGCCGCCAGTGGCAATCACCACTGCACCTGCTTGCACAGACCAGGTCTCTCCGGTCTGCGTCTGCACACCAGCCGCACCGGCAACGCCATGGCTGTCAGCCAGCAGTTCCAGAACCGGACTATGATCCAGGATCTTGACCCCGGCCTTCTTGACCAGCTTCCGCATTAAGCGCATGTATTCCGGTCCTTGCAGACTCCGGCGGTGCTGGTTACCGTGCTCATCTAGCGGAAAAGGATACCCTGCAACACCAAGGCGATTCATATTCTCATACGTGCGATCCAGCACCCGGTTCATCCAGCGGTCCTCTGCCAATCGTCCACCCAATTCAAAGCGGCTGGCTTTGGCGTCTTCACGCAGCTTTTTGTCTGGGTTCACATACCAAACGCCTGTGCCGGAAGGAGCCGTTGCACCGCTTGATCCGCAGTACCCCTTGTCGGCCAGCACAACTTTAGCACCTTTAGCGGCTGCTGTAAGCGCCGCCCAGGTTCCTGCCGGACCTCCACCAATCACCAGAACATCTGCCGTCAAATACAACGATCCTTTTTGTGCTGCTACGCTCATTTGCATAGACCTCCTCAAATTGATTAACCTTGGTAGCTTTCGCGCCAGAACAGAAATTTTCGTTCAATCACCTTAAAAAGGGAGTCAATCAGCTTGCCGACAACTGCGAATATAATAATGCCTACAAAAATGATTTCTGTATCGGAGTTCTGCTTCGCTTCATTGATAAGAAAGCCAACCCCCGATTGTGAACCGATTAATTCAGCGACGACGAGACCAATCCAGGCAACAGCCAGTGACAGCCGCAAGCCAAGCAGAATGCTGGGGAGTGCCGCCGGTAGAATCAGCCGTAGCAGCTTTTGAGATGGACTGAACCCAAGCACACGGGCCACCTCAAACAGCTTATTATCCACACCACGAATACCGGCAAATGTATTAATGTAGAGCGGAAAGAAGGAGCCGCTCATAATAATAGCCACCTTAGATACTTCTCCAAAACCGAACCAAAGGATGATTAGCGGCGCTATCGCAAGGTGCGGAACAAGGCGCAGCACCTGTACACTCGGGTCCAGCACATATTCCGCGCTACGGAACAATCCGGTTAATACGCCGAATAACAGCCCCAGAATACCGCCGATCAGAAAACCAATTCCCGCCCTGCCGATACTCACCCCGAGATGATGGATCAGTTGGCCGCTGGAGAACAGTTCGACAAAAGACCTCGCAATGGATAGCGGTGTGGGTAAGAATTCACCCGAGATCCACCCGGCGCTGCCAGCCAACTGCCAGACAGCCACTGTCACGACCGGGATCAAGGCACCAATCCCAAGATCAGACAATAGAGGTCTCCAAACGATCGGGGCCTTTTTGCTCTTCTTTTTGGACCATATGGGTGCCGTTCCACTATAATCGTGGGCCTCTCTGACTGCTTTGGCCTGATTGATAATGATTTCTACACTATCGCTCATGCTGCACTCCTCCTATCCTTGAAAGTTGTCTTTCCATCTCAACAGCCTGCGCTCGATCAAGCGGACGACGGTATCACTCAGCAGCCCGGCTACTGCGAAGACTAGAATCCCCACGAATACCACCGGTGTATCGGCAAACTGGCGGGCATCCGACATCATATAGCCGATACCTGAGCTTGAAGCGATAAGCTCCGCCACCACCAGCCCAAGCCAGGACAAACCAAGGGACAGGCGTACGCCAAGAACGACATTTGGCAGTGCTGCGGGCAGCACCAATCTGGAAATCTGTTTCAGCCGACTGTAACCTAACACCCGGGTGACCTCGAACAGCTTGTTGTCTACACTGCGGATGCCTACAAATGTATTGATGTAGAGCGGGAAAAAAGCGCCTTTGGCAATTAGCAATACCTTAGATTCCTCGCCGATACCGAACCAAAGGATGAACAGCGGCACCACCGCAAGGCTCGGGATCATCCGAATCATCTGCAGCGACGGGTCGAGCAGCTTCTCCGACCTTCGAAACAGGCCGACCAGAAGACCTAACAGCAGTCCAAGCCCCCCGCCAAGTACAAACCCGCTAAGAGCCCGGGCCGCACTGATTCTCAGATTGACCCACAGATCACCTGAAACTGCCAGATTCCAGAAAGACTCGCCAATGGTATACGGTGTCGGAAACAGCATCTCGGAGATGATTCCATAATGACCTAATGTCTGCCACAGAATCAGTACACTTCCCGGGAGCAGCAAGGCCAGCCCTAATGTTGCGGCCTTTCCTGGTCCTCTTGCTGCGTGTACTGCTGCAGTGCGGTTGCTCATGAATGGTCTCCTCCTGTTCTTTTCCAAACCTCTTGTACTATAAAAAAAGAGACTCCCGAAAGATTTCTTCAGGAAGTCTCCAAGTGGTATGGTCGACTTATAGTGCTGCTTTAGTGCTGATTTTTTGATTTAATGCTGCTTCAATGCTGTATTAATTCTACTTTTATACTGCTCTAATTCCCTAATTACCGCTCTACATTGCTCCATCACTGCTGTTTCATTGCTTTGGCTATTTTTCATTAGTTTTACCGAGGCAAGAAATCTCTGCTTCAAATGTCTGCGTCAGATCCCCGCCCCGTCCGTGAGTTCCAGCTCATCCACCTTCTCAAACTGATTCAGCACCCGTAGCCGCAGCTCCTGAAAAGATGAAGTCGTCTTCTTGCGCGGATATGGAAGATCAATAGGGACAATCTGACGGATTTTGCCTGGCCGCGGTTCCAGAATAACTACCCGGTTACCCAGGAACACAGCCTCGTCAATATCGTGGGTTACAAAGATCATCGTCGTCTTGTTGGTGCGCCAAATGTCCAGCAATACCGATTGCATATGCGCCCGGGTGAAGGCATCCAGCGCCCCGAACGGCTCATCCAGCAGCAGAATTTTCGGACTCCGCAGCAGCGCTCTAGCAATCGCCACACGCTGGGCCATCCCGCCGGACAGCTCACGCGGATAAGACTTCTCGAAGCCCTTCAGCTTTACCAGTTCAATCAGCTCATCTACCTTCTGACGGACTTCTTTGTCCTTCAGCGACAAATCGGAAGCGATATTCTTCTCCACGGTCAGCCATGGAAACAACCGATGCTCCTGAAAAATAAAGCCTTTGTCAATCCCGGGGCCGCCAATTTCGCTACCCTCCAGAGTCACATTACCCGTATAGCCGCTATCTAGTCCGGCAACGATACGTAGTAAGGTGCTTTTGCCGCAGCCGCTGGGACCAATAACTGTAATAAACTCTCCTTGCTGCACTTGCAAATCTACATTGTGTAGGGCCTGAACATGTCCGCCCGCCGTCTCAAACCGTTTATTCAGATTTGTTATGGATAATAACGCCTCTCCCATCCCAGCTCCTCCTTAAAAGCGAGTATATAAAACGAATCCCTCTCAAAATTAGCACTTGCTTGCTCAAACAACGGACTCCAGAGACCTTATTCCCTTTGGATTTATCCATTCCGGAAGATAAAGGACTCCAGAGACCTTATTGACAAAAATTTGGCTCAAAATCGGTTGTTTGGAACGAAATAGCGTCACCTGAGTCCGCTACATGTGCCAGAGCAGCCTCATGTGAAAAATAGCGCCTTTGAGGTCCGTTAGCTCCTACGTGTTAGGTCCAGCTTGATACGATGATGCTGTTCTATCCAGTTTGTTTCGATGACCCTGTTCTGCCCAGCTTGTTTTGCAGGCTGTTCTGGTAAGCACTTATTATGGTGTTGAAATAAAAAACAGAGGTATCACGCTTCCCTTAAGCGCAACACCTCTGTCTGAACAGTCGGTTATTCAATTAATTCAAAGTATTTTTATTGGAATTTGTGTTTTTAAAATATCATCTATTTTATGGGTTGTCAACGGTCTTTTATGCGCATTTGTCTAATCCTACCTATCAAAGGCATTACTGAACCCCTCTGCTGTAGTACCTTTGAAATCTGCTCTGAATAAATTAAAAAGTCCAAGATACCCTGTAAACACAGGATTCTCGGACTTATTACCTTTCCCTTTGTACTTTGGAGCTTCATGTAAAATTCGGATTATACCTGCGGCTGACGCTGCATGGCCGATCTCAGGTAGAGCACTGCACAGCCGATGGATACGATGACGATGATGGACAGACCCCAGTAAATATTGCTATAGGCTAGGCCCATTGGCAGACTCTTTTGCATCGCCAGTGCGCTGGCAGAAGCAGCAACCCCCATGGCTCCGCTGCAGAACTGCAGCAGCTGGTACAGACCCATTCCGGAGCCCATCTCGGCCGGCTGCAGAATACGGGAGATTTCGTTGGATACGCTACTCGACAGAATTGTGAAGCAGGTGCTCATCAGCATGTAAATAAAGATAATGGCTACATACGAGCTTCCCTCAAATAATGCAAACAAGACAACGGCTGCCAGGAAGAACAGCGGAATGATCCGCAAAATAGGGCTATTGCCACGAGAATCAATAAACCGACCGACCCGCTGGGAGACAATCATGGCCAGGAACGATCCCGGGAAAATCACCATACCCGCCTGGATGGCGCTTAGGCTGTACTGTTTCACCAGAATCTGCGGCATCAGGAACAAGGTCGCAAAGCTGCAAAGATAAGCAGCAATACCAACCGCAGACAGGATCAGATAGCGGCGGTTCTGGAATAAGGACGGCAAGACAAACGGTTCCTTAGCTGAACGAATCCGGGCAGCGAACAACACAAGCGCTACAAGACCTACAACCAGACCAATCCAGGAATGATTCGTTAAGGCGATTAGCAGGCCTGTCGTGCCCGCACTAATGAACAATGCGCCCAGGAAATCGAAAGACCCCTTCTGCACACGCTCTTTTGGAATAAAAATAACGAACAGCGGTACCAGTATCACCGTAACTGCAGTAACTACAAACAACATATGCCAGCCTAAATACTCAACAATAGCTCCGCCAGCAACCGGACCTAGTCCAAGACCCATCGAGACGGAGGACATCGTTATACTCATCGCCTTACCGCGGCGCTCAACCGGAATGTAGCGGGAGTTCAGAACCATTGTCAATGCAAGGATTGAACTTGCACCAGTGGCTTGAACGAGCCGCACAATTAAAAGCATTATAAAGCTATTACTGAACAACCCTACTATCGCTGCAAGACTCAGTGACAAGATACCTATTATGAACAGCCTGCGGATCGGTACAAAATCAGCAAGACGGCTGTACGTGATAGACGAGACGGCAAAAACGATCGAATAGCCTGTGACAATCCACGAAGTTAACGCAGGTGTCAGATGAAAAGCTTCTGCAACATCAGGCAGAGCCAAATTGAACATCATGGTATTCATGATGACTAGCACGATCGCTACACCTAGCAGAATGCCTACTGCCCGTTCATTTATCACAGCCGATTCCTGTCCGCCAGATGCGGCAGGGATTGGTTGTTTATTCATTTTCTCCACCATCCAATTTTTATTGTTCGATTATAATCGAAATTTGAAAATAATATATCACGACTTATGCTATAATGCAATCATAAGCTAAAAAAGGAGGCACTCCCGTGAAACTTCTATATCATCCTGATCAGGCAGATATTCATTTGTCCACGGTTCTGGATGCCCTAAGCGATCCTATCCGTTTATTAATTGTTTCTGAACTCCATAACGTAGGTGAACGCGCCTGCGGAGACATTAATGTACCTGTGGTGAAATCTACAGCATCTCATCATATCCGTACCCTTCGTGAATCCGGTATTGTCAATGTACGCGTTCAGGGGACACAAAGACTCGTATCCATGCGTACCGAGGATTTGAATATACGATTCCCTGGGCTGCTACCCTCCATTCTCGAGGCTTTTAAAAATTCTGAAGAGAAAAGAAAGCTAATGAATCCGCAGTAATTGCTGCGCTGCGTAAGGTAAGAAACATGCATCGATACAAGTAGAACCGAACGTAGTCATACACGAAGCAAATATTCATACACAAACCAAACGTAGTGCCATACACAAGCTAGACATAGTGCTATCACGAACTAAACATAGCGTTATACGAGTCAAACTTAGCACCATACACGAAATCAAACACAGCTTTATACACGAAATCAAACGCAAACAGCGTGCCGAGAACATTTCGGCACGCTGTTTATTTTATGGACCCCGCAAGTGTAGTATACGCACGTGCTGCAGCTTCAGACGCCTTTGGATACAGGGAAGCCGAATGTGATCATCGCTCCGCCTTCCTGGCGGTTAGCAGCCTGAATCAATCCACCACAGCGCTCTACAATCGCGCGGGCAATGGCTAGACCGAGCCCGGACTCGCCGTCCTTGCCTTTAACGAAACGGTGAAACAAGGTCGGTAGAAGTTCCTGCGGGAAGCCGGGGCCATCATCTGTGACGGTCAGCTCCACCTTTCCTTTTTCAATACTTCCCGTGATATGAATGTATTCCTTCGCATATCTTGCCGCATTCGTTACGATATTGAGCAACGCCTGCAGCAGCTTATCACGGTCGGCCATAATGACCAGCGCTTTGTTATCCGGACAGTCAATGTGGAGCTTCAGATTTTTCTTCACCAGCAGCGGGTTGACACGTTCGGCCATTTCTGACAATAGTTCATTCAGGCTCACCTCGGATGGCTTGAAAATATCCTCTTCGCTGTCCAATTTCGCCAGCAGCGTCATTTCCGTTACGATTTTCCCCAATCTCCCGCTTTCCTCCAGAATCACATCCAGGCCCGTCCGGACACTCTCGCCTTCGAACACACCATCCCGGATACCCTCCGCGTACCCTGCAATGGACATCAGAGGCGTTTTCAGCTCATGGGATGCATTCTGGAAAAACTGCTTTTGTACCTGGTTGAACCGATTCAGCTCCCCGGCCATTTCATATACGGTCTGCGCGACAGCACCTATCTCACCTCCGGCTCTGACCAGCTGTACATCGGTAAAATGCCGCTCCTTGACCTTCTTCAATTCCTGCTTCAAATTCATTAGTGGCTGGATTAGTTTTTTCGTAATAAACAAACTGAGAAGGAACAAGATTGCACCTACAATGAAGATTACCAGAACAAGTCGTCCCAAGAGCGCCTGCTCGATTGCCTTGATCTTGCTCATTGGAGTCAGGAGCGTTAGGGTGCCCTGTGGAATCGCGCTTACATTCATCACATAACGTCCATCTTTCCCATTCCATAATTCCTGAAGACTGGAGGTAACAGGCTTGGCCTCCTGCAGCAGTGCGGGCGTGACTGCTGAGAAAGAGCTATCGGTTGCTTTCAAAGACGTTGCATTCAACGGCAGTGGACCTGTCAGCACTTTCCCGTTAGGATCGGTGACGATAGCTTCCACACCAGCATAACCAGCTGGAATCGCGCTTGCGACATCAAGGACTGCACCACTAGTCGTCTTGCTTGGGTCCAGAGCTACTCCATTCACATTTTGCAGGGTCCCCATATCCTGAATCATCGCTGGGGTAACATTCTCTTCTGCTTGGGATAAAGTCGCCGACATCGCCGCGCTTAATGTCTTGAGATCACTTTTCTGTGCCCCGATGAAATGATCCAGCAGCACATAATGAATCAACACCGCCGTGATCGAAAGAATCAGCGCCAATGATAACCCGAAGGCAAGGTTAATCTGGTGAACGAGTTTCATCTCAAGTCTCACTCCTGTCTGTACGCATACGGTATCCGTGTCCCCATACGGACTCTACCGGTAATTCCTCTATTTTTTTACGCATCCGCTTAATTAGATGATCGACTGCACGATCACTGCCGAAGTAATCGTCTCCCCAGACGAACGTCAATAGCTCGTCCCTCGTAAATGCCCGGTTCGGATGTTCTGCCAATACTTTAAGCATAGCAAACTCCTTACTGGTAAGATCCACTTCTTCGCCATGCCATATTGCCCGTCTCTCTTCCAGCAGCAGCCTGAGCTCGCCAATGTCGATTCGGGAAGACGCTGACGCTGTCTCATTAAGGGCTGCCCGTTCTTCTGCATTCGTGATCCGGACCCAGCGCTCCAGCTGCCGCTTGATTCGGGCAACCAGTTCGCGTGGACTAAAGGGCTTGACAAGATAATCGTCGCTGCCTAGTTCAAGACCGAGGATTTTATCCACTTCATTATCCTTGGCCGAAATCATGATAATTGGAACCTCGCCCTCATTACGGATGCGCCTGCATAATTCATAGCCATCCATACCGGGAAGCATGATGTCCATTACCCACATACTCGGTGGACTTGTTCTATATAATGTCCAGGCATCCTCAGCGTTCGCGAGGCCAATTGTTCGGTAATTTTCCTTGTGCAGATATGCTTCTATTAAAGTCCGGATATTCTCGTCATCATCGACTACCGCGATGAGATAGTTGTTATTCATGAAGTGGTCCTCCTATGTCTTTTCGCTTTAGTAAGTATACCAAAGGTAGATATAGCATAAGAGCGTTGCCATTGTTTTTCCACAAATCAACCAATATTGTGCCACACTCCTCCTGTAAATTGGACATTGTAAGACAAACCAAACCACAAGGAGTGTTGAAAAATGAACTACAGCTTGAAATTCAAAAATGTCGCCCTGTCCGCCCTGCTGATCTCTGCCATCTCTGTACCGGTTATTGCTAACGCCAACAGTACTGCAAATATCAAAGACACCAAAAACGATACAAGTGCTGCCGTCCAACCATTGAAAGCCACTACTGCAGCCTTTACAATGGCTAACCCTTTAGAGCTGGCTAAAAAATACGCACCTGAAACTGTAAGCGAATGGGAAGCTGTACTGGAAAAATACAAAGAAGTGCTGCCTATGGCGATTCTAGTAGATGCCTCATCCGCTCAGAATAATTCTGAAATCCCTGCGCTTCCTGCTTTGAAGGAAGGTGAGACCGTGAATATCTCCAAAGGCACGCTTAAAAATGTTGACGGGGTAAAGATCCAGCTGCCAGTCAAGTCTGAGGATGCCAAGAGCAACCAAACTGTTGCTGTAAGCCCCAAAACTGCAGAGGGGGAAAAGCTGACATGGACCGAGGTTACAATTCCTGCTCAGGCGATAGCCACCGGTGATGCGAAAGTTGTCGGCAATGTGGAAGGTGTTCCGGCATCAAAAGCTGTAAAACTCGACGCTGCATTCCCAGTAGCCGCTATAGAAAACAATGCATTCTTTAATGCTCAAATTAATCTGAACGACGCTGTGGCTACTAAAGATGCTGCCAAAATCAAGGACGCCCTTGCTGAGCTTCTGAAGCAATACAAGGCAGAGGTTAAGGTCACTAATTCGGAGAAAGCTCAGCCTCAAGAATAACTTTCCCTATACATCCCACGTATAAAAACAAAGCTATTCCCGGACATCCCACTTATATAGAATGCTTGAATGTGCATGAACAAACAGACCCCTCCCCCAGGGGTCTGCTTTATGCCGGTTTACTCTCTTCAAATCAAGAAGATGACATTACATTCCTTTGGTAGAGCGGGGTTGATCTCAGTTTCAACAGGATACACAGAAGGAGCTACCACGCTATGGATTTTCATGTCGATATTATAAAGATTTTGCTGTCCCTCTTGCTGCTGGCTGCAGCCGCGCTTTGTTTCCTGCTCTGCACCGATAGCGAAGCAACTGGCCAGCGACCTGCTAGCGCAGTTGTAACGGTCGCGAAATCAAGCTTAAAGACCGAGATTGAAAAAGGCAGCTTCAGGGCCCAATCCGGCTTTTGACTCCTCCCTTCCCCCCACTTTCCAACCCCCGAGAGTTCTCTCGGGGGTTGTTTTTGTTTGCCGAAAACCGTATATATGACCGCATATACTCATAAAAATCTCTTGTATGCCACTCCGTTCGGTCATCAGCTATTGCAATATGAAGACATGAAGAGAGGAAGATAAATTTATGAATCAGCATCCCTCCAAATCGGCCAATATCCCTCAACCGATCCGCAGTGACGGTGCGGGGAATGTAGACAATGGTCCGCGTGATATTTTACGGGATTTACAGAACCCCGATATGTTCGTCCCGCCGGTTACGGATAACGGGCTAGTTCCGAACCTGCGATTTTCGTTCTCCGATACACACATGCAGTTGAACCACGGCGGCTGGTCACGGGAAATCACCGTGCGGGAGCTTCCGATCGCCACCACGCTGGCCGGAGTGAATATGAGTCTGACCCCGGGCGGCGTCCGCGAACTGCACTGGCATCAGCAGGCAGAGTGGGCTTATATGCTACTTGGCCGAGCCCGGATTACCGCTGTGGACCAGAACGGCAGAAATTTCATAGCTGATGTCGGACCGGGAGATCTGTGGTATTTTCCACCCGGCATTCCTCACTCCATTCAAGGCCTAGAAGAGGGCTGTGAGTTCCTGCTTGTGTTCGATGATGGCAGCTTCTCCGACCTCAACACACTCTCAATCTCAGACTGGTTCGCGCATACGCCAAAAGAAGTATTATCAGCCAATTTCGGAGTTCCGGAAAGCGACTTTCAATCCATCCCTGACAAACAGGTATATATTTATCAGGATACCGTTCCAGGCCTTATTAACAGCCAGGCTGTTGAATCTCCGTATGGCCCCATCCCTTTGTCTTTTAAGCATCAGCTACTCGCGCAACCTCCACTCAAAACCTCCGGGGGAAGTGTACGGATCGTGGATTCCTCCAATTTCCCCATCTCCACAACCGTCGCCGCAGCACTGGTGGAGATTGAACCGGGCGGTATGCGGGAGCTGCACTGGCATCCTAATAATGATGAGTGGCAGTATTACCTCTCCGGGCAAGGCCGGATGACCGTATTTGCAGGCGACGGAGCCGCCCGTACGTTCGATTACAGAGCCGGGGACGTAGGTTACGTGCCTTTTGCCTTCGGACATTATGTTCAGAATACCGGTACAGAGAGTCTATGGTTTCTGGAAATGTTCAAAAGCGACAGATTCCAGGACGTTTCACTCAATCAATGGATGGCCTTGACGCCTCACCAGCTTGTGGAGAGCAATCTGAATGTAAGCCCAGACTTCATCTCCAAGCTACAAAAGGTTAAACACCCGGTTGTTAAATATCCTCAGCATTGGGAGCAGAAGCGTTAAATTTCAGCATCACCGCGAACGACCCATGGAATCCCGATTGAGGGAGTTTTCATGGGTTTTTAAGATGAGAATCAATTAATCAATGCGCTTACATCCTAAAATATGTTTTAATAAAAGAGACACTGCCCATAAATCCACAGTAAAGGAGAGTTCATACCGATGGAAATATCCTCTTTTTTGTTGCCTAAAGATCAGGTTGCCTATATTACCTCCTCAATGTCCATGTTGGAAGCGATGGAGCAATTGGAACAGCATCATTACACAGCGATCCCTATAATTGATGCCGCGGGGAAATATGTAGGGACTCTATCGGAGGGCGACCTGTTGTGGAAGCTGAAGCGGACGCCAGGACTAACGTTTGAAACGATGCGCGAGGTGCAAATTAGCGATATCCAAAGGCATGTGCACAACGAAAGTGTATTTGTCAGAGCACAAATGGAAGATATGCTGACTCTGGCTGCTGATCAGAACTTTGTTCCTGTAATCGACGAGGAAGAAGTTTTCATCGGGATCATCCGTCGTAAAGATATCATCGAATACTATACAAGCAATATCACAGATTAAAACACAAATACCCCTGGCCCTTCTTCACACTAAAGTGAGGCGGGCCGGGGGTATTGTATGGTTATGGAATTAAAGCTCTGTCAGAATAATTGTCCCTTGCGGCGTAATCGCCAGTGTATGCTCGTATTGAGCAGACAAGCCGCCGTCAATGGTGCGAGCTGTCCATCCGTCTGCACCCACCTTCGTACGGTAGCTTCCGGTATTCAACATAGGTTCAATGGTAAATACCATACCTTCTTTGAGGCGAGGGCCCTTCCCTGCGGGGCCGTAATGCGGCACCTCTGGCGCTTCGTGCATTTCCGAGCCAATGCCATGCCCGATAAAGTCACGTACCACCGAATAGCCGCTGGATTCAGCAAAAGTCTGGATTGCATGTGCTACATCCCCGATCCGGTTACCTGCCACCGCCTGCTCTATGCCGCGGAACAACGATTCTTTCGTGGTATCCAGCAACTTTTGCGCTTCATCGCTAATAGTGCCCACTCCGTAAGACCAGGCTGAATCAGCCAGCCAACCGTTCAGATTGACGACCATATCGATGGTCACAATATCGCCTTCCTTCAAAGGCTCTTTCTTCGGAAAACCGTGGCAAATCACATCGTTGACTGATGCACAGGTCGCATAAGGGTAACCATGGTAGCCTTTTTGTTCAGGCGTTGCCCCTTGGGACAGGATGAACTTCTCTGCAAACTCATCAATCTCCCAGGTAGTAATACCGGGTTTAATAATTTGCGCAATCTGCCGATGGCATTCGGCAAGAATCTTGCCGGCAGCCCGCATCTTCTCGATCTCTTCCATCGTTTTGATGATTATCATATATTCGCCTCTTTTTTTGTACAGAACCCATTACCGCTCATAATGGCTCTTTGTATGGTTTAGTAGTACTCCCCTTATATTATGAAAGAAAAACAGAAGAAATCCAAATTTTTTATGATTTCATTTAGAACAACTCCTATTTAAGTATAAGGAATAACTAGATCGTACGAGGGGTCGAGGAACTTTCTTTGGATTAGCACATAAGATATTAAAATCCAAAAGTAAAGGGATGTTTCTCTTGCCTCTAGAAGATATTCCCAACATTACGCCTACCGTGCTCATCACGAGAGATGAAGCGCTTAACCTATTGTTATCCTCAATAGCCATTGAAGAATTAGGATTAGGTCATCTCATTAATGCCGAAGCAGAAAAAATTCAATACGCCGTTGGAACCCTGCCTGGATTAACCAATCCACCTTCTATAAGTGATCTGATTGCTATTAATGAAAGTGTTCAAAATACGATGCAGGAAATCATTAAGAAAGAAATACTCCTGGTATTTAAAATGAAATGCATCTTGGCGGCTCCCTCATTAGTTGGTCCAACTGGCCCAACCGGTCCTACAGGACCAGCCGGCGGACCGATTGGGCCTACTGGGGTTACGGGAGCTACCGGTGCTACTGGAGCGACAGGAGATACTGGAGCGACGGGTGCTACCGGGGCGACGGGGGCTACTGGGGCTACAGGTGCTACCGGGGCGACAGGGGCTATTGGGGCGACGGGGGCTACTGGAGCTACCGGGGCGACGGGGGCTACTGGAGCTACCGGGGCGACGGGGGCTACTGGAGCTACCGGGGCGACAGGAGATACTGGAGCGACGGGTGCTACTGGAGCGACGGGTGCTACTGGAGCGACGGGGGCTACTGGAGCGACAGGAGATACTGGAGCGACGGGTGCTACTGGAGCGACGGGGGCTACTGGGGCTACAGGGGCTACCGGGGCGACAGGGGCAACTGGGGCGACAGGGGCTACTGGAGCGACAGGTGCTACTGG
>NZ_JABWCS010000211.1 GCF_013359945.1 Paenibacillus agri | reverse complement strand
GTGACGGGATTAAAGCTGGGGAGTTTAGGGGAGATCTGGATTCGGATGCGCTTGCTTCATTTGCATTTTCCTTGTTGGAAGGAGGCATTTTGCTCAGCAAATTGGATGGGGATAACAAGCATATGCAGATCAATACAGCATGCTTTGCGTCCTATTTGCAGAATTGTTGTTTAAAGACTAGTACTGATCAGAATGTAACGAGGATATGACCGAGAACGTTAAAACTTCTCTGAATAGCGATAAAATCAACGTTTGATGAAAGTACATTAGATATTATATCTAATGTACTTTTTTTATTTAGATATTAATGTAACAGACCTAAAATGAAGAGTACATTTCCGTAATCATATTCATAGCTGCTTTCGTAATTATTAATTTCTCATACTTCAAAATGGTATATACATTAAGGGAATCAGCTACGGCAGTTTCTACACCAGGTATGTTATTGGCGCTTTTAAATACAATAGGGTCCATCGATGGTTTAACGATCAGGGATTTTTTATTTGCTCCAAGGGCATTAAGCATAGCGACAATAGATTTTGTTCTGTAATTCTCTAATTTGATCTCGTCAACAACAATAAGTTCCTGGCTCTGTACTTTACTAGATAGCGCAGATTTAATAGCAAGTCGCTTAACCTTTTTATTAAGTTTGTAGCTGTAGTCGCGAGGTTTGGGAGCGAATACAACGCCTCCGCCACGCCAATGTGGCATACGAATTGAACCTGCTCTAGATCTATCAATTTTATTCTGCTTATACGGTTTTCGGCCACCTCCTCGAACTTCACCGCGTGTTAATGCGGATTGTGTTCCTCTGCGTTGATTTGCCAGATAGTTAACAACTGCTTCATGCATAACAGACTCATTGGGAATAATCCCGAATATGGATTCTTCAAGTTCCATTTCATCAACAATATTACCCCCCATATCAAAAACATTGACCTTCAACATTGTTCTTTCCTCCAGACTGTAAACAGTCACGATAGGTTTGAAAATATCAGTGACTTTAATCGAATTAATAACGATATTTGTAAGGTTAACAGATAAAAATTACATAAACTATACACAAAATGGCTCTGTATTATTTGGTATAACAACGAGGATTAGCTGTAATAAAAAAGCCACCGCAGCCCTAAAGCTAGGGCGTGGCGATGGCGAAATTGATTATGCATTTAGTCTGATTTGCTATAAATTATCTTTCTTATAGCATAAACAGAAAGACAGTAAACTTCGGCAAGATCTTGAATCGAAGAACCGGAAGTATAGGCTTCTATGATTTCAAGATTCCGGTTATCAATCTCTTCTCGCGAGCCAGAACGTTCACCCCAATGTTTATGCTGATCTTCTATTGCGGGAATGTAGATGTACTCACCATGAACAAAATTTTGCAATTTTAAAATTAATTCTTTTGGAAGAATTTTATTAGCGTTGATATACCTCATGTACTTTCACCCCTTCCGTAGAGTTGTCCGCATGCTGCATCAATGTCCGTTCCGAATTGCGTCCGTACAGTGACTTTAATTCCTTTTGATTTCAGGATGCTGACAAATCTTTGTACACGCTCCTTGTCCGATTGATGAAAGCTCTCAGGCGTTACGGCGGTTGCATTGTAGGGGATCAGATTAACATGATATAAATGTTCCCACGGCCCTCTGTTCTTTAACAAAGCAGCCATAGCTTCTGCATGCTCATTGGAGTCGTTCTCTCCGCGAAGCAAAATATAGGCAATATATACTTTTCTGCCTGTAGCGCAAATGTGCTGATCCAGTTTGTTCAACACATCATGAAGAGGAAATCGATTGTTAATAGGCATTAACTTACTGCGCTGCTCGTCGATTGGAGAGTGCAGCGAGAAAGTAAGGTTAATCTGCGGGAATTCCGTAGTCAGACGCTCGATACCCGGCAGGATTCCGATGGTAGAAACAGTAATTCTTCGATGGCCTAAGGCGAAAATCCGTGGATCCGTTAGCATCTTAAGCGTGTCGAAGATGTTGGGATTGGCTAACGCTTCGCCCATGCCCATAAATGAAACACTATCCAAGACATGACCGTTTAGATGGAAATATAACAATTGATCAGTTATTTCATCAGCTGTCAGATTTCGCTTCAATCCAATTGTCCCCGTAGCACAGAAGCTACAGCCATACCCGCATCCGCACTGACTGGAAATACAATAGGATTTCCAACCGCGCTCATAGCATAATTGAACGGCTTCAATATGTTCACCGCCTTGAATAGCAAAAAGCACCTTGTTCACTTGTACAGATGTTTTTTGAATGACTGGGGTTAAGCCCAAAACCTGTTCACCAAGATGTTTAATTAATTCCTTTCGTATCTCTTTGGGTAATATAGTCATTCGATCATACTCGCCAATTCTTTGTTTAAAGATTGCGTCCGCGATTTGTTGAAAACGATATGCGGGTTGTTTTAAGTCAGTCAGTATTTGCTGTATCATTTCGTATTTCGAAGTTGATTTCATGTGTTTTTCTCCTCTTGAGCCGGAGAAAATGTCCGATATCGAACATGAACATTGACCAACTATAAAGATTGAACTGGAAAATCAAAAAGGAGAAAGGATTGAAGGGAAAGTTTGGAACTGTAGGAGCAGTACAAATAAAAGAAATCTGGAGACAACAGCGGCCGAAAGTCCAAACATTTCCCGTAATGACGTTCTTGCTCCGTATAAAGATCTTAGGTTCAATTTATATAGTTATAATCCACGAAGCTTGTAGCTAAGTTGCTATGTGCATCTATCAATAGATGGAAAATGCTCCGGCATCCGTTTATTGTGATCGTGAACCGTGCCAACGGATAATGAACAGTTCACTTGTACATGTACAACCTCAAACATTTTGAAAGCCTCCTTAAGATAAAAGTCTATTGCTGTATTACAGACTCACAATTTCAGTGGTGATATCTGGCAAAACAAAATGGGCTACAAGAAAGTTTCCCTTCTTGTAGCCCAAATAAATACACTATTCCTTAAAAGCGTGACTGGATTAGTAATGTATAACTTTGAGTGAAGAGAATAAGTAACTTCCTTGCCTAAAAAGAATAAAACAAATGATGTTTTATCTTCTCTAACTAAGCAAGAAATTTTACATTACTCTCCTCAACCCCTGTCAACAAAGTTGCTGATAGTTTAGCACAGCAACCTTTTTTTTTCAATCTATATAAGACGAATGAAAGAAATTAACAGAGGGCGGGGAGGAACGAAGGGGGAGGTTTGGAACTGTAGGAGCGTAGCGCTCGTCTGAAAGCTTTCTGCAGGAAAGCTCGCATCGGAAGCACAGGCTGTCTCCGGATTTTATCCGCGAATAGCGGTATAATCAGAAAAATCTGGAGACAACAACGGCCGGAAGTCCAAACATTCCACCGTAGTGACGACCAAGCCTTGAGTGAGAATCTAAAATTCGTCTTATATAGGAACCCTGAAGAATTTTTGTTATAGAAGACTTAATACTTAATTAAGAAAGTTGTAATGGGCGTTTAATTACAATTGCAAAAGGCTTGTTCTACAATTCAACTGTAAGCAAAATACAGAATCATAAAACTACTGAGGAGATGACGAAAGATGAAATTATTAGCGACAACAACAGCAATAGTGGCCTTATCCATAGCTTTGGCGGGTTGCGGAGCAGATAACACAGCATCTAACAAAGCAACTAACACATCCACTACTGGGAATGCGGCCGCAACAGCGACGGCAACCGCCATGCCGGGCTCTGATTCACCTGATAAAGCAGCTTCTAATACCAATGCAGGGAACAGTCAGGAAACTACTGCAATGATGGTGAAGTATGGCATGCTGAGCGGCAGTAACAAGCAAATATCTGAAGGTAATGTGGAAATCAAGGATGGCAAGATCATGCTGACGAATTTCAAAACATCCAAAGGTCCAGACCTCCACATCTACCTGACGAAGGGCAAAGACGTGCAGACGGGTAAGAGCTTGGGCAAGATTGACCTGGAAAAGAGCGAGCAGACCTTCGATCTGGCGGGAGCCAATCTGAACGATTATGATTCCGTTATTATCTATTGCGATAAAGCACATGTTACATTCGGGGCAGCAGATTTGACAGATACACCAATGGATAAACCAGCGACATCTTCGGCAATGGTCACGAAGACGGGCATGCTGAGCGGCAGCAACAAGCAAATATCTGAAGGTAATGTAGAAATCAAGGATGGCAAGGTCATGCTGACGAACTTCAAAACGTCTAAAGGTCCAGACCTTCATATCTACCTGACGAAGGGGAAAGATGTGCAAATGGGTAAGAGCTTGGGCAAGATTGACCTGGAAAAGAGTGAGCAGACCTTCGACCTGGCGGGAGCCAATCTGAATGATTATGATTCCATTGTGATCTACTGCGATAAAGCCCACGTGGTATTTGGCACAGCAGATCTCAGCTAAAATAAATAGGATGGGTACCATACTTATTTTGAGGATGGTACCTTTTTTAAAAGGAGATTATAGTAATGATAAAGGCTACTCAAAAAATAGCCGGCTGGATATTAAGTGTAATTCGTGTTCTGTTCGGCTGGATGTGGCTTAAATCCGGTTATGATAAGCTTTCAGGCGGTTTTGGCGTTGAAAGCTTAATCCCGGTCATTGCAGCAAATCATGATTCCCCTGAATGGTACAAAGCATTTTTCAGTCACGTCGTTAGTCCCTTTTCAGAAGTCTTCGATGTTGTAATCCCTTGGGGTGAAATCCTGATCGGGATTGGGCTTATAGCGGGTTTATTTATTGTACCTGCGCTAGTCATGTCGGTGTTCGTGAACGCTAATTATATATTGGCAGATATGATATTTACCTATCCGACAGATATACTTATGGCAACCTTACTTCTTACGGGGAAGAGGTTTACAGCTTACGTGAGTGTGGAACGCTGGCTTTATGCGAAATGGTGGAAAGACTGGAATGGTGCAGAAAAAAGGATGTGATCATCGTTGTTATCCATATTGATTGTTGATGACGAACAACCCATAGTAGATGTTTGTAAGTTATATTTACAGAATGATGGCTATAGGGTGTATACAGCGAGCAATGGAGAGGAAGCTATGCATGTTGTTCATAACCATGCTATCGATTTTATAATCATTGATGTGATGATGCCTAAAATGAATGGCTATGAATTTATAGAGTCGCTCCAAAATCAAGGTTTAGATATTCCATTTTTATTTTTGACTGCTTTAAATCAGGAGAAAGACACGTTATACGGGCTGACTTTAGGAGCAGATGATTATATGACCAAGCCATTCAGCCCACGAGAGCTTGTTTTCCGCATAAAAAATATTATCAAGCGATCCCAAAAGTCGAAGCCTCGGGTAGCCTTCCTTAATGAAGGGGAATTGTATCTGAACCGGGAAGAGCGGGTGGCAAAGCTTTATGGAGAGACGCTTGATCTCACCAATAAAGAATTTGATCTATTGTGGTTCCTTGCTCAGGAGAAGCATCGTGTTATTCCAAAGTCAGAATTACTGAAAGAAGTATGGGGATATGAATACTATGAGGACGCTAATACCGTCAATGTTCATATCCATCATTTGCGGGAGAAGATCGCTTCAAAAGCCGGTCAGGAGCCGATATTCATTAAAACCGTGTGGGGGTTGGGATATCAGTTCAAAAGAGAAGGAGAGTAGTGTCATGAAGCTGCGGACATTGGTTTTTTTATCGTATCTGATTAGTTTAATCATCGTGACACTGCTGCTATTTGTTGCGTATAAACAGATGTTCCTGGACTATGACAGGCTCAGGATGGCAATGATGATTACGGTTTCGTCCAGTGTACTGTCATTGTTAATTAATTCACTGTTTATTTTCCCTATGACACGGAATATTGCCCAGCTGAACCGGCAGAGTCAGGGGATCTCCAAAGGGCACTATGATCAGCATTTAAATAAGAGCCGGGTAGTGGAGCTTAGAGAGCTTGCTGAATCTATGAACGATATGGGACTTGAAATTAAAGCGAAAATCAAAGCCCTTCAGGACGAAGAACGCCGCCGGAATGAACTGATTGCTAATCTATCCCATGATATTAAAACCCCGATTGCCTCTATCCGGTCTTACTCGGAGGCTCTGGTCGATGAAGTGGTCACTGATCCCGCCGAGGTTCGGAACTATTTGCTTGGAATTGGGAAGCAAACGGAACGGGTGGTTTCATTTGCCAATGAGCTATTGGCTATCGCAGCCATAGACGATAAGGAAATAGCTTATAAGCCGGAAGTTGTGTGGATTGATGAGCTGATCCTGGATACCTTGCAAGCATTTGAAGCCCAAATCTCGCGAGAGAACCGGCTAATTGATGTACAAATTAACGAGGACTGTGTATCTGTTGTAACAGACAAGGTGTGTATTCAACGGATTCTATATAATTTAGTAGGAAATGCTATCAAATTCTCCAAACCAGGAACCAGTATTAAGCTTCATATCTATTGTGATAATACGTTCACGTATATGGAAGTTAAAGACGAAGGAATTGGAATTCCTGAAGATGAACTGGAAAGAATTTTCGAACGATTTTATCGTGTTGAAAAATCCCGAAATCAGCAGTACGGTGGCTCTGGATTAGGACTTGCGATTGCCAAGGAGCTGACCGAATTCATCCATGGCAAACTGACCGTGTCTTCGGGCCAAGGGATAGGAAGTACTTTTATGGTTCAGATTCCGAATCAGCGGGTGTAAGCCGCGGCAGCCTAGATCTGTTCTTCTTGGCAGCCGCGGTTTCGTGTGTTCGTGCGACAAGATAAAGTTATAACAAATCGGCAATCGTTCTGATCCCCTCCGCAATTTGTGACTCCGTTACATTACCGAACCCCATAATCAGACTCTCCTCGTATTTTCCTTTGGCGATGGTATACCTCTCGGCAGGATAAATTTTAATATTCCGTTCTTCAAGCTGCGCGGCTGTTATAGAGTCAAACTGGCGTCCAGACAATTTGGCAACTAGATGCAAGCCTGCGGCATCCCCTGAAATGTTCACTCCGTTACCGAATGCTTCCGTCAAAGCGGAGATGAGCCGCTTCCGTCTTTTGCCGTAAATACGCTTCATACGGGTGATGTGGCGTTCCAGATGGCGGTCGGCAATAAACCGCGCTAGTGTGATTTGGGACAAGGTCGGGCATTGCATATCCGTCATTCGTTTTAACCGAAGCAGAGGGTCAAGTAATTCCTGGGGAACCACCATATAACCTAAGCGTAGTGATGGATATAAATTTTTGCTGAAAGTCCCGACATAGACTACTCGCTGTGAGTCGAGCTCTCTGAGAGCATGAACCGGCATTCCGGCATAACGGAATTCACTGTCGTAATCGTCTTCGATAATATAGCTTCCGGTTTGCCGGGCGTAGTCGAGTAGTTGAATACGTCTGCTGATGGACAAGATGCTGCCGAATGGGAATTGGTGTGAAGGTGTGACGAAGATGCACTTAGGTTGTACATGAGTTGGCAAGTCGTCAACACACAAGCCGTGATCATCGACGGGAACGGGGATAATATCGGCACCAGTTGCTGCAAAAATACTATGGATGAAGCTGGCGGTAGGATCTTCTATTGCTACTGCGTCTTCCGGATTTAATAAAAGTTTGCATAGTAAGGAGATGGCCTGGGTAGCTCCGGCTGTCACGATCACCTGCGAAGGTGAACATTGTATTCCTTTGGCATTCAGTAGATACCGGCAAATATTTGCCCGAAGCAGCCTATTACCTGCCGGATCTTCATCATAACCAAAATTAGAAGCGTAGGCCTGATCATAGACGCTCAGCGTAACTTCTTTCCACTTTTTATGCGGGATATGTTCAAGTGAAGGAAAGCTCGGACGAAAATCAATGCCGTTGAAAGAAGGTGCAAGTTCTGGAGAAGTCATTTCATTTGAAGACTCTGGATCTATGGACTGCGCCTGAACCGGCCTGCTTGCTCCTAAATCCAAGACATAGGTACCGGATCCTTGGCGACCTTCCAAATAACCTTCGGCGATGAGCTGTTCATACACTTCGACGATAAGAGCCCGCGACACCCCTAATTCACTTGCCAGATCCCGCGTTGACGGGAGGCTACTTCCCGCTGCATATCTGCCTGAAAAAATACGTTCCCGGAGCAGCGTATAGATTTGTTTTGTTTTTGTATCGGCTGTAAAAGTCCCCAAGGAATCGGTCATACATAGCACTCCTTCTTATTTTGAAATTGGTATACCAATATTGGTGTGAAAGTGGTACTTATTCATACCAATTTAACATGCTAACATGAATCTTGTCAGCACGAAATCATTGCAGAAGGAAGAGATTAGCCGATGGTTGAACGAAATGATAATCCCCGGGCACCTTCGAGGCAAGATCATGTCGATGCAGTAAACGAACGGATGGTGAGCAAGGATAGCAAGGATAGCAAGGATAGCAAGGATAGCAAGGATAGCAAGGATAGCAAGGATAGCAAGGATAGTAAGGATAGTAAGGTAGCTACTTGGTTGGCGGTCGCAGCCCTTTTTATGGCATCACTTAATTTACGTCCGGCGGTTACTTCCATCGCCCCAGTGCTGGAAAGTATTCGAAACGATCTCGGCATAAGCGGTGTAGCTGCCAGCTTGCTTGTCTCGATCCCTGTTCTCTGTATGGGGCTTCTCTCGCCATTGTCTGTTCGTTTCGGCCAGCGGCTGGGAAATGAACGGGTGATTGCCTGGTCGCTAGTTCTGATTGGCGGAAGTACTTTGCTACGTATCGTCGTTCATACCGAAGCCTTGTTATTTTTAACCACTGTATTAGCTGGTGTCGGAATCGCAACGATGGGACCTTTATTGTCGGGTTTTATTAAAAAGCATTTGGCAGGTAGGATGCCGCTTATGATTGCACTCTATTCCATGGCCTTATCGCTTGGTGCGGCGCTGGGCTCCAGTTTCTCTGCCCCTTTTCAAATCAAATTTCATTCGTGGCAAACGGCACTTTCGTTCTGGGCCATCCTCGCCATTGCGGCTGTACCATTTTGGTTGGGGATTCTGCGGCGTAGCAATGTTCGTACTGAGGTGACGGTTGTACCTGGGACATCGAAATTACCGTGGAAAAATAAGAAGGCGTGGCTGCTCTCCATCCATTTTGGACTCTTGGCTATGGTTTTTTACTCCATCATGGGTTGGTTGCCGCTGATCCTGATTAACGCAGGGGATTCACATTTGCATGCAGGGATGATGCTGACGGTGTTTGCTGTCGTTCAAATTCCGAGCGGGCTTATGCTACAGATGCTGCTACGCCGCTTCCCGTCCCGGCGGACATGGCTGTTGGTCTCGACTTCCATGCAGGCGATCGGTCTTGCCTTTCTTTTCAGTTCCATGCTGTATTGGCCAGCGGTTCTCCTCTGCGGATTTGGCTCGGGGATGTTATTTGCTCTAGGTAATTTGCTTCCAATTGAAGCAGCGTCAAGTCCTGAAGAAGCGGCCTCTTGGGCAGCGATGACTCAATCGGTGGGGTATTTAATAGGAGCGGTAGGCCCGATCCTGATTGGCTTTGCTTTTGACAGTATGGGGGAGTTCAGTCTGGGGATACTAGGCATGATCTTGGTTTCACTCCTTATGCTAATACTTCAATTATTCATAGTTTCGCGAAAAGAAACAGAGAAAGCGAGGTTCTAAGCTTCTCCGTAATGGGTGAACATCGCACTTAATCATATATAAATTTGGAGGTTTTTCGATTATGAAAATTTTTGTAGCTGGTTCTACCGGAGTTATTGGACGTATTCTGCTTCCAAAGTTAGTGAAGGCTGGTCACGAAGTGATTGGAATGACGCATAACCCGGAGCAACAGAAGAAGATTGAAGCATTGGGCGCAAAGTCTATCATAGCAGATGCCTTTGACCGGGAGGGAATGATTAAAGCTCTTGGAGAGATCCAGCCGGAAGTGGTCATTCATCAGCTTACCTCACTCAGTAATTGGAGCTCTGCGGATAATGCGCGGATTAGAATCGAAGGGACCCGGAATCTAGTGGATGCTGCTAAGCAGGCGGGCGTTAAAAAAATCATCGCTCAGAGCATCTCTTGGGCTTACGAACCGGGCGATTCCCCTGCTACGGAAGAAGTCTCCTTGGATATCCAAGCACCTTCGCCACGGAAAACAACAATTGATGGCATTATCGCGCTGGAAGGGGCGGTTGCAGAGATTCCAGATCACGTGATTCTCCGTTACGGTACACTTTATGGACCAGATACCTGGTATGACATTAGGGGTGTGATGGCAGAAAAAGCGCGGAACAGCGAGCTGCCCGCAACAGACGGAGAGTCCTCTTTCGTACATGTCGAAGATGCGGCGGAAGCGGCCTTCCTGGCCTTGAATTGGCAGGCAGGAACTTTGAATATTGTAGATGATGAGCCTGCCCCAGGTACAGAATGGGTACCAGTCTATGCTAAAGCTTTACATGCGCCTGCACCTGAAGTTCAAGCGGGCGGTGCCGGCTGGGAACGCGGGGCTTCGAATGTCAAAGCACGGAATGAGTATGGCTGGGAGCCGAAATATCCGACTTGGAGAACGGGATTTGTACAAGTGTTGAGCTATAAAGCTGATTCGAGCCCTTAAGATTCCTTACAGGGAGATTCGCTGAATTTAAGCACAGCTAAGTCAGGGTAACTGTTAATTTCTAATTGGTGGCCATCAGGGTCATACATAATAAAATCTTGGTATGGCCCATTTTTTCCGTCACCGTATTTAGTTATTTCGCCTACAGCAATATTTTTATTTTTTAAATCTTCATGTAAAGCTTCCAAATTGGATGTTTTAAAGCTTAGCACAGCGCAATTTTCGTTATTGATTGAGAACCTTATGGGTTGGTTCGCAGAAGTTTTCTTTAAGAATAATAACGGACCTGCAAATAGTCTTAGATTGGCTGCCTCCGGCTCCTCCCAAATGACCTGGTAACCTAATGTATTTACGTACCAATCAACAGACCTTCGAATATCAGTAACAGGTAAATAAATCTGAACTATTTGGTTGTGAATATTTGGATTCATAGTTTACAGCTCCTTAAGATGTAGGATTTCATTTGTTACCTCATCCGGTTCTAGAATAACATATTTTTACATGTGCTTGAACTTTATTGGATCAATAACTAATAATCTTAACAAGATGTCACATTGACATATCGGTAATTATCGATATAATAGCTGATATGGATACTATCGAGATTTTAAAAGCATTGTCTAACGAGTCCCGTCTCCAAATTTTGCAATGGTTGAAGGAACCTGAAAAGCATTTTAACCCCCATGAAGGGATTGATATGAGAACAATCGGGGTATGCGTCGGTCAGGTGACTGATAAATTGAACATGACACAGTCCACCACTTCCCAGTACTTAACTACCCTGCAACGAGCAGGGCTCATCACCAGTGAGCGCATAGGCAAGTATACGTACTACAAAAGGGATGAGGGGAAAATTAGAGAAGCATTGGCTTTGTTGAAAGGCGAGCTTGAATAAAGCACAAACGGCGGAGTTTGGTGAAGTGATCTTCACCGCTTTTCCGCTTAAAGCCTGCCAAAACGCATCGACAATTTTAAATATATCAATTTGTTAAAGGGGAAAACATCTAATGAAAGGCACATGGAAAGTATACTTATTGGCGCTTGTCAGTTTTTTGGTGGGGACATCCGAATATGTGATTTCGGGTATTTTAGATAAGATTTCGTTATCTTTAGATATATCGATTACTTCGGCGGGGCAATTGGTAACGATTTTCTCATTCATTTATGCTATTTGTACGCCAGTGGTTATGGCTTTGACCGCGAAGATTGAACGACAGAAGTTACTGGTTGCCGCACTGGGCGTTTTTGTGATAGCTAATGTGCTGGCGTTTGTGCTGCCGGGATTTGAACTTTTTATTGTCGCAAGGGCATTGATGGCTTTAGGTGCGGGGACCGTCGTTGTATCAGCACTGGCTATCGCCGCCAAAATTGCACCTGAAGGTAAACAGGCCAGTTCGATTGCCAATGTCACCATGGGGTTCACCCTGTCATTAATTATTGGTGTCCCGCTCGGGCGAATGATTGCTGCTGAATTTGGATGGAGATCAGTATTTGGTCTTCTATCTTTGGCGGGGCTGTTGGTCATGATCGTTATATATTTCACCATTCCCCGTATAAAAGGTGATGATCCTGTACCCCTTTCCAAGCAGCTGGGCTTCCTTAAAAATAGCAGGGTTGCGCTCGGACTTGCGATCACCTTCTTTTGGCTGGGGGGTTATTCGATCGCTTATACGTACATTTCACCTTACCTTCTTACGGTTGTTGGTTTAAATGAAAATATACTGAGCAGCGTTTTATTGGCTTTTGGTATCGCCAGCTTGGTCGGTTCCAAATTCGGTGGTTATAGCGCCGATAAATGGGGCGTTGCCCGTACCTTGGGTGGGGGAATGACACTGCATGTATTGGCCTTAATTTTACTAACGGTTAGTGTTATGTTTACAAATTCGTGGATACCGATTGTTGTTATCCTGATGCTGTGGTCGTTCGCGGCTTGGTCTACAGGTCCTACTCAGCAGTATAACATGGTGCGAATTGAACCGAATTATTCAGGCGTGATGCTGAGCCTCAATCAATCCACGATGCAATTATCAATGGCTGCAGGGGCTGGGATTGGCGGGATCGTTGTCAATCAAAGTTCCTTATCGCATATCACATGGGTCGGTGCATTCAGTGTATTCATTGCCATTCTGGCCTCGTTCTTCTTGAATGCAAAAATGAAACAAAAGGCACTCACATCTCGCAATTAAAGTGACTGACTCCATAATATGAGACAAATCAAAATACCTTTAAGAGAACGGAACCTTGTCGTAAGATAGGGAGATAATCTTGGAGGTGTTTTGCGTTGGAAAGCAGAGTGGATTTTTCAGTAGAAATTAAAGTGAAGGCCATTGAGATTAGATTAACGAGAGGTCATGGATCAAATTGAGATACGGAATAAGACACGGCTGAAGACGTGGATGAGATGGTGTCGGAATGGATATGTATATCGGTGAGGTAATGCTTTTGTATGAAAGAGAACTATGACCTGCGAGCTGCTAGACTATTAGGTCTATTTATAGAATATGGAATAATAGGTACGCATTCTTACAAAACTATTATTGGATTAAAAAGGTGAAAGTACTATCTTGGGCGTTTTAGTAATCTTGAGAGCGCGGTTCAAGCTAGAAAAGAAGCTGAATAAAATACCACAACCAATATATTCAAAAATTGAAAGAACGTAAAGGAAGACCGCCTAATAAATAAAGTAGGCGGCTTTCCTTTGTGCGAGTAATATATATCGAAAGAAATCATGCTTTTATTCTCGTCACCTTCACAATACAGAAAATACGGTGTTTGGACAACTTTTCAGAGCTTTAATTTTATAAGTGCGACTTAAATGGCTATTGGATACTACAAATTCAGTAGCTTCTATATCAGGCGAAGCTGTAACAATACGTACTTTTAAATTACAGACGTTGGTTTTTTAACGGGCATGACAATCAACTGAGAAAATTGCATCCAAATTGCTAGAGTTTCGATAAAGGTTAATTACCTTACTCCCTAGAATATCGTGTCTAGTCATACAAGACTTCTGTGACCTCAACGTTTTTTTAGCTTTAAAATAAAATTTGCAATCGATAAAAGAACTAAAATTGCTAACAGAATATTAGTCACAGATAAAGTCTCATTTAAGTTATTTATGCTAGTAGTAGACCTAACAGTTAATTGGCCAATACTATCCGCGACACGACCTATATTGCTAGAAATTCCATTGAGATATTGAACAATATCCTTTTCACTCATAACATATCTCCTCCCACAAAGTAGGTCTATTATTTGTCGCCTTCTCTATACATAACACTACGAAAAGTGTTATAACGATTCGTATTGATGGTTACCCCTCTGTCTCGTTTCCATGAGGCAGTATTACATTTAGTCATCTAGTAAATATGATACTATTACCGGAAACTCAATCGTAAATTGGTAAGAGGGATTTAAATTAAGAAAAAAATTTCTTAACATTCAGTTTTCGAGCTAAATTTTACTACAGTCATACGTTTGAAACTAGATTGTGGAAATATACTACAATAATCATCCTTTACACAATGCAAGCGAAATAAAAAGTATAATTGCCTCTTTAGAAAAAAACTTCAAGCGGAGCAGGAACCTTTTCAATATCTAATAAGCCTCTTTTAGCAAAATCCCCTTTAACAGCAGCTTGATCGCATTGACATGCAGGGCGGCGTATTCGTCCCCGCTTAATTTTTCCGGCTTCGCCAGGCAGAGCTGTGTTGCCCCAGTCAAGGTGGAAATCACACTAAAACTCAACGTTTCGAAATCCTCATTAATGAAAACACCCTGCTGTACCCCTTGTTGCAGCACTTCTCTAATAGCACGATAGACTACTTCTACAATCTCTCTCAATGTCACCAATGCTTCGGAATCGCTGGAAAGTGTTCTTCCGTACTCTTCAAGAGCTTGGATTAAGGGGTTTTCACATTCTCTTCCGAATGAATCCGCCATTTCAAGCAACTGTTCGCTAGGGGGTGTGGATCTTTCGGCCAGACGAAGCCACTTTTGTGAGGATTCTTCGGAATACTGGGACAGCAACTGGAGAAAGAGGACCTCTTTATTTTTAAAATGATGATATAAATTGCCTTTACTCATCTGTGTTAGTGTACATAAGTCGTCCATTGTAGCCCGATCATAACCTTTTTCAATAAATAACAGCTTGGCATGGTTTAAAATAATTGCTTTTGCTTCTTCTGCCGGCAATCGTCTTCTGGTCATAAGTCCCTCCTGGAACCTTACGAACGGCTCCTTTTATGCTTGAAAAATTGAAAAACGCCATATGAGATAACGATAGCAAAAATTCCGCAGAATGCAAACGGCATATCCAGCGTGTGGCGGTAAACGATACTTTGCAGCCCCATATGATCCGCCGTCGATGTACCATATCCCCAAATCGTGAAATTAAAAATGTTCGTGGCAAAATGGATGCCTGTCGTAGCAGCCAGACCATTGGTGCGATAAGCAACGATTCCGAGAAAGAATGCCCCCATCAAGTAATATAACGGTCCCCAAATGCCGTTGCTGAGCATCTCAGGATTCAAACCATGGACCAGGGCGAAGGTGAGGGAGGAGATAAGGACTGACCAGAATGCACCGCCTTTTAATGATCTGAACATCCGGTACATGTAGCCTCTGAACAAAATTTCCTCAGAAGCACTCTGAACAAAAATCAAAGGGATGACAACAATGAATACGCCTAACCAGCGAAGCGGATCAAAATGAAGCGTAAAAGCTTGCGGATGTACGCCGATATCGACAAGTAAATACAGGATCAGTGCTGCGAAATACCATGAAAAATAAGTCGCGAATTTTCGGAAATCGGGCCGTTTATTTTCGAACAAAAATGTTCGAAAAGGAATCTTGAAGAAATACCTGGTAATAAGAAAGACCCCGAGAATCAGGAACCAAAAGGTTAAAAAAAGCGCGATAAAGCTAGGTAATCCTGAGCGAGTGGCGGGAATCAAGGAGTTCACTAGATTTAACCATAAAAATGAACCTCCTTGCCAAATGACAAAAATGAGGATGAATCCCGCTAAGGATTTGAGGCCGAAAGGGATCTTCGGCTGAAGACCATAATTTTTTTCCATAACATGCACCCGTTTCTTGTTATTATACCGACTATATAGTCGGTAGTTACAATATAGAGGCATCATCTCATTCTGTCAACTGGGTACAAGAGATTGAAGTTGCTATCGCGTGCTGAAGATTTGACAATCATGTTTACAACAATCAGAATGCAAGACGACTTCTATGAAGCTGTAGATGCAAAATGGCGGAGTCCACACAATTGGCGGCAGATAAGCATTTATTGGTGAATTTATGAATAATTATGGGTATTTATGGATATATCCACTCTGTTGTCGAAGGATATGGCACAAAGGGGAGTTGAAGAAGGTGAGCAAACAGGGGGATGAAGCCATTAAGGGTGATATTGCAAAAATTAAATCGATAAACAGCCTATATAGAACGCATTAAAAAACAAACATAGCTAAGAAAATAAGAGCTTATATAAAAAGGATAATTAACGGCATTTTTGTACCTTAAATTCTCTGTAGCGAGGGGTTAGTGGAGATTAAGTGCAATATTGTACCTTAAATCTTCCAGAATAGCCCAATCAGTGTAATTTTTCGAAAAATAAGATACAAAAATGCCCTTATTTTACTCATATGTCTATATTTGAGGAAAATAAGGTACAAAAATGCCGTTAGTTGAAGAAATCACTCCTCTTTTTCACTGTTAAGACGACTAGTGCCTCTACAACTGATCTATTCGTTCTTCTTAGACAAAGGAAAACTCCCCATCAAGTAGCGGTTTATTTGTTAAACCTGTCTGCTTGACGGGGGGCATATCAAAATCGGTAGCCTGTTCCTTAATTACAATAGCGAGGTTCCGAACTTCATCTCCGGAAAGCGGCTATCCGGTCCTTTCATTAAGGTTCCGCCTTGATTTTTCAGGTACATATCGAAGAAATCCAGCATATAGGCATTGATAATGGAGTTCGCTCTTTCGGGTGCAATCTTTCCTGTAATGCCCAGTATTTTGAATATCGGAGAAATGTATTGTACGTCGGTAAAGTTCAAATGCTCCGAATTTTCGATATAGAGGAATTGTCCCCCTGAGTCGGCCGATTCGCGCATCCGTTCAAGCTCTAGCTTTTTGTCTTCCGTTACTTGATCATTCCACTCTTTTGTGTTGCCCATCCTTTTAAGCTCTGCCTCCGTGTAGGCATGGTTATCCAGTACCTTCTTTAATCTTTCGAATTCGCTTTGCGAGTTCATGAACAAGAACGGCTTTCTTAGACCCTCTCTGTCACGCAGCCGATAAAGCGCGCCATCCAAGTCTATTCCAACCGCGATTCGCGGATCGTAAGCAGCGTCATAGGCCGTCGCTCCGCCGATGGAATGACCGAACACCCCGACATGACCGAGATCAATCTTCCCTTTTAAATGACTAGGAATCTGCCCTGATTGGATGAGCTCGAATTGGTCCAATGTAAACGTCACATCGTCGGTTAACACCTTTCCGAGCTTGTCGCGGTTTCCGCTTTCCGTCCGGTAATCATGGTCGGGCGAGAATAAGCCGTTGGTTGAGCTAGTCGTGATTCGGCCGTCCGGAAACTCGGTTGCAAATGTATTGTAGGTGTGGTCGATCACGGCCACGATATATCCGTGACTCGCGAGATTTTCGGCTTGCGACGTGTGGAGGAACCTGGAAGAGCCAAAGCCGGGATTCGCAAGGATCAGCGGGTATGAAGTCTGTGCCGAAGAGACTTCGGCCCTCGAATAAGCATGACTGGATACGTACTTCAGGTGTTGCAGAGTAAACCCGGGAAGGCCATAGTTCGCAGCCATATAACTTAAAATCTGGGTATCGGGAATCAAGGGAGCGTACTTGCCGGTGCCAGCTTGAGCCGGATACCATACCTGAACCATCAATTCTCTCTTACTACCTCTGGCGTCTCCGAAAATCTCTTCCCTATTGGGATCCACGAAATGAAAAGCTTGTGTTCCCACCTTAAATTCGCCTGTCGGTTCAGGCAGTTTAAATACAGGAAAAGCATACGTGAGACCCGCTGTTACGACCAGCATTGTCGCTATAGCGGTATAAGCTAAACCTAGCAAGACTCGAGGGATCTTTTTGGGTCCGGTTTTTTTAAAATAGCTATAACCTGAAATGGCTAAGAAAATGATCGTTATGCAATATGGGAAAAATAGCTGAACTCTGTATCCTTCTACCGTCAAATGAATGACCATTAAAAGTGTGGCGATCCCGCTTGCAACGAATACTGAAATTCTACGCTGTCCTTTTTTTAATAGGACTGTTAATGCAAACAAGCCGATGTTTGACACAAAAAGCAACAGTTCAAACAGCCTCATTTCGATTCTCCTTTTAAAAAATTTCTATTTTTATTTGTTCCAATCTTATCCTGCCAGACTGGCCTGAACTATCGATTTGCCTTACATCTACCTTACAGCTACCTTAAAGTTAACTTACAATTTTGTAATTCGATCTTGCGGTCGGGGAATGCGATTCAAACACAATATACGGAATATGTACGGATGCAGTTCATGGCAATGTAACAACAATTCGTGTTCCTATGCAGGGTTTGACACTTACGGATTAACAAAAAAAAGCTGCAGGTTTATTAACCTTGCAGCTTTCTTAGCGGTAGTAAATTTAATGCTCCTGATGCTGTACTCCCCACTCACATAACCCTTCCAAAGCACTGCTTAAAGAGTTATCTGAGGAAACAGATGTGGTTGGATTAGGTATAACAGAGCATATGCCGTGGGATGCTATGAACTTGAAGGAACTGCTTAGCGAAATACCAATTTTAAATAAATAAGTCATTAGCGATAAGATAATAGTTTTGTCCAATAAATACTAAAAAGATCCGCGACTCACGCGGGTCTTTTTAGTTTATTGTTTGTTCTCTGGATAACATATAAAAGAATGCTTGCGCCTGACGTTACGTCAGGTGCTACACTTTTATCAGAAAGGAGCTGAGAAAGATAAGTAAGATGTATTATACGATTGGCACATTCGCCAAACTGACCTCGACAACGGTACGTACGCTGCACTTTTATGATCAAAAGGGGCTGCTTAAGCCAAGCGGCTATAATGAGCAGGGACACCGAACCTATACGGATGACGATTTGTTCCGACTCCATCAAATATTGACCTTAAAATATTTAGATTATTCCTTGGACCAAATTGGAAAGTATTTGGAGCAGGACAGCAAGGATTTTAAGACTTCTCTGGAGAGGCAATACGAGCTGTTAATGGAGAAGCAAGAGCATATCCAGCGTGTTGTGGCTTCTGTTGAACGGGTAAAAGCGATTGTTAAGGATAACGACACGATGGATCCCGCGCTCATTATGCTGCTGATTCATTCCATTCAGCATGAGGAGGCACAGAAGCAGTGGTTCTCCGCTCGTGTGCCGGGTGCAGTCGTTGAATCGGTGTTTATGAGTGAATCCAGTGTGGAAGAACGGATCCGGGTAGAACGTGAGTTTACGTTAGAGCTTAACGATCTGATGGTAATGTCCAAGCAAGGACTGCCGCCGGAGCATCCCCTTGTTCAGGAGCATGCGTTTACGCTGTTTATGATGATCGAGCGGATGCTCGGACAGGAACTGTGGAATAGCGAGACCGGAAAAGTGCTGGAGGAGATGGATCCGCAGCTCTTCCCGAACCTGGAACAAGACTTTAAAAATTACTTGATTGAAGCGTTTGGTCATATGTTGATTCGGCAATGGGGAGAAAAAGAAAAAGAAAAAGAGTAGGTCGCTTCGACAGAAGGAGCAGTATATCAATGAAAAAACTTAGCGCTACAATACTCACCCTAGGCCTGCTTACCTCTGGACTTTCTTCCGCTCATGCAGCTGAGAAGGCCTCGTCCGTATGGCTAAACGGTAAGCAGATCCAGTTCAGCAATTCCGCACCGATTGTAGAAAAAGGGGTGACCCTTGTTCCGTTGCGTCCCCTTCTGGAGCAGCTGGGCGTCAATGTGAAATGGGATCAAGCGACACATACCGTCAGCGGTTCCAAAGGAAGCCTGTCCTTATCCCTGAAGATTGGCAGCACAAACGCCACTGCAAACGGCAAAGCCGTCAAGCTGGATGCAGCGCCAAAGCAAATCCGGAATGTAACCTATGTGCCGGTACGCTTTGTCGCTGAAACTACAGGTTATCAAGTGGCCTGGAATCAATCACTGCGCCAGGTTACTCTTACTTCGAAGCAGCATTCCGAAGGCCGCGGCTTTCTGTGGAAGGTGGAGAATACAGGTAACACGGTGTATGTGCTGGGTTCAATCCATCATGTACCCGAAGGGATGTATCCGCTGCGTCCGGAGATTGAGGATGCGTTAAAAGCTGCCAACTACTTGGGGGTAGAGGTCGATATGTCGGCAGTCACTTCCGAAGATTTACAAAAACAGGTATTGGAACTGGGTGTTTATAAAGACGGAACGACACTGAAGGATCATATCTCCGCAGACACGTATAACAAAGTTACAGCATTTCTGAAAGCAAATGGTATGCCTGAGAATAGCTTCGATATTTTCAAGTCATGGTTCGTTACACAACAGATCATGAACATTCAAGTTGCAAAAGAGGGCTTTACACCAGAAAAAGGGATTGATAATTATCTGATTGAAAAGGCTAATGAAGCGAAAAAACCGATAGTCTCACTAGAAACTATGGAATCCCAGATGAAGATGAACAACAACTTCTCAGATGCCTTGCAGGAAAGGCTGCTGCTCCAGAATCTCGATCCTAAATCTGTGACGCCTCCTTCTCCGGATGTATCGATAGATGATCTGAACAAAATGTGGATTCAGGGCGATGAAAAAGCTTTGAATGAGTTCACCACTACTGGCTGGGATGCTGAATACTTCCAAGGCCTAATCAATGACCGCAACGAAGAAATGACCAAGAAGATTAAAGGCTTTCTGAATGGTGATAAAAAAGAGACTTACTTGGTTGTCGTTGGAATGCTGCATTTGCTGGGTAACGAAGGAATCGTTCCATCGCTGGAAAAGGAAGGCTTCAAAGTAACAAAACAGTAGCACTTATTCTTGTTTATTACACAGTAGAGCTAGCCATTAGGTTGGCTCTGTTATTTTCTCCAGGAGGTCAGCTCCAATCCAATTGTTTGTTAGGAGGGAAATGCTTGATTATTACAACAACCGCAATCGTTGAAGGTTCCCCAGTCAGAGAATATGTCGGCGTGGCAACCGGTGAGGTCATCATGGGAGCTAATGTCGGGAGGGATATTCTTGCCTCATTTAGAGATTTGGTAGGCGGGCGTTCGAAAGCCTATGAAACGAAGCTAAGGGAAGCAAGAGACGCGGCCTTCAAAGAAATGACCCAGCACGCTTCGACGATGGGGGCCAACGCTGTAATCGGCGTGGGGATCAATTACGCAGTTGTCCGCCAGGACATGATGATGGTAGCTGTTAGTGGAACAGCAGTTGTTATCTAAGTAGTCGTTCATAATATTGCAGGGCTAACCATTAGGTTAGCCCTATTTTTAATTTAGTTTTTTAGTATTCATGCAGCTCCATTTGATATGGGGAGTTTGACTAGGGAGCTCTTTTTTTGACTATATAAGATAAACAAAAGAAAGTAACAAAAAGCGAGAAGGAGTGAAGGGGGAAGTTTGGAACTGTAGGAGCGAAGCGCTCGTCTGAAAGCTTTCCGCAGGAAAGCTCGCATCGGAAGCACAGGCAGTCTCCGGATTTTATCCGCTAATAGCGGTATAATCCAAAAATCTGGAGACAATAACGACCGGAAGTCCAAACATTCCACCGTAGTGACGACCGAGCCCTATGTTAGGATTTTAAGTTCATCTTAAATAGAATAAAAAAATGCTTGAGTATAACGTAACGTTACACCTTATACTGATGCTAGAAAGGGGCTGAGAAAGATAAATAAGAAACATTATACCGCTGGTGCATTCGCTAAACTGACCTCAACGACGAAACGGATGCTGCACTTTTATGATAGCAAGGGATTGCTTAAGCCAAGCAGCTACAGTGAAAAGGGATACCGTGCTTACTCCGACGAGGACTTGTTCCGGCTCCATCAAATATTAACCTTAAAATATTTAGACTACTCCTTGGATGAAATCCACGAATTTTTGGAGCAGGATGGCAATGATTTTAATGCTTCTCTGGAGCTGCAATATGAGCTGTTACTGAAGAAGCAGCAGCATATCCAGCGCGTTGTCGATACGGTTGAACGGGCAAGAGCGATTGTTAAGGGCAACCATACGATTGATTCAGATCTCATTATGCAGATGATTCGTTCCATTCAGCATGAGGAGGAGCAGAAGCAGTGGCTCTCCGATCATCTGCCGGATTCACTCGTACAATCTATATTTAGTGTTGAAACAAGCCTGGAAACTGAGCTGATGGGAGTGTTTAATGATTTACTTGTTATGTCCAAACAAGGGCTGCCGCCGGATGATCCACTTGTACAGGAGCGTGCACAAGCTCTAAAGCTATTTTTCGAGCAGATACTTGGACACCCGCTACAGGAACTAGGAACGAACGAGACGGGAAAAGTACTGAAGGAGATGGATCCGCAGCTCTTCCCGAACTTTGAGCCTAGCTTTGCAAACTACTTGTCTGAAGCGTTAGGTCATCTGTTCCGTCGCATGTGGGAGGAAAAGATGAAGGAAGAGCACTAGGTTACATCCCCAAACGAAGTTGTCCGTCGACGCATATTGAAGGTTGCTTATAGAGATAGAGATAGAGATAGAGATAGAGATAGAGATAAAGACAGATATAGAAATCGGATATAAAAAGGTTGCTTAAGAATCTAACGATTAAAACTGCGTTTTATTATTCCAACTAGAAGGAGTTATATACCAATGAAAAAAATTAGCGCTGTATTACTCTCCCTGATCTTGCTTACTTCTGCATATTCTTCCGTTCAAGCAGCGGAAAAATCCTTATCCGTAAAGTTAAACGGCGAGCAAATCCAGTTCAGCAACTCCGCACCGATCATTGAAAAAGGAGTGACACTCGTCCCATTGCGTCCGCTCCTGGAAAAGCTGGGCGTCCAAGTGCAATGGGATCAAGCGACTCGTACCGTCAGCGGTTCGAAAGAAGGTCTCTCCTTCTCCCTGAAGATTGGCAGCACGAATGCCACGGCAAACGGGAAAACGGTTAAGCTGGACGCAGCACCAAAGCAAATCAAGAATGTAACGTATGTACCGCTCCGCTTTGCTGCTGAAACTACAGGCTATCAAGTGGCTTGGAATCAATCGCTGCGCCAGGTTAGCCTTACCTCTGGAAAACAATCCGAAAGCAGCAAAGGCTTTTTGTGGAAGGTAGAGAATAAAGGCAACACCGTGTATATGCTTGGTACAATCCACACCGTCGACAAGACTATATACCCGTTGCGTCCGGAGATTGAGAATGCGTTCAATGCTGCTGACTACTTGGGCGTAGAGATCGACTTTACAAAGATCGTTCCCGACGAATTAACTAAATTGATAACGGATGTGAGTGAATTTAAAGACGGAACCACACTGAAGGATCATATCTCTGCAGCAACCTATAACAAAGTTACCGCATTCCTGAAGGAAAATGGACTACCGGAAAATAGCTTCGATAACATCAAGGCGTGGTACGCTCAGCAACAGATGGGGACCATTCTGGGGGCAAAACAAGATTTAGACGAAGGTATGGGTATTGACATGTATTTCATGGGAAAAGCCATCAATACGAAAAAGCCAATTATTGGGCTAGAGACTTTTGAGTCCCAGTACCAGGTCTTCAACAACTTCTCCGACTCTCTACAGGAAAAGCTGCTCCTTCAATTTTTGGATCCAAATTCTTTGCCTTCTTCTGCTACGGAAATGTCGATGGATGATATTCTGAAAGTATGGAAAACTGGCGATGAAAAAAACTTGGTTAAATTTGTCGATGCGCTTCGCTGGGATGATGACTATTTCAAAGGTATGCAGACGGACCGCAATTTAGCAATGGCTGAGAAGATTAAAGGCTATCTGAACAGTGATAAAAAAGAAACGTATATGATTGCCCTTGGCGCTTCACATTTTGCGGGCGACTCTGGTCTGGTTACTATGTTGGAGAAGGCGGGATACAAGGTGGTAAAACAGTAGTATTTAAGTAGCATTGGGCTGCTATAATTTCTGCATTAGCATGTAGTAATAATACCTATAACAACGGAGGAATTATAAGAAAATATTAATTTATAGTGGGAGTATTTATGATGTCAATTAATAGGGACAGGCTACAGGAATCTTTGGATTCCGGCCTTCGAGTTCGTCCCCGCGTAAGGTGGGGTGTTCTTGCATATTTCCTCTATAGCGCAGTCTTCTACGCAATCTTCGTGCTCAACGGCGTCGACTACCCGCGAGTGGGCGAGAGTGAGCAGACCCTTCTTCTCTGGTACGTATTACCGTTGTCCGGAGGTGCCGTGCTGACCATCACAATGGTCACGCTCTACGGATGGTGGCGCCCCAGTCTGGTGGAAAAGCGGCGTCTTTCCGGGTGGACGATGACTCTCCCGATCATTATGACGGTCATCGCGATCGTGAACATGCTGATCGGCGATTTCACCCGTATCACGCCTCTCATGTGGCTGTATCTCATCGTAGGTAGCATTCTGGTCGGCTTCAATGAGGACATGATCAACCGAGGTCAGTTGATAGTCGCTCTGCGTAGCCGATTCGGCGAAACCGGGGTTTGGCTGCTCGCAACAGCGATGTTCGCAGTCTTCCACTTGCCGAACATCTTTCTGGGCATCGGGGTGGTTGCCCTGTACCAGGTAATGATCGCTTTCGGCCTCGGTTCGGTCTTCTACCTTGTCCGGCGGTCTACCGGCTCGCTCGTGTTCGCCATGCTCCTGCACGGACTCTGGGACTTCAGCAACTTCGCTACGAATGGCTCGTCGTCGTATCCCATCGCTGGTGCACTAGCTCCGTTGTTGGCGATCGTTGCAGTGATCACGGTTCCGATCATCCTCCGCCGTGAAAGAGGGCGCGATCGCGCCCAAAGCGTGTCACAACCAGCCGGCTGATTCGTCCGTGCAGTCGACGGGATTCGTAAATCTGAAGCAAGCAAATCAACTGGCTGGGATCCTGAATATTACAAAAGCATAATGTCCGATCGCAATGTAGCAATGTTCGAGAGAATTAAAGACTATCTGAACAGTGATAAAAAACAAACTCATTTGGTTGCAGTGGGGTCTGGGCATATGCTGGGCGACAAGGGGATTGTTCCATTGCTGGAGCAGACAGGCTTTAAGGTGAAAAAAACATTAGCGGCTGAGTTATATCCACACGGTACAGCTATAATGAGTACATTGCAGCAAGTGGCTGGAGCGATAGGCAGTGCGCTGGCGATGACGATGCTAGCGACAGGTCAAGTAAACTATTTGCGTGATCAAGGATTTGTTATGAGCAATGGGCTTAATCTTGCTTAATTAGATCCCGCGATGTTAGCACATTTGCCCTCTTCCTTTGTTTTTGGTATCAAAGGCGCCTTTATTTTCGCTGGTGTCATGTCGATCATCGCCCTGTTCATCTCGTTATTTATGAAGCGTGTCAAACCAAGTGAACAAGAGGCAGGATTAAATCAACCTGAAAGTGGAACTGTTCTCCATTAGTAAGACAGGCTTCACAGTCACTTTACAAGTTTAATCAGTCAGTCGCCGGAAATCCAACGGTGGCTGGCTATTTAGTTTACCTGGAAAATTCCATTCGTTATGGGGAGTTTGACTAATATCGAGCTTTTTTTTAATTAGAGTCCAAAAAAAGGCCTTGAGGTTAAAGCAGCTTTAACGTTTATACTGGTGCTAGAAAGGGGCTGAATAAGATGAGTAAGAAGTATTATACCGTTGGTTCATTCTCAAAATTGACCTCAACGTCGACACCTACGCTGCGCTATTATGATCGTAAGGGGCTGCTTAAGCCAAGCGGATACACTGAGGGTGGATACCGTACTTATTCTGATGAGGATTTGTTCCGACTCCATCAAATATTGACCTTGAAATATTTAGACTACTCCTTGGATGATATCAGCGAGTATCTGGAACAGGATGGTAAAGATTTCAATGCTTCTCTGAAGCTGCAATATGGGCTGCTGCTGAAGAAGCAGCAGCATATCCAGCGCATTGTGGATACGGTTGAACGGGCAATAGCGATCGTTGATGATAACGACACGATTGATCCAAGAATTATGATGATGATGGTTCGTTCCATTCAGCATGAGGAGGAGCAGAAGCAGTGGCTCTCCGAACGTCTGCCGGATGCACTCGTACAATCGATGTCATTGAGTGGATTAAGCTTGGATGAACGGATTCAGGTAGAACGTAAGATCATGATAGCGTTTAATGATCTGCTCCTCATGTCCAAGCAAGGGCTGCCGCCGGAGCATCACCTTGTGCAGGAGCGTGCGGTTACTCTAAAGCTGATAATGGAGCAGATGATGGGCCAATCGCTGCAGGAACTGGGTACAAACGAAACGCTAAGATCGCTAGGGGAGTGGGATCCGCAGCTCTTCCCAAACATCGAGCCGGAGCTTATGAACTATCTGATTGAAGCGTTACTTCATCTGCTCAGTCATGATATCCCTAGTTCTTGAAGTATTCGATGTTGAAATCTAAAAAACAAGAGCAAATGAAAGAAAATACTAATGTATAGTGGGAGTGTTTATGATGTCAATTAATAGGGATATGCTGCAAAAATCTTCGGATCCCGCCCTTCGAGTTCGTCCCCGTGTACGATGGGGTGTTCTCACCTATTTCCTCTACAGCGCAGTCTTCTACGCGATCTTTGTGCTCAATGGTGTCGACTATACGCGAGTGGGCGAGAGTGCGCAGACCCTTCTTCTCTGGTACGTAATACCACTGTCCGGTGGTGCCGTGCTGACCATCACAATGGTCGCGCTCTACGGGTGGTGGCGTCCCAGCCTGGTTGAGAGGCGGCGTCTTTCAGGGTGGACGATGACTCTCCCGATCATTATGACGGTCATCGCGATCGTGAACATGCTGATCGGCGACTTCACCCGTGTCACGCCCCTCATGTTGCTGTATCTCTTCATCGGCAGCATTCTGGTCGGCTTCAATGAAGAGATGATCAACCGAGGTCAGTTGATAGTCGCTTTGCGCAGCCGATTCGGTGAAACCGGGGTCTGGCTGCTCTCAACAGCGATGTTCGCAGTGTTCCACCTGCCGAACATGTTCCTGGGTATCGGGGCGGGTGCCCTGTTCCAGGTACTGATCGCTTTCGGCCTCGGTTCGATCTTCTACCTTGCCCGGCGGTCTACTGGATCGCTCGTGTCGGCCATGCTCCTGCACGGACTCTGGGACTTGAGCATCTTCTCTACGAATGGCTCGTCGTCGTTTCCCATCGCTGGTGCACTAGCTCCTTTGTTGGCGATCGCTGCAGCAATCACGGTTCCGATCATCCTCCGCCGTGAAAGAGGGCGTGATAGCGCTCAAAGCGTGTCACGACCAGCCGGCTGATTCATCCGTCCAAGAAGGCAATAAAATGTACATTGCCCCACAGGACAGAATTACTCTTGGTAAAATAGGATATGCTTAAAAATGAAAGCTGCGGGGGTATTAACCTCGCAGCTTTTTTGCGCCTAAGACGTTTTTATTGTCGCTGGTCTAATGACGTTATCGCTGATGTCCCTCTTTTGTTGAAGCAAAGAATGCTTGCGCAAGTATCTGGGGCAGGAACGGCAAGGATGATCAAAGTGCAATTAACGGCATTTTCGTACCTTAAATCCTCTACAGCTGAGGGTTAGCGGAGATTAAGTGCAATATTGTACCTTAAATCTTCCAGAATACCCTGTCCAGCGTACTTTTTCGGAAAATAAGATACAATAATGCCCTTATTTGCCTCATTTGTCTATTCTGAAAGGAAATAAGATACAAAAATGCCGTTAGTTGAGGATGTAGCCTCCTTTTCATTGTTCAAACGGTTAGTTAAGGAGGTGGTCCTCTTTGTCACTATTAAGACGACTGGTGAAGGGGGATTTGAGATTGGCAAAAAAAGCGAATCGTTTCATGACACGACAGGCTAGCCGTTAAGTTGGCTCTTTCTTTTATGGTGTTACAGTAGATGTGGGGCAAATGTTACTATTGGTACTGTTGATTTTAAATTATAGGAATAAACAAGAAAAATAAATGATTTTAAAATAAAAACGACAGATATTCAGTTACTTATACATGTAAAACAAGGAATTAATCCTATAAACTATAAATTGTTAGAATTTATAGATTAGAGGTGTTATTCATATGAACCGAAATACGGCCTCGGCCTCACAGCCTGGCACGGGTAATAGTTCGTCTGACCGGTTTCCATTGGGGGGATTACTGGCTTTGGCGATGACGGGTTTTATCTGTATCTTAACCGAAACGCTTCCAGCAGGTTTATTGCCCCAGATCAGCGATGGACTGGGAATTTCAGAAGCACTCGCCGGCCAGCTCATCACCTTATATGCCCTAGGTTCTACCTTGGCGGCAATACCGCTAATTACCGCTACGCGCGGGTGGCGAAGACGGTCGTTGCTGCTGGTGTGTATCGTTGTTTTTCTTGTGTTCAACACGATTACAAGTTTATCCTCCAACTATATATTGACACTCACTGCCCGTTTCTTCGCGGGGGTGTCCGGAGGTGTTGTATGGGGAATAACAGCAGGCTATGCACGCCGTATGGTTCACGAATCTCTGAGGGGGCGGGCGCTCGCAGTGGCGATGATCGGTTCTCCACTTGGGCTTCTGCTTGGTGTTCCCATTGGAACATTTGCCGGGGGCTTTATAGGGTGGAGACTTGTCTTTGGGATCACTTCTTTGCTATCGCTGCTGCTTATTGTTTGGGTAATCAAGGCGGTACCGGATTTTCCAGGGCAAGTGGGTCAGCAGCGGCTTCCCCTTCGTAAAGTGTTCTTCATACCCGGGGTGCGATCCATTCTCTTTGTTGTGTTGTTCTGGGTACTTGCACATAATGTCCTCTACACCTATATTGCACCGTTTCTTGCACTGGCAGGACTCTCTGGGCGAGTAGACCTGATTCTTCTTTTATTCGGTATTGCTTCTGTTGTTGGCATTTGGATAACAGGCATGCTGATCGACCGTTGGCTGCGCATGCTTACCTTATTCAGCCTGGCTGGTTTCGCCGTAGCATCTGTTTTGCTGGGAATCGGCAGTGGTCAACCTGTGATCATTTATTTCAGTATTGCCTTGTGGGGGCTGACATTTGGGGGAGCAGCGACATTACTGCAAACAGCGGTCGCAGAAACGGCTGGCGAAAATGCCGATGTAGCACAGTCCATGCTGGTAACAAGTTGGAACATAGCCATCGGTGGTGGCGGTATGATTGGCGGTATCCTGCTTGGAACCCTTGGGATTCATAACTTCCCTTGGGTAGTGCTCATCCTGCTCTTGCTAGCTCTAATTGTAACAGTGCGTGCCAGAGAGCATGGATTTCGAAGTATGAAACATTGAAGGCCGAATTCTATGAGAATAAGTAGTTGTAGTGTTATTGTAATGAATCGCAAAAAAAGAAATCCGGTTTGAATGCCGGATTTCTTTTTTTTTTTATAATTTCTAATTCTTATCGACAAGAATGTTTGTATCTTCAGAGATGAAGAATTTATGGTCAATAGGTGATGACATGACAATTAGAATGGTATAAGTTCCGTATTTATCGCACTTATCTCCGAATTTCTCCAGTGACTGTATGGAATCAGTAACGACTTTCAACATGTAATTGTATTCTCCGCTTATCCGATGACATTCAATGACTTCAGGAGCGGAGCGGCAAAATTCAATAAAGCCGTCACAGTCTCTTGTATGAAGCAGCATGTAAGCTGCGGCCTGTCGCCCGACCTTTGCGGGTGAAACAATCGTACGATACTGTTCGATGACGCCCTTTTCCTCCAAACGCTTCACTCTTTCCGTTACAGCCGGTTGTGACAGGCCGACGGATTTGCCGAGCTCTGTCATAGGAATTCGCGCTTGATGTTGAAGGTGGTACAGGATACTCAAGTCAATCTGATCCATGGTTAGACCCTCCTTTTAAAATTAAGGTGTTATTGGTAAATGAATTGATTTTCATTTGAGAGATAGTCCCTTTTCAGGAGAAACTCATGCTATTACTGGAATACTCATTATGATTATAAACCGTCTAAATAAGAGGAATCAATCATATAAGCAGGTTCAAAGGTAAGGAACTGTTGACTATGACGATCGTCATAATATATGATTATGATGGTCGTCATAATTGTACTGAAAAAAGGAGAGTTACACTATGCCAATGATCGATGTGTACACACCAGAGAATCTTTTCCCAGCAGGAGCAGAAAATGAATTAGGAACAGCATTAGCCCATGCAATTCTTAGAGCCGAAGGTGTTGCTTCACCTAGCCTATTTCATTTGGACAATACAGCGGTTTTTATACATCGCCTTAAAGCCACAGATATTCATACCGGAAATACAAACTCAGCGAATAATGTGCGAGTCCAAATCATTACACCACCAGGTGTACTTAATCGTGAGGGACAAAAGCAGATTACGAAGGAAGCGACAGAAATTGTAGCACAGATTGCTGGTGATGATACGCTGCTCAAGCGTACCTGGGTGATACTTACAGAAGCTTCCGAAGGTGGTTGGGGGATGCAGGGAACTGCTTTTGGTGTTGAAGAATTTAGTGCATTGGCAACTCGCGCAGCTGCTGCTAAAGCGGCTCAGGAAGCCAAGGAGGATTAAAAATTCATAAAAAGATTTTTGGCCTGTAAAACTGCATGTTCCAATTCGGAATGGCAGATTACAGGCCAAGTTTTTTAGGTAGAAGAACCTTGCTTTCAAGCGGATATTATTCCGTTTCCCGTTGTGAGCTGGATGCACTCTTAACCATAATCAGTAGCTGCTCTGCTACTGTATCGAAGGTATCGAATGACTTTTGCGCTTTACTAATGGCTACAGCCCCTTCGCAGGAAGCAATGAGGACACTTGCCAGTCCCTTTGCTTTGCCTAGGTCCAGCCCACCGGCAGATAGCATGGCTGTTAAGCGGTCTCCCCATTGATGGAACACCGTTGCGGCTTCATCCAACAAGTCTGATGAGTCCGATCCTACAGTGACCGCGAGCACAGAACAACCCATTTCAAAGTTAGAGTGGCTTAACAACATTCTCCACAGTGAAATGAACTTCTCGGCTACGATTTCAGCGGGTTGTCCTTCAAAGGTACTTAGATAGCTTATAGCGCGTTTTCCAGCCAGATCTATAGCTTCCTTGACCAGTTGATCTTTACCTTCAGGAAAATGATGATAAATCGAGCCTCTTGGCGCTCCGGTGGCTTTCATAATTTCAGAAAAGGAGGTGGCATGCACGCCTCGTTGTCCCAGGAGCTGTATGGCACCTTCAATCATTAGTTCTCGAGTGTTTAGAGTCATATTTAACACCTTTCTTTTACCTATGCTCATCCAAGCTCATTAGCTTCTATAGTAACGATTGTACATTTCAAATCTGCAAACGTACAGAGTAGAGACATCAAGAAACATGAAGGCCTTCCAAATAATTATGTAGGAATTGTACTATAGAATGTCGATTTTGTTAGCTGTAACAGAGGATGGAATTCTATAGAGTGGTAGATATTATACGATTCTGCTACAAATCATAATTGGGAGGTAATCTTCATGAGTAATCAAGAATTGGTTCATCAACAACAATGGTTCGTTAATCAAAGATTTGGTATGTTCATTCATTTTAATAGTGCTACATTTCAGTTTGCAGATACAGAAGTGGAAGATTGGGAATATGGCCACGAAAATAACGATGAGCCCCGCAGGTTTATTTTCGATCCCAAGGACTGGAATCCAACTCAGCTGAACTGTGCCCAATGGGCCAAAGCTGCCAAATCTGCAGGGATGAAATTTGCTGCGATGACAGCGAAGCATCATGAAGGGTTCAGCCTGTGGCCGACAAAATATACCGGACATTCTGTAAATAACGCGACGCTAAAATCCGACGTAGTTAAGGAATATCTAGATGCATTCAGGCAAGAAGGGATTGAAGCAGGTCTTTATTTCTCCGCACTCGATCTGCATCACCAAATCGGCCGGAAGAAATGCACGCCTGAAGACAAGCAGTTTATTAAAAATCAGATTGAGGAGCTGTTGACAGGTTACGGGGAAATTCCATTCCTAATTATTGATGGCTGGAATGCGCCTTGGGGTGGCCCTAGCTACGAAGATCTTCCTTTCGAGGAAATCGATGCATTAGTCAAAGGCCTGCAACCACAGTGCTTGTTGATGAATATTGGCTGTGAGTCTGGCGTAGAGCAAACGGACATTGCCTTTTTTGAGAATGCTGCAGGGCAAGAGGTGGATAACTCTTTTAACGGTCCCGGAGCGAGCTGCAACATATTAACGAAGACTTGGTTCTGGAGAACATCAGATACCACTATGGAGCTTAGAACCGCTGACTGGGCACTGGACAAAATTATTGAATGTAACAAACATAATGTATCATTCTTACTTAATGGTGCGCCGAACCAGCAAGGTGTGCTGGACGATAACATTCTGCAGCGCTTTAAAGAAATCGGCGAACGATATCATCACCCGGCTAATCTCACTACGATTCCGGACAACTGGTCTTATAGAAAATAAGCTTTCACATTTACTAAGGAGCTGAAAACAACATAGATGTTAAAAAATCGCTGCTTGGTTCATTCATTGAACCGGCAGCGATTTTCTATTTTCGAACCCTCTTATTCCACGATAGGCTACTTCTACAACTCCTCTTAGTATGACCGAGGCCCCAGATTTGCTAGTGAGATTCAATATTTTGGATAATCTAATTGAACAAATCTATTGGACAGTAGAGATTCATCAATGGTAAATTTAGCTACAATTCATATTAAACAAATTGGAATAATCAAAATTGGGGGGTTAAAAATTATGAATCGTCATTATCGTCGAACCATGCTCTTTATCGTTCTTGCACTTGTGCTCGTGTTATCTGCGTGTGGTTCCTCAACGAATACAACATCTTCTTCAGCAACGCAGGCGCCAGCTACTGACAAGCCTAAAGAAGCTGAACCTTCTCCAAATAAGGAAGAGAAAGAGAAAGTTGTATATATAGGTATTGTGAACGTACCCGTCACGCTGAATCAAATTAATGATCAGGGCGATTCTGCTGCTGACAATGCTATTGCACTAATTAATGACTCTCTTCTTGATCTTAATGAGAAATTCGAATTTCTGCCAAAGATCGCTGATTCCGTGGAGACCACGGATAATCAAACCTTTGTCGTCAAGCTGAATCCTGCGGCTAAATGGAATGACGGGCAGCCGTTCACCACAGCTGATGTTGCCTTTACATTAAAAACAGCCCTTAACCCGAAGGTAGAAACCAACTTTAAGCTGAACTTCATCGAAGGCTTGAACGATGCCGGTAAGCTGGAAGAAGGAACGACTGAGATCAGTGGCCTGAAAATTGTAGATGATAAGACATTCGAGGTCAGAACTAAGACGCCAATCGATCCACTTATTTTCAAGGAACGTTTCGGTACCAAGGTGTTCTTCCTACCCGAGCATATTCTGAAGGACGTAGCACCTGAGCAGCTCTCAACGAACCCATACTTCCAGAAGCCGGAAGTTACGATAGGTGCTTTCAAGATCGCTAACTTTGCCCAAGGACAGTATGTTGAGGTGGTCAAAAATACCGACTATTACCGCGATGTGGCCAAGCTGGATAAAATTTTTATCAAAGTGCTGCCAGCCACCAACCTTGTCGCACAGCTGCAAACCGGGGAAATTCAGATGAACTCTGTACCTGTAGGTCTCATCCCTATTACAGATTATGAGAAGGTCAAAGGATTCGAGAATGTCGACCTGGCTTCAGGAAATCCTTCCGTACCCCCTGAAATTTTTTTTAACAGTAACAAAATAGCAGATCCAAAGGTACGCCAAGCCATTGCTTATGCATTGAACCGCACCTTGATTGTGGACCAGCTGCTTAAAGGTCAAGGAGAGGTCATTGACGGGGGAATTCCGAGCTACCACCCTTACTTTAATAAGGATATTGAGAACTATAGCTATGACCCGGAGAAAGCAAAGCAGCTGTTAGAAGAGGCTAATTGGGATAAGAAACAGCCGATTGAATTCCTCGTTCCGGTAGGCAACAAAATCCGCGAGCAGGCTGCTGATATTCTTGTGCAAAACCTGACGGCTATTGGCCTCAACATTCAAGTGCAAAAGTTTGATTTCCCTACACTAATCCAAAAGGTACAAAAGGGCGATTACGACATCACCATCTTCACCCGTGACTTTTATATTGAGCCGAGCTCCTACTTCACTCTGTTCAAGAGTACCAATCCGGGCAACTTCTTGAATTATAAAAACCCGCTGGTGGATGAGCTGATCACTAAGGGCGAAACGGAAGCCGACCCGGCTAAACGCAAAGAAATTTATAACAAGCTCCAGGAGACCCTTCATGAAGATGTACCATCCCTGGCTGTTTATTCGGAAAAAAGATTACTAGCAGTGTCTAAGGACGTACTTGTCGGCAAGCCGCTCGATATTGGGATGTTCAACAACATTAATGAATGGGATCTAAAATAGCAGGAGGAGAGCATGGGTAAACAACAACTGGTTAACTGGCTTGAAATCAATAGAACTACTTATGAGGAGCTTGCGCTGCGCATCTGGAATCACCCTGAGGTAGCTTATACGGAAGCCTTCGCCTCAAAGCTGCAGTCAGAAACGCTGGAGGCAGCCGGTTTCCGAATTACTTCTGGCATCGGTGGTGTGCCAACAGCTTTTGTGGCTGAGTATGGCTCGGGTGGACCAGTACTCGGTATCCTTGGGGAATATGATGCGCTTCCGGGGCTTTCGCAGAAGGTGAGTGCGGTTCGTGAGCCCATCACTCCTGGCGGACCTGGCCACGGATGTGGCCATAACCTGCTGGGGACGGCAGGCGTAGAAGCTGTGATCGCATTAAAGCAAAGTCTGGATGAGGCAGGATTGTCAGGTACGATTCGTTATTATGGTTGCCCAGCGGAAGAGGTTTTGTCCGGCAAAACATTTATGGCGAGAGCCGGTGCTTTTGATGATCTGGATGCTGCGCTCACATGGCATCCGGGGAACTCGAATGCAGCTTGGAGCATTCGAACATCGGCACTTACTTCCGTTGAATTTTTCTTCAAAGGCCGTGCTGCACATGCAGGCGTAGTTCCGCACTTGGGGCGCAGCGCTCTGGATGCAGTCGAGTTGACCAATGTCGGGGCTAATTACTTGCGTGAGCATGTGCCAGACGGATCGCGTATTCATTATACGATTACAAATGGGGGAGAAGCACCGAATATTGTACCCGATGAGGCAAGCGTCTGGTACTACCTCCGCGGCGTCAACCGCAAGCATGTGGACGAACTGCTGGAGCGCTTAATCAAGATCGCCCAGGGAGGTGCGCTGATGACAGAGACCTCGGTCACTTGGGAGATTAAAGCGGGTGCTTATGATTTGAATATAAACGAGACGCTAAATCAATTGCTTGTGAAACAACAGGAAGATGCGGGTGAGCTGAGCTTCTCAGCTGAGGATCAAGAGCTGGCGACGGCTCTTGCAACCACCCTCGATCCGGATTTGTTGCAAGCGGCTAAGAAACGTCATCAGGAGTGGGGGAAGACAGACGAGCTTCTGCCAACGGTTTTTTACGAAAACCGATCTACTTCACAGATAACGGGTGGCGGTTCCAGCGATGTTGGTGATGTGTCTTGGATTACGCCCGTGGGCCAGATTACTACAACCTGTGCACCGCTTGGTGTACAGGTACATACCTGGCAAGCGACGGCTGCTTTTGGTTCGCCAATTGGTCTTAAAGGTATGCACCACGCCGCTAAGCTGCTGGCCCTTGCAGCTTACGAGCTGCTAACAGACGGCGGAGAGGCATTGAATAAGGCCCGAACAGAATTTTTAAACTCGACACAGGGCAAGCCCTATATTCCGGCTATCCCGCAAGATGTGCACGCACCCGTTCTTATTTGAGAAGTTGAACGCGGACGGCGTCATTTTTCAGAAGGGCGGTGAATCATATCACTAATCTATTGGAAATCGATCGGCTGCAAACTGTATTTTGGAATGGGAAAGAAGACGTAGTTGCTGTTCAGGATATTAGCTTCAATCTGAAAGCAGGGGAGACGATAGGCATTGTTGGTGAATCTGGTTGCGGAAAGAGTGTGACCTCACTTTCAATTATGAGACTGCTCGGTAATAATGGCCGGATTAAGCAAGGGGAAATTCGCTTTAACGGCCAGAATATAGCTGACAATTCCGAGAAGGAGCTCCGAACGCTAAGGGGTAAGGAGATATCTATGATCTTCCAAGAGCCAATGAGCTCGCTGAATCCGGTTCTGACGATCGGACATCAGCTTGTGGAGATGATTCAATGTCATACAAGCCTTACCCGCAGGGAAGCCAAAGCTTATGCCATTGAAATGCTGCATAAAGTCGGATTACCTCATGGTAAGAATCTAATGAACACCTATCCGCATACGCTTTCTGGCGGGATGCGCCAGCGAATTATGATTGCTATGGCGTTGTCCTGTAAGCCTAAGCTACTGATTGCCGATGAACCGACGACAGCACTTGATGTCACGATCCAAGCGCAAATTTTGGAGCTGATGAAAGTGCTTCAGCAAGAGAGCAAAGCAGCGATTATGCTGATCACTCATGATCTGGGTGTCGTAGCGGAGATGGCGGATCGTGTAGTCGTTATGTATGCGGGCCAAATTGTAGAATCGGCTGATGTATTCACGCTCTTCCGTGAACCGAAGCATCCCTACACGCAAGGATTGATGGCATCCATCCCGAGTATTCATGGAGCGAATGAACGGCTACAGGCTATTCCCGGCACGGTGCCCTCGATCACAAAAATGCCTGAGGGCTGCCGTTTCCATACCCGTTGTGCCTTAGCGACCAACCGTTGCCGGCAGGAACAGCCGGAGCTTAAAAGTGTGGCGGGTGAGCATCAAGTACGATGCTGGGTCGTCGAGGAGCAGACGATACCTTTATCAAACATTGTAAATTCCCGGCAACAGGAGGCTAGCGTATTATGATCGCAGATTCTCCGCTGCTTCAAGTAGAACAGCTGAAGACGTATTATCCGATTAAAAAAGGTGTATTCTCACGTACTGTCGGTCATGTAAAGGCGGTAGACGATATTACCCTGAGCATCCATAAAGGCGAAACACTCGGACTTGTTGGTGAATCCGGCTGCGGCAAATCGTCCTTCGGTCGTTCGATTGTACGACTTGAGAATCCTTTTGAAGGGCGGATATTGTTTGAAAATGAGGATATTACTTACCGAAAGCAAAAGGAACTCAGGGAGGTTCGTACGCGGCTTCAAATCATTTTCCAAGATCCATATGCATCGCTTAATCCGCGCCAACGAGTGGCTGACATTTTGGCAGAGCCGTATATTGCGCATAATTTAGCAACCGGTAGTCAGGTACAGGCGCGTGTGAACCGACTGCTTGATATGGTCGGACTGCCACAAGCTTATAAAAATAGGTATCCGCACGAGTTCTCCGGTGGTCAGCGTCAGCGGATCGGGATCGCTCGGGCAATTTCATTTGAACCTAAGCTGATCGTCTGCGACGAGCCGGTATCTGCGCTGGATGTATCCATTCAAGCACAAATACTGAATCTTTTGTCCGATCTGCAACAAGAATTGAATCTGACCTATCTATTTATTGCTCACGGAATCGGTGCGGTGAAATATATTAGCACTCGAGTGGCTGTGATGTATTTGGGGAAAATCGTCGAGATTGGTGATAAGGATGAACTATTCCGCAGTCCGAGGCATCCTTACACGCAAATCTTACTTCAAGCCTATCCGAAGCCAGATCCGACCCTGCGTGCAGACAAACGTATCGTCATCCAGGGCGATGTGCCGTCTCCGGCCAATCCTCCCAGTGGCTGCCGATTCCATACACGCTGTCCGTATGCACAGGAGCTATGCCGCGTGGAAGAACCGGTATTAGACGAGCAGCCGCATGCGGTTGCTTGTCATTTTCCTCTTGCCCAATAGAGTTATGAAAGAGAAGGGAGGAGTCGGCCATTTTTCAATATATTATACGCCGAATCCTGATTGCGATCCCCGTCCTATTGGGGATTACAGTGCTTAATTATTTCATTATTAAGCTTGCGCCTGGCAATCCAGTTGATATGTTTATCGATCCGAATACCCCTAAGGAAGTACTTGAGCTCAGGAAAGAGATTCTGGGTCTGAATGATCCTGTGATTCTGCAATATTTTAAGTGGCTGCTGAATCTGCTGCAGGGTCAGCTGGGTTACTCTTTCAGCTCGTATGCACCCGTTACCAAGATTATCGGCGAAAGAATCGGTCCAACTTTACTGCTGGCCTCTGCTGCGCTTATTTTCGGTATGCTTATTGCCATTCCTGTTGGTATTCTTAGCGCTGTTAAGCAAAATACGAAGTTCGATTATATTATGACAGGCCTATCTTTTATCGGTACCTCTATTCCGCAGTTTTTCCTCGGTTTGGGTCTGATTTATGTATTTGCTGTTCAATTGAAATGGTTCCCCACGGGCGGGATGATTACGCTCGGCGGCGCAGGGGGCTTCTGGGATCGTCTTACCCATATGATTCTGCCTGTGTTTGTACTAGGTATTGTTATTGCAGGGAAAAAAGTGCGATATGTGCGGGCGAGTATGCTGGATGTAATGAATATGGACTACCTGCGTACAGCAAATTCCAAAGGCCTGCATCCGTTTATTGTTACCAATAAGCATGCCCTGCGTAATGCACTACTCCCCATCATTACAGTGGTTGGCATGGAAATCCCCCTGTTGTTAGGCGGCAGTATTCTTATTGAGCAGATCTTCCAATGGCCAGGTATCGGTCAGCTAACGATTCAATCTATATTGTCCCGCGATTATCCAATACTGATGGGGCTGAATCTGGTAGCGGCACTGATTGTACTTACGACCAACTTGCTTACGGATCTACTGTATGCAGCAGCTGATCCGCGTATTAAATACACTTAGAGAGGGTGATCGACTTGGCATTATCTCCGTATGAGCTTGATGAGGGCTCCATGTCTGCAGTGATCCCTGCTGAGAGCGTTAAACCGGAGACGGAGGATGCTTTTTTAAAGCAGTTATTCACTCGCTTTATTCGGCACAAGCTGGCCGTTGCCGGGCTCGTAATAACTGTGTTGCTTATCCTTGTGGCATTGCTGGCACCGTGGATTGCTCCCAACGACCCTAAAGAAGTAACGGGAGTTTTCTCAGCTCCCCCTTCGGCAGAGCATTGGCTTGGGACGGATCAGGTTGGACGCGACGTTCTGAGTCGTCTCATCTATGCGACGCAAATTTCACTTATCGTCGGGTTCGTGACAGTAGCGCTATATGTGACCGTTGGAACACTAATCGGGATCGTGTCCGCTTATTTTGGCGGCTGGCTGGACATGTTGATCATGCGGATAACAGATATGTTTATGGCGTTCCCTTTTCTGATGGTTATTCTTGTAGTCATTAGCATTCTAGGCTCGAACATGACGACGATTATTCTCGTCCTGGCTTTGTTCTCCTGGCCGAGCGTCGCACGGCTTGTTAGAGGTAGCGTACTGTCTATCAAGCAGCTTGACTACATAAATGCAGGCGTCGCTCTTGGGCTAAGCACTCCGAGGATATTGTTCCGGCATATTTTCCCCAATGCTGTTGGACCTATCATTGTGAACGCAACCTTTGGCATTGCTTCTGCCATTATGAGTGAAGCGGGCCTTAGCTTTCTCGGTATGGGGGTGCAGCCCCCGACAGCTAGCTGGGGTAATATGCTTACGGACGCACAATCATTGACGGTATTAACTGATCAGCCATGGCTGTGGGTACCTCCGGGGGCAATGATCCTGCTCACTGTGCTTGCTATAAATTTCGTAGGTGATGGTCTGCGCGATGCGCTAGATACCCGCCAGTAGTCTGGCGTTCCTTGCACACAAGGCCCATACCATGAGCGTAAAAGGAGTTTATCATGAAACCTGTTATCGGCATTACAAGCACATTAGCCAGATTGAACGCTTATAGTGAAGGAGTATACGTTCATCAGGATTATCACATTGCGGTAGAAGCAGCGGGTGGTCTCCCCATCGTTCTGCCGCTTGTTTCAATAGAAACAGTTAAACAATTGATCGACCTTTGTGACGGTCTGATTTTTACGGGAGGTGAGGATATCGATCCTTCCAGATACGGCGAAGAGGCCATACCTGAGCTTGGACAGACACTGGCAATTCGTGACGTGATTGAGCTGGAAGCGATTCGCTATGTTCTAGATACTGATAAACCACTACTGGCCATCTGCCGAGGAGTGCAGGTTCTAAATGTTGCCCTCGGCGGTACGCTCTATCAGGATTTGCCGAGCCAGTATGAGGGAGCTCTGGAACATGTGCAGCGCGACGTTCCTCGAAGCAGAGATACCCATGATATTTTGCTTGCACCTGATAGCCGATTGGCTAGCATTTTTGGGAGCACCGGAGTAAGGGTCAACAGTCTTCATCATCAGGCACTTCGGGAGCTCGGAGTAGGATTGCAAGTGACGGCAACGTCACCTGATGGTGTAATTGAAGGGGTTGAGCATACGGGGAGAAGTTTTACAATCGGGGTACAGTGGCATCCTGAAAATATGGCAGCTGCTAACGAGCGTCAAATGACGAAGCTATTTGCAGCTTTTGTGGAGCAGGGCCGTACGTGGAGGGATCGGAGTAAACCAAACAACGGTGAATAAGACTGCGGTAAATTAGATCGGGCGACTCTGCTGTTAATTATAAAAGTAAATACACAATACGAAAAAAAAGATTCGATGCATGGGTGATCCAGGCAGGTCGCTTTGCGAGAGTGGCTGCCCATAACGCCGATGCCGAATCCTTCTAATCGCGTGTTGTACGCTTGAGACGTATATTGGAAGCCTTGATCCGAATGGAGCACGGCATCCGAGGTACGTCTATTTTGCTTTCCCACTGCTTGACCGTATCCAGTGCGAGCTGCGCATCATTTCGGTCTGGACAGGTATTTCAGAAGCCGCCAGACCTGCTTGTTTCTGTATGCCGCTTAATTATCGAGTTTTACGTTTTCCTTACCTGGAACAATTTCTATATTGGAAATCAGGTTATATGCGACAGTAAAGAAATAATAAAATAGTTGGGGACTTCCCGGGAAATTGCCGCTGGTTAGGGAAGTTACAATGACTATTCCGTGTTTGTCTTCCACGTTTATAACCTCGGATCTCAGCTTAAATTCGTCATTGGAGTCTCCGCGCCACTTCTTGATGGCCTCAAGTCCATTAAAATGTTTGTCTTCACCGATATCGTGAACATGAGCGTCGTTTGCCATGCAACCGTCAATGACAGTATTGTCATTGGTATTTAGGGAATCCATGTAGATTGCAATTGGTGTGGGTAGTTGAAAAGACATGATTACTCCTCCTTTGTAATTCAACTGTATCATTCATAACTAGACTACAGTATGTCATGTTATGAATGATCTTATGATTCCGACCTGCAAGCCAAATTCCGACTAAACTTATAAGTTAAGTATTGACACGGAAACGTCTATCTCTTACACTTAACTAAAATTAACCAAATAAAGAAACATCTGTTTCTATTATAGAAACAGATGCAGGATGCGGGGGAATGTTTATGAGCGAAGTAATACTAGATGGAGAGAACATAAAAATTGAAGATATTGTTAATATCTCCAGACATCATGTTCAGGTTCGAATTGCTGAATCTAGTAGAAGAGAAATTATTAAAGTCAGAGAATACATAGAGAAGAATTGGATCAGAAGTGACGCCCCCCCAATCTATGGTTTTAATACTGGTGTAGGTAAATTGAAAGATTTCAATATTTCGGTTGAAGATAATGATTTGTTTCAAAGAAATATTATTTTGTCACATTGTGGGGGCGTTGGCGACCCTGCATCAGAAGAAGTCGTTAGGGCGACCATGGCGGTAAGATTAAATGCTTTTTGTCAAGGCGTGTCCGGGCTCAGAATTGAAGTGGTGGACAGGCTGGTCGAAATGCTGAATAAAGGCGTCCATCCTGTAATTCCCGTGCAAGGCTCAGTTGGAGCATGCGGCGATCTTGCGCCTTTGGCACATATGGCCTCTGTTCTCATCGGGTATGATGCTGCTGAAGCCTACTATGAAGGTGAGATTTTACCTGCTCCGGAAGCTTTAAAAAGAGCTGGAATTTATCCGATCAAATTCGAGCTGAAAGCAAAGGATGCACTCGCGCTCATTAATGGAACGACGATGTTTGCAGGGATGGCTGTGCTTAATTATTTCGATGCTGCAAAGCTAGTGAAAGAAGCAGAAGCTTCTGCCTCGTTAAGTATTGAAGCTATGCGGGGAGAACTGGCGGCGTTTGATGAGCGAATCCATCTTGTCAGACGGCAAAAAGGGCAAATAGAGAGTGCCAGCAATATTAGAAGACTTGTCAGAGATAGTGAGCGCACGACTGAAGATGCCAGAAAGGTTCACCTGAAGCATGATGTCCTGCATCCAGAGTACCAGCCGCGCGTGCAAGATTTATATTCCATTCGCTGTCTGCCGCAAGTCCATGGCTCATGTAGGGATAACCTAAACTATGTCCGAGAAATTCTGGAGCGGGAAATCAACGCAGCTACAGACAATCCACTTGTGTTTTGGAATGAACAAGGGGATCTTGATTTCTTAAGCGGAGGGAATTTTCATGGTGAACCGATTGCCTTTGCCATGGATATTCTAGCTATGAGTCTAGCGGAAATCGGGAATATTTCGGAACGACGAATTTTCGCACTATGTGATTCAACGCTTAACTATGGCTTGCCACCAATGCTTGCTGGAGAACCTGCAGGTCTGAATTGTGGGTATCCTGTTATCTCATGTGCAGCTGCAGCGATCGCCTCCGAGAATAAAACATTATGTTTTCCTGCCAGTGTAGATACCCTGTCTACTAAAAGTAATCAAGAGGATCATGTAAGTATGGCCCCTTGGGCATGCAGGAAGACAAAGCAAATCATCGATAATCTTCCCAAGATTATTGGGATCGAATATTTGCTTGCCTCAAGAGCCATCTATATCACGAGAGATGTATTGGGTGATTTTAAATTAGGGGCAGGCACGCAAATCGCTTATGACGTGTTACTAGATGCCATTCCGTTCACAGATAATGATACATACATGCCTTCGCTTTCTAAGGGAGCCATAAAACTAGCTGAATCTGGTGAGGTTGTGAAAAAAATCGAAGCCGCAATTGGAGATTTAATTTAGTAGATTCATGTTTTAAAAACATACAATTAATAAGGGAGTGGATTTTTATGAAAAAGAAAGTTTTCAAACAATGGATGCTTATTAGCTTAGTAGGGGCGTTAGTGTTGGTATTATCGGCTTGCGGAGATAAAAATGACGACACTCAGGATGCGCTGGCGGCTATAAAGGCAAAAGGTAAGATCGTGGTTGGCAATAATGCTGTATTCGCTCCATTTGGATTCCATGCCATCGTTGACGGTGCAGATCAGAGAGTTGGCTTTGATATTGACTTAGCTAAAGAAATTGCCAAGGATATCGGAGTAGAAGTGGAGTTTAAACAACTGGACCTTGATGCATTAATTCCAGCCCTCAAAGCTGGCCAGACTGACATCTTGATTTCAGCTTTATCGGCAACAGAAGAAAGAAAGCAGCAGGTTGATTTCTCGGATATTTATTATCTGTCCCAAGATATTGCGTTGATTCAAGCTTCGGACAAGGACAAATATAAAAGCCTGGACGATCTAAAAGGAAAGAGAATCGGCGTGCAGCTGAATTCTACGGAGCAAACGCTAATGCAAGCTCAATTCCCGAATGAGAATCTTGTGCTGATGGACAACATGAATACGCTAAACCTTGCTCTAAAAGCTAAGCAGGTTGATGTTGTTATTAGTGAAGGTCTTGTTGCAAAAGTTGCTGTAGCTGCAAATCCCGAGCTTGCGATTGCTGATGGCATCGTTATCGATGATTCTGCTTTAAACAGCGCTGGAGTTGGAGTTGTCGTCAAAAAGAATGAAGATGCTTTGCGTGAATCTATCAACAAAACCATTAAACGACTTCAGGATTCTGGAGATCTTGATAAATATATTCAAGCCGCTTCCGAATTGGCCGCAAAAAATCAGAAAAATGAATAGAGAGTCCGAATTAAATATGCCTGGATAAGGTTTACGTGCATAAAGAGGAGGCATATCATTGCTTGATTTTAGTTCTCTAGACCGCTATATTCCTAAATTTCTTGAAGGTTTGAAAGTCACCATAGGCTTATCAATAGCAACCGTTATTTTAGCCACGGTTTTAGGCTTTATCATCTATTTTATGAAAGCTTCCAAATCCGGCATCGGGAAATTTAGACCTATAAGCGCGTTTGCTGTGGTTTTTATTGAGCTGATGAGAGGAACTCCACTGCTATTACAGATACTGCTTGTTTTTTCGGGTGGTAAAATGCTGCTGGGTATCGATATCTCAGCATTTCAGTCGGCTGTTATTGCGATTACCTTAAATGCCAGCGCATTTATAGCTGAGATTGTAAGAGCAGGTATCGAGGCTGTTGATAAAGGGCAAATGGAAGCGGCAAGAAGCTTGGGCATGTCTCGTAGCTTGGCTATGAGGCTTGTCATTATGCCACAGGCAATCAAAAATATTTTACCGGCTATCGGAAATGAGTTTGTGAATATCATAAAGGCTTCTTCAATGGCCTCCGTTATTGGCGTTGGAGAATTGACACTAGCAGCCAAGATTGTGCAAGGAGCCACTTATCTTGCTCTTGAACCATTAATAATTTCGGCCGTGTTTTATCTTATCCTAACGTTCTCATTGGGTAGGTTGATGAGCTGGATCGAAAGGAGATTTAAGAGCAGTGATATACGTTAAAGACCTGTATAAAAACTTTGGGAAGACCCCTGTATTATCGGGCATCAACCAGCATTTTAAAAAAGGGGAAGTAACGGTTATTATTGGTCCCTCCGGTTCGGGCAAATCAACCTTGCTGAGATGTTTGAATCTGCTGGAAGCTCCCACCTCTGGATCGATAATTTTCGATGGTCAGAATATCACGGATAAAAAAGCGGATATCAATAAGATTAGGCAGCGAATGGGCATGGTATTCCAGCAATTTAACCTGTTTCCCCACAATAATGTGATCAATAATATTATGCTCGCTCCTGTTCATGTTAAGAGGATGCCTCAACAGGATATTTATAAACGCGGGTTAGAGCTGTTAAGCCGGGTAGGCTTGTCCAGTAAGGAAAAGGATTATCCGGCTTCTCTCTCAGGGGGACAAAAGCAGCGAATCGCAATAGCCAGAGCCTTAGCCATGGATCCGGAAGTCATGCTATTTGATGAGCCTACTTCTGCGCTCGACCCTGAAATGGTGGGAGAAGTACTGGATGTCATTAAAAATTTGATTAAAGAAGGAATGACAATGGTGATTGTCACCCATGAGATGGGGTTTGCCCGAGAAGTTGGCGACAGGATTCTATTTATGGATAGAGGGACCATTCTAGAAGAAGGCACACCAGAGGAAGTATTTTCTAATCCTAAACATCAAAGAACAATAGAATTCCTATCGAAAGTTTTGTAATGATAAGGAGAATTTTATGTCAGGGAATGATACAGACCAACTGCAAACACTGGATAAGGGATTAGAAGTTCTTATGAGACTGGTTGAACGGGATGGAGGATGGGGAGTTGCTGAACTCGCAGCTGCTTCCGGCTTCAATAAATCAACCACCTTCCGTATTCTTCGTACGCTTCAACGACGCGGATTTGTTTCCCAGCTGCCGGATGGTAAGTATGAAGTATGTGTGGAAATATTTCAATTCATCATGGACCGTCTGTCCGGGAGATTGAACTTCCAGCGGATGGCACGTGGCGAATTAGAACGTCTGGCTCATGAAGTGAGAGAAACGGTTACCTTATCCATTATTTCTAATCGTCAGGTGAAGTGTCTGGACAAAGTGGATAGTCCGGCAGTCGTCCATGTCACACATTTGATCGGACGTTTGAGTCCGATTAATAAGGGATCATCGGGAAAGGCGATCCTTGCTTTTCTTGAGCAAGAAGAGCTGGAAAGATATATGGATTCTTCTGCGTCGAAGCCATCTTCTGAACATGAAGCTGCAGATCGCCAGAAATTATTAAATGACCTTGTGATCACCCGTCGCATGGGATATTCGGAATCACACCAAGAGCTGGACAAAGGTGTCAGTGCGGTAGCAGCTCCCATATTCGACCGTTTTGGAAGGGTGATAGGGAGCCTTACCGTTCTAGGTTTTACGCAAGATTTCACACCTGATTTTTGCATACAATATGGATCAGCCGTTAGAAAAGCAGCTGCTGCAATTTCAGCGTCCCTCGGGCATTCCTTGACACCAAAACCAATTTGACAGAAGATTGATATTCAAATATTTTAGTTTTGGCATGGAGGTTAAAGGGTATGAACTTTGATGTAATCATCATTGGTGCAGGTTCAATGGGAATGGCTGCAGGTTATTTTTTAGCCAAGAGTGGCAAGAAAACCTTATTGTTAGACTCCTTTAACCCACCACATAACAAAGGTAGCCATCACGGGGAAACTAGAATTATCAGGCATGCTTATGCCGAGGGTGAGGAGTATGTTCCATTTGTTCTTAGAGCGCAAGAATTGTGGACTGATCTAGAACAGGCTACGGGTAAGCAATTGTTCCTTCAAACAGGGGTTCTCAATGTAGGTGAGGAAGGATCCGAATTTATCAGAAATATTATTTCTAGTTCTGAAAAATATTCGTTGCCACTCGATATTATGAATGCTGAGGAAGTTTATCAGCGCTGGCCTGGCATCACTTTACCCGGCGACTATGTTGGGTGTTTTGAACCAGCGTCAGGAATACTGAAAAGTGAGGAATGTATCCAAGCTTATAAAGAGCTTGCCGAATCCCACGGTGCTACAATCCTCACTAATAGTAGAGTACAAGATATTTCCGTTCTAGCTGACAGAGTAATCATTAAAACGGACGAAGAGACCTTTTACTCCGATGCGTTGGTTGTATCCGCAGGGTCCTGGTCAGGTGAGCTACTCTCGACGATGCTCGATTTGGATCTTCCTCTTACAGCTGTAAGAAAGACCTTTGCTTGGTTTGATGCTGATGAAAATAGTTATAATCATGAGCAGTTTCCAGCCTTTAACTTTGAGACTCCAGAAGGTATCTATTACGGTTTTCCAAGTACGGATGGCTGCGGCTTAAAGGTAGGCCGACATGATGGCGGAGATGAAATAAATCCGGATGAATCGATGCAAGAGTTTGGTGAAGTAGCAGGCGATAAGGAAGATTTGCGGCAATTTTTGAATGGATATCTTCCTGAAATTCAGCAACTGAAGTATGGAAAGATTTGCATGTATCCGATGATTCCTGATGAAAAATTCATTATCGATTTACATCCAAAGTATCCTAACATTGCGATTGCAGCAGGGTTCTCAGGACATGGATTCAAATTTAGCAGTGCAGTTGGACAAGCCTTGAGCAACCTGATTATTTCAGGGAAGAATGACATAGATCTCTCTCATTTTTCACTCAAGCGATTTTAGTTAAGTAACAGCGACAGTCTAAGATATTTCTTCAAGCTGTCGCTGTTTTTATAACCATACAAAATATCAATTGAAAATATTTTTTATAAAGTTAATTTCCTCTTCTATAAGTGTGATATCACTTGCTTTCAAGTTTTCTGCTACTTGTTCCGGTTCTTTACCGCCAGGTATTACCACGTCAATTCCAGGTTGAGCTAATAACCAAGCTATAGCGAGATTAGCGACCGTAGTCTGTTTCTCATGTGCGAATGCTTTAAGCTTCTCAACCTTGCTCAAAATGAGTGGAAATACATCCGATTGGAATAACGGAAGACTTTGACGCCAATCCCCACTGTGCAGTTTAAAATCAGCATTATATTTCCCACCTAAAATACCAAATCCCAAAGGTCCGTAAGGAATAAATGAAATCTGGTGCTCTCTGCAATAAGGTAATAAGTCATTCTCGGCAGAGCGGTCTAACAGATTATAAGGAGACTGCAAAACAGCGATTTGATCGTCGGCATTTGCTTCTTTAAGTTGTTCTAAAGTGACATTAGAAATACCAATTTCTCTAATTTTCCCTTCATTTTTTAGACGAACTAGTTCCCCGATAGATTCAGCAAATGACGTTTTATTATCTGGGTAGTGGATATAATATAGATCGATGTAGTCAGTTCCTAGTCGTTTCATACTTGCTTCGAGTGCTGTGCGAAGATACTTTGGACTGTTATTGGCTATCACGTTCCCGTCATTTTGCCGCTGCTGAGAACCTTTAGTTGCAAGAACAATTTCGTTACGGCTGATTTCATTTCGGCGAAGCACTTCACCAATCATTTCCTCAGAACGACCAAAACCATAAACGTCTGCGGTATCTATAAAAGTTATGCCCGAAGATATTGCTTTTTCTACCAAATGAAAACCTTTCGACTCATCAAGATTATGAAACAGGTTATGACCACCAACTGCATTTGTTCCAAGACCTATACGGGATACTTTTAGTTCTGTTTTCCCTAAATTTTTGAATTTCATGTTCCAAGTCCCCTTTGCTTGATGTAATGATTTGATATACATATACTACTTAATACGAGTGTTTTAAACTTGGCGAATTTGCCGAAAGAGTAGGCAAATCTGCTGACCATCCTACAAAAGGAAGTTGAACCGAATGATTACAGGCAATAAAAACATACCAAAAATCGGTGCATGTCCTGTTTTAGAAAGCGATACATTTCCCTTCGGAATATATCTAGAAACGATTGTTGAAACCGATCATCGGGTCTCACACTCCCATGATTACATTAATCTTATTTATATCGTTAACGGTGCGGGCGAACATGTATACAATGGTTCACATTTTCAAGTCTCTAAGGGAGACGTCTTTATTATTGAACCGAATAAAGATCATTATTACACAGCGAACGCAGGCCATACTTTAGAAGTATACGGGGTTCAATTTCAGCCTGAACTATTACGCAATGAACTGGAAGTTCTAATAAAAGTTAACCCTTTTTTTGATTTCTTTTATGTGGAGCCTTTTTTTCGAGAAACCGTTGATTTCAGTCTGAAGTTAACGTTAAATCCCGCTGAGCAGATTGAATTTCGACTATTACTTGACCTTCTCGGAGATGAATTTAATCAAAAGCGTCTAGGTTATAGGCTTATGATTCAAACGAAATTGTTAGGGTTGTTTGTGTATTTAAGCAGGTGCTATGACAAACTTGATAATGCAACTTTGCTGTCAGGATTAGACGATTGTACAATTATCGAGCGAGTATGTGAGTTTATTCAGAAGTATTATGCCCAAGCAATGACTCTTCAACAAATAAGCCGGCTTTGCGGCATGAGCCAATCTACGTTTACTTATCATTTTAAAGAGGTAACAGGGATGTCTTTTCTTCAATTTAGGAATCGGGTGCGTTGTGATGCCGCAAAATCCTTATTAACATCAAGCAATCTTAAAATTATTGCAATCGCCAATGAGGTTGGTTTTGAAGATGTCAGTAACTTTAACAAAACATTTAAGCGAATGGAGGGAATTTCACCTCGAGAATATCGCAAACAGATGACTGTTAATGGCACGTTATATGAAGCTCCAAAGCCTCGTTAATTCCCTGCAATATAACGTTGAATATATTTTAGCAAGTGGTTAAAAAAGGTGACTTCTGAATGAATCAGAGGTCACCTTTTTTTGTTCTTGTGCTACAAATTCCGCTAAGGAGTGATTTCCAAATTTTTAAAAGCGGCTTGACGAACAAAAAAGTTCAAGATATTATTGAGCAGTAAATTAGTAATTTAGTAAATTAGTAAATGAGAAGAGGTAGCAAGATGAAAATTCCTACAACGTTAAAGCATAAACCTGTAGTTGTAGTGGAGAATTATGAGAAGGTTGACGGCCGATTGGCTAGAAACACAGACGCGCAGGGCCTTTCCCTGGGATTGGCGCAGTGGAACGATCGGGGAAAGGTCGATATTTCGGCTAAAGTATGGAGATACACGGGAGAAAAGTGGTCAAGACAATCGGAAGAACTGCCTCTCCATCGTGTTCTGGATTTGTCCATTTTGATCTGCCGGACCTTGGCCCATTTTCAAGAAGCTTATCGCTATGAGCATTTATATGATCCGAAGCAGCCGGTTCTCGATCGTATTGCCCTGCAAGGTGATGCTATGACCGTGGCGGTCGATGTGGCCAATGAAAAGATTAATAAAGATATTCAGCTGTTCAGTCAGGCACTTAGTGATGATGATGAAATGATCAGCGAGCGTCTGAGTGCGCTATCGAAAATTTTAGAAGATATGGGGTATTAAAAATGTTTGCGAATCGCTATGTTCGAACAATTATCCTCTCCCGGGTGCTGCTGCAACTGGGGATATGGATCCGTAATTATGCCGTCCTGCTGTATGTTTCCGAACTGACGCATAATAATCCGGTGGATATATCATTGATTTCGGTTGCAGAATTTGCACCGATCTTTATATTTGGCCTGATTGGCGGAACCTTTGCCGACAGGTGGCGGCCGAAGAGAACGATGGTCTGGAGTGACTTGTTGTCTGGTTTGTCCGTTGGGGCTGTGCTGCTTGCGGTCATAAACGGTGGATGGGTTGCCCTTCTGATCGGGTCTTTTGTTTCTGCCAGCTTGTCGCAATTTTCTCAGCCTTCGGCGATGAAACTGTACAAGCGACATGTGCCTGCTGAACAACTGCAGGGCGTGATGGCAATGTCTCAAACGTTGGTTGCTGTCTTTACGGTGCTTGGACCAGTCATCGGTACATTTATTTTTATTAAATTTGGAATTAACGTGTCTCTGATTTTGACGGCAGTGATGTTCCTGGGCTCTTCCTTCATATTATCGACCCTTCCGCGTGATGAGGCGGAACCGAAGTCAGAGAATAACGGTGGCTTCATCAAGGAGCTGACGGCTGGACTGCGCTATATCAGGGACAATAAATCTTTAAGAACACTGAGTATGACGTTCTCGGCAGTTGGTTTGGCTTCCGGATTGACTCAGCCCCTGCAAATCTTCCTGGTCATCGAGAATTTGGGACGGGATAGACAATTTCTGCAATGGCTCGTGATGGCCAATGGGGCAGCGATGCTGGTAGGCGGAGCCGCTATTATTGCGATAGCCAAGAAGTTTAAGCCACAGACATTGCTTTTAGTCGGCTTGCTTGTCAATGCCGTCTGTACGGTGGGAATGGGCGCGTCCAAGCAAATTTGGCTGACCATTGTTCTGCTCGTAATTAGCGGTCTGTTCTACCCTTGTATCCAAGGCGGAATTCAGACGCTTCTTGTGCGGAACACAGAGGGAGCATTCATTGGCCGGGTATCCGGAACGATTATGCCGATTTTTATGGGGATGATGGTTGTTGGAATGTTCATCTCCGGTTATCTCAAGGATGCGGTTTCCTTAATAGGAGTATTTGCGGTGAGTGGTACGTTTGCGATGCTCGGTGCGCTGTTGCTGCTCCCTATTGTTGTTAAGAAGAGTAGTAAAGCTGAGGCAGGCCCGACAGCATGACGGGCAAGAAGGAGAGATAAATAATGCAAGAACATGAGGAATATTATTTGTCACCTGAGAGATCATTGACGGATGCAGAAAAAAAGCTGGTGTGGCAAAAGCCCATGTCTCATAAGCCCGGCGAAGAGGAACAGCGTATCAGTAACGAAGTGAAACGGAACTGGAATCGCGGTGAAATGAAAATCGCCAATATTCTGTTAGAAGGTGATGCCGGCTCTGGCAAAACCCAATTAGCCAAAGCGTTATCCGCTAATTTTGGGCTACCCTATACAAAGGTGACCTGTTTTGCGGACATGGATAAATCGGATATCATTGGCGCGATATTACCGGTGATTTCTTCTGAACAATTAGAGAAACTGGAGCCTGTAGAGCAAACTGTCCTGAAAGCTCTGTATGAAAGCGACGGGTTTCAAAGCGCCACTGAAATTTTGATGAATGCATTGGAGATTACCGAAGAACAAGCAGGCTTAAAGATGAAGCAATTGCTGAAGCTAGCTGCGGAACACAGTGAAGGGGAAACTGTTGAGTACCGTTTTTACCCTTCAGAGATCGTTAGGGCTTATCAGCAAGGCTATCTTCTAGAAATACAGGAACCAAACGTCATTCGTGATGCAGCGGTACTCATGGCGCTCAACTCTGCTTTGGAACTGGACGGAAGTATTAATCTTCCAACTGAAATCATTCACAGACATCCAGACTTTATCGCGGTCATTACCACCAATCGTAGTTATGCTGGGGCGAGACCGCTCAATGAAGCGCTGCGGGACAGAGTACAGCACTCGGAGAAAATGAATCTGCCAACGAAAGAAGTCATGGTGGAACGGGCAAAAGTCAAAACTGGTTATCAAGATGACCGGGTACTCAGCGTATTAGCAGATACGATTATCATTTTGGATACTACAGCCCGGACCAATGCCATCAAAGGTGTAGCTGGAATGCGTTCCTTCTTTTACTGGGCAGATGCGGTTGCAGAAGGCGCCTCGGCCAAAGAATCGCTATATCATAAGGTTATCTACAAAATAACTACCGATGCAGAAGAAATAAAGATTTTGGAAGAAGCGCTCGAAAAACATGGTCTACTCACAAGCTTAGACACCGTTACGACGGGTGAGGTAAAAAAAAAAGAAAATCTAGCGATGACGCAGCAATAGAGATTAAGTTATGGGGAGATATAGGGGCCACTGAGGTTAACAATGACAACGGGGCAGATGAAGAGGGAATCGCTCTAAAAAAATCCGCGGATAGTGAAGAGAACTCTTCCCGTGTTTCCGATGATTCAACTGACATGAGAAGTACGGATACCGGAGAAGATGGCTCTCCGCAATACCATCAGGCCAACCCTGAACCGATGTCTGAAGTAGCACAACAACAAGAGTGCGATTTTCGCAAAAAACTCAATCAGACCGCAAGAGCGATGGTGTCAGATTCCATTCATGAGCGGGTAAAGCTCATTGTTCACCGTCCAGATTACGATCAGGAACTCCAAGCGGAATATGTCACTCTAAGTAAGGAACTGATGCCAATCGTCCAGGAAATTGCCAGAAAGACACTTCTGCTCCTGGAACATGAGACATCTTCCGAATTCGAGCGTAATCGTTACTATGGCAGCAAGTTTCAAGCAGATAGCGTGGCGTATAAGGATTACAGGTATTTTGCCAAAAAAAGACCTCCAACGGAATCCCCTTCCCTTGTAGTTGGTCTAAGAGTGGACGAATCTGCCTCGATGGCGGCGTTCGGGAGACTAGAAGCGGCCAAACGAGCCGTCATCGCAGTCTATGAATTTTGCCAACTGTGCAATATACCCGTATTAATCTATGGCGATACTGCCGATGTTTCCAGGTTAGAACAAATGTCGATCTTTGCTTATGCGGACTTTGATAAACGAGATGACAATGACCGGTACAGGCTGATGCGTATTCAGGCTCGAAGCAACAATCGTGATGGAATGGCCCTGCGAGTTATGGGGGAACGGTTAGCCGTTTCGCCAGAGCAGACCAAGCTGTTAATTAGTATCAGTGATGGGCAGCCCAAAGCAATGGACAATTATACCGGAAGATATGCGATTACAGACATGCAGCAAACGATAGAGGAATATGAACGGAAAGGCATTACCTTTCTTGCAGCCGCTATTGGTCAAGACAAGGATGTCATTAGTGAGATTTATGGCAATGAAAGATTTTTGGATATAACCAATTTGCGCGAGTTCCCTGCGAAGCTGGTGCGGATTATCGCCCGGTATTTGTAAGTTCGTTTTATATAATTACGATAAGGAGAGAAAGATATGGATATGAAAAAGCGCAAGGAGCTGCTTGAGGAGTACAAGCAAATTAAGATTTATATGGGTGTCGCGCAAATCAAAAACAACGTCAACGGCAAAATCTTCATCGACAGCTATCCCAACTTGAAAAACAAATGGTTCACCCTGCAGATGCAGCTGGATCAAGGGCGATTCGCGAATGCCCAGTTGCAAAAGGACTGGAAGGAATTCGGAGCGGATGCGTTCACATATGAGGTGCTGCAGCAGAAGGAAACCGATAAGATCACGGATATACGCTGGGAACAGAAACAAATCTTGAAGCCGTGGCTAGAGAAGCTACAGCCCTATGGAGACAAAGGGTACAATAAGCCTCCAAAAGAATAAATGATTTCATAGATTAAATGAGGTTAGAAGCCCGTCAATGGAACAATTGGCGGGTTTTGTAATTCCATTGAAACCTGTCTAAAGACCGATTTGACTAACGGTGAAATTAAAGATAAGATGAAACCGTCGTTTACTAAATTAGTAAATAGGTAAATGGAATGAGGGAATTATAATGAAAATACCTACAACGTTAAAACATAAACCTGTTGTCGTATCGGAGAATTATGAGAAGGTTGACGGCCGGATGGCGGGTAACACTGACGCGAAAGGTCTTTCCCTGGGACTAGCCCAGTGGAACGATCGAGGAAAGGTCGATATTTCGGCTAAAGTATGGAGATATACGGGCGAAAAATGGTCCAGGCAATCAGAAGAACTACCGCTTCACCGCGTTCTTGACTTATCCATTCTGATCTGCCGGTCGTTGGAGCATTTCCGCGAAGCCTATCGATATGAGAATTTGTATGATCCCGAGCAGCCCGTGATCGACCGGGTTGGCCTGCAAGGGGATGCCATGACGGTGTCGGTATGTACGGACAATGAGCGAATTAATGAAGATATTAAGCTGTTCAGCCAAGCGTTAAGTGATGACGATGAGATGATCGGTGAGCGTCTGCGTACGTTATCTAAAATATTAAAGGATATGGGATATTAAAATTTTCCCCACTATACATCGGAAATCATGGAGTCCTGACTCCATGAGGTAGAGAAGACCCGAAGAGTAATCTTCGGGTCTTCATCATTTTTATCGATTAGAGGAGAGCTAGTTTGCTGTTCTGAACGGTAGATAACCATTGCTCGGCAATGATCTGCTGACCGGCACTGGTTGGATGGACGCCATCCCAAATCCAATAAGCAGCTTCAGCACGCCGGCATGCTTCATTAAATGCAGCTTGCAGAGGCACAAATATTGCACCGAACTCTGATGCTAATTCCTTTGTTATTTTTTGATACAGCTGGATTCGTTCTTGCCATTGATCCCAACGATCTTCTGTTGCACCTGTTTTTAATATAAATGGTTCTAGCAAAATTAATTTGGTGTCCGGGAGCACTTCTCTGGTTTCTTCAAGAAGGATCTTGTAAGCGCGACCAAAACGGTCCGTGACTCCACTAGGTTCACCATCCATCGATCTCCAAGCGTCATTGGCCCCAATTAAAATGCTAATCACAGCAGGCTTCAGTGCGATGGCATCCTCATTCCAGCGAGCATATAAATCCGAAACACGGTTGCCGCTGATTCCACGATTGATAATTAAAGGCTGTTTCTCAGCCAGATCGTGACCAAGCTTAGAACCAATCAGATACACATAGCTGTGTCCCAAAATATGATTGGGATCATCACTGCGGCCTCTTGATCCATCTGTAATGGAATCGCCTTGGAACAGTATCGTTGTCATCATCCATTCCTCCAAAAATAATAGGTGTTCGCATCCTAATCTGTAGTATATAACGATAACCTGCTTTGAACCAATATGGTCAGATATTAGATTCTAAAATTGCTGCGCAATCTATTTTAAGTCGCTAATGTCGATGTCATAATGATGAACAAACAGCCCGTTAGAGGAAGTTCTCTAACGGGCTTAGTAAATTAAAATTGTTGGCCAATACGATAAGCTTCATTTAAGATAGCGTCGTAATGTCTATTCTCTTTTTCGGGATCGTCAGGGAATTTCTCAATGGTCTCATACAAGTAGTCAACAGCTGCTTCTTTAACTCCAACGTAATCCACCAAGTAGGTCAATTCTCTATTTATTGCAACATCATGACCGTGTTTCTCGAAATGCGGCTGTGTTCCTCCAACTAACGACACCCAACCTATTTTTTCTACCGGTAAACGGTACCTTTCGCCTGTAACACTATCTTGTCCGTAGGCAAATCCATTATTCCATACCCGGTCGATATAGCCCTTCAGCATGGCAGGTACGCCAAACCACCACAATGGGAAGACGAATAGAATGGCATCATTGTTTCGGATGCGCTTCATTTCCCGCAGTACTTCTTCCGTATATATTTTATTCGGATTGTCCCAGTCCGGCTCATCAGCTGGATGAAGGAGAGGGTCAAAGCCTTCTGCATACAAATCCGCAATCTCGTATTCATGCCCAGCTTCCGTTAATCCTTTTACCAATTCTTTCGTGACACTTCCCGTTAATGAATCTTGTCTGGGGTGAGTTACTACCACTAGTACTTTCATTATATAATTCCTCCATTTTGTAAGTTAGTTGAGATTAAAGACTTCGGCTAGTAACCGGTAACCTTCGATTTTTTGTTCTTAATCAGGCGTCAAAGATACAAGCATAAATTCGTCTACGAAATTGTTAATCTCGGCGTGGCATGCAATCCCTGAAATCGATGCCCTTCCGGCAGCTCTCCATGCGTATAAGCCAGTAATTCGTCCACTTGCACGGGGAATCGGCTGTTATTTTCGAGCTTGGCCGTCTTGCAATGCGAGCGTAGATAGTGGTGCCCCTCCAGGTGCTCTGCCGATACCCATATCAATTCTTCCTGGAGCAAGTGCTTCCAGTAAATTGGAATTTTCTGCCGCTTTATAAGCGCTATAGTGAGGCAGCATAATTCCGCCGGAGCCGATTCTAATCCGCTCTGTCTTGGCCGCCAGGTGGGAAACGAGAACTTCAGGAGAAAAACCGGTCAGGCTGGGTGTATTATGGTGCTCAGATACCCAGAATCGGGTATAGCCAAGTTTGTCAGCTTCTTGGGCAAGCTTGATTGTATTTTGAAAGGCCTCTGCTTGTGTTGGTTGTTCAGCAACGGGCGATTGATCAAGAATACTTAATTGAATCAAGTTGTGCCCTCCTCTCTATTTGTTAATCCTTGTCTGAATGCTATTATGTAGTATGGATGTCGAAATAGGAAGTAGGCACTATATTGTTCTATAGGAACATAAAAGGTATCTATAGTCTTTTTTGAACCTTTAATTATTATTTAATTTTGATGCAAATTAGGAGGATTTAGATATGAATAAGCAAAAGAAATATATGATTGGCGTGGAGGTTACTCTGGAAGTAATTGGGGGAAAGTGGAAGGGGGTTATCCTGTATCATTTAACCAATGGGAAGAAACGGACGAATGAATTACGGAGTTTAATGCCTGAAATCACGCAAAGAATGCTAACCAAACAGCTGCGGGAATTGGAACGGGACAAAGTGATTAATCGTCATATGTACAACGAAATTCCGCTTCGGGTAGAATACGAGCTTACTGAATATGGCTTGAGTTTGAAGACGATCTTGGATCACTTCTGTTTGTGGGGTGAGAATCATTTAGAACATATCCATGGAAATAAAGACTTGCTTGAGCAATGGAAATATTGAGTCGTTACGCCTGTTTTCCTAGGAAACGGGCGTTTGTTTCTCTCAGTGGATACTAAAACCGTGGTCGCCAAGGTTGATTTCACGGAAAGTGAAACTTATGGTAAATTATAGATATGGTTTTCGCATATATTTTATGGGGATCGTATATCTTGAATGCGGAGGTGCTCTGATGCTAAAACGCTATTCATATTCTTTTTTCTGGACTGTAGGGTTTCTTCTTCTGCTCTATTTAGCGAATAGATCTTTCCTTTACTTTGATACTAAATATAAACACACATTTAATCTTTCCTACAATTTGTGGCCTTGGGGAACAATTCCGATTCTAATTGGTATTTATTTTGCTTTGTATAAGGGTTTCCCTAAATCGGTTACAGTGAATTCATCTCAATTAGTTGTACTTCTAATAAGTTTCTTAGCAACAATCTATCCGTTCCTTATCTTTTATTTCGGAGTACCAGTGGTGCCATTCTATAATGTGTTATTTAATTACAATGGTTATTCTCTCATTCCATTTTTATTTGGTTTTTCTATTGTAAAGACTTTTTTAAAATGAAAAATTTTATATATCTTTTTATTTTATAGACTCCTAAGAAAATAGTAAGCGTCTTTCCGCCTCAAGATTGCGCTTGATTTTATCAAGAAGATGTTTATAATATGTTTATGTAATTAAACGGATAAACGAAAGGGAGGGAGTGGTATGTGCCAGGAGACTGAGCATATTGTGGAACAGTTTAAAGAATGTATTCCTTTGCTGGATGTGCTGACAGATGAGAAGCGTCAGGCAATCATTTTACTGCTTGCACAGCATAAAATGGGGCTTAATGTTAACACTATAGCGGAGCATATCAATTTGTCCAGACCTGCCGTTTCCCATCATTTGAAGGTGTTGAAGCAGTCTGGCTATGTTAGCTTTGAGAAAAAGAGTGTGGAAAATCATTATATCCTGACTGTTCGCAAACCATTAGAGCAACTCAAATCATTAATTGAGGCCATTGAAACCCAGTGCGCACACCTTAATAATTAGTTATTGATTTAAGTGTGTTTTTCTTGCATAATAGGTCCATATGTTTAAACTAATGATCATTAACTGATGACATAACGGAAAGTCATGATCATTTTTATATAAAAAGCAGTAGACCGTTAGTTAGGGGGAGCGTATATAGCATACAGCAAAACTCCGTTGCCAAAACTATATCTGATGCACTATCCGTTCGTTTGTTTAAACTAATGATCTTAATGGGAGTGATTGAAATGAAAGCTATGTTGATTGAGAAATACGGTAAAGATGCACCCTTATTGATGAAAGACAGACCCGTGCCTGAAATTGGAGAAGATGATGTACTGGTTGAAATTCACGCAGCCAGCCTGAATCCTATCGACTTTAAAGTAAAAGAGGGAAAGGCAAAATTCCTGCTCAAGTATGATATGCCTTTAATTTTGGGCAATGATTTTGCGGGTGTGATCACTAAAGTTGGCAGCCGGGTGAAAGACTACAAATCCGGTGATGAGGTGTACGGGAGACCGCGCAAAGGCAGAGTTGGGACATTAGCTGAATATATTGCGGTTCATCAGGATGATATCTCATTAAAGCCACGGAACCTGAATTTTGTAGAAGCAGCCTCTATACCACTGGTCGGACTTACGACGTATCAAGCTTTTCATGATGTTTTGAAGCTGCAAAAAGGGCAGAAAATCTTGATCCACGCTGGAGCTGGCGGTGTAGGTACCTTTGCCATCCAACTAGCTAAATTAATGGGTGCTTTTGTCGCTACCACAGCCAGTGATAAGGGATATGAATTGGTTAAATTAATGGGTGCCGATCAGATTATCAATTATAAGAAAGAGAATTTTGAAGAACTGCTCACAGGATACGATGCTGTGTATGACACCTTGGGCGGCGAAGCCTTGGAGAAATCATTCCAGATTCTGAAGCCACATGGGAAAATAGTTTCCGTCTCCGGTCTGCCTAACGCAAGATTTGGAAAAGAAGCGCAGCTAGGCTGGATGAAGACGACCCTTTTATCCATCGCCAGTCATAAGCTTACCGCGCTCGAGAAGAAAACGCAGAGTAGTTATCATTTTCTTTTTATGAAACCAAGCGGTGCGCAATTAAAGATCATTAAGGAATTCATTGAAGAAGGCCACATTAAGCCGGTGATTGATAAGGTGTTTGATTTTAAAAATGCCGCGCAAGCCTTGAAATATCTGGAGGGTGGAAGTGCCAAAGGAAAAGTTGTCGTCAAAATAAAGTGATCACAAAGGGAGACTTTAAATGAAACTGATATTGAAATGGAAATGGCCCATTGTGGCGATTTGGATTGTCGCTGCAGCCTTGTTGATTCATTTTATGCCGGATATGGAGCAGCTTGTTCGTGAAAAAGGTCAGGCCGGTGTTCCAGAGAGATACTCTTCGAGGCAAGCGGAACGGTTGATTCACGAGTTGAGTGGAAAAGCAGAGAATGCGAATGAAATGTCGGTCGTCGCAGTTTTTCATAGTAAGGATAAGCTGAATACAAAGCAGATGAATCAGATTGGGTCAGGAATTCAAAAGCTGGAGCAGCAGAAAGCGGACTTAGGCATTCGTTCCATTTTGTCCCCAGACAATGAGGATATGAAAGAGCAGCTTCGCTCTAAAGACGGAACTACGGCTCTTGCTGTGGTTACAGTAGATATAGGCAACCGCTCGAAAGAAGAGATCAGAAATCTTCTGATGGACAAATTGGAACCAGTAAGGGTGGAACATTATCTAACCGGATCTGATCTAATTATGGAGGATTTCGTCAAGACCACCCAAGCCGGTGTTAAGAAAACAGAAGGTGTTGCGGTCGTTTTCATTATCGTCGTTCTGATCTTAATCTTCCGCTCACCGGTGACTCCGCTTATTTCGCTTGTTACCGTGGGAATAACATTTCTAATCTCGTTAGGAACCGTTACCCAGTTGGTTGATAAGTTAAATTTTCCATTCTCCGGTTTTACGCAAATTTTCTTGATCCTGGTCCTTTTCGGGATTGGGACAGATTATATCATTTTGTTATTCATGCGATTCAAAGAGGAGTTGTCCCGGCAGGAATCCACATTGGAAGCGATTATTCATACCTACAAAACCGCTGGGCGGACCGTATTGTATAGCGGTGTAGCGGTACTGATCGGATTTAGCAGCTTGGGACTGGCTGAATTCCAATTATTCAAATCAGCGTCAGCAGTCGGCATTGGTGTGGGGATCTTGCTCTTAGCCTTGTTCACGATTGTACCGATCCTTATGGGACTTCTCGGTCGTCTAAGCTTCTGGCCTTCCAAAGCGGCCGGTGAACATAACGGAAACAAGCTGATCTCTGGGATCACAGGCTTTGCTGTAAAACGCCCCATTTGGGGGATTCTCATTACGATCGTGATTGCGGTGCCCATCTCTCTTTTCTACTCTGGGCATTTGAGCTACAACTCGCTGGACGAGATCCAGGATTCATACCCGTCCGTCAAAGGAATTAATATAGTTTATGATCATTTTCCGGCGGGACAAGCATCCCCTACAACGGTGGTCATGAAGGCAGGAGAGAACCTCGATTCTTCAGACAATTTGGTCTTTATCGACAGGGTCACCGGGCAATTAACTTCTATTGATGGTGTAGATAAGGTATTTAGCGCGACCCGGCCTCATGGCGAGAAAATCAAAGAACTATACACCACTGACCAATCCGCCTCGCTAAGTGAAGGTATTGGAAAAGCGAATGACGGAATTGGCACGATTAAGGATGGATTATCAGGAGCAGTGGATAAGCTGGCAACTGTTCCGCTGGATCAATTCAGTAAAGTAAATGATTTGGTTACTGGGACCAAGAAGGTACAAGCGGGAATTAATCAATCTATTACAGCACTGAACAAGATTTCTGCCGGGCTGGACAAAGGGACGGTTGGCGCAGGGGAATTGAAACAGGGCTTACACAGTCTAAATGGAAATTTGGCGAAACTGAATGAGTCGACAACCAAGATTAGCTCAGCTCTCCCCAAAATTACAGAGGGATATAATACGCTCTACACACAGTATGACAATATCAAGAAGTCACTGGATAGCATCATAGCAGCCTCCAAAAGTATGAACGATACGATAGGACGCTTGGAAGCGTCCAATAGTGAATTAAAGAACAGCTCTGACTTTGTAGTATTGAAAAGTACGTCGGCAGCGCTTATTGAACAATTGGCTAAGCTAAGCCAAGGGATGAACCAGTTAAACCAACAGTTCAATGCCGTGAACGGTCAATTGGCTACTGTTCAGCAGGGCATCCAGCAAATTCAGCTTGGTCAGGATAAGATCAGACAAGGCTCTACACAGTTGGAGGCTGGTGCTGCCGAACTGCAGGATGGACTTGCTCAAGGCAGTGCGGGTCAGAAACAGGTTACAACGAAGATGCCTGCACTAGCAGAAGGAATGAGCAGCATCGTACAGGGACAAGTGGAGTTAAATAAAGGACTGAGCAATTTAGCAAGCAACCTTCCGCAGCTGAAAAATGGGCTAGGGGATAGTGTAAACGGATTGCAGAAGATCTCTGATGGATTGACGAGCACAACCAATTACTTGAACGAAGTTGTACGAACAGGCGCCTCCGAAACCTTCTTTATTCCAGAAGAGGTACGTACGGGAGCAGCGTTCACCAAGTCGTTGGATACGTATATGTCTTCAGACAGACATGAAGCCCAATGGACCATACTTCTGAAGGAAGATCCTTATTCCTCGCATGCGATGGAGACTGTAAAGCAAATTCAGGACAGATTTGACCAATTGCTTCAGCAGTCCAAATTTGCCAAGGCTGAATACGGGATTGGGGGAATATCCTCGCAGAACCAGGATCTCAATATGATGTCCACGGGAGATTTTACAAAGACAGCAGTGATTATGCTCATTGGGATATTCATCTTCCTGGTGATTATCACCCGGTCCTTGTGGATTCCCCTCGGGGCGATCATTTCGTTGGTACTGGCGTATCTTACGGCATTGGCAGCAACAGAATGGATCTTCGGTGCTTTCACAAGTCATAAGGATCTGACATGGACGATTCCGTTCTTCTCGTTTATTATGATCATCGCTTTGGGAGTAGATTATAGTATCTTCCTGATCATGCGATATCTGGAGTACAAGGATCGAAATCCGCGTCAAGCGATCTATGAAGCCATGAAGCATACAGGTGGGGTAATCCTCTCGGCGGTGCTTATTCTTTCAGGTACGTTTGCCGCTATGATTCCATCAGGTGTATTAACCTTGGTGCAGTTGGCGACGGCAGTCATTATTGCTTTGGCTTTACTGGCTCTGTTGCTATTGCCCCTATTCTTACCAGCGTTTATTAGTCTTTCTACAGCATCATTTTTCAAGAAAAAGACTGATCAATAAAGCTGGCTATATTTTTTCGAGCCGCCGCATGGTGACCCGTATGGACGGTAGTGTGAGAGGGGACGGGAGCTTGCTGCTCCCTCCTGCTTGATTAGAATGGTGTAATTAAAGGCATTTTTGTACCCTAATTGGGATGCAACTGAAGATTGGCGTAGATTAAGATCAATTTTGTACCTTAATTCTTCGGTTTGCCCCTCATAGCGCCTTTTTCATTAAAATAGGATACAAAAATGCTCTTATTTAGCTAATTTTCCTCAAAAAGAGAAAATAAGGTACAAAAATGCTGTTAATTAGCAATTTTATGCCATTCTGTATGATTAACAGGAGAATCCTATAGGAGAAACACCAATTAGCTATACAATAATAAGTCCCCTTAAGGCACGAAGGCTGCAAAGGGGACTTATCTATTTCTATCTCTTTGTTTCAAGCCGGTGGTAGAAGTAGCTGCTTATGCTTCCCAGAAAGCCTTTATCTCTTCGGCGATTGCTTCTTTAGCAAGCTCAAGGCATTGATCCATTGTTTTTGCGTAAACTCTCTTATTGCCAACCATCACATAAGGGACAGCCCTGCACATATTGCACATCGTCAAACAATCCGTTCTCATAACGGCAACTTCGGGAAATTCGTCCTCCAAATCTTCCAGGGGAAGCGTAGCAATGGAATTTCGGGTACATACTTCAACAACAACAAGTCCTAATGACATAATAATCACCTACTGTAAGCTTTGTATTTAAAATTTTAAGTTTTCTTCGTTTGCTATATTATCGCACATTTCTGCTCATTGATCTTCCCTTTTGTGCTTCTCTAACTCAGCTTGTAATCTGGCATTCTCTTTCAGTAACTCTGCGTTCTCTTCTGATAGTCTCTGTACATCCGGGATCTCTTTGCCCGATACCCAGCCAGACAAATCGTCTCTTCTTGCATACTCTGGGAGCAGGTCACGAATCACCATGTGAATGTGCGGTTCACTTTCAACATGAAATATAGGAACTTGTTCCATTACGGATTGTTTGAACGCTTGGAACTCTGGATAATTTTCCATAACTACAAAGTCGTACGGTTTTTGTCTTAAGGCTTCATCTGTGAGGACAAAAGCAAACCTAGGTTTTCCCAGTTCTCCGGCATAATCATATTCCGAGTGCGTATAACTCAGGGATTTATCTGGAAGCAATGGACCATAGAACCCTCCGAGAATCAGGATAAAGATATCCGATTCCTGAATCCATTTCTTAATCAATTCCGTTTTATTGTACTTATAAATCAGTTCCATACCCGCAGGGATGTGACCGGCTCTGAGTATAGCCTGCACAGCAGCCTGGCGTTCCTCAATCAAGTCGTTAAAAGTAGATGATATGAAGACTTGCAATTTTTTTCGCATAGGCCACCTATATTAATTAAATTTTAATATAAATGGTAGCATTGAGTTAGACGATTTGCAATTTGATGTACTCTCTTTTATCTTACACAGAAGCTTCTCTAAAGCTACTTAGTTCAAATTCATCACAAGGGCTTGCTCCACATGCTTGACGCCCCACGCTTTGTTCTCACGTTCTTCAGTTTTTCTAAACCCTACTTTCACGTACATAGCAATCGCTGTCTTCTGGTCTTCCGTTGTCTCCAGAAATACTAGCGCTTGTTGCTCTTGATCGGGAAGTGTGCTGATCATCTGCTGAATTTGCTGCTCAGACCTAGTATTCAGTTGTGCCAGGATATTCTTTCCTTGTTCAGATTGTTCAGACTGCCCCTTAAATATGGAGTGGGATGATCCTAAGCATCTACATTTACTTTACAAATATCATATGTTACTATGAACATAGGGTAATGATAACAACATAGGATTATAAAATCAATCGGCTTGTTCTCTACCTGTACTAACTCTAATCGAGGTGGAAATATCATGGATCAACAGTCTCTATACAAGACGGAAGCAGGGAAAGCTGCTGTTTTGGAGATCTATCATCAATTGCTGAATAAGATCACTGTTCCTTATGAGGAATTATTTTTGAATACACGTTATGGAAAAACTTATGTCATCGCAAGTGGATCGGTAACATCACCACCGCTGATCCTGCTGCATGGGTCAGGTTCCAATGCCACCATGTGGGTGGGGGATATATCACACTATTCCAAAAGCTATAGAGTCTACGCTCTAGACATCCCAGGTGATCCCGGGAAGAGCGAGGATATACGTCATCCGCTGAAGAGCGATGCATATGCCGAGTGGATGAATGATGTGCTTCGCGCATTACATCTTGAACAAGCAACACTGATCGGAATCTCGTTAGGGGCTTGGATGGCAGTGAATTATGCCGTGAAGCATCCGGAGAAGGTGGATAAGCTGGTGCTGATGTCACCTTCAGGCATTGGCCCTCAGCGGGCGTCGTTCCTGTTCAAGGCCATGCCATTCTTACTCATGGGTGAGAAGGGGAGGGACAAAGTCTCTCGTCTCGTAAATGGTATTGTGGAGCTTCCGGAACAGTCCATGCAAAATACGAAGATTATCGCCCGCCATTTTCGCTTTCGCTCAGAGACAGTGCCGATTTTTACAGATCAGGAGCTTGGACACTTGAAAATGCCGGTTCTTTTAATTGCCGGTGAGAGGGACGTTATGCTTCATTCGCGCAAGACCGCAGAACGGCTTTCCAGCCTACTGCCACATGCTAACATTCAACTGCTTCCGGAATACGGTCATGTTCTGATCCGACAGACACCCCGGATATTGCCGTTCTTGTCAGGTAACTCGAAGTAACATATAAGCGAAGCAAATAAACTAAAAAAAGAGCAGAGGCTCCTATCGGTGAAAGCGATAGAAGCCTTTGCTCTTTTTAGCAAACGATTATGCATTATGCTTTTTTACAATTCTCAATCAATCCACATGAAAGGTAGAAGTGTTCTCTTTCAGGATGACATCATGAGCTCCGCCCTCTACGAGGCTCGTTGCAGATACGAGAGTAATGCGCGCTTTCTCTTGCAGATCGTGGATAGATAAAGACCCGCAATTACAGAAGGTCGATTTGATGATTCCCAGCGATTTGTCCAAGTTTTCGCGCAGGGTGCCTGCATAAGGAACATAAGAATCTACACCTTCTTCGAATAATAGTGTAGTTTTGCCGCCGGTATCGTATCTTTCCCAGTTACGTGCCCGATTCGACCCTTCTCCCCAGTACTCTTTAACGAAGTTGCCGCCAATCTTCACTTTCTTTGTAGGGCTTTCATCAAAGCGGGCAAAGTATCTGCCCAGCATCACAAAGTCTGCACCCATGGCAAGGGCAAGTGTAATATGGTAATCATGCACAATACCGCCATCCGAGCAGATCGGAACATAAATACCAGTTTCCGCGTAATATTCGTCTCTGGCTTGGGCAACTTCCTGTACAGCAGAGGCTTGTCCCCGGCCAATGCCCTTCTGTTCGCGGGTAATGCAGATGGAGCCGCCGCCAATTCCTACCTTGATGAAATCAGCACCGGCTCCAACCAGGTAACGAAATCCTTCGCGATCCACCACGTTGCCGGCACCGATGACGACATCAAAGTGCTCTTTTACATATTGAACGGTCTCTGCCTGCCACTCTGTATAGCCGTCTGAAGAATCTATAACAAGCGCATCTACGCCAGCTTCAACCAAAGCGGGAACCCGTTCTTTATAGTCGCGGGAGTTAATGCCTGCGCCGACAATATAGCTTTTTTCGCTGTCCAGCAGCTCGTTCGGAAACTCCTTGTTTCTGTCATAGTCCTTGCGGAAGACCAGGTAGACCAGATTCTGATTGTCATCGATGAGCGGTAATGAATTGAGCTTGTGTTCCCAGATCAGGTCATTGGCTTCTTTCAAGGACATACCGACTTTGCCGCAGATCAATGCTTCAAATGGTGTCATGAATTCACTTACAGGCTTGTCGAGCGGATCACGCGAAATCCGGTAATCTCTTGCTGTAACGATTCCTAGTAATTTACCGGTTGCCGATCCATCTTCCGTTACAGCAATGGTGGAGTGACCATGCAGCTCCTTAAGCTCGAGTACATCTTTAAGCGTGTGCTGAGGCTTGAGGTTAGAGCGGCTGATGACGAAGCCTGCTTTGAATGCCTTCACTTTCTTCACCATTTCAGCTTGGCTGCTGATGGACTGGGAACCGAACAAGAAGGAGATCCCGCCATTTTGGGCCAGCGCAACCGCTAGCCGGTCATCGGACACTGCTTGCATAACGGCAGAAGAGAAAGGAATCTTAATCTCCAGAGGCGACTTCTCTCCACGTTTGAACTTGGCGATTGGCGTAGTTAGATCCACTTTGTCAGGTGTACAGTCTTTTGTAGTCAAGTTCGGGACAAGCAAATACTCACTGAATGTACGTGAAGGTTCTGAATAATAATAGGCCACTTGTTAAAACCCCTCTCTGATTTCATATAGTATATTTAATTTTTCAGCATGAGCTTGGTTGTCAATCGATCTTTAAAATTTGAAAGTATTATACTTATCATAATAAAGGATGTCAATTTAAAAGTGAGATTAGACTCTTCGGATTGATGATTGCCCGATTTGGGTTACTTGACCTGTTTGATGAATTTACTGGCTGCTTGGGTTAGCGGCATGTTACGCATAGTCATGATTCCGACATGAGTAGGCGGGAGCTTGATATCTAATTGGATTTCGAAAAGTGAGCCTTCCTCCAGTTCTTTCGCTACAAATTCTCTGGTCACATAGGAGATGCCAAGTCCCCTGCGTGCAAACTCAATGAGCAGATCCACACTTCCGACCTCAATCTCGGGCTTTAGCGTATAGCCGTAGCTCTGGAATAACTCCGTAATTGCCATTCGTGCCCGGCTATTACGTGAGAAGAGAACCACCGGATATTGCAGCAGTACTTCTACGGACAGAACGGTATCCTTTAAAATGGCATATTGTGCTCCGGCGACAAAGCAATCTTGCAGTTGGATGGTCTCCCTGGCTTCAAGCTGGGAATCAACAATAGGGAGGCGGACGACGCCAAGGTCGATCGTGCCGTCTTTTAAAAGTGTCATAACCTCCGGCGTTGTTCCATGGTTCAGGTGCAGCTTGATCCCCGGGTAGTTCTTATGGAAGTCTTCCAGATAAGGGAGCAAATAATGCTTGAACAAAGAATCACTCCCGCCGATCCGCAGCTCGCCATTGTCCAGATTTTTCAGCGCAGCCATCTTTTCTTCGGCCATGGTGATCAGCACCTGGGACTGCTCAATATAGGAATACAGAATCGTGCCTTCCTGAGTTAGAGCGACACCCTTGGAGTTACGGTAAAAAAGGGTAATCCCGAAATTCTGCTCCAGCTGCTTAATCGCATGACTGACGCTGGGTTGGGTAAGATATAATGCTTTGGCTGCTTGTGTCAAACTTCCCGTCTTTGCGGCCCAATAAAAAACTTTATATAACTCATAATTATTAGTCATAGATGCCATTTATAGCTCCTGTGAAATTTATTGATTACATGTATAGCTCCTAAAAGTATTATAGTGGAACTATAGAAGAGAAACCACTGCTTAAAAGTTGTCAGAAAGATTCAAAGTGCAGTTGCGGTTCCACTGACATATCCCAGATATACAGTGGCGCTATTGGAAGGAGAGATGACATGGATTCACACACCCTTGTTTTATTTGGAGCAACAGGCGATTTAGCCAAGAGAAAAATATACCCGGCCCTTTTTAATTTATTTATCGATCGAAAGCTGGCGTTGCCATTGTCGGTGATTGGTCTGGGAAGAAGAGAATGGTCGGATGAGACCTTTAAGAAGAATGTAGAGCAGTCGCTTAGGGAGTTCTCTAGAAGAGCCCCTCAAGATGAGGAAGCCTTGCAAGCCTTTCTGGAAGCCTTCCGTTACTGCACACTGGATATCGGTAAAAAAGAAGACTATCAGAAGCTGCTGAAGTTAATCGAGCATCGTGAAGGGGAGCTTGGCCTTGAGCCGAATCGTCTCTTCTATCTGTCAGTCGGACCTGAATATTTCGAAACCATTGCTGCTCAAATTCAGGACAACGGGCTTGGCTCGGATGAGGGCTGGAAGCGTCTCGTGATTGAGAAGCCTTTCGGTCACGATTTGAAGTCCGCTAGAGTATTGAATGAGAAATTAAGTGTTGCTTTTGCTGAATCTGAAATTTTCAGAATCGATCATTATCTGGGCAAGCCGGTCGTGCAGAAGCTCGAAGCGCTACATCAAGCTAATCCGGAGATTAAGGCGCTATGGAGCAACCGGAAAGTGGCCAATGTACAGATTACGGCAAGCGAGACGGTAGGCGTTGAAGAGAGAGCGGGTTATTACGATCATGTCGGCGCGGTCAGAGATATGTTCCAGAACCACATGCTCCAGCTGCTCATGATGGTTGCCATCCATCTTCCGGATAAGGTGAGTGCCGATGAGGTAAATGAGGTACATCTTCACAAGAAACGGGTGATGAAATCTCTCGAGCCGCTGCACAAGCACAGTGCTGCTGCTGGTATCATCCGGGGGCAATATAAGGAAGGCAGCGTTCAAGGCAAGCCGGTTGCCGGTTACACGTCAGAGCCAGGCATTACGCCGGAGTCTATGAATGATACGTTCATCGCTGCGAGATTGCAGATTAATGATAGCGACTGGGAGGGTGTACCTTTCTATATCCGCACGGGTAAACGAATGATGGACAAATCTACGAGAATCGTAGTCGAGTTCAAAGAGGAAGCTGCCCAATTGGCTGCAACTGCTGAGAAGAGCAAAGCTCCAAACCTGCTGGTGCTTGAGATGAGTCCTGGCGAAGGGATTACTCTGCAATTTAAAGGGCCAACGTTTGAACCTGCAGGGGAGTTTAGCCCAATTCAAGTAGAATTGCCGGAAGGCCGCGGTGACGGCCGCGAAGCCTATGAGAATCTGATTCACGATGCCTTGCAGGGAGATCCTACATTTTTCGCTCACTGGGATGAAGTTGAATTGTCTTGGGAGTGGGTACAGCCGATTCTTGATGCCTACGAAGAGAACATGGTCCCTCTTCAACTGTATGCCGCAGGAAGCTGTGGTCCGGCTGAATCGGATGCCTTATTGGCCAAGGATGGATTCCATTGGTGGTTCGATGATAGCGCGAAGCAAGAGAGTACGACATTGAAAGAGAAGACACTGGTATAAAGGTGCTTTCGATTTAACACACTACAACCCAAAAATGGAGGTTATTTAAATGAAATTTTTTATCGATACAGCAAATGTGGAAGATATTAAAAAGGCCTACAAAATCGGTGTTCTTTCTGGCGTAACGACTAACCCCTCTTTGGTTGCCAAAGAAGGCGTAAAATTCGAAGATCGTATCGCAGAGATCCTGCGTACTGTGCCTGAGGTCGAATCGGTATCCGCAGAAGTTACCCCTGATGCGGTCACTGCCGAAGAAATGATCGCCCAAGCGAATGAATTGATCAAGATCAATAACAATGATAAGAACATTACCATTAAGCTGCCAATGACCCTTGAAGGACTGGAAGCCTGCCGCTACCTCACCAAAAAAGGTGTAAAAACTAACGTTACGCTGATCTTCACTGTGAACCAAGCGCTGCTCGCTGCTCGTGCTGGTGCGACGTATGTATCGCCGTTTCTGGGCCGCTTGGACGATATCTCTGAAGATGGTGTGCAATTGATTGTGAAGATTGCCGAGTTGTTCCGGATTCATCAGTTGGATGCTCAAATTATTGCTGCTTCTGTACGTCACCCTGACCACGTTACACGTGTAGCGATGGCCGGTGCACATATTGCGACGATTCCATTCGCCGTTATTGAACAGCTTTCCAAGCACCCGTTGACCGATCAAGGGCTGGAGAAGTTTGCTGCAGACTGGCAGAAATCTGTTCAATAAGAAGGAGTGAGTCACAAAATGAGTATTAAATTTGATTATTCTAACGCACTATCTTTTATGAACCAGCATGAAGTCGATTACTTTAGTGAGTTCGTCGGCACAGCTCACCGGATGTTACATGAGAAGAAGGGGCCGGGTTCAGATTTCTTGGGCTGGGTGAACCTGCCTCTGGAATATGACACAGCAGAATTTGCCCGCATCAAAGAAGCAGCTAAGCGTATTCGCAGCCATTCTGATGCGCTGATTGTAATTGGAATCGGCGGCTCCTACCTTGGAGCCAGATCCGCGATTGAATCGCTGTCGCATACGTTCCACAATCAGATGAGCGGAACTACACAGGTCTATTTTGCCGGACAAAATATCAGCTCCACGTATCTGTCGCATCTGCTTGAGCTGATCAAGGACAAAGATATCTCTCTGAATGTGATTTCGAAATCTGGTACAACTACAGAGCCTGCCATCGCATTCCGTGTGCTGCGGGATTATATGGAGAAGAAATACGGTAAAGAGGAAGCTAGACAACGTATCTTTGCAACGACTGACGCCGCGAAGGGTGCGCTCAAGACTTTGGCGGATGAAGAGGGTTATGAAACGTTTGTCATTCCGGATGACGTAGGCGGACGGTACTCTGTGCTTACGGCTGTAGGTCTGTTGCCAATTGCTGCAGCAGGACTGGATATTGATCAGATGATGGCGGGTGCAGCAGCTGCCGCTCAGAAATATAACAATCCTGATCTGGCAACCAATGAGAGCTATCAATATGCGGCTGTCCGCAATGCACTCTATCGCAAAGGAAAAACCATTGAGCTGCTGGTGAACTTTGAGCCTTCTCTGCATTATGTGTCTGAATGGTGGAAGCAACTCTTTGGTGAGAGTGAAGGGAAAGACCAGAAGGGATTGTATCCGGCTTCCGTTGATTTTACGACGGATCTGCACTCTATGGGTCAATATGTGCAAGAAGGACGCCGTGATCTCATTGAGACTGTTGTAACGGTGAACAAGGCACGGATCGAGCTGGCGATTCCGGAGGATGCCGATAATTTGGACGGCTTGAATTTCCTGTCTGGTATGACCATGGATGACGTGAACAAAAAAGCAGCAGTAGGCACACGCCTTGCGCATGTCGATGGCGGCGTACCGAATCTTATCGTCGAGCTGGATGAATTGAATGAGTACACTTACGGAGAAATGGTGTATTTCTTCGAAAAGGCCTGCGGCATCAGCGGTCTGCTGCTTGGCGTGAACCCGTTCGATCAGCCGGGTGTGGAGGCGTACAAAGTAAATATGTTTGCCCTGCTTGGCAAACCGGGGTTTGAAGAACAAAAAGAGGCGCTGAACAAACGATTATCAGCAGGTTCTGCATCAGAGCAGAAGTAACATAAGGGGAGAAGTGAACATGAAAAAACAACAGATTGGTGTAATCGGTTTGGCAGTAATGGGGAAAAACTTGGCACTGAATATTGAAAGCAAAGGATTCTCTGTGGCCTTGTTCAACCGTTCGGCAGACAAAACAAAAGAGCTGCTTGCAGAAGCGCCAGGCAAAGATTTTGTCGGTACTTATAGTGTTGAAGAGTTCGTACAGGCTCTGGAGACGCCTCGCAAAATTCTGATCATGGTCAAAGCAGGCGAAGCTACAGACAGCACAATTAATCAACTGCTCCCTTACCTGGATCAAGGGGATATTCTGATCGACGGCGGGAATGCTTATTTCCCTGACACTCAGAGAAGAAATAAAGAGCTGCAAGCTAAGGGCTTCCGCTTCATCGGAGCCGGCGTATCCGGCGGGGAAGAAGGCGCGTTGAAAGGTCCTGCGATTATGCCAGGCGGACAAAAGAGTGCGTATGAACTGGTGGAACCGATTCTGACTGCAATCTCTGCTAAAGTAAACGGTGATCCGTGTTCCACTTACATTGGCGAAGATGGTGCAGGCCACTATGTGAAGATGGTGCACAACGGGATCGAATACGGCGATATGCAGCTTATTGGCGAAGCGTATCATTTGTTAAAAGATGTGCTGAACTTGAGTGCGGAAGAACTGCACACCATTTTCTCAGAATGGAATAAAGGCGAGCTGGACAGCTATCTCATCGAGATTACGGCAGATATTTTCGCTAAGAAGGACCCTGAGACCGGCAAACCTATGGTGGATGTCATTCTGGACTCCGCAGGTCAAAAAGGAACCGGCAAATGGACCAGCCAAAGCTCCTTGGATCTTGGCGTACCGTTGTCCATCATTACGGAATCCGTGTTTGCACGCTTTATCTCTGCCATGAAGGAAGAGCGTGTCGCAGCAAGCCAGAAGCTAAGCGGCCCTTCGGGAGCAGGCTTCACTGGAGATAGAGAACAATTCATTGAAGCTGTTCGTAAAGCATTGTATGCCAGCAAAATCGCCTCGTATGCGCAGGGCTTTGCCCAAATGCGTGCCGCTTCCGAGGAATACAACTGGAACCTCAACTATGGCAGCATTGCGATGATCTTCCGCGGGGGCTGTATCATCCGCGCAAGATTCCTGCAAAATATCAAGGATGCGTATGATCGTGATCCTGCACTCAAAAACCTGCTGCTCGACGAATACTTCGCTGAGATCGTGCAAAACTATCAACAGGCTTGGAGAGAGGTTATCAGTGTTGCTGTTACCCGCGGAATTCCGGTTCCAGCCTTTACTTCAGCGTTGGCATACTATGATAGCTACCGTACGGAAAGACTTCCGGCGAACCTGCTGCAGGCGCAACGTGATTACTTCGGTGCCCATACCTTTGAACGTGTAGATAAAGAAGGAAGCTTCCACTTCCAATGGATGGACAACAACGAATAAGATATAGTTGACGGTTGTAAATAGTAAAATCCCCTCAGGGTGACAGTGAAGAACGAGCACACGGTAAGTTGTGCTCACCACCGTCGCCAGAGGGGATTTTTCATGGCTAAGTTTCCTGTGGGACTCTGAATAAATCAATGGTGATAAAAAATAACCCACAAGAAGGATGATCTTAGTAAATCATCTTCTTGTGGGTTTATGTTTAGGCGGAGATTTCTGTAATCTTGACCATCTTACTGGACATATCGCCCCACAGGTCCAGATCAAGCCCGCGGTTCATCAGCGCGCTGCCGCTTAGAGGCTGTTCAAAGCCGTCAACTTGATACAGCGACTCACTCTTCAGACCACGCAGATAAATGCGAGGAGAGTGGTTTTGGAATTTTTGCGGATGCATCAGTGCGAAGAGCACAGATTCACGCTGGTCCGTTGTTACATACTGCACAGCAGTCGTGCTACCTTCTCTTGGCGAAAGCAGACGATATTGGTCACCCTTTTGCACGATGTGTCGAATATCTTTATATACATCAACCCATTTGCGGGACTCTTCCAGCTCTTCTTCAGACCAGTTCAGCAGATTGCCGCCAATGCCAAGCGATCCCATCATCGAGGAATGGAAACGGTATGCGACGGAAGCGGGACGGTTCTTCATCCATTTTCCGGCGTCGGCTACCCAGCACATCATGGACTGCGCGTTGTAAGCAAGGGAGTAACCTTCCTGGATGAAGAGACGCTCATAAGGATCGGTGTTGTCGCTGGTCCAGACCTCATCGGTCAACTGCATAATGCCGAGATCGATCCGTGCACCACCGCCGGAGCAAGCTTCGAAGGCAACAGCCCGATGCTTGGCGCGCAGACGAGCGAAAATGTCATATAGCCCTTGTACGTGGCGCACCCATACTTCCTTGTGCTGCTCTTGCGGCGCGTCGAGCCAGCCGACTTCGCTGAGTGAACGGTTCATATCCCATTTTACAAAAGCAATATTGTTCTCGCTCAGCAAATTGTCCATCATCTCGAAAATAAAGGATTGTACTTCTGGGTTCGCCACATTGAGTACCAGCTGATTTCTGCTCTCGGTACGTGGACGATTAGGGAAATGATACACCCAATCCGGATGAGTTCTGTACAGGTTGCTGTCCGGATTGACCATCTCTGGCTCAACCCAGATGCCGAATTTCATCCCCAGTGCCTCGACCTTATCGATAAGCGGCTTCAGGCCGTTCGGGAATTTCTCCGGGTTGACTGTCCAGTCGCCGAGTCCGGCACGGTCATGATTGCGCTCGCCGAACCAGCCATCGTCAATAACGAACAGCTCCACGCCCATCGCAGCCGCTTTTTCCGCCAGCTTCGTTTGTCCTTCTTCGTTAACATCGAAGTAAGTCGCTTCCCATGAATTGTACAGTACAGGACGCAATCCTTCAGAAATTGGCTTAGGCAATACATGTTCGCGCTGGTAACGGTGGAAGTTGCGGCTTGCTTGGCCGAAGCCCTCGCGCGTATAACCGCCGACAAAAGCAGGGGTCTGGAACTTCGTACCACCAGCCAGATGCCAGGAGAAATCGAAGTCATGAACGCCGCCGCTCACTTGCAGCAGCTTGAACGGGCTGTATTCCACAGTAATCTTCCAGTTGCCGCTCCATGCGAGCGCGCCGAACCATACTTCGCCATGGTCTTCTGTTGCCGTTCCACGGTCAATGGCAAACCACGGATTCGCCTGACAGCTTGTATTTCCGCGTCTGCTCTCCAGCGTTTTCTTGCCAGGAGTGATCTCGTCCTGATAGATTTGGGTCTCTTCGATCCATTTGCCAGCCAGATGGGTCAGACGATAACGGTCGCCTCTTGGCGCATGCCATGTAGCGGAGAGAGATTGGTCCAGTGTAATGGCTTCTTCACCGGTATTTTCAATCACAGCATAACGCTCGAGAATATCATGCTTCGGATAGAGACGGTAGTGAAGATGCACAAGCAGCGGATAGACGGTATCTTTCAGTACGATGATTAGTTCTTCGTGTTCATCGCCAAGGATAATCTCATGATCTTTGTAGACCAGCTTCGTGTCCCGTACCTGATCCGGGAAAGTTGCTTTCAAACAAGGCTCATAATAGTACATCCCGCCCCAAGCCGGGAATTCCTGCTGAAGAATCCCTTCGGATGGCTCGAAGGAAGAATGACGAATGACTGATTTATCAGAAGCCGGGAGGTCGGAAAGGTAAGGCAGCTTAGGGCCATAGTAAAGATGCTGCAAAGTGCCGTTCTCATGAACGCCCAGACCGTACGATAAGTTGGTTCCTTGAAGGAGCCAACGTGATGTTTCTTTGTCAAATAACAATGCCAATATAATCGCCTCTTCTCTTCAGTGAATATTTACTTAATAAATATATAATAATTAACTAAAAAAAGAAAATGATTTTTATCATCTTGGATATATCTTATGAATATTTATATAGAAAGCGCTTTTAAGTATATAATTGTAAATAGTTATTGCTAAGAGGAAAATGATCTGCTATTATTTAATCACTGAATAATTAATTTAATTCACTAAATAAATAATCTATTCACCCTAATGTTTTTCACTGTCGCAGCTAAATGAAACATGGTGTTGTTGTTTTCACTATGGTGGAAATAAATTGTTAACTTCCATGAAATCATTTAGAATAAAGTATTAATCTACATATGGACAGGGTGAAATCATGGCAACCATTCGTGATATTGCAAAACTGGCAGGTGTGTCGAGTGTGACCGTCTCCAGAGTACTTAACAAAGATAATACATTATCTGTTTCTGAAGAAACGAGACAACGTATTCTTGCCATTGCTGAGGAAATGAACTATCAGACGCCGCGTAGCCGCAGGGCAGCGAGCAGCAAGGAAACTCCAGAAGCCTCCGAGTATTCGAACATCAAAATTGGCACGGTGATGTTTTTGACCGAAAACCAGGAGGAAGATGACCATTACTTTCATGCGATCCGACAGGGAGTCGAGAAAGAGTGTGTAGCCTCCGGCATTAGAACGGCTGATATCTTCAGAATGGAGCTGTTTGAGAGTCCGAAGATGGATTTTGGTGATGTCGACGGTGTGATTTTTATCGACAGGTCCTACGATTTCAATATTCAGAATGTAAGAACATTAAAGCATGTAGTCTTTGTTGATTCCGCTCCCGATGTGGAAAGCTTTGATTCCGTGGTGATTGATTTTGAGCGAGTGGCAAAGCTTGCACTGGACCATCTGTTTGATCTTGGACATACAAAGATCGGTTATATCGGAGGTAATCGTACTTACGGTAAGGATCAGCGGCAGTTCTACTTTGAGCGTTATATGAAAGAGAAGGAACTGCTTAATCCAGAGCATGTTTATATGGGTGGCTGGTGGATTCCGGAAGGTAATCGGTTAATGAAAGAAGCCATTTCGAAAGGTGATTTGCCGACAGCTTTTTTTGTTGCTAATGATGCACTGGCAATCGGAGCGATTCATGCGGTCAAGGAAGCAGGACTGCGTGTACCTGAAGATGTGGCTATTGTCGGGTTTAACGATATTGATATGGCAGAGTATACGAGTCCTCCTCTTACAACAATCCGAAGTCAACCGGAGCTGATGGGAAGAATGGCAGTGAAACTGCTGATCGATCAGATTAAGGGCAGAGAGGCTCCAGTACAGGTGGTTGTGCCTGCCAAACTAATTGTACGTAACAGCTGCGGGTCTTAGGCCCGCAAGCTTATTAAAGGAGGTGAGTATGATGTAAGGCTGCTGCTTGGTGGAGATGGGATACCTGCATACGAGACGGAGCAGTTGCGCTTGAGGTTAATGTTCTTATTGTTTAATTTAATGATTATTATTCAAGTGTGGTCAGATCATGGAAAATTGACGAGGGGTGTTTAACAAATGCGTAAATTGAAACCGCTTTCATTACTTTCTTTGGTTTTTGTTTTGCTTTTCTCGTTGACTGCTTGCAGTGGCAGTAGTCAAAATTCGCCTTCTGCTTCCCAAAATGCAGGCAATACAGCTAAAGCAGATGCTACTAACGAGCCGGTAAAAGAAGAAGATACACAACAAGAGGAAGCCAAGCCGGAAGAGACTTACGACCTTGGCGGAAGAGAAATTAAAATTGGCGCCTGGTGGGACGGAACACCAAAAGCTGACACGCCCGAAGGTGAGAAAGCCATTCAGAAGCAAGCAGAGGTTGAGAAGAAGTACAACGTCAAGATCAAATATGTTGCTGTAGACTACTTCGAGCTTGCTGAGAAATTCACTTCCACCGTTATGGCTGGCGATCCTTTCGCTGACATTATGCTGGCACCTGCCGCTTATATACGGAGCTTTGTGAAGGGTGGATATTTGACAGCGCTTGATGACGTGATGAATGTCAAAGAAGAAACGAAGCTTTCGGACAGCATCATCAAAGCGGGTAGTTACGGAACAGGCAAAACCTATGGTTTTGTAACAGGTCCACCACTCTTCGATAACACTGGAGTTCTGTACAACAAGCGCCTCTTCGAAGAAGCGGGTGTACCTACACCTGAAGAGTACATCGAAAAAGGGGAATGGACCTGGGATACCTTTGTAGATGTTGCGAAGAAATTAACGAAGAGCAAAGGCGGTAGCGGAAAAATCGATCAGTGGGGCCTCACAGGATCCCCGTTCTCTCTTTCTACAGCTTCAATCTATTCTAACGGTGGCGTAATTTTTGATGAAGATACACAAAAGGTCGCAATAGATTCTCCTGAATCGATCGAGGGCCTTGAGTTCGCGAATAAACTCTACAACGAATACAAAGTAGTTAAAAAAGATGAAGGTAACGATTGGGAAGATCCAGCGAGATACTTCAGAGAAGGGCAAGTTGCAATGTATCCAGTGCAATTGTTCGAAGTAGAGCCGCGTTTCCAAAATCAGATGGAAGACCCGTATGTTTTCGTACCTTTCCCAAGCGGACCTAAATCTGGCGGCCAGTTCATTATGGGTATGCCGCAATTGCACGTGAATGTCATTCCACGCGGGGTAAAAGATGCGAATGTTGTCTACAAAATTTGGGAAGATCTGCAAAGCTTCGATACCATTGATGAAGATAACCAAACCATTGCTGAGTCCTGGTTTGATGATGAAATTTCTGTTAACAACGCAATGAATACATTTAAGATTATGAAATTCGCGCGTTATGCAGGCCTTGGTGTCGAAGATAACCTGAGCCAGTTGTATCGTGATATCATAGCTGGAAAAACAACGCCGTCAGCAGGGGTAGCAAAATTGTTACCGGCTCTGCAATCAGCTGCAGATAAAGTTCTAAAAGGCGAATAGTCTATTGGAGAGCGGGGAGTAGACAACCGGGTGAACTCTGCCTTTGGGGGCTGCTCCCTGAATTGCACAAATGAGGACCATAAATTATCAGGCAGGGCAGGGGATTGCGTTGAATATGCCTAAGATGTTGCGCGTCGCTGTTGCATTTACCATCCTGTGTACGGCTGTCATTCCCATGAAGGGAGGGACAGATCACGGACAACAGATTCATGCGGCAGGGGATAGCAAGACAGGACAATCGGAAGTTGTGGAAGCGTTTCAAATGGATAGCTATGACAGCTACTTACAGGAGCATAAGAATGTCAGCAGACCGGTACAAGATATCGTAATTCATGGTGGGGATTACGTGAAATTCGATGGCTCAGAACCGAAGAAGGTTAGTTCAGCCGGAGATGAGGAAGGGTCGTTCGTAGAGAGTTATGATACGGGTTCGATTTCATGGGAGGTCAATGTTCCTGAAGATGGACTGTATAATATGTCTCTTCGTTACTACACGCTCGAAGGCAGATCGTCCTCTATCGAGAGAGAACTTCTGATTGACGGGAAGCTTCCGTTCGCTGGTGCAAGAAGCTTTATCTTCCCAAGGCTGTGGATGAACGAGAAGCCGCAGATCGAGCAGGATAACCAAGGAAATGATATCCGCCCTCGTCAAATTGAGGCTACTGGATGGCAGGAAATTCCTTTCCGGGATGCAGAGGGCTTTTATGAGAAGCCGTATGCTTTTTATCTGTCAGCTGGTAAACACACAATTACGCTTAACTCTATCAAAGAGCCGATGGTGATCGGCGAGATCAAGATCGGTCAGTTCGATAAGCTGCCTAATTATGAAGAGATGAAGGAGCGTTATCAGAAGCTGGGACTGCAAGAAGTGAAGGGCCAACAAGTGAAGGTACAGGGTGAGGATGCGATTCTCAAATCTGCACCAACATTGTACCCGATCACAGATCGTTCCAGTCCAAGTACGGAACCAAAGTCCATTTCAAAGATTCGCATGAATACAATAGGCGGCAATAACTGGCGTATGCCGGGTGATTCCATTACTTGGCGGATTGAAGTGCCGGAGGATGGACTTTACAAACTTGGCATCAAGAGCAGACAGGAGTTTTTGCGCGGGGTGTACTCTACTAGAACCCTGTATATCGACGGTGAAATTCCTTTTGATGAAGTGCGGGAGATTCCTTTCAATTACTCAAGTGACTGGAAGATGACTACGCTCGGCAACGAGCAGGAGCCGTATCAGTTCTATTTAACTAAAGGAAGTCATGAGTTGAAGCTCGCGGTCAGCCTTGGTTCAGTTGCACCACTGATCCGTCAGGTACAGAGTAGTATTCTAGAGCTTAATTCCATTTATCGCAAAATCTTGATGATTACGGGTAGTGTGCCGGATCCGTTCCGGGATTACAATCTGGAGCAGAAAATTCCAGAGATGATTGCTGTCTTTGAGAAACACAGTGAAATTCTAACAGGTGTATCTCATCAATTGAACGAAATCACGGGTGAGAAAAGCGATCAGGTGGCAATTTTGACGAAAATGGCCTATCAGCTTGAGGACTTGGCTAAGCATCCAGAGACACTGCAGAATCGTCTGGAATCTTTCAAAATCAATGTTGGTGGTCTGGGAACCTGGGTTCTGCAGGTTAGAGAGCAACCACTCGAAATTGACTATATCGTTCTCGCTTCCCCTGAGCAGAAGATGCCTAAGGCGGCTGCATCCTTTGCTAGCAAAGCCAAGCATGAGGTAACGAACTTATTTAGCTCGTTCTTTACGGACTATAACAGCATGGGAAATACGAGTGAGAATGAACGGGCAGTAACGGTTTGGGTAGGAACCGGACGTGACCAGGCGCAGGTAATTAAAGCGATGACTGATGATACATTTACAGAGCAAACAGGAATTAGCGTGAATTTGCGACTAGTCAATCCTTCTGTCCTTATGCCTGCTACCCTATCAGGACAAGGACCTGATGTAGCGATGCAGATTTCTAATGATATCCCAGTCAACTATGGGATGCGGAATGCCATTGTGGATCTGACTCAGTTCAACGATTACGAAGAGGTTGCCAAGCGATTCCGGGAGAGTGCGATTACCCCGTACAAATTCCATGATGCTGTATTCGGTTTGCCAGAGCAGCAGGTTTTCCCGATGCTGTTCTATCGCAAGGATATTCTGAGTGAGCTTAACTTGAAAGCTCCACAGACGTGGGAAGATATGTATGAGATCATCCCTGTGCTCAAGAAGCACCATATGGATTTGGCGTTGCCGCTTGCTCAGACTGTTGGGGTATCCACACTTGAACCGAGCAAAGCCTTTGCGATGCTGTTGTATCAGCAAGGCGGCGAGTTCTATAACAACGATGGCACTAGAAGTGCCCTGGATTCTGAACCGTCTATGCAGGCTTTCCGCCAATGGACTGACTTTTTCGTGAACTATAAGTTCCCGCTTCAGTTCGATCTAACGACTCGTTTCCGGACAGGTGAGATTCCAGTTGCGATTTCGGATTACACATTCTACAACACGCTGGCGGTATCCGCTCCAGAGATTAGAGGACTGTGGGACTTTACGGTTGTTCCTGGACTTGAACAGAAAGACGGCAGCATTAAGCGGGACGTATCAAGCGGTGGCTCGGCTGTCATTATGATGGAGCAAACGAAGGACAAAGAAGCAGCCTGGGAATTCATCAAATGGTGGACCAGTAAGGAAACACAGGTACGCTTTGGCCGGGAGATGGAGGGGCTCATGGGAGCAGCAGCTCGTTATCCAACCGCGAATGTGGAAGCTATGGAAGAATTGCCATGGCCAAGTAAGGATCTCCAGAACCTGAAAGAGCAGTGGGATTGGGTGAAGGGCGTTCCTGAGGTGCCTGGCGGATACTACACGGGTCGTAACCTTGATAATGCTTTTAGAGAAGTCATTAACAATAAGACGAACACGAGAGACGCTCTCTATGATTACGTGGAAGAGATCAATCGTGAGATCGAGTTTAAGCAAACAGAAATCAATCTGAAGTAGAGACCGAGGTGATCTAAGTTGCAGCAAACCAATACTTTACCGGCATCCGCGGGTGAGCCTTCGCCTCAGAAAGGCGTGAGCACCAAGCATAGTAAACTCCGGTTTAATTTGAAGCGAATGAAAAATGACAAGCATCTATACGTGTTGATTGCTCCATATATGCTGCTGTTCTTCATTTTCACTGTGCTTCCGGTTGTCATGTCCATGCTGATCAGCCTTACGTACTTCAATATGCTGGAGTTTCCACGCTGGGCAGGCTGGAGCAATTATACAAGGTTGCTACTAGACGATGATATTTTTCTGATCGCTCTAAAAAATACGTTGATCTTCGCAGTGATTACGGGTCCGATCAGTTATATTGCCTGTTTCGTATTTGCCTGGTTAATCAATGAGCTCAGGCCAAAGGTACGGGCCTTTATGACCCTTGTTTTCTATGCGCCTTCGATTTCCGGGAATATCTATTTCGTATGGCAGATTATGTTCTCTGGAGATTCGTACGGTATTGTAAACGGTTTCCTGATGAGAACCGGTTTTATTAATGAACCGATCCTATGGTTCCAGAATCCGAAGTATACGCTGATGATCATTATTATTGTTCAGCTATGGCTAAGTCTCGGAACGAGCTTTCTGGCGTTCATTGCCGGTCTGCAAACTGTTGATAAGACTTTGTTCGAGGCGGGAGCGATGGACGGTATTCGCAACCGGTGGCAGGAGCTATGGTATATCACGCTGCCTTCTATGCGGCCACAGCTGATGTTCGGGGCGGTTATTCAAATCACGGCATCCTTTGCGGTGGCAGACGTAGCGATGAACTTGGCGGGATTCCCAAGTGTGCAGTATTCCGCCCATACCATTGTTACCCACTTGATTGACTACGGTACGATTCGATTTGAGATGGGTTATGCCTCAGCGATTGCCACAGTGTTGTTTGGTATTATGCTGTGCTCCAACCTAGTGATTCAGAAGATGCTTAGAAGGGTGGGTGAATAGGTCAGTGAGACTAGCACTTAAATTCAGATTGAGCGGGGAGAAGAGAATTAACCGCTCGTGGCAGGTGGACCTTTTCTTATTCCTTCTTCTAGGCCTGTTCGGTGCCTTTATGGCCATTCCACTGATTTATGCGATCAATAATGCGTTCAAGCCGCTCGATGAGCTATTTCTGTTTCCGCCTAAGATTTTTGTGCGGAACCCTACCTTTAATAACTTTCCTGATTTGTTCCATCTGATGGCCAAATCGTGGGTTCCTTTTTCACGCTACATTTTCAATACGGTGTTCATCACCCTGGTCGGTACAGTGGGGCACGTTATCCTTGCTTCAGCAGCAGCCTATCCGCTGGCAAAGTATAATTTTATCGGCTCCAAGACATTGTTCTCTATCGTTGTTCTATCGCTTATGTTCTCCTCGCAGGTGACGGCGATCCCGAACTATATGACGATGTCCTGGCTGGGATGGATTGACACGTACTGGGCGATCATTGTGCCGGCATTTGCCTTCCCGCTCGGACTCTATCTGATGAAGCAGTTCATTGAGCAGATTCCGATGGCCTTGATTGAATCCGCCAAAATTGACGGTGCGAGTGAGTACCGCGTGTTCTGGACGATTGTTATGCCGCTGGTTAAGCCAGCATGGTTCACGCTCATTATTTTGTTGTTCCAGATGCTATGGGCCACCGACGGCGGCAGCTTTATCTATAGCGAAGAGCTTAAGACGATGCACTATGCGATGGGACAAATTATTCAAGGTGGTATTGCCCGGGCAGGTATAGCAGCAGCGGTAGCTCTGCTATTGATGAGCGTTCCGATGGCGTTGTTCGTCATCACTCAGAGCCAGATCATTCAGACGATGGCATCTTCCGGAATGAAGGAATAGCACGGGAGGAACGAAAATGAAGCTTATTAAGTCAATTAGCAAAGTAGTGCTTGTCTTAACAACAGTAAGCTTATTGGCATCACCGCTTCAAGCGGGAGCTGCTCCCTATGAGGGGTACAGCTACTCTTACTGGGGAGATAGTGTGAGTACCCCTAATGCTTACACTCCGGCAGGCACGATTGATGGCACCGAGCAAGGCATTGGCAAGCTTTTAGAACCGAGCGATATGTATGTTGCTGAGGACGGCTTGCTTTATGTACTGGATGCAGGGAACGGACGAATTGTCGTCTTTGATCAAGATTGGCGGGTTGTTCGGGAGATTCGCGGCTTTGTGCGGGATGGGAAGAATGAGAAGTTCAATAGTCCGCAAGGAATCTATGTTACAAAGCACAATCATATCTATATTGCCGACACTGAAAACCGCAGAGTTGTGGAGCTGACAGGAGAAGGAGACTTTGTACGCGACATTGGAGCTCCGAAGTCTGATGTCATCCGCGCTGGCTTCGAATATTACCCGATCAAGGTTTCTGTAGATCATGCGGGCCGGATCTATGTTGTCGGCAGAGGGGTCTTCGATGGAATTATCGAGCTTGATGCAGAAGGAAACTTCACTGGTTTTATGGGGACGAACCGAGTGAAGTTTGATGCATGGGACTACTTTTGGAAGAAAATGTCGACCAAAGAGCAACGCAGCAAGCTGGAACAATTTGTTCCGCTGGAGTTCAATAATGTGGATCTGGACAGTGAAGGCTTTTTGTATACGACGACATCTGAGCTGACCTCTAGCGATCCGATTAAGCGGCTGAACCCGGTTGGAGAAGATGTCTTGCGGCGTCAAGGCTATTGGTTCCCAAGAGGAGACATCTATTCCATGGGATCTAGTGAAAGTTCACTCTTGATCGATGTCAAAGTCGGTGAGAATGGGGTATATAGTGCGCTTGATTCCCGAAAGGGGCGTGTATTTACCTATGACCAGGACGGAAATCTATTGTACATTTTTGGTCGTATGGGCGAGCAGGAAGGCACGTTCCGTACCCCTGTTGCTTTAGAGCGTAGAGGGGATGATTTCCTGGTGCTGGATAAGGCGATGAATCGAATCAGCGTATTCAAGCCGACCCGTTATGGTGCATTAATTAATGAAGCGAATCATCTGCTGTTCTCCGGCAAGTACGATGAGGCGGAACAGAAGTGGAAGGATCTGCTTAAGCTGGACTCCAACAATGAGATCGCTTATGTCGGTATTGGTAAGGTGATGCTTCGCCAAGGAGAGAACAAGCAGGCACTGGAATATTTGAAACTTGGTTATGACAGGGAGTACTACTCTAAGGCATTCGGTAAATATCGCAAAGAGATAGTACGTGAATACTTTGGGACAGGGATGACCATCGTGATCGTCCTGGGTGTAGCCCTGGTGGGCTTCAGCTTCTTAAGAAGAAGGGCGAGAGGGAAGGTGAATGCGGATGTTACGTGAGATGACCAAAACCCCGTTTTATGTACTGCTTCATCCTTTTCAAGGGTTCTGGGATTTGAAGTATGAGAATAAGGGCAGACTGCGCGTTGCTCTGTCCATGCTGCTATTGCTGACGGTGGCGACTATATTGCTGCGGCAGTACGCAGGTTTTGTTGTTAACTTTAATTATCCCTATGATCTAAATAGCATTAATGAACTGCAATATATTGTTCTGCCATTCTTTCTATGGTGCGTAGCGAACTGGTCTTTGACGACACTCATGGACGGTGAAGGGAAATTCAAGGACATTGTGATGGCCACTGGCTATGCGCTGCTTCCGCTGATCTTGATGAGATTCGGGAATGTGCTAATCAGTAACATCATTACTACGCGTGAATCGGCCTTCTACTACATGATAGATTCACTATCTGTACTATGGTTTGTCTGGCTGCTGTTTATCGGCACAATGACAGTACATCAATATACAGTTCTGAAGACCATTGTCACAATGCTACTAACCTTGGTGGTTATGGGCATTATCATGTTCCTGGGGCTGTTATTCTTCAGTCTGCTTCAGGAAATGATCGGTTTCGTGGTATCCATCTATAATGAGATTTCATACCGCATCTAGGAAGGAGGCTGGCAGACGTGAAAAACAAATGGAGAGCGGCAGTCGCTGCGGCAGTTGTAATCAGCTTAGTAACTGCTGGAAGCGGGCCAATCGGGCAAGCTGGAAATGTTGCTGCTGCGCCCAATTCCCTGGATGCGCCGGTAACACAAAGTGATTACTCAGAAGAGGCGGTTCATTCTTCAGGTGCGGCGGCATCGGCTGTAGCGTCAATGACGCTGGCTGCCGAGAACGAAGCATTGGCACTTTACTATAGTCCCAAGACGACAGAGATTGCTGTCAGCAATAAGAAGGATGGCACTGTCTGGTTCTCGAACCCGCAGGACCGGGATACGGACAGTAAAGCGTCTGGGATGAATAAATCCATGTTATCCAGCCAATTGCTGCTGAATTTCTCGGATAAAACAGGCAAGCCGCAGCAATATAACAATTTCAATCAGAGTGTGGAGTACGAGCAATTTGAAATTGAGAAGCTAGGTGACGGCCTTAAAATTCTGTATACCATTGGCGAAAAGCTGCGCGGTGTAGAGCAGATTCCAAAGTTTATTAGTGAAGAACGCTTCCAAACACTGATCCTGGATAAGATCAAGGATGAGAAGAAGAAAAAAGATGTCCTCAGCAGATTCAACTTGGATGAGAATAGTAAGCTCTACGAGCGGCGGGATACTGCCTTGAAAGGAATGGCGCTGACCAAGACACTGCGTACGCTAGAGGAAATCGGATATGGCGAAGAAGAGATGGAGATAGACCGTAAGAATAGTGATGTGGTCAGCCAGGCTTCATTCGTGATTCCGGTTACTTATCGACTTGAGGATGATCAGCTTGTAGTGAATGTATCGGCTGAGAATATTCAAAACAAAGGTTTCTTCCTGCACTCCATTTCTGTGCTGCCTTACTTCGGCGCTGCCGGTACCAAGGATCAGGGCTACATGTTCGTACCTGACGGCTCGGGTTCACTCATTCATCTTAATAACAATAAGCTAACTGCCTATGGCTATAATGTGCCTCTATATGGAGCGGATTCAGTTAGCTTGCCGAAAAAGCAGGTGCTGGGCGGAGAAACAGCTCGTTTGCCGGTGTTCGGTATGAAAAAGAATGATGCAGCCTTCGTAGCCATCGTAGAGAATGGGGACGGAATCGGACGCATTGAAGCCGATGTAAGCGGACGGGCGAATTCGTACAATTATGTGTTCAGCAGTTATGAGATCACTGATTCTGATCCGCTTGCACTGACAGGATTCTGGATGCAGCAGTCGGTTCCTAAATTCCAGGATAGACCGTATAACGGTGATATCACGGTTCGTTACGGATTTTTGCAAGAAAAAGAAGCGAGCTATAGTGGGATGGCTTCCTACTACCGTTCGTACTTAATTAAGAAGCACGGGCTTGAGAAGCTGCATGAGCAGGAGCAAATTCCGTTCAATGTAGAATTAATTGGTGGAATTCCAACGAGGAAATTTTTCCTGGGCATTCCGTATAGCTCTTATCAGCCGCTTACCACGTTCAGTCAGGCACAGGACATTCTTAATCAGCTTCAGGGTGATGGTATCCACAATATTAAAGTCCGCTACACGGGATGGTTCAATGGCGGGCTGAATCATAAAATCCCATCCTCAGTATCCGTGGATAGCAAGCTGGGTGGAAAAAAAGGACTTGCGGAACTACAGGACTTTGCGGATCGCAACGGAATTACGCTGTATCCCGATGTATCCTTCATGAGAGTGCTTCAGGATAAAGGGGATTTCAAACCGAAAAGAGATGCGTCACGTACGATGAATGGCGTAGTAGCAACGGTCCATCCTTACGATTTAGCTAGTTACTACAAACTTACGTATTTGGAACCGACCTATCCGCTCTCTCCTGCAAGGCTGCCTGTAGTAGTGGATAAATTTATGAATCAGTACAACAAGCTTGGGCAGAAGGGGTTGTCTCTGCATGATATGGGAGATGAACTGAATTCCGACTTTAATACGAAGAATGTCCTTACCAGGGAAGAGAGTAAGAAGGCAGTAGAAGAACAGCTTGCGAAGCTGCACACTTATCCAAATATGATGGTATCGGGTGGTAACGCATACACTCTTCCTTATGTAGACAGTGTCGTTAATGCACCGCTTGCGAACAGCGGCTATAACCTTACTGATCAGAGTGTGCCTTTCTATGAGATGGCGCTGCATGGGTACATCGATTATGCAGGAGAAGCGCTCAATCTCTCGGATGAGCAGGATACTCGTTATCATGTTCTGAAATCACTGGAGACGGGCTCTGGGCTGTACTTTACTTGGTTCTATGAGAAACCATCACTGGTTAAGGAAACCGGGTTCGACTATCTGTATTCTGCGAGCTATCAAAATTGGATGGATGAGGCCAAGTCGACGTATGCCGAAATAAACAATGTGCTGAGTAAAGTACGGACTCAGATTATAAAGGATCATCAAATGCTAGAAAAAGGTGTCTATCAAACCACCTATGAGGATGGAACATCAATAGTAGTCAACTATAATGATTATCCGGTCAATGTAGGTGGCGCTGCTGTTGAGGCGATGGGATACCTTATGGGAGGCGAGCGCAATTGAAGCAACCTAGAGTCGGGCTAACGCTGCACCAGCGGCAAAAGTATAAAGGAGTATGGTTTATTCTCCCCTGGTTTGCCGGATTCCTGTTATTGTTCCTTGTGCCGCTTATTAATTCGCTGCGCTATAGCTTCAGTACACTGAAGGTGAACGATAATGGATTTTCTATTCAATCTGTAGGTTGGGCTAATTTTAAGAATGCTTTGTTTCAAGATGAGCATTATGTACGAACGTTGACTGAATCCATGGCGAACATGGCCATCAATGTACCGCTAATTGTTATTTTCAGTTTGTTTGCAGCGGTGCTGTTGAATCAGAAGTTTAAAGGAAGAGGCCTCGTTCGCGCCATATTCTTCTTGCCGGTTATTCTGGCCTCTGGCGTCATCGCGGCTGTTGAAAACGGCGATTATACTCAGGGAATCATCAAAAGTGCAAGTCAGACGTCAAGTGGTGAGTTTGCGCTGTTCCGTAATCTGGAGCTCGCCAAGCTGCTATTAAACTCAGGTGTCAATTACCAGATCGTTCAATACCTGGTCGGGGCGGTCAACCGGATCTATCAGATCATTACGGCCTCTGGAGTGCAGATTCTTATTTTCGTAGCAGGCTTGCAATCCATTTCCGGCTCGCTGTATGAAGCCTCCAAAATTGAGGGTGCAACCGGGTACGAGTCATTCTGGAAAATTACGTTTCCGATGATCAGCCCGTTGATTTTGACGAATGTGGTTTATTCTATCATTGATAACTTGCTTACAAGCCCGACGACCCAGCAAATTCGGGATACGGCCTTCAAGTCCTATCAATTTGGACTTAGTGCAGCAATGGCTTGGATCTATTTTGTCGTAATCTCGCTCTTCTTATGGCTAATTACAATGCTCATTTCCAGGAAAGTATTCTACCACGACTAAGTTAGGAGGGAGCCTGCTATGAAAGCTGAAAGTATTAGAGAAAAGGCGGCGCATGTGCTACCTTCTTCCTTGGAGCGCATGTCTCATTCAAGTTTTTGGGTTAATCATGTGAAAAATTGGCTCTGGGTTTTTGTGCGAAGTGTTCTTCTTGCCGGCATTTCCTTTATCATCTTGTATCCGATTCTGATTAAGGTCATGATTGCGATCAAAGATCCTGTTGATCTGTATGATGCCAGTGTAGTCTGGATTCCTAAGCACTTCACGTTAAGAAACTTTCTGTTAGTTAGCGAATCGCTGAATTATCCGAAGGTTCTGCTCAACACATCGCTATTGTCTATTCTGGTCATGGTGTGCCAGACCTTGTCATGTGTGCTTGCCGGTTATGGGTTCTCAAGAATGAAGTTCCGGGGTAGCGGTTTGTTGTTCGGCTGCGTGATCTTTACGATTCTAGTGCCGCCACAGACGATTATGATTCCAACCTATTTGACTTATAAAAACTTTGATATTCTAGGCATCATTACCTTCTTAACGGGTAAACCCTTGAATCTCATCGATACTTACTGGCCGTTCTTTATTTCCTCTATTCTAGGAATGGGCCTGAAGACAGGACTATTTGTTTACATTTTCCGTCAGTTCTTTAGAGGGATTCCTAAGGATTTGGAGGAAGCAGCTTGGGTGGATGGATCAGGCACCTTCGGTACCTTTATGCGGATTATTTTGCCGAATGCCATTCCGGCCCTGGTGACCGTCATGCTGTTCTCCTTCGTATGGCAATGGAACGACTCCTTCTTCACCGGGATGGTCCTGAATGAGACAGGTGTGATGTCTTCCATGGTATCTGGCGCGTGGGGACAGATCATGTTCTACCTGAGATATACGGAAACTTCTCTTGGTATGGACCCGCTGTATGCATCCATGATTCGTAATACTGCGGTATTGATGGCGATTCTGCCGCTCATTATTATGTACTTGTTCGTACAGCGTCACTTTGTAGAAAGTATGGAACGCAGTGGTCTGGTGGGTTAATCGCTAGCTAAGATGAACAGAAGAAAGTAACAAAAGCGAGAAGGAACGAAGGGGGAAGTTTGGAACTGTAGGAGCGAAGCATTCGCCTGAAAGCTTTCCGTAGGAAAGCTAGCATCGGAAGCCTAAGCTGTCCCCAGATTTCAACCGCTAGAAGTGGTTTGAATCAAAATAAATCTGGGGACAACAGCGACCGGAAGTCCAAACATTCCACCGTAGTGACGATCGAGCTTTACGTGAAGATCTTAAGTTCGTCATATATAGCCTCAATCTGAATAGGGCGCAAGAAGGTTGATTGCTTCTTGCGCCCTTGTTCATGTTATACAAAATAGGCGGGAGAGTGATGTAAGCTGATTAAGAACAGGAAGCTAATACTTGCCGCTCTGCTTCTTATCATTGGAGGAGTTGTTGTTTTTGTATGGCTTAGCAGTCTCCGAGGGGAGGAAAAGTCTATAGAGTCGTCAGCGAAAGATACGGTAGTACAGGGGCAGCAAGCTGAAGAATTGCCGGCCGCGAATGCAGCTGAGCCGCCAGCATCCACTCTATATGAATTCCAAGCTAATGATTCGCGGAACATTTTGAAAGGACCGCATACACAAATCGCTGATTGCGCACAGTGTTCTGATGGTAAACAGGTAGGAGGTCTTTTCGAAGGTAGTTCAATTCAGTTCAATGATGTAGAAGTCGCGGAGGCTGGGAAGTACATTGTAACCGCTTACTATGTATCGGGTGATCCACGCTCTTTTTATATTAAGGTGAATGACAAGGATTCGGAGAAGATTGACTTTCCGGAAGTTGTGAAAGACGACTGGGATTCAGTAGGCAGCTTTGATTTTGAGATCGAACTGAACGGTGGCAGCAATGTTCTGCTATTCTCTGACGGTGATTGGTACTCTCCCAATTTGGATCGAATTGTGATTAAGAAGGCGCCTGATAGCGTTAATGCTGGACAGAATCCGGCGTTCCAGTGGGGCGATTCTGCGAATATTGGTGAGCTGGCGACGACTTTGAAGGTTGGAAATATTACGGTATCGCAGCATAGCTCTGGATTTACAGTGGATAGCGGTACTTACCAATTGCTTTATAATACGACAACCGGATTATCGTCATACGCCTGGGATAGCAAGGTGATCGCCAAGGGGGTATACAGCAGTTTCAAGCTGAATGAGGATCTGGTCTACAGTAATGAGTATGATTCGCACACTTTGCTAACTGATCAGGTAGAACAGATTCAGGATGGACACGGCAAAGGAATCAAGCTCATTGTCCGTAATGAGAAGCAAGGGCAACCGAGTCTTGATCAAATCTATTATGTGTACGAGAAGACTAACTACTTTATCAAAGCTGAAGAAGTGACTGGCAATAGCGAGTTAAGTACGAATGAGATGGCTCCTGTGGTGCTGGAGACTGCTGGCGGGGTCGATCTTGGACAGTATAGTGATAACCGGGTGCTTATCGTGCCGTTCGATAATGATGCTTGGGCACGTTATGATTCCAAGTCGATGAATACACACTTGAACACGAATAGTAATATTAGCTCTGAAGTGACGGCGATCTTTGATAATGCCAGCCGTAATGGTCTGATTGTCGGATCGATAACTCATGATACATGGAAGACAGGCATTCACTGGAGCGGTGCAGATAATCGTCTGGATCAGCTTAAGGTATTCGGTGGTTTTACTTCCAAAAAAGTCACCTATGACAGCTTGCCACATGGTGCGATTAAAGGAAAGACACTTAAGTCGCCGCAAATTTTCGTCGGTTTCTACACCGATTACCGTGACGGTATGGAAGCTTATGGCCGCGCGAATGCAGTAGTAGCGCCTCCGCTCTCCTTCGGCCCGAATATTCCGCAGGGGGTTCCTGTTGGCTGGAATAGCTGGGGAGCGTATGCTGAACATCTGTCGTATGATAATCTGATGGCAGCCTCTAACTTTTTCCATGACCATATTCAGAATGCTTCCTTTAATAATAATGGCGCTGTATTTATGAATATGGATTCCTTCTGGGATAACCTGTCGGATGAGCAGCTTGATGATGCTGTGGTGAAAATCCGCAAGAACGGACAGATTCCTGGAACATACCATACACCATTTGTATATTGGGGTAAGAATATGATTGCTGTAGTGGAAGGAACAGAGGGGAAATACACTTATGGTGATATCATACTCAAGGATGGTGAAGGGAAGCTCGTTCCGTATGGTAATGGAATCGCCCTTGATCCTACTCACCCGGGTACGAAGATGAAGATGGATTATGATATTGCCCGTTTTAAAGCACGTGGTTATCAGTTCATTAAGCTCGACTTTCTCACCCATGCTTCGATGGAAGGCGATTTCTATGATAAAAATATCACGACAGGGATACAGGCATACAACGAGGGAATGTCCTACTTGCTGAATCAGCTTGGGGACACGATGTTCGTCAGTGCTTCTATTGCACCGATCTTCCCGAGCCAATATGCCCACAGCCGTAGAATCTCCTGTGATATTGACGGCTCGATTTCCTCTACGGAATATCAACTGAACAGTCAGACGTATGGCTGGTGGCAGAACGGGACGATCTATCATTATACCGATCCCGACTACATGACACTGACTAAGGGTGAGACCTTCGAGGGGGCACAAACCCGGGTCAATGCGTCGGTCATTTCGGGAACGGTCTATCTGAATTCGGATGATGTGCAGAGCGCGGAAGCACAGAAGCTGATGAAGAAACTGCTGACCAATCCGCGGGTGAACGAATTGGCGATTAAAGGCAAGGCTTTCCGTAACGTGGAGGGCAATACGGGAACCACTGCTTCAGATACGTTTGTCTTGGAAGATCAGGGTGCTTACTATTTGGCTGTGTTCAATTACAGCAAGGAATCTGCAGAGAAGATCATCGATCTTGGTCGTGCAGGGGTTCCGGCGAATGTCAGCATCCTTGATCTGTGGACTAATAAGCCGGTTCAATCTGAAAATGGTAAGCTTACGCTCACGCTGAGTGGAAGACAATCCGTGCTGTACAAACTGGCTTCAAATTAAAGGCTGACTACAAGTATTGAGATTCAAGAGCTGATTGGACATTGTCCAGTCAGCTCTTTTTTTGTGCTCCCGGTATGAGCCGTACTAAACGTCTTCATCATTTATTATTTAATTAAAAAATCAAGCGCACGATTTCTAATCAAAATTATTACCTCGGGTTATTTCTTTCTCTTTTGTACAAGTAGATGGCCAAATGAAGTTTGTTTCATCAATAAGTTATGTATATGTTAGATAAAATAACACATAAGAGGGGTTTTAAATATAAAATATGTATAAAAAGATTATTAATGTATTATTACTCGATAAAATTAAATTATATGTGTCATGTATATTGACGTGATTTTATGTTCGTGCTAAATTGTATTCAAAGTTAATCAACTCATCAAATAATTTAATTAAAAAATTAAAAAAAGAGTTGGGGGAGAGAAAGATGTCGGTCATATTGGTGGAGAGCTTGTCCAAGAGGTTTTCGCGCAAAGGTCAGTGGACTGAAGCCTTACGTAACATCAATTTGGAGCTGGACAGCGGCACATTTGTCAGTCTGATTGGGCCGAGCGGATGCGGGAAATCAACGCTGCTGCGTATCATAGGCGGACTGGAGACCGCTGATGCTGGAAAGGTGAGCATCGGTGGAATGACCCCGCTAGAGGCACAGGCATCGAAAGTGTTCGGATTTGTCCCTCAGGCGCCCGCTTTGTTTCCTTGGCGCACGATTATTGAGAATATGCAGCTGCCGCAGGAAGTGAACCGCAAAGGCGGCGCAGCTTATGAGAGCAACCGCGAAGATGAGACAGAATTGCTGCGGGCAGTTGGTCTCGGCGACTTCACCAACGCATATCCGAAGGAGCTATCGGGCGGCATGCAGCAACGTGTAGGCATTGCGAGGGCGTTCGCGAGTGGTGCGCCGATCCTGCTTATGGATGAGCCCTTCTCCGCACTTGATGAAATCACAAGAGAGAAGATCAGTCACCAGTTGATGAGTATTTGGGAGAAGCATCAGAAAACCGTTGTGTTTGTTACGCATAACATCCGTGAAGCTGTATTTCTATCAGACAAAGTTGTTGTCATGTCGAGCCGTCCCGGGCGAATAACCGAGATTGTCGACATTAATCTGCCGCATCCTCGAACGAAGATGGAAGAGAATGATCCTATTTTTCATGACTATGTTCATCAAATCCGTGCTTTGTTACAGGAAAGGTGGGATTGACTATGGGGGTCGCAGGCAAGCAAAACACATCGAGACTAAACGCAAAAGGAGCAGGTGCAACGATGATGGATATTAAATTGAATGCCAATAGGGAGTCTGGAATTACGTTTGATCCGTCGTCCGTACCTTCCAAAAAGTTTGCGAAAACGCGTCGGGCCTTGTCGTCGTCGGCACCACCGACGGTTGCCTTCATCGGCTTCTTCCTTGTCTGGGAGGCGCTGGTCCGTCTGATCGGTCTTAATGCGCTAACGCTACCCGCACCAAGCTCGGTGCTTTCAGAACTGTTTGGACACCTTTCCTTCTACTTGCCTCACGCTTGGACAACGCTGTACGAGGCGATTGGAGGATTCCTCCTCGGCTCTGTTCTGGCGCTAACGGGCGGGATTATTATGGCACACTCGCGTTTGATTGAGCGCTCGTTGCTCCCGCTAGCCGTGCTCGCCAATGTGACACCGATCTCGGCGATCGCGCCACTACTCATGATTTGGTTTGGTTTCGGGGCGTTGCCCAAGGTGCTAATCGCGGCAATCGTCACCTTTTTCCCGATGCTGGTCAACTCGATCACAGGCTTCCGCTCCGTTGATGCTAACAACTATGAATATATGAAGTCGCTTCACGCCAGCAAGATGGAGATTTTCTTGAAGCTACGGCTGCCGAACAGTCTGCCCTATCTGTTCTCCGCTGCCCGCACCTGCGTTAGTCTGAGTGTAATGGGGGCGGTCGTTGGTGAATGGAGCGGATCGACGGAAGGGTTAGGCAATCTGGTAATGCTGTCGAGTAATAACATGCAGATGAATCAGGTGTTCGCTTCGATCCTACTGCTCGCACTAATGGGGATTATACTGACGAATCTCGTCCGTTTGGTCGAACGCAGGGTGCTTTCATGGCATAGCTCTGAACAGTCCAAAGGGTAACCTGACGTACAGCATCACCGAGTAATCGATAACAATAGATATGGAGGTCTGGAATATGGCAAAGAATAAGGTCTTTTCAAAGGTAAGTTCGGCAGGTGCACTGCTAACGTTGTTCGCGATGGTACTCGCGGGCTGCGGAGGCAATTCTGGCAATTCCAGCAGCTCCTCTTCTTCGTCAGCAGCATCGCCTACCGCAATCGCGTCGGCACCTGCTTCAGCAGAATCGGATTGGGCAGCACGTAAGGCGTCCAACGAGAAGGCAGGGAAAGTTAGGTATATGACGGGATTTTATTTCGGGGCCTCGCCGCCTGATCTGGAAGTCGTTGTTGCGGATGAACTCGGATACTTTAAGGATTTGGGCATCGATGTTGAGATTCAAGGTGGCCTTGATTCCGAGGGGATGAAGTTCCTTGCTGCGGATAAGATACAGATCGCCAGCGCAGGCGCCCCTAGCCTTGTTATCCAGTCTGTTGCTAGTGGTGCTGGTATTAAAGGGATTGCTACCTTCGGTGCCAAAGGGAACAACGCGCTGATGGTTATGGCTGACTCGGGCATCACGAAACCACAGGATCTGGTGGGTAAAACGATCGGGTACCACGGGGCGTTGCCGCCAAACTATGTAGCCATGTTCAAAAATGAAGGGATTGATCCGGCCTCGGTTAAAGGCGTCTCTGTCGGTTACGATCCGAGCGTACTGAGTTCTGGCAAGGTCGCCGCGCTCACTGTCTACAAGTCTAACGAACCCCATATTATGGAGAGCAAGGGGTTCAAGGTAAATCTGATTGATCCTGGAGACTACGGTGCTAAGACATCATTTGGCGTCATCGTAGCTAATGACGAGTTCGCCAAGGAGCATCCGGATACAGTTACGGATTTTCTCCGTGCCGTTGCTAAAGCCCATGAATGGGCGCTTGCTAATAGTGAACAAGCACTCGATATGTTGAAGAAGCGTTCACAATCAGGGTACGATCTGGCCTCCGAGACTAATCGCTGGACAGTTGAAAGCAAAATTGTTAAGGATGCACAAGACCCGAAACACGGAGTGGGATGGCAAACGGACACACAGTGGCAGAATGAGATCGACATGCTGAAGAACGCAGGCGTGCTGACGAAGACGCTAGCTGTTACAGATGTTATGGACAACCAGTATCTCAATTCCATTTACGACGGAACTAATCTAATCTGGCCAAACAAATAATAGACACCAGCTGCAGGAGGATACGAATATGACAAAAGGTATTGATTATAACAGTGTGGACTTTGGTATTTTCTTACCTATTACTAATGGAGGGTGGATTATATCGGAATCCGAACCGCGTCCAGACGGCAGTTATTTACTCAATCGCGCAGCTGCTGTGATCGCAGAGGAGACCGGCTTTGACTTCATTATGTCGATGGCGAAGTGGAGAGGTTATGGAGGTACGACAAATCACTGGGGCACTTCACTTGAGTCGATGACGATGATGGCGGGCCTGGCGGAGGCGACCTCCCGGGTTAAGGTGTTCGCTACGGTGCATACGCTCCTCTATCATCCGGCCGTCGCTGCCAAAATGTTCGCGACACTGGATCAAATCAGCGGCGGACGGGTCGGTATGAACGTTGTATCTGGCTCGTATGCGGGAGAATTCAGACAGATGGGGACATGGCCGGAGCATCTGGATCATGATGCCCGCTATGACCTGGCCCGTGAATGGATGCAGGTCGTGAAGAAGCTGTGGACGGAGGAGCGCGTCAATCATAAGGGGGAATACTTCGAACTGATCGACTGCGAGTCTAACCCTAAGCCGTTGCAGCAGTCGCCTCGTCCGCCGATCATCTGTGCAGGCCAATCAGAGAAAGGTATCGGCTTTACCATCGAGGAAGGTGATGCCTGCTTCATCGGCGGCCGTGATCTTGACGAGTTGGCGGCCTTATCGAGACGCGCCAAGGAGATGGCCGCAGAGCGGGGGAAGACAATCAAGACGTACTCGATGTTCGGAGTGCTTCCGGCAAATACGCAAGAGGAAGCAGAGGCCAAGCTGAAGCATTTTCAAGATGGTGCTGATATTGAGGCGATAAAAGGGCTGCTGCGCAGCTACGGAATGGATCCGGATGGCCGCGAGAATGTAATGCAAGCGCGTGCCAAAAACGTATTCATGAATGAAATGCTCGTTGGTAATGCGGAGGCACTCGCTGCGCAAGTTCGTAACATCATTGAGCATACGGGTATCGACGGCATGATGCTGACGTTCTCGGACTATACCGAAGATGTGCGCTATTTCGGGGAGAACGTACTGCCGCTGTTGCGCAAGGGGGAACAATGAAGGCGGCTCTGCTGATTATCGATGTGCAGCGTGACTTCTGCGCACCGGACGGTGCGGTAACGGCATTCGGCGCGGACTTGTCCACAATAGATGGAACGGTGGACAGGATTGATCTCCTGATCGGTGCAGCCCGTCGCGCTGGAGTCGACGTTATCTTTGTCAGGCTTGAAACAGCGCCGGAGCTGGACTCGCCCGCAATGCTGAGATGGTACGAGAGACAGGGCATCGATCCGTTGGTGGCAGCGGCTGTATGCCGTAAAGGGGAGCCGGGGGCGGATTATTATCGCCTCTTCCCTGAACCGGGCGATACGGTTGTCTCGAAGACACGGTATAGCGGCTTTGTCGGGACGAATCTCGATGAGGTGCTACAGGAGAAGGAGATCGGGATTGTGTACGCGACAGGTGTAACGACCGAGTGTTGTGTAGAGTCGACCGTACGCGACGCATTCATGCGAGATTACGAGGCTTTTGTTGTCAGTGACGCGTGTGCGGCTTACGAGGAAGAACTTCATCTTTATTCATTGCGTGCGATGGCATTGAACTTCGCTACGTTGATCGACACGGAAACGCTGCTGGCAGAGTGGGTAGATAGAGGGGAGGTATAAGCATGTCGGAACATCGGAATTTCATGAGCAGGGAGGATGAGGCCGGCGCAGATGCAGGGCGAATCGCCGAAATTGAAGCGCTCGTCCGGCGTCATATCGACACTGAAGAGCTAACCTCACTTATCCTGGAATTGTGTAACATTCGTAGTTTGGCGGGTTATGAGAAAGAAGCGGGTGACTATGTATTCGCCTGGATGGAGCGGGAAGGCTTCGCTCCGAGTCGTGTTGGTATGGTCGAGGATCGGTTCAGTGTCGTCGGCAGATTCGGTGGAGAAGCACCGGAGGCAGGCAGGAATTTGCTGTTTACGAGCCATCTGGATACAGAAGCGCCGCAGTATAATTGGCGCGATCAGTGGAAATACCGCCCGGGTGGTACAATCGATGATCCGGGTTGGACGACGGCCTCACTAGTCGAGGGGCGCTTCTCCGGGCATCCGGTGGAGAATGACCGGGGGCCGATGGCATGCTTTCTTATAGCAGCCAAAGCGTTGAAGCTAGCAGGTCTTCCTCTGGCGGGGCATCTGTATCTGACCGCTTGTCCGGCGGAGATCGGCCCTGAGCATGTAGAGGAGTTCAAGGGTACACAGTATCTCGGCAAGGAGATCGGTGCGCACTATATGATGACACATGGTGGTGTTGCACCGGACTACGCGATTGCGGCTGAAGGCACTGACTTTGGCATCTCTTGGGTAAGCTGCGGCCATGCGCTCTTCCGCATCGATGTCTATGGAGAAGATGTGTTCACGCCACTGCTGGAGCATCCGGGTGAATTGAAGGATCATCCCAGCGCACTTGTACGTGTTGCGCCGCTTATCGGGGACTTGCAGCTCTGGGCTGCAGACTACGAAACGCGGCATACGTACCGCTCGCTAGGCGGCACAGCCGTCCCCAAGGTGCAGATCTCAGCCATTCGCGGCGGTGATCCTCACATCTTTGGCGGAGGAAGTGAAGTCTGCTCGCTCTATATTGAAGTAAACCTAACTCCTGCTCAGACCATTGCGGATGTGCAGCGCGAACTGGAGGCGTTACTGAAGCGCGGCGGCTATGACAGCGCTGTTCAGCCGATAGTCTATCGCCAAGGTTTTGAAGCAGACGCAGCGCGGATCGACCCTCTGCGCAGCGCGTTGGCCGCAGCGGGTGAAGCAGGCGGACGCGGAGCGGCGCCGATCGCGCACCCGGTATATTCTAGTATGTGGCGGGATCATAACGTGTTTAACATGTACAACATTCCGTCGGCGACGTATGGCCCGACCCGGTTCCAACCGAGCCTGCAGGATATGGTTGATGCAGCCGTCGTCTATGCTGTAACCGCCTGGCAGGTGTGCAACAGCCAAGGATAGCCACAATATCAGTGAATGATTGTAATTTTGTTTCGATTTATGGGGAGGGATAAGGAATGGAAGGTATTGCATGGAGAGGCATCATGGGGAAGTTCGCGACGGGAGTTACGGTGATTACAACGCTCGATGAAGCGGGACGACCGATAGGGATGACAGCCAATGCATTCACATCTCTGTCGCTGGAGCCGCCTTTGCTCCTTATCTGCTTAGATAAGGGAAGCAGCACGCTCGTTAGCCTGCTTGCAGCGCGGAAATTCGCAGTTAACTTTCTGGCCGATACGCAGGAGGAGGTATCCCGGCGCTTCGCCCGAAAGAGCGAGACCGACAAATTCGATGAGGTTGACTATCGTGAGGGTGAACTGGGGCTGCCTGTACTTGGTAGCTGCCTCGCTTCAGTCGAATGCAGTCTGGCAGATACGCTGGACGGAGGCGACCATCTGATTCTGGTTGGACAGGGCGAGTTCCTATACGAGCCGGAAACGCAATCAAGCCCCTTATTATTTTACCAGGGCAAGTACAGAGCGCTGCAGGCGCTGGAGATCTAAGGAGGGTTCATATATGCATATCGCGGTCATCGTTGGTAATCCGAAACCGTTTTCAAAGACCTATACAATCTCGCTCCGCCTTGCGGAAGCGATCGCCGAGTATGCCGAGGATGCATCACTTCATGTGACTTATGATGTGATCGATTTGGCGCCACATGCGGGCTCACTTCTATCATGGGGAGACCCAGCGGCAGCTGAACTGAATGAGCGTATTGCCCGTGCACAAGCTGTTGTATTCGCTAGTCCTACGTATAAGGCTACCTATACAGGGCTGCTGAAGCTGTTTGCGGATCAACTGCCTCCGGATGCGTTGGCTGGTAAGTTAGCTATTCCTCTGCTCGTGGGAGCGGCTCCGCATCACAGTCTGGCTGTCGAGCTTCACCTGAGGCCGCTGCTCGTTGAACTGGGGGCTTCCTGCCCAACAAAGGGTGTGTACGTGATAGACTCTCAGTTGGATGATTTCGGGACAATCGCGAAAGAATGGGTGTCACAGAACGATAAGTGGCTGCTGAACTGGGTTTGAAGATATACTTTAATAAATTGGAAAGGAGGAAAGGGAATGATTGGACCAGGTCCGGCAGAAACCAAAACAAACGTTCAGGAACGCATTTTATTAGCTGCGGAGGAGGTTTTTTCCGCTTGCGGCTTTGCGGGAACGCGTATAAGTGAGATCGCCGTTAAGGCTGAAGTTAATCAGGCGCTCATCCATTATTACTTCGAATCGAAGGAAAAGCTATATGAGGCAGTGCTCGTCAGTCTGTTCCGGCAGTGGGAGGAGTACGTTAATAAACTATCCTGGAGTGGGATGAACGCGCCGGAATTTCTGGCAACTTACATTCGCGCGCAATTCCGTCTCAAGTGCCAAATTCCGAATCTGTATAGAATATTCCATTGGGAAGCGATGGAAGAGGGTGACTTGTTCACTAAATATGCCTCCTCTACCTGGTATGAGGATTTCTTGAAGCACACAGAGATGATTCACGATTGGCAGCAGGACGGTGCGTTAGACGCGGGAATGAATAGGAAGGCGCTGCTATTCCTGCTTTGGGGCATGATGAACCAATTTTACTTCCGTTCGGAAGATAACTTGCGTGAAATCGTAGGGGGAGACGGTGATCTGGAATCGCTGCAGGATCAGGTGGCCGATCAGATGATCCGGCTGACGCTGCACGGTGTCGTGCCTGCCCTATACGGCGGAGGGAATAAGGATACAGACCCCAAGTGGCGCGAGAGTGATTTCATTTACAGTGTTGGTTCTGCCTCAGTTAAGGAGGGCAGTGAGTGCGCAGATATGTGCCTCTGGTTACAGGATTCACTTCGCCAGCCATTGCTGGCGTGGGAGGAGGAGCGTAACACGAACGGAGTACGGGAGGAGAAGCTGATGTTTGTATTCGCTTCCACTCAATATGGCGAAATGCCGCCGCATATCGTCTCGTGGTTGGAGGATTTGAAGAATAGCCCCAATGTGGAAGAGGTAACTGTCGGTATCTGGGTAGAGCGCGGAAGTGCAGGATCCGAGGCACTGCAGCGCCTGTTGGAGGATGCCGTCAATAGAATTGGCGCCTATGCTGTAGCTCGTACAGCGGATATAAGCCCGCTGAATTATGCCAAGCGATGCCTCAAATGGGCTGGCCTGCGGGGGTAGAGACCACTTATTAGCGAAACGGAGTGAACGACGATGCAGACGATGCAGATGAAGGCTGCCCTGCCCGGCAAATCAAGACTCAACTGGACGATGGCCGGCTTATTCGTCAGCATCTTTTTGACGCAACTTGATCAGACGATCGTCTCGACAGCCCTTCCCACGATCGTGAAGGAGCTGCATGGACTGCCGCTGATGTCCTGGGTGTTTACGATTTATATGCTAACCTCTACGATGATGATGCCGATCGCAGGCAAGCTGTCGGATTTGTATGGCCGCAAACGGTTTTATATGTTAGGCCTTGTTGTTTTCATACTCGGATCAGCGCTGTGCGGGATTGCTCAGAGTATGCCGCAGCTGATCTTTTATCGGGCGGTTCAGGGCTTGGGTGCAGGCTTCCTCATCCCCGTCACCTACACGCTGGTGTTCACGAACATGCCAAAGGAACGTGCAGGTATCTATCAGACGCTATATATGGGCGTATTCGCGGTGTCTTCCGTAAGCGGACCGGCGCTCGGCGCCTGGATCACGGAGCACTTGGACTGGCGTTACAATTTTTATATGAACATACCGCTCGGCATACTGGTTTTCGTGGCGATGGGCCGGCTCCTGCCGGTAACGCCCAAGTCGGATGTCAAGCCGAGCGTAGATAAGAGCGGAGCCTTACTGCTCGCCGTATCCACCTTCTCCATCCTGCTGGGTCTCAAGCTCGGAGGCGAAGGCGAAGGCTGGATGTCCTGGCAGGTGGCCGGTTTGCTCGGCTTGGGGCTGATCTGTCTGGTGGCGTTCCTGCGGGTTGAGGTCGTCTCGCCAGAGCCGATCTTACCCCTAGTCATGTTCCGTAACCGGGCCATTGGCGGGACGCTGGCAGCGACCTTCCTGCAGGGTGCGATTATGTACGGGTCGCTCATATACATTCCGCTTTTCGTCCAAGGTAGTCTGGGCGGTGACGCCTCGGACACAGGAGGCGTTCTGACGCCGTTCATGTTTTCCGTTATGGTGGGAGCGGCAGTAAGCAGTTCGCTCATCAAACGGTGGAGCTGGCGCGTCTGCATCTTCGTCGCTATGTTGATCAGCGCCGGGGGGCTGCTTGGGATGACTGCGGCCAGCCTGAACATCGGCGCGTGGCATATCCGGTTCCTGATGATTCTGATCGGTGTTGGCGTCGGCATCATGATGACGGTCGGGCAGATGGCTGTCACCTTCAGTGCTGACGAGCGGATCAAAGGGGTCGCGACTTCATCTGTAGGCTTCTTCCGCTCCGTTGGCGGTGTGTTTGGTACGGCCGTCATGGCGGCTGTCATCAACATGCGGCTTGTCCGCGAGCTTCCCGCAGGAGCAGCGGGTGAAGGTAGTGCCGAGCAGCAGATTCAGCGGTTACTAGAGGGTGCAAGTGCGAGTGGGCAGAGTGCCGCCGCTACGAAGGAAGCACTGGCCGCAGCCGTGCATGCAGGCTTCTGGTTTCTGGCAGCCGCAGCTGCGCTCGGTCTTGTGGCAGCATGGTGGACGGGCCGCAGCCGATTCACGGACACGACTGCCGAGGAGTCACGAGTAGACATAGCATCGGTGGGCTAATTTCGATGAGATAAAGCTTTCAACGCTGATTGGACACTGTTCAATCGGCTTTTTTTATTTATTCACAGCAAGTGGTGTAGTTGTATGGGAGCAAAAAGTTCAGGGCAAGCTTGGTTAGTAAGCCGGCTGCTGGGGAATAATGGGACCGATTTTTTCAGGTTTGAAAAATGTCGCAATTCATATTAAAAATAAGACAGAAATGAATGCAAATCAAGTCCTTTGTCGTAGCTTTTATGCTTTGTGTTTGAGAAAATATAACCCAAGGAGATTAGAAAAAGATGCTTACAGACATCGATGCAATCGCTTGCAATATCCCTAGGATGCATACGATTTTAAAAGATTGTCCCTTTGAAGTTTTGCGTGAAATGGAGATTCAGACGTTCAAGAAGAACAAGTTTTATTTACCACAAGGGGAGATGCATGCCTTCGTCTACATTGTCGTAAGCGGAAACGTCAAAGTCTATGTCATGAATGAAAGCGCTAAACAGGTGACGTTAGATATCTATTCATGCGGTAATTTTATTGGTGAGCAAGAAGCGATGATCCATAAACCATATAGCGCATCAATAGTGAGTATTAGTGAAGTAACTTTAATAAAAATACCTGATAAGGCATTTTTATATTGGCTCTCAAAAGATGCTAACTTCAATCAGATCGTGATGGCTTCTTTATGCGAACAAATGTATAAGCTTACCAATCGAACGATAAAATACAGCTTAGACAGCGTGCGATCACAAATTATTTCATCACTAATAGAGGAAAGTAACGGGCAGAAATCAATGATGATCCAGAAGAAGACCATTTTAGATTCGGTCTCCTCTACTAACAGAAGCGTCTATCGTGTCTTAAACCAACTTGAAGTGGAGGGGAGCATCATCATAAGCGGTGATGAGATAGAGATTGTAGATCGTGAGAAATTATGGATTGACCCTGAAAGGAAGAGATGAATGATGATAGAGAAACAAGCACATATTCAATTAGACAGCTCGATTAACGTACAAAAAGCCATCTTGGTTGGCGATCCGGCCAGAGTAGATAAAGTTGGTGCGCTGATGGATAACGTACAACCCCTGGCTTACAATAGAGAATTTAAATCGATCAAAGGCAGTTATCAAGGCGAAGAGATATTAGTTATTTCTACTGGGATTGGGGCCCCGTCTGCAGCTATCGCCATGGAGGAACTGCACAATATAGGGATTACCACGGTCATCAGGGTAGGAAGCTGCGGCGCGATGCAGAAAAGCATTCCCCTAGGGGCATTAATTATTGCTACAGGTACTGTTCGAGATGATGGTTTATCCAGCAAATATGTTCCGCCCATTTATCCAGCTATTCCAGATGCAGACTTGTTGCAGCTAGCCAAAAAGCATTATCCAGAAGGCTATTTCGGTATCACCAGAGCACATGATGGTTTCTATATGGATAGCAATGAGGCGATTGAACAAGAATGGTCTCAGTATGGTGTATTGGGCGGTGATATGGAGACCAGTATTATCTTTGTATTAGGCACATTGCGTAAAATGAAAGCCTTGTCGATTTTAAATAATGTTGTGTTATATCGTGCCGATCTGTCTACCGGAGTCAATCATTTGGTCTCAGGAGAAAACATAGTGACCCAAGGAGAACGAGCATCAATTCAATTGGCATTAACAATTTTAACAGAGCAGGAGGATTGAGCGTCATGGAAAATACACAACAACAATCATGGTTGTATAATCAATTCTTTACCGGATGGAAGAAATTTGAGGTGACCTATGCGATTGTTCTAATCCTGTTACAGGTGGTTGCGTATGTGATTGCACCCGATTCCATTATTGGTATGGTTAGTGGTGTGGCTGGTGTCATTTGTCTTGTATTTGGGATGAAGGGTAAAAAATTAACCTTTGCTTTCGGCTTGGTCCAATGTATAGCCATGACCATGATTGCTTGGCAGAGCCACGCTTATGGCGCATTCGTCATGAATATTTTCTATGTGATCTCCCAGCCGATCGGTTGGTTTTTATGGGGGAATGATGAAGCCGTAAATACGATTAGCGCAAAAATGAAACGGCTCATTTTCCTCGCTGCATTTGTTGCCTGGGCAGTAGGCTGGTTTGTATTAGCAAGAACTGGCGGTCAATTGCCGTATTTCGATAGTATTAATCTTGTGATTTCGTTTATTGCACAGGTACTATATATCTGTAAATACAAAGAAAACTGGTCACTCTGGATTATCGTCAACATTGCTAACCTGGCCTATTGGGCTGTTCTAACCTATCAAGTAGCGACTGGCCATACGGATGTTGGTACAGTGGGCGGATGTTTATCTCAAGTCGCACTGCAAGCGGCACTTTTGTTCAACAGTATTTATGCCAATAAAGTCTGGAAATCGTATGAACAGAACCTGAAATAAGTTAAAACATTTAATTCCGATGAGAATTATATAAAATGATTGACAAACACTCATTCACAGTAATATTATTAGTTAAAATTATTAATTAGTAATTTTCGGTTATTGTATTTTAATAATGTGGACCCACCGTACAGATGGAGGTCTTATGTTCCGAGAGGGACATGAGGCCTCCTTTTTTTGCAAATTTGGAGGGAGGAAAGTGGAGTGAGTGAACAGAGAAAACAAAAGCAAATGGTACTTGGGGCAATGATGTTTTTTCCGTCAGGAGGACATATTTCCAGCTGGCGGCATCCTGATGTGGATGCGAAAGGGCTACTTGATTTCAACTACTATAAACAAATCCTTCAGACCGCAGAACGTGGCAAATTCGACATGTTCTTCTACGCAGATGAGCTGTATGTGTGGGATCGCTTCGAAACGGGTATCAGTCATGCCAACAGTATCCGTCCAGAACCGTTCACCTTGCTCTCGGCGCTGGCTGTAGTTACGGAGCATATCGGGCTGGCTGCGACGGTCTCCACCACTTACAATGAGCCGTATCATATCGCCCGGAAACTGGCGACGCTCGATCACCTCAGCAATGGGCGGGCAGCCTGGAATATTGTCACCTCGCAAGCGGATGAGGAGGCCCGCAATTTCAGCCGTGATAAGCATTTGGAGCATAGTAAACGCTACGAACGAGCCGTAGAATTCGTGGATGTGACGCAAGGGCTATGGGACAGCTGGGAAGATGATGCCCTGCTCCTGGATAAAGAAAGCGGGTATTTCGCGGATAAGGATAAGCTGCATAATATCCAGCACAAGGGGACCCATTTCCAAGTGCAGGGTCCGCTTAATGTGACGCGACCCCCGCAAGGTTATCCGGTACTGGCTCAGGCAGGTGCTTCGGAGTCGGGCAAGGAGGTAGCTGCAGAGAAGGCGGAGGTCGTTTTTGCTCCGATTCACTCCTTCGATGCTGAGGGATTACTGGCTGGTCAACAGCTCTATGAAGATATTAAAGGGCGAATGGCCAAGTACGGCAGAAGCCGTGACGAATTAAAAATCATACCAGGCATCATGCCGATTATCGGTCAGACGGAAGAGGAAGCGAAGGAGAAGCTTGCTGCGATTGAAAGTTTGCTGCCAGAGCAGCTTGGTCTGGATCTGCTCTCCCATTATCTTGGCCAGGATATTTCGTCCTATCCGCTGGATGAGCCGCTGCCATTCCGGCCGGATCTAAGTCAGTTCAATCAGAGCAAAAGTGCGCTGGAGCGTATCCTTGAGATGATGGACAAGGAACAACTGACGCTTCGTCAGCTATACCAGCGGTCGACCAACAGACGCGGACTGGCTGGAACACCGGTACAGATCGCTGATTTCCTGGAGGAATGGTTCCTGAAGGGAGCAGCGGATGGCTTCAATATTCAGTTCTCCCACCTTCCTGGCGGATTGGATGATTTTGTGAATCTGGTTGTTCCCGAACTGCAGCGCAGAGGAGTGTTCCGTACCGAATATACAGGGGGGACGTTACGTGACAATCTTGGACTGAAGCGTCCCGATAACCGTTATGTTTCTGTCCGCGCAGATCATTTGGCTCATTCATAGCACTGCTTGGTAACAGTGAAAGACTTTTAATAATAAACGGAAGACTAATGGAGAGGGGATAGGAGTATGAAAAAAAATCAACTTTTTAAACAGTGGGGGAAGAGCAGGAGAGCCTTCCTAGCCATAACAGCAGCAATAGTGCTGACGATTGGGATTTCAGGCTGCTCCAAAGCAGGAGGCGCAGGTGCGGACACGATTCAGATCGCGACCAAAGGGTTTGCGGAGTCCGATATTTTGGCAAATGCCTTAAAGCTGCTTATTGAAGATAAGACTGATCTGAAGGCGATCGTCAAGAAGCTCGATAACAATCTGCTATGGACAGCCCTAAAGGGGAATGAAGTAGACACTTATGTGGAGTATACAGGAACGGCACTCATTAATATTTTGAAGGACAAGCCTGAATATGATCCGCAAGTGGTCTATGACAAGGTGAAGAAGGAATTGAAGGAGAAGAATCAGATTACGGTGCTGGATCCATTAGGCTTCACTAATTCCTATGCATTCGGAGTCCGTAAGGAAATCGCAGAGAAGCTGGGCCTCAAGACAGGATCGGATATTGCTGCGAAATCCTCAGAGCTGGTCTTTGGAGCAAGTGAAGAGTTTATGAACCGTCCGGATCTCTGGCCGCCGGTGTTAGAGAACTACAAACCTCAATTTAAAGAGATCAAAACAATAGCAGGGGGCTTAGCGTATCAGGCCATAGATCAGGGAGTAATTGATGTAGCGATGGTGCAAACCACCTCCGCGCAGGTTCTGGTGCGGCCGATTACGGTGCTTGAGGATGATAAGCATGTGTACGTGCCGTATTTTGCCATCCCGGTTGTCCGCGATGAAGTGCTGAAGAAGCATCCGGAGCTGGAGCAGGTTCTGAATTCACTGGCAGGAAAACTCACGGATAAAGAGATGCAACGCCTTAATGGCGAAGTAGAGAATAAACAACGGGCTCCGATTGAAGTAGCGAAGGAATGGCTGATTGCTATTGGTTTGTTGAAAGGGTAAAGGCATTGCGGTAATGACATTGCAAAATCACTTTCGAACTCGTGGAATCGGTTCTAAATATGATATGTCTTGAAGAGCAGGGGGATAGCTTCCCCTGCTCTTTGATTTTACTGCTATATAAGATAAACAAAAGAAAATAACGAAAAGCGAGGAGGAACGAAGGGGGAAGTTTGGAACTGTAGGAGCGCAGCGCTCGCCTAAAAGCTTTCCGTAGGAAAGCTCGCATCGAAAGCATAAGCTCGCCAGATTTCAACCGCTAGAAGCGGTTAAAAAGAGGAAATCTGGACACAACAGCGACCGGAAGTCCAAACATTCCACCGTAGTGACGACCCAGCCTTACGTTTGGAGATTGAGTTTGTCTTATATACTCTCTTCGATTTGACTTAAAGTGAACTTTAACTTGTAGAATATGAATTGTGGCTCGGGACCAGCATGTAAGGAGAGCCTTTAAGTTATCCTGGTTGCTTTTCTAAAGTTTGTACAAACTGCGAAATGGGAGGCATGACAATGAACTTGTACGATAAGATTTATATTAATGGGCAATATGTTACACCATCGGGTACAGAAGTGATGGAGCTTATCAATCCTGCGAATAGGCAAATCACCGGCAAAGTCGTATTAGGGGATGTTGAGGATACTCGAAATGCCATTGCGGCAGCCAAAACTGCATTCAAAACATTTTCGAAGACAAGTGTTGAGGAACGGGCCGAATTTCTATTAAGGCTGCACCAAGCCCTTCTGGAACGGTCCGACCGGTTAACGGAGGCAACCGTTAAGGAATATGGTGCTCCGATTTCGGTGGCCCGAATGTTAACTCATATCGCTGTAAATGCATTTTTGCATACAAAGGAAAGTCTCGAATCGTATTCATTTATACGGACGGCTGGCTCGGCAAAAGTTCACATGAAACCTGTCGGTGTCGTTGGAGCCATCACGCCATGGAATGCAAATGCAACGCATATGGCGAACAAAATAGCGCCGGTACTGGCAGCAGGCTGTACTATAGTTGTTAAGCCAAGCGAGTTCAGTGCGGCACAAACAGAAATATTTATTGAAGCCATCCACGCTGCGAATATCCCACAGGGTGTTATCAACATCGTTAATGGCAAGGGAGAAGTAGTAGGGGAGGAATTAACCCGTAATCCCGATGTCACAGGCATAACGTTTACAGGTTCTACTCAAATTGGGAAACGGATTGCGGAAGTTGCCGCTGCCAATCTTAAACGGGTTACACTTGAGCTTGGCGGCAAATCCCCAACTGTTATTTTAGAGGATGCTGACTTCACCAAAGCAGTTCCGCTTGCAGTAAGCGCCGGATTCATTAATAGCGGCCAGGCATGCCTGGCGGGTACAAGAGTGCTTGTTCCAGAGTCACGTTTGGAGGAGGTAAAGTCCTTGATGGCTGCCACCATTGATGGCTTAAAAGTCGGAGATCTCTGGAATGATGCTTCGGTTATTGGACCGATGGTGAACCAGAAGCAGTATGATCGGGTGCAGTATTATATTAATCGGGCGATTGAAGACGGAGCCGAGGTGGTTGCTGGAGGCGCAGGCAGTCCTGAAGGGCTGGAAGCAGGCTACTATGTGAAACCAACGGTGTTCTCTAATGTAACTAATGATATGACAATCGCCCAGGAAGAAGTATTTGGTCCGGTGTTGTCCATTATTACCTATAAGACAGAAGAGGACGCGATAGATATCGCAAACGATACAGCGTATGGCCTGCAAGCATTCGTCTTTTCTGGAAGCAAGGAGCGGGGCAATCACGTGGCTGATCAGATTGTGGCTGGACGGGTTTCCGTTAATGGCTTGCATGACGAGCCGAAAGCACCTTTCGGCGGGTTTAAAAACTCCGGTATAGGCAGGGATCACGGCACCTACGGTATCGAGGAGTACTTGGAGCCTAAGTCGATTTTGGGATACGATGCAGTGATTTCGTAGATCAGTTGATATACAACTAACGAAGAGTAAAAGCACAAGAAGGATTAGCTTCTTGTGCTTTTTAATTTAAACCCAGGAAAAGTGCTTATGTTGGAGCTGTCACGGGTTTTCAGTGTAAAGTTATTTTTATTTTAAAATTTAACGAACAACGTACTTTACGAACACTGTTCGTTATGGTATAAATAATGTGTAAACAAGATGAACGAAAATAAAAGGAGGTTGGTGCGCTACTACAATTGGTTCTGGATAAGCATACGAAATTTCAAGTTGATGATGACTATGATAAAGAAAAGAGGTGGTTCTTCTTTTGAACACACAAGCTCAAGGTGCTCCATCCGAATTTTCAATGAAGAAGATCCTGCCGATTCTGCTTGCAGTGGCAACGGGAATGTTTTTAATTATTTTGGACAGTACAATCATGAATGTAGCTGTTCCTAAGTTAGTGGACACCTTTCATTCCAATCTCGGTACGATTCAATGGGTGATTACAGCGTATACTTTGGCGCTCTCAGCGGTCATTCCACTCGCAGGGTGGTTTTCGGATCGGTTCACACCCAAGGTCATGTTTCTCTCAAGCATAGTATTATTTATTCTGGCATCTTTGCTGTGCGCATTGGCTCAGACGCCAGAGCAGCTGATTATTTTTCGCATCATTCAAGCACTAGGCGGTGGGATGGTAGCTCCAATCGGTATTGCCATGGTGTTCAAGGTATCACCTCCAGATAAGCGCGGTTCCGTGATGGGGATCCTCGGTATTCCTATGCTGCTCGCTCCGATTTTCGGACCGATATTGTCCGGCTGGTTAATCGAATTTATTAACTGGCACTGGATATTCCTTATTAATCTGCCTGTCGGAATCATTGCTTTCTGGATGGCATGGCGGTACTTACCGGCCTCAAAGCCAGGCAAAGAAATGAAGCTGGACGTCCTGGGTGCGATTTTAGCCCCTATTGCCTTTGCTTCTTTAGTATTCAGTGTGCACCAAGCCGGGGAGAAGGGCTGGATTGACGAATGGACCTTGGGCTCGCTGGGACTGGGCGTTGTTACCTTGTTACTATTCATTTGGAATGAGCTTAAGCAAAAGCATCCCCTTCTTGAGTTAAGAGTGTTCCGTTCGAAGACATTCACGCATGGCATCATTCTGGCCTGGATGAACCAAATGGCATTATTCGGAAGCATCCTGCTGTTTACGCTATATCTGCAACAGGCTAAGGGGCTCTCTCCACTAGAGGCCGGATTGTACGTGATTCCTCAAGCGATTATGTCAACGATCGGGATCAATGTAGGCGGGAAGTTATTTGACCGGTACGGGGTTCGCCCGATTGCCTTCGTTGGTATTTTATCTTTAGCGGGTGCACTTTTCGCCTTAACGCATATTACTACGAGTACCAGTGCATTTTACATTATGAGTAGTTTTGCTTTCGTGGGACTTGGTCAGGGGTTAACCATGATGCAGCTTAATACGCATGTGCTTAAATCAGCTCCAATCGAGCTTGTAAACCGCGTGACACCTATTACGACTTCCGCGCAGCAGATCATGTCTTCCTTTGGGATCACGATCACTGCCGCGTACCTGTCTAACCAGATTAGGAGCTTACCGGCACAGCACACTTTGGAGCAATTAGGACAAGCATTCGGTCACACATTCTGGATCACACTTTCCTTTGCGCTCATTGCTTTAGTGTTGACGTTCTTTCTTAAAAAATCGTCGGCTCCTCCTAAAAAGACACGCTAACAAGCTGGCGAATGTAGGAGGAACACATTATTTTTTTGTTACTAACGAACAGTGTTCTTTAGGGATGGTGTTCGTTAGCTGCTTTAAAGCTTTTTATTCCACAAGAAGACGAATAGAAGAAAAGAACAGCCTTAAGTTTTAATCTGGAGTTCGTCTTATATAACTTACATGAAGGAGTTGCATTACAATGACAACAGTATCTAAAGAACAAAAGCGGATCGGGATTATCGGAGCGGGGCCAGGGGGATTAACACTTGCCCTAATCTTGCAGCGCCAAGGCATACAGTCCGTTGTTTATGAGCGTGAGCTCCATGACACTAGTCATGAAAGAGGCGGTACCTTGGATATTCACGAGGAATCGGGTCAAAGAGCACTTAAAGAAGCTGGGCTGTTGGAGGAGTTCCAACGTATTGCCCGCTTTGAGGAAGAAGATTTCCGGGTACTTGATAAGAACGCGAAAATTTATGTCGATGAAGATTCAGAAGCAGAATCAGGCGGAGCTGGGACACGTCCAGAGATTGACCGTGGCGTGCTGTGCGATTTGCTGTTACGGGATCTTGATCAAGGTACGATCAAATATGGTTATAAACTCGTAAAGGCGGTTCCGTTAGAGAACGGCATGACCGAGCTTCATTTTGAAAATGGTACTGTGGATACGATTGACCTCTTGATTGGTGCGGATGGAGCCTTCTCACGTGTACGTCCATTGCTCACAGATGCCGATGTTGATTACTCCGGTCTTACTATGATAGAACTAAACATCCTGAATGCAGCCCAGAATCACCCGGAATTAGCGGCGTTTAATAAGCGTGGTAAAATGTTTGCGCTGGACGATCATAAAGGTATTCTTGGTCAGCTGAACGGAGATGGACGAATTAAGGTATACGCTAGTCTTAAGGTAGAGAGAAACTGGTTAGAGACGAGTGGGATTCCGTTCGACCAGCCTAAAGAAGCTAAGGAGCGGCTATTGGATCTATTCAGTGATTGGGATGAGCAGCTAAAAGACTATATCCGTTACGCTGAAGATGCTATTTTGACTAGACGGATATACATGCTTCCTATCGGGTTCAAGTGGAATTACAATCCTGGAGTAACCTTGATCGGGGATGCTGCCCATGTCATGTCGCCATTCGCGGGTGAAGGTGTGAATATGGCGATGTACGATGCTTTGGAGCTTGCACTTGCCATTGCCCGGAATCGTGATGATTATGCCAAGGCAATCCTGGAGTACGAAGAGAAGATGTATGCATTCTCATCCGTCAAGGCTCAGGAATCGGACTACAGCTTACAGCTTACGTTCTCAGATAATGCCGCTGCCAAGCTGGCTGAATTAATGCAGTCCTTCCAAGAGCAATTCGAAGATCAATAAACATGTTGAATTTCTCACTGCGCTATATTATAAAGAGACTATGAAGAATTCTGAGCGAATTATCGTAAGTCGTCGTGACCGTCCGGCCAAAGAGCCGTTAAGCCGTGAGCTCATTGTTAAAACTGCCTATGAACTGCTCAAAGAGCAAGGGATGGCAGGGATGAGCATGCGTAAAGTAGCAAAAGCATTGGATACAGGCCCTTCTTCGTTGTATGTGTACGTCAATAATCTGGAAGATTTAAGCTCTTATGTTCTGGATTACGGACTTGGTGAATTAGTGTTGCCTGATTCCGGGAAGGGTCCATGGAAGGAAAGATTGTTCGGAGCCCTCACTGCGTATTTCCTTCTATTAATCGAGCAACCAGGTCTCTCTGAAATTTCACTGTCCACGATGCCACGGGGAGACAAATACCTTGAGTTGATCGAATACCTCCTTACCGCGCTGCATGAGGGTGGAGCCAAATCGACGGCAGCAGCCTGGGGAGTGGATCTGCTGCTGTTATACGTCACATCTACAGCCTTCGAGAAGCATTCCTGGAGGAAGCATGGCACTGTGGAGATGCCTGCCATCAAAGAATCCTTTAAAAAAGCAGACCCTGTTCGTTTTCCGTTCATTCACAGTCTGACTGAAGAATTATTCTCGGGAGGCGAGGTCGTCATGGACCGGTTCCAGTGGGGGCTTGAAGTGATGTTACAGGGAATTAAGCTGGACAAGAATTAAGAGGAAGTAATTATATTTAAACAAGGAAAAGCAACTGATTGATTTCGGTTGCTTTTCTTTTTGATTTGTCTAGTTAACTTGCCTAACGGTTCAGCATGAGACCGAGCTGGCGTACATAAGGTGCTAACTCACTGACTGAATCCAAGAAGGTGATGTATACCCGCAGAAGAGTACCATTAGGCTTAGGTAGTCCTAACTCGGTCTTCAGCAGTTCGATGACCTCCAGCAGTTCATTCTCTATATGCTCTGGTTGTGGTAGCTCACGAATCTTATCAGCAAAAAACATCAGAAATTCATCCATGTTGGCCTGCCGGGTGTCGTTATCCATTGGATTGATTTGATTGAAAAAAGCACTCGAGGTCTTAAGCACAGGTTCAGGCTTGCTAGCGATTAAATCGCCGATGACTGCATCCAGCCGATCGACGAAGAAGCCGGCCAATTCAGCCATAGGAACAGCGATCACGGCTTGAACTGCATGCGACAAATATTCTTTGATCATGCCGCGGAAGATGGTGACAACATCCCCGAGATAAGGGACAATGGGCTCACCATAGGCTTCGTAAAAGCAATCCTGGTGCAGGGTCACCAGTGAGGCACGTTTTTTTCTCCATTCCACTAGAAAGTTGTCATTGCTTGTGATGGGGAGCTCTTTAAACTCACTGGTGAAAAAATAATTCTCAAGCATATATTGCATCTGATACTCGATCTTAAGACGTAGTACTTCCTTTGGTGGAAGCCCCTTCAGCGAAAGTTTCCGATCAAGCTGTCTGGCCTCTTCGAATAGAATTCTGTGTACCTCAACGAATACGCCAGTAAATAAATCTTCTTTAGATGGAAACACTTTATAGATGCTGGCCTTGGCCATGCCACAAGCTTCTGCGATATCCTGCATGGAGGCAGCGAAATATCCTTTTTCTCTAAAAATGCACATTGCTGTTTTAATAATTTGTTGTCTTTTGAATTGTTCCAACTTAACCACCCCTACATATTCTGACATGTCCCTTCCATGTGGTCAATAAAGGAATTTGACGAAAAAACCCCAAAGTCATATAATGAACTTGTCAGTTTTATGAACTTATTCCTAAGGAGGTGAGCCAGAGCATTCGCTTTGGCGCAACATGAAAATTAATGATCAGATTGAAATGCTAGTGCTTACTCTTAAGATGGGTGAGCATGACTTTATCATTAACCCGGTGGCGATCCGTGACGAGCAATCTTTTGTATTGGTAGACACCGGTATGCCTGGTTCTTACGGCCAGATCACGGAGCTTTTGACCCAAGCGGGAATTGACCCTGCGGCCCCTCATTCCATTATTTTAACCCATCAAGACATCGATCATGTAGGTAGCTTGCCGCAGTTCAAGGGTGAAGGCATAGAAGTGTATGCCCACGGGGATGACCAGCCTTATATCGATGGCCTGCAGCCGATGATTAAGTTCAGCGGGGAACGTAAAGAAGGGCTAATTGCCTCTCTTCCGCAAGATCTTGCTACTGCATTTGAAGCTACTTTTTCTGGAAAAGAAAAGAATGTGACTACGTTACTGGCAGACGGAGAGAAACTATCTTTCGGCGGCGGACTGACCGTAATCCATACACCAGGGCATACGCCTGGACATATCAGCTTATACCATGAGCCAAGCAAAACACTTATTGCTGGTGATGCATTAAACGTTGAAGATGGTAAGTTGATCGGTCCTAATCCGACTGTTACGCCAGATATGCCATTGGCACTGGAATCACTCCGCAAGTTGAAGGCTTATCCAATCGAGACAGTAATCTGCTACCATGGAGGCATTTTTAAAGGCGATGTTCACCAGGCCATCGATGAAATAACGGAGAACCTGTAATGGACGGTACCGGCCATTCAGCCCGGGATGCGTTATGGAAGGAAAACAAGTGGGTCCGTTTTCTGGTGACATGTGCCATTGCCGTCCTTGGCGGATTTGTTTTTCAACTGATCCACATGCCAATTCCATGGCTACTCGGCTCGATGGTGTTCCTCGTTATCGGCTCCAGATTATTTAGAGGGATTTCCTTTTACTGGCCTGGGCAAGTCCGCGATACCGGAATGATTATCATCGGCTATACCTTGGGCCTCTCGTTCACCTTGTCGACCTTAACGCAGATCGGACTTCAGCTGCCGACGATGATTCTGTTCACGGCGCTGCTGTTGTTATGTGCCGGGGCCATCGCGTATTTAATTTCGAAATTATCCGGTATTCCTTTCCCAACGGTGCTCATGGGCAGCATTCCCGGAGGCCTCAGCCAGATGATTACGTTGGCCGAAGAAGTGAAGGGCATTGATATCACTGTCGTCACTTTTTTGCAGGTGTCCCGGCTGATGATGATTATTTTCTGTGTGCCGCTGCTGATCTTCAGCCCATTGTTTCATGTCAGTGGCAGCCACAGTGCCGTAGCTGCTGCTGCGAGCGGATCTGCTGGATCTGCTGCGTTATTTCCGCATATTTTGGTCTTTGCCGCAGTATGCGTAGGGAGTGCGTTCATCGCTAAGAAGATCAAGATGCCAACGGCTTTTCTGCTTGGACCAATGATTGGCACGATCCTGCTTAATTTGACCGGGTATGAGGGTCATGCTCTGCCACCCATCGTGCTCAGTCTGTCACAGCTGATGATCGGGGGCTACATTGGACTGCTGCTGGATCTGGAGAGCCTGAAGAACAAAGCAAAAATTGTTCTGCTCGCAATATTGAGCGGAGTGCTACTGATTGGGGTCTCTATGGGACTTAGCTTGCTGCTAACACGAATGCATGACATCACAATCGTCACTGCATTTCTCGGCTTGTCGCCAGGCGGTATGGACCAAATGGCCCTCATCGCCAAGGAAGTGAACGGCGACCTGTCGATTGTGACGTGCTATCAGCTCTTCCGGACCTTGTTTATCTTCTTTGCGGTGCCGCCGGTGTTGAAGCTGGCTTTCCGGTCGTTGCTGAAGGGGAAAAAAGCTACTATATAAAATGAACAAAAGAGAGAGATGGAGAGGCGAGCGGGATTGAGTCTAAGTTGCGAGAAGGTGTGAGGCTAAGTGGCGAGCCGGATTGAGGCTCAGTGGTGAGAAGGTGTGAGGAGGAATAGTGGGTCGAGATGTCGATGATGTCTTGAATGTGGTTCGCGTTGACCTAAGGGTAACTCAAGATGGCTCATATGTGAGTCTATGGTGACGCACGGGCGACCAAGGTGACTCAAGGGTACGAATTGTCCCAAAGGTTACTCTAGGGTGCCTAAAAGTGTCTCAAAACTAACTCGAGGGTGCTCAAAAGTGCCTGAAAGTGTCCCGAAACTAACTCGAAGGTGCTCAAAAGTGGATTAAGGTTGCCAAGGGTGGCTCAAGGTGTCCCAAGTTGCCTCAAGAGTGACTCAAAACTAACTCGAGGTTGGCTCAAAAGTGCCTGAAAGTGTCCCGAAACTAACTCGAAGGTGCTCAAAAGTGGCTTAAGTTGCCAAGGGTGGCTCAAGGTGTCCCAAGTTGCCTCAAGAGTGACTCAAAACTAACTCGAGGTTGGCTCAAAAGTGCCTGAAAGTGTCTCGAAACTAACTCGAAGGTGCTCAAAAGTGGATTAAGGTTGCCAAGGGTAACATAAGAGTGACTCAAGCATCTTCCGAGCAGCTCCCAACCACCTCCCAAGTGTAAATAGAGGCATTTATGTACCTTAATTATAAGGAACGAAGGGGCTGGCTTCGATTAAGGGCAATTTTGTATGTTAATTCTTCCAAATCGTGCTCAATAGCGTATTTTCACAAAATTAAGATACAATAATGCTCTTATTTCCTTATTTTTTCTCGAAATGGTGAAATTAAGGTACAAAAATGCTTCTAATTGGGTACGTGATGGGGAGGAGCTACTTGGCCTCTTTAGACATCTGGATAACTACGGCCAAAAGCCCATTTTCACTGGAACTAAGCCGACTCTATCTCTACATCCATCAGAACGAAGCCGATCCAAGCTCTACGGCTGCATCTCCGCCTTTAATCTCAAATTCATTTTATCTGTTAACCCTATCCGCTGGATTAAATCCATGTATCATATACCATAGCCAGGGCAAAATTTCTATTGCTCTGGCTATATCTACGTTCCCAAACGCAAACACCGGCGATCATCCATACGTACTCACCAGTGGCCATCCAAAGATAGTCACCAGCAATCATCCAAACGCAGTTCCCAGCTATCATTCCATACATACTCACCAACTGCCATCCATACACATCCGTACTCACCAGCCGCCACCCATTTCTCCGTTTTCGACAAAAAATAATAGTTTCGTACAAAGCTTTTCCAGGAGAAAACCACTAATATAACAAATGTATATAATGAAGATACTTCTGGAGGAAATATGTGATGAGTACACAGAAATTGTGGTATGACAAACCAGCGGCTTCATGGTCCGAAGGTTTTCCGGTTGGAAATGGAAGATTAGCTGCAATCGTGTATGGCGGAGCAGAACAAGAAGTTTGGAACATTACGGAGTCGACCTATTGGTCTGGAAAAAAAGAACACATTACGAGCCAGTCCTCTGGCAAGGATGATCTGGCACGACTGAGACAGCACTTTTTCGATGGAGATTACGAAGGCGGCGAGCGGTTGGCGAGCCAACTACTAGAGCCAAGCAAAGCGAATTTTGGCACCAATCTGCCTGTATGTGATGTGATTTTGAAGTTTAAAGCTGGCGGACAAAATGTCACTCGAGAGCTTAATCTTGAAAACGCAATCACGAAGACGACTTATGAATTTGAGGGTGCGAAAATACACCGCGAACTGTTTGCTTCCCATGCAGATGGACTTATCGTGTGCAAGTTGTGGAGCGAATCGCCGGATGGCGTTTCATTTAATATTCATTTGGAAGGCAAGACCGATCTGTTCGAAAGTTGGAACGAGCCACAGGGTGAAGGCAGGCTCTCCTTTAAGGGGCAAGCTCTGGAGAAACTGCATAGCGATGGTGAATGTGGAGTCCGTTCTCAGGGAAGCATACACGTTGAGACCCTGGGTGGAATCATTAGCGGGGACGCCGGATGGGTTGAGGTTTCGAATGCGAAGGAAGCTATTATTTATTTTGCGATAGATACAGATTATGGTGTGACCGGCGACGACTGGATGAGTGTGGGGGATAAAAGGAATCTACTGGCGAAAGCCAAGGGCTATGAGTCTCTTAAGTTGGATCATATAGCGGACTATAGCAGTCTGTATGACCGGGCCAGCTTAGAGCTGGGGACATCTGAACAAACGCTTTTACCTACGGACGAAAGAATCCACAATGTATCACAGGGCAAAGGCGAGGACCCTGCGTTATTCGCGTTGTTTTTCCAATATGGACGGTATTTGACCCTCTGTGGCGCAAGAGAGGATTCGCCTCTGCCGCTGCATTTACAGGGGATCTGGAACGATGATCAGGCTTGCCGGATGGGCTGGACCTGTGATTATCACATCGATATCAACACGCAAATGAACTACTATCCAACGGAAACAACTCATTTGTCTGAGTCCCACCAGCCGTTAATTCGCTACATTGAACAGCTGGCGGAGAGTGGAAAAGCAGCGGCCCGGGATTTCTATGGTTCTGAGGGCTGGGTCGCCCATACTGTATCCAATGCTTGGGGTTTTACAGCTCCAGCTTGGCAGAATTCCTGGGGGCTTAATGTCACAGGAGGCCTGTGGATTGCCATGCAACTGCGTGATCATTACGAATATACGTTGAACGAGCAATTCCTAAGTCAAACTGCCTACCCTATTTTAAAAGATGCCGCTCTATTCTTCCTGGATTATATGGCCCTGCATCCGCAGTACGGCTGGCTTGTAACGGGACCTTCGATCTCCCCGGAAAATACCTTCCATGCCAATGGAACGCAGGTGCATCATTATCTGTCCATGGGAACAACACTGGATCAGGTATTGGTGAGCGATCTGTTCGAATTTGTCCTGGAGTCAGCGGAGAAGCTTGCGGTGGATGAGCAGCTGCAAGCGGATTTGAAAAAAGCCATTGCATTGCTGCCGCCGCTTCAGATCGGCCAGAAAGGGCAGCTACAGGAATGGTTAGAGGATTACGTTGAGGCGCAGCCTGAGCACCGTCATCTGTCCCATTTACACAGTCTTTTTCCAGCTTATCGCATCACCCCGCAGCATACTCCTGAACTTAGTGAGGCTGCGCGGGTTACCCTGGAAGCCCGTAAATCGACCAACAACCATGAGGATGTGGAGTTTACGGTAGCTGCCTTTGCCGGTTGCTACTCCCGTCTGCATGATGGAGAAAATGCCTATGAGCAGATTTCACACCTGGTAGGAAACCTGTGCTTTGATAACCTGCTGACCTTCTCGAAGCCTGGTATTGGCGGAGCGGAAAGCCCGATCTATGTGGCGGACGGCAATTTTGGCGGAACGGCTGCGATCGCTGACATGTTGCTGCAGAGTCATGCAGGGGAACTACATTTGCTGCCAGCCCTCCCGTCATCATGGTCTTCAGGGCAATATCGCGGACTTCGGGCAAGAGGTGCCTTGGAGGTAGATGTCACCTGGTCGGAAGGACGATTGGTAGCAGCGTCTGTACGCGCATTGACCACGGGACATACCACGTTACGCTATGGTGAACAGACACTACCGTTCAATTTTGAAGCAGGACACAGCTACAGCCTAGATTCCGAACTACGAATACAGTAACGAGCATATTCCTACATCTCCTAAAAGAAATCCTATAGCAAGAACTTTGCAGGGCTGTCTCATACGTGGATTTCCACGATAGAGGCAGCCTTGTTTTATTAGAAGCTACTCTGTTGAAAGGACAGCCTCCTGCTGAATTTGACTTAAAGTTCAGTTTAATGCTTATATATAAGGGAGTGAAATGATGAACACTGGACTTGGGAGGAGAGCACTTTGTTTACAATTAAGGAAGCATCGGAAAAATTAAATTGCGCTGCTCATACGATCCGATTTTACGATAAAGAAGGGCTGTTGCCCAACATACGCAGGGACGATCATGGCAACCGCATGTTTGAAAAAAGAGATCTGGACTGGATTCGCTTGATGACTTGTTTCCGTGCGACAGGCATGAGCGTAGCGGATTTGAAGCAGATCGTTGACCTCGCCTTGCAGGGGGATGAAACGATCGGACAACGCAGGGCCATTCTGGAAGCCCATCAGGAAGAGATTAAGCGGAAGCAGCGGGTGCTGGATGAGGCCTTTGAAGCCGTTAGTCAGAAGCTTGAAGTGTATAACAATATCGAAAAAGGAAATCCGGAGGAACGCTTTCTCACGTACATTGATAAGCTGGATTCACCCCAATAAGGGTGGGATTGTGACAAGTCACTCTGCTTAAGGATAGGGTGGCTTGGTTGTCATCAAGGGCCTTGCCTTGGAGTGCACTTTAAGATGTAAACTGGAACTGTAAAAAAATAACGTTCATCGGAATAAGAAAGCAGGAGAGACTGGATGAAATATGTAATAATCTTGTTCGCACTCGCATTAGTCATTTTCTTAATCATGAATTATTATCCTCCTCTTGGTGGAAAGAGTTCAGCGGACAGTCAGCAGCGGATTCATGAATCCGCTAACTTTGTCGATGGGAAGTTTCGTAATCAAATCCCGACATCGATGGATTATAGTCTAAAAGATACCGCTGGAGCCCTATACGATACAATAAAAGGAAACCCGGATGGTCGGCCAAAGGTAAATCTTCCGACGGTGCGCTTTGATGCCAAAGCATTTTCGGAAAGTCCCGAGGATCAAGTGATCTGGTTTGGTCATTCGACCTTGTTGCTGAAGACGAGTGGAGTGAAGATGCTGCTGGACCCGGTGTTCAGTAAATATGCCTCCCCGGTTTCTTTCGCAGGACCAAAGCGATACAGCTATGATCTTCCAGCACAGATTGAGGAGTTGCCTGACATCGATGTGGTCTTGATCTCGCATGATCATTATGATCACCTGGACTATGCGTCTATCCGTAAGCTGAAAGGAAAGGTCAAACAGTTTATTGTTCCATTAGGGGTCGCCGGACATTTGACGAAATGGGGTGTAGATCCGGACAAGATTCAAGAGCTCGATTGGTGGGAAGAGGCGTCGTACCAAGGGCTAACCATCGTTAGCACACCGGCAAGACATTTCTCTGGCCGCGGCACCCGTTCTGGGTCTACTTTATGGAGTTCCTGGGTGATTCAAGGTAAACAATCGAATGTATATTTTAGCGGGGATAGTGGTTATGCTCCTCACTTCAAGGAGATTGGCGATAAATACGGCCCGTTCGATCTTGCCTTCATAGAAACAGGTCAATATGATGTGAAATGGGCCAACATTCATATGGTTCCTGAAGAGTCCGTACAAGCGAGTCTCGATGTACAGAGCAAAGTAATGGTTCCTATTCACTGGGGAGGCTTCACGCTGGCATTGCACAGTTGGACAGACCCGATTGAGCGGGCGAAGGCAGCTGCGGATGAGCGTGGTGTAGCGTTGGCTACGCCAAAAATTGGAGAAACGGTGATTATCGGTTCTAATGTATATCCTTCTTCAAGCTGGTGGGAGTCGATTAAAAAATAGTGCTTGCCTTAAAGTGAACTTTAAGGGTTACGATAGCTCACGAGCCAAGCTCAATTCGTGATCTGGAGGGAATACACATGAGTAAAACCATTTTAATCACAGGCACATCAACAGGCTTCGGCAAAGAATTGGTGCTTCAATTCGCGAAGCGTGAATGGAATGTCGTCGCTACCATGCGGGATACATCGAAAGCTGCTGCTGAATTTAACCAATATAGTAACGTACAAGTTCTGGCCCTGGATATTACGAATCAGGAAATGACCCGCGAGGTTGTAGATACGGTAACACGTCAATACGGACGCATTGATGTATTGCTCAATAATGCCGGATATGCGCAAGCAGGTATTTTTGAAGAAGTAACTGTTGACCAAGCACGTCAGCAATATGAAACCAATGTGTTCGGTGTAATGACCACCATTCAAGCCGTTCTTCCACAAATGCGGGAAAATCGCTCAGGTCATATTATCAATATCTCATCGATGGGCGGCGTACAAAGCTTGCCAACGCTGTCTATCTACTGTAGCTCCAAAGCAGCGCTTGAAAGCCTGAGTGAAGGTCTGGCGGCTGAAGTTAAGGATCTGGGTATCAAGCTCACGCTGGTAGAGCCGGCAGGATTCAAAACGGGCTTCCAAGCCAATACGCAGGAAATTACAAGCAGTATCCCAGACTATCAACCGCTGTATGACTGGTATAATGATCTTGCTGAGACCGCGCCTTATGGCGATGTGGAAAAAGCGATGTCAGCCGTTGCCGATATTGCCGGCGCAGACAATGCTCCGAGAAGATTGGCACTTGGTAGCATGGGCCTCGTGATGGCGCGTACGCAGCTGAATGGCATGCTTGAGGAATATGACAAGTGGGAACACATTACTGCAAGCGCAGATTAATAGTAAGAAAGAGGAGCGGATGATCATCCGCTCCTCTTTTTCGTAATAAGAATACATAATATTTTATTTATAAAAGCTATATAAGATGAACAAAAGAAAGAAACAAAAGCAAAAAGGAACGAAGGGGGAAGTTTGGAACTGTAGGAGCGAAGCGCTCGCCTGAAAGCTTTCCGGAGGAAAGCTCGCATCGGAAGCACAGGCTGTCTCCAGATTTCAACCGCAATCAGCGGTACAATGGAAAGAAATCTGGGGATAACAGCGGCCGGAAGTCCAAACATTCCACCGTAGTGACGACTGAGCCTTAAGTTCGGATCTTAAGTTCGTTCTTTATAGTTTGATTTTATAAACAGTTGTTGCTAACACAACATTTCTATATAATTGTTGGAAAGATAGTGATGAGGTGAAATGAGTATGCCATTATCTGAAGTGAATGCCTCTGATCCGCGCGTGATTAGAACACGGCAATTAATAATCGATGCTTTTATTGATTTGCTGACCACAAAGGAGTTTAACGCCATTACTGTCAGTGATATTTCTAAGCTGGCGACGATCAACAGAGCGACTTTTTATGCGCATTTTACAGATAAATTGGCCCTTACCGATCGTTATTTCTCAGCTTCATTTATGGAATTTGTCCACAAAAGAGTTGATCCACAAGCGGATTTATCGGAGGAAACGATTAAGCTTATCGTGATCTCTTTATGCGAATATCATGTAACTACAAATCAGATCTGCAAGCAGAATTATGAAGCGATTGCTTCTTACGTGGAAAAAGATATTAAAGCCCATCTGGAAGATATTATTTTTAAAATTATGGTCAATGACTGCAAAGATACGGATGAAGATACTTTGCGAATCGCGGCGAATATTTTGACTTGGTCGATCTATGGCAGCACTTATCGCTGGAATATGGAGAAACGGCCGGAGACACCGCAAGAATTTGCGGTGAAAATTTTGCCTATTTTAAAGGGTGGATATTTCGATTGATTGGAGATTATGGAATGCCCAGAAATCATGAAAAAGATGTTCAACTCCGTGAAGAGCGGAAAAAACAGATCTTAAAATCGGCCTTGCCTCTATTTGTTGATAACGGGCTTCAGGGCACGACGATCAGCGAAATTGCGAAGGCGGCAGGCATGAGCAAAGGTCTGATCTATAACTATTTTGAGTCGAAAATAGAGTTATACAGTATTTTGGCCGCTGATATCTTAGGCATTTCCGAACAAGACGCGCATCATCTCCTGTATGAGCGGGAAGGCACTCCATGGGACAGGCTTTGTCGATTGGCTAAAGATGTAGTTATCATACAGAAATCCAAATTAGCCGGAGATGCCGTGGAAATGCAATTTAATCTGGCTTTTTCCATGCAGTTTCTAAGTTTTGAACAATTGCCTGAACCCTATAAGAGCGACGTGGATAAAGCCTATAGCTTTAGACGACAAACCATTGCGAAATTAATCGAGCAGGGGCAAAACGCCGGGCAATTCATCGAAGGTGATCCTTACCGGCTATCGATTCATTTTGCCTCGATCGTGAATGGCATGTTCATGGAGAATACCAGGAGTGAAGGGCTCTTTGATGAGAGCAATGTAGAGCAGGCACTCAAGCTCTTTCTTCGTCAGTAGGTGCTATAAACATAAAAAACCGTGAAACGCTTGATTTATCAAGGTTTTCACGGTTTTTTTGTCGTATTCACCAGGGGATTAATTCGTTACATAACGGTTCTGCGGAATATGTAAGCCCAGATTCCCTCTGAGCGTATCACTCTCATATGCTGTCCGGAACAAACCGCGTTCTTGCAGAATCGGAACCACTTGAGTTAAGAAGTCATCCATGCCAAAGGGACCGAAGGGAACGAGCATGAATCCGTCTGCGGCGCCTGCTTCAAACCATTCCTGCACCGTATCTGCGACCTGTTCGGGCGTTCCCATAAACGGACTGCGCGGTGTAGTTGCCTCTAAAGCAAGCTGGCGAAGCGTGATACCACTTTTCAGAGCCTCGGTAAAGTTCTTTAGTGAACCTTGTTGAGCCGGCACAAGATCGAGCAAGTTCAATGCCGGTTCATCCAGTGGATACTGCGTTAAATCATGGTGGTTAAAAAAGCGGCTGGTATATTTAAGGGCATCCGTGATCGTGACTAAGCTCGCCATTTCCTGATATTTCTGCTCTGCTTCCTCTGCGGTTCTGCCCACAACTGGAGCGATGCTTGGGAAGACGAGAATATCATCTGCTGATCTACCGAACGTCTCCGCTCTTCTTCTCATATCCTCTCTAAAAGCAATCGATTCTGTAATCGTCTTAGGAATGGAGTAGATGGCATCGGCCTGCTCTGCTGCAAAGTTGCGACCGGCTTCCGATGTTCCCGCTTGGAAAATAACAGGCTGGCCCTGCGGCGAACGTTCAATGCTAAGCGGTCCTTTGACTGAAAAATACTCCCCTTTGTGATTGAGCGTATGCATTTTTGCAGGGTCAAAAAACACTCCGCTTTCCTTGTCGCGTACGAATGCATCCTCTTCCCAGGAAGACCACAAACCTTTTGTAACCTCCAGAAATTCGGCAGCTAATCTGTACTTCGCATCGTGTTCGATTTGCTTTTCGTTGTAATTATCCGCCGCACCATCCAGCGTACCGGAGGTCACCACATTCCAGCCGGCTCTTCCTCCGCTAATTTTATCAAGCGTTCCAAACTGACGCGCCAGTGTAAAAGGCTCGCTGAAGGTGGAAGATACGGTTCCGACCAGACCAATGTTGGAGGTTACTGCCGCCAAGGCACTCAGTAGAGAGACGGGTTCAAAGCGATTTAAAAAATGGGGCAGTGACTGTTCGGTAATGTACAAGCCGTCCGCAATAAAGATGGCATCCAACAGGGCAGACTCTGCTTTTTTGGCCCACTGTTTATAAAGCTCAAAATTCACGCTGGCGTCCGGCTGAGCATCAGGATGTCTCCATTCAGAAATGCTGTCCCCAACGCCGCGCAAATTTACAGCCAGTTTTATTTGTTTCCGACTCACAGTGATTCCTCCCACTATTTGATCAACTAAGAGAATGAGTATACTCGGATTAAAGTGCAGCTACACCCACATATTGACCGTTCGTTTAATTTGTGAATCATTATAGCTTGCTTCCCGCCTGGCTGTCAATTTGAAAATACATATAGATTGAACTAAAAAATTTAACATAAGGGGAACGGAATGGAGGGAAAGTTTGGAACTGAAGGAGCGAAAGCGACCGCCTAAAAGCTTTTCGTAGAAAAGCTTGCATCGGAAGCAAAGGCTGTCTCCGGATTTTATCCGCGAATAGCGGTACAATCAAGAGAAATCTGGGGACAACAGCGGCCGGAAGTCCAAACGTTTTCCGCAATGACGATCTAACCCCGTGTAAGAATTCTAAGTTCAATCTATATGGCATTGAAATATTTAATTTAAGATAAAAAAATTTAAAATTGACAGTGCCAAAGGGAGTGAATATAATTGATCACAAGTTGAACGCGCGGTCAACTTGTGATTTAATTCCATGTATTCCTATGCGAAAAACACAAGGGGTGTAACCATGAATCTTTCTTTTCCTAAGTTTAAGTGGGCCATCGTTATGGCTATTGGATTTTCATTAGTGGTCTCAGGCTGCAGCAATGGTGACAAGAATGCTCCTGCTAATACAGCATCAACAAATGAAGCTCCAGCATCTACTCCTACCGAGGGAGGAGAGTTAACCTTCGCACTTGCGGGCTCTCCGAGTACGCTGGATGTAGGTGTCACCTCTTCTGATATTGATTTCCGGGTTGGCCGGAATATATTCGATAGTTTGGTAGGTGAACTGCCGGATCATACAATCAAGCCTTGGCTGGCAGAGTCCTGGGAAATTTCAGCAGATAAGAAGAGTTATACCTTCAAGCTGCGTACAGACGTTACTTTCCATGACGGTACGCCATTCAACGCAGAGGCAGTAAAAGTCAATTTTGACAGAAGTGCTGATCCTAACGGGAAGTCGGTTTATGCGAAGCAGTTACTAGGACCGTACGAGTCTTCCGAGGTCATCGACGAGTCTACGCTTAAAGTGAATTTTAAAGAACCGTTTACACCTTTCTTAAGTAATCTGGCTAAATCTACACTGGGCATTCAGTCTCCTGAGTCCTTTAAGAAGTATGGCGACCAAGTGGGGCAGCATCCTGTAGGAACCGGTCCGTTCAAGCTGGCCTCCTGGGTTGCAAATTCCGAGATCGTTCTGGAGAAAAACAGCGATTATAAGTGGCCTTCACCGGCAGCGGAACATAGCGGTCCAGCTTATTTGGATAAAATCGTCTTGAAGCTTATTCCGGAAGAATCCACTCGTGTCAGCAGCTTGCAAAGTGGACAGGTACTTGCCGCCGAATCGATCCCGGCACAGAATATTGTCGCATTAGAGAAAGACCCTAATTACCAGATTCAGAAGGCGCTACTCCCAGGTGCTACGTTCCAACTCACCTTTAATAATGAGAAAGCACCGTGGAATAATGTGAAGCTTCGCCAGGCGGTACAATCCACTGTCGATATCGATGCAATTGTGAAATCTTTGTACCTCGGCACATTCCCGCGGTCATGGAGTCCATTGTCCTCCTCAACCTTAGGCTACGATTCTTCCCTGGAAGATTCATATAAGGTAGATATTCAGCATGCTAACCAATTGCTTGATGAAGAAGGCTGGAAGTTAGGTGCGGATGGTATCCGCGAAAAGGACGGCAAGCCACTGGAGATCAATTATATTGATATCACCGGTAATAGAGAGAAGCGTGGCGACATCATTAAAATGGTGCAGCAGCAAGTGAAGCAAATCGGCGTAAAAATGAATGTTTCGATTATGGCTGCGGGCCCTTATGTTGATGCACTGAAAGCTGCCAGCTATGATCTGGTCGGCCACAGCTTTGCTGGCGGAGATCCTGATATTTTAAGAACTATTTTCTCCAAAGCGAACTGGTCTACGAATGAATATGCGAACTCCAACTTTGCCCGTTTCTATGATCCGCAGATTGAGCAGCAGTTAACAGACGCTTATCAGGAAGCCGATCCGGAAAAACGGATTGCGACGTATAAAGAACTGCAACAATACTTTGTGAAGAATGCCGTTTCTATTCCTGTATATGTGTTCCCATACACCATTGCAGAAAGTAAGAAAGTTAGCGGAATTACATTTGACTTCCCAGGGTATCCGCAATTCTATGACGTTGCAGTCTCGAAATAGACAGCAGGAGGGAGACGCGGAGAAATGCTTAGAACTATTCTTTACCGGCTGCTAGTCTCCATTGTGGTCTTGCTCTGCACCATAACACTGGTGTTCTTTCTTCTTCACCTCCTGCCGGGAGATCCAATCAATATAAAAATCGCTGGAAATCCGGTATCCCCGGAGGTTGTGGCTAAGCTAAAGCATGAATTCGGACTAGATCAACCGCTTCATAAACAATACCTCCAGTATTTGGGGAAGGTATTCCGGGGAGATTTCGGAAAGTCGCTCGTGGATAATGAACCTGTGATGACCAAGCTCATGGCGCAGTTTCCGGCAACGCTGTGGTTAACGCTTCTAAGCATGGCCATATCTATAGTGTTTGGCGTGCTGCTAGGCGTTGTGTCGGCAGTATACAGGCATCGCAGTCTCGATCATCTCATTCGGCTGCTCAGTATCTTCGGCATTTCGATGCCGACGTTCTGGGTAGCTATTCTTCTTGTTCTCCTCTTTTCCGTTAATCTGCAATGGCTTCCGGCTTCGGGCGTAGGCGGGTTTCAGTATCTCATTCTCCCGGCAGCGACGATGGGTATTGTTGGCTCGGGGCTAATTGCCCGCATGGTGCGGGGCAGTATCCTGGAAGTGGTGCATGAACCCTTTGTAAGAACACTGCGTGCGAAGGGGCTGCCGGAGAGAAGCGTGATGTATCAGCATGTCCTGCGTAATGCGCTCATTCCAGCGGTGACGATGATGGGGATGCTCCTTGGAGAACTGCTCGCGGGTGCGGTTGTTATTGAATCCGTGTTTGCAAGGCAAGGTGTAGGCAGAGTAATCCTGGATGCCATTTTGGCAAAAGATCTGCCTGTAGTCCAAGGGGCGATTCTGCTGACGGCTTCCATCTATATTCTGGTCAATCTATTGGTCGACTTGTCGTATGCAATCATTGATCCAAGGATTCGCCAAGCCTAGCTTGCATGTATAAAGGCAAACCATGAGCCAAGAAGAAAGGGAACGAATAAGGTGAACGCTAAACGAAGTCTTTTTTCAAGAGCAATGATAACCGTTTCCGTGCTGATGATTGCCTGTCTGGTGCTGTTTGCACTTGTTCCTGGCTGGATTGCTCCTTATTCTCCTACCGAGATGAATGGGGCAGCGATCTTGCAGGCACCCGGCGGGAGTCACCTACTCGGAACGGATTATTTTGGACGAGATATCTTAACTCTGGTTATCTATGGCAGTAGGGATGCTTTGATTATCGGGATCTCTGCGGTGCTGCTCGGTGGAGGGATTGGCGCATTGATCGGTGCTATTGCCGGGTATAGCGGGGGGTTCATCGATGCTGTGCTGATGCGTCTTATTGATACACTGATGACCATACCAGGGATTCTGTTGGCACTCACGGTGTCAGCGGTGCTGGGGCCAAGTAAATTCAATTTAATCATCGCTGTCAGTATTTCGATCATACCTAGCTTTGCCCGCGTGCTGCGCGGACAGGTGCTAACGATTAAGAATCGCACATTCATTGAAGCGGCGAGAAGCATCGGCACCTCACATCTGAGAATTCTATTTTCGCATATTGCGCCGCACGCCTTTTCCTCCTTGCTGGTCATGGGGACGATTGGCGTGGGCAGTGCGATCTTAATGGGCTCAGGACTCAGCTTTCTTGGACTCGGGAGTTCGGAAGAAATTCCGGATTGGGGAAGTTTGCTGTCAGAGGGACGAAGCTATATCTCGATGGCTTGGTGGATTGCCACGTTCCCTGGTCTTGCCATTACTTTGCTAGTGGTGTCGATTAACTTTCTAGGGGACGAGCTACAGTCTGCAATCGGCCCTCGAAAAGGTTGAAAGAAAGGAGGACGCATATCCCATGAACAATGTACTCGATATTAAAGGGCTGTCCGTTGATTTTATGACACCGCAAGGACCCCGAAATATGGTGAATGATATCAGTCTGACCATTGCTCCGGGGGAAACGCTGGTTTTGGTAGGAGAGTCCGGGAGCGGGAAGACGGTGACGTCTCTATCTGTCATGCGGCTCATTGATTATGACAATGGACGTATCGCCCAAGGTTCTATTGAGTTGAACGGACTCAATCTGGCAGAGCTAAACGCCCGTGAGCTACGGGAGCTTCGCGGCCGGAAAATAGCGATGATCTTTCAAGAGCCGATGACGGCGCTTGATCCTATCTTTACGATTGGTCATCAGATGATGGAGATCCTGATTCATCATGGGCTGGCCACGAAGGAGGAAGCGCGGAACCGGGCGATTGCCTTGCTTGACCGGGTGGGTATTGTCGATCCGGAGCTCCGGATGAAGCAGTATCCGCATGAACTGTCGGGAGGCATGCGGCAGCGTGTCATGATTGCGATGGCTCTGTCCTGCGGGCCGGAACTGCTTATTGCTGATGAACCCACGACAGCGCTAGATGTCACTATTCAAGCCCAGATTCTGCAGCTTCTGCAAGAACTGAAGGAAGAGTTCAACATGTCGATTCTGCTGATCACCCATGATCTGGGGATCGCTGCAGAACTGGCCGATCGGGTCGCCGTCATGTATGCGGGTAAATTGGTAGAGGTCGCTGATGTTAACTCCCTTTTTGCTAAGCCACAGCATCCATACACACGTGGACTGCTGCAATCAGTTATGACGTTACAGAGTGATCGTACGAAGCCGCTCTATCATATTCCGGGCTCTATTCCAAGTCTCGCAGATCTGCCGCGAGGCTGTCGTTTTCATCCGCGCTGTGCATTTGCTACGGATCAGTGTCGTTCTGAGGAACCACCTGCTGTTACGAATGGTACGAATATGGTTGCTTGCTGGCATGCCGATAGCATATCAGAGCTTCCACTGGGAGCGGAACGGCAGACTGTTGATCAGGATGTTCAGACTGCTGAACAGAATGCGCAGAACGTTATTGTTCAGTCCCATTCCAACATAGGCGATCCAGAAGTACTGATCGAAGCCCTCAAGGTGACTAAAAGCTTCAACACAGATAGAGGATTTTTATCCAGGGGCAAGCAAGGTGTTCGCGCAGTGGATGAAGTGAATTTACAGATTCTGAGAGGGGAAACGTTCGGCCTCGTCGGGGAGTCTGGTAGTGGGAAATCAACACTGGGGCGCATGATGCTTCAACTGGAGAAGGTGACTTCAGGTCAAATCCATTGGGAAGGACATGACTTGGCCGAGACGAAGAGCAAGGACTTAAGAGGTTTGCGCCGTGAGATGCAGATGGTATTCCAGGACCCGTATAGTTCTATCAACTCTCACTGGAAAGTAGCGGATATTATTGGTGAGCCGCTAAAGGTCCATCTCTCATTATCCTCTAAAGAAAGAAAAGAGAGAGTAGAAGAACTGATGACTCTGGTTGGACTGGAGCCTGCATCGGCAGATCGTTATCCTCATGAATTCTCAGGCGGGCAGCGGCAACGTATTGCCATTGCCCGGGCGATTGCGTTAAATCCAAAGTTCATCGTCCTTGATGAAGCGGTATCTGCCCTGGATGTATCTGTACAGGCGCAAATTATTAATTTGCTGCAGGACCTGCAGCGAAGGCTCGGGCTAACCTTTCTGTTCATTGCCCATGATCTGCATGTCGTCCGGCATTTGTCAGATCGTGTAGGGGTGATGTATCTGGGCCAGCTCGTGGAGCTTGCGCCTACAGAAGCGTTGTATGCTTCCCCGGCTCATCCGTATACACATGCGTTATTATCAGCGATCCCTGCTTCGGACCCTTCCGGTAAAAAAGCATATGGGCTGTTAAAAGGGGAAGTTCCCTCGCAGACGTTCCGGACAACAGGCTGTAAGTTCCATCCAAGATGCCCTGCGGCCACTGACAAATGCAGAACAGAAGACCCTGTATGGCAAAATGTCGGAGACCAGCATCTCGTAGCCTGTCATCACCCTATCCCATTTGAAGGAGACTTACAATGAGCTTGTCCAATTCTTCGGAACAGAAGGAATTCATTACGATCCGCAGTGCAGTCCCTGCTGACTATGATGCAGTGGTTGAGATACTGTCTCAGGCTTGGGAAAGTTACGCCGTGACCTACCCTGAAGTCAGAGAATCGCTAAAGGAAGCATTGCGAAAGTATCTGGAGCCAGGTTCACAGGAGCGTATTGTTGCTGAAGCGGAAGGTCTTATTATTGGAACAGCGGAGATATTCCATAACGCTGCTGAAGCGTACGGTGACATCCAGCAGACGCTGGCAACACCAGTGTTGCGCAGATTAGCTGTTGCACCTGGATGGCAGGGTAAGGGAATTGCTACACAGCTTATTCATGAGAGCGCGAAGCGAGCATTGAACGCCGGAGCTGGCTATTTATATTTGCATACATCATTGGAAACCAATGCATCCGCAGCGAGATTATATGAGCATCTGGGCTTTGTCCGTTCACACGACCAGGATCTTCATCAGGGAGAATATTTCATGGAAGGTTTTCGGCTCGACTTAACAGCTGAACTATAGGAGGAATATCAATGAGCGATCGGAAAATTAAACTGGCAATCAACCTGCGCGGTGTCGGAGGAAGCATGTCTGAATGGAGACATCCTGATGCGAAGGCAGACGCAAGTATAGATTTTGAGCTTTACAAGGAATGGGCACAAAAGGCCGAGGCCGCACTTTTCGATATTCTTTTTATCGCGGATGGTTTGTATATCACGGAACAGTCACTGCCTCATTTTTTAAATCGCTATGAACCGATTACCTTGCTCAGCGCGTTGGCGACTGTAACGAAAAATATTGGCCTTGTAGGTACAGTATCTTCTACTTATAGTGATCCTTTTACTATCGCACGTCAGTTTGCATCGCTGGATAAAATGAGTGGCGGACGGGCAGGCTGGAATGTCGTTACCTCCGGATTACTTGATGGAGCTGCCAATAACTTCAATGGGAAGCAAGTTCATCATGATGAAAAATATGAATTGGCTACCGAATATCTGGAAATCACTAAGGGGCTATGGGATTCGTGGGAAGACGATGCCTTTGTACGTGACAAGGAGACAGGCGTATTCTTTGACCCTGCGAAGATGCACACCTTGAATCATGAGGGTAAGTTCTTTTCTGTCAAAGGGCCGCTGAACATCGAACGTTCTCCGCAAGGGCAACCAGTTATTTTCCAAGCTGGATTGTCGGAACCGGGCCGTAACTTTGCAGCCCAATTCGCCAATGCAATCTACTCGATCCCACAGACCATAGCAGAATCGATTGCTTTTAGAGAAGATATGAGGAAGAGAGCGGTAACTTTCGGCCGATCAGCCGATGATATTCTTGTTTTTGCTAATATATCACCAGTTGTAGGCAGAACCGAGGAGGAAGCCGAGCAAAAATATCAGGAGATTGCAAACCTGGTGACCATCGAGCATGCCCTTAACTATACCAGCAGATTCTTTAACCATCTTGACCTCTCGCAGTATCCGCTGGATGAACCGGCAATAAATCTGCTGGAGCTGATTCCGGGTCAAGACGGTACTTTCAAGTACTTTACGGAAGAACTGCAGAGTGGGAAGACACTCAGACAGCTTGCTTTGGAGGCGACAACTCCGCGCAGTCCATTCATGGGCACGGCTGAACAAATCGCAGATAAGTTGCAGGCGTGGTTTGAAGCAGGCGCCGCAGATGGCTTCATGTTCGTTCCCTTCGGTCCATTTGGACTGGATGATTTCTTAAATGAAGTGGTGCCGATTCTGCAAGAGCGTGGCTTGTTCCGTACAGCTTATGAGGCGGCTACCCTTAGAGAAAATCTTGGACTGAGCATACCGAAGAATCGCTACGCTCAATCTTAAATGACAAAGATGTTTTCCCCGTAAATATGAACGGAATTTGAAGGATAGACTGCTGAGTAAGGCGGCGCTTGACTTGGAGTGTACTCCAAGTTGTAGAGTGTGAGTGTCACCAAAATTATTCAAACAAATTCATACAGAAACGGGGTAAAACCATGTCACATACAAAGACTGCTCTGATTACTGGAGCTAACAAAGGGATTGGATATGCAGCAGCTAGACAATTAGGATCCTTAGGATATACGGTCCTGCTAGGCGCAAGAAGCGAGGCAAGAGGTAAGGAAGCAGCGGCGAAGCTGATAAGCGAAGGTTACGATGCTCGTCACATTGTGCTCGACGTTACGGATCAGGGGACGATTGATGCTGCCTCCAAGCAAATCGCTGATGAGTTCGGATCACTAGATGTATTGGTTAATAATGCTGGAGCCTCTTTTGAAGCCTTCGCTTCGCCAAGCCAGCTGGAATTGTCTGATTTAAAGGCAACGTATGAGACGAATTTTTTCGGTGTGTTTGCTGTAACAAAGGCATTCCTTCCTTTGCTGACTGAGGCTCCTGCAGGCAGAATTGTTAATGTATCCAGCGGACTCGGGTCATTGACCTTTATGAGTGATACGGCTGCTGCTAATTTTAACTTCCTTGCTTACCCAAGCTCCAAAACGGCTGTGAATGCGTTGACGATCATGTTCGCCAAGGAATTTAGAAATACACCACTGAAGATCAACGCGGCTGACCCGGGCTATACCTCTACAGACTTAACAGGTAATCAAGGCCATCGTTCAGCTGAGGTAGCGGCAAAAGTTATTGTGCACCTTGCGACACTGCCGGATGACGGGCCTACAGGAGGCTTTTTCAGCGAAAACGGTCCGGTTTCCTGGTAAGCTTACCTCTGAAATGTAGCCCCCTTCACCAGTCTTCTTAGAAGTAAAAAGAGGGGTGACCTCCCTAACTAACCGTTTTAATAATGAAAAAGGGGCTACCCCCTCAACTAACGGCATTTTTGTACCTTATTTTACTTTGATATAGGCAAATGAGGGAAATAAGGGCATTATTGTATCTTATTTTTCGTAAAAGCATGCAGTAAGGGGTATTCTGGAAGATTTAAGGTACAATATTGCACTTAATCTCCAATAACCCCTAGCTGCAGCGGATTTAAGGTACGAAAATGCCGTTAATTACACTTCGGTCCTTCTTATACAAGCTCTCTTTTTTCTTGGCTATGTTTGTTTTTTAATGCGTTCTATATAGCATCAAAGTAAATTAATTTAATATAAGGACCCGCGACAGAGCTGATTTTAGAAGGCTATTTCGCGGGTTTCTGTTTCTGAGCTGCATGATAGCTGGTAAGTGGTAAGTGATAGCTGGTAAGCGATAGCTGGTAAGTGATCGCTGGTAAGTTTTCGCAGCAGATTGACTATAACTGAATGATCGTTTATTATACAGAAGTGAGATAAATAGATGATATCGAAGCAGACACGAAGCCGCGATATTTAATAAAAGGAGAGAATATCAATGTCTAAACCAAACGTATGGTTCATTACCGGCAGCTCCAGAGGTCTTGGACGCAGTCTGACAGAAGTTGTTCTGAAAAAAGGGGATTATGTTATTGCAACAGCCCGCAATCCGCAGTCACTGAATGATTTGGTTGAACAATACGGGGAGCAGATTCATCCGCTTGCGCTAGATGTCAGTGATGAGCAAGCTGTATCTGCTGCGGTTGAACAAGCCCATCAAGTGTTTGGACGTTTGGATGTCGTGGTTAACAATGCCGGGTATGGTGATGTTGCTTCGGTTGAAGATGTCACGCTGGATGATTTCCGGGCACAGATTGATACGAACTTCTATGGTGTTGTCTATGTTTCCAAGGCTGTCGTTCCGATTTTGCGCAAACAGGGCGGCGGGCATATCATCCAGATTTCATCTGTAGGCGGCCGGATTGCTACTATGGGCTTAGCGGCGTATCAAAGTGCAAAATGGGCTGTCGGCGGATTCTCCGAGGTGCTGGCACAAGAAGTGGCGCCTTTTGGCATCAAGGTAACTGTCATTGAGCCAGGCGGCATGCGGACAGATTGGGCGGGTTCTTCCATGACTATTCCGCCAATCAGCCAGCCGTATGAACAGACCATTGGAGCGTTAGCTACAATGCTGCAAGAGCATTCAGGTCAATTTGGCAGTGAACCTGAGAAGTTTGCTGAAGTCATTAGCGAGCTAGCCTTGCTGCCTGAAGCTCCTCTTCGTTTGCTGCTGGGCCAGGATGCGGTCGATAATGCAGATGCTGCACAGCAAGCTCGCGCGGCAACGGATGCCAAGTGGCGCCAAGTGAGTGAGACGGTAAATTTCTCTTCCTAAAATGAAGTGACCAGCTTTATGAATGATGAATAATAATAGATAAATCATAGAGGACATCCTGATTTTGGAGCTATATTCCATTCAGGATGTCCTATTTTTTATGTTTAATAGTCATTTTACGAAACGTGTCATTTTATTTAACATTACTAGACAATTGTCCTTTTTTCGTGCGGAAAAATCTCTAAAATAAGAATCAAATGAGGCAAGCGAAATGGAGGTGAAGAGAGATCGAACAGAAGCGGATTAGAGAGTTTACCGCTACGGTCTATGTCCTGAATGAAGAACGCAATGCGCTTTTATTCATGCGGAGGCGAAAACCGCCATTTGTCGGGTGCTTTTTCCCGCCAGGTGGGCATTTAGAGCCGAATGAGACGCCGGATGAAGCAGCAGTCAGAGAAGTGTGGGAAGAGACGGGCTATCACATTCGGCTTGTGTCGGCACAGGAAAACAGTCATACAGAGTCTGGTGTAGTTCCGTTGGCTTTTCCAATCAAGATTCAGCTTGAGCGTATCGATAATCAGCATGACCATATCGATTACATTTATGTTGGAGAAATCATTTCCGGAGCGCGAACGGAAGCCGAAGAGGAGTGGATTTGGCTGGAGGCCATTCAATTGGACGAAGAGCCGGTGCCGGTTGCGGTTCGAGAAATCGCCAAGCGAGTCTTGCAAGATCAGAAGCTCTAGGGGAATAATAGCTGTAAAAAGGTAATGGAGGCTGCAAATGGACAAGTCAGTCCTGCTCAACTTGATGAACAACTACAGATGGCTGCATGACATGCTGGAACACATGCCGCCGGAACTGCTTGTCCATTGGGAACTATGGCGCTATTATCCTGAAGAACTGGTATGTGAGCAAGGCGAGCATCCTGTTGTTTTCTTCATCGTTATAGAGGGGCGCTTGAAAGTAGAGCACATTCTGGAAGACGGCACGATCCTCATTATTGCCTATCTCGATCCGGGGCAAATGATCAGTGATATCGAGATAGCGTTAATGACGCCGTACGTATGCCGCATTACCGCCGAGATGCAGTCTTCTACACTTGTGCTGAAGAAGGATATATACCAAAGATGGTTGCTGGCGGATAATCATTTCTTACTGTACTTAACGAAACAATTAGCCGGGAAGCTGCATGAGACGGTGCGCAAATCCATTGACCATGTATCGATGTCCCTCAGGCACAAGCTGCTCCGCTATTTATACGGACAGGTTGAGCATTTCAACTTTAACCAGCAGGCATCATTTATCATTCCCATCTCTCGCGAAGATATTGCCTCCCAGTGGGGAGTGACGCTGCGCAGTGTGAACCGGGTGCTCAAGGAGCTGAAGGACCGGGAGATCATTTATGTAGATAAAAACCGGATTATCTGCAATGAGTGGAGCCGCTTTTTATTGAAAAAAGAATTAACGGACATGGAAAAATAACATCTAAGGAGTGTTTGTTGTGAGCCAATTGACTTCCATGCAATCAGGATTACCGAAAAGAGGGGTGACTGCCCGTCATATTGTGGCGATGGTGATCAGTGCGCTGATTTTTGGAGCGACCATTTATATTTCCCGGTTTGTCCCTATCAAGTTAGGTACGGTTCAAGTGCTGTATCCTGCGGCGATTTTCGCTCCGCTGTTCGGGGTTTGGTTTGGCGTTTGGGGTTCGGCTGGACTTGTGGTCGGCAATATTCTATCTATGGTTGTGGTTGGTATGAATCCGGCCATCTATCCTCTAGCCTTGCTTGCCCAGTTCATTATGGGGTTCGTTCCGGGGATCGCTTTCCGCAAAGTCCGGTTTGAAGGCGCGAAGGATCGTATTGTTTTCATCGTTACCGTAACGCTGGGGATGATTCTGTCAACGGTACTAGTAGCACTGAACCTGGTCCTCATTCAAAAGATTCCTGGCAATGTTGTATGGGGCACGATTTGGCCTTGGATGCAGGTTAGCAACACGCTCGCTGCAGCCATCTTCAGCCCGCTTCTGTTCGCGTGGATGTCTGACTATATGAATAAGTCCGGCTTGTTTTTCAAAAGGTTTCTAGGCTGACGGGGGTTACACTTATGCAATTGTATTATCCATCGAATTCGCTTCTGCACTACTTGCACGGCTTTACGAAAATATTAGTCTTTGGTTTACTCCTTACCTTTATTCCGCTCTTTATGGACCAGCTCGTAAGTCTAACAGTTCTGCTGCTGGTATGTTTGGCATTATTCATTTATATTCGTCCCTCACGATGGCATTGGCTGCTGCTCGTTCCCGTTCTGATCCTGTCATTCACGATGAGTTTGTCTTACTTTCTGTCTGACGCAGGTGGAACGTTATACTTTCAGGCAGATTTGGGCTATTGGAAAATCATTATTTCTTCTGGTAACATCGCAGTTTCGCTAAAATTCATGTGCCGTATGCTGATTTGGTGTTTGCTCTTCTTCCTGATTCTGTTCACGACCTCTAATGAAGATATTGTTATGGGGCTGAAAAAGTTCGGGCTGCCTGAATTCGTGACATTGTCCGTATCCCTTGCGCTGCGTTACTGGAGCCTGATGATCTTCGACGTCAAAACGGTGATGGACGCGCAATACGTGCGGGGCGTTGATTTTCGCTCAGGCAATCTGTATGCCCGTTCTGTCCGGTTCGCAAGTACGCTTGTTCCAGTCCTGTTCGTCTTCTTGAAGCGATTCCGTACGACCAGCTTCGCCCTGACACTCAAGGGGGCGGGGCGGAAGAACAAGCGGACTTACTATTACAATCCCAGGATTACCGGAATCGACAAACGGGTCATTCTGGCGGGGGGACTGCTGTTTATCACCTGGCTAGGACTAAGATGCTTCTTTACTTTATAACAACGGAGGAGAGTCAAGATGATCCGTTTCGATAATTACAGCTGTACGTATTCGTCGGGAAAGCCGATGCTGCATCAATTGAATTTGAATATTACGCCCGGCGAGTTTGTGTTTGTCACTGGGCCAAGCGGCGGCGGGAAGTCGACGTTATGCTTTTCAATCAACGGATTGATTCCCCATGAAACGGAAGGTTCCACTTACCAGGGCAGTGTGACGGTAGATGGGAACCGGGTACAGGATGTCTATCCGAACGATCTTGTCTCTGTAGTCGGGACCGTACTGCAGGACCCGGAGTGGCAGCTCGTCAGGGGTACGGTGAAGGAAGAACTGACTTTTGCGCTTGAAAATATGGGCTTCCCCGCTGAAGAGATTGACCGGCGGCTGGAAGAAGTTGTGGAGAGAGTGGAGATCCAGTCGCTGCTGCTTCGCTCCACACTGGACTTGTCCGGCGGGCAGAAGCAGCGGGTCGCCATTGCCGCTTGTCTGATGACGAAGCCGAAGGTCATCGTACTGGACGAGCCGACTGCGGAGCTTGATCCACTTGGCAAAGAAATGGTGCTGGAGACGATTCGCCAGCTGCACCAGGAATGGGGGTATACAATCGTCTTTGTTGATCATAATCTCGATGTTTCTATGCCCTATGTCGACCGGGTAATCGTGGTAGCAGAAGGGGAAATCGTAGCGGATGCTCCGCCAAACCGTCTATACGATGAACCGCTTGTCCGGGAATGGCTGCCGATGCCGCAAGTGATTGAACTGGCACGTAAGCTGGGTGTGAAAATAGAAGACGAGCAGCACAGGGACTGTGATCCGTTGTCAGTGGAAGAACTACGGAAGGCTTTGCACAACAGAGGTATTGTTCGCCCTGAACCTCCCAGGCAGGAGAGTGATCGAATGCCTGAAGGCGGGGTAGCACCTGCTGGTGAAACGCTGCTGGAGTTGAGGAATATCACGTTCCGCTACCGCAAGCAGGAAGATGAGATGACCATCAAGCCGCTGAATCTCAAGATCGGCAGGGGCGAATTCGCAGCAGTCATTGGCCGTAACGGTGCGGGCAAATCCACGTTGTGTAAGCTGATTACGGGCCTCTTGAAGCCGCATGGTGGAGAGCTGCTGATTCACGGCAAGCCCTCCAGAGAATACCGGGCTGACCAGCGGGCGCGTCATATCGGCTTTGTTTTTCAAAATCCGGATTATCAGTTTGTTCGGCGTACCGTATATGACGAAGTTGCTTATGGCTTAAGTGTGCAGAAGCTGCCGGCTTCTGAGATTGAGGAACGCGTCATGAAAGTAACAAAACTGCTGCAAATCGATAAGTATTTGGAGGAGCATCCCCATTTCTTAAGCCGGGGAGAGCGGCGCAGAGTAGCGATTGCCTCCATACTGGTGATGCAGCCGGAAGTGATTATTCTGGACGAACCGACGACTGGACTTGATTCCGTACGCTGCCGGGAAATGATGGATTATATTGCCGAGCTCTGGCGCCAAGGCCATACCATTATTATGCTTACGCATGATATGCGGGTTGTAGCAGACTATATTCCGCGTACAATTGTACTGTCACAGGGACAGATTGTGTGGGATGCGCCTACTCGTGAGGTGTTTTCAAAGGGAAAAGAGCTGGAGCGTTATCATATTACGCTTCCGCCAGTGGTTGAGCTGTCGCATATCTGGGGTTGGACACCGACTGCACTGACCTCTGATGAGCTGGTGGAGGCATTATCCGCTGCGGCTCTGCCAGAGCCGGCTTTTGGCGGAGGTGTAGAATGAACCGGGAATTTCGCATCATGATGCTCGGCGTCGGCAACGGATTTGTGAAGTCCACTTATCATAACAATGCATTGCTGGAAGTGGAGGGTCGCCGATTTCTGATTGATTGCGGAGCACTGGCTTGGCACAGCTTGTATGAACTTGGACTCGGCTTTGAGGATATCGATGGTATCTTTATTACACATTTGCATTACGATCATTGCGGAGGGCTGGATGAAGCCGCATTGTACGGAGCCTATGCAGCCGGACGCAAGATGAAGCTCTGGCTACCGGCTCCGCTGCAGCCCATTTTATGGGAACAGCATCTACGCGGAACTTTGGAGAATGCGGCAGAAGGAAAAACATCTTTAGCAGATTACTTTGATATACAGACCGTCGAAGAAGGGGAGCCTTTTTGGTTAACGGCTAGTATTGGTGCCGGCGTTGCTGGTGGTGCGGGCGTTGTTGGTGAAGTGAGTGATGCTAGTAGTGCTGGTGATGCTTGTGATGCTGCTGCTGCTGATGCTGATGAAGATGCTGATGATGCTGCTGATGATGCTGATGATGCTGATGATGCTGATGATGATGCTGATGATGATGCTGCTGATGATGATGAAGATGCTGATGATGCTGATGATGCTGATGCTGCTGCTGAAGATGCTGATGATGCTGATGATGATGCTGATGATGCTGATGATGATGCTGATGATGCTGATGCTGCTGAAGATGCTGATGATGGTACTGGTGGTGCTAGTGCTACTAGTGCTACTAATGCTACTAATGGTGCAGGTGTTGTTAATAGGGCTGGTAATGCTGATGGCAGCTTTGGTGCTGCAGCAGACCACCCGCTACTGCCCATGTACTGGATTCAAACACATCACGTGCCCTCCAAGTTCAGCTGTTCGCTCGTGATCAATAATCGCTTCTTTTATAGCGCAGATATGGTGGCGGACGCAGACCTGGTGTCCAGACTCCACGAAGAAGGAATTACGGATTTTTACCATGATTGCAGCTTTGATTCCAGTCCCGTCCATGCCAGCTTTCAAGACTTATGCCAATACCCTGAAGCCATTCGCCAACATACCTATTTGATGCATTACGGTATAGCACCGGAAGGCCTTGGGGAAGAAGCATTGTGCGGAATGAGGCTGCTTAAACAGCATGAATGGCGCGTATGGCGTAGGGGAAGCAAGTTAGAAGAGACGACAAGAGAATGAAACAAGAGAAGCAAGAGAAGCAAGAGAAACAAGAGAAGCAAGAGAAACAAGAGAAACAAGAGAAACAAGAGAAACAAGAGAAACAAGAGAAACAAGAGAAACAAGAGAAACAAGAGAAACAAGAGAAACAAGAGAAACAAGAGAAACGAGAGATTGAAACAAAAGTCGAGAAGACATGTAGTGGAAGGGGCTCAAGGCTCCCCATGGTGTAAATAAGTGCATTTTTGTACCTTAAATCAGATGCAGCAGGTGTTTTGCTTAAGATAAGTGCATTTTTGTATGTTAAATTTTCCAAATGTCCCTCTTTAGGGCACTTTTCCAAAAATTAAGCTACAATAATGCTCTTATTTCCTTAAACAACCTAAAAACAAGAAAAATAAGGTACGAAAATGCTCTTATATAGGAATGAAGTGAGTTACGCCAGTTTGAAATGAAGTGAGTTACGCCAAATTAGGAAATGCAGGAGCCACGACAATTTAGGTATGAAGTGAGCTACACCAATTTAGGCATGCAGAGATGATGAGATGAGGGAGGCAGATAGTAAAGGCTCTATTGCCCTGACTAGCAACCATTTTCCTGAAATTATATAGATAACATTAGGAGGAATAGGTGTGAGGATGTTGAATTTTCCGTATATTACAATGCCTTTGCCGGAATGGATTGGACCTGTCGTAGCTAAGGTATTTGCCAAGATGTGTGATGACACGACAGGCCATGATTTTTTGCATGCAGTGCGGGTCATGGAGCTCTCGGCAAGCATCGCGGAAGAACTTCATGCCGATGTAGATATCGCCGCCGCAGCCGGACTGATGCATGATTACTATCGCAAAGAAGAGAAGCTAACCGGGCAGCTGCATTTCGGTCTTGAGGCGATAGCAGAGCTGCGCCGGGAGTTTGGCTCGTTGATTATTCCAGAGATCGGGGAGAAGGCATTCGATAATATTCTGGATGTCATAACGCTGCATGAGAGTTATAACACTAACACTGTTCTTTCGCTGGATGCGCAAATCTTGCAGGATGCGGATCGGCTGGAAGCCATAGGGGCAGTCGGGATTGCCCGTACTTTTATGTTCGGAGGTGCACATGGCCTGCCGATGATTGAGGAGGAGCAGAAATCAATCGTGTCTGCATTTGACCCTAACGTTCCTCCCAATGGCTCGGTTCACATTCATTTCTATGAAAAGCTCTTGAAGCTTGCAGATGGTATGCATACGGCGCCCGGAAAAAGGATGGCTGAGCAGCGGCATCAGGTGATGACCGCATTCTTAAAGCAATTCGAGAGCGAACTGGGACTTAGCTCCCCTGTAGTAACTGCCTTGAAGTAAAGCCACATGATTCTAAAAACACAAAAACCCGCGACAGCCCTGATCTTCCAGAGCGCTTCGCGGGTTTTGCGGATACGGGCGGCTGGGATTCTGCCTGACGCAAGCCCTCTGTAATGGCTCCGCCTGCTTGTTTAACCTCTCGGCAATCGGGAGTAAATGTTATTTAAGAAACAGTACGTCCGGTCTAATTTCAATGACATCACAGAGGTTGTATTGTTTAAAGCGTTCCAGGCCAGATAGCAGCTGCTCCCGATAGTCCAGGATATTCGTCTCAGGCTGTGGCCAAAAGTGCTTCACTATCAAAGTCTTGCTGCTTTTATCCGTTTCCAGTTCGATTCGGCCAATCAGTTGCTGATCGCACAGCACAGGGAGTATATAATAACCGTATTTGCGCTTAGCGGCAGGAACGTAGACCTCCCATGTATATTCGAAGCCGAACAAGTCCTGGATCAACTTCCGATCCCACATTAGATTATCGAGCGGAGCGATGATTCTGGCCGTATTGCCACTAAGCTCATGCTCTGTTGCAGATTTCAATATCTCTATGTTAGTAGCCGAAAGATACAGAGGATGTTTTATGTCTTCGACGGTGATTTCAATAATGCGCCCCTCATGGAGCAATGCTTCGAATGCCCTGTTCCGATCCTGACTTTTAAGTCCGTTAATCCCCAGCCAAGCATCGCTTTGTCTATTCCACAAGATTCCGATGCTATTGATTCTCCGCAAGACAAACCATTTATAGAACTCTTCCTCTGTCGTGTAGGGTGCGGGAGCGCTGAGGTAGGGCTCGGGTATAAATTGATCGGCCAAGCCATAATATCTCCGAGTCCCTTTTTTATGATGAACAACGGCAAGTCCTGCATAGCACATCGCTTCTAGTGCGGCCTTGGCCAGCCTCTGCGGTCCGTAATGCCAATCTACCCTTTCTTCCAGTACAAAATCGGAGGAGCATGCCGTCTCATGTTCCCTTAGATATGCACTAATGGCGTCAATCGTCTCTTGGTGTTCATGGCACCAGTGCAAATACCTTTCCCTGAATCGTTTAAAAGAAGGCCAATCGCTGACCTCACATATAGACATGTTTTTATCCCATACATCAAACAAAACCCGCTCGGTATACAGATACTGGTCTATATCTCCTTTACTGTATGCAGCGCAGCGGGACTGTAGCGTCAGATCGGGATTGCGGCCTACGACATCAAGCGGATCATATTGAATACAGCCAACTTTACGGATATACTCAGCAACTTGATCTATGCTCTGAAGCGCTGAATCGTCACTTAAATGATGATAGGTAATTAAGTATTTTCTGATATCTGCTTTTGAAAAGGATGACAGTGTAATAATAATCCCTGCTTTCTTCATGAGGAATGATTATAACTCCACTATACCAAACGTCAGTTCTTGTTTACAGTATGAACTAGAGCAATATCATGCAATCTTTTTGTCATCGCAGTTGATATAGTTATGAAGAATGTTAAAGGAGGCGTTGTAATGCCAGTGCCAGGTGAATTAAGAACAGCATGTTATGACACAGAACTGCAAGTGGAAGCATACCGGTTTCAAGGCGTGATGCACAGCTTCCCCAATCATTTTCATGACCATTATGTATTCGGATATATAGAGAACAGTCCGCGCCGTATGCTGTGCAACAATATAGAGTATAGCATTCAGCCTGGTGATCTCCTGATCTTTAATCCTGGTGATGTTCATTCCTGTGAAGAAGTGGATGGTAAGCCGTTAGATTACCGCAGCATCAATATCAAGCCGGATCGTATGATGAGCATCATGAACGATATTGCGGGCCGTGCGTTGTTACCTTCATTCACACAGAATGTACTTTCCGGCAGCGAGTTAGCGCCTGCTTTGAGAGAATTGCATGAAATGATCCTTAAGGGCGAGCCTGATTTTATAAAAGAGGAATGGTTCTTCTTTTTTATTAGCCAATTGCTGCAAGATTATTCGAATTCGCCGGAGGAGCATGAACAGACTGGAAAGAAGGGGCCTTCTGAATTTGAGGTCGTGTGTGATTATATGGAAGCCAACTATGCGTCTAAAATTACATTGTCGCAATTGAGCGATTTGGCCGGACTCAGCAAGTATCATTTTCTGCGTTCATTTACCCGGCATAAAGGGCTTTCTCCTTACAACTATTTGGAGACGATCCGAATTGGCAATGCCAAGAAGTTATTGGAGCTGGGAGTGGCTCCTGTTGATGCAGCACACCTGACTGGCTTTAGCGATCAAAGTCATCTCACCCATTTTTTCAAACGGATGATAGGATTGACGCCCCGGCAGTACATGCGGATCTATCAGCAGGAAACGGTAACAGAAACCCCGGTTTCGGGTGAGCGCTAATGATGCACTCTCGTTACCGGACGGCCGCACATATCGCAACACTGGTCACCATACTGATTTGGGGAAGTACCTTCATCTCGTCCAAGGTACTTTTGAGCGATTTTAGTCCTATGGAGATTTTGTTTACCCGGTTTCTGATTGGTTATGCTGCATTGTGGATCGTTCATCCAAGACGGATTCCGTTTCAGAAGAGAGCGGAGGAGCTACTGCTTGCAGCAGCGGGGCTATGCGGTGTGACCTTATACTTCCTCTTGGAAAATATCGCCTTAACCTATACGTATGCCTCCAATGTAGGCGTCATCGTTACCGTAGCTCCCTTTTTTACAGCGGTGGCTGCGCACTTTATCCTGAAGGATGAGAAGTTGCATTTCCGATTTTTTGTAGGGTTCCTGATTGCGATGATTGGGATTGCGCTTATTTCCTGGAGTGGCAGCTCGAAGCTTCAATTAAATCCGCTAGGGGATTTGCTTGCCGTTCTTGCATGCATTAGCTGGGCTTTGTATTCCATTCTTTTACGCAAGATCAATCAGTTTCAATACCCTTCAATCGGCATGACCCGGAGAGTCTTCTTCTACGGTCTAATTTTTATGCTGCCGGTAACCTTGATTAGCGATTTTCGAATGGATCTGGCCCGGTTTGGGACAGGGTCTCACTTGTGGAATTTTCTGTTCCTAGGTTTGGGTGCTTCCGCCTTGTGCTATGTTAGCTGGAACTGGAGTGTGGGCATTCTGGGAGCAATCAAGACCAGCGTATACTTTTATTTGACCCCTGTAGTTACTGTAATAGCAGCTTATTTGTTGTTGCATGAAAGGATTACTGGTGTTGGTATCGTGGGTATTGCGCTAACCTTGGCAGGTTTAATCGTGTCTGAACAAAGATTCCTTCGTAAGCGCAGGCATGTAACGGATTCTGTCACAGAGCAAGGATCATTATAGAAAAATGGATACCACGCTGTATAGCAATAGTAAGGCTATTTAAATGTTCACCAATACGCATCCACATTAGAAGGTTATAAGAAATGCGCCCATAGGCTCAGCACATTTCTCTAAAGATGTGTCTGTTCTTTGGGCGCTTTTTTAATAAGACTTATATTTTGGAATTACTCCACGTGTTCCTCCTCAAGATAGATGGTCTCAATCTCGTTAAACGCTGCTTTCAGCCTCTCGACAAGAGATTTAACACCAAAGATCTCTGTGAATGTGTGACTTCCAACGATGAGATTGATGCCAGCGAATTTTGCGTATTGAACAGAGTACAATGATTTCTCACCCGTGATATACACATCGCACTCCGCTTCTTTGGCTTGTCTGATTAGATCTGTAGAATTTCCAGCACCAGTGACCACTCCCACCTTCTTAATCGTTGTATTGGAGTTTTTCCATGCCTTCACATCTTCAGCTAATGCGTTTGAGATTCTATCCACTAGTTCCTCAAAAGCTATAGGTTCGTTATAATCACCAATACCAATGATTTCGTGGTTGTCCTCATAGTGTGTCTGCTGAGTTATTTTTGATATCCCGATTTCATGCAAAAGCGAGTTGCAAGTACCAAATTCTGCACAATCCAAAGGGAGATGGATATAAAAATGTGAAATCTCATTGTCGATCAGGTCTTGCATACATTGCTCTCTTACTTCGTATAGAAAATCCCAGGCATCATGGTGTGTAATAATGAACTGAACTTTGTTATCAACTGCTTTGCGAATCACGTCTGGAGTTAGGTTTGTTGTAAACCCAACCTGAATAATATCCTGTGATCGGGGATTATTATAGCCATACTCATCATTTTCTTTGAATTGTTCAACTAAGTTGCCAAAGGTGCTTTTAATGAAGTCATTGAAAGCAGTTAGATTCATCTTCATTCCCCCTTGAAGTTGCCTACGGTTCTTATTCGATGATATGTTGGTATAACCCTTTTCTGCAAATTATTGTTTTTAATTCAGCTAAGCTACAGATATAAAAAAGAGCCGCCAAAGAGGCGACTTCTTTCACTTTTCGGCTAAAAAAGCATCGTAGTAGTTCAGTTTCTGAGATAATAGGTCGAGATATTTCTGATATTCTGCGATGTGCTGTTGAACGGTCTCTTTTTGCCGAGAAATGATTTCACGTCTTTCCGGAACAGTGTCGTCCCCAAGAAGGATCAGTTCATTGTAGTGCTTGATCGCTTCAATGGACAAGCCGGAGTCCCGCATGCAGCACAGCATTTGAATCCGCTGTATATCCGTCTCGCTGTAGACGCGTCTGCCATTGTCCATACGGTGAACAGGCGGCAACAGGCCTTCTTTTTCATAATATCGCAGCGTGTGGGAAGCCAAATTGAATTTTTCTGAGACTTCTTTGATGGTATACATGGTTCTCATCCTTCGCACATAAATTACGGCTATTATAACCCTTAAAGTGAACTTCAATACAACTGATAATTTTAGCAAATTCGCGAATTCCAATTTTCCCCCTTTTCCATTCCTGCAGAGAACGGGTATAGTCAAATAAAATAAACCGGGAGCTAAGACGTTGAGTAGGGGGGATTTTAATGAATAGACTTGAGGACGTCTTTACAGATATATTGACCTTTAATGGGATACAAGCGCTTGAGATTGTGATGAATGGCGGGGGTTTCTACGCCAGCATGGATTCACATACAATGCTGATTTGCTTGAACGGCCGAGCAACGGTGGAGTGGGGAAATGATACTTGTTCTCTATCCCCTGGAGAAATCTGCATACTACCCCCAGGGCAAGAGTCTAAGATTATAGCAGATGAACAAGAGCCCTTTAAGGGCTGGCGAATTCAATTTGATACTTATGTGCTGCAGGAACAGAATCTTTTAGCAAAACATAATCTTGTTCGGTATAAGTGGCTGCGCTGTGAGAATCCTCAAATGCTGGCAGGCCTTTGTGACAGATTACACCAGGTACAGCTAGCTGAGCGGCCAAGCCGGTACAGGGGACAGGCTGATTTTTATCAGCTGATGGCTTTGCTACAATCCTCAACAGCCAGGCCTTCTACTGAGGAAACGTTGGCTGAGGCGATTGCACGTGTATCTAACTATATCAGGGAGCATATTGATCAGGAGTTGAATCGAACCGAGCTTGCGCAGTTAGCCGGACTTAGCCCGGGCTATTTCTCACGAGCCTTTCAGCAGCTAATGGGACAATCACCGTCAGCCTTTGTCATGGATTTGCGAATAGCCAAGGCTAAGGGACTGTTGCTATCGGGGAGCGGCGTTAGGGATACAGCCTCCCGAGTGGGATTTGACGATGAATTTTATTTTAGCCGGCGCTTCAAGCAGCAGACCGGAATGTCTCCCTTGACCTATGTAAATAGCCGGAGGAGAAATATTGCCAGTGTATCCGAACCGATCTTTGGAAGTCTGCTTGCCTTGCAGTTACTGCCTAGAGCTGCTGCATTCTATCCGAATCACAAGCCGGATGCCAGGATGCTTCGCTTGCATTCGGATGAACAAGGTATAGGACAAATGTGGGGAGAAAATGTAGCCATGCTGCAAGGTGCGAACCCGGAGCTTATTTTCTGTACCGATTTTTTGGATGCACAGGCCCATCATGAATTGGCGCAAATCGCCCCGACCGTCACTGTTCCTTGGCTTACTGCGAATTGGCGTGAACAATTGACGCTCATTGCAGAAGCTGCCGACTTAGAACCAGAGGGACAACAATGGCTGTCAGAGTATGATCGCAAAGCAGAGATTGTCCGGCGCAAGGTACGCGGGAGTCTGGGCAGCGCAACGCTTAATATTTGGCGGATCATGGATAATGAATACCGGGTCTATGGGGATCGGAATGCAGGTTCGGTGCTCTATGGCGATTTTCAGCTTACGGCTACGCATCCATTAGACGAAGTTGATGTGTATGAAATTGTGACTCGAAAAGATCTTCCGGCCTATGACGCCGATGCCCTTGTTATTATGGTTGATCCATCCCCCAAGGCAGCACTAGAGTGGCGGACATTGCAGAGAAGCAAGCTGTTGCAAAATCTGACGGCAGCGAAAAATAACAGAATCTTTGATATTGGCACAGAGAAACTTCTGGAGTATTCTGCTTGGTCTCATGACCGGGCTTTATCTTATTTTGCTGAGCTGTTGAGCAGACGCTAATTTCACTTCCAAAGGTAACAAAAATCCAAATTGCATCTCCCCATAATCCATGTTAATGAGAAGGGTTCAGTGTTATTGTTTGTTGAGAAAGAAAATCATTCTCATGATTATGGAGGGGGAGGTTTTTTATTTTTACTCACATCCCCTGGGATCTGGAGTCATTATTCCAATTGCCTGCCCTATATCCGGTTTTTGAAGATGAGGAGACCGGAATTCATGCCGTATTTTATCAAGGGGTTCCATATAAGGGAAAGGAAACACGAGTATTTGCCTACTATGGAATGCCTAAGATCGAAGAACATAAGCAAGATGAGATCTCTAAGCAGGTCCCTGGGATCATTTTGGTTCATGGCGGTGCAGGGAGCGCATTTTCCCATTGGGTGAAGCAATGGAATGACCGGGGTTACGCCGCAATTGCGATGGATCTTGAGGGACAGGTCCCTTTTGAAAGCTATAACAACATCAGCAGTAGAAGCCATGATCATCTTAGTATGGACCCATCCCAGTCACGCTTCTCCGCACATCCTTGGAGCGGCCCCATCAAGCAGGGAGTGTTCGCAGATTATGGTGAAGAAGTGCAGGATCAATGGATGTATCACGCTGTAGCCGCTGTGTTATCAGCACATACTATCCTTCGCGCGCTACCTGGTGTGGATGTAGACCGAATTGGGATTACAGGAATCTCATGGGGAGGCATTATTACAAGTCTGGTGTCTGGTTTGGATCGCAGGCTTTCTTTTGCCATGCCTGTATATGGATGTGGCTATCTTTATGAGTCAGGTACCCTCTACGGTCTTGGATTTGCTAAGATGCCGCCTGCTACAGCAGAGCACCTTCGGAGTCTGTGGGACCCGTCTTCTTATCTGCACCAAAGTAAGATACCTATGCTGTGGCTCAACGGCAGCCAGGATTCACATTTTCCGTTGTCGATCTTTGTGAAGTCCTACGAACAGCATGAACATCACTATGAGGATGCGCCGCTGCAGAGCCGACTAAGCATTCAGCATGGACTACCTCATACCTATCCGGCAGCATGGTCCTGTGAAGAGAGCTACGCTTTTGCAGACAGTATTACAAGAGACGGCCCCGCCTTAATCCGCATTCTTCGCGTGGAGCAGCATGGGGAGAAGGTACAGGTGCTTTTTCAATCGCCGCTTGAGGTGACTAAAGCCGTGCTGTACTGGTGTGAAGATGACTCGGACTGGGGAAGCGCCAGTTGGTGTTCAGAGGCGGCTTTCCTGCACAAGGCCGAGAATAATGATATCGGAGAAGCGCATGTCTCTTTGCCTATAGTAGGCGGAGTATTTTATGTGCAGCTGACCAATGCCAGAGGCTGGATCACCAGTTCCCGTGTCATGAGAGACCATCGAGCTGTATAAGACTCATCAAGTAGAATGAAAAAGGGGAAAGAAACATGAGAAACCATTATACAAAGCTGCGCCCATTAAGCGTAGTAATTCTGATTATGATGCTGCTAGCGATTGCTACAGCTTGCAGCAAGGAGTCTTCTGAACCTGCTGCAGAACAGACTGCCAGTCCGGACACAGCCCAAGAGACATCTTTTACCTACAAGGATATCAATGGGGAACATAAACTTGATCATCAGCCTGCTCATATTGCCACAACGGTAACTTATTTAACGGATCATATGATCGCACTGGGTTTAACGCCGACGGCTTCAGTTAAGTCTCAAAATGAAGATTTTCCGCTGTACCTGAAGCCTTTTCTGAATAACGTTGAGATTATTGGCGATCAAGGAAAGGTTAATCTGGAAAAGCTGTTATCCATAACTCCCGATCTGATTATTACAGACACCAACAGCGAAAAAATCTATGACGAGTACGCGAAAATAGCGCCTACGGCCATGCTAGAAAATGGCTATGTAGCCCCTGATTGGCAGACAGCGTTCCGCGCAACGGCTACAGCTTTTGGCCTTCAAGACAAGGCTGAGCAAGTCATCACCGACTATGATAAGCACAAGCAAGAGGCAGTGAACCAGATTCACGATAAAGTAGCCGGCAAAACCTTAATGGTACTGCGTATTCGTAATGATATCCGTTATTACGGGGATACGGATTACAAATGGTTGTATGATGATTTCGGCTTCACCCGGCCTTCTGTCTATCCAGTAACTGGACCGGACAATCGTTTTGAGTCATTGTCTAATGAGAAGCTTCCGCAAATCAATCCGGACTACATTTTACTCATTAACGACAATGAAAGTATCTATAACGAGCTGCAAGATCTAAGCATCTGGAAAAACCTCAAAGCCGTTAAGAACAATCAGGTGTACACCCTGTCTTCGGATTCCTGGTTCGGTGGATATGGACCTAACGCTGCTAACTCCATGCTGGATGATCTGACTAGAATCTTCGTTAAATAATGGACACGAATATTTGGGGTCAACTGAGCTCCTATTGTAACCTTCATATTCAACAGCAGGGGAAGGCTGTATGTACTATTGGAGGTGAAGCTTTAACCGAGAAGGCAGTCATGCAGAACTTTCTCACCGCTTACGGCGAGTTCATTGAGGCAGAAGAGCTTCCAGTTGCTGCAGCTTATTTTGTAAGCTGGTTTGGGGATGTGGCTGCTGCGCTGTTGTATAGCGTTTCGGTGCACAATACCGTTCCGAACCTCACACTTACAAACTTGCAGGTACATCTCATACCTGAGCAGGGCTTCACCCGAATTGCCTTTCAACTGTCGGAGGATCAATTAGATCATGCGCCAGGAGAAAGACACACGGTAGATTGGGCTGTATGGCGGGAGCAAGTGTTCAGCCGTTTTTATAAGGATACTGTCAGTCCACTGCTCCTTTGTTTATCAGAGGCAAGCGGACTTCAGTTAGGAATCTTATGGGGACAGCTGCCGACCTCTCTACAGAACTACAGGGAAAAGCTGCAAGCATTGTTGTCTACACAGGATAATGCTTCGCTGCTGTCCTATCTGGCCGAAGACGATGCTTTCATGTGCAATGAACTTGGCCCTGAGGTCTTCGGACGATCGAAAAACCCGCTCCAAGCTAAAGTCCGGTTCATCGACCATCCGCTCGAAGTAGGGAAGACGCTTGCTATCAAAAATACCTGCTGCCTACAATATAAGCGTACTAATCGTTCGTACTGCTATACTTGTCCACGCCTGTCCAAGCAAGATCGTATGAATTGGCTTCAGCAGGGTTAAACAAAACGTAAAGGCAATCCTTATTAAAAGGGTTGCCTTTTTTCTTTTCAAGATTATACAGAAAGAAGCGATTATATATGCCGAACAAAAGAGATTGATAAAAAGCGAATATGAGCGAATGGGGAAGTTTGGAACTGACTGTAGGCGCAAAACGCTCGCCTGGAAGCTTTCCATAGGAAAGCTAGCACCGGAATAGACGGTCGACAGCAAAATCTATAATCCATGGCTGTTCAAATTAAGCGATGTCACTAGAAGCAATACATTCCCCTTCACCAGTCGTTTTAACAGTGAAAAAGAGGGGCATCTTCCTAACTAACGGCATTTTTGTACCTTATTTTTCTTTATTATAGGTGAATGAGGTAATTAAGGTCATTATTGTATCTTATTTTTCGAAAAAGCACGCTGGACGAGGTATTCTGGAAGAATTAAGGTACAATAATGCACCTAATCGCCACTAACCCGTAGCTGCAGAGGATTTAAGGTACAAAAATGCCGCTATTTGATACTTTTTTAAAGCCTACGTCGATGAAGAGGTACGTGGTAAAGTCAATTGTTCTCACAATACTGTTCGTGACAGTCACGCTTGAAACTATGCTATAATGGTTAGCGAAAAGGGGGTGCTTAATAGATGGAGAATATTGTAAGATTGTCTGGTACTTCTCCCACTCATGCAAAGCCTGTATTAGAAAAGCGTTACTTTGCATGGGGCAAAACCTTTTTTAACGCTAACGCTAAATAAGCTCTTCTAATATGTTGGCTTTGCACCTTATTTGGAAATTTTAAAATAAGGAGCGGGCACAATGAAATATATTAATGCAGCAAAAGTGTTACCCGAAAAGCTAATTATGGAAATTCAAAAATATGTTCAGGGAGAAACGCTCTACATTCCTAAGCCGGAAACGGAGTATAAGCATTGGGGAAGTCAGAGCGGCGGGCGACGGTTACTTGATGAGCGTAATGTCGCGATCCGAGCTGCTTTTAAAAATGGCAGCAGTATCGAGCAACTCGCCGAGGAACATTTTCTCTCGATCGAAACGATTAAGAAAATTGTCTATTCACATAAAAGTAAGAAACAGCACTGGTGAACATCCTTCATCAGTGTCTTTTTTTATGCCGAAAATGATTCTAAGTCATTGTGTTCATTTTAAGAGTGGAGGGTACACTGTAGACTAACGATAGAGACAGCTGGTCTGAAAATGACATATAGAGAGGAAATATGACAATGAGTGAAGAGCAGAGCAGAAGCAGACATCTGGTGGACCCAGAAGTGGTTAGCGCCCTTGATATGTTCCCGACAACGGATCTTACTCCGTCTGTGCTGATAGAATCACGCATGAAGCAAGCACAAATGATGCCGCAAATCGATGTTACGGAAAAGTTCCCGGTTACCTTTGAAGAAAGAACGGTACCCAGTTATTTTGGCGGGCCGGAAGTACGTATAGAGATTATTAAGCCTACGCAGCCAAAGTATGAAAAGATGCCTTTATATTATTCTCTTCACGGCGGCGGGATGGTTATGGGAAGTCCGGTCGGTGACCGCATGGGGAATGCCGCCCTTGCTGTGCAGCATGGTTTTTGCTGTGTGTCTGTGTATTACCGCCTGGGACCTGAGCATGTTCAGCCAAGCCAGCTAGAGGATATCTATTCGGGCCTAAAATGGTGTGTTGAACACGCGGAAGAACTGGGAATCGACGCTAAGAAAGTTGCCGTTGCAGGCTCAAGTGCTGGCGCAGGTTTGGCGGCTGGTGTGGCTTTATACATTCGGGATCAGAAGGAATTTGAGATTCATCATTTGAGATTGCGTAATCCGATGTTGGATGACCGTACGAGTGTTGCACCAGATCATCCTTATGCCGGAGAATTTGTTTGGAATAAAGCAAGTAATTATTTTGGCTGGAAATCTGTATTAGGTCATGAACCAGGTCAGGAAGGCGTAAGTGAATATTACGTGCCTGCACGTGCAAAATCACTTGCTGGGTTGCCATCTACTTTTATTACAATCGGCAGCATTGATTTATTCGTTGACGAGGCTTTGCTATTCGCGAAACAACTGATTCATGATGGTGTTGTGGTGGAACTGCATGTCTATCCGGGCTACCACCATCTGTCGCCAATGTTCCCTAATGCCCATTATTCTCAGGAAGGCTCGAAGTCAAGCGAACATGCTTTGCTGAAGGCGCTGGATTTGCTTTAATCCGTAAGAATAATAACAGTAAAAACTCATAACAAAAGCAGCGACAGCTTATGGATCTGATAATTCAATTCCTAGGTTGTCGCTGTTTTTTTACTTCAAAAAGGTACATTCTCATTTTTCATGAGTTAAGTATCGTTTGTTTATTTAAAAAGACAAATCAAAAAGCTATTCGAGTTCCTCTAATTGTTCCAAGTTAAATTCTTGTCCATTTAATTCGATTTGCTTTATTCCCTTTTTTGTAATTACAAATATTTTTTCAAACGAATGATCTGAAGCGACGGTTACTGTTTCTACGATAAGCTTTCCGTCCTGATTCTGAATATCTACTGAGGGTACTGTGAACTTCTGATTATGCTCTTCATTTTTATAATTTACATACAGGTATACACGGTGTTCAGTGGATACTCTGCCCAAATAGATTCCATTTCTTGCATTATTGGATTCTATCCATTTACGTATTGGTCCGTTAGCTTCACTTGGGTCTAGATAATTAATATTTAATGTGTTATGGCTTGAACATCCAACAATGATTATCAGCATGGAAGTCATTAATAATATTAGCTTTTTCACGGTCACCTCTACTAAATTGATATCATTACTAAATTTACCATGTGAGTGTTGCATAGTAAATGTATATAACAACGTCTCGCTTACGGGAATGTTGAATTAGTGCAATGTATTATCCATTATGGATAAATTATATTATTTAATTATCTATATTTGAAAAATGGATTTTCCTTTGCTATAATCCCAATTGTGAGTGGAATACTATCGCAGTAGGGGGTGGGGATATAAACCGCAATGAGGTCGGTACGCTCAAGAAGGGTTTGGATATTTTTAACCTTGTACTCCATAATCCCAACATCACTACCCAAGAGATCATGGAAGAATTACAGCTCAACCAAAGCACGGCTTATCGCTTGGTTAGCACATTGGAGCAGAATGATTTCATCATGAGAAGCCCCAAAAACGGGTTTGTGATTTCGGATGTGTTTGTATCCAAATTACAAAGTGAGAATCTCCTCAAGCAGGACGTTGATCTCTTGCAATCCGTGCCATCTATGGACAAGCTAAGCAAGACGACAGGGGAGACCTCCTACATCGGAATGCTTCATGGCACAGAGGTAGTGATCACGCATGCAATTTCAGGGATGTATGCCACTCGAACGCATCATGTGATCGGTGATCGTAAACCTATTCGTGGGGATGCCATTGGAAAATGTTTGCTTGCTTATCAGGGTGAAGAGCTACAGTCGTGGATCTTGGAGAATATGTCTTTGGAGAAACAGATTGAGCATACGATTACTTCCCAGGATAAATTCCGTGAGGAACTGAGTAACATTAAGGTCAAAGGTTATGCTTTGGATGATGAAGAAGGGGAATGCGGGGCCAGGTGTATCGGCGCACCGATCTGGAAGGATGGCAAGGTCATTGCAGCCATTGCGATCAGCGGTCCTACAACCCGGGTGTCCAAAGAGAAGGATGACTATCATATTGAGCAGGTAACGTCATGTGCACAAGAGATTTCAGATCTGTTGAGCCATAAATCAATTTCATAAATTGATAAGTGCGCGTTTATGAAATTGATTTCCATAAATAAAAATATATTCAGAGGAGAATAGACCATGAATTTTGTAACATTGAACAACGGTGTAAAAATGCCTCAGCTTGGATTCGGCGTATGGCAGGTTAGCGATGACCAAGCGACTGCTGCTGTAACAAAAGCCTTTGAAGTGGGCTATACCTCGATTGATACGGCCATGATTTATCAGAACGAGCTGGGTGTGGGACAAGCCATCAAGGAATCCGCAATTCCTCGGGAGAAGCTGTTCATCACCACTAAAGTGTGGAACGCAGATCAAGGATATGAGAACACCTTGCGTGCTTTTGATGAAAGCTTGAAGAAGCTGGAACTCGATTATATTGATTTGTATTTGATCCACTGGCCAACGCCGAATTTCGATCAGTACATTGATACTTACAAGGCGCTGGAGAAACTGTACCATGATGGTAAAGTGAAGGCGATCGGTGTATGTAACTTTGAAATCGAACATTTGGAGCGTCTTCTGAAGGAATGTGAAGTGAAGCCGGTCCTCAATCAGATCGAATGCCATCCATACCTGGCGCAAAATGAATTGAAGGCGTTCTGTGATTCGCACGATATTTTTGTTGAAGCCTGGAGCCCACTGGATCAAGGCGGCGATGTTTTGAAGGACGAAGCCATCGTCAAGCTGGCCGAAGCTCATGGCAAATCTCCAGCGCAAGTCGTACTTCGCTGGCACTTGCAGCGTAACGCGATTGTGATTCCGAAATCCGTTACTCCTTCCAGAATTGAAGAAAACTTCAATGTGTTTGACTTTGAACTATCCGCTGACGAGATGGAGTCCATCAATCAACTGGACAGTAACCGCCGCAAAGGCCCGCATCCAAATGAATTTCATATGAGATAATTGATTGATTCAAAGCCCGTAAATCCGCTTGTTATAAGCGATTTGCGGGCTTTTTGCATCCAAAGATAGAGTAGTAAAAATATCATATTCCCTTGACTTTCCATGTAATCGTAGATAACATAGTTCATGTCATTAAAAATGATAATCATTATCATATACAATTTATAGAAATTAGGGGGATATACAAAATGCACAAAAGGTTTTTGAGTGTAGTTATGCTTATTGTTGTGATACTGGTTGCAGCGGGTTGTGGGTCTAACAATACTACGAATCCGGCAACAAACAGCGAGCCGAAGAGCAATGCGGCGGCTGAAAATACTAGCAGTGAAACCGCAAGTGGCCCTATTGTATTAAAGGACTCTAAAGGCGAGGTTAAGTTGGATAAGCCTGCACAAAAGGTTGTTGTACTGGAGTGGACATTTACAGAAGATGTAATTGCGCTCGGAGTACAGCCGGTGGGGAACGCCGATAACGAAAACTATAAGCTGTATGTGACATCTGAAGCACCATTGGATGCAAGCGTGACGGATGTTGGTACGCGCGACGAGCCGAATCTGGAGACCATTGCGGCATTGAAGCCGGATTTGATTATTGCGAATGCTCCTAGCAATGAAGCGATTTATGATCAGCTGAAAAGTATTGCTCCAACACTGATTTTCAGCCTGTATCCGCCTGAAGGGCAAGGTGACCAATACACACTGATGGAAGACACCTTCAAAACGATAGCAGCGGCTCTTGGTAAAACTGCGGAAGGTGACAAAGTCCTTGCAGACTTGGATGCGCATTATGCGGATGCAAAGACGAAGCTGGCTGCAGCAGGCAAGGAAGGTCTGAATTACGTACTGACACAAGCGTATAGCTATCAAAATGCAGCAACAATGCGTCTGTTCACAGACAATTCACTAGCAGTACAAACATTGGACCGGATTGGTCTGAAGAACGACTGGAAACCTGATAATTTCGAGAGCTACGGATTCAGCACATCGACCGTTGAAGCCTTGCCTGCGGTTCAGGATACTAATCTGCTCTATATTGTCCAAAAGGATGATGATATTTTCACAAAGACACTGAAGGATAATTCCGTTTGGAACGGACTTACCTTCGTTAAGGAGAAACGTACTTACGCATTAGACAGCGCGACCTGGGTATTTGGCGGTCCAATCTCCTCTAAGGTCATTGTGGATGAAGTAGTAAAAACCTTAACGAAATGAGTGCTACTATGAACGGGCATAGCAGTGAAAAAACTTCAATTAATATGACCTGGCGGATTATTGGAATATTTGGGGGCGGCCTTGCCGTCCTCTTCGTTTTGTTCATTCTAAGTCTAGGCTTTGGGGAGGCCAAAATCCCGGCAGGTACTGTAATGAAGGGATTGCTGAACCGTCAGGATGTCATGGAACATAATCTGCTCTGGGATATCCGCATGCCGCGTACAGTTATCGGTATTCTGGCCGGGGCGGCCCTGGCTGCGGCTGGCGCGTTACTACAAACGATAACGAAGAATCCGCTTGCTTCCTCAGATACACTGGGGATTAATGCGGGAGCTTATTTTATGGTTGTTCTTGGCATGGTTGCTTTTCCGGCTTTGCAGCATCAGTTCCCATTTGTGCTGGCAGCTGCTGGTGGCCTGCTGGCAGCAATTGTTGCCTATCTATTGAGCGGCGGCAAGACGGCTACGCCTGTCCGGCTGGCTCTATCGGGAATGATCGTGTCCATGGTGCTTGGAGCGTTCACCTCGGCACTATTTATTTTCAATAAGACGGAAACGCAAAATTTATTCTTATGGGGTTCGGGTTCTCTGATTCAGCTGAACTGGGACGGCGTCCAGTATGCTTGGCCCTTTGTCCTTGTGCTCCTTGGAGTATCCGTGTTCGCAGGCAGGCAATTCGATGCGCTTGAACTTGATGAGTCTACTGCCCGTTCGCTGGGACAAAGAGTAGGGTTAACCCGGGCTGTAGGCCTCGGCATATCGGTATTGATGGCTGCGATCGTGGTCAGCGTGGTCGGCCCCATCGGCTTCGTTGGCTTAGTCGCTCCCCACCTTGTCCGGCTTGGCGGTATACATAAGCATCGTTTGCTCATTCCTGCGAGTGCCTTGTGGGGAGCGTTGCTCATTACGGCAGCGGATACACTTGCGCGTGCGGTGCGGAGTAGTGTAGGGGAGATGCCGGTCGGTGCGGTTATGGCGATTATCGGAGCCCCTTGGCTTATTTGGCTGGTGCTGACCAGAATGAAAAATATATCGGGTTCAGGTCCAGGGCAATCCTCCATGAGTATAGGCGGAGTAGCGCTACGTATGCGTTTTATTCCGACAGCGATATTTATGAGTGTACTGTTAATCGTTATTATTCTTGTGAGCTTGTCGCTTGGCGGGACGAGGATACCTATTGGGGATCTGCTGAGCAGTCTTGTACAGAGGGGTGATGATTCGTATTCTGTTCTGCTGAATTTAAGACTTCCGCGTACACTGGTTGCAGCTGCAGGCGGTATCGCACTTGCCATTAGCGGTGTACTGATTCAGAGTGCTGTCCGCAATCCACTTGCTGACGCTTCTATAATCGGTGTGACCTCAGGAGCTGGCTTTGGTGCGCTGATCGTGTTGTTCGCATGGCCGGCAATGACGGTCATTGCTTTACCTATTGCCGCAATGGCTGGCGGGGCTTTGGCGGCAGCCTTTGTATTCTTCCTGGCATGGCGCAGAGGTCTGAATCCGTCGGTTCTCATCCTGCTTGGAATCGCGATATCTGCGATCGCCTCGGCGGGCATACAGGTGATGATCGTCAAGGCAAGTATCTGGAGCGGCAACTCCTTAATTTGGATCACTGGCTCGACCTATGGACGGGGCTGGAATCAATTTTATAGCCTTTTGATCTTCCTCCTTATCCTGTTACCCGTTGCTTACTATTTGGGACGGAAAATCGATTTGCTGGCTTTTGGTGATGAGAGTTCAGTCGGCCTAGGTTTGCCCGTTCGCGGGACGCGGCTTTGGGCGATGATTATCGGAGTGTTGCTGGCAGCGGGAGCTGTTTCCAGTGTAGGGACGATTGGTTTTCTCGGGCTCATCGCACCGCATGCAGTACGGATGATGATCGGCCACCATACGAGACGCTCCATTATTTTGTCGGGTCTGCTTGGCGGATTGCTGCTGGTGATCGCCGATACGGTCGGAAGAACGATTATGGCACCGAAAGAAATTCCGTCAGGCTTGATCATTATGCTGATCGGTGCACCTTATTTCCTCTTCTTAATGTACCGTTCGCTTGTTAAAAAAGGGTAGAATGTAGTTTGAGACACTTATTCAAGGCCGTCCCGTCATGGGGCGGCCTATTTTGTGTACGTTTATGCTGGGCATACAATAATAAATGGACATCTAATATCGACATCCGTGATTGAGATGGCGTGAGAACCATCTTCCCATCTTCATTTTAATAAGGGGCGTCCCAATTATCCGTTTTATGGATTTTGGGGCGTCCCTCTTTTTTTAGTCTTATGCATAAAATTTAGCTATTGACAAAAATGTTTCCCTAGAGAAAAATAAGATTCGTCAGTATATGTTCGTTAGGTTTAGGGGCTCGGAACAACCCCACGATTAATGTGTGAAAAGAGGAGAGACTATGGATGCAGGAATTCAGCAAGTAAAAGAAAATCATGGATGGTTACGGAGCAGTTCTAGTATTAGTTTGGAGGAGGTAAACAATTCCGTTAAAATTCCTCTAAAGTCAGGATTCTGGAGAAAGCTCCTGGCATTTGCGGGACCGGGGTCACTGGTAGCCGTTGGCTACATCGATCCGGGTAACTGGGCAACCTCAATTGCGGGCGGCGCACGCTTTGGCTATACTCTTTTATCTGTTATTTTAATTTCAAATTTGATAGCCATGCTGCTCCAAGTCTTGTCAGCCAAGCTCGGGATTGTCACCGGAAGAGATTTGGCACAGGCAACAAGGGATGCTGTCGGTCCCAAAATGGCTGTTTTTTTATGGATTCTAACGGAGCTTGCTATAGTGGCAACAGATCTGGCAGAAGTGATCGGCTCGGCAATTGCCCTTAATTTATTGTTCGGGATCCCGTTGTTATGGGGCATTGCTATTACTACACTTGATGTGCTGCTATTGTTATTTTTACAGAAAAAAGGTTTTCGGATTATTGAATCGATTATTATCGTCTTAATGTTCACCATATTCGCAGTATTTGTCTTTGAAGTGATCATATCGAAGCCGGAAGTATCGGCTTTATTGGGCGGATATGTTCCTAAATTTGAGATCATTACGAATCCTGAGATGCTCTTCATCTCATTAGGGATTTTGGGAGCAACAGTGATGCCACACAATCTGTACTTGCATTCATCGATTGTACAGACCCGGCAATATGAGAGAACTGTCAAAGGACGGAAAGAAGCACTTAAGTTCTCCGTTCTCGATTCTAATATGTCACTGTTCTTTGCTTTCTTGATTAACTCTGCTATTTTGATCCTTGGTGCGGCCGCTTTTCATGGTACGGGACTAAATGTATCGGAAATAGAAGGCGCGTATGAGCTTTTAAGTCCTACCCTTGGCGTTAGTATTGCCGGCACGTTATTCGCAGTCGCATTGCTTGCTTCTGGCCAGAACTCGACCATTACGGGAACGTTAGCAGGGCAGATTGTGATGGAAGGCTTTGTGCGCTTGAGAGTGTCGCCGTGGCTCCGCAGATTGATTACCCGCTTGCTGGCTGTAGTGCCCGCATTTATCGTTACGTGGATAGCCGGCTCCAGGGGGACAGGCGACATGTTGTTATGGAGTCAGGTAGTGCTTAGTTTGCAGTTACCTTTTGCCGTTATCCCACTTGTACTGTTCACCAGCGATAAGCGGAAAATGGGCGAATTCGCCAATCGGCCGTGGATTAAAATTCTGGCTTGGCTATCCACCGGGGTTATCGTTGCCCTCAATGTGTTCTTGGTGTGCTATATTATCTTGACTGGTCATGATTTAGGATGACTAAGCGAGAACCCCTTGGGCATCCAAGGGGTTTTTACATTGAAGGAGTAATCATTCGTGGTCAAAAGTTCTGAAAAGCCAGATCGCAAGAAGTAGAGCCATGCTTACAGCAGCAAGCCCGAGCCAATTCAAGTACAGAACAGAGGTTTTACTGATGACAAGTCCGCCCAATCCAGATCCTAAAGCAAAACCTAACTGGATGAAGGAAGTGTTCACACTTAGCGCCATATCAGGATTTCTGGGTACCAGGGTAACCAGTAATAGCTGTTGGGCAGGAGAAATGCTCCAGGTAGCTAACATAAAGATCATTAATACCAGGATTAATAGAAATAGATTCATGCCAGCCAGAGCAAAGGGAAGGATCGTCGCTCCTTGTAACAGGAGTCCTAGACAAATGGTGAATTTCGCTCCTTTTGCATCGGCCAATTGCCCGCCCATTCTTGATCCCACGAAGCTGCAAACCCCGGCCAGGAATAGAACAGCGCTAATCTCGGTTATGGACAGTGAGGAGGTGGCCTGCAGGAATGGAGTAATATAAGTGAACAGGGTAGAATATCCGCCGATATACAATAAAGTAATACCTAAGGCAGTCAGAATTTTTGGATCTTGTAGAATGGAGAGCTGCATGCGGAGGGTAACCCTGTCCACTTCTTTGATTGCCGGAACTTTTCTATAGATGATTAGCAATGGAAGAACGCTTAATAAACCGATCGCAATAAATAGAACTCTCCATCCAAGTCTCTCGCTAAAAAATGTACCCATCGGAACACCCAGCACAAGCGAACTGCTGAGACCCATCAAGATAATACCGATGGCCCGTCCCCGTCGTTCTTTTTCAACCAGTCGTGTCGCTACTGCCATAGCCACCACGGTAGCCATTCCTCCACTAGCCCCTTGAATCATTCGCACCCATAGTACGATTTCATAAGAAAGATCCGCAAACATAAGCCCGTTAGTGGCAATGAATACACCAAGGGAAGCCACGAGCAGCTTCTTGCGATCCACATTTATAGTCAGTGCGATTAGAATCGGAGTGATAATGACTCCTGTAATAATGTATTCAATGGTTCCAATCAGAAAAACTGCAAGTGCCAGGATATAGAGGATCGTATTATTTTTCAATTGGATTCGCTCCACTTTCAATTATTCACTGTGCGCTAAAATCATTCACCTAAGAAAATCTTCAGCTGTTGATCTATAAATTCGGAATCGGGTTCATGCTGTCCAATGCCTGCGCAATGTCCCCATTTCGAGTCAATCGGGAGGAAGCGAGCATTCGGCATACATTGTACTTCATAGTTGTTATCCTGGGGAGGAAAGAACAAGTCTGTACTTCCCGGCATGACTAGCGCACAGGCTGTAATGCTTCGTAATGCAAGTTCGAAATCGCCGTTATACGCCTGGTTTGCGCTGATATCGCCACTGATTCCGGTGCGTAACATGGTGATCAGGTCATTGGCGTCGAAAGTCAGAAACACTTGATCCCAGTAGTTCACAAGATAATCCTCCGAAGTGTGGTAACCGTCTTGCTGATAGAGCTGCTCCAGATAGTAAGCCTGGGAAAAGCCCCAAGGGGCATAGACCCGACCCATTGCGGCTAATCCCGCCGTAGGCTGCTGCTTATAAAACCCATTCTCCCAGGTAGAATCCGCTTGAAGTGCAGCGATCATGCTTGCAAAAACAATTTGTGCATGTGGCCTTGTCTGAGCCGTACCCCCGAATGGGGCAATACGTTTCACCATATCGGGATAGCTGGCGCCCCACTGGAAGGTTTGAACAGCTCCGAGTGACCAGCCGACGACGAGGGCGATTTTGCTAATCCCAAACTTCTTGGTCACCAGTTGATGCTGCAGACGCACGTTATCATAAATCGTCACCACCGGGAAGTTCCCGTGATCATAGGGCGGGGCCGTATTGCTTGGCGAGGAGGATAATCCATTACCCAGCATGTTCGGAATGATGATAAAATACTTTTCCGGGTCCAGCGCCTTGCCAGGTCCAATTAACCATTCATTATCGGTATGCAGACCTGCAAACCAGGTGGGATAGACAATAACATTATCTTTTGCCGCATTCAGTGTTCCGTAAGTTTTATAGGCAAGAATGGCATTCGGCAGGATGACACCGGATTGCAGCAGAACATCCCCCAGTTCATAGATTTCGTAATCTCTCATCGTAACAATCTCCTTTTTCGTAAATGCAAGATGGACTGTCTTACTTGTCACCACTCTACGACGATGCTATTGTTTGTTCAAGGAAACGTTTATGAATGATACATTCAATTAATTTGAATTAAGGATGGGATGTACTGTGGAGTTACGCCAACTCAAGACCTTTCATACCCTTGCTTCTACACTAAACTTTAGCCGAGCTGCAGAAGTTCAAAACTACGTTCCGTCAACGGTTACGATGCAGATGAAGGCTCTGGAGGAGGAACTGGGGGTCAAGCTGGTGGACAGACTGGGGAAGAAAGTAATATTAACCGATGCGGGGAGACGGTTCCTCGGATACGTTGACAACATATTAAGGGAGCTTGAAGAAGCAGAACAAGTGGTCAGACAATCTGGCGAGATGACAGGGACGCTCGTCATAGGTGCAGATGAAACGTTGTGTACGTACCGCTTGCCGGATGTATTGCGGCGCTTTCGCTTGCGCTATCCTGGAATTCGCCTAATGTTCCGCGCACTTTCCGATGATAATCTCAAACAGAGTCTACGGGAAGGGGACGCGGATATTATTTTTATGCTGGATGAAGACAAGGGTGAGACCGGATTTTGTGGAGAAAAATTGCTGGATGAATCCTTCTATGTCCTGGCGGCGCCCGATCATCCATTGGCAGCACGTACGACATTGACTGTTGAAGATTTTAAGGGTGAGACCTTTTTGCAGACAGAGAAGGGCTGTTCCTATCGCACATTTTTTGAGCGAAGTCTGGCGCAGAAGGGCATGAGAGGAGTTACGGAATTAGAGTTTAACAGCGCAGAAGCGATCAAGCAGTGTGCGAAAATAGGAATGGGCATCGCTATATTGCCTGAAATGGCCGTAGTCGAAGAAATGAATCGGGGAGAGCTGGTTCCGTTGGCTTGGGATTTGACCGCCGTGTCCTTCGCAACCCGAATGTTCTGGCATGAAGAGAAGTGGATCTCACCTGCGATCGAAGCCTTTATTAACTTAAGCCGGGATACGTTTCCGGGGAATAGTAACTTGTAGAAAGCAACGATAGAACCAAAGATAGAACCGATGACAACACCTTGAAAAACTGTTTCCATGTCGTAAGATGTGAAGTTCAGTTTTTTTAGGTTTTTTTGCGTTGGTTAGATCGTTTTATGAATCTTCAGTGGGCCTGCCGCAAAATCAGTGCTTGCTCGGCAGGTAACGGACTCCAGAGACCTTATCGCCTATAAATTCAGTCATTCAGGAAAATAGCGGACTCCAGAGACCTTATTGGCAGAAATCTTCTGCAAATTCAGCTGTTTGATAGCAAATAACGTCATCTGAGTCCGCATCATCATTCAGAGCAACTTAGAGTGGGGAATAACGGCTATACGGTCCGTTAGCTCTTATAGATGAGCTTTAAGCCTTGAAAAAGATGGCATTCATGAATTGGTGTTCATGAATTGGTGTTCATGAATTAAGTGCGACCATGTTCTTTTATCCAGAATAGAGCTATTTTAATGTCATTTAAATGTTATATTTCATGATCAGATTAAACGATTACTTTTGTTGTGGAATGAATACAATCATATATGTCAGTTATGTGTTATATATGTGATGCATTTATCTTTATTTTTTAAAATTTTAAAAATATATTGATAACTTATCTAACATGTACTAGAATGAGATTAGAAATTGCGTAAACGTTTTTGCAAAATAACAGATTATTGTTAAATAGTCTCAGATTATAAAAGGTGTAACGGTTGTAAAAACGTTATGACAAAAATAGAGGTAAAGAATGGAAGTGGTTGTCACGAAAAGAGATATAACGATTAAAGATGTGGCAAAAACAGCCAATGTATCTGTTGCTACTGTATCTCGGGTAATCAATGGACTGGACCGGGTAAGTGAGGCTACACGAAAAAAAGTATTGAAAGTAATCGATGAATTAAACTTCGTGCCGAACACGATAGCGGCATCTATGGTTAATAAAAAAACGAACATGCTGGCGGTAGTGGTGCCGGAGATTCAAAACCCCTTCTACACGGCAGTGATAGGCGGAACGGTGGAAGTAGCGAAGAAAGCAGGCTTTGTCACTCTTGTTGTATCTACCAATGGCGATGAAGCGGAAGAGTCCACCTATTTCGAGAGTTTTCTTGGTAAAAACGCCGACGGCTTTATCTTAATTGGTACTCATAAGACAGCGGATTTTTACCAGACCATCCGTAAGCCGACGATTCTGGTGGATCGGTACATCGATAATAGCGGTCATGATGGTGTGATGATTGATAACTATCGCGGCGCTTACGAAGCTACCAAGCACTTTCTAGAGTATGGTCACACACGCATTGCCATTATAGACGGGAAGCATGACTTTAATGATGGTAAGGATCGTTATTGGGGATATCAGCGGGCCATGGTTGAAGGTGGGGTTAGCCCTGATCCTAAGTATCACAAGCAAGGGAGCTGGCTGGAGGATAGCGGCTATCAATCTACCCTTGAATTAATGCAAGCTGAGGTACCTCCGACAGCGATTTTTGCAGCCAACAACTTGATCTGCCAGGGAGCCATCAAGGCGATTCGGGATTTGAATCTGGAGATCGGGGAAGACATTTCATTAATTGGTTTTGACGAGAATGAACTGGCTGAATTTGTGAAACCGAAGGTAACGGTTGTTCGCAGACCTACTCGTGAAATGGGGACGCAAGCTGCGGAGATGCTGATTAAGCGAATTAAAGATAAAAGTACGGATGAGACGAACCCCAAGAAAGTCATACTGGATGTCGAACTAATGAAATACGGCTCTGTCAAAAAAATGAATTAGTCGAAGGAGAAGGAACATGGCAAAGGTCTTGGTAGTTGGCAGCATGAATATGGACATTGTGACCCAAGTACAGCGTCATCCAATTCCCGGTGAGACGATTCAAGGACGAGAAACTCAGTTTTTTATAGGTGGTAAAGGAGCGAATCAAGCCGTTGCAGCATCTCGCTCTGGAGCCACAGTGACTATGGCAGGCGGTCTGGGCGATGATTTTTTTGGACAAGATATTCGCCGTAAATTATCCGCAGATAATATCGGCATGGAAGGGGTATTGCGCAAGCCTTTGACGACAGGGATGGCTATCATTACGGTAGATCACTTAGGCGAGAACAGTATTGTTCTGTCAGCCGGCGCGAATGCCGCATATAGTGAGCGGGATGTGCAAGGCCTTGAGCTTTCAGACTATGATGCTGTGGTTCTGCAGAATGAAATCCCGAGAGAGACCAACCGGGCTGTGCTGAAACTGGCAAAGGTAGCCGGAACAACGGTGTTCGCTAACCCGGCACCTGTGCCAGGTTTTGAAGTAGCTGATTTGAAGTTCATCGATTTCTTGATCTTGAATGAGATTGAGGCGGAAGCCCTAAGCGGGGTTACGCTGGACAATGTCGCCAAAGTAGATGAAGCGGGTGAACGAATCCTGAAGCATGGGGTTCAGGGTGTCATTATCACGCTTGGCAGCAAAGGATCATTCTATATCAATTCCAGCGGCTTAATAATCTCTACGCCTGCTTATCAGGTGGAGGTGGTGGACACCACAGCGGCCGGGGACACTTTTATTGGAGCCTTCGTATCCAAATATTTAACGGGTGAAGGGGTGGAGTACAGCTTGAATTATGCTACTGCTGCCTCCGCATTGACGGTATCGGCTCCTGGTGCTCTAAGTTCTATCCCGGAAGAAGCGCAGGTTCTTGAATTTATGGAAAAAGAAAGAGCGGGTTAGGACAAGTGAGATTCAGATGATCTACTGTGTGAAAAGGAATCCGGAAGGCAATGTTGGGATCGATTCCGAAGTGCTTTTTTGAAGGGGATTGTTGCATCACTTTACTTTGTTGATTTAAAGCTGAGTCTTGTTAAAGTATGCCTGAATTTCACATTTGTCACTAGTCGACCAGCCGTAACAGTTTGAAAAGGGAGGGTTAACGATGGAGCGTCCGATCTTATCGATGGAGGGGATCAGCAAGGAGTTTCCGGGTGTAAAAGCTTTGGAAGACGTCGATTTCGAGCTATATCCTGGAGAGATTCATGCTTTGATGGGGGAGAATGGGGCCGGTAAATCCACTTTAATGAAAATATTATCCGGTGTGTATGCACCTACCCAGGGGATTATCCGGCTCAAAGGACAAGAGGTCGTTTTTCGTAATCCTCTCGATGCACAGCATCAGGGTGTATCTATCATTCATCAGGAATTCAATCTGTTTCCCAATTTGTCTGCGGCAGAGAACATTTATATCGACCGTCTGGAAGTTGTGGGACGATTCGGAAGAATCCAGTGGTCAAGATTATACAGTGAGGCCCAGAAACTGGTCGATTCTATTGGTGGGAGAGGGATTGATGTCCGTAAGGAAGTGCGGCACCTGGGGGTTCACAGCCAGCAGGTCATCGAAATTGCCAAAGCCTTATCCTTTCAGGCTGATGTACTGATCATGGACGAGCCATCCGCCGCGCTGCCGGAGAATGAAGTGCAAAAGATGTTTGATGTGGTAAAGCGGCTTAAGGAGCAAGGTGTGGCTATCGTCTATGTTTCGCACCGAATGAAGGAAATATTCGAAATCGCAGATAAAGTGACGGTATTAAGAGACGGGAAGAAAATCGCTACACACAAGATTGAAGAGGTGACTGAGCAAAGCCTGATTCAGATGATGGTCGGCAAAGAGGTCGCTCAATTATATCCTGTGCGAATCGTAGAGCCACGTGAAGAGATTGTGCTTCAGGTGAAGCAGCTGTCTCTCGACTCTGCGCATGCTATTTCTTTCAACTTGAAAAAAGGTGAGATCCTAGGCCTTTTTGGGATACCGGGTTCCGGCTCTCACACTGTAGCGGAGCGACTCTTCGGATTAGTGAAGGGAACAGGGGCAATCGAGATCAATGGTGTTCAAGTACAAATTAATACTCCTAATGAAGCGAAAGCTAAGAAGATTGCTTATGTTCCGCCAGATCGTCACCGCCAAGGGATTATTAAACCGATGTCAATCCGGCAAAATTTAGCGATGCCCATCCTGCCCGAGCTCTCTACGGGCTTGATTCTGGATCAGGAACGAATCAAGAAGATGAGCAGCTCCTATATGGAGCAACTGCATATCAAGGCACCGAATGATCTGCAAAGTGTCGATTTTCTGAGCGGTGGCAACCAGCAGAAGGTAGTTATCGGCAAATGGTTGGCTGCAGAGCCGGAAATCCTCATTCTCGAAGAACCTACACGTGGTGTGGATGTGGGGGCGAAGGCTGAAATCTATAACATTATTCATCAGTTGGCATTAAAGGGCTTGAGCATATTGCTTATTTCATCAGAGATGCCGGAGGTCATCGGCCTCAGTGATCGAATTCTGGTGCTGCATAAGGGAGAGATTGTCCATGAATTCGGACGTGGGGAGGCGGATCAGGAGCAATTACTGAAACGAGCCTCCAATCCGCGCACTAGGGGAGGAGATGTCATATGAAGCGTCTATTGAACGTCCACGAAGCACCGATCATCTTGTTCACAGTATTGATAGGCATTCTGTTTACAATCATCTCCCCGGAATTTCTTCAACTGGATAATGCGAAGCTGATCTTGGAGCAGAATACTTCAAGCGCGATTGTTGCCATCGGGATGACTATGGTAATTCTGCTGGGCGGCATCGACTTGTCGGTAGGCTCGGTGCTGGCACTGACCGCCACATCCGTGGGGCTGTTCCTCAGTCATGGGATGTCACCTTGGCTCGCTTCCTTGCTTGGTGTTGGTATAGGGATTCTGTGCGGTATGTTTAACGGCTATTTCATTGCTGTGCTGAATATCCCGGACATTATCGTTACGTTGGCTTCGATGTATATCTTTCGGGGTCTGGCCGTTGGCATCAGCGGCGGAACATGGATGACTAATTTTCCACCAGGATTCCAGTTCTTCGGACAAGGTCAGGTTCTGGGCATATCCTTTCCGCTAATCGTTACTGTAATTCTGATCATCGGCTTTATCTTTCTTCTAAAATTCACCCGCTTTGGCCGCAGAATCTATGCGATTGGCGGTAATAAAGCCGCGGCCAAGCTGGCCGGAGTAAGTATACCGAGAACCAAATTTATGGTCTACGTATTCAGCGGAATGCTTGTGGGTATCGCGGCAGTGATTTTTGCCTCCAAGGTGGGCAGTGTTCAGGCTTCAACGGCAGGCAGCAATCTATCCTTTGAAGTGATGGCGGCAGTCTTGATCGGTGGGGGGAGCATCTTCGGCGGTACCGGCACGATTGCTGGAACTGCGGTCGGTATTCTCCTGATGGGGATTATCAAGAACGGTCTGGTCATTGCTAAAGTTTCTCCATTTTGGGTAGATGCGACGACTGGGTTTCTGATTATCTTGGCGATTGCCATCAACACGCTGCAATACGTCAGACAAAATAAACGCAAAGGCGGCGAGCTGATATGAGTGCACTGACCCAATTTTTTAACTTCAGATCTAATAAAATGCTGGTTCAGATGCTCTTGTTTATCTTCATCCTCGTCTTTTTCAGCATTCAATCTCCTTACTTCCTGTCATTCACCAATTTCATGAACGTACTGAATCAGATGGTCGAGGTCGGTCTGATCGCAATCCCGATGACTATGATTATTATCTCCGGCGCCATGGATCTCTCCGTCGGCTCGATTCTTGCCTTCTCGGCTGTTTGTATGGGACTTGCGTTTCAAGGCGGCCTCAACATTTGGCTTAGCGTGATCATTGGGCTGTTAGCTGGATTAGCATGCGGAGCTGTTAACGGATACCTGATTGCCAGGCATCGCATGCAGGCTATCGTAGTGACCATCGGAATGCTGGTAATGCTTCGCGGTCTTGTCTATGTACTGAACGAAGGTAGGCCGATCAGCGGTTACCCGGATGCCTTCTACTTTCTGGGGCAGCAATATTTCTGGGGAATTCCCTTTAATGCGATTTTCCTGGCCGTCATGTTCCTGATTGCGAATTTTGTAATGAAGAAGACGCGCTTCAGCATCTATGTTTACGGCATAGGCAACAATGAGGAAACGGTCCATTATTCAGGGATTTCTGTTGTTAGCACCCGGTTCATTTTGTTCATGATCAGTGGGTTGTTCTCCGCTTTGGCTGGTGTTTTCCTAGTGTCCCGTCTGGCAAGTGCAGAAGCGACATCAGGTACAAATATAGAGCTTGATGTAATAACGGCTACCCTGATAGGAGGCACACATATTTTTGGCGGAAGGGGGAGTCTTGCGGGTACGTTTCTCGGCTTGCTAATTATCGTGTTTTTACGCAATGGCCTGAATTTGTTGGGTGTATCTGTATTGTATCAATCCGTAATTCTCGGCATTCTGTTGTTGATCGCTGTTGGTAAACAAAAAGCATAACTTACTTGGAGGTCGAAGCACATGAGAAAAATCGCTACTACGTTAATTACTGGATTATTGACCCTTACTTTGGCTGCTTGCGGAAATACGGGTAACTCCAAACCACAGGAAAGTGCGGGAAGCAATAGCAATCAAGGCTCTTCGTCCACTGCCACAAGAACCTATTTCATCAATCCGAAGTCCATTGGTCCCGCTTACTGGGCAGCCGCTGAAAAAGGCGCTAAGCAAGCGGAGACGGATCTGAAGGTGAAAGTTCTCTTCAATGCTCCGACTGAGGCGGATTCCTCTAAGCAAATTAATATGATTCAGGATATGTTAACTCGTCAAGTGAACGGAATTGGCGTCTCGCCAAATGATGCCAAAGCCGTTGGACCTGTATTCAAGAAAGCAGCCGGTCAGGACGTCAAAATTGTCACCTGGGACAGCGATGCCCCAGATACGGACCGTCAATATTATATAGCGCCAGCTACGGATGAAGAGGTTGGTAACAAGCTGGCTAAAACGATCGGCGACGAAATTGGGGGTAAGGGCAAGGTGGCATTCATGGTAGCAGGTCTTGGTTCTCAGAACCAAATTGCCAAATCGGAAGCGGCAAAAGCTTACCTGAAGGCTAACTATCCAGGCGTTGAAGTGGTCACAACGGTGTCCAGTGATGATGATCAACAGAAGGCATATGCCAATGCGCAAAACCTCATCAAAACGTATCCCGATTTGAAGGGCATTATTGGGTTCGCAGGCGGTGAGCCGCCGGCAGCAGCTGAAGTGGTCGAGCAGGCGGTAAAGGCGGGCACTTTGAAAGCAGGACAAATTGCGATTACCGGCATTGCCGTTCCTAGTGTGGTCAAAAACTACATCAAGAATGGCACGATTAAAACAGATATTATCTGGGATCCGGGCAAGCTCGCTTATACGACTGTATATGTCCTCGATCAACTGGCTCAAGGGAAAAAAATCACCGATGGCATGGATGTACCTACGGTCGGCAAGGTGAAAGTCGATGGGCAAAGCGTCTTTATCGGTATGCTAGAAGTCAAGAGTGACAATGTAGACAGCTTTGGATTCTAATCCTAAAGGATAGGAGGCGTAAAAATGCAGCATAGCATCAATGTAGAACCATTAACGAAAGAGGCGTTTGAACCTTTCGGGAAAGTAATAGATCTTCCTTCTTACGCTCCTCCCAAAACGGGAGATGGATGGGACTGCTGGAATTACATCGACATGCTGGATGTACACGAGCCTATTGGCTTTGGACTTGTGATTACGAAAAAGAGGGAGTTCCTGGTGGATGCCATGGAGCGCCACGTAAGCCGGGAGGAGCTGCTGCTTACGTTCGATCAAGAGATCATTCAGCCGGTGGCGTTATGTGCCGACATTAATGATCCGGATGAACATCCCGATGCAAGCACAGTGAGATGCTTCCGGATCAAACCGGGGCAAGCCATTATTATTGGCCGGGGCGTCTGGCACAGTCCTGCTTATCCTGCCCATGATGATGCGCGCTACATGTTCGCCATTGAGAAGAAGAAGGACAAATTCGGTGATGAAATGATCAATCCTTGGGTGGATTTCGGAAATGGGGATACGGTAAGTTTCGGAGATGGCTTGTCCATCTCTGAGGCTGACCCGAGCTTGATCAACTAGAGGAGGACTGGCAGCTATGAATCAAGAACAGCAAATTATGCAGTGGATTGATGATCATAACGATGAAATTATAAGCTTCTTACAACAATTGATACAGATTCCGAGTGTGAACCCCTGGTTTTTCGATGAGCCCGGGCCATCCAAAGAAAAAGACGTGCAGGAATTTATTGCCGATAAGCTGACTAAATTAGGCGCCGATATCGAATTATGGGAGCCTGTCGCCGATGATTTAAAGCAATATGAAGGAATGGCTGGTTATTATCCGGGAAGAGACTTTCAAGGAAGACCCAATTTGGCAGCTACTTTTGGAGCAGGAGAAGAAGGGAAGTCCCTGCTACTCTTTGGACATATTGACGTAGTAAAAGCCGGTTCGAAATGGACCGTTGATCCCTTTGGGGCTGAGATCATTGACGGCAAGCTGTATGGCCGGGGTACGGTTGATATGAAAGGCGGGGTCGCGGCCATGATTATGGCGGTTGAGGCGATTCTCCGCAGCGGGGCTAAGCTTAAGGGGCCTGTTATTGTGGGTACAGTTGTGGATGAGGAGACGGGTGGCATGGGTGCACTTGATTTCATTCACCATGGCTATCGTGCAGATGGGTGTATATTGACGGAGCCTACTTCACTTACAATCGCTCCATTATGCAGAGGCATTCTGTGGGGCAAAATTAAGGTGCAAGGCCGCAGTGGTCATATCGAGATGCCACAGGCGGACTGGCAGGATGGCGGTGCGGTGGATGCCATTAAGAAAGCCAGATTAATTCTGGAGCAGTTCGATCATCTGAATGCAGACTGGGCTGTACGCAAAACGCATCCGTATCTTTCGATTCCATGCCAAGTCCATGTAGCGCAGTTTAATGCGGGTGAGTACCCAACCTCTTTTGCCAATGAGGCTGAAATCGTGTTTAATGCGCAGTATTTGCCGTCGGAACGGGACGATAAATTAATGGGCGGACATGTGAAGAGAGAACTGGAAGACTTCATTTATAATATAGCAAAATCGGACCCTTGGCTAAGTCAGAATCTGCCGGAAATTGAATGGTTGGTGGATGCTGATTGTGCGGAAACCGATGTTGAGCACCCGTTTGTTCAGACTTGTGTTCAATCTCTGCACTCTATTGGTCTGGAAGGCAAGATCGAAGGGCTGGGCTTCCATACGGATATGGGCTGGCCAGTTAATGTTGGGATTCCTACAGTGAATTTCGGCCCGGGAGATCCGAGTCTAGCTCACCACAGCGATGAGTTCACACCCGTAAACGAAGTGATAGATGCCGTTAAAATGATCGCCAAGACAATTATAGACTGGTGTGGAACTGAAGCAGTGGAGGTGCAGAATTGATGAAGGTATTATTCATAGGTGAATCCTGGATTGTTCATATGATCCATACGAAAGGTTATGACAGCTTTACATCGACTAAATATGAAGAGGGAGCTACGTATCTGTTATCCTGCTTGCGCGAAGAAGGAGTGGATGTAACATACATGCCTTCGCACGAAGTGCAGGTACGCTTCCCGAAAAGTTTGGAAGAGCTTCAAGCCTTTGATGCCATTGTGATCAGTGATGTGGGTGCTAACACCTTTCTGTTGCAGAACCCAACATTCTATCAAATGCAGATTATTCCCAATGCGCTCGACTCCATTAGACAGTTTGTTGCTGCAGGCGGAGGATTGTTGATGATCGGTGGATACCTGACGTTTATGGGGATCGAAGGTAAAGCGAATTACAAAAACACCATTCTCGCCGAGGTGCTGCCGGTTGAAATGATGAATGGCGAGGATCGTGTAGAGATGCCCGAAGGCTTCTCTCCGAAGGCTTCCAAGTCTCATCCGCTAGTCGATTCATTCGGTGAATGGCCTAGGCTACTAGGATACAATAAATTGGTGACCAAGCCGGATGCGGAAGAAATTCTGAATTATAACGGCGACCCAATGCTTGTAGTGGGCACCTATGGATCAGGCAAAACCGCAGCCTTCGCAAGCGACTGTGCACCACACTGGGGCTCGCTGGAATTTATGAACTGGGAGCATTACTCGGCGTTCTGGGGGAATCTGCTCAAGACACTGCAATAGACCGATCCTCCACAAAGTGAAAAGCAGCGCTTGAGGATATGCGGCTTAAGTGTTAAATAAAATCTGCTATGTTTCTTACGAGCCGTGCACACCAAGAAGGTGTGCACGGCTATTTGCCGATTCTTAAGTTATGCCTGAGGGCAAGTCCAACGGGCTCTTTTTGTCACGAAAAAAAAGTTCAGAATATCTTAACAATCTCGGAAATAGAGATGAACATACGCATTTGTAAGCGTGTTCATCCTAATGGGGTGATACTTCTAGTTTGCGCAGCCAAAAGGAGGGCGAAAGATGAAGTCAGGCAAAAGGGGATTATCGCTTGTACTGATGTCGGTTTTAAGTGTGTCTTTATTGTTTGGTTGTTCGGGCGGTAAGAATAGCCCGGCAGAGACGGGCAGTCCGGGGAAGAAGGCTGAAGGGGGACAAACAGCCAAGAAGACGGTTAACGTCACGTTCAGGGATGACGGTGTTGGTGAGAATGGGGCGTTCTATAAGTGGCTGAAGGAAGTCGCGGCAAGTTATCCGGATAAAAATGTGGAGATCAAGCCGGCGCCGATTCAAGCGTCGGAAGGTGATTATTTTGCGAAGATCGCTCTGGCTTTGAAGTCCAAGGATACCGCACCGGATATTGTGACGGAAGATACGTTTATTCTGAATTCGGATGCCAGTGCAGGATTCCTGGAGCCGCTTGATGATAGATTGGCGAAGTGGGAGGACTGGACCAACGGCTCCTTCATCGAAGCGATGAAGAAGGGCGTTACGGCTAGTGACGGCAAAGTGTACGGGGTTCCTTACAACACGGATTCCCGCGGGTTATGGTACAACAAACAGATATTCAAACAGGCTGGTCTTCCAGAAGACTGGCAGCCTAAGACATGGGAAGATGTCTTGAATGCAGCCAGAACGATCAAGGAAAAAGCGCCGGATGTCGTACCGATCTGGATGAACATGGGTAAGGCGACAGGCGAGGCGACCTCGATGCAGACGTATGAAATGCTGCTGTATGGTACTGGGGAGAGGCTGTACGATGATGCCACCGGGAAATGGACGGTCAAAAGCCAGGGCATTCTCGATGCGCTTGGCTTCGTAGAGACGGTTAATAAGGAAAAGCTGGGGCCTCCGCTGTCCAAGGTGCTCAACGGTCAGGCTGGCAACACCGCATCCCGTGAATACTTGCCAAAAGGCAAGCTGGCGATTTCACTGGACGGATCATGGATTTCAGGGAATTATCTCGATACCGGGGCTGCGCCATGGCCGGAATACAAGGATGTGCTGGGTTTTGCACCGATGCCTACCAGTAAGGGACAGGAGCCAGGCTCCATAACGCTGGCTGGTGGATGGGCGCTGTCGATTCCAAGCAACTCCAAGAATAAGGATGAAGCGTGGGCGTTTATTCAATACGCCTTAGGCAAGGAAAATACTCAGAAGCTGGTCATTGCTTCCGGAAATATCACCGTTCGTGCCGATGTTGCCAAGGACCCGGGATATACCAAAATGCCGTTTAACGAGATTGCGACAGAATACCTGAAGAACGCGGAGTTCAGACCGGCTCAGGATAAATATCCGGAAGTGTCCACACAAATTCAAACGATGGTGGAATCTGTGGCTACGGGAACTGCACCTGCTGATGCGATGAACAAATACGCGCAGGATGTTACCCGCATCGTCGGCGCGGATCATGCAGTGGAGAAATAAAAAAGTATAACCGGGGGCCGGCTTGCTCAAGCATTCTTCAGGCTATCCATGGATGTTTGGGCAAGCGGCTTTGTTAAGAACTACAGCATGGAAGGAGAACGACGCATGAGCAGTTTGTCGGTGGACATGTACGGTAAGTCCAGAAAATCGTATACGTGGCTCTTTTTTCTACTACCTTCGATCGCGATTATGCTGCTATTTTTTATTTATCCGATATTGTTGACGTTCTTCTATTCCTTTACGAACCTGGCGTTGACCGGTGAGGCCGCGAAGGAACTAAAATTTATCGGGTTTGATAACTATACGCGAATGTTCCAGGACCCTACGGTAAGAATCAGCATCTGGAATACGTTGATCTTCCTGATCGGCTCGGCGGTTATCGGCCAACAGGTGCTCGGATTTCTTATTGCATTGCTGATGAAGCAGCGGAACAAAACCTTTCGGCGCGTCATTGGGACCATCGTGCTTGCGGGCTGGGTCACACCAGAAATCGTATGCGCCTTGTGTCTGTACAGCTTCTTTGGGGATGATGGTACGCTGAATGCGATCATTGGCTTTTTCGGATTTTCGGAAGTCACGTGGCTGTTCACGGTGCCGATGCTCACCATTATCCTGGCGAACATTTGGCATGGTACGGCATTCTCGATGCTGGTATTCCAGGCGGCGCTGGACGATGTGCCAACTGAAATCGAGGAGGCTGCGGTGGTGGACGGGGCATCCAAGTGGAAAATATTCACCCGTATCATTCTGCCTTATATCAAAGGGACCATCACAACCAACATGATGCTGGTCACATTGCAGACGCTCGGGGTATTTGGCTTGATATATGCGATGACCGGGGGCGGTCCTGGTAACTCCACGACTACGCTGCCCATCTTCATGTACAATCAGGCTTTCGTGAACTATCAGCTCGGTTACGGGACGGCCATATCCTTACTATTGCTGCTAATCGGTATCGTACTAAGTTTGTTATATATCCGCTCGATGAAAGAGTAACCGAGGTGAATCCAAATGAATGCCAAACAACGCAAACTAATCTTTCGTATCCTGCCGTATGTGATCCTTGCAGGACTTGGAATATGCTTCGTGCTACCGCTGCTCTGGATTCTGGTAGCGTCCGTAGATCCCAATGCGATGCAATCCCTAAAGGTTCCAAGCCGAATTACCGGGGCTAATTACATCGATGTCATCACAAGCAGAGACAATCAAAGAGCCTTCCTGATCGGCCTTGTAATGTCGCTAAGCCAAGCTGTGCTTGTGGTGGTTCTGGCCTTGCTGGCTGCTTATCCGCTATCGCGTTATCAACTGAAGTATAAGAAGCCGTTCATGCTTACGATTTTGTTCATGACCTCCCTACCGATTACGGCGGTTATGGTACCTGTGTATCAGTTGTTTCTGGGGCTGAAGCTGTACGACAATATTCTTGGCGTCATTCTGTTCTATGTAGCATCTTCGATGCCGTATGGCATCTGGATGATGAAGAACTTCATGGATTCCGTGCCTAGCGACCTGGAAGAAGCGGCTTGGGTGGATGGCGCATCGGTGTTTACAGGAATCCGCAAAGTTGTAGCTCCACTCATGGTTCCCGGTATATGCACGGTCGCGATTTTCACCTTCTCTGGCAGTTGGGGTAACTTCTTTGTGCCATATATCCTGCTCCAATCTCCTGAGAAATTCCCGGCTTCCGTGAAGCTATATCAGTTCTTCGGGCAATACGGCATGGTTGATTATGGCAGCCTGGCTGCGTTCTCGGTCCTGTATGCAATCCCGGCGATCATTATGTATATCCTCTCACAGCAGTACATGTCCAAGGGTTTTGGGTTACAGGGAGGTACTAAGGGGTAGAGCCTTTCACGAGATATCTCTTGATAAACAAATCATTTTTGAAAATATTAACGGCAGAAATGCCGTTCAGATTGTCGAGAAACCCCGGATATTTAAATATCCAGGGTTTCTTTTTTGCGTTCAGGCAAGAGCCCGTCGGAAAGCGAGGGTTTTACCCCCGTTTTTCCAGGCGATCCAGATGGATCG
>NZ_JABWCS010000210.1 GCF_013359945.1 Paenibacillus agri | reverse complement strand
CGGCTACGCCGACAGCGACGCCGAAGCCGACACCAACACCAACGGCTACGCCGACAGCGACGCCGAAGCCAACACCGACACCAACGGCTACGCCGACAGCGACGCCGAAGCCAACACCAACGGCAACGCCGACACCGACGGCTACACCAACACCAACGCCAACGGCAACGCCGACACCGACACCGACGGCAACGCCGACAGCGACGCCGACAACAACACCAACGGCTACGCCGACAGCGACGCCGACGCCGACGCCGACACCAACACCAACACCAACGGCAACGCCGACAGCGACGCCGAAGCCAACACCGACACCAACGGCTACGCCGACAGCAACGCCGAAGCCGACACCAACACCAACGGCTACGCCGACAGCGACGCCGAAGCCAACACCGACACCAACGGCTACGCCGACAGCGACGCCGAAGCCGACACCAACACCAACGGCTACGCCGACAGCGACGCCGAAGCCAACACCGACACCGACGGCAACGCCGACAGCGACGCCGACACCAACACCAACGGCTACGCCGACAGCGACGCCGAAGCCGACACCAACACCAACGGCTACGCCGACAGCGACGCCGAAGCCAACACCGACACCAACGGCTACGCCGACAGCAACGCCGAAGCCGACACCAACGGCAACACCGACACCAACGGCTACGCCGACAGCAACGCCGAAGCCGACACCAACGGCAACACCGACACCAACGGCAACACCGACACCAACGGCAACACCGACAGCTACACCAACACCAACGGCAACGCCGACACCGACGGCAACACCAACGCCAACACCGACGGCAACACCAACGGCAACACCAACACCAACGGCAACGCCGACACCGACGGCAACACCGACGGCAACACCAACGCCAACACCGACAGCTACACCAACACCAACGCCAACGGCAACGCCGACACCGACGGCAACACCAACGGCAACGCCGACAGCGACGCCGACGGCAACACCAACGGCAACACCGACAGCTACACCAACGCCAACGCCAACGCCGACACCGACGGCAACACCAACGCCAACGCCGACACCGACGGCAACGCCAACACCAGCACCAACACCAACGCCAACGGAAACGCCGACACCGACGGCAACACCAACGCCAACGGCAACGCCGACAGCTACACCAACGCCAACGGCAACGCCGACAGCTACACCAACACCAACGCCAACGGCAACGCCGACACCGACGGCAACACCGACACCAACGCCGGAAGTAACACCGACGTCAACGCCAGAAGTAACACCAACACCGACGTCAACGCCAGAAGTAACGCCAACACCGACGTCAACGCCAGAAGTAACGCCAACACCGACGTCAACGCCAGAAGTAACACCAACACCGACGTCAACGCCAGAAGTAACGCCAACACCGACGTCAACGCCAGAAGTAACGCCAACACCGACGTCAACGCCAGAAGTAACGCCAACACCGACGTCAACGCCAGAAGTAACGCCAACACCGACATCGACGCCAGAAGTAACGCCAACACCGACGTCAACGCCAGAAGTAACGCCAACACCGACGTCAACGCCAGAAGTAACGCCAACACCGACATCGACGCCGGAAACACCAACATGGACGCCAGCACCACCAGTGGTTACACCGCAGCCAAGTCCAACGACTCCACCTGTAATTGGCACAATTGTTGTGGATCGTGATCCGGTACCGGCTGGACCAGTGTCAACACCAACAGCAACACCAACAGCAACGCCGACACCAACGCCAACACCGGACAATGAGGAAATCATCATTGAAGATGAGCAAGTACCACTGGCACCGGTGCCGACGTCCACGCCGACACCTTCGAAAAAACCGGCAACGCCTTCTATTGTCTTGGCCAATAACAGCGTCCCGCTGAGTGGTCCGGCTGTAGATCAGTTGCCAAAGACCGGTGAATCGAGTCCTGTCCCTTATTATGTAACCGGGCTAGGATTAGCCGCTCTGGGATTGCTGGTAAGATTCAGATTCTCCAGAAAAAACAAATCTTAACCGGCAGACAGAATCATAGGTTGGTTTGCCGTAAATAACAGCAGAGCCGCTTTCGGATTTTCATTTTCCGGAGAGCGGCTCTTTTTCTATGAGCTAGATCCTTCACTTTGGTCTCCATGCAGGGCATGCTATACTAACTGCATCTGGAAAAAATATAATGTTCGATAGGAGGGGGAATGGAGATTGTCATGGACTTTGATGATTGGCGCAGCGATTGTTATCGTTGCAGCCCTGGTTGTATACGCCGGATTCTTTTTCTACGGAGTTGCAGTCAAGCGTGCGCCCAAAGAATTTCTGGGAAGCAGTCCTGACCTGAAGGTCGATCCTCCGGTTGCTGGTCCATCCTGGGGCGAGGGGAAGGAATGGATCTCACGTCAGACCTTTCAGGACGTCAGCATTGTCTCCGAAGATGGACTGGAATTGAAAGGGTATTTCCTCCCTTCGGAGCGTGCGGAGGGACGTACGGCTATCATCGCTCATGGCTATTCCGGTCAGGCAAAAGATATGGGGGCCTACGCCAAATTCTATTATGAGAATCTAGGTTACAATGTGCTGCTGCCCGATGCCAGAGGCCATGGTGCGAGTGCTGGGAATTATATCGGCTTCGGCTGGCCGGAACGGCGCGATTATTTGCAATGGATTCATTATGTGACCGAGCAGACAGGGCCGGGTGCACAGATTGTTCTGCACGGGGTATCCATGGGCGGGGCAACGGTGCTGATGACATCTGGCGAGGTGCTTCCACAGCAGGTGAAGGTCATCGTCGCAGATTGTGCTTACAGCTCGGTTACAGCCCAGCTAACCTATCAACTGAAGCGTATGTATAAGCTGCCTAGCTTCCCGTTTGTACAAAGTGCCAGCACAGTGACCATGTTGAAGGCAGGCTATCGGTTCAGCGAAGCTTCAGCGCTCAAACAGGTACGCAAAGCACAAGTGCCGATTCTCTTCATTCATGGTGATGCCGATAAGTTTGTACCTTTTGCTATGCTGGATGAGCTATATGAGGCTTGCCGGAGCCCCAAGGAGAAGTTTGTTGTTCCGGGAGCCGGTCATGGACTGGCCTATGATACGGACAAAGAAGCTTACAAAGCCAAGGTTGCCGGATTTGTAACCCGATATGTACATTGAGCGAAGGGGTGCCGAGAAAATGTCCTGAAACGTAGACGGCGCCCGATATCCGCAAAGAGCGGTTATCGGGCGCCTAATTTTTCCACACATGGCCAGTGTTCCTGAGCAAGAGGGACTATGTACCATGCATCTCGTTATATTTATCCCCTGCCGTCGTGAGCAACGGGGTCATTATTCCTTGTTATTTCCAGCAGCCGTATGGCGAGAGTAATCCTTCCAAAACGACAAAAGCCCTACCTCTCTTTTGTCCTTGCGGCTCCGTGGCCGCGCCAGTGCGAATCGGAATGCTATGTTCGAATTTCATCTCATAAAAAGGAAGAGTTCTGCAAGAAAACGTAAGAGATTGTGTCCAAAATGCCGATAATAATAATGAAAGCAACGATCGGCCTGACATCTTCTTGATGGGGATACATATAGCGACAATCAAATATTATTAAATCTTAGCATATAAATACAAATAAAGCAAATAAGTCACTGACATCATGGAAAGACCTGGATCGGAGGAATAGATGGTTTTATATAAGGCATTTATAAAAAAACAGATCCGAAACTACTTGTTCGGCTCTGTTGTCGCTGTGCTCGCAGTAGGCAGTGTGTTGTTGATCTCCTCCCTGGAGCTGCCTGCACTGGAGTATGGCCGCCTATTTTTGGTCTTGCTATTTTCCTTCTTGGTGATGGCGCTATTGGAGATCAGCTTGTTCATGAAGCATGTCAAGCCCATCCGCACCGCCCTGAGGACAGCTGACCCCAGTCTGGAGCTGCTGGAGAAGGCTTACCATTATACTCATCGCCTGCCCAAGCATGCTGTGTACCGGATTCTTGGTCCGCACCTGTTTGGAATGGCGGTGCCTGCGATTCTGATGACCTACTGGATGATCCATACCGATCTCGTCAGTTTACCGTACTCCGTTCTCTATCAGGCGGTAACAGGTGCGGTGCTGATCGCATGCATGCACGCTTTGATTGAATTTTTCCTGACCTGCTCTGCTATTATTCCTCTAATCAAGGAATTCCGGAATCGGGCGCTTGAACGTTATAATGTCGATTTCTCGCTTGAAGGCTATGTTTTTGTTCCGATCGGTCCCAAATTCATGGTCAGCTGCATGCTGATTGGCACTTTCCCGCTAGCGCTATTCATTATGGCGACTAATGTGCGGCTGCATGATACTGCGCTTAGCAGAACCGGAATTCAGAATTTCTGGGGCTGGGCGGGGATGGTGCTATTCATCGGTACAGCGTTCTCCGCCATTGCTGCATGGCTGCTGACTAAAAGTGTACAGCATCCTATCAATGAGTTATATAAGGCGACCAATAATGTTAAGGACGGACAGTTGCTGCAGATCCAGGATGAATATTTGGATGAATTCTCCAACCTGGTCGCTGGGTTCAATATGATGGTACGTGGCCTACAGGCCCGGGAAGAGCAGAACAGACAGCTGCTGGACAGCTACTTTACCACCTTAGCCGTAGCGCTGGATGCAAGAGACCCCTACACAGCCGGACATTCCTTACGGGTAGCCGAGTATTCGGTTATCATTGGACAGTTGGCCGGGATCACGGGTGTGGAACTCGACAATCTGCGCAAGTCGGCACTGCTGCATGATATCGGCAAAATCGGTGTGCGAGACAGTGTGTTATTTAAAGAAGGAAAACTTACGGATGAAGAGTTTGATCAGATCAAGGCCCACCCAGTGTTGGGTGAGAATATACTGCGGCAGATTGAGCCTTTGGAGAAAATGACTCCTTATCTGGGTGGCGTGAGATCCCATCATGAACGATACGATGGCAAAGGCTACCCGGATGGACTTGCCGGACAGGCGATTCCGTTATACGGAAGAATTATTGCCGTAGCTGATGCCTATGATGCCATGACCTCGGATCGTCCTTACCGCAAGGGGATGGCCCCCGAGCAGGCGCTGGGAATTCTGGAGCAGGGTAGAGGCACCCAGTGGGACCCTGTTTTTGCTGGATTATTTCTGGAATATTCCCGGGCAAAATAACAAACTTATACAAACGGATTATCCCACTACAACGGGATAATCCGTTTTCTCGTAAGGAGGGACTATCCGTTTTTGCAAAGATAGGAAAGGTTCGTGCCTATTTTGTGAAATTATGCACTTAAAGGTGACAATAAACGCCTACATTCATTGAAGGATTGATAGAGGACCGTTATAATTAATAAGTCCGGATTTTAATTAAAAAATAAGGGAGAATTTTATGAAACGCGCAGATGTATGGCTGATTTCCATCGTTCTGGTGGCTGCGCTCGCTTTTCTCGTACCGCGTTGGTTTTCAAGTGACGAGAGTAAAGGTGGGATTGGCGACAACCTAGTGGCCAATGTGACGGTGGACGGAAAGTTATTTAAAACAGTTAAGCTTACTAAAGAAGAGCAAACCATTGATATCCGCACAGATCGGGGCTACAACATTTTGAAGGTGCATGACTATGGCATTGAAATGTATGATGCCGATTGCCCGGATAAAGTATGTCTCGGTTTTGGAAGGATTACCCGGACCAAGCAAACGATTGTCTGCCTGCCGCACCGGGTGCTGGTGGAGATCGCTAGTGTGTCGGGGGAGGATGAAGTAGATGGGTATGTCCAGTAGTGAATCAGCTACGGCGCTGAAAAGAACAGTCATTATCGCGATTTTTGCTGCAGTGGCTGTAGTGCTGAGTCTGGTTGAGGCCCAAATTCCATTGTCAGGAATGGGTATGGTACCCGGTGCCAAGCTAGGTCTGGCGAATATCATGATATTGACCTGTATTTTCTTTTTGCGCGGGCGCGATGCCTTCCTGCTCGTTGTCCTGAAGACACTGCTTACGGCATTTATTTTAGGCACTTTTTCCAGTTTATTGTTCAGCCTGTTCGGATCGCTGTTCAGTTTCGTAGTGATGTATCTGCTGATGCTGATTGGCGGAAAGCAGCTGAGCCTTATCGGAATCAGTATAGCCGGCGGGGTCGCTCACAATATCGGACAGCTGCTGGCAGCGTCGATGGTCTTTGCTTCACTGAAAATATTTTACTATTTGCCGATGCTGCTCATTACAGGGGTGGTTACAGGGGTGGCTGTAGGATTTGCTGTCCGGTATCTGGTCACCTCACTGTCTAAAATCTCGTTGTTCGAAGAGTTTCTGGACGATCCGGGAGACGCAGCGAAAGGATGACTAACATGAAGGAAGCGCATGAAGAACAAGCTAACGGAGCGAAAGCGGGACAAGTGGTGATCGAGCTGGAGGGTGTCTCATTCGGCTATGGTCCGGAGCATCCGATTCTGCAAGACATATCGTTCACCATTCCCCAAGGACAGTGGGTAAGCGTCGTCGGCCCTAACGGCTGCGGCAAATCCTCGCTGGTGAAGCTCTTTAATGCTCTGCTGCCTGCAGGGGCGGGAGAAATTACCGTCTGCGGGATGAAGCTTGAAGAGGCATCGATCGGTCCTATCCGGCAGAGCATCGGCATGATCTTCCAGAATCCCGATAACCAGTTTGTCGGGGCTACTGTAGAAGAAGATATTCTCTTTGGCCTGGAAGGACTCTGTCTATCCCACGAAGAGATGGAGAATCGTCTGCAGATCTATTCGGAGCGCTTAGGGATTGCTCATCTGCTGGCCAAGCATCCCGGGGAACTGTCGGGAGGCCAGAAGCAGCGTGTCGCCATCGCCTCTATCCTTGCGATGGAGCCAGGCATCGTCATCTTTGACGAGGCCTCTTCTATGTTGGATGAGGGAAGCCGCGACGAATTGCTTAGCATCCTGAAAGGAATGCACGCCGAAGGCAGATACACCCTTCTGATGATTACGCATGATGCGGATGAGATTCTGGCCTCGGAGCGGGTGCTTGCCCTTCACGGAGGCAGCCTGGCTGCGGATGTGACACCAGCCGAGCTGTTTCGCAATGAGGAGCTGCTGGAGAGATGTCATCTGCGCGCGCCATATGCATGGCGGCTGGCAGGCGAGCTGGAGGAGCGCGGGATTCAAGTGGACGTTCCCGGCAGTGAAAAGGAGCTTATAGAGACGTTATGGCCATACAATTACAGCAAGTAAGCTACACCTATGCCGACCGGAGCTTGTGGAAACAGACGGCGCTGCACGACATTGATCTGAGCATTCCGCAAGGCTCTATTGTAGGTATTGCTGGGGCGACAGGCTCCGGCAAGTCTACGCTGCTCCAGTTGTTCAATGGCATCTTGAAGCCTTCGGCGGGCACGGTATCTGTGCTTGATGTCACGCTGCGTGCCGGAGAGAAGTCACCCCGGCTGCTGCCGCTGCGCCGGCGCGTAGGCCTGGTTTTTCAATTCCCGGAGCAGCAGATGTTCGAGGAGACGGTAGAGAAGGATCTCTGCTTCGGCCCGCTGAACTTTGGAATGAGTCCCGAAGATGCAAAAGAACGTGCCCGTAAGGCGATGCTGGACATGGGGCTGGATCTGGACCTTCTGGAGCGCAATCCGTTTAAGCTTAGCGGCGGTCAGATGCGCAAGGCGGCTATCGCCTCTGTGCTGGCGATGGACCCTGATATTATCGTGCTGGATGAACCGACAGCCACCCTTGATCCCATCAGCCGCACAGAGCTGATCTCGCTGCTGGAACGGTTATGCCGTGAGCAGGGCCGGACGGTGGTTATTGTAACTCACCGGATGGATGAGCTGCTGCCTGTAGCAGATAACTGGGTTGTGTTAAAGGAAGGCCGAACAGCTTTTCAGGGGAACGCCAGTGATCTTGCCAAGGACCCGGCCATACTGGAACGCTGCGGTCTTACGGTTCCACAGTCGCTCCGTTACTGGCGCGCAGTCGCTGACCGATTGGGGTTAGAGGACGAGGTGCCTCGACTGACAGCTGAGAGTCTTGCTGAGCTTATTGCCTCACTGCGTACAGAAGGCAAGGGTCTTGACGGGGCTGGCGGAAAGAGGGATGACCATGAATGAGAGGCTACTGCTGGGTCGCAGCATTGAAACGGGATCATGGGTACATAAACTGGACGCCAGGTCCAAAATTACCGGGATGTTGCTTTATGTAGTAGTCATTCTGCTATCCCGTTCCTGGATGGCGATGGCGCTGCTAGCGGTATTCTCGGTGGTGGTCATGGCTTCGACCCGAATTCCGCTGAAGTATTTTCTTAAAGCAGCCAAACCGCTGCGCTATCTGATGCTATTTATTTTTATCGTACAGGTTGTATCCGTAAAAGAAGGAGCAGTGTGGCTGTCCATTGGTTCTTGGGACTTGTACGAAGACGGGCTTCGTCTGGGTGCCTTCTCGGTCATTCGTATGTTCTTCCTGATCACCTTCTCGGCGCTGCTGACCTTCACGACCACTCCCGGCAAGCTTAATCAGGGTCTGGAAGGAATTCTGTCACCGTTCAAAAGGTTTGGGCTATCGCCGGACCGCATCACGCTCATGATCGATATCTCGCTGCGGTTCATTCCTACGATTCTCGATGAATCTCAGATCATAATGAAGGCGCAGGCTTCACGCGGTGCTGATCTGAAGGAACTTCCTTTGAAGGAGAAAGGGCGGATGCTGGTGTCACTGCTTGTTCCCGTTATCGCCAGCGCCTTCCGCCGCGCACAGGATCTGGTCTACTCCATGGAAGCTCGTGGCTTCCGTATGGACGCGCCGCGCAGCCGGTATCACCGTCCGATATGGGGCGGGGCCGATACTGTTTTTATACTAATGTTTGTCGTAATGGGCGTTGCAGTAGCTTGGCTATAGCGCACGTTCTTGGCGGCAATGCATTTATATAGCAAGATCAACTTGGGAGGGAACAACTATGGCACGTTATTTTAATGGCAGAGAGATTGAATTGCTCGCACCAGCCGGCACCTTCGATATTTTTAAGGAAGTCGTTCAGTCTGGCTGCGATGCCGTCTATTTGGGCGGCCCGGTTCTCAATATGAGAATGATGCGCAAGGGATACAATCTGTCGCATGAAGAGATCGTAGAGGCGCTGGATATCGCCCATCGTCTGGACAAAAAAGTATATATCACAGTCAACAACCTGTTTAGCGAAGAGGATGTCGAGGAAGCCCGCGAGTATCTGCGTTTTCTGGATAGCGTTCGACCCGACGCCTTGATCGTACAGGATATGTCGGTGCTGGAATTGATCCGCGAGATGGGGCTCAGCCTAGAGGTTCACTCTTCAGTCATGATGAATGTGCACAACTTAGAGATGATTTACGCGCTGCGTGATCTTGGCGTCACCAGAGTCGTCACTTCACGGGAAATGGATCTGCAAACAGCCAAGCTGCTGGGCCAGCGGAGCGGAATGGAACTGGAATACTTCATGCATGGCGATATGTGTTCTGTGCACGGGGCGAATTGTTACTTCAGCTCCCAGGTGTTCGGGATGAGCAGCAACCGGGGCAAGTGTATGAAGCCGTGTCGTTGGGACTACCGGGTGAAGAAAGACGGTTATGTCTTCCCGGCGGAGTACCCGCTTGCTGTCAAAGATATGTACATGTATGAGCATATTCCTGAGTTAATTGAATCGGGCATCACCTCCTTCAAGATCGAAGGCCGGATGCGTGATAAAGAGTTCATGGTGACGCTGGTGAACAGCTATGGGGATGCGATTGACCGGTACATCGATGATCCTGTAGGTTTTGAACGTACGGTGGATTCGAAGCTGCTGTATCAGAACCGCAAACGTGATTTCTCTACAGCCTATGCTTTCGGCAAACCGGGTCTGTCCAATATTAATCGGCGTTATGAGGGAACCGGCAAGTTCTACAGCACTGGCAAAGTTTTCAGCACCCCAACAGCAGAGCGCGAACTTTCCCAAGAACGCGTAACCTTACTACGGGAGCGGATGGCACAAGCTGGGCAGAAGAGACACTCTAAACCGGAGCTTGCGGTACGCGTCAACAACATGGAGCAGGCGAGAATGGTGCTTGCACAGGGTGTAGACATTCTGCATCTTCCCGGAGATGTATTTGAGCCAGATCGTCCGTTCACGAAGCGTGAGATACAGGAGCTTGGGACATTGAAAGGTGATACGAAAATCTATCTGGGCATGCCGCGTATGATGACCGAGCTGCATTTTGACCAATATGATCAGTTGTTAAACGGTGAACGCCTGCCGATCGACGGACTGCTCGTAACCAATCTTGGAGCCATCCGGCGGTACAAAACGACTGGCTACCCAATGATCGGCGACAGCAATCTGAACGTGTACAATCATCTATCTGCCGGATTCTACGCCGGATATGGTCTGAACAAGCTTACGGTATCGCCGGAGATGACGCTGGAGCATTTCACTACCTTTGCCGCTCGCTGTGAGCAGCCGCTGGAAGTGGTCGTACATGGCACACCGGCGCTGATGTATATGGATCATGATCTCTATGAGAATACAGAAGTTATGGAGCCGATTGCTCAGGAAGACAATCTGTATGTAAGCAATGAAGTACTGGTGCTCAAAACCGACAAAGGCGAGAATCCGGTCTATCGCGACCAGCACGGACGCTGTCATCTATTGTTCGCTAAAGAGCTATGTTACCTGCCGATGCTTCAGGAGATGAGTGGGCTGGGGATTGCCAGCTTCCGAATTGAGGGAGCCACGTATACGGTGGAGCAACTGCGTGACATTATTATTTCGTACCAACATGCGCTACAAGGCTTGAACCAGAACGACGAGCTGCTCGGTGGCCTGAAGCCTGTTTATGCGGGCTATACTTTAGGGGCCTTGCAATTTAATTAAAATTTAAAGTAAACAGGGTTGGGGGAAAATAGCGGTAGTTGACGAGCTGTATTGTTATTTTTTTCACAAAGTATTTATTTTATTCACCGATCATGCCGCTATATAAGTTAAAATTAAAATAATATGTAGCTGCGAGTAATCCCAAGCCTCGGGTTATCAAGCAACAGAAAGTGAGGGAATCATCGATGGAACAAGGAAGCTATATTGGAAGAGAAGCAGTAGCTGCCAAACGCAAACAATACTTTTATCCCTGCACAGCGCATTTTTATCGCGATTCTCCACAGATCGTACGGGGAAACATGCAGTTTGTCTATGATGAGAAGGGGAAGGAATATACGGATTTCTTCGCTGGTGTCTCTGTAGTGGCTTGCGGTCACTGTAATCCGGCGATTACCGAACGGACGATAGCACAGCTTCAGCAGTTGCAGCATACAACAACGATCTATCTAACGCAGCCGGCTGTAGATCTGGCGGAGAGACTGGAGGAAGTGCTGCCAGGTGACTTGCGCCGGACTTTTTTCGTCAACAGCGGATCAGAGGCCAATGAAGGGGCATTGCTCTTAGCCCGGATGCATACCGGACGCAAAGGATTTATTGCCCTGGAAAGCGGCCTGCACGGCCGGACTAACCTGACGATGAGTGTGACAGGACTACCGATGTGGCGGACAGATCGTTATCTTGATGAGGATGTTACGTTCATTGAACGGCCCTATCATCCGGAGTTGACGCTGGATGAGGCGGCAGAGATTTCGCTGAAGAGTCTGGCACGTGTGCTGGAGGAAAAAGGAGACACCATTGCCGCAATGATCGCCGAACCGATCCAGGGCAACGGAGGCATGATTATGCCAGCATCCTGGTACTTCCGCGAGGTGAAGGCACTGCTGGATCAGTACGGTGTGCTGCTGATTGCCGATGAGATTCAGACCGGCTTTGGGCGGACGGGTGCCCTGTTTGCGATGGAGCATTTTGACGTTGTGCCGGATATCATCAGTATGGCCAAAGCGCTTGGCAACGGTGTGCCGGTAGCAGCCTTCGCTACCACGGATGAGATCGCACTTTCGCTGAACCGCCCATCTGCCTCCACCTTTGGTGGGAACCCGGTATCAGCCGTTACAGCCCTTGCTGTGCTTGATTATATCCGTACTGAGGGGCTGCAGGAACGTGCGGCCTCGCTCGGCGCTCATCTTAAGGCAGGTCTTAAGTCGCTGCAAGAACGTTACCCGGCGTTGATCTCTGATGTGCGGGGAACCGGATTTATGCTGGGTGCGGAGCTTACTGGAGTTGATGCCGCTGCTGCCGGGGCCTTAACGGACGACATTTTAGAAGAGATGAAGGACCGTGGTTATCTGATCGGGAAGAACGGAATCGACCGCAATGTATTGGCTTTTCAGCCGCCGCTTATCGTTACAGCCGAAGATATTGATGGTATGATTACAGTATTGGATGAGGTGCTGCGGCAAGTCTCGAAGTAATGTGCAAGCAACGGGTCTGACCCGTGGGCGAAGCCGCATGCAACAGGAAACGAAGAAAGAGGAATCATGCTATGGTGATATTCAATGCTTTTAAGAATGCTGCTCTAAAAATAAAAATGTTCGGCGAATTGGTCATGTTCTCCCACACGCTGTTCTCGCTGCCGTTTGCCATTATCTCAATGGTCTGGGCTGCAGGCGGCTGGCCATCCGGCCGGGTCATGCTCTGGGGACTGATCGCCCTGATCGGCGCCCGCAATGGTGCGAATGCGTTCAACCGGCTGGCAGACCGCGCTTTTGACAAAGCCAATCCGCGCACAGCCCACCGCCATCTGCCACAACGGCTACTGGTGGAGAAGGAAGTCATTCTATTTATCATTATCAACTATGCTATCTTTATTGTGGCTTCAGGGATGCTGAATCTGCTCTGTCTGGTGCTGTCGCCGGTAGCGATTCTGCTAATCTCCTCATACTCGTATACCAAGCGTTTTACGTTCCTTAGCCATCTGTATCTGGGGTTTGTGATCGCCTCGGCTCCAATCGGTGCTTGGTTCGCTGTGACAGGCAATATTGCCTTCACCCCATTTGTCATTGGGACAGTAGTTATGCTGTGGATTGCCGGCTTTGACATTATTTACGGCACGCAGGATATTGAATTTGACCGCCGGCATGGACTATGGTCCATTCCCAGCTTTTTCGGCCTGGAGAATGCGCTGCGCATCGCCCAGGGGCTGCACTTTATCATGATTATGCTGCTGCTCTTCCTGTACGTTTGGCGTGATCTAGGATGGATATATCTAGTTGGGATCGGCATAGCAACAATCTTACTAATGACCGAGCACAAGATTATCAAGCCCTCGAATCGCAAATTGATGAAGGTGGCTTCGTATAATCTGAATCAGGTGATCAGTATGGTGATCTTGTTGTGTACGCTGGTGGATTATTTTTACTTTAACTAAGGCGGAGGGGTAGGGCGTTTATATTCGATACGGGACTCCCCGTAGAAAAAGCTTGCAGGTGAGCGCCCGCTTTCTCCCGCATCAGGTCAAAATGTAAAGGCTCTGTTGGATTGCAGGATATCCATCTAACAGAGTCTTTTATTTGCATATAATTAAATTTAAACTTTACCTGTAAGGTCCGCCTTGCCTATAGTATGCTTAGAGATATTGCATAAATCATCGGTTGTTTGTAATTTATATGAAATCTAAACTAACTTCAGGAATGGGGAAGGACCTTGACGATTGCTTTACTAGTGATTGATATGCAGACCAACTTTTTGGAGGAACAAGTAGAAAAAGCTGTTGTTCATTCTGCCTGTGAATATATTAATCATGTTGCTGGTCTGCTTCGCGAGAACAACCACACTGTCATCCATGTGAAAGATATTGAAGGGGCGGATGAATCTAGCGTTGCTAAACTGGATTTTATCCCCGAGATCGTAATAGGACAGGATGATATTCAAATCAACAAAGAGTATTCTAATGCATTTTGGAAAACAGAGCTGGAAGCCGTATTAAGCGATAAAGGCATTCAGCTGGTTATTGTGTCCGGATTTGCAGCAGAGCATTGCGTACTTTTCACATATAACGGTGCACTCGAACGGGGATTTAAGGCGGCAATATTGCAGAAGGGGATACTTAGCACTCAAAATGCGGCAATCGATCAGACCTACCGACATAGACATGTTGTAGCTTACCCTGTGATTGAGTACTTGGTAAGTCAACAAGCTTCGGTAACAGCAAATTAGTATCCAAAGTAGAGAATTCATGCTAAAACTTTCCACTGACGTTGTGCTCTGTTCATTTATGTGCAATCGGTAATAAAAGAACAACAAACACGGACAACAAAAAGGATACCAGCCCATGTGCATGGGGGTATCCTTTTTGTTGTCCGTGAGGGCGGTGGGGATGAGAACCCCCGCCGCTAGTGGTCGCGCGCTGAGAAGTATTCCAGCAGCGTGACCAGGTTGGTATGCGCCGGGTAGGATGACAGCTGCTGGATAATGACAGCAGCTTGGTCCAGATAATCCCGGCTGACCTGCTCGGCCCGCAGCAGCGCATCGCTGCGGGTGATGAGGCCCAGTACATGGGCAATCTCGGCATCCGAAGAATCGAGGCCGATCATGCGGATGGCCGGGGCCAGCCCAGGGTCCTGCAGGGCGAACAGCACCGGCAGCGTGACTTGGCCATGGCGCAGGTCACTGCCGGCTGGCTTGCCGAGGACCTCAGCAGACTGCGTGAAATCCAGCAGGTCATCCTGGATTTGAAAAGACATGCCCAGCGCTTCACCGAAGTTGTACAGCAGGCTTGCGACCTCTGTTGTGCTCTCGGAAGATAAGGCGCCGACGCGCAGGCATGTAGCCATCAGCAGCGCAGTTTTGTTGCGCGACTTCTCCAGGTATTGCTCCATGGTGAAGTCGTAATCATAGGCATGCTCCAGCTGCTGGTACTCGCCCAGACAGAGCTGGGCTGTGGCAACAGAAGACAGATCATGAACATAACGATTTTTGTCTCCTGTATATTTGCTTAACAGCTCGATGACCCGGGCAGACATGTAATTCCCGATATGTACGGCGGAACCTACGCCGGTGATGACATGCAGGGCAGGTCTTCCGCGCCGAACTTCTGCATCATCAATAATGTCATCATGAATCAAGGAGGCAGCGTGAATGAATTCCGCGGCTGCGGCTAGCTGGAGAGCTCGGCGTCCGGGAAGCTTGCGGCCAAAACGGCTTCCGACGATGACCATCAATGGCCTAAGCCGTTTACCGCCGGACCCGACCAATTGCAGAATGCCTTGGGCAAGCTGCGAATTCTTGGGCACATCCTTGTCACGCGCCACCAGATTCTCGATCTCCCGGTTTATTTCCTTCAGGTCGATGTTCAAGGCCTCATGCAGCTTCATCTTAATGATCCCCACCTGTCAAATGGCTTTGCTCGTGCGTCCCTGTTGTCTTTGTTCCCTGACCAGGAACTCTTCCATTATAACAGCCAGATTCTCTTCCGCGAAGTTTCCATTTGCCCGTCTAATCTGCATTTTTTTGATCGAAGGAGCCAAATAAGCTACGAGATCCAGCTCGCGGGTTTTCACCGCAAATTGTAAGTAAAAGCTGTATAAATAGTCTCCATCCAAAATGTTGCGTGTAAGGTCGGGATGATGTGGTACACATTCCATATGGCGTTTCGCAGCCAGGGTGAGAATGATATAAATACCCAGCAAATGAACTTTGCGGCTGTATTCCAGATCATGGCGTTCCAGTACCGGGAGCAGTTGCTCACATTCCACCGGAGAGAGATGAAGCTGAATTCCGGCGATGGGTGACATGTCAGCCTGTAGCAACCGGAAGGTCTCTTGAGCGAGTTGATTATTCACAAGAATCTCTCCTTCTTGTCGGTTTTGCTGGAAGGAACCATTCCCGATCATCCCTACAAAACCACTCGTAAATAAGTAGAGTAATGTGTCCGTGGACACATTACTCTGAAGAATACACATATTAAGCTGAAAGAACATACAAACTTCACATTTTAACGATATAAATAATTAATATAATGTGAATGCTAATGAAACAAGGAAATTAGCGTCAGTCGGTGAACAGGTACCAGCGCCTTACGAGCGGAATTCTCTTCCACTGCTTCTTGAGCCAAGGCAAGACATAGTAATCCAGACCAAGCGTGCTACCGGAACCGCCGATGCAGGCAACAGCTGCTGCAGCGTACCAGAGCATTTCCGTCGAAGCCATCTTGGATGACCAGATCATAACGGCCATACCTATGGTGGCTATGGAAGAAATAGCAGTGAACAGACCGACGATCAGCATAACACCGAAGACAATCTCGGCGGCAACCATACCGATTTGGAACCATTTTGCCAGGAAAGTATAGCTTCCGTCAGCTTGATAGAACATCAAATCCATGAACCAGTTAGTAATGCTGTGTACAAAGTTTGGAACCGGCAATGCTTGAACGGCTTCTTTGGCGGTGGAAACAGCCGAAGCTGCGGATTGAGCATCCACCGTATCCTTAACGGCATTGACGGCTTCACTTGCTGCGGAAGAAGCATCTACAGCATGCGGTGCGGCAGGAATCAGGAAGATTTTATTAGGATCAACCCATATCTTCTTCAGCTTATCAATACCTTCATACAACCACATGCCACCAAGCAGAACGCGAAGCGGAACGAGCCAGAAGTTCGGCGAACGTTTGGAGAAGTGACCGCCGAGGAAGCTCTTGCGGTTCTCCACATGGAAGAATTCATGCATCATATAAGTCCATACTTTGTTAAAGCCCACAACCTGGGACAGATAGAACATATTGATAGCGTGCTTGGAAAGCATAGCCATGAAGCCGGTAAGCATGAACAGTTTGCCTGGAAGACCAACGTTTGCTACACCGTAGCGGCTACCGATCGATACCATGGTACCATGGAAGCCTGGTTTGTAGGCTTTTTTCGCCGTACCTTTAATGTCAGCTTCAATGTTGCCTGCAACGATTGGAGCTGCTTGCTCAGCATTCTCAACCATCTGCGGAACAGGACGGGTCTCGCCTTCAGGAATGAAGAAGATGTTATCCCCGACAACGTACACGTTCTTGTGATCTACACTTTCGAGATGCTCGTTCGTAACGATACGTTTGCGGCCCTCTTGTTTAACTTCACCTTCGAGGCTACCCACAATTTCAGAGCCTTCAACACCGGCAGTCCAAACTACAGTATGCGCAGCAACAACATTCTTCTCGCCGAGAGCAATGCTGCCTTTGCCTACTTCAGTGATCTTGGCACCGGTAACGATCTCTACGTTCAACCGTTTCAGGTAAGCTGTTGCTTTGGAAATCAGCTTATCTGGAAGAATAGGCAGAATCTTAGGAGCCATATCTGCAACGATCAGCCGAACTTCGGATGGATCGATATAGAATTCTTTGCAAAGCTCTTCGCGGTACTCAGCCATTTCGCCGACCAGCTCAACACCGGTAAATCCTGCACCGATGATTACAAAGGTAAGCATAGAACGGCGTACTGCCGCATTCTTTTCCTTTGCTGCTAGGGTGAACATATCGCGAATCTGGCGTTTAAGCGCAACCGCATCATCATTGGACCAGAAGGAGAAGGTATTCTCCTCTGCACCTGGAATGCCGAAGTAGGTTGGCTTGCTGCCTGTACCGATGACAAGGTAGTCATACGCATAGGTAGCTTTCTCAGATTTAAGCTTTTTACCTTTAAAATCAATATTGCTGATTTCATCCAGTACAACATCGACTTTCAATCCGGCAAAGATTTTTTTGAGATCAATCTTGATCGAATCTTCAGGAGCGCGGTTTGCAGCAACTTCATGTAGTTCAGTCAAGAGAGTGTGGTATGGATTCCGGTCAATAAGCGTAATTTCGATTTCTTTGTTGTTCTTAAATTTTTTTGCCAGTTTTTTAGCCGTGAGTACGCCGCCGTAGCCGCCGCCCAAAATGACTATTTTTTTCAAAAGAAATTCACCTCATTCGTCTGATTGGCTATAAGAGGGAGCTGTCGTTAAATTACTTTGCTCCTTCAAGCGCTTTTGCTGCCAGTGTGTAGTACTCTCCAACGTGGATCGACACACCGGAGATTGCATCTGTTTTGCCTTCGGCATCCAGAGCAGGAGCAGTGCCTTTGTTCTCTACGAAGTAAGCTTCTGCTTTGGCGATCTCTTCGTGCCACTCCGCTTGAGCGCCGCCTTTTTTCATGCCGTACTTGCCATCAATGGAGAATTGTTTCTTGTCATCACCGGCAGCATTTACACCGCTGAAGTTAGCAGCGACAACGTTCCCGTCTGCAACAGTCAGGGCTACAGTGGATTTCCAACCGGACTGAGGGTCCATTTCGCCCTCTGCAGTGTAACCGCCGTCTTTGTAAGGGCCCGCTTCGGAAGGTCCGGCAGCCAGGGCAGCTTTAGCGGCTTCAACCAATTCACCAACGTGAATGGATACACCGGAGATTGCATCTGTTTTGCCTTCAGCGTCAAGGGTAATTGCCGCAGGGTCTTGTTTGTCGATCAAAAATGCTTCAGCTTGTGCAGCTTGCTCGTGCCATTCCGATTGAGCGCCGCCTTTTTTCATACCGTACTTGCCGTCTTCAGAAACTTTCTTCTTCAGATCACCAGCAGTTTTTACATTGAAAGCATTCCAGTCAGCTTTAGTGATTTTTCCACCTTCAACAGTCAGAATAGCGTAGGATTCCCAGCCGGTTTTTTCATCAGCAGGTGCAGTTCCGTAGTAGACGCCGTCTTGATACTTGGCAGTTTCAGCTCCGGCATTTCCGGAATTTGCGGCAGGTGCAGTTGTTTCAGCGGGGGTGTTAGTTGCAGTCGCGGCGTTGTTACTGTTGTTGCTGCCACAGCCCGCAAGCAAACCAAGAATCAGGGCACTCGACAAGATTACAGAAGCTTTTTTCATTTGGTATGACCTCCAAGAAAATAGTTTAAAATATATATATTAAAATGTAAAACATTTTAACGACTTTGGAAGTGATAAAAATCACTTTATAAATGACATTTGTCACTTTAATTTTGGGGTAACTCCCCTGAATGTAACTTTTACATGACATATATCGGTTATGTATAATGAAAAATTTAATGAACTTGTTTCATCTTCGATGGCATTCTAGCACAGAAGCGATACTTAATTATGTGAAAATAATCACTTAAATTTTTAAAAATTAATTTATATATGTAGTATATCAAATTTTAGAAAATATTGAAAGCTATTTTAAAGATTATTATGTGACAAAAGACGACCTCTTTCACCAGGGGGGAAGAGTCAAGGTAGGATTCATGCTGTTAAACGAGGGGTAATAAGGCCTGTGAAGACATGTCCTATATACGTACTTTAATCCAAAAATGAGGAGATGAGCATGCTATGGACAGCAATGTATTTAAAGGGAAATGGAAGCAGCTTAGAGGCGAGGCCAAGAAGCAGTGGGGCAAGCTTACTGATGATGATCTTAATGTCATCGACGGTGAGAAGGATAAGCTGGTAGGCAAGATTCAGGAACGTTATGGACACACGAAGGACGCTGCTGAAGAAGAGTATAGAACCTGGGGACGTTCGTTCCGGGATTGATAGGCAACAATAGTATAGCAGAAGAGCGCAAATCGCATCTGGTTTGCGCTCTTCTGCTGCCGCTGAGAAGGGCTGCTTAGTTAGATGCCGGAGATTGTAGAAATAGCGCCTGTTATTCAATGAATCAGGTGGATTAATATGCTAGTATTACTGGTAGTTTCTAATATTAGGCCAGGAGTGAGGCTATGGAATATTTAAAAATATTTTTCGTGAACACAGCTGTGTTGATCACCGTTGCCTATCTGGCCAATTTATTATACAAGCATCTAATCACGTATGCATCGAAACGCGTAAAGCAGATAAGCTGGGTATTGCTGGCGATTTTCGCCGGATGGATCAGCTCTTTTTTTGGATATAGACTGGATGATCATGTCATCTTTGATTTGAGGTTCGTGCCCATCATTATCACGACAATCGCTTTTCCGCAGCCCTTTCCCCTCATATTGATCGGATTTGGAACGGGTCTGACCCGGCTGACCTTCGGATGGAACGAAGCTGCGCTGGCAGGAATGCTTAATCTATCGATTCTTGGTTTCCTCAGCGCCGGGCTCAGCTGCTGGATTACCCGTTCAAATGCTTCCATAATGAAAAAAGGCCTTATCGTCATTCTGGCAGTGAATGTCATGAACGCATTGAATATCACCATATTTGGTATAATCCCTGCCAGAGAATACATAACTGAAATTATGCCGATCACATTTCCTTCTGGATTGCTTCTCAGTATTTTATTTGCCCTGATCATCTGGGACTTCCAATTGGAGCTTTCCCGTAATGAGCAGATACGGCGTGCCAACGAGCTATTGTCCGCGCAAACAGAGGAACTGCATAAGAATGAAATCGTGCTGGAGGAAAGAGCGAAGCAATTGATGCTGGCCTCGCAATACAAGTCGGAGTTTCTGGCCAATATGTCACATGAACTGAGGACCCCTCTGAATAGCATAATCAATCTCTCGCAATTAATAGAAGAAAATGATAATTCCACTACCAGGGAAGAGATTGCTGAGTACGGCGGCATTATCCATCGTTCTGGCGAAGAACTGATGATGCTTATCAATGATATCCTTGACTTGTCCAAGGTGGAGGCAGGCCGGCTTGATATAATCAAGGAACAGGTGAATGTAAGCGAGATTCCAGAGCTATTGTCTCTTCAGTTCAGTGTGATCGCGAAGCAAAAGGAACTGGAATTTGTGGTCAGTGTAAGTGAAAATCTCGCGCCGACCATCATCTCAGATCCACAGCGGTTGCAGCAAATCTTGCGGAATCTGCTCTCCAATGCGTTTAAATTTACACAGATGGGCAGCGTAATGCTGAGCATCCGAGCGGAACAGCGCTGGGAAGACGGGCAGGATCTGAACTGGATGGTATTTGAGGTCAGGGACAGTGGCATCGGGATTGCCGAAGAGAAGCGAATGATCATTTTCGAAGCCTTCCGGCAGGCGGACGGGACGATCAGCCGAAAATACGGCGGAACAGGGCTAGGGTTGTCCATTAGTCATGATCTTGCCAGACTGCTAGGCGGCTTCATCACTGTTCAGAGCGAGGAGGGGAAGGGCAGTATCTTTTCACTGTATCTGCCTATTTAGGACAAGAGGAATTTCGGGAACGGGGCTCCAATTTTATTTGTGATTTCGCCATATTGACAGGAGATTGATGCGGAGTAGAATGAAGCCAAAGCCGCATCAAAGGAGTGTTATCGTCCCCATGAGCATCATGAGAAACAGGCAACCGGTTCATCGTCCCAAGCGTATTCGCAAAGCCTCTGTTCAGCGCAAGAATTTGCAGATAGCCACATTTGAGGGGATTCCTGCGACGATCTTCCAGGTCCTGCTTCAAGGGCAGTTTCTTACGGGCTTTCTGTTATATTTAGGAGCTACCTCCAGTCAGATCGGTTTTGTACTGGCGCTGACAACGCTGGTCAATATCGGCCAGATCGGTGTTGCGTTCCTGATCCAGAAGCTGCCCAGCCGCAAGTGGGCTATGGTCACTTTTGTTGCCCTTCACCGGATACTGTGGAGTTCTACCGGCCTGGTGCCGTTTATCTTCCCAAAAGAATACTGGGTAATAGCTTTTATAGCGTTATATACAACCGCTTTCATTGCAAATACAGCAGGCTCCGTGTTATGGAGCTCTGTTATCAGTGATCTGGTTCCGCCGAAGGTGCGCGGCCGTTATTTCGGAATCCGTAATACTTTTCTAAACGCTTTGGGCAGTCTGGTGATGTACGGCGGCGGCATCGTTCTGGACCGTTATCCCGGCGGCCATGGTTTTCTCATTTTGTACATTGTGGTATGGATTTTCTCAACGGCTAACATTATTGTCTATCTCTTCTACCCGGATGTGCCGTTCGAGAAATCTGAAGAAAACAAGTTTCTGCCGATGCTCAAAAAACCGCTTCACGACACACTGTTCATGAAGTCTACATTGTTTCTTGCTGGCTGGCTTTTGCTGCAAAACCTTGTTGTTCCACTGTATTCTTATGTGATGCTGCAACTGCTGAATATTAATTATCAAACCATGTCGTTGCTCAATGTATCACAGACGGTGTTCATGATGGCCAGCTTCTATGTCTGGGGAAACTTGAATGCGAAATATAGCAACAAACGCTTGTTGCTTTGGACGCTTCCCATTATTGCTGTTTCCTCGCTGATCTGGGGTCTGCTCTCGGTGCTGCCGATGCTGGTGGTGCTGTTCGCCGCCCATATTGTCTTCGGGGTGGGAGTTGGTGGCTTCAATCAGCTGGCCTTCAACTTTATTATTGGCGATACACCTAAAAAAGAGCGGCCGATGTATATGGCTGTGTATGCAGCGCTTACAGGGATTTCCTCGTTTTTTGGTCCGCTGATTGGCGGTAAGATCTATGAATGGATTGAGGACTGGCCGCACTGGATTCAGGTATTCGGCACGCAGTTAGTTGTCGGATTACTCATGATCGTGCTGGCTGCAACTCTCGGGCGGAAAATTCTTAAAGATGCGTAAAGGTGATATGATTTATGATGATTTTTTTGAAAAAGGAGGCTCTGCGATGTCACGAGTAGCAATGGTGCTGGGAGCCACCGGTTTGGTAGGAAAGGCAGTGACCCAGGAGCTATTGCGCCGGGGAGCCTGGGATGAGATCAGGGTGCTGGTGAGGCGTCCCATCGGGATCAAGCATCCTTTACTCAAGCAGACCATAGTGGACTGGGAGCAGCTGTCCCGTTACAGAGAGCAGTTCAGGGGAGTGCAGGTCATGTTCTGCTGTCTTGGAACGACAATCAAAACCGCAGGCTCACAAAGCAGCTTCGAACGGGTCGATCTTGGGTATCCATTGGAGGCTGCTGCTATAGCAAAGGAAGAGGGAGTGAGGCAGCTGCTGGCCGTCTCCTCGATAGGGGCCGACGCGAAGTCCCGCAATTTCTACAGCCGAACCAAGGGACGTGCTGAAGAGGGACTAATCGCGGCCGGCTTCCATGGTCTGCACCTGTTCCGCCCTTCCCTGTTGCTGGGACAGCGTAAGGAATTCAGGCTTGGGGAGCGGGTGGTAGCTCGCCTAATGACGGCGCTGGATTTTGCCATGGTTGGTAAAGCAGCCAAATACAGGGCTATCCCGGGAGAGACGGTAGCCCGGGCTATGGTGAATATTTCGCTGGCTGGTACCGCTGGTGTACATATCTATCCTAATGATGTGATACATGTAATCGGCAAGAGCTAAAGGCAGGCGGCTTCACGTCTTACGCAGATTGATGTTTGCATTAGATAGAGATCAGGACGTACAATGGGACCATAAATAATCCATGGATATGGGAGGAACACAATTATGAGTAAGAAGCAAGTAGCAACATCCAAAGCGCCTGGTGCAATCGGGCCTTACAGCCAAGCTATCGCTACTGGGAGCTGGGTACACACTTCCGGTCAACTCGGTTTGAATCCAGAGACGGGAGAACTGGCGGAAGGCGTACAGGAACAAACCCGTCAAGCGCTGAACAACGTCAAGGCTATTCTGGAAGAGGCAGGCGCTTCACTGGATCATGTAATTAAGACTACAGTGTTCCTTAAGGATATGAATGATTTTGTAGCGGTGAACGAAGTGTACAGCACGTTCTTCACAGAGCCTTACCCGGCACGCAGCGCGATTGAAGTAGCACGACTGCCGAAAGATGGACTGGTTGAGATCGAAGCGATTGCCCGCAAGAAATAATTCAAATGAAAACTTAAGCAGCGCAGGACAAGCTATTCTGCACTGCTCGTAGCTGACATGAAACGCAATAGGTAGATATAAAAGTCAGGGAGTCGCGGCAGGAATGCTGCGACTCCTTTTTGCTGTTACTCGGCAGTTGCTTGAATAAACGGCAGGCTTCAGTCTTCAAAAAGGATTCGTTGAGGTGATACAAACTATTCTGTTCCCTGCAAGGATATCCCACAGTTTAGGCTGAGTTGATAGGGAATCCTATTGCTCCCAGGTGCGGCTGTGCTTTTTGTCAATAAGAGTAATCGAAAATCCGCTTAGCTCTCCGCTTTCCATGCCAGGATTCCCTGTAACAGGCAGCTTGAATTCGGCATTGTATCTAGTACGGTCATGGGGCAGTAGTTCAAGGGTAGGAAGATGGATAATGGCCCCGGCTAATGGATGACCCTCGTGCTTGGGCGGTTGAAGGACTGCCCTTGCGGCGACTTGGCTGGCACTGTAATTGCGCACAGGCAACTGACATTGGCCGTTGTAAGTTTCTCCCTCAAGTTTGAATGAGCATCTTATTTCCTCGGGCTTTAATTCGAGTGCGTACACACCTGAAGCGAACATGCGTTGATAGCTGCTGACCAGCCAATCAGGCACATTTGTTAGCAATATCATGAAGACTATGAACAGGAGCAGCCGATGACGTGACAGAGACATGTTAAAAAAGGCGATTGAAGTTAAAAGCAAAATCAGTGATAGTACACCGGAGTATTGCAGGCCAGTCCGGGTCTCTGGTTTGCTGTATAGTGGAATCCCGAAGGTATTCAGCAGGATATTCATCCAGGAATCCGTTCCGGGATAGCGGATGCTAAGCACAATAAGTGCCACAAATAAAATCAGACCCGTCATAAATTGTCGGCGATTTAGGATTAATGGGATTCGCGAGTTGATGCATACCACCTCCTGTTAAATAATCTCAATTATAGCATACGGACGGAATTATCTCCGGTTGCAGGGGAGGTTCCGTGGAAATATGCAGAAAAAAAGCAGAAAGGTTTTTAAATCGGCGCTTTTTCGTATATGATGATGAGATGAAGTCTTTTACTTCAAGGATATCTGATCCTTTATATATTTGAATTATTTATTAGGAGATCATCAATGAATAAGCATCTGTATGCAATATGGTTAGGAGACGTTTTATTTTGCTTCTCCGGCGAGACATCTGAGCCGAAGGTGGATGCGTGGACCCGGGTGGTCAAGCGTCTGGAGCTGCAGGGAGGACTGCGTCCTTTTGCGAGCGCAGCGCTGCGCTTGGCGGAAGTGAAATATCCAGTCTTGCCTGTGGAAGGGAAGCCGGCCCGCCGCGCGTTGCCGGGTCGTACCTTTGAGGGGCTGGCCTTGGCGCCCAAAGATGCTTTTGAATTGCTGCTCGCGTGGGACGCGGAGCAATGTCTAAGCCAGGGTGTGGAGCCAGGAGGCGAGCTGCGCTACTGGGCAGCCGCGGCCCGGTTCGCCCTGGAGCTGATGGGCACGGGCGGGTTCGTTCCCGGCGCCCAGCCGCTGCGTCCGGTAGGCTCACGCCGCCGGGGCGGCGAACAGGCAGCTGCGGCCTGCTGGTCGCCTATTTTTCGCAAACCGGAGGACAGGGAGTACTTTCTTCAGCTGGCAGCCTCAATGCCGGTATTGGCACTAGGAACGCACACAGCTGAAGCCAGCGAGGTCACGTCCCGCGAAGATGCGGGGGCGTATGTGCTGTATTCTTTCTTGCAGGCGATCATGACAGCCGAGATCAAGCGGGTTATCGCCGGGATGGAAGGGGAGCTGTCCCCCTTCAAGGCTAATTATCGGCGCGGCACCTCGCCACTGACGGAGCTGTGGTGGGACAGTCTACTGACCGGCAGCCGTGATATTCCGGTACAGGGCACCCAGGCCGAGGTTGATGAATTGCTGGCCGGTGTGAATGAAACCGCGGGCAGCGGAGTTCCGCATACCGCGGCGGAAGAGGAGCAGAGCGGGCAGCTTGGGCTGGGTCTGCGTCTGGAGCCACCGGTAGAAGACGCAGAAGTCTGGCGATTGTCTTTTTGGGCAGAGAATCGGGAAGAAGGAGAGTTCTGGCTTCCAGCTCAAGCCATCTGGAGCAGTAGAGAACAGGAATTTACGCTGTGGGGCAGGCGCTACCGCAACATCCAGCAGCAGTTTCTGACGGCGCTCGGAAGTGCGGGCAAGATATCGCCTGACATCCAGGCCGGGCTTAAGTCTCCCGCCCCTGAAGGCGTAGATTTGGAGCCGCATCGACTGCATTTCTTCCTGAAGGAGACCGTGCAGCAGCTGACCGCCCGGGGAATAACGGTGCAGATGCCTTCGCGCTGGAGCCGTGAGGGGCGCCGGCGTGTCGGGATGAAGATGAAGATGCAGCCTCCTGGAGGATTAGACGGTCCACCAGCAGTTGCCCTCGGTATGGAGGAGCTGATCTCCTTCCGCATTGAGGCTTCGCTAGGCGATACCTCTATCACTGAAGAGGAATTGCAGGCACTGGTAGAGGCAGGGGTTCCTTTTGTCCGTTTTCGGGGTGAGTGGGTCGAGGTAGATCCGAAGGAGATTCGCCAGGTTCTCAGATATATGAAGCGTCATGAGAGCGGTGAGATGACTGCTGCGGACTGGATGAGGCTGGAAGCGGAGGATGGCGAAGATCGGCTCTGGAAAGGCATGTCCGTTACGGGTATGGAAACTTCCGGTCTGCTGGCTTCGATCATGCATGGCGATGTGCTTAGGGGTGAGAACCATCCCGTCCCGCATGTCCTTCAGGGTACGCTACGGCCTTATCAGGAGCGGGGCTATCAGTGGCTGGCTGCCTTGGGCAATCTCGGTTTCGGGGTCTGTCTGGCTGACGATATGGGTCTTGGGAAGACGGTGCAGGTGATTACCTGCCTACTGGATCGCGCACTTACAGCTCCTGAAGGGGAAAAGAAGGGGCCGGTGCTGATTCTGTGCCCGACCTCGCTCCTCGGCAACTGGCAGCGTGAGCTGCAGCGGTTTGCACCTTCGCTATCGCTGCACATCCATCACGGTAGTCGCCGGGTCCGCGGTGAGGGCTTTCTGGATCTGGCGGACAGCCACGACATTGTGCTGACGACGTATCATCTGGCAGGCCGGGATAGTGAGGATCTTGCAGGCGTGCAGTGGTCGACGGTTGTGCTTGATGAGGCGCAATATATCAAGAACCACCGCACCAAGCAGGCGCAGAGCGTGATGAAGCTCTCCGCACCGCATCGGATCGCGATGACGGGGACGCCAGTAGAGAACAGGCTCGGCGAGCTGTGGTCTATTTTCCACTTTTTAAATCCCGGCTATCTCGGCACCTATCATTCCTTCCGCCAGCGTTATGTATCCGGAGAAGGTGGAGAACGGCTGCGCGAGCTGCATCGTTTGGTATCGCCTTTTCTACTAAGACGGCTTAAGAGCGACCCGGACATTTCCAAAGATCTTCCGGAGAAGCTGGAGCTCAAATCGTATTGTCCGCTTACGGATACCCAGGCAGCGCTCTATCAAGGGGTTGTGGATGAAATGCTTGGGGTGATCGGCGAACGCTCCGGTATGGCCCGGCGTGGTCTCGTGCTGTCCTCCCTTACGAAGCTGAAGCAGATTTGCAATCATCCTCAGCTGTTCCGACGGGATGAAGGCCGGGGTCTGCGAAGTGAGCAATCCGGCAAAATGGAGGTCATGTTCGAGGTGCTGGACAGTATTGCCGAGCTCGGCGAGTCAGCGCTGATCTTTACTCAGTATGTTGCGATGGGCGAACTGCTTGTCAGCAGGCTGTCACGTCGATACGGAAGGGCGCCGCTGTTCCTGCATGGCGGGATTTCGAAGCGCGAGCGTGACGAGATGGTGCACGATTTCCAGAATGGAGATCAGCCGACATTCTTCGTGCTTTCCTTGAAGGCCGGCGGGGTTGGACTCAACCTGACGCGGGCCAATCATGTGGTGCATTATGATCGCTGGTGGAATCCGGCCGTGGAGAACCAGGCAACAGACCGGGCCTTCCGCATTGGGCAGCACAAAAATGTGCAGGTTCACAAGCTAATCTGCCAAGGGACGCTTGAAGAACGGATTGACGAACTGATTGAACGCAAAAAAAGCCTTTCCGAGCAGGTGGTTGGTTCTGGCGAAACATGGCTGACCGAGATGTCCAATCATGAATTGAAGGAGCTTATTGAGCTGCAGGGTCAGGACTGGATGTAGAACGGGAAGGGGAACAGGAGGGATCACATGAGTGAGTTATCAGAGCCGAAGCTGAAGCTGGAAGTCTCCCCCGGCAAAATAAATGCAATATGGGACGCTGATGACAGGGTCAGTCTGGAGGTTCCACTCTGGCCGGCGGATGCCAAAAGTGGCATCATACACATGCTGGCAGAGCAGGCCGGTGAAGTGTATGGGCTGCTTCAGGGGCGTATAGCCGATGCGATTCTTGAAACCTATCTTTTGCCGTCTGCGGCTGAATTGGAGGGAGGGAGTTACAGCCTCCTTCATGAAGGCAAGAAGGCAGAATTGCTTAAGCTGCTGAGGAACCAGTTGGCTCATGATCCATGGCTGGCTTTTGCACTGCGGGGGATGACCCAGGTGGAGCTGCTGAACGGAGTATTCGCGCTTTGGGCAGAGGAGAAGGGGCAGGAAGCTGTCGAGGACGAACCGGCAAAGTCTAGTGATCTGGCATCCGAGCTGGCCCGGCTCGAGCGGAAAGGACCGCCGAGCACCTCTGGAGAGTGGCTGGCCGAGGCAGCGGCCGAGGGCTCCCTGCATCAGCCAGGTACGTTATTCCATGAAATCGCAGAACGTGCTCTCCCCTCCGCACCGGTGACTGCGGACACGAAGGAAGAGTGGGAACGGCTTCTGCCCCAGACTCCGAAAGCCCGCGAGGGACTGCATCTGGTCATGCAGCGGGTGTCCGAAGCTGCTGTTAAGCGGGCGCAGAACATTCGCAAGGCTTGATATCGAGTTGTGAAATGGATAGTAGGGGATATTGAGCGATGGATAAGGTGCAGGTAATAAGCAGGTAATAAGCAGGAAGTGGAAAGTAAGCAGTGAGTGATAAGTAGAGAGAAGTAAGTGGTAAACAGTGAGAAGTACGTGCTAAGTAGTGCAGTGGCGATAAGTAGTGACAAGTAGCGATGGATTATTAGTGATAACTGGTAAGAAGTAAGCAATGAGTCTAAACCAAAAGAACCCTCACCCCGCTACTTAAGCTCGGGCATGAAGGTTCTTTTTAGATAGCGCAGTAGTTGTTCAATCAATACTTGTATAAGAAGCAGTCTATTGAGTCATTGAATTGATTCCTCACCTAGGTTTGAGATTCTGTTCAACTACTCTGTGTATGTTATTCTGCTCAAACAGAACAGTTCTTAAGTATTACGCAGGGCGCTACTGCTCCCGCTGTTGTCACCTTCGGTTAGTTCCAGGATCTCTCTGCGCAGGCGTAGCATTTTCTGATCGAGTTCATCTGCGGCGCGGGCGGCTTCTTTGAGTTCGTCCGCAACATGTGCCGGAAGCTGTTTATCGAATTTATAATACAGGATGTGTTCCATGCTTGCCCAGAAATCCATAGCAAGGGTACGAAGCTGAATCTCTGCCTTCACCCAGCGTGTCCCCTCGAGCAGGATCAGCGGGATAGCGACGATAACATGCAGGCTTTGATAACCGTTCGGCTTAGGATGGGCGATATAGTCCTTGATCTCCAGAACACGCATATCCTCACGCCTACTTAAATGATCCACTAAACGGTAGATGTCTTTGACAAATGCACAAACAATTCGCATACCGGCAATATCATGAATATAGTTCTCCATATTCTCAAGGCAAAGATCGTATCCCTTACGCTCCATCTTTTGGATGATACTCTTAGGTTCCTTGATCCGGGATTTAACATGCTCTATCGGACTAAAGCCGTCCCGAACCTGCCATTCTGTTCTGATGATATCAATTTTATTCTGAAGCTCATTAAGAGCATGACGGTAAAGGGCCGGTAATGCCTTGAATTCCTCAATCTGTCTGGCAAAATCCTCATTGGCCTTCCATTGCTGAAGATCCTTTACGTGTACCTGCAACTGACTCAGCGTAAGCTGTCGGCTTTCTTGTTCGTCTTCCACTGCTTCTCTCCCGATTTCGTTATGTGTGACTGACTCTATTTTAACCGATCTATATCCCCGGAAGCAAAAAAACGAACCCCGAAGGATTCCCCTCCGGTGTCCGGTCAGCGGCTGTTCAAGGATTCTTCACAAACATTCCGGGCTAAATTACGTATTACTGTTCATACAGACGCTGCATCATGAGTATCTATTTGTTCAGGGGTGTGCCCCCGCCATAACCTTTGTCTTGATAAGCGGTGTTCTCCAGCTTAGTTAGAACATTAAGGGACTTAATCATTTCTCTGGTGTCGTTGCTGCCATGTTCGTACAAATATCGGTATAAGGCAATGGTCTGATCATCAAACTCCTCGGCGGCGTCATCGTGATCGGCGGATTTAAACGGAACAAAGGCCCGGCGGAACGTATAATCATCGTCGCTCTCCAGATTAGTTAACAGATCCTGGAGGATTGTAAGCTCCTCATCGTTCAGGTGCACTTCAAACTCATTGGACTCGTTGCGGATATTCTGAATTACGCCATGGGCTGCAGAGACAAAATAACGTTTTTTTTGGTCATTGGCCGGCATCGTGAATCCCTCCATTTTCCGTTATATTGCCCTAGGGTTCATTTTTTACTATTATACACAGAACGGTAAATAATGAATCTGTGCGGTACATTTGGTATGATAGAGGCACGTTTCATTGTGGAGAAGGAGGAGCATCGATGAACTTATTGCAGCGTATCAAGGACGGTGCCAGCCGGGTTACCGAAAAAGCACAAGGTTCTGTGGAAATCGGTAAGCTGAATAGCCAGATTTCAGATATCGAGCGTGAGATGGAAGTTGAATTTATGAAAATGGGTCGGCTTTTCTACGAAGGATATCGTTTGAGAGATATGTCAGAGGCCGAAGGGAAAATGGTGGAGCTGTCGCGCGTCTGTTCAAGACACCAGGAGAGAATTGACGTATTGCGTTCCCGCATAGCTGAGCTGAAAAACGAACGGCTGTGTGCCTGTGGCCAGGTTGTGGCCCTGGACGCCAATTTTTGCCCGCACTGCGGACGCAAGCAGGAAGAACCGGCTTTTACGTATAAGGCGCCTGCCCCGCCAGAGCCGGTTTACACCGTGCATGAGGAAGAAGATGAGCATCAATACTATGGCGCTGAGGACCTGACCGATGAGGAGCGGGAAATCGCGCTGAAGATGAGTCCGGCTGGCGTGTATCCGGAAGCAGGGCTTGCAGAGGATGAACTTCCACTCGAAGAGAAAGATGAGAGCAACCCGGATGTTGACAAGGAACGTCGTCATGCCGATGAATTGGAACGTGAACGGTTGCGGCAGCTTGAGCTGGATCGGCGCATCCGTGATTGGAAATCGGGAGAACAACAAGATCCGGCAGCGACTAGCGAGGAGCATGGTGTGCGGGATATGGTGAAATGCCAGATCTGCCGCACAGATCTTCCAAAAGGCTCCATGTGGTGCCCGCGCTGCGGTTCGGAGCAAATCTAGTTTTACAGTCAGCTTAGGGGGACATAAGAATGGAACAGTTGCTGCTGCATCTGCGCAATCTGGGCTTCACAGAGATGGAGTCCAAAATTATGGTGGAGCTGGCGACCAAAGGTCAAGCTTCGGGCTATGAAGTAGCCAAACAGCTCGGAGTATCGAGATCTAACGTATATGCTGCGTTGCAGCGCCTGACACAACAAGGATATGTGCGATGCGGGGAAGGAGAGCCTGCACGGTATAGTGTGCTGAATCCGGAGGAATTGTCGACGATGATCTCCGGACGGATTCAGACCTCCCTCGCTTATATGGAGAATGAAATGCCGCGCGGCGGACCGGTAACCCCGTCATTTTACAATGTTGAGGGAGACCGCAACGTGCTTGGCGCACTGATACATCAGCTGAATCTGGCCGAGCAGGAGATCGTGGTTGACGTATGGCGAGAGGAGGCAACACTGCTGCGCAGCGAGCTGGAACAAGCTGAACTGCGGGGAGTTAGGCTCCTGTGGGCGTTTGACGGCGACAATGCCGTTGCAGCTCCGCCAGCCTGGACGCCGCTGGGCGGAAAGCCGCCGCGCAGTGATGGCCGCAAATTCTCGTTTGTGATCGATCGGAGCTGGTGCATGCTTGGCATGCGTTACAGTGACGGGACGGCACAGGCTGTCGTCACCGAACATCCGGTGATGGTGGAGCTGCTGTTGAATCATTTTACACAAGAAATGGTACTTTTCGAGCTGGAGCAGGATATGGGCGCCGAACTGGAACAGCGGTACGGTGATCGCTATAGCAGTATCTATAGCAAATATGTAATGCACAGCGAGGATGGGCAAGAATGAGGCGGAGCCTTTCGGCCCGAAACGAAATTATTTCAGGGAGGTGAAATGTATGGAATGCATCGTTCATTTTGAAGTTGTGCATCCGGAAGGTCCAAAGCCACTACGCGGACTGTTGTTTTTGGATGAAGGCGCCACTCCGGGTGAGGCTGAGCTGATTGGCATGTTCAAGGACATGAAATTCGAGGTGCGGCTGGAGGACCGGGAGAAGCTGATTTTCAAACCGGTGAATGCAGGGGCTAACTATTCTGAGATCCGGATTACCGGATATGACACGGGTAATGCCAAGGATCAGCATAAGGAAGACCATGATTTGAAATCCATTGTAGGCAACCTTTTGCCTCAGAAGCCGACCGGGCTGTAGTCTTTGAGGAAGTAAGGGTCCATTTTGTGGGAGAAGGAGGAGTACATATGGAGTTGTTGAGGCGAAAAGTAATCGATGAAGGCATCGTTCTCGGCCAAGGTGTGCTCAAGGTAGATTCTTTCTTGAATCACCAGATGGACCCGGTTCTGATGCGGGAGATCGGGCGCGAGTTTACCCGCCGCTTTAACGGGGAAGAGATCACGAAAGTGCTGACCATCGAGTCCTCTGGCATTGCGCCAGGCATCATGACGGCTTTGGAGCTGGATGTGCCGCTGATTTTTGCCCGCAAGCAGAAGTCATTGACACTGACAGAGGATATCTATGTGGAGAAGGTATACTCTTTTACGAAAAAAGAGACCAATGAAATCACCGTCTCCAAGAAATTCATCGCTCCAGGAGAGCGGGTGCTGATCGTCGATGATTTCCTGGCGAACGGCGAAGCCGCCTTCGGGCTTGCGAGGATTGTGGAACAGGCCGGAGGCAGCGTGGCCGGGATTGGTATTGTAATAGAAAAATCCTTCCAGCCGGGCCACCGGCTGCTGCAGGAAGCGGGCTATCGTGTGGAATCGCTCGTGCGAATCGCTTCGCTGACGGAAGGACAAATTGCATTTGTGGAAGACGATGAGGTGCTGCCGGGTTAGACGGCAGCACCCCGGAGTAACAAGCCGGAAACCCGGGCAGCTGCCCATGGTTTCCGGCTTGTTTCGCTGCGGCTACTCTGCGCCGCAGCAGAAGAAAGGCCAGCACGCGTGGTTCTACGCGTGCTGGCCTTATTGTCGTGCCGTGCTATCCGGCACGACGGGGATCCCCTGCCTAGCCGCTGGCTTGGCAGGATCTCTGCGCCGCGGCTGTGCCCTGCGGCGACAGCACGCGCAGCGCGCCAGGCACGCAGCGCACGGCGAGCGGCGCGAGGCCAAGGCTCTCGCCGTCACCGATGGCCTGCCGGGGCTGCTCGAAGGTCACAGCTACGCTGCGTCCTCGCAGCATGGTGACGAAGGGCAGAGACACGTGTCTGCCCTTCAGCACCGTAGGGAACAGCCGCAGGAGCTGCCCGCGGCTGCACCCGTGCACAACGCAGACGTCGAGCTGGCCGTCCCCGGCCTCCGCCTGCGGGCAGATCTGTAGCCCGCCGCCATAGCCCGGCAGGTTGCAGACCGAGACGAGCCAGGCCGTCTCGAAGGAATGCTCCTTGCCATCGCAGGCTACGTTGACCCGGCAAGGCTTGAAGGTCAGCAGCGTATGCAGGATGCCGATAATATACGCCACCTGTCCAGCACCGATGGCGTTGCAAAAACGCTTGTAGCGGCTGGTATTCACATTAACCGCTACTTGGGCGTCAAAGCCGCTAGCGACAGCGGTCAAGGTGAATCCGTCCCTGCCGGAGAGCAGGTCGCTGTCCAGCCAGCGTCCACCGGTGGCTGTCGCCAGTGCCGTCTCCGGATCCAGAGGGATGCCGAACCCGCGGGCCGTATCATTGCCGGAGCCAGCCGGAATTACGGCAAGTCGGATTCCGGTCTGATGAAGAGCGCTGAGCACGCTGTGAATCGTGCCATCGCCCCCGACAACGACCGCCGCCTCCCAATGCTCCCGCCGGGCCAAGGCCTCCAGCACGGCACGTTCTGCGCTTGCAGCATCCTTAGTGAACAGGGTCTCGTAAGAAATGAGCCGCTGCTTCAGCAGCTTCTCTACGATCCGCCATGTTCGCTGCCCTGTGCCTCCCCCGGAACGCGGATTTATGATAAATAAGTACATTTCTTTTCCCCCAGCTTCAAAGATCCAGTGTAATCTATTCTCCATTGTAAGGAGTGGAGGAGTGAAAGGGAATCTTTTTTACGCAAGAGGATAAAGATTAAATGTGGCGTAGCTGTTGTTCCGCGAAAGTTCCCGCCCAGGGCAGCCGATACCAGCGACCACCCAGCGCGTGGTAAACCATCAGGAGCCAGATCGCCAGGCCGCAAAGGGAGAGAATGGCGGCAATGAGCGGACCAATAAGCGGCAGCAGGCCGCTAAGTACATGTCCGACCATCAGCGCGCCGAAGGCGATTAGCGATTGCAAGGCATGGAAAAGCACAAAGCGGCTTTTTTTCTCCAGAGCCAGAAAGACGATGCCGCCTGCAAAAGGAAAGAAATAGCATAGCGCACCCGCGATATTGTCGGGCAGGCCTGTAGATGATCTGAAAGGGGACAAAGGGATCACACTCCTTCTCCCCATCATTCTATGAGGGCTGTGGACAAAGTATGTGATCCTCATCAGCCCATAGCAGGGATCAGATATTGCTCCACTAGTCCCCGTGGATTCTTCCACTGCCTGACTTTAGTCTCTGCGGTGAAGATCACAGCAGCATCCAGACTCGGCAGCAGCAGAATCTGCTGTCCGCCATGGCCGTGCGCAAGCTTAAAGGGTTGTCCGCTCATCGTCCCGTTCCAGAACTGGTACCCATAGTCACCGAAGGAGGGATAGCCGGATGTCTGAGGTTCGAGAGCTTCCTGTAACCATGCCTGGGGGACGATCTCTTCACCAGCCCAGAGACCAACGCTCAGGAGGCAGATGGCTGTCTTGGCCATATCCCTGGCGGTCAGGAACAGGCCGATATGGCTCATGCTATGTCCTTCAGGGCTTGAAGTCCAGGCAACATGAGTAATTCCCAAAGGAGTGAGTAAATGCTGTCTGGCATAACTGAAGGCATCTATGCCTGTAGACTCTGAGAGCATCATAGAGATCAGATGGGTATCGGTACTGCGATACTGAAAGGTCCCGATACTGCCAGGAAGAATCGGCAGACTTAGGGCAAAGGTTCCCCAGCGGCGGCTGTTGTGGAACTTGCGAATGAGTGGCTCCCCTAGTTTCTTTCCCGTGATCCAACTGAAGCCGGCGGTCATGGTCAACAAATGGCGGAGGGTGAGCTCTTCGAGCTGGGGCGAAGTCTGGGAGGGAACATGACGATGCAGCACTTCGCAGACCGGGGTTTCAACACAAGGTATGTCCCCGCGCTTGATTGCAATCCCTGTTATTAGAGAGACGAAGCTTTTGGTGGCTGAACGCAGATCATTTAGCGACCCGGCTTGATAATCGCCATAATAACGCTCAAAGATGAGCTTTCCTTGGCGTACTAATAGCATACTGTGCATTTTGGGATAGCTCTGCAGGATGGTCTGATGTGCTTGCTCCAACAGGAAGCTGTCAGTGTTTGTGTCTTCAGGGAGTGCTGTTTCGATGAAGGAGACGGGGCTATGGGGGGAATGAAGTAAATTCAATGGCTGATTCATCATAGGGGCCCCCTTTTCTTGATTCGGACAGGCATGCTAGCCGAGTTGAAATATGAGTGTATTTTACCCGGAATCCGAAAAGCTCACCCCAATTACATATCATAAAATAAAAATATTTCCCATAAGCACATTTTACATGGAAAGGTGGAAGTTGCGCCGGAATATGATACAATATAACGATAAGGCCCGAAAGGAGTGATTCAGTAAGTGGCTCTTCGGGTAATTAAAGTGTCGAGGTGCTTTCATTACAGGCATCTCAAGCTCTCAGCCCAAATCACGACGAACCTGCTTCTCCTGCAAGATGATGTATCCACTTCAATAAGTTATTGGAGCAGCGTCAAGCGGATAGTGCGAGCTACGTATGTGTAACGGATACTGACTTGCATTTCGGAGTTACGGCGGACTTTTCATCATGCATTCTCTACAACGGAGCATTCATTTTCAATGTTTTGGGAGGGAACTGATCATGGCAAGTAAAGGTCATAACGAAGTTAAGGAAAGTCTACGGGAAATGACACGTATTTTCCGGCCCAAAGATCCCAAGAAATTCGTAAAGGAGTACGTCCGAAAGTATCGGATCACGGGAGGCTATGAAGAAGAGCTGACCATGGTCGTAGAGCATGAACTGGTAAAGATGAATTCATCCGTCTCCTAAATACAAGAGAGGATCATCACCCAGACGTTCTTACGACAACATTCTGAGTAACTACATCCATGAGGATTCTCATAAACCGTGTCCGGCGGCGTGCCGCTTCAGGAAGCGGTTTTTTTTGCGTTCCAACACTGGTGAAAAGTGGAAGAAAATCCGTTGAAAGCAAGCCACGCAATGAATATACGAATTTTTCATTAAACAATCAGAGCTGTGAATTAGTCAAATGAATTAATAGACACATTTTTAAATGCAATCGCTTTCATTATAAAATCATATTTGTATGCGTTTTCATAAAACGTTATTAAATTCAGTAATGACAAGCTTTTTGGCCTTCTGAAAAGACTTTGTGAACTAGCTGTGAACGATTGACAAAACACACCCTTAAACTTATATTAATAGTGATTGTTATAATTGACAGGGAAAATACGGTAAATTATGAAATCGGGAAAAGCGGGGTAGATCTATGATGAAAACGTGGCAAGCTGTAAGGCGACTCCTTCCCATGATCGCAGTTTTTGGACTCATTCTTCTTACCGGTTGCGGACGCGCGGACTTGTCGGCACTCAGGCCGCAGGGACCGGCGGCAGAAACCTCGTACGGACTCATGAAACTGTCGATTACCATTATGGTTATCGTGCTGCTGATTGTCTTCTCCATCGCGGCATTTGTGATGATCCGGTTCCGCAGAAAGCCGGGACAGAGCGAGATTCCTGAACAGGTGGAGGGCAGCATCAAGCTGGAGATTCTATGGACCGTGATTCCGCTGATTTTAGTAGTTGTTCTGGCGGTTCCAACGGTAAAAGCGGTGTTTGCTGCCGGTAATGATCATTGGAATGACAAAAATGCAATTAAAGTAAAGGTAACAGGTCACCAATACTGGTGGGAGTTTGAGTACCCTGATTACGGCATAACTACGGCGCAGGATCTGGTGATTCCTAAGGGAAAGGATATCGCCTTTGAACTGAAGACTGCCGATGTAATACACTCCTTCTGGGTGCCATCGCTCTCTGGTAAGCTGGATACGAACCCGGCGGGTACCATTAACCGCTTCAGCTTCAGTGCGCCAAATGAAGGCGTTTACCGAGGCAAGTGCGCAGAGCTGTGCGGACCTTCTCACGGCCTGATGGAATTTAAGGTCAAGTCCGTCAGTGAAGAAGCATTTCAGAAATGGGTCGACGGTATGAAGAAACCGGCAGCGGTGCTTCTGGAAGATCCGGCCCTGGCCAAGACCTTCAAGGACCAATGTCTGAAATGCCATGCGGTAGGTGATCAGGGGATATCCGTTGGACCGAACCTGACGGGGATTGGCTCACGGGAGGCTATAGCCGGAATCTTGATCAATGATGATTCAGGAGTAGAGGGTGCTTCTGTTGAGGAGAACTTAAAGACCTGGCTGCATGATCCTAAGAGCGTGAAGCCGAACAATCTGATGCCAAGCCCCAAGGATTTGGGACTGACCGATGAAGAGATTGACGGCATTGCCCATTACCTGGCTAATTACAAATTGAACTAGTCCTTTCAACCATTAAACCAAGCAGCAATTTTGAAAAGGGGGTACGAATCTTGGCTCAAGCAGCTCCTGTCCTGAACCATTCCAAGCCGTTGAAGCATGGTCACAACGTCAAACGGCACACCGGACTGATGGATTGGATCACCACCGTCGATCACAAGAAAATTGCAATTCTGTATTTATGGGCCGGAGGTTTGTTTTTTGGCATTGGCGGTCTGGAAGCGATCCTGATCCGAATTCAGCTTATCAAGCCGATGAATACCTTTCTGAACGCTCAGCTCTTCAATGAGTTGATTACGATGCACGGAACCACGATGATCTTCCTTGGCGTTATGCCGATTATCTTCGCCCTAATGAATGCGGTCATTCCGCTCCAGATCGGGGCACGCGACGTTGCTTTTCCTTTTCTTAATGCGCTTGGCTTTTGGACCTTCCTGTTCGGCGGCCTGCTGCTCAACCTCAGCTGGGTTATGGGTGGTGCACCTGATGCCGGCTGGACAGCCTACGCGCCATTGTCTACCAGCACTTACAGTACGACACACGGAGTAGACTTTTATACCATCGGCTTGCAGATCGCGGGCTTAGGTACCCTGATTGGGGGCATTAACTTTCTGGCAACCATTATCACAATGCGTGCGCCGGGGATGTCCTACATGCGGATGCCGATGTTCGCCTGGACCACATTTATTACTTCCGCTATTATTCTCTTCGCTTTTCCGGCCATTACGGTGGGCCTGGTACTACTGACCTTTGACCGAATCCTTGGAGCCAACTTCTTCGAGGTTGGTGCCGGCGGTAACCCCGTGCTTTGGCAGCATATCTTCTGGATTTTCGGACATCCCGAAGTGTATATCCTGATCCTGCCTGCGTTCGGGATCATCTCCGAGATTATTCCGACCTTCTCGCGCAAGCGTCTGTTCGGGTACAGCTCGATGGTCTTCGCTACGATCTTGATCGCTTTTCTCGGCTTCATGGTCTGGGCGCATCATATGTTCACTACGGGTCTTGGACCGGTCGCGAACGCGTTGTTCTCGGTTTCGACGATGCTTATTGCCGTACCTACCGGAATCAAAATCTTCAACTGGCTGTTCACGATGTGGGGTGGACAGGTGCGTTTTACCACGCCGAATCTGTTCGCAGCCGGTTTCATTCCAACCTTTACAATGGGTGGTGTCACCGGGGTCATGCTGGCCTCTGCACCAGCAGACTTTCAGTTCCATGACACGTATTTTGTCGTCGCCCACTTTCACTACGTTATCGTAGGCGGCCTGGTGCTTGGCCTATTCGGAGGGCTGCATTACTGGTGGCCGAAGATGTTCGGACGCATGCTGAGCGAGAAGCTCGGCAAGTGGACCTTCTGGACCTTCATCCTTGGGTTCCACATGACATTCTTTGTGCAGCATTTCCTTGGACTAATGGGTATGCAGCGTCGTGTCTTCACGTATCTGCCGAACCAGCAGTTTGATCTCCTGAACTTGATTAGTACGATCGGTGCGGGGCTGATGGGTGTGGGAACGATTATCTTCCTGACCAACGTATTCCTGACTTCCAGAAAGCCTGTGGGTGCGCTAGATGATCCTTGGGAAGACGGCCGGACATTGGAGTGGAGTATCCCTTCTCCTCCACCGGAGTATAACTTCAAGCAAACGCCGCTAGTGCGCGGCATTGATGCTCTCTGGAAAGAAAAAACAGCCGGAAATAAAGGGATGACGCCTGCGGAGCCAGTCGGTTCCATCCACATGCCTTCCGCTACGGCATTGCCGTTCGTCATGTCCGTGGGAATCTTTATAGCGGGACTTGGGTTTATGTTCAGCAGGGATGATTTCGGCAACGCGTTTATGAGCTTTATTTTCAATAATTACATTGTAACGGCAATCGGGCTTCTCATTACATTCGGGTCGATGGTGCTGCGTTCCGTGTTCGATGATCACGGCTGGCATATTGAACCTGAAGAGCTGGAAGAGGGGTGAGGATGGAATGACAACGGCACACGCAGAAGCAGCTAATGGCACGCTTCCACACGAACCGGAAAAAGCGACCCTGGAGGGACGTAATAAAGTTCTCGCCTTCTGGCTATTTCTGGGCGGGGAAGCGGTGCTCTTCGGCACCCTGTTCGCCACCTTCCTGGCCCTGCGTAATCAGACCAATGAAGGCCCGACGGCTAATGAACTATTTCATCTGCCATTGGTTGCAGCGGCAACCTTCATCCTGCTAGTGAGTAGTCTGACAAGTGTATTCGCTATCCAGGCGATGCACCGGAATCGTCCGGCTGTGCTACGAAATTGGCTGCTCATTACAGTCGTTCTGGGACTCGGCTTTCTGGGACTGGAAATCTATGAGTTCAGTGAGTATATAAGACATGAAGAATTCGGAATGACTACAAGCGCATTCAGCTCCGCGTTCTACACGCTAGTCGGGTTCCACGGCGCACACGTTGCCTTCGGGATTGTCTGGATCGGAATTCTGATCGCTCAGCTGTCTCGCAAGGGACTGAACGTTATCACTGCGCCGAAGATTTATGTCTCAGCCATGTACTGGCACTTTATCGACGTGGTCTGGGTATTCATCTTCACAGTGGTATACCTGCTTGGAAAGGTGGGCTAGATCATGACAACGGATCAACAAACACCACAAGGCGGAGTCAAGCACCGCTACCGGCATGAAGGACCGCAAAAGCATATTGTCGTATTCATCTTCTCGATTGTGCTGACCTTGATCGCTTTCGCTGCAGTTGCGGCAGGCGGAGTCAATGCATCGTTCGCGGTGATTCTGCTGTTGGTAATGGCTGTACTGCAAGTGTTTGTGCAGATGGGGTACTGGATGCACTTGAAGGATAAAGGGCATATGCTGCCCATCCTGTTCATGATCGGTGGATTTTTTGTAGCTGGTACTTGTATTATCATGTCACTCTACTGGGTATGGTGGGACTAAAGGTGATTTGCGGAAGAGGAGGGCAGTTCATGCCCCCTCTTTTTGGCATTATGGCTGCGTGAACAATCACCTTATACCCGCTTTCCTACCAAGGAGGCATAAATAAGAGATGCTGGGATTACAATATTTTAGCTTTGCCGATTTATGGAGCCCGTTATTTTTAGCGGGGATGCTGCTGGTTACAGCGGCCTATTTTGTGTTGATTGGACCGCTGTCGTCACGGTTCCCGGGTGCTGCACCAGTATCGTTCTTCCGCAGAACACTATTTGTGTGCGGGATGGTGGCGCTGTATTTGGCACAGGGGGGGCCGGTTAGCTTACTGGGGCACATCATGTTCTCTTTTCATATGCTGAGTATGGCCTTGTCCTATCTCGTCGCGGTGCCTCTGATTATGCTAGGTATTCCCGACTGGATTTGGCGTGCTGCCCTGAAGGTCAACCCTTTGCGGCGTTTGTCGTTTCTGGCTCATCCGGTAGTGGCGGCGCTGCTGTTTAACGGATTATTCTCGCTGTACCACGTGCCGGTGATTCATGATTATGTTATGCTGCATTTTACGGTTCACCGTCTCTATTATATGATTCTCTTTCTGACAGCTGCCTTGATGTGGTGGACGCTGATTAACCCGTTACCGGAACGTAAGATGGCCTCGGGACTCGGCAAGATCGGCTTTATCTTCCTCAACATGGTGTTGCTGACGCCGGCTTGTGGACTGATTATTTTTGCTGGCGAACCACTCTACGCTACCTACAGTGATCCTGATGCATGGGCCAAAGCTATGGGCTATTGTGTGTCTGGTGATCCTGCTGCGCTCTTGAAGGCATTTGGGGGTCCAACGTTCTTCGGGTGGCTGTCGCCAAAGGTGGATCAGCAGGTAGGAGGCATCGCGATGAAGTTCATTCAGGAATTTATTTTTGCCTCTATGCTTGCTTATGTGTTCTATCATTGGTATAAAAAAGAGAACGGGCAAGACGACAGGGAAGATTCCGGAGCCTCTTCCGGTCTGGAAGGTGTCGTTTGATCCGTGATAGCTGGGAATGCCAAGGGGGATAATCATGGATATTTTTACGCTGTTTCCAACGATCAGTACATCGTTCATCGTAATTAGTGCGGTGCTGGTGGCGATTGGCTGGGGACTCATCATTAAGGGCAAACGCGAGGCGCACAAGAACACGATGATTGCTGCCGCTGTCGCTGCTCTGCTGTTCTTTATCGTGTATGTATCAAGAACGCTGTTTGTGGGGAACACCTCATGGGGCGGACCGGACGAACTGAAGACCATTTATCAAGTATTTCTGATCTTCCATATTGTACTGGCCACTGTGGCTGCCGTATTCGGGTTAACTACGCTTACGCTAGGGTTCAAGGCAAAGTATGCCAAGCACCGCAAATGGGGCAGAGTGACCTCAATAATCTGGTTCATTACCGCCATTACAGGCGTAATGGTGTATGTGCTGTTGTACATGCTGTATCCGGGCGGACATACGAAGCCGGTATGGGAAGTCATTTTGGGCGCATAGACGCCAGCGGAACAGGCCTAGTGGATTTGTATGTCTCCTGCCCGGAAGCATGCAGCCACAGGCCTGTTTTTTATCAGGAAAGTGAGGAATATGTATACTCTTTGTGTGACCGCTTTCCTGCCGGGAAGTCTCTGCTATACCGACAACTGCAGATCTGTGAGCAGCAGAAACTGATCTACGATCTGACTGTCAAACTGTGTGCCGGCGTGAGCGCGGAGTTCATCCTTGGCCTGCTGGATGGAGGTTCGTTCCCGATATGGGCGGAAGGATTGCATGGCGTCATAGGCGTCAATGACAGAACAGACCCGAGCAAGAAAGGGGATGTCCTCTCCCTTCAGTCCGTAGGGATAACCCGTGCCATCCCATCGTTCATGGTGATAGCGGATTACGTCGTTTACTTCGCTGTCTATACCTGGGAAATCTTTGGCAAGCTCGGCTCCGAGCAACGGGTGCAGCTTCAAGATATTCCACTGTTCCTCCGTTAATGGCTCTTGCTGGTCAAGAATCTCCACGGGAATGAGAGACTTGCCGATGTCGTGCAGAAAGCATCCTCGTACAAGAATGTTTTTCTCTTTCTCTATTAGTTTCATGGAGCCTGCCAGTTCCTCTGCCATCATGGCTACTCTAATGGAGTGCCTGTGCGTTTCCGGGTGTTTGTCCCGCAGAAAATTCATCCAAACGCTCACATGGGCCTCTTCCGTTAGAGCAATGTGCACCTTTTTGACTAGTGCGGCTAATTCCCCCAACCTATTCTCCCTCCTCAATCTCTTGGCAAAACCCTCACCTGATCAAGCAGTAAGCGTGCAGACTGTACGAAAATAGAAGAAAGACAGCAGAAAAATGTCGTACAATATGACTTATGCGACATTTTTAGTGCCAAATACAGGTCTGTTTCGCATTTATGCATACACACAATACTATGTAAGTATTATAGGTCATTTGTATATTACTGTATAGTTATTATAAGAGAATTATTCTATTTTTTGTCTAAATTTGTCGTAATCTATAACATCTCGCAGACAATGCTTTATTAGATAATGAAAGTGCGGACCGGACACAGAAGTGTCTGGTTTTTTGTATGGTCATGGAGATTGGCTGTGAATTATTTAGAATTAAATATTGACTATGGAAAATAAAGGACATATACTGTGTATATAGATATATACAGTAAGCACAGGTAATGCAGTGCAGAACTCATTGCTTTTCAAATTGAGATGCTAAAGCGAGGTAACTGGTTATGAAGACATTCAAGCAGTCTTGGTTCATTATTCGGGGTGACTTTCGCGGGGCTAAGTATAAGATCGTATTCACGGCAGTGTTTTCGCTTCTTTTTATGGGATATTTGGGCGGGTTGACGGCGCTAATTGTGAATGACTCACTGGGTGGGAAGGATCGGGATGTCCTAGCTGATTTCTTGCTGCTGACGATGGTTCCGATGTTAGGGTTCACTTATTCCCGCAGGGCTTTGAAATATTGGAGTGAGGATTCCTACACCAAGATGCTCATGTATCTCAAGAGTCTCCCTATTCCGATGGAGGTTATTGTGAGCAAAAGAAAGCTCCAGTCCTTCCTGTCATTCGGCATAAATGGCATCCTGTACTTTGGACTAATCTATGCCATTGGTGAACATGTTCAAGCGAACTTGAACGGGATCGAATATCTTTCCTTCGCCTTCACTTGGATTGGTTATGGACTGATGATTGCCGGCGTGTATATCTTCATTGAGCTCTTGTTCAGCGGCAAAGCCTACGGCTGGTTTACAATGCTCATCATGGGGCTCTCACTGGCGACAGCGGTGATCGTCAGGCTATCGGGTGGTAACCTGCTTTTCTTTACCGTAGAAAGCTCGAAGGAATGGGGACTGCTATCTCCGGTGATGTGGGGGATGCTGCTGGTGGGTCTAATCGCCCTACAAGTAATCTCTAAATGGACACTACACCGACTGAAAAGACGGAACTTCATATGATGAGGCTAAAATTGCAAGGAAGCATTCCAGCATGCTGGAATGAAAAGCGGGGTGTGAAACGTGTGGATACCGGTGCAGATTGACGAGAACAGCGCAGAGCCGCTGTATCACCAGATAGAGACACAGCTGCGGTCGCTGATTATCAGCGGTGTTATCGCAGAGGGAACATTGCTTCCCTCGATACGTGAATTTGCCGGAGATCTGAAATGTAGTGTCATTACAGTTCGGAGGGTTTATCAGGACTTGGAAAATGAAGGACTGCTGCGGACGCGGCAGGGCACAGGAACCTTCGTTTCTAATGTCGGGGAAGGCGCACGAGAGAATTATAAGCGAGATGCGGTGACAAAAGCGTTGGAGACCGCGGTGGATGTTGCGCATTCGGTCCAATGCACGCGGGAAGAGCTTGTAGAGCTGTTTAAAGAAATCGTGGAGCGTAAATATAAAGGTCAGGAATGAAAGGTGGAGGTACTGTAATGGCGCAATTGGCAATCGAGCTGCGAAATGTAAGCAAAAAAAGGCGCAACAAAACGATTGGTCCACTTAATTTGGGCCTGCCGAAGGGGCATATCATTGCACTTGTCGGTCAAAATGGCTCCGGCAAAAGCACATTGCTGCAAATGCTCCTCCAGTTGACTCATCCCGAGGAGGGCGAAATTCTCTGGTTCGACAAAGCCCATAGCGAAGGCATCCCGATAGAGGTGCGACAGACTATGGCCTATGTGCCAGAGAACTCGCTTACCGAAGAGAATCACTGGAGTGCCGAGGAGGCTGCAGCCTTCCGCAGTCTCTGGTACCCGCAGTGGGATCAGCCTTACTTTCAGGAACTGATGCATACCTTTGAGGTTCCACGGAATATCAAGCTGGGCAAAATGTCCAAGGGGGAGCGCCGCAAGTTCGAGATTGCTGCAACTCTGGCTGCTAAGCCGCAGCTGTTGTTGCTCGATGAGCCCTCTTCCGGGCTGGACCCTTTTGCCTGGAAAGCTATGATAGAGGCCTTGCGCAAATATATGGATCAGCATGATGCGACCATCCTGATCTCCACCCACATCGTGGATGAGGTGAGAAGGCTGGCCGATTATATTGTGCTTATGCACAAGGGCCAACTGCTGGGCATGGCTGATAAAGACAGCCTGTTCGGGGCTTGGAGTGAGGTTTGGGTGAATGTGGCGGATCAGGAGGAGCTTGCCGAGCTTGCGACGGAACTTCCGGGTACACTGAACCACACAATGGATGGCAAAGGAGTGGCCTCGTTCGTTACCGGTCAATTTGAACAAATTGAGAAACGCTTGCACCATATGGGCGTAAAGGTAGTTAAAAGCCGCGTGTTGGAGCTGGATGAGATTTTGGGCTTATGGACACAGGGATATCGTCCAATTCTGGTTGATGACAAGAAAGGGGACTGAAGATGGAAGCTTTGAAGCTGGAGCAAGTAGTGAAGCAGTATGGAGAGAAAACCGCTGTAAATCAAATTAGCCTGAAGGTAAGTGAAGGGGAGATTTATGGATTGCTTGGTGCCAATGGTGCAGGCAAGACAACAACCATGCGCATGGTGCTGGGTTTGATTTATCCCGATGAAGGCAAGATTCTCTACAATGGAAAAACATTTAACAGTGAACTTCAGCGCATCATGGGATATTTGCCGGAGGAGCGTGGATTATATCCAAAGGTAAAGATTAGTGATCAGATTACTTATTTGGCCCAGCTTCGTGGCATGTCAAGGAGCGAGGCTGACAAGAGCTTGCGTTATTGGCTGGACCGCTTCGAAGTTCCTGAGTACTACAACAAGAAGATTGAAGAGCTTTCCAAAGGAAATCAGCAAAAGATGGGCTTTATCGCCGCAGTTGTCCATAAACCTCAAATCCTCATTCTCGATGAGGCATTCAGCGGCCTGGATCCTGTAAATGTCGAACTGCTCAAGGACACAGTCAAGGAATTACGCGATCAGGGCACGAGTATTCTTTTCTCCACACACCGGATGGAACACGTCGAAGAGCTCTGCCGCAATATCACCATTCTCGATCGTTCTAATACCGTTGTGCAAGGTGAGATCCGTGAGATCAAGAAGGGGTATCCACGCGAGCAGGTGCTGCTTCGCACCCCTGGTGAAGTTTCCGGTCTGGAATCTATTGCAGGCGTAACAGCTGTGAAACGACAGGAACGGGGTTATTTGCTGACAATCAGCGAGATTGAAGCTGCACAGCGCATTTTGCAGCAGGCGATCGGACAGGGTGAAGTGGAGCATTTTGAAATCAAGGAACCGACATTAAACCAAATCTTTATCCGGGCGGTGGGTGAATCTCATGAATAAGATGGGGACAATTATCGGCTTTACCTTTAGGAATAAAGTAAGAACGAAATCATTCATGATTACTACGTTGATTATCGTATTGCTGCTCAGTATCGGGATGAACATCCCGTACATGATTAAAGTGTTCAAGGGTGATGATACCGCTAGTGGTACGGCAGGAAGTGCCGCAGTGATCGGACTTGTAGCCGACAGCGGAAATCCGGCAGCAGAACTGCTCAAGGCTTATAATCCTCCAGCAGGAATCCCGAAAATCACGCTGAATTCTTATGCCGCAAGTGATGATCCCGAGCTACAAAAGGCGCTGGATGATGAGAAGGTGCAGGGTTACCTCTCTCTGGGAACAGCATCCGCTTCAGGTCTACAGGAAGTGACTTACTTCAGCCGCGATGGCAAGCTTAAAGGGGAAGTGCAGTCCTATCTGCAAGGGGCATTGCAGCAGGTTAACGCACAGCTTATCGCCGGAGATAAGCTGACGCCAGAGCAGATTAGTGCGATGAATACGCCGGTAGCGATTGGTAACAAGCAGCTTAGCACTACAGGTGAGGTAGAAGCGGAACCATCTCATCCCGCTATCAATTACGTGATAGTATATGTGCTTTTAATTCTGTTCTTTATGTCGATTATGATGACAGGCAATATGATCGCAGCAGAAATTACTTCAGAGAAGAGCTCTCGTATTATGGAGATTCTGATCACAAGCGCTTCGCCACTGGCGCAGATGTTCGGTAAAGTTATCGGGATCTTCCTGGTTGGATTAACGCAAATTGTAATTATCGCTGCGGCAATTGCCGCCAACCTGAAACTGCCGCATAATGCGACAATTATGAGCGACTTTGACCTGAATTTCAGTCAGTTTAATATTGGTTTACTGACATATGGCATCATCTTGTATATCCTGGGATACTTCCTCTTCGCTCTTATGTACGCAGCCGTTGGCTCCATTGTCAGCCGTACTGAGGATCTCGGACAGGCGATTATGCCGATCATGATGCTGGGTTTTGCAGCTTTCTACATCCCGTTGTTCAGCATCGCTAGTCCAGATACCCTGCTGGTCAAGGTGGCAAGCTTTGTACCATTCACCTCTCCATTGACTCTGTTGCTGCGTATTGGTGTGGGTAGTATAGCTTTGTGGGAAATTATCGTCTCGCTGGCAATTCTCCTGGTAACGACGTTCTTCTTCGGCTGGCTCGCCGCGAAGATCTACCGCACCGGTGTCCTGATGTACGGTAAACGCCCGAGCATTAAGGAAATCAGAAAAGCAATGAAAGCTTACAAAATTTGATTTGGTTTCGCCCATATCCGAAAGGGGATTGATAATAATGAATGCAAAAAACGTTCAGAAGATCAATGAAGAGAAATACCAGATCGGTACGTTCCTGTTCTTTTCCGCTATGCTCTGTTTTTCCAGTGCTTGGTTGGACCCCAGTGATTCCGGGCTACGGCTTGGAATCAAGATCGGAATGGGAGTTTTGGGTGCAGTAGGCGCGGTATGGGGACTATACCAGTATGGGAAGCTGCGTCAGAAAGAGAAAAAATAATGATATGAAAAGAGAACAAAAAACCTTGTTGGCCGCTCATCCGGTCAACAAGGTTTTTTGCTGTGATTGCAGAGAGATTGATCTGCTATATTTCCATGCAGGTGTGAAATACAGCGTACAACCGCTGTATTCAATTAATCCTACGCCTTAATGATTTGTTTTCGGTAATCCTGCGGAACTAGGCCCATTTGTTTCCGGAAAATAAATGTGAAATAACTTGCGCTTTGAAAACCGCATGCAATGGAAATCTCACATATCGATCGTTTCGTTTCCATTAGCATTTCACAGCTTTTTTGGATGCGGTATCTTGTTAGGTACACGGTTGGAGTTTGGCCAACGTATTTATTGAACAATGTACAGCAGCGGCTTCTACAAACAGCTCCTGCGGCTGCTATATCATCAAGAGTGATTTTATACTCATAGTTTTGATGGATGAAACTCGTCATCTGCTGGACATTTGTCCATATTTGCACATCCTCAGAATGCCCCGATTTTTGCTGCACCTGATCTCCAATGCAAGCGCATAGTGCTAAAGCCCGTGATATTAACCGAAGTGGATTGGGCGAGTGAGACTTGTGCATTTCCTCATAAATCTCTTGTAAGGACGTTAGTACTTCTCGGTGCCACTCTATCTGATTAGTAAGTAAGATAAAGTCTTCCATCATGGCGCCGAACTTGTCCTCCCAGTACGTTTTTGCCAGAGATGAACCTTCGCCAAGAAGTGAGGGATGAATCACGACGACGATGAATGAGCAATCGGTCTGATCGTGAGAAAAACCAAAATGCAAACGAGTACTATTCACGAAAATCCCATTTCCTTGATCAATACGTATGGTATGTCCGTTAACAAAATAGTCCATTGATCCTTCGAGAACGTAAATGAACTCCACGTCCAGATGCCAATGAGCTGTAGCCGCATAATTGTGAAACTGATCCAAACTTCCTTTTCGAATATATAAGGGCAAATCAGGGATATTATAATTCAAGCGTTCGGATAAATCGGAGAATATTTCTAATGGATTTTTCAAAATGAAGTACCCCTTTAAATTATATACGATTTTTATAGGATTATATTCGATATTGGTGGAAAAGGACAGTTCATTTATTCTATCTTGATAGTGTGAATCATTAAATGAGGGGGAAGGGTTGTGGAGTGAACGAAAACAAACAAATAACTACAACTGTGAATCGTTCTTTTAATCGTGAGCTGATGACTTTGGTCATTCCCATTGCATTGCAGAATCTAATTTCAGCAACGGTTGTATCAGCGGATATCGTCATGCTGGGTATGATTAGCCAATCTGCGATGTCGGCTGTATCCCTTGCAGGACAGATCACCTTTGTATTGACCTTGTTTTATATGGGGCTCTCTACAGGGGCTGGTATCCTGACTGCACAGTATTGGGGGAAGAAGGACCAACAAACCATACAGCGCATTCTAAGCATCGCATGCCTGTTCTCATTTATTATTTCTGTTTTGTTTTTTTCTGTTTCCTTTTTATATCCGGAGAGGCTAATGCGGATTTTTACAGATGATGGCGATTTGATTATGTATGGTGCGAGGTTTTTGCAATTAAATGCGTTCTCTTATCTTGCAATGGGCATCTCGCAGATGTATCTCAGTGTGATCAGGAGTATGGAAAATGCCAAACTTAGTGCCTGGATTAGTGCCGTATGCCTGATCTTAAACATCATCTTCAACGCCATTTGCATATTTGTATTCTTTCCGGGTGAGCCCGAACTGGCTATCACGGCAGTTGCTCTCGCTACAGTTACTGCGCGTTTCATTGAACTCGGTTGCTGTCTTGTTCATTCCTTTACGCGGGGCCCCATCCATTTCCGCATACCTGTACGCGATAGTATTCAACGAAAACTATTAAGGGATTTCTTCAAATATACCCTACCCGTGCTGGGCAATTATATCGTTTGGGGTGGAGCTTTGACTGCGACGGCAGCTATTATCGGTCATGTTAGTGCTGATATGGTGGCAGCAAATTCAGTGGCGTCGGTGGTTAAGAACCTGGCCGTTGTGCTATGTGGAGGTATTGCCAGCGGTGGGGCTGTGCTTATTGGGAAATATCTCGGGAATGGACAGATTGAGAAAGCGAAGCAGGCTGGTAAGAAGATGAATCTCTATGCGCTGATATTCGGTGTGCTGGCAGGTCTTACTATTTTGATGATAAAGCCGCTCGTTTTTTACATGGTGAATTTAAATGTAATTGCACAAAATCAACTGAATGGAATGCTGTATATCTGTGCTTATTACTGTATTGCAAAGTCCTTTAATTCAACTACCATTGCAGGTATATTCACCGCCGGAGGAGATTCCAAATTTGGTTTCTGGTGCGATACTGTCGTGATGTGGGGCATCATATTGCCACTCGCTTATCTTTCTGCCTTCGTCTGGCAAGTGTCTCCCCTTATGCTGTACTTCGTCATCAGCCTGGATGAGATCATTAAGCTGCCTGTGGCGTATATTCGATACCGCCAATACAAATGGCTAAACAATATTACAAGGGATTTTGCGGAAGTCGGATAAGCCCTCTGGGATCCATGGCATCTATAAGAAAAATATGAATTATTAAGGGAGAATAACCTATGAATATTCAAGAACGAATGGCAAGCTGCCAACTATTTACTGACCATGATCATAATTATCCCGAGGAAGCTGAAGCTCTGGCCCGTGCACGTCAGCGTGGCAAAGCACTCTGTTATGAAATCAACCGCTTGCATCCGGATGATTTGGAAGGACGCAAGTCTTTAATGAAACAGCTCTTTGGGAGTATGGGCGATAATGTGTGGATGGAGCCTCCAATTCGTATGTCGTATGGTTCAAACACTACTGTAGGTAATAATGTGTATATCAACTTTAACTTAACCGTTGTAGACGATTATAAAGTGACCATTGGGAATGATGTGATGTTTGGTCCAAATGTAACGATCGCTGTGACCAGTCATCCCGTACATCCTGAAAAGCGCAAAGAGGGAGCCATGTTTGCTCTGCCCGTAGTCATCGAGGATGGGGCTTGGATTGGTAGTGGCGCGATTATTGTTCCAGGAGTCACAATCGGTGCGGGCAGCGTGATCGGAGCAGGGAGTGTCGTAACTAAGGATATTCCTGCCAATGTAATAGCCGTCGGTAATCCCTGCAAGGTACTCCGTGAGATCACGGAAAACGACAGAGAATATTATTACAAAGATATGCGTTTCGATCAGGTAGAGTGGTAGCTCATCATTCTTGAAATCAGTATTCATAAAAGGAGTTCGACAAATGAACATTAAAGATAAACTTCACAATGGTAGTTTATACTTGCCTGGCGATGAACAACTCGGTAAAGAGCAGACGATTTGCCTAGAACGACTTTATGATTTTAATATGACCCGGCCATTAGAATTTGAAAAAAGAGTAGCTCTGCTTCAAGATATGTTTGCAGAAATAGGTGAAGGTTGCTATATTGAGCCGCCATTCCACTCCAATTGGGGGGGCAAGCATGTTCATTTTGGCAGTAATATTTATGCGAATTTTAATTTGACTTTAGTAGACGACACCCATATACATGTTGGTGATTACACCATGTTTGGTCCAAATGTCACTGTTGCAACAGCAGGGCACCCAATCCTGCCTGAGCTTCGAGAGCAAGTATATCAATTCAATGCTCCTGTTTACATTGGGAGAAATTGCTGGATAGGAGCTGGTGCCATTATACTTCCCGGTATTTCTATTGGGGAGAATAGTGTAATTGGCGCAGGAAGTGTTGTTACAAAGGATATTCCTGCAAATGTCGTTGCCGTGGGTAATCCATGTATCGTTCTTCGTGAAATTAATGAACGCGATAAAATGTATTATTTTAAGGATCGCAGAATAATCAATGCATTATTTCAGGGATCACAGGATTAATGAAGAGTAGTTATAACCAAAACGCCCGAATTGTCCGTAACTTCTTATTTCTGTTATTTGCTCTACCAGGGGTAATCTTTGCTTCGTGGGTGTCCCGAACTCCGGATGTTCGCGATTTACTGCAAGTGTCAACTGCTGGTATGGGTATCCTTATATTTGCACTAGCAACAGGTTCGCTTGCTGCTTTACTTTTGGCCGGTTCGATTATAGCTCGTAAAGGTGCACGATTTGTCATATTCATTAGTTCTTTTATGATTGTCACAGGTTTTCTAACGATTGGAATCGGTACGGCTACGACAACAGTAGCTGTTGTTACAGGCGGACTGCTGTTATTTGGTTTCGGTTTTGGGGCTGCGGAGGTGGCATTAAATGTTGAAGGCGCTGCAGTTGAAAAGGAAATGAATCGGACACTCTTGCCGGCCTTTCATGGCTTTTTTAGTGTCGGAACACTCGTTGGAGCCATACTGGGAGTAGGAGCGCTCGCCATCCATCTTCCGATTCTGCTTCACTTTTCAATCCTTGCCTTGCTAATGGCAGTTATCGTTATTTATGCCGTTCGTTACTTACCAGAAGGAACCGGGAGAGAACAGAAGGAAACTGCAGATCAAAAAAGATTTAATCTAAAGCAGCAGTTTGCGGTATGGAAAGAAAAGCGGACGTTGTTCATTGGTATTATGGTTTTAGGAATGGCCTTTGCAGAGGGTTCTGCTAATGACTGGTTGCCACTCATCATGGTAGATGGTTATAGCGTCAGTGCATTGGAAGGCTCCTTTATCTATGGCTTGTTTGTTACAGCAATGACAATAGGACGCTTTGCAGGGGGATCGTTATTAGATCGTTATGGAAGAGTTCGTGTTCTGTCGGCGTGTGCAATTTCAGCCATTTTGGGATTGGTTTTTGTAATCTGGGGACAGCATTATTTGGTTGCGTCGGCTGGTGTACTCTTATGGGGATTCGGCGTTTCACTTGGCTTTCCAGTAGGTTTGTCTGCTGCAGGAGATGAACCCCGAGGTGCTGCTGCAAGAGTGAGCGCTGTGGCTACAATGGGTTATCTTGCATCTTTGGTAGGTCCACCAGTACTAGGTTTTCTCGGAGAGCATTTTGGGTTATTACGTGCAATGATTGTAGTTCTAATTGGGATTGTTGTCTCAGGATTTCTGACCCGCTCTGCAAAGCCGTTACGAAATTCGGAAAATTCACTTTACGATATGAAGGGATAGGAAATATATGAAAACAGAAAAACAAAAGATGCTGGATGGAGAACTATATGAAGCTTGGGATGCTGAGCTGGTACGTGAGCGGGCCTATGCCAGAAGGATGACACGGATATACAATCAGACAACTGAAGCGGATGAAGAGCTGAGAGTTCAGATGCTTAAAGAACTGCTTGGATCGACTGGGAAAAACATCGGTATGGAGCCGAATATCCGGTTTGACTATGGCTATAACATTCATGTAGGTGAAAACTTCTTTTCAAACTTTGATTGTACGATTCTCGATGTTTGCGAAGTGCGCATAGGAGACAACTGTATGTTTGGCCCGGGCGTTCATGTGTATACAGCCACGCATCCTGTGGATCCTTACGAACGGATCAAGGGACCTGAATACGCCAAACCTGTGACGATCGGCAATAATGTATGGGTTGGGGGAAGTGCGGTTATTAATCCAGGCGTGAAAATTGGTCATAATGTTGTTGTTGCTTCAGGAGCAGTAGTAACTAAGGACGTTCCAGATAATGTGGTCGTTGGTGGTAATCCTGCTAGAGTCATTAAAACGATCGAAATTGGATAAATAAATGATATCGTTGTCCACCCATTCATTGAATATCTTCACACTATAAAAAGTAAAGATTGACTCAGCACTCAACCTTGTTGTACCTCATGTGGGTCAACAAGGTTTTTTTGCTGCTTTTTAATGTCTGTTGGTAAGATTTCATGAAATAATAATAATTCTCATATAAAAGCTTATATTCTATTGTATATGGTTATTTATCCATGTTGGCCAACTAATGTGAAGTAAACTACTCTAAACCTGATACCATTGACCATCAATCCGTCTGTTTCGTTTCCAGGAGGTGGTAGTGTGTCTATCAGCCCAGCGACTAAATATGACAAAGTAACAGGACATGCAATTATCAACTGGTAGGAGGAATCAAAATTAAGAAGAAGATTGTTGTAATACTCTCCGCAGTGATGGTTGTTCTAGTCATTTTGAATCTCTATCAGCTGAGATTGATGACTACTTATAACAGAACAATCTCTAATGTAGATAACAATTTGATTGCTGAACTTAATGGCTTAGCGCAAAGAATCAAAGAAGATACTGTTCCTGATAGTTTGGTAATCAGCCAGGCCAGCAAGGTTGCTGCGCTTTCAGATTTTTCGAGCTTTAAATTTTACTATGGCCATACGCTTGAGACAAAGCTTTTAGAATTGCACAATAATAATCACCCCCTGCATAAGGTAACAGAAATTAAAAATACTATTGCATTGTTATCAAAAGATTTCACAAACGACAAATTAATATCGCAGTTAGATTCTTTGCTGAATGGCAATGAATAGCATGAACCGGAGCCTACCTACAATGTGGCTCCGGTTTTTTTTACCTCAAAACCATCACTATACTGCTCACCCCCTTTATTGGTGTATACTCCCTTGCCACGCGGGTCACAATAAGGGCAACCTAATTTTTGCTAAATGAGAGGTGGCTTCCATGCAACTGGTATCGGACTCCGGGAAATTGCTGGACGCTGATCTGCACAACAATATTCAGTCAATACGGGAAGCATTGGGACACAGTCCGGATTTAATTGTACGGGAGATGGTGCTGGCGGATCAGTGGGGAGTGGCCTTGCTATTTATAAACGGTCTGGCTGACCGCACTATGATCCAGACATCTGTATTGAAATCACTAACGAACCTGGGGGCATTAAAACCGGAGCAGGAATCATCCTTCAGGGATGCCCCGCTGATCTATTTGAAGGAAAAGGCTCTTACGGTGGGAGACATCGGCTATGTCAACGGGATAGACTCACTGTTCACACATCTCCTGTCGGGAGATGCAATTCTTCTACTTGACGGATATAGGGAGGGGCTCCGAATCGGGGTGACCGGGCGCGAAGACCGGACCGTGGGCGAACCCACCTCCCAGCCGAGCATTCGTGGTCCGATGGATGCTTTTACTGAAAATATCCAGACCAATATCTCACTCATCCGCCGGAGGATCAAGGACCCGCAGCTGTGGCTCGAAATCCATCCCATTGGCACGATAACGAAGACCAGTGTCGCTATTATGTACCAGAAAAATATTGTAAGCGGGCAGATCCTTCAGGAGGTACGCACCCGACTGGATGCTATTGATATCGATAGCATTCTGGAGAGCGGCTATATCGAAGAGTTCATTCAGGACAAGACGGCGACTCCATTCCCTACTGTGTACAACAGTGAACGTCCAGATACGATCGTGGCGGGAATTCTGGAGGGGAAAGTGGCGATTATCATAGATGGTACGCCGTTTGTCCTGCTCGTTCCGGCGCTCTTTGTACATTTCTTGCAGACGCCGGAAGACTACTACCAGCGCTCAGACATTAGCACCCTGATTCGGATGATCCGCTTTATGTCCTTTTTGATTGTTCTACTTGCCCCGTCATTCTACATCGCTATTACAACCTTTCATCAGGAGATGCTGCCCACGAATTTGCTGCTAAATCTGGCCGCGCAGCGGGAAGGCGTCCCTTTTCCGGCTTTTATTGAGGCGTTGATGATGGAGATTGTCTATGAAATTTTACGGGAAGCCGGCATACGGATGCCAAGAACGGTAGGTCAGGCCGTATCCATTGTAGGTACACTCGTCATCGGGCAGTCTGCGGTTGAAGCGGGCATTATCTCCGCGGCAATGGTTATCATTGTGTCCATTACGGCGATATCAAGTTACGTTATACCGGCGAACACAATGTCCATTTCGGTGCGAATGATCCGGTTTGTATTGATGGGGCTTGCCGCTTCATTTGGTCTGTTCGGCATTCTGGTGGGGGTTATTATCCTGGTGCTGCACCTGAATACGCTCCGTTCCTTCGGCGTTCCTTATCTGAGTCCGCTCGCTCCGTTTAATCTGGACGCTCAGAAAGACTCGCTGTTCCGGTTGCCTTGGCCAGCTATGCGCAACAGGCCGAAGATGTACAATCGCAAGAACCCGGTGCGACAATCACGCAAATAAATAGCTATCGTTGAGGTGCATCCATGAAGCGTATTACAGGGGGGATTTTAGCGGCAGTAATGATCCTTGTGCTGTTGACAGGGTGCTGGAGCCGCCGGGAATTGAATGAACTAGGCATTGTGTCAGGCATCGCAATCGATAAATCTGATGATCAGTATCATTTGAGCGTACAGGTGGTTATACCGGATCAGGTGAATGGCCGGATGGGCAAGCAAGATACTCCGGTGGCGGTATATAAGACGGTGGCACCGACCCTCTTTGAAGCGTTCCGCAAGCTGACAGAGACGAGCCCCCGAAAGATCTATACCGCCCACATCCGGACACTGGTTCTAAGTGAAGAGGTGGCTCGGGACGGCATTGCCAAAGTGATAGATATTCTAGTGCGGAATCCGGAGACAAGACCGGATTATTATGTATTGATCGCTAGGGATGTCTCTGCGGAAAATATCCTGAAAGTCCTGACACCGCTGGAGAAAATCCCTGCGGAGGCTTTATTCTACTCCCTGGATACTTCAAACAAGGTCTGGGCACCGGTAGCTGCGGTGACCGTTGACACGTTAATTGACCAACTAATGACTACAGGAATGAGCCCTGTGCTGCCGGGGATTTCCCTCCTGGAGAATGACAGTAGGGATACTAAATCTGAGGATATGAGACATATCGATCATCCGGTAAAACTGGGGTATTCCGGCATGGCAGTCTTCCGCAATGACAAGCTGATTGGATGGATGACCAAGGACGAAGGTAAAGGCTATAACTATATCCGGAACACGGTTAGCAGCACGGCAGGGCATTTGAAATGTCCGGATGGCAAGTATATCAGTCTGGAAATTATCCGTTCCCACACTGAAATGAAAAGCCGTCTGGAAGCGGGGAAACCAGTCATTGAGATCAGCGCCAAAGTGGAAAGCAACATCGGGGAATTGGAGTGCAGTCTGAACATCAATGATCCAATGGTGCTCGAACAGCTGCAGGCTGCTGGGGAACAGGATCTTGAAAATTTGATGAGGCAATCGGTAGAAGCGGTCCAGCGCCGTTATAAAGTCGATGTTTTCGGATTTGGACAGGTAATATATAATGCTTACCCCAAGCTGTGGAAGAAGCTGGAGCCCCAATGGAATGATGAATTCCCCCATCTGAAGGTGGTGTACAAGGTCGATGCTCATATTCGTAATACAGGTATGATCACTAATTCGATTGAGCGTCGGATGAAGGAGAAATAGACATGACTCTTACGACCATTGTCGTCGGTTTTTGTTCCCTTGCCATCGCTGCCTTCGAACTCCCTCCCTTGATTAAGAAAGGCTGGGCGCGTGAAGCATTAATTTTCATAGTCATGCTGGTTGCCGGGGCAATTGTCAGTATTGTGGCTTTAAAAGAAATTCAGACACCTAGTCCAATGCGGGTCCCCGAACTAATCTACAAACCTTTGTATCAATGGATGCAGCATATTCTACAGGTAAAGGATGATTGAGGCATGGAAAACGGGAGAATCAGCTCCAGACAACTTGCTGTGCTGGTCATCTACTTTATTATTGGGGATATGCTGTTGATCCTGCCTTCGCTTACGATATCGGCAGCTAAGCAAGATGGATGGATTTCCGGAGGGATGGGCCTGTTAATCGGATGGCCGATTGCCTGGTTTCTGTACCGGTTCAGCCGCCTGTTTCCCAAGCTGACGATTATTCAATATAACCGGCGCCTCTTGGGAAGATGGGTCGGAGGGCTAATTTCTTTATTTTATCTGTACTATTATTTGGTCACCACAGCCATGCTGCTCCGGGAAGCCGGCGATTTTCTCACTACGCAGATATTTACGGAGACGCCGATTAACGCGATTCACTTCATGATGATCGTTACGTTGGTGTGGGGGACCAAGAGTGGACTGGAAGCTATTGCCCGGTCGGGAGAGACTTTTTTTCCACTGTATATCTTTCTGTTTCTGGCACTATTCGTTCTGTTGCTGCCCCAAGCCGAATTGTCCAGACTCCAGCCTGTAATGGGTGAGGGACTTCGGGCGATTACACATGGTTCATTATACAGCAGCACCTTCACGTTCTGTGAGCTGAATACTGTGCTGATGTTTCTGCCTTATGTAGTTACCAGCAAGACTACGGAAAGGGATTATTTAATCGGTGTTTTCCTTGGAGGAATGGCTATCTGCTCTATTATTCTGCTTACCCTGCTTGTGATTGGACCGAATCTGGCCTCCAGCTATCTCTACGCTACTTATGCTGCCGCACAAAAAATCAACGTGGGGAACTTTCTGCAGCGGGTGGAAGCTATACTGGCTATCAATTGGATTTTATCGACATTTTTTAAGACCATCCTGGATTTCTATGCTTTTCTGCTCGGGACCGCACAACTCTTCAAGCTGCGTGATTATCGTCCATTGTCTATTCCTGGCGGCATGCTGTTGTTTGGGTTGGCGTTCGCGATTACGACCAATACTGTTTATTTCGATTATATTGTCGATTATTATATCTTCTGGGATTTCACCTGTGCGTTTGTCCTTCCGCTGATGCTATATATGGTGTACAAGTTCAGGAGCCAGACGATGTTAAGCAAGTAGTGAGGAAGAATCGTGGGCCGTGCGCATGTTTTCGCGCAGGGCTCTTAGCTGTATCTTCAGCTCCGGGACGGGGAGAGGCAGAAGTGGCGCTGATATCCGCCAGAGGAAGGCCTAAGCCGTAGCGCAGTGCGGAGAGGACGAGCCGGTCGCGCCGGCTGTCCAGGCTCGCCCGCCAGGCGTGCGGCGGGCGTACGTGAGTATTGCGACAGGCAGGTCCGGTAGACCTGGATGGAGCCGCCGGGCAGGGAAGAACCGGGCGTAAGCCGGGAGGACCTGCCCACGCTGTGAAGGTGTGGACCGCAGCCTTCAGCGAGCTGCGGGTCCTTCAGCAGCAGGATACACAGAGTGTAGACGCTGTCTGCGTACTGCTCCACCAGCCCGCGGAAGGCGGGCTGGGCGGAGCGGGCTGATTTTGCGGGCAAAGGGGCGGACATTGTGCGCACCTTCCTTACGGAGTGGAAGAATGTTGACATTACAGAATGGAATAATAGGCGACGGAGTGCTCCGTTAGCCAGGCCGTATCCAGGCTGACCCACGCTGGCGGTAGTGAGGAGGCCCCACGAAGTTGTTCCGCGGACAGATGGAGCAGCTTAAGCTTTCGGTTCCCCTGCCAGACCGTTCCGGCAAGAACAGGCGGGTACAGGGCTGCCTGCAAATCCTGCAAGGCGGTCTGCACCATTGCAAACTGGCTCGGTTGCCAGCTCTCGCTTGCAACCTGCGTAACCCCGACAGCTTCACTCAGGCTGCATTGCCGGATACACCGCAGAAAGGTACCCCATCTCACCAGGTGGACCCCTTTGCCCAGGATACTGCACAACCCCCAGCCGCAGCCTCTCTGACAGGACAGCTTCAAGATGATGTACAGTGGTTTTTCACAATCGGCTTTGGAGCCGTGGATAGCCCCGGAAGCAGGGATAGCAAAGATCTCTATTCGTGTCAGCTTATGATGTAGTTCTATATCCAATTTGAATCCTCCCCGAATTCCATGATCTGCAGAAGGGGTGTTGAGTGTCGGTAGCAATATAGCTATGACCGCTGTTATCAACACCAAAATACGCCAAAGCACACCCGCCTCAAGCTCTGCGGATCCAAAACTTCTGGATGTGTACCAAAATAATAATTGTTCGCCTAATTCCAATTCACCCCAAGGAGGCTTCTGATACAGCCTCGAGGTTTCCCCGTTTCCCGTGGGTCCGGGAATTCAGCGTTCTTCCATTAGCTAATGATGTAATCGTAATCCGAATCATACGCCGCACCGCTTTCTTTTGTAAAAAGAGAAAATCTTTCATAGTAACGTCTATCCGCGGAATTTCAGCAACCAAGGGAGAGAAAGGGGACTAAAAGCATGTTTATTGCCCGTTATGAGGCCTCTATCTTCCTCAAGCATCGCTTTTCATATTTACACGGAAAACGGGCGAAAACCTTGAAATCCCATCCTTTGGAGAAAAAGAATTCTGATCTGCCTAAAATTTTCGATAATCGTGACAAAAACGTGAAAATAGGAGAAATAGAGAGATTGAACATCAAGAAAGCGCTACCTGATATGAAAAGGGTTTTCTTTATGCATTATTTTGGCATCCTTGACGTTTTACAAGAATTCCTGCGCGAGAGTATGATTACATCTGTTTCAACCACAACCGAATAGTTGATCCGCTTAATTTCCGTCAAGGAAAGCGGGGGAACCAACAATCGGCAGCCGATGTGAGAGTCGGAGCCGGTTATGGGGTGAATCCTGTATGGATGCGTCAAATGTGCATCTGTACGGGTAGGGCGACTCTCACCGCCCGAATCCGACAGCTAACCTCGTAAGCGTATGTAGAGAGGATGAGTGCAATGTGACCGTTAGCGAGCCACAGAGGTAATCCTTTGTGGTTTTTTGCTGTGCTTTTATAAGCAAAACGCTTGTAAGGCAGCGTCTGGTGACGTGACACAGCCACAGATGGCTGTGCCCGAAAATGACGATAGGTCATGATCCTTTCGGAGATTTTCGTTGCCTCCTTGTTGTTGTACTAGAGCAGGAGGAGATAAGAGATATGGCGGATCAGATAGAATATGTGCTGGTATGCGCACCGACAAAAGCCGGACAGCATTTTATCAAGATTTTAAAATTTAGAGGCATCCAGGTAGCAGGGTTAACGAACAATCAAGAGGAGAAGACCCGTTTAGAGGAACTGGGAGTTGAGAACACTGTTTTAGTAGATACCCGCCATCAGAAAACGTGGTTTCGTCCATCCTTTCCTGTAGGCAAGGTGTATCTGTTCGAGAGCAGCTTTACGCTGTGCTGCCGTTACATCCAGATGTGCCGGGCCTGGACCACACAGCCCATCTTTGTCATCACATCCTCCTTGAATCCCAGATTGGTCTATAAAAGACTGGGTGCAAGTTATGTCATCTATTCCCATAGCGGGGATGCCGTTTTTTTGGCGGATAAATCATCCCGTGATCAGGGATAAACAAAGGGGCTGGAAATGATGTTGGACCTGTATATGATTGCTGCGCTGGCCGTTACGTACGGCTTATTCTATGGATTTGTGCATTGGTGTTCGGGTGTAGTCCGGGATGCAGGGGGGAATGAGCGGTGATTGTGATTATAGCGGTGACTTTGCTGCTGTTCGTTTATCTGGTATATGCGCTGATTAACCCGGAGAAATTTTAGCTACATCTAACGCTAGGAATGGGAACAGAAAAAGAAGACTTGCTAAGGAGGGACATTCATGGGCACTCTGCAAATGGTTGTAGTTATCTTAATCCTGCTGCTTCTGGTGAAGCCAGTCGGCACCTATGTGTATCATGTATTCTCTGGCGAGCCTAACCGTACAGACAAATGGTTTGGGCGTACAGAGAATGGTATCTACCGCCTAATTGGGCTGAAGCAGCGCGAAGGGATGTCCTGGAAGAAATACGCGCTGAGCTTCATTTTAACGAATATTGTGCTGGTAGCCTTTAGTTATATTATTCTGCGAGTGCAGCGTGGCTTGCCGCTTAATCCAAACGGGACTTCTGATATGGAGCAGACACTCACGTTCAACACGGTAATCAGCTTTATGACGAATACGAATCTTCAGCATTACAGCGGAGAGACTGGTTTGTCCTATTTCTCGCAAATGGCTGTGATTACGATGATGATGTTTACCTCTGCCGCCAGCGGCTTCTCCGTGGCGATAGCGTTTGTCAGAGGAATCACCGGACGGGAATCGGTGGGGAACTTTTTTGAAGACTTTGTAAAAGCGCATGTGCGGATCTTTCTGCCTCTGGCATTATTAGTAACGCTGATTCTAGTGGGCCTGCATGTGCCGCAGACGTTGAAGCCTACGCTTGAAGTCACAACACTTGAGGGCCAGGCGCAACACATTGCGATAGGGCCTGTGGCTTCCCTGGAATCGATCAAGCATCTCGGAACAAACGGTGGGGGGTTCTTCGGGGCCAACTCGGCGCATCCGTTCGAGAATCCAAGCCCGCTTACGAATGTGCTGGAGATTCTTTCGATGTGGATGCTGCCCGCAGCGCTTCCGTACACGTACGGCATGTTTGCCAAAAACAAACGCCAGGGCTGGGTGATTTTCACCGCGATGATGACGCTCTTCGTGCTGCTGCTGGGGCTAAACTATTATGCGGAAACCCGTGGGAATCCGGCGATCAACGCCTTGGGCATCGAATCCTCACAGGGCAGCATGGAAGGCAAAGAAGTTCGCTTCGGGATTCCACAGTCGTCCCTGTTCACAACGGTAACAACCGCGGCGACCACAGGCAGTGTGAACAATATGCATGACACGCTGACACCGCTGGGTGAGATTACGCCGCTGGCGCTTATGATGCTGAACAATGTGTTTGGCGGTAAGGGTGTAGGGCTGATTAATATGCTGATGTATGCGATTATGGGTGTTTTCCTGTGCGGACTCATGGTCGGCAGAACCCCGGAATTCCTTGGAAGGAAGATCGAAGCCAGGGAGATGAAGCTGATCGCTATCGCGATCCTGATTCACCCGCTCATTATCCTGGTACCGACCGCGGGAGCCTTCCTGACAGAGCTCGGTAAAGGCTCGATAACCAATCCGGGCTTTCACGGGATGACCCAAGTGTTATATGAATATGTCTCCTCGGCCGCCAATAACGGCTCCGGCTTTGAGGGACTGGCGGATAATACCTCCTTCTGGAATATAACGACCGGGATCGTCATGCTGCTGGGCCGATACGTCTCAGTGATCGCTATGCTGGCGGTTGCCGGGTCCTTGCTCCGCAAGAACACCGTGCCGGAGACTACCGGAACCTTCCGTACAGACAACGGCTTATTCACCGGTATTCTGATCGGTACTGTTCTGATCATCGGTGCGCTGACCTTTTTGCCAGTCATTGTGCTGGGGCCGGTTGCCGAGTACTTGACCTTGCGGTAAGCAGTGGCTGTTCATGGCAAGCTTTGCTTAAGCAAAGCTTAGAAAGAGAGGGCGAACAAGATGAGTACTGCGAAAAGAAAAAAGCTGCTGACCGGACCGATACTCCTCAGTGCTGTGAAAGATAGTTTTGTGAAGCTGAACCCCGTGACTCTGCTGAAAAATCCGGTAATGTTCGTAGTCGAGATTGGTACCATCATCGTTCTACTTATGGTGCTGGCACCCGGATACTTTCATGCCGAGCAGTCGATGGGTTTTAACATTACGGTATTCTGCATTTTGCTCTTTACCGTTCTGTTCGCTAATTTCGCCGAAGCGCTTGCCGAGGGTCGCGGAAAGGCCCAGGCCGATTCGCTGAAGAAGACCAAACAGGATATTACAGCTAATAAGCTGGTCGGAACGGCAATAAAGACCGTTTCTTCCTCTGAGCTGCGTAAAGGTGATATCGTGGTCGTCAGCCAAGGGGAACTAATCCCGGGTGACGGTGAGGTGATTGAGGGATTGGCTTCAGTGGATGAATCGGCCATTACTGGCGAGTCGGCACCGGTTATCAAGGAAGCAGGCGGCGATTTTGGCTCCGTTACCGGGGGCACCCGGGTCGTCAGTGATGAGATCAAGGTAAGGATTACGAGTGATCCCGGCGAATCATTCCTGGACCGTATGATCTCCCTTGTAGAAGGGGCCAAACGGCAGAAAACGCCGAACGAGATTGCGCTGAACACTCTCTTAATCAGTCTGACGATTATCTTTCTGATCGTTGTTGTTACCTTAAGGCCGATTGCCGGATACTTGGGCATTGCGCTCGATATTCCGGTCATGATTGCCCTGCTGGTCTGTCTGATCCCGACAACCATCGGCGGGCTGCTCTCGGCGATCGGTATTGCGGGTATGGACCGGGTCACCCAGTTCAACGTGCTGGCTATGTCAGGGAAAGCAGTTGAGGCTGCCGGGGATATCAATACGATGATTCTGGATAAAACCGGAACCATTACCTTCGGGAACCGGATGGCAAGTGAATTTGTGCCTGTGGGTCAAGAGACGGAAGTCGATCTAACGGCGTGGGCTGCGATCAGTTCCCTGAAGGATGAGACACCTGAGGGGCGGTCCGTGATTGAACTCGCCAAGAAGCTGGAACGCAGCTATGACAGCAGCCTCGGGGACGGCGGTGAATTTGTGGAATTCAAGGCAGAGACCCGGATGAGTGGTATCGACCTTCGTGACGGACGCAGTGTGCGCAAGGGAGCCGTTGATTCCGTGAAAAAATGGGTATTGTCGAAGGGTGGGCAGATTCCGGGTGATCTGGACAGCCGCTCCGATGACATAGCCCGGCTGGGGGGTACTCCCCTTGCGGTTGCCGTAGACAACCGCATCTATGGACTCATCTACCTGAAGGACACCGTTAAGCCTGGCATGAAGGAACGGTTCGAAGAGCTACGGCAGATGGGGATTAAGACAATTATGTGTACTGGCGATAATCCGCTGACCGCTGCCACCATTGCCCGTGAAGCCGGGGTGGATGATTTTATTGCTGAGAGCACACCGGAGGACAAAATTGAGGTGATTCGCCGCGAACAGGCGCAAGGTAAATTGGTGGCCATGACCGGTGACGGTACGAATGATGCACCTGCACTGGCCCAGGCAGACGTCGGGCTGGCGATGAACAGCGGTACCACAGCAGCCAAGGAAGCGGCAAATATGGTTGATCTGGACTCTGATCCTTCCAAAATCATTGAGGTAGTCGCGATTGGGAAGCAATTGCTGATGACACGCGGGGCGTTGACGACGTTCAGTATCGCGAACGATATCGCCAAGTACTTTGCCATTATTCCGGCTATGTTCACCCTGGCGATCCCGGAGATGGAGGTCCTTAATGTTATGGGACTTGGCTCGCCAAGCTCGGCCATTATCTCTGCACTGATTTTCAATGCGATCATCATTCCGCTGTTGATTCCTCTTGCTATGCGGGGGGTGTCGTACAAACCAATGAGTTCTTCCCGACTACTCGGCCGCAACCTGTTTATCTACGGCTTCGGTGGCGTGGTTGTACCGTTCGTAGGTATTAAGCTGATTGATATGGTTGTAAGTATATGGATCTAACGGCTGATTAAATCAGGAAAAGGGTGAGATGTCATGAAAAACTCTAATTTCTTTATCATAGTGCGGCTTGCTCTGGTATTCATTGTGCTATGCGGGGGAGTGTATCCGCTGGCTACAACAGCTATTGCCCAGGTGCTCATGCCTTCCCAAGCTAACGGTAGTCTGATTAAAAATGAAGCTGGAGCTGTTGTTGGCTCGGAGCTGATCGGTCAGAACTTTACAGACCCGCGTCTGTTCCACAGCCGGGTGTCGAGCATCGAGTATAAAGCCGAGGCCTCCGGCTCGAACAACTACGGGCCTTCCAACCCCGATATGCTAAAGCGTACGAAGGATTTCATCGCACAGTGGCAAAAAGACAACCCCGATGTCGCTTTGAACAAGCTGCCAGTAGATTTAGTGACCAACTCGGGATCAGGGCTTGATCCCCACATCTCCCCGGCTGCGGCGGCTGTGCAGATTCCGCGAATTAGCCAGCTGACAGGAATTCCGGCTGCGGAGCTGGAGCGGCTCGTAGCCGCGCATACACAAGGACGTGATTTGGGATTGTTCGGCGAAGAACGTGTGAACGTGCTCGAGCTGAATTTGGATGTGCAAAAAGTGATGAAGCCATAGAGTGAAGTCAGAAGTCAGCATCCCGCCCGAGGTCGGTCTGTAATTGGGCTGGGGTGCTTGTGCTATGCAAGGGAGAGGATCTGCATGGGAACATTCCGGAGAAAAACACCAGAGGAGCTGCTGTTGTCCTTATATGAGCTGCATCGCGGCCGTCTGAAGATTTATATCGGCCCGGCAAGCGGGTCGGGCAAGACGTATCAGATGCTGCGCGAGGGGCAGATGCTCAGAGCGCAGGGCATTGATGTGGTGACCTGTGCGGTCTCCACCCATCAAAGTCCGGAGACGCTGGATCAGCTCCGCGATCTGGAGCGGATCCCGAGCATCCACTGGCACAAGAAGGGGATAGAGAAGAAAGATCTGGACATGGAAGCCATCTTGCAGCGTAACCCGGAGGTTGTGCTCACGGACGGCGCGGCACACCGGAATCGGGAGGGAGCCGAGCGGGCAGGGCGGCTGGAGGATATCCAGTTCCTGCTGAGCCATGGCATCAGTGTCATCACTACAGTGAATGTCTATGAAGTGGAGGGAGCCGCAGAGCTGGCCCGGCAATGGACGGGGATGAAGGTGGAACATTTTGTTCCGGTGAATGTACTTACTCTGGCCGATGAACTGGTGCTTGTGGATGTGACCCCAGAGAAGATTCTCCAGCGCTTGTCCGAGGGCCATCTGGGCGGAGAAGCCAGCACTCACCTGTTCAATAAAGGCAGTCTGGGTAAGCTGCGGGAGCTGGCCCTCCGCCTTGTCGCTGAGGATGTGAATCACTCCTTGGAGAAGCATAGGGAGGAGCAGGGGCTTCAGGGCGGAGCAGGCATCGCTGAGAAAGTATTGGTCTCCGCACAGTATTACTGGAATGGCTCGATTCATATCCGCCGGGGGCAGCAGATTGCCAAGCGTTTGAATGCAGAACTGGAAGTGGTGTCATTCTGGAAGGAGGGGCTTGCTATGCCCTCCAATGCAGCTACCTTTAAGCGCTCGTTATGGAAGCTGACCGATAAAATTGGCGCTTCCATTAAGGAGATTCCCTTCCGTTCGAGGAGAGAGATTCCTCTTCTGTTAGTGCAGCACGCGACGAAGAACAAGGTTACACGAATCGTCATGGGCCACTCCAAACAAACAGCATGGCAGGACTTCTGGAAAGGATCGATCGCGAGCACGCTGTTGAAGCAGATCCGCAATGTGGATGTGTTCTTTGTGGCAGATCGTGCGGAAGTGGAGGGGGAGCGGGTGCTTCCTACCCGGCAAAGCCGCAGTGGTGAACAGGAGGCGCAAGCTTACCATCGACTGAGCAATCAGGAAGTGATGGAGAAAATCGAGGATTTTCGGCGCGGCACCTTCAAGGTGTACATTGGCGCGGCGCCCGGTGTAGGGAAGACCTACAAAATGCTGCGCGAAGGTAATGACCTCCTGAAGAGGGGAATCGATGTTGTCATCGGGCTGCTGGAAACGCATGGCCGCAAGGAAACGCTGGCACAAGTAGCTGATCTGGACACTGTCCCCCGTCTGCAGATGGATTACCGGGGAACGGTACTTGAGGAAATGGATACGGAGGCGATCATCCGGCGTAACCCTGAAGTGGTGTTGGTGGATGAGCTGGCGCATACCAATGTACCGGGCAGCAAGCATAGAAAACGTTATATGGATGTTCTGGAATTGCTGAATGCAGGGATTTCGGTTATTTCGACCGTAAATGTACAGCATCTGGAGAGCCTGAATGATTCTATTGAGCAAATCACGGGTGTCCGGGTAAGGGAGACAGTGCCCGATAGCATTCTTCAACAGGCCAGTGAAGTAGAGCTGATTGATGTGACGCCCGGAGCGCTGCAAGAGCGGATGAAAGAGGGCAAGATTTATGACATGGCCAAGGTGGATCAGGCGCTGGGGAATTTCTTTAAAATCGGCAACCTGATCGCCCTTCGAGAGCTGGCCCTGCGGGAAATTGCCGACGATGTTGATGAACGTCTGGAGGCTTGGGAGCGTGACGGATCGCTGCGGGGGCCTTGGCGGCGCAAGGAAGCTATTTATGTCTGCATTACCCTGGGGCATCAGGCCGAGCGGCTCATCCGCCGCGGCTTCCGAATTGCGTATAGGCTTAAGGCTTGCTGGTACGTTACGTATGTCCAGGAATTCAAGCAGGGGAGTGACGCGCAGGAGGAGCGCATCCGTAAACTCAAGGAACTGACCGAAAGTCTCGGGGGTATTTTCAAAATAATCCCTGCTACGGCTCCGGGCCGCGTGGCCGCTCTGCTGCTAGAAAGGTCGCAGGCTCTTCAAAGCACGCAGATCATTATCGGGCAATCCAGACGTTCATGGCTTCGCAAATGGATGCGGGGCGATGTGACCAAGCAAATCCTCCGTTCCGCCCGGCATGTCGATGTGCTGGTTGCGGCCGATTACAGGCCCGAAACTTCGCCTCCGGTAAAATAAAAAGGGGATCTCTGCAGCCTGATGGCTTGAGAGATCCCCTTTTGTATAAAGTACATAATGCTTAATGTATTAAATTATTTAGCAGCTGATTCAATCAGCGATTTAAGTTCTTCGTGGTTGAACCCTTTGACCGCGTGGGTACCGGATACGGTCACTGGAATGCCCATGAAGCCCAGTTTCTCAACTTCTTCTTGATAAGTAGCGCTGGTCATGATGTCTCTTACTTCAAAGGGAACGCCTTGTTCAGTAAGGAATTGCTTGACCAGGTTGCAGTCGCTGCAGCCCGATGTGGAATAGACAATCACTTGCTCGCTCATTGGTTTACAGCCTCTTTGATAGCGTCTTTAGTGATCTTCCAATGGGAGGTATTCCAGCGGACCTCGCTGTCTTCAAGAAGGAAGAGCTGTGGCGATTCATGTTTAATGCCGAAATCTTCAGCAATTTGATTGGAGACCGGGCGATCTTCAATGACATGAACGATGGCTGCTGTAGTGTCCGAGTCCTTAAGGAAGGCTTGGAATTCTTCATGCGCTTTGGCGCTGATCGGGCAGGTTGTGCTGTGCTTGAAGAGCAGCTTCTTGCCTGGCTGCCCAACATATTGTTGTAGATCATCCAGTGTATGCAGTTGTTGAATAGACAAATGGATCACCTTCCTGTACGTTTTTTTATTTAAATTTAAGGCATTATCAGGGCGATTGGCAACCTGTAATCATGATTGTAACATAGTTAAAAATTAAAGCAAAAAAATTATTATCCGTGTTTATAATGGCCGCTCCGGCGGATGGTCCGGCAGGTATTGAAAAATCTATTTTCGCATGCTAAGGTGAGGGGGTTAATGAAATAATTACCATTCGACGGGAGTGACCAAAGCAATGAATAAGGTTGCTTGTATTACCGGTGCGGACCGGGGACTTGGACTGTTTCTTACCCGCTGGCTGCTGGAGAATCAGTATCAGGTATTTGCCGGTCAATACTTGGAAGATTCTGATTTTCTGAAAGCGCTTAAGGATCAATACCCGAATCAATTGGATCTGGTTCCGCTTGATATTGGGGACAGTGACAGCGTCAAGAGAGCTGCAAGAATGATTGCCAGCAGAACAAGGCATGTCGATATCATCATTAATAATGCAGGGATTATTCAATCCTCCGATTATGCTTCGATACTGGTGGATATGGACATTGAAGCGATGCAGCGTATCTATAATGTCAATACACTTGGATCGCTAAGAGTCAGTAACGCACTGATGGGACTGCTGCTTCAGAGCGAGCAGAAGTTAATTGTCAACATCTCGTCGGAGGCTGGCAGTGTTGGTCGCAACAAGCGCACTAACATGTATGGTTACTGTATGTCCAAGTCGGCGCTCAATATGCAGTCCTCCCTGCTGCACAATCATCTGAAGGAGCTGGGCGGACAGGTGATGATCTTCCATCCAGGCTGGCTCCAGACCTACATGGGTGGGAAGATCGATGAGAATGCGACTACAACGCCAGAAGAATCGGCCTACAAAATTATGGCGCTGGTACAGAATCATAAGCAGTATTTGAGCGAAGAGCCTGCGTATCTGGATCTGGATGGCGAACCTTGGCCTTGGTAGGCTGTAGTGAAGAGGTAAATATTCTAACTTAAGGATGTGTACAAATGACTACAATAAAAGCGCTAGCTTTGGGCAGCTACTCCAATGTAAAGTATCACCCGTTCAAGGATGTAGATCGTGAATTTGAAGATATCTTCAGAGGTGAGGTGGAGGTGCATTGCACCGAGGACCTAGATTCTCTGAATCCCGAGACCCTGGCTGGCTATGAACTTATCATTTCTTATACCGAATTTTCAGATCAGCCGCTTTCTCCACAGCAAACCGCGGCTCTGATTTCTTTTGTCGCCGGAGGAGGCGGACTCCTTGTCGTACATAACGGAATCTCCATGCAGCGTACGCAGGAGCTTGGCACGGTGCTGGGCGGATATTTCACCCACCATCCAGAATATACGACGCTCCAAATCGAATTCCCGCAGCCGGATCATCCGATTGTGCAGGGCATCGAGGCATTCGCTATTGACGATGAGCCGTATTATTTTGAAATGCAGCCGCATTTCAAGACAACGGTGCTGGCGCAGTATCTCCATGAAGGAGCTACGAGAGAAGCGGCTTGGTGTCATGGATTCGGCCAAGGGCGTGTCGTCTATCTCATGCCTGGACATCATCTGCCATCCTTCTCGGTAGAGCCGTTCCGCCAATTGATCCTGCGGAGCGGATTATGGGCTGCGGCCCGGCTATAGTTATCATACGGTTATAAGATAGTATGACCCTGGAAAGAGTCCAGCTGTGGAATCCCCGCAGACTGGACTCTTTTTGTATGTGTGCATGAATAATCCTGCTTTGGTGAAAATATGGCTACAGCTCTTAAGCAGGAGGCGGTAATGATGTGGAGCGTGATCACGGGGTGGTTCCCCGGCTGGAGCGTCATGTTCCAGGGACTTATTCTTCTGATTGTCCCCATAGTTATCACACTGACAGTGGATTGGATCAGAACATTTGAGGGGAAAGTCAGCAAACGGGGCCAGAAAGCTAAAGCCGCCTTAAACAAGGATGGTGGAGCAACTTCTTTAAAAGGCACAAAAGGTGCAGAAGGTACGAAGTCGAACAAAACTACATTCATTGCAGGAAAAGATGACAGTGGTGGATCTGGAAATAATGATGAACAAGAGAATCCAGACCAATCCTATACAGGCAATGTTGACAAGGACCTTCGGTTATTCAAGGAGATCAGCAGCGATATGGCGGATGTAAATATCAGAGAGCTACGTATCGGAGCTCTACAGATCAAGGCTGTGCTGCTGTTCGTGGATGGCTTGACGGACAAGGACAGCATGGACCGCAACATCCTGAGGCCATTGATGAATGCGGTTCTACCCTTTGAAGGGATGACCGAGGCACCAGAAGCGGAGGAACTGAAACGGATTATTGTTGAGCGAATCATTCATGTCTCGGAGATTGAGTACACTATTGATCCGGTAAAATCACTGAAAAAGGTACTGTTTGGTTCTGCTGTGCTGATGGTGGACGGCATGAAGGAATTGTTCGTGCTGGGCACGCCCAAAGGCAGAACAAGAGGCGGGGAAGAGCCGGTATCTGAAGCGCTACTGCGAGGTTCGCGTATTGGCTTTAATGAGACGCTCAGTGATAATACGGCCATGCTGAGAAGGCATGGGCAGAACACGGAACTGGCAATGATTTCTTTTACCGTAGGCAAAAGAGTGGAGAAGGAGCTTGTTCTCACCTATATCCGGGATATAGCCAATGAGGCACTGGTGGAGGAGATCAAACGCAGGCTGCTCACGATAGATATTGATGATGTACAAGAGTCCGGTTTTGTAGAGCAACTGATCGAGGATGACTTTCTTAGTCCCTTTCAACAGATTCAGAATACCGAACGACCTGACCGTGTAATGGCTGCCATGCTGGAGGGAAGAGCTGCGATCTTGCTGGATGGGACCCCCTTTGCCTTGATTATGCCGGTGACGTTCGGGATGCTGCTGCAATCGCCCGAAGATTATTTTGACCGCTGGATGGCAGGGTCTCTGCTACGGACATTGCGGTTCTTCGCGGCATTAGTCTCTTTGTTTGCCCCGGCTTTGTATATATCCTTTCTTTCTTTTCATCCCGGTCTAATTCCGACCAAGCTGGTGATATCTATCATCAGTTCCCGTCAGGGCGTCCCCTTTCCCTCGTTAATTGAGGCGCTGATTATGGAGGTATCCATTGAAATACTAAGGGAGGCGGGTCTGCGGCTGCCCAAGCCGATTGGCCCGGCAATGGGGATCGTCGGCGGTCTGATCATCGGTCAGGCTGCGGTAGAGGCGGGAATTGTCAGCCCTATTCTCGTAATCGTCGTTGCAGTTACAGCCATCTCTTCCTTCGCCATGCCGATGTACAGTGCGGGTATCACTCTGCGGCTGCTGCGCTTCGTGGCGATGTTCTTCGCAGCGGTGTTCGGGATGTACGGTGTTATCATGTTCTTTCTGCTACTGAGCAGTCATTTAATCAGGCTGAAGAGCTTTGGGGTACCTTATTTGGGGTTGATGGTGCCCTCTCATCTAAGGGACTGGAAGGATTTTATTATCAGGCTGCCGCTGCATCTGCTTAAGCGCCGCCCTGCGCTATTGAAGCCGAAAGACCCGATCCGGAAAGGCTAAGCAAACTTAATCAAAGCAACGGAGGTGAAAGGCTTAAATATGGAAACGAGGGACCGGATAACAACGACCGAGTTAATCATTATTGTGGTGAACTATGTACTTGCAGCAGGTGTGTTTACCCTTCCTCGGACCACTGTTGAGCGGGCAGGAACCCCTGATGTCTGGATTTCTGTAATCCTTGGAGGGCTACTCTCCATGATTACAGGACTGATTATTGCCAGACTCAGCCAGCGCTTCCCTGGGCAGACCATTTATCAATACAGTGGGAAGATTATCGGTCGTCCGCTGGCAATCCTGCTGGGAGTGGTGCTCATTGGTTACTTTGTGTGTATTGGCAGCTATGAGATGCGTAATGTGCAGGAAGTGACTGTCTTTATTCTGCTGGAAGGAACACCTGGTTGGGCTATTGCCGGTATCTTCATGTGGGTCGCCCTTTATCTATGCAGGGGAGGGATCAATGCGATCTCTCGCATGTGCCGGTTGATGATTCCCATTACCTGGACCGTGTTCTTTGGCGTGAGTCTGCTCAGTCTGCAGGTCTTCGATATCAACAATTTGCGCCCTGTACTGGGGCAGGGCATGAGTCCGGTTTGGCGGTCTATTAAGCCAACGGCCCTGACCTTTACCTCTGGGGAAGCCCTACTCTTTCTGGTTGCTTTTATGGATAAGCCGAAAAAGACGATGAAGGTAGTTGTTTCTGCTACACTAATCGCTATGGTTTTTTACATTGTGGCAGTTGTACTTTGTATCGGAGCCTTTTCTGTAGATGGTGTGGTTACCCGGACATGGCCTTTCATTGACCTTATTCGCAGCTTTGAAGTGAACTATCTGGTGTTCGAGCGTTTCGAATCCTTATGGCTGACCATCTGGATTATGCAGATTTTTTGCACCTTCTGCATTGCCTTCTATGGAGCAGCACTCGGGTTGTCACAATTGACGAAGATCCCTCTGAACCACTGTTTATTTGCCCTGCTTCCCGTTATATATATCGTGACAGAAATTCCTCGTAGTCTGAATGGGCTATTTGCCTTTGGTGCAGGAATTGGCAACTGGTCATTCTTTCTGTTCGGGGTGCTGCCGCTGCCGCTATTAATCATTGCACGTCTTAGGGGGGCACGCTCATGAAGCATTTGTTGAAGCAAGGCAGTAGTCTGAGTCTGCTGATCGTTGCTTGTCTGCTGCTCTCTTCCTGTTGGAGTAGCTCGCCGATTGAGGATGTTAACCTGGAAGCGGGAGTCGCTCTGGATGTCGCGGAAGAAACGGAGACTGAGCAGGATCTTGCGCAGAAAGGCGGAGAATACCCGAAGCGAAATAAAGTTTCCTGTACCTATCAATTTCTCATTCCTCAAGGTGCTATCGGTTCCAAAAAGGAGGGAGCCCAGTCCAAAAACTACTATAATGCTACGCAGACTGGCGATTCTATCTTTGAGGCAGTACGTGAGCTCTCTCTGCGATCCAATCGCCTTCCCATCGGCCATCATTTGAAGACCATTGTCATTGGAGAAGAGCTTGCACGGACAACGAAGCTCTCCGAACTCATTGAATTCTTCAGCAGAGATAACGATATTCGGCCAAGTGTGCTGCTGTTCATCAGTAAAGGCAAGGCGCGAGAGGTCTTTCGCGATTCGCTCCCGGGTCAGACCCCTGCTTTTGTGCTGAATGGAACCTTCAATAACCGGAGGAGGATCACAAGGATATGGGAGCCTGTATCGATGGCGAAGGTGGTAGGTCCGCTGCACGGTCATACCAGCTTTGCCCTGCAAAATGTGGTTGTATCGGGCAAGGAAACCAAGTTTTCGGGAGTAGCGGTTATCAAGGGATCTACCGGAAAGCTCGGCGGTTTCCTGGACGAAGCGGAACTGGATGGATTGGTCTGGCTAACAGGAAAAGGGGAGGGCGGTTCCGTCAAAACCTACAGTTCTGACAATAACAAGCTCGTCACGTATGAGATTACAGGGATGGACAGCAAGATCAAGGCCAGCGTAAATGGAGACAAGATCGCCTTCCACGTCCTCATAGAATCGAAAGGCAGAATTGCCGAGGCTTACTTTGCCGGCGGAGAGAGGCTGGTGGGTGGAACCATACGGAAGGCGAGAGAGACACTGGAGAAGAAGGTGCAGGATATGGTCAAGAACACTGTGCGCAAAATGCAGCATGAACTCCAGGCAGATGTTGCCGGATTCGGTAAGAGTCTGCAGATTCAGCATCCGTCCGTATGGAACAAAGTGAAGACGAACTGGGATACGGTCTTCAGTAGTGTGCCGATTACTTATGAGGTAAAGCTGAATATTGAAGATTATGGGGCCTCAAGCACAACATCGGATTAGGAGGTTTCTTTTCAAAAAAATAGATTGACCCTCACACTGATGTGAGGGTTTATACTATGTGTAGACCATTTCTCATGAACCCGGGGAGAATGCCATGAAAATAGGTGAGCTTGCACGCCAGACAGGTGTTAGTGTCCGTTCATTGCGTTATTATGAAAGTCAGGGCTTAATTGCACCGGTCCGTCAGGCCAACGGTTATCGGGAATATTCGCCGCTTGCTATAGAGACTGTGGAGAGCATCAAATTGTATTTGAATCTTGGATTATCCACGGAGGAGATTGCCGGTTTCCTGAATTGTGTACTGAAGAATAAAGAGTCCTTCTGTGCGGAAGTGATGCCGGTGTACCAAAGTAAACTGGAAGAGATTGAAAAGCAGATCCTGCAATTGAACCAGATCAAGCTGAATCTGGAGCAGCGGATATCTTCGATTCTGGAAGAACAGCATGATCAGGATATCCTTATAGATAAGGAACATGGGAGGGAATAAGTATGGCTATTCTGGAGGTAGAGAAAGCTGATAGTCTGCGGTCAAAACTAAGCGGTGAAGGTGTAGTGCTGGTAGATTACGGAGCACCCTGGTGCCCGCCTTGCAAGGTTTTGCTGCCATTGCTGGAGGAGCTGGACGGAGAGTATAGGGAAGAGGTAACCATCGCCAAGGTCAATTGTGACAATCTGCCGGAGCTGGCTTCGGAAGCTAAAGTGATGGGGCTGCCCACAGTGATTGTCTACAAGGACGGTCAGCCGATGGAAAAGCTGGTCGGTCTTCAGCCAAAAGCTGTCTACCAAGGTGTGTTGAATAAATATAGCGGTGCGAAAGCAAATCATTAAACTAAGTTAGAGGCGTGAAGGGCAGGATGATAACCTGTCTTTCACGCCTTTTTTGGAATACTTGTGCAGAGTTTATTTGCTATCCCCGACAGGAAGTACACGATTATGCTGCAATGCCTCCAGCACCTCTGCCCGCAGTTCACCCGTGAAGGCTTCCCAAGTTTTTTTACCAACATCAAGTTTTTTCCGGCCAATCTCATTCAAGGTCTGTAACCAGATCCGCTTATCGTTGATTTCCCCCAGCTGTGCCTGAACGTCTTTATAGATGCCCTCATCGGCCTGAAACTTCGGGTCCAGTGTAAAAGCGGCCGCTCCGGCCGTGTACCGCAGTTCCTTAGCAGCAATCCGCAGCTTGTGGAGTGTCTCGAAAGCCTCTTCTGATGGAGAAGACAGGTCTTTGAAAAGGCCTTTACAGGCTTGTTTCCTCTGCTCAAAAGCTACCTCTAGCTCACGCATCACCACATTGGCATCTCTTCTTGCGACCATGCTCTCTAATTGCGTACTCAGGAAAACCGCCCATCGCTCGTCCAGGGCAGAATTGGTCAGCTTCGGCAGATCCTGGGCCAGTTGTTCACGGTACTTTTTCCGCGTGTGTTTTTGATGCTTGATGACAGCTGTTAGCAGTTTGACCGTCTTGGGCTTGCCATCGGCCTTGGCCTGCTGTCTTCTTTCCTTGAACGACTGGATTAGCACATCGGCATCCCGGACCTTACCTAGCCGTTTCTGGGCTTTTTTGAATATAGGGTACAGGCCAGAAGAATGCTTCGGATCAAGTATGGCTAACAGAGTCAGGAGCTTGCGACAGTTCACTCTGGCCTGATGGATATCCTCGTCATCAAATTTGCGGAGCGCTTCCTTGCTATAATCTTGAAAGTTGAAATACAGCAGATTCAGCGCGTGCTCCCATTGCTCTGTTTGGCTTGCCGGCCTGCCCTTACGAGCCTGTTCGGCTGTCATGCGGCACCACTCCTGAATGTTATTAGTTGTTTGATATAGTATTACCCAAAAGTCAACTTAATTAGATTCCTAAGGTTGAGTCAGATTCAAGGATTATGTGATTTAAACTCGATGGCTAAGGATAGCGTGATTGAAGGCTCTTTTCAAGCTTCGCGAGGGCAGGCAGATGGGTTACAATGAGATTATGATTACGGCAGAATATAGCATATAACTGCGCTCGGGGGTTATTCATGAACAGGATACCAATGGATAAGAAAACTGAAGGGGAAGGAAGCCCGCTTCCGCCGGTTATGGGGCTGTTTGAGCATTTGCTCGAAGAAGATAATAACGGAGAGGGCCGGTATCCGGCCTCCGCGCTAAGTGGCGATTTGTTGCTCCCGTTCTCCTTTGAAGAGATGTTATGCCGGGATGTGGGCGCGGGCCTGATTCTCCCCTCTTTGCATCTCTGGACCCATCCGGGCGGGGTAGCCCTGGGACTGCGGGACAGCAAGCTGCCTGGGGCTGCCAGGACAATGGACAAGCTGGAGAGCCGTGGCATCCGCACGGCTGTCCGGCATTCTGGCGGCGCGGCCGTACCATTGGACGCCGGAATTGTGAACGTGTCCCTGATCCTGCCCAAAAGCCGCGGCAAGCAGGACTTTCATGACGATTTCCGGCTACTGGCGGCAATAATTACGGAAGCCGTAGCCGTAAGTCATCCTGAGGCAGCGACACAGATTGTGGCGAAGGAGGTCGTAGGCTCCTATTGTCCGGGGGATTTCGACCTCTCCATTGGCGGCCGCAAATTCTGCGGGATTGCCCAGCGCAGACAGAGCCAGGCCTACTTCGTGCATGCCTTTGTCGTAGTCTCCGGCTCGGGACAGGAGCGAGGCGAACTAATTCGCAGCTTCTATGAGGACGCAGCCGCAGGGGAGCACGGCTTATCTTATCCGCAGGTGCGCCCGGAGACCATCGCCGGGCTGGGCGAGCTGGGCGGACCAACGACCACCGCGGCTTTCTGTAGCGGGATCAGAGAGGCCTTGGCTCGCAGGGCGACAGAGCTGATCCCTTCCGGCAGGCTAGAGCGGGAGACGGGATATAAGCTGGAATACACCGACCAGCGTGTTAAAGATACCGCACAAATGCTGCGGGAACGTTATTCTCAGTTGTAGATATGATAAATTACAGAGTACACAGGAAGGGCGTTACGGAGGACTGGTTAGAAACCAGTGCTTGTAACGCCCTTCCTGTATGTATGCAACATGGGTTGCTTTTAAATTTAGACGTATAGATCAGGCCGTCTGTCCGAGAACACCGGGATCTGCGCCCGTACCTCACGCACCTTCTGCCAGTCAATCACACCGCTAACGATCTCCTCACCTTCAGCAGCTTCGCAGACGACTTCACCCCAAGGATCAATGATCATGGAATGTCCTGCAAAGGTATTCGCCGGATCACTTCCGGCCCGGTTGCAGGCAACGACGTAACATTGGTTCTCGATTGCGCGGCTGATCAGCAGCGCCCGCCAGTGGGACAGGCGCGGCAGCGGCCATTCGGCGCTGATGAAGAGTATCTCGGCGCCTTGCACGGTGTGGGCACGAATCCATTCGGGGAAGCGAATATCGTAGCAGATCAGTCCGGCACAGGATGCTCCGTCCAGAGTGAACAAGCCTTTGGCTTCCCCTGGCTGAAGATAGAGATGCTCATCCATCAGCCGGAACAGATGGAGCTTGCTGTATTCCCCGGCCAGCTCACCCTGACGGTTAAAAATGAACATACTATTGGTCACACCGCCGCCGGGATGTCTGTTAGCTACGGAACCTGCCACAATGTTAATGCTGTATTGTTTGGCAAGTGCAGATATAAATTGCTTGGTAGTGCGTCCTTCCGGATCGGCGATCTCTCCAAGCCGGGTCAGGTCATATCCCGTCGTCCACAGCTCGGGGAGAATCAGGCAGTCGGGCTTGTCTTCCGCCGCCGCCCGAATTTTACGTTCTGCCGCAGCATAATTAGCCTCAGGATTACCAAATGCTATATCAAGCTGAATAAGGGCTATCTTCATTCACAGATCCTCCTCCTTAGTTCAAGACTATAGAATTCCCTGTCGATAAAAGCAACCCTATTTTTGGTGTGTGACCTTATTGGTTGACAGGTCAATGAATTATGAGTAATATAATTATCGTCTGATTGATTGTGCACAATTCAATGGAATGGGGAGGTATATTTTGCCTGAACAATACCCCGAGGAAGAGCAGATTTTCGAGCTGCTGCAAAGCCTCAGCAAAGCTATTAGTCCAAAGTTTGAGCGGTTGGTGAACATTAGTCCGACCCGGCTTCGCCTTCTTCATGAGCTGTACGATGGCGATGAGATTAGCCAGTCTTTCTTGCAAAAGGAAGTGGATATAGATGGGGCCGCTGTTACTCGCCACCTGAAAGGGCTGGAGGAGTGCGGCATGATTACTAGGCGCAACAATCCTGAAGATAACAGGGTTACCCTGGTCTCCCTCACAGAGGCAGGACGGGGGAGAATTGCCTCGTTATGCGAAGAAAAGAAGAATTTTATCAGTAACTTATTCAGCAGCATCACACCGGAGGAGCGAACCGCACTTATCGATATGCTGACCCGGATGCAGCAGAATATTAAGCAACTGTAGATCACATCCTATATCAATCAAAGGAGATTCATCACATGAACAATACACAACTTAACGATTTCAAAGCCATTATCACTGGCCGCCGCTCTATTCGCAAGTATGATCCTTCGGTCAAAATCAGCAAGGAAGAGATGACGCAAATTTTGACCGAAGCGACGCTTGCACCGTCTTCAGTCAATTTGCAGCCTTGGCGTTTTCTTGTCATTGAGAGTGAAGAAGGCAAAGCCACCCTGGCGCCGCTGGCTAAATTCAATCAATCCCAGGTGGAGACTTCTGCAGCTGTGATTGCCGTCTTTGGGGATTTGAACAACTTTGATTACGCGGAGGAGATTTTCAGTGCCGCCGTGGAGCGTGGCTTCATGCCAGCAGAAGTAAAAGAAAGACAAATGAGTGTCTTGAGTAACCATTTCCCAACGCTGCCGCGTGAAGTTAAAAAGGATACCGTGCTGATTGATGGCGGACTTGTGTCCATGCAATTGATGCTGGTGGCCCATGCACATGGCTATGACACCAATCCTATCGGTGGTTATGAGAAAGACCAAATTGCTGAAGCCTTCGGACTTGATAAAGAACGTTATGTTCCAGTTATGCTGATCTCTATCGGTAAAGCCGCGGATGCAGGTTATGCTTCGGTTCGTCTGCCTATTGAAAAAGTTGCCCAGTGGAAATAAGAAGGAGCTGACAGAAGATGATTATTATTCATGCAGTTTTTCATGTGAAGCCGGAGCGCCGCGAGCAGTTCCTGACAGAGGTTAAGCCTCTGATTTCCTCATCACAGACAGAAGAAGGCAACCTCTCCTACGAGCTGTACGAGCAATCTGGACAGGACAATGTATTCATCATGGTGGAAACCTGGCGCGATGCAGAGGCCGTAGCGACCCATAATGCCAGTAGTCATTTCACAGGATTTTCCGGTCAGGCGGGCGATTTCCTGTCCGCACCGCTGGATGTTAAGGTCTACAATGCGGAGCAGGTAAAATAAAAGGATTACGAATCAAGGGATGTCCCATGCTGCCAAGGCGGGGACATCTTTTTTCTATGCCAAGAATCCCCTACGTTCCAAGGCTCATGTATAATAATGTTGAATACTTATACGGATGGAGATTATGAAATGAGAATAACAGTGGCCCGGAACGGGCTCAGGAAGAATGAAATTTTCTTCACTTCAGCATACGGGGAAGGCCGGGGGATTTGGCATGGTGCACATGCAACTCCGCTGGAAGAGATCAACGTGGAGTTCGAGCTGACCCAGCTCTTCATGCGATGGATGGATATCGTTCCTGCTGACAAGGGGGTGGCCGGGATTGCCATGGATGGGGACAGGGTTGTCTTTACCGGTGTTCTGGAGGATATCGACGAGGACGGAACGGGCTATCTGCGGCTTGGTGAAAGTGTACTGATGTTCGAGAGCCTGGGCGAACCAATGGCCTTGGGGATCTTTGTTAGTATTTCAGTGAAAGAACCTGGCATTTATCCGATTGTTGTTTAGCTGAAAGAGGGAGATAGAATAAACCACATTTCGGGGCCGGTAGTTTATGACACGATAAGGCTATGCTATGATAGCAATAGATTTCAGAAGTAATGCTATTCGAGGAGAAAATGTCTATGAACTACGAAATTCAGCAATTTAAGACGGAGTTTTTCAAGGCGCTGGCCCATCCGATGCGTATCCGCATTCTGGAGCTTCTGAGTGAAGGTGAGAAGAATGTGAACGAATTGCAAGCCATTCTGGGTTCGGAAGGTTCTGCTGTATCCCAGCAGCTAGCCGTTCTGCGTGCGAAGAATGTAGTCGTCAGTGTGAAGGAAGGCACCTCCGTGATTTACTCTCTTCGTGACCCTCTTATTAAGGATCTTTTGGCTGTAGCGAGGCAAATTTTCGATAACCATCTGGTCAATGCGATCTCCCTTCTGGAAGGCATGCGCGGTGAATAGCAGCAAAGTATACTGAACATTATTTTTGCGTTGACAAGAGCGTCGCGCAGGAGTAATGTTTTTTTATATTCAAATAATCAAATATTCAGATAAAAGAAAAGAAGGTTGGATCATGATAGGATGGGGTCGGTTCGAGGGCTACAGCCTTGCTTCTCTGCGTAAAGATGTCATCTCGGGAATCATTGTCGGTGTTATTGCCATTCCGCTCGGAATGGCTTTTGCTATTGCTTCGGGTGTCAAGCCGGAATATGGGATCTATACCACGATTATAGCGGGAATTCTGATCTCGCTGCTGGGAGGTTCCAAGTTCCAGATTGGCGGTCCGACAGGAGCATTTATTCCCATTTTGTTCGCTATCGGGATGCAGTATGGATATGAGAACCTGCTGATTGCCGGGATGATGGCAGGCGTTATTCTTGTTCTTATGGGAATCCTCCGGCTAGGCGTTCTGATCAAGTTTATTCCGAAGCCGGTAACGATAGGTTTTACGGCAGGCATTGCCGTCATTATCTTCAGCGGGCAGATTGGCAGCTTCCTAGGGCTGCAAGACATGAAGAGGCACGAAGGCTTTGTAGACAACATGAGAGAGATCGGCCAGCACCTCTCGACGGCTAACATGTACAGTATCTTGACTGCAGTCGTATGTCTTGCAGCGGTTCTTCTGACTCTCCACTTTGCTCCGAAGGTTCCGGGCTCTTTGATCGGCCTCCTGTGCGCAACGGTTATGGCTGTTCTTTTTTTCAACGGCAAGGTGGCAACTATCGGCTCGGCGTATGGGGAGATCCCAGGTACATTACCGAGCTTCCACATCCCCCTTATAACCTGGGAGCGCATCAAGTCGCTTATCCGTCCAGCGTTCGTTATCGCCATGCTTGGCGCCATCGAATCGCTGCTATCAGCGGTGGTAGCGGATGGGATGACGGGGGAACGCCATAATAGTAACCGTGAGTTGATTGGACAGGGGATTGCGAATATCGCAGCGCCGCTGTTCGGAGGCATCCCAGCAACAGGGGCAATTGCCAGAACGGCAACCAATATTAAGAATGGCGCCGTCTCTCCTGTGTCGGGTATTGTCCACGGTGTGGTCGTATTTCTGATTCTGCTGCTGCTGGCGCCATATGCTTCAACCATTCCGCTTGCAGCCATGGCTCCGATCCTGATGGTTGTGGCCTGGAACATGAGTGAGCGCAAAGAATTCCTGCATTTGCTGAAGACCAGAACGGGGGACTCCCTCGTTCTGGTCACTACCTTTCTATTGACCGTGTTTGCTGACTTGACCCTCGCCGTAGAGGTGGGGCTGGTGCTGGCTGTGGTTCTCTTCGTGAAGCGGATGGGTGAGGTTCATCGGGTCTCCAAGGTATTACCTGACCCGTCTTCGGTAAAGGTAGAAGCTCATATGGTATCGGAGCACCATGACTGTCCGCAGATCGGCATCTACAATGTGGAAGGGCCGTTGTTTTTTGGCGCAGCATACCGATTTGACAATACCCTGCCGGAACCCGGTGCGGGACAGCCCGGAATTATTCTGCTGCGGATGGGCAAGGTTCCTTTGATGGACACGACAGGAGAAGCGAACCTCGTGACGCTAGTGAAACAGCTTCACGCTTCGGGAGGGACCCTAATGATTTCCGGCATCCAGTCCCAGCCTCTCGAGCTGCTGAAGCGAACCGGACTTTATGATCAGATCGGTGAGGAACAGTTCTACGAACATACAGGAGAAGCCATCAATCAAGCACTTGGGGCGATCGATTATGGCAAATGCGCCGGCTGTCGGCATGCAGCTTTCAGGGAATGCAGCGCATTCTCCCTTCCGATAGAAATTCGGCAGCAGCGGGTAGTCGCCGGACAAATAAAGCGCGGCGGGCTTGAAGTCTGACAGGGAAGAATGTCCCCATTAACATACAAAAAGGACTGTTACAGGCCATGGTGGCTTAGCGAACAGTCCTTTTTGGCATAGACTACTGTGTTACAAATTTGTACAATGTAGGGTAATTGAACGTTTAGAACCCAGAAGATAAGGAGACTGTGCCTTATGAAGGAACTGAATTATTCAAAAGTATTCTTGCTGTTGGCCGGTCTGTCAGTGGCTACGCTAGGGGTATACCGTGTGGTATCGCTTCAGACCGACTCGTTCTATGCTTTTCTGATCTGGAATCTGTTCCTGGCCTGGATTCCCTTTCTGTTCTCAATGGCTGCCCATGAGCTGGATAAGAGGAGGATCGGGGGAATATGGCTGCTTCCGCTGGGAGTGGCCTGGCTGCTGTTTTTCCCGAACGCGCCGTATCTAATGACTGACCTTGTACACTTGACGGCCCAGAAGGGGAGATATATTGTCCACGGAGTGATTCAGAACCGGTACTGGTACGATATGGTCATGCTGCTGCTGTTCACCTGGAGTGGCTGGCTGACAGGGTTCTTCTCGCTATATCAATTTCAGGCCGTGATCTACCGTAAAAGTAATTTGCTACTCTCCTGGATATTCGTCCTGGCGGCCTGTGTGCTGGGTGGATACGGGGTTTTGCTTGGCAGGGTGTACCGGCTCAACAGTTGGGATGTACTTACCGACAGGCACCAGCTTTATCAACTTGTACTTGACAGCTTGAACCGGCAATCCGTCTTTTTCAGCCTGTTCATAGCGCTGGTGCTGCTGGTGATTTATGCAACAATGTATTGTCTGCTGAATGTGCTGGGGAATGGGGAGAGACGGGGGCGCTCTAAAAGCAGGTTTTAGTCGATCCCAAGCTCAGGCTGATATTGGAACTGTTCCAAATCAATTGCGCCCTTTAGGTCGAACAGAATACCTTCATCCTGGAGATAAAGGCGCTGCATCGTACCAGCCTCATCCTCGGTCAAAGCAATCATGCCCTTGGCATTCACTACCCGGTGCCAAGGCAGCTTGTATTTACGGCTCATGGAATGTAGAATGCGGACAACCTGTCTCGCGGCTCTCGGGCTGCCAGCAGCCCGGGCGACTCCGCCATAGGTCATGACCTTGCCCTCGGGAATAGACTGTATAACTTCTATGACCTGTTTGGTGAATGGTGTCATTATCAGAACTCCTTCAATGAAATAATACATAATTAATATTTATTATTTATTATATCTTACTGGATCATATTGCTATGGTCGAGCGGTCGCTGCTGCGGCTTTTTTTTTGTGAAAATCCGGGTGTGGCTGTTCTATGAAAGTATAATTTTGGTGCATAGGATAAAGAGCCTCAGGGGATAATTTCAACAAAAGCACTGACAGGAGTGACTGGCGTGAAGAGCTCGAAATCCGATGACAACCGTAACTCAGCGTTGCCCCATTCTTCGACTACTGCTGTGTCCGAACAGGAACTAGGCCAGTCGCTCGACGAGACATTGGCTCGGCTGCGGCAGATATTCAGCAATGACGGAACCCTCCGTATCAGAGTGATGGAGAACAAGCAATTTGGAAGAGTCCGATTCGGACTTGTATATATTGACGGTATGATTGACCGGGAACTGATTCAGGATGGAATTATCAGACCCGTAACAGAAGCGCTTTTTACTGGGGCTGAGCATTATAGTCCGGAGCATCTGATGGAGAATATCCGAACACAGGTTATACAGATCAGTGATGTAGTTGTTGCATTGAAGCTGGATGAGCTAATTAGTGCAATTGTAGCAGGCAAGACGCTTTTTCTGTTGGATGGTTGTGCAGGTGCACTTAATATTAACGCTCAAGGGTGGGAGACCCGGGCGATTACCGAGCCGCTGACGGAGAAGGGGGTAAGGGGGCCGCGGGAAGGCTTTACAGAGTCGCTGCTGGTGAACCTGACACTGATTCGAAGAAGGGTGCAGAATGCGGATTTGAAATTTATATTTTGTGAGATCGGAACACGCTCCAAAACACAGACCTGTCTCTGCTATATGGAAAGTCTGGCTTCGCCAGATATTCTTAAGGAGCTTCAAGAGAGGCTTGCCCGTGTAGAGATTGACCATATCCTGGACACAGGCTATCTCGCAGAGTTAATCAGGGATGAGCCGTATTCTCCATTCGAGATGCTTGGCAGCACCGAACGCCCGGATGCCGTAGTCAGCAAAATTATGGAGGGACGGTTCGCGATAATGATAGAGGGCAGCCCGTTCGCCCTGACCCTGCCCTATGTATTTGTAGAGAACTTTCAGGCAAGTGAGGATTATTATCTCAATTATTATTTCACCTCGTTTAACCGGATTCTGCGGATATTGGGTGCTTTTATGTCCATCAGTATCCCGGCAGTATATGTAGCTTTGGTTACGTTCAGTCAGGAGATGCTGCCCACACAATTGCTTCTTAGTATTGCTACTGCACGATTGTCCGTTCCTTTTCCCAGCATTGTTGAGGCGCTGATTATGTTGACGATATTCGAGATTCTGCGTGAGGCAGGAGCCAGAATTCCCACTTCCATTGGACAGGCAGTCAGCATTGTAGGAGCGCTGGTGCTGGGTCAGGCAGCGGTAGATGCCCGAATTGTGAGTGCACCGATGGTTATTGTAGTGGGTCTGACCGGCATAACGACACTATTGAATCCCAGGCTCACCGGGCCGCTAATCGTGGTCAGAGTAGTGCTGCTGCTGATGTCCTTTTTTCTGGGGATCTACGGTTATTTCTTTGGGTTACTTGGTCTTGTGATCCACCTAATGAGCATGCGTTCCTTCGGAGTGTCCTATATGCTCGGGGTAGGCTCGATCCGGGCGCAAGACATTAAAGATACCATTATTCGGGCGCCGTGGTGGGATATGTACCTGCGTCCGGCTATGATCGGGGCACGTAATATGCGCAGAAAGCCAATGGACAAAAAAGGAAAAAGGTCATGATCAGACTTGGACGTGTGCTGTTTATTCTGTTGTCGCTCTTGCCTCTTCTCAGTCTCTTCGGCTGCTGGAACTACAAGGAAGTGGATGACATGTCTATCGTTGCGGGCGTAGCTCTGGACAAGGATGAGAAGAGCGGAAAACTGCTGCTTACAGTAGAGATGGTGGACACAAAGGGCGGACTTCAACAGACACAGGCAGGTTTCAAAATTCTTACGCTTGCCGGAGATACGATGTTCGACATTGTCAGGAATATGATCAGCATGACTGGTAAAAAGCTGTTCTGGAGCCATGCCAAGGTCATTATTCTCAGTGAGGAGATTGCCCGGGAAGGGATGGTCAAGGTGATTGACTGGTACAGCAGAGATACGGGAACAAGGTCTGATGTATACATATTCGTCTCGAAAGAGAAGACAGCCCGGGAAATTTTGATGATGAATAGTACCTCGGAATCGATCATGTCGTTCGAGCTTGCGCAGATGATGCTGGATGAGCGAAACAGCAGTACAGCTCCAGTAGTTGAAATTTGGGACTTCATCGACAAGTTGGAGTCCTCCGGGAAAAGTGCGATGGCACCGCTCATCTATGTTCACAGGGCGGATGGGCGGGGAAATGAGCGAGTCAGCGGAACAGCTGTGTTTTCCAAGGACAAGATGGTAGGCATGCTTAGTGGAACGGAGAGCAAATACATGCTGTTTGCCCAGGACAAGGTGAAGGGTGGTGTTCTCCCGGTAGATGCCGGTGATGGACATCCGGTTTACTCTCTTGAGATTCAGTCCAGCAGAACGAAGGTCCGCCCCTCCTGGATTCATGACAAACTGCAGATACAGGTCGACATGGAGACCCAAATGAATTTGGATGAAGTGATGACTTCAAATGGATTCACCCATTTTGACGCCAAGAAAGCTATTGAAGAACGTGCGGAGGAGATCCTGCAGGAGAACATTACGAATCTAATTCACAAAGTTCAGAAAGAATATCATGCCGATGTGTTTGGTTTCGGGGAGAAAATCCATGAGAATATGCCTTCCACCTGGAAAAAGATAAATAAGGATTGGAGCAATGAATTCAGTAAGCTTGCGGTCGTTGTCCGGTCTCAGGTTACCATCAACAGCAGCGCCAAAACTACAAGATCTATAAAGATAGGGGATTAATATGGGGGCCTTTGTTGTATTAGCGTATGCGGTTATTGTGCTACTCGATCCATATGGACTCTTGAAGCGGGGGATGAAACGTGATTTCTATGTGTGCTCTGCCTTATGTCTGGTATCCTTCTGCATTGCGTTTGCGCTGTCCATGCACTGGAAGGTTCCTAGTCCTTCCCCGGTAATTGTGAACTTGGTCAGTCATTTTTATTAATTGAATTGCCGGGAAAAAGGAGGGGGGCGATAGGTATGAATAAAGAGATTTTGCCGTCAGGACAGTCTATCAGTATCGCGGTTCTGTTTATTATCGGCAGCTCATTATTTATGGGGGTGACGGGGAGATCGGGTAACAGTGCCTGGATTTCCCTGTTGATCGCTATGAGCCTATCAGTCCCTCTAATGTTTGTGTATGCAAGGCTCCATGTTCTTTTTCCGGGTAAGAATCTGTTCGACATGCTGATTGCCATGTTTGGCGGCATTGCCGGGCGAATTATTTCCTGTACATATATATGGTATGCTCTGCATTTGGGAGCGCTGGTGCTGCGGAATTTTGGCGAATTCAGTGAGACGGTGGCCCTGACAGAAACTCCGATGATTGCACCGATGCTCTGTATCGGACTACTGTGCGTCTGGACGGTTTATTCGGGGATTGAGGTGTTGGGACGAAGTGCCAAGTTTCTGCTGCTATTTACAATTATGATCCTTTTTCTTCTGCAAATTCTGGCCATACCTAAATTCGAATATCACCATCTGAAGCCTGTCCTTGATTCAGGTTGGGGTCCAATCCTGGCCGATGCTATGGGCCTGTTCACGTTTCCGTTCGGTGAGATTGTGATTTTTCTCGGTGTATTGCGGGCACTGCCGGGAAAGGGTTCGGCGAAAAAAGTGTTTTTCAGCGGACTGCTCATGGGCGGAGGAGTTATCATGGTGGTCATCTTCCGTAATCTTCTGATACTGGGTCCGGATATTTTATCCAGCCTGTATTTTCCGGCTTACGTGGCGGTCAGCCGAATCAATGTGGGTGATTTCCTGACCCGGATCGAGGGCTCCTCAGCGATTCTCTTTGTCACGGCGCTGTATATCAAAGTGAGTCTGTGCCTTTATGTAGCCAGTATAGGCGTTGCCAAAGTGTTCAAGCTGAAGAGCTATCGGTCTGTTGTGCTGCAATTGGGACTTCTTATGGTCTATCTGGCTGATTTCATCTATCAGGATATTATGCAGATGCAGAATTTTGCCTACCATACTTATAAAATATACGCTCTCCCGTTTCAGGTTTTCTTTCCCCTTCTATTATGGATTGTTGCTGAGATCGTCGCCAGTAAAGGCAAGCAGAAGGAATCAGCACCATAGTAAAAGAACTCAGCATAGGAGTAGTAAGGAAGGTGAATAGCGACCACAGGATCACCCCACTTCCTTTGGTTTTGACGAATCGCAAATAGTGAACAACAGTATAGAGAGCGTTGACTTTGGTCATGTTCGATTGAAAAAGAGGATGCTTTTTTCGTATTTCCAATGTTTATGTAAAATAGCTATACTTATAGACAAGTATGATGTGAAAGATTTCTATACAGTGGAAAGGAGTCTTTATATATTGAATACATATATTCTTATCTATGACAGCTACGTGCAGTTTGAGATTGTGCTGGCTGCTTATTTTATGAAAACGCAAGGTGAGGTTTACACGTTAGGTCTCGGGTCTTCACCAGTGAATTCCTGCGAGGGCTTCTCCGTGAATCCGGCAAAGACGCTTCAAGAGGTAAACGTCCAAGATATTGCTCTTCTGATTATCCCTGGTGGCGAGACAGAGGAGATTGTCAAAGAGGAAACCTTACTTAAACTGCTCCGTGATCTGGACGCGGCCGGGAAGGCCATTGGCGGCATTTGCGGTGGTGTATCGGTACTCAAGGCCGCAGGCATTTTGAACAACAGGTCATTTGTTACGAATGCTGGTGTGGAAGAGGAAAACTCTGGAGCGACTTCGGGAGCGAATGTAATGGTAGATCGGAATATAGTGACAGCCCTGCCTAATGGATATGTGGATTTTGCCCTTGAACTGGGTAAGCTCATGAACATCTACAAGGATAAGGCGGATTATCAGGAGACGATAGATTTCTTCAAATATTTCAAAACCGTGTGAGCGTATTGCTGACAGGAGGGAGCGTCATCTATGAGTGTTAACAGCGTTGTAATGCCCTCATATTGGGGCAGGGAGGTACGGCACAAGCATATTACGCGAGGGTCTAAGGTACTGGCGGTTATTTTTCCCGGCAAAAATTATTCGGCAGAACGCCCGCTGCTGGAATATGCCGCCAAGGTAGCTGCGGAGTATAACTGTGACATCCTTCAGCTCGAATATGGCTATCAGAGCGCCAGAGTAGAGATGAAGCGGGAGGATATTGGCATCATTGTGGAAGAGTGTACGAATGCCATCACCTCTGTGCCTAAGTATGAGAAGATATTGTTCATCAGCAAAAGTATTGGTACGGTCATTGCCGGCAAAACCGCCGCTACTCTGAAGGCCAGCCAACAGATTGAGCATCTGTATCTAACCCCGATCCCGGATGCACTGCCATTAATTGAACAAAGCCGGGGGAGTGTGATCTACGGCAGCGCCGATCCATTGTTCAGTGAGCCGCATTCCCGTGAACTGGCCGGACTGCGTAATATTAAGGTATACCGGATTGACGATGCCAATCACTCTCTGGAAGTTGGGAACGTCAAAGAGTCATTGGCCATACTTATTGTCATTATTAATATGTATCATGAATTTTTCCAGCGTTGTCTAAAGCAGTAATCCATAGTCACGTGCTGAACCATTCGGAAATGGGGGAAACGGCATGAAGGGAAAGCTGGTTGGAGAGGGCAGAACAGCGGAGATTTGGGAGTATGGGGATCGTAAGGTGCTGAAATTGTACCGGGAAGGGATTCCGGCAGATCAGGTAACGAAGGAATATAGTATCAGCGTGTACGCACATACCCTAGGGATTCGGACTCCACAGCCCATAGAGCTGGCAGAGGTCGAGGGGCGGAGCGGCATTGTGTTTCAGCAGATTGAGGGTTCGTCAGTATTGACCTTGCTTGGCAAAAGTCCATGGAAGGTTGGTCAATATGCCCGCAAGCTGGCAAAGCTGCATTATGATCTACATACGCTAGATGCAGGTGAAGACCTCGGAGTGCAAAAGGAGAGGCTGAAGTGGAGCATACACGAAGCACCCCTGCTAAATGAATCGGAGAAACAAGCCATTCTCTCCTATCTGGATACTCTTCCGGTGGGCGGCAAGCTGTGTCATGGCGATTTTCACCCGGATAATATACTTATGGATGGGCAGGTATGGATTATCGATTGGATGACCGGTCTTGCTGGAGATCCAGCCGGAGATGCTGCAAGGTCTGTTGTCATGTTCAGCATGGGGGTAGTGCCTGAGGGGACACCCGCCATTGCCAAATTGGTGATCGGCTTTATAAGAAAACGCCTGACAAAGGATTATTTACGGGAATATCTGAAGCTCTCGGGGCAAACTAGAGAAGAGATCGAGCGCTGGATTCTTCCAGTCGCCGCAGCTCGGTTAACAGAGTGGCTTCCAGTGGCTGAGAAAGAGCAGCTGGTCCGGGAGATTCGTAAACGTCTGGCAACGCTCACCGCTGGTTAACTTCAAATTCAGTAAGGAAGTGTACGAGATGCCAATCTATATTGCGTTGCTCCGGGGGATTAATGTCGGGGGTAACAAAATCATTAAGATGCAGGATTTGAAGGCGATGTTCCAATCCCTAGGCTATGAGAATGTCAGGACGTATATTCAGAGCGGCAACGTTGTTTTCGAGAGCAGCGAAACGTCATATAGTGCAGTGGGCGAAGCGATTGAGCGGCAGATCGAGAGTGTATTTGGCTTTGAGGTCTCCGTCATTATACGGACACAGGAGGAATTGGAGCGGGTTATCACAGATAACCCGTTTGATCTGAGCGAGCCGGAGGACTTCAAGCGGCTGTACGTTTCTTTTCTGGCAGCGGAGCCTTCGGCGGAGGCGCTTGAGAAGCTGCTTCCTTATGAAGATGGCCCAGACAAAATCCGTTTTATCGGCAGGGAGATGTACACATTGTATGAGATCAGTGTGAGCAAGTCGGCGCTTTTTAAAGTCCCTGTGGATAAAATCCTTGGCATGCCTCTCACGGCACGCAACTGGAGTACAGTCAACAAGCTGGCTGCTCTGTGTAGGGCTTGAGATGTTTTAAATAGAATTTCAAGAAAAATTGTTCCCCTCTCTGAGAATGAATCATTAACATTGGTCGTGGATCCAAATTGAATGTTAGCCAAGGAAAATACTATATCGAGCGCATTTAAAATAACAAACATAGCCAAGAAAAAAGAAGGTTTATATAAGAAGTGTAATTAACGGCATTTTCGTACCTTAAATCCTCTTTTGCTAAGGGTTCGTGGAGATTAAGTGCAATATTGTACCTTAAATCTTCCAGAATACCCCGTCTGGCGTGCTTTTTCGGAAAATAAGATACAATAATGCCCTTATTTCCTTGTTTTGCCCAAATAAAAGAAAAATAAGGTACAAAAATGCCGTTAGTTAGGGAGGTGCCCCCTCTTTTTCATTGTTAAGACGATGGAAGGTGAAGGGGATACACTGCTTCTAGTGGTTGAAATCTGTTGACAGTATATGTTCTGGTACTAGCTTACCTATGGAAAGCTTGCAGGCGGGTGCTATGCGCCTTATTGTGCTGGAATTGTTCAAACAGAATTTGCGACAGTTTTTATGAGAAGCTTGCAGGCGGGCGCTATGCGCCTACAGTTCCAAACTTACCTCTTGGCTAATCTTCGCTTTTTGTTAATTTCTTTTGCTTGGCTTATAGAGGAATAAAAATATTAGAAGGAAGCTCCGCTCGCCCGGAAAAGGGCAGTGGGGCTTTTTGCGTTGTGCGATTAACGACTGAAACGACTGAAACGACTGAAACGACTGAAACCATTGCAACTATTGCAGTCATTGCAGTATGTAACCAATGTATTCGTTCAGATATTGCCACCATTGCAACGTCCCTGAAAATGTTATTCAGCAAACATTCAGCGGGCACTCATTGTCCATTAAGGTACGGATGCGATACTACATCTGCGGAACAAGGATTATCGAAACGAAGTAGAGGCATACCGCAAGATAAGTTCAAGAGTGATGGGAGTGTGGGGGACGTATGTCAACGATCAAAAAGCAGGGACCGGATCTAATTTTACCTTTTATTCTACTCCTTGCAGCATTTCTGTATGGCTATGGCATTTGGAATGATCACTATGTTAATACCTATTACACAACAGCTGTAGGGAGCATGCTGCAGAGCTTTCATAATTTCTTTTTTGCTTCCCTGGATTCGGCAGGCTCGGTAACGGTGGATAAGCCGCCGGTAACGTTCTGGATTCAGAGCCTCTTTGCCCTGATTTTCGGGCTGCATGGCTGGAGTGTGATTTTACCGCAGGCGCTGGCTGGAGTGGGCTCAGTTTTGCTAGTATATCTGCTGGTTAAACCAACCTATGGTAGAAGCGCTGCACGCATTGCCGCACTGGTGATGGCTTCGACTCCAGTAGCTGCTGCGGTTAGCCGCACGAATAATATTGATGCGATGCTGGTATTCACGTTGCTGCTGGCAGTCTGGTTTCTTTTCAAAGGGACTCAGAGGAATCGTATAGGGAGTCTGCTTGCCGCCTTCGCGCTGATTGGGGTCGGATTCAATGAAAAGATGCTGCAGGCTTACATGGTGCTTCCGGCATTCTACCTGTTCTATCTCCTGGCAGCCAAGGTGGGCTGGAAGCGAAAAACAGCTGTACTGGCAGCAAGCACAGCAGTCATGCTGGTAGTCTCATTGTCATGGGCGGTAGTTGTCGACTCTATACCGGCGGATAAGCGTCCCTTTATAGGAAGCAGTGGCACCAATTCTGTGCTCAATCTGGCTTTTGGGTATAACGGAGTCTCACGGTTAACGGGAGACCGCAGCACCGGTGCCGAGTTTGGCGGCGGTGGCATGCCAAATATGAATGGGATGCCTGCATGGAATGGCGAAGCGCCGGACGGAGGCAATGGCAAAGCGTCCGGGATGGACGGTGCTAACGGCAATGGGTCTGGGATGGACGGAGGAAATAGCAACGCATCCGGGATAGATGGCGGCAGATCCGGGATGGGAGGAATGGCTGGACGGGGCGCAAATGGCGCCCGAGGCATGGGCGGCAGAAGCAGCGGCATGGCCGCGGGCATTGGTACTGCGGACGGTCAGCAAGATGTAGTCAACGACGGGCAAGGAGCAGGGCAGGGAGGACGGCAAGGCGCAGTAAACGACGGGCAAGGAGCAGGACAGGGAGGACAGCCAGGCGGAGGTTCTACCGTTGGCCAGATGAACGGAGGGCTACAGGGTTTTCCTCCGGGAAATGGCATGAACTCCGATGGACGACAACGGGACTGGAGCCAGGGAGGTCAAGGCGGATTCGGCGGTGGTGGTGGAATGTTCCACACAGGTACGCCCGGACCGCTGCGGCTCTTCCAGTCCGACCTGTCTGGTCAGGCTAGCTGGCTGCTGCCACTCGTAGCTTTTGCTTGCATCGGGCTGTTCGCCAGTCTGCGCAGAAGAAACTTCACGCAGAAGCATAAAGAGGCGATTTTCTGGTTGGCTTGGCTGGTGCCGGTAATGGGCTTCTTCAGCATCGCCGGGTTCTTCCACCAGTATTACCTGATCATGATGGCTCCACCGATTGCCGCACTGGCTGGTGCAGGCTGGATACAGCTGTGGAGTCAGTACCGTGAGCGCTCCGGCTGGCGCTCCTGGCTGCTTCCGGCAGCTATATTAGCTACGGTGGCCCTGCAGTGGTATATTCTACACCCTTACGACAGCACCATTGGCAGCGGATGGTCCATCGGGATTTTGGCTGCGGGTATCGCAGCGACCCTGCTGCTCGTTATTTTCAAGGGTAAAGAGCAATCATTCGTGCATGCCACCGCGGTGGCAGGGCTGCTGGTGTTGTTGATCGGTCCCCTTTACTGGGCGGTAACACCGATTGCCTATGGTTCCAACAGCATGACCCCGGCAGCGGGGCCTGACAGCAACTCTGGCCCTGGCGGTATGCGCGTGAATGCTGGTTTCGGTGCCAGTGGCGACGATCCAAATGCACTAGGCGGCGGGGCTAACTTTGGTGGTGGCACTGGTAACTTCGGTGGAGGTGCGGGCAACTCTGGTGGCAGTGCGGGCGGCTTTGGTGGAGGTGCGGGCGACTCTGGTGGCAACGCGGATGACTTGGGAGGCAGTGCGGGCAGCTTTGGTGATGGCACTGGTAACTTCGGTGGAGGTGCAGGCAACTTTGCTGGCGGTAGGGGCGGCTTCGGCGGGCGCGGCAGCGAAGGGGTTAACGAAGCCCTGCTAACTTATCTGGAAGAGCATAATTCCGGCGAGCAATACTTGTTCGCGGCTATGGATTATGGGACAGCCGGACCTTATATCATCGACAACAATGCTTCCGTAGTGATTCTTAATGGATTTAATGCCTCTGACGAGGTCTACACTCCTGACTCTCTGAAGGCATTGGTGGAGAGTGGGAAAGTTAAATATTTCCTCATTTCCGGCGGTGGCATGGGTGGTCGCGGCGGAAACAGCGAACTGACAACCTGGATTACCGAGAATGGAACCGAGGTTCCTGCGGCGGATTGGCAGGGAGCAGGTGCAACGGCCAGCAGCGGGACCCTATACGAGGTTACTTTGAAGTAACAGGATGGCTTTAATCATAACAAGCAAGCACGCTGGGGATTGTGAGGTGCCGGGCGTGCTTGATCATTCCCCTTAAAGGAGGTAGCGTCCATGAGTGCAACCATACGCTATTCCATTATCATACCGATGTTTAACGAGGAGGCAGTCATTCAGGAGACATACCGGCGGATCAAAAAAGTAATGGGTACAACAGGCGAGACGTACGAACTCCTTTTTGTCAATGACGGCAGCACCGACCATTGCGCAGAGATGATCGAGGAGTACAGCCACTGGGATGAGAGTGTCCGCTTGATCGACCTCTCCCGTAACTTCGGGCATCAGGTGGCGATCACGGCAGGCATGGATTATGCCCAAGGCGATGCGATTGTCATTATTGACGCCGATCTTCAAGACCCGCCTGAGCTGGTTCTGGAGATGATAGAAGAGTGGAAAGTAGGCTTTGAAGTGGTATATGCCAAACGGGTGAAGCGACGCGGGGAATCATTGTTCAAAAAATGGACGGCAAGCCTCTTTTACCGGGTACTACGCTACTCCACGGATATATCAATCCCGGTAGATACGGGCGATTTCCGTCTTATCGACCGTAAAGTTTGTGACCAGCTAAAGCGCCTGCCTGAGAAAAACCGCTTTGTACGCGGGCTCGTCAGCTGGGTTGGTTTTCGGCAAAAAGCCATCGAATACGAGCGCGACGAACGCCTTGCAGGTGAGACCAAATATCCGCTGAAGCGCATGATCAAACTGTCCCTGGACGGTATCACATCTTTCTCGTACAAGCCGCTGAAATTGGCAGGGTATCTTGGTGGGGTACTGTCAGCTGCTGGTTTTCTCTACCTGATGTATGTGCTGTATCTGGCTATTTTCACGGATTCTGTGGTAAAAGGCTGGGCATCGATGATCGGCATCACCCTGACATTCAACGGATTCGTGCTGGTCATGCTCGGCATTCTCGGAGAGTATGTCGGCCGCATTTATGACGAGACTAAAGGACGTCCGCTGTATATTGTGCAGGAAGTATACGGAGGCCAGCCGCAGGTGGTTCAGGAGAAGCGCAAGATTCAGCTGAACAAATAACGGTCAAGAAGGAAAGCAGTAAATAAAGAAGTGAAGAAAGAAGGAAGTGCGTAAGGAAGTAGGTAAGGAAGTAGGTAAGGAAGTGCGTGAGGAAGGGACCAAGAAAGCAAGTAAGGGACTAAGGAAGGAAGCGAGTAGTGAAGCGGGTAAGGAAGTATATGTATGTAAGTATTTATGCAGAAAAGCTTCGCCGGGGTGTTGGATTAGAAGAGCTTTGTTTCTCTTTGTTCGTTTTACTAAAATAGGGGATGCCCTAGCAGCGAATGTTTGCGCTGCGAGCATCTCCGTTTCAGTAACAGGATTTTCTCCAGTTAATCCGGAGGAAAATCCTGTTTTTTATTATTTAGCTGGAAATCCTCCCGTTAATCATCGGTAATTTAGCAGATATGACCTCGCAAGGCCAGAATAACTGGAGAAATTCCAGTTATTGCAGTGAGCTTTCGGGTATAAAGGGGAATTAGCGGGAGAAAATCCAGTTATAGGCGGTGAATCAGACTAAACCTTGAGTGCAGCCAGTCACTAGTCTGTCTCAAGCAGTCTCCAACTAGTTTGCAGCAGTACTTAAGTAGTGTCAATCAGCCTCAATATGTCTCAACCAGTTTCAAACAGTCTTCAGTAGTCTCAAACGAGTCCCAAACGAGTCCCAAACGAGTCCAACCAGCCCCAAACCGTTCCCTAACCAGTCTTCGACCGGACTCCAACGATCCCCAACCGTAAGAACAGGTTGTTTATAACAGTTTTTGAAACGCAACTTTGTCAAACCTATCTCCTTGCACAAGCCATTTGCCATCCACAAGAAATAAAGTCAAAATCCCTTCCAATGGAACCCGGGCAATCTCCTTATTCTCTTGATCCAATAAGACAAGGTCAGCCGTATACTTTAAATCGGTCCAATCATCCGTCTGATCTAATACTGTGAATTTAAGATTCTCTGATGTAACCGACGCCTGATGGGTATGAGCTACACTTACGGGTAAGGTTGTATAGCGGGTAGCAATTGCTTTTTCAGAAAAGTTTTCTGTAAAAAAGGGCTTCATTTCCTCATTCCGCTTTTCAATGGATTCGATAGAGAGCAAGTTATCTGAGGCTGCTACGTAGTATTCTTTATTTTTGTAGGTTTCAGCAGCTTGAATCGCTGCATTCTCCGCTTTATTGGTATTGCATCCCGTGATTAAGATAGTCGCCAGTGCTGTTAAACATAATATCCATAGAAGCTTCTTCATACTGTGAATTCACCTCTCTTAAGAGATTTACAAATCCTAGCTGTGATCAAAATATACCGCTGGCTCCCAGCTCTCTCTATATCTTTGCCTAGGCAACAAAAATAGCAAGCTCCGGCGTATCCCCGGTACTTGCTATTATAACTTGAATAGTCACTATTTGGCTATTCCTTCCAGACAAGGGAGGGATATCTTGAAAACTGTTTCTACACCCGGAATGCTGGTGACGCTGATGTCCCCGCCATGGGCTTCGACGATCGACTTCGAGATCGACAGGCCCAGCCCGGATCCCCCGTATTTGCGGGTCCGGGAGGAATCGCTGCGGTAGAAGCGGTCGAAGACGCGGGGCAGATGCTCGGCAGTGATGCCGGAGCCATTGTCGCTCACGGTCAGCTCCGCCCGCGGCCCCCGGGCATGCAGCGAAATGCGGATGACGCCCTCGTGGTCATCTGTGTGCTGCACTGCATTGTGGAACAGGTTCAGAATCACCTGTTTGATTTTGTCGGCATCATAGAGACCATGGATGCCGTAGGCAATATCGAAGCTGACCCGGCGGTTCCCGGCCAGCAGCAACAGACCTGGCGTCATCTCTTTCAGAATGCCGCCGAGCTCAAGATCTGCCAGGCGCAGCTGCGGTGCGCCGTCCATACGGGCCAGCAGCAGCAGGTCCTCCACCAGCTTGTTGATCCGCTTCGATTCGCCATGCATACTGTTAAGCGCACTGTACAGCTGCTCACTGTTGTCGGCAGCGCCGCGAAGCAGGACCTCCAGAAAGCCGTGGATGGAGGTCAAGGGAGTCCGCAGCTCATGAGACGCATCAGCGGCGAAGCGCCGCATCTGCTCTTTGGCTTCCCGCTCGTTGCGGAAAGAGACCTCCAGCCGCTCAAGCATCGCGTTGAACGATTGGGACAGCTTGTCGATCTCCATCTGTCCTTGAAACACCGGGAACCGCACATCCAGGTTGCCGGCATCAATGCGCTGGGCGGCGTCCCCCATATTGGACAGGGGGACGAGCGTCTTTCGCAGTGCAGGCAGATACAAGAACAAGCCGGCGAGCAGGGCTGCCAGGGACAAGGCAGCGAAGATGAGCAGCTGCTGGAGGATGATATCCTTCAGCGGACCGGTTTCAACCGTCATTTGCAGCAGCAGCCTTGAATTTCCCGGCCTGCCCAGATTCATGAAGACAGCAAGATGCTCGCTGCCGTCTTCGGCGGTGATCAGCTTATATTTACCTGTGGCCCGATCGGGTGTCCGCTTCATCAGTTCCTGATATTCTTCATTGGTTAATCTGGGAGCAGCCGTCGTAGACAGCGTATCCTGCTGAAAATCCTTGAAGGTGCCATCCGAGCTGTAAATGGCAAGGGTCGCGTGAGCGTCCAGCAATAGTGGCCGTCCTGTACCGTTGCGGAAGTTGCCGGGCACTATGCTTCCGGCCGGATTATCGAAGCGGCTACCGTTCCCGCCGCTGCCTAGATTCTCATTAGGTTTGCTTGTACCTGCATCATCCCTCAAAGAATAATTTAAGAAGTTAAAGAAGAACTCACGGGGAACAGACCGCAGTTGAGCTTCCATAGCCTCCGCTCTGTTCGTATAGGTGAAGTTGCGCATCAGGATATATTGCAATACACCAATGAGCAGCAGCAGCATGGACAGGATCAGCAGCGAGATGGACAACAGCTGTTTGCGGAGGGAGCGGGGAGCAAAACGATCCCATACCGTGCGAAGTCTACTTTGTCCACGCGCAGCCACTCCAAGGTTGCCCCCCTTACGCGATGGCCCGGTCATTCCAGATCCACCCGGTAGCCGGCACCGCGCAGAGTACGGATAATACGATGTTCTTTATCGCCCAGCTTTTCGCGCAGGGAACGGATATACACCTCTACGATATTCTCCTCTCCGCCGAAATCATAGCCCCATACCTTGTCCAGAATCATGGGTTTGCTAAGAACGAGACCATGGTTCATTACAAGATACTGGAGCAGCTCATATTCGGTGGGCGACAGCTCCAGCACCTCGCCACGGAAACGGATTTCCTTGCCTCTCCCGTCAATGCGGAAGGAACCGAGGCGTACCTCGCCCAGCAGACCGGGGAACTGGTTGCGCAGCCGGGCTTGTATTCTTGCCAGCAGCTCTTCAAAGCTGAACGGCTTGATCATATAGTCGTCTGCACCAATCGACAGACCTTTGACCCGGTCATCGACCTCGTCTTTGGCGGTCAGCATAATCACCGCGATGTCGTTCTCTTCTGAACGGAGATAGTGACACACCTCGAAACCGTCCATTCCCGGCATCATAACATCCAGAATGGCGACATGCGGCTTGAAATCGGCGGCCTCGGCAATAGCAGTCAGCCCGTCGGGAGCCGTTCTTACTTCAAACCCTTCATTGATCAAGCCCAGTTCCAGAAACTGCAGAATATGCAGCTCATCATCAACAAGCAGCAGCCTGACGCCTTGGGTAGCTTTCATTCCGATCCCTCCAAAGTTCTGATACCCTATTATGCCACAACTTTTTGAACGTTTGCTGAAGATGCGGCATGCACTGCTGTGCCCTTGAAAAACGACTTTCTTCAACATGCTGCGCAGTGGTTAATCAATAGGATAAGAGATTCATGTGCTTAATAGGCAATAGGGTTATATTTTCTTATTTTTCATTCCTGTGAGAAAGGGTTTTGACGGCGGCTAGCGAACAATTTACAATAAGAATAACTTACCCGGTATGGAGAGCCCTCTCCAGTCAAGGTAGGTCATTAGAACGACCCCGCTTCCCCGTTTGTAACCTTGTCTAAGTTTCCTATCTCAACTCATTTCTTTGTGTTTCACTTCTTTCTGGAATTTTGATTTCAGGCGTCATTCTATCCATTCCACTTCTTAATCACTCAACCTTATTTACTGCAGAAGCTTTGATACCCATAAGTCAAGGGAGGCTCTTCCATGAAGAAAAAAGAAATGGTAGCCATGCTATTGGCAGGAGGCCAAGGGAAAAGGTTGAAGGGATTGACCAAATCACTTGCCAAGCCAGCTGTTTATTTTGGAGGAACCTATCGTATTATTGATTTTCCTTTAAGTAACTGCTCCAATTCAGGGATTGACACGGTGGGGGTGCTCACGCAATATGAACCGCTCGTACTGCACTCATACATTGGCGTAGGCAGTGACTGGGATTTGAACCGCAAAAACGGTGGGGTATTCGTGCTGCCGCCGCATGAGCGGGAGAACGGAAGCAGTTGGTACAGGGGAACGGCGGATGCGATTTACCGCAATCTCAAATTTGTGGATCAATTCGATCCGGAGCATGTACTGATTCTCTCGGGTGACCACATTTATAAAATGGACTACAACGCTATGCTTCAATACCACAAGGAGCGGGGGGCCGATTGCACGATCTCGGTGATCGACGTTCCGCTGGAGGAAGCCAGCCGTTTTGGCATACTTAATACGGAGGATGACCTTAAGATTTATGAGTTTGAGGAAAAGCCTGCGCAGCCGAAAAGCACACTTGCTTCAATGGGCGTATATATTTTCAAATGGGAAGTGCTTCGGCGGCATCTGCTGGAGGATGGGGAGAACGCTGATTCCTCCCATGATTTCGGTAAGGATATCATTCCCCTGATGCTGGCGGACGGCCAGTCGCTCTACGCGTATCCGTTTGAAGGCTACTGGCGGGATGTGGGCACAGTGACCAGTCTCTGGCAAGCGAACATGGACCTGCTCAGCGACGAGCCGCCGCTCAATCTCAATGATCCCGGCTGGCGCATCTTTACCCGTAATCCGAACCAACCGGCCCAATATGTAGCCCCCGGAGCTAACGTCTCCGGCAGCATTATTAACGAGGGCTGCATCGTCTCTGGTGAAGTTAAGCACTCGGTACTCTTTTACGGCGTGGAGATCGGTGAGGGCAGTCTAATCACGGATTCGGTGATCATGCCCAAGGTCAAGATCGGCAAGAATGTACGGATACACAAGGCAATCATCAGCGAGAACACGGTGATTGAGGATTATATGGAGATTGGCACTCAGCGGGAGAATGAGGAAGAAATTCTGCTGGTCGACAATAGAAGCAAGAAACGTATTTCCGTTGCAGCCAAAACCATATAACCATGTAGAGGACGGTGGAATCCGATGAAGCAACTGATGGGTGTAATCAATCTGGATCATGAACTCGATAAGCTGAATGAGCTAACCTATTTCCGCTGCGGCGCAGCCGTGCCTTTTGCCAGCCGTTACCGTCTGATTGACTTTGTGCTCTCCAATATGATGCGTGCGGATCTGGAGAGTGTGGGGCTATTCGTCCGCCGCAAATACCGCTCGCTTATGGACCATCTGGGTGACGGGAAGTCATGGGATATGAACCGCAAGCATGGCGGACTGTTTATTTTGCCACCGGACTGGAACGACCCGACCGACACCTCACAAGGTGACCTCCAGCACTACCACAACAATCTCGATTTCTTCAAGCGGGCCTCCGCCAAATACATCGTGTTCTCGGGCAGCCAGCACGTCAATACGATCGACCTTCAGGATCTCTATCGCTATCATCTCGAGAAGGGCGCCGATGTTACGCTCGTCTATAAGAAAATCGAGCATCTCCAGCCGGAGCATGATTTGTGCCGACGTATCGAATGCGATGAAGACCAACAGGTCACCGAAATCCACCACGAGAAGGACCACCCCAACCTCTATCTTGATATTTTTATTATGGAAAAAGAACTGTTTCTGGAGAAGGTCGAATACTGCATCGCCCATGGGGAGAGTTATTTCTTCCGGGATGTCATCCAGAAGCAGCGTCACAAGCTGAAGATTGCCGCCTATGAATACCATGGTTATCATGCTGTTATCAATTCTTTGGAGAGCTATTATAAGAACAGCCTTGAATTGCTCCGGCAGGACAATTACTTCAGCCTGTTCCGGGAGAATCCGGTGCAGACGAAGATCAAATATGAAGCGCCAACCCGTTATCTGGAGAGCGCGAATGTCAGCAACTCGCTGGTAGCCAACGGCTGCATTATCGGCGGTACAGTGGAGAATAGCATTATTTTCCGGGGAGTACAGGTCCGAAAGGGCGCAAGGATTATCAACTCGGTCATTATGCAGAAATGTGTGATCGAAGAGGATGCCGTCATTGAGAATGTCATTATGGATAAGGACGTCCATCTCAGCAGGGAACGCATCCTTGTCGGAGATCATAAACGTCCATTCGTCATCGCCAAGAGCAGTAAGATTTAGCAGGAGGAACCCGGGAAATCCGGTTGTTGTCTGTCGGTTGTTTTACTAAAAAAGCATTGTTAGGAGGAACCATCTGTTGTTTAACGATAAAGAAACCTTCAAACAAGTGTTCCGCGAGAGACTCATCGGAAATTTGGGCAAACCGCTCGCAGAAGCTTCGAACGCCGATGTCTACAATATTTTGGGAAGCATGATCCGCGAACGCGCTGGAAGTAATTGGGCAGATACGAACCAGAAGTACAAGGCTGATAAGGATAAGCAGGTATACTATTTTTCAATGGAGTTTCTGATCGGCAGGCTTCTCGGCAATAACCTGTTGAATATGGGTGTGCTGGAGCTTGTGCGTGAGGGACTGACTGACCTTGGCTTTACCCTTCAGGATGTTGAAGAGGAGGAAGCAGATGCGGGCCTCGGCAATGGTGGTCTCGGACGTCTGGCGGCTTGCTTCCTGGACTCGCTGGCTTCCCTGCAATATGCGGGGCATGGGTGCGGGATACGATACAAATACGGTCTGTTCGAGCAGAAGATTGTTGACGGGTATCAGGTGGAGCTGCCTGATTACTGGCTGCAGAAGGATAACGTATGGGAGGTACGCCGTGAAGACAAGGCCGTGGAGGTGCGTTTCTGGGGACGGGTGGAGACGGATGCCAAGGATGGAGAATTGATTTTTACGCATAAAGACTACGAGGCTGTGCGGGCGGTGCCTTACGACATTCCCATTATTGGGGCTGATCACAGGCATGTGAACACGCTTCGTAACTGGAGTGCGGAGTCGATTACGCAGCCGTCCCGGACACTCGGGGTGCTCGGCGGAACGGATTACCACAAATACCTGGAATACAAACGATCCGTTGAATCCATCTCGGAATTTCTCTACCCCGATGATACAGAGTATGAAGGCAAGCTGCTGCGGCTGAAGCAGCAATACTTCCTGTGTAGCGCAGGTCTGCAAAGTATTTTGAGAACCTTCGGGAAGCTGGATCTGCCCTATGAGGAGCTGCCGAACAAGGTGGCCCTGCATATAAACGATACACATCCTACGCTGGTGATCCCTGAGCTGATGCGGATTCTGATGGATGAGAAGGGATTTGGCTGGGATCAGGCGTGGGATATAACGACCCGGATGGTCTCTTATACGAACCATACCATTCTGAGCGAGGCACTGGAGAAGTGGCCGCTGCAGATGGTAAAAGAATTGCTGCCGCGTATCTTCCTCATTATTGAGGAGATCAATGCCCGTTTCTGTGGTGAGCTGATGAGCCGTTATCCCGGCGATCAGGATCGCATCGCGCAGATGGCGATTATTCATGACGATCAAGTGCGGATGGCGCATCTGGCGATTGTCGCCAGCCACAGTGTGAACGGAGTGGCGGCGCTGCACACGGATATTCTAAAAAAGCGTGAAATGCGGCTGTTCAACGAGATGTACCCGCATCGTTTTAACAATAAGACGAACGGAATTACGCACCGGCGTTGGCTACTACACGCTAACCCTGAATTGGCTGGCTTGATCAATGACTCCATCGGCACCCGTTGGAAGCATCATCCGCAAGAGATGATCGGGCTGATCAAATACTGTGAGGATGCGTCTTTTCAGGAGCAAATCGCTGGTATCAAACGCCGTAACAAGCTCCGGCTGGCTGAATATATCAACAGCAAACATGGGGTATGGGTAGATCCCGATTCCATCTTTGACGTTCAGGTAAAGCGGCTGCATGCCTATAAACGTCAACTGCTGAATATTCTGCATATTATCCATCTTTACAATCAGATCAAAGATAATCCGTCGATGGATATGGTGCCGCGTACCTTCATCTTCGGGGCCAAGGCTGCGCCAAGCTATCATCTGGCGAAGCGGATCATCAAGCTCATCAATACTGTGGCCGATGTTGTCAATAATGATCCTGATATTAAGGGCAAGGTGAAGATTTTCTTCCTGGAAAATTACTCGGTTTCCCTGGCTGAGAAGATCATTCCCGCAGCGGATGTCAGTGAGCAGATTTCTACAGCAAGTAAAGAAGCATCCGGCACCGGCAACATGAAATTCATGATGAATGGTGCGTTAACCATCGGGACGATGGACGGGGCCAACGTGGAGATGCATGAAATGGTGGGCGACAACAACATGTTCCTGTTCGGCCTGCGGGCGGAGCAGGTGCTCGATTATTACCAGCATGGCGGTTATAACGCCCGGGATGTCTATAATGGCGACGGCAGGGTTAAAGAGGTGCTGGATCAGTTGATTACACCAGGGCCAATTTGCAACCACACTCAGGAATTTGAGACTATTTATCACTCGCTGTTGGATAACAATGATGAGTTCTTCGTCCTCAAGGATTTTGCCAGTTATGTCGAGACCCAGGTCGAGATTGATCTGGCTTACCGCAATCGTAAGGAGTGGGTCAAGAAATCGATTATCAACATCGGTCATTCCGGCAAATTCTCCAGTGACAATACCATTAGCCGTTATGCGTCCGAGATTTGGAACATCCACCCTGTGTTGCTCTAGTGGCAATAGATAAGTAAACACAAGAACGGCTGCGCCTCTCGTAATAGAGAGGACAGCCGTTCTTGTTGTGTTTTTTATGAGACGACAGGGCTTAGATAGCTTCCACGATAATCGCTGCGAAGCGTTCCAGAAAACGGCGCTCTTCGTCGTCAAAACGGTCCTTGAGCGGACTGTCGATATCCAGAACGCCGAGCAGCTCCCCACCTCTGATCAGTGGAACCACAATCTCGCTGTTAGAAGCGGCGTCACAGGCGATATGCCCTGGGAAGGTATGGACATCGTCCACGACCAGTGTGCGGCGCTCTGTTGCAGCTGTACCGCATACCCCGCGGCCCAGTGGAATACGGATGCAGGCAGGCAATCCCTGGAAGGGCCCCAGTACCAGCTCGTTGCCATCGAATAAGTAAAAACCGGCCCAGTTCGTGTCCGGCAGAGCGTGTTTAAGCAGTGCTGAGGCATTGGCCAGATTGGCCATTGCGCTAGGTTCATCCTTGATGAGTGCTACGAGCTGAGTCAGAACCATCTCGAATTGCTCGCTGCGTGTTCCATCATAAGGCATAGCCTGAAACATAAAGTATCACCTTCCTGTACCTTTGAGTCAGTATAATTCCTTAACTGTATCTACCAACATAGTACAGCCCGGAAGGTACGTCAAGCCTTAAGCGGATGAAGCATAAAAACTCGATCAAGCCGGTATCCATGGACTGGAAAGTAACAGGTCAATGTTTCCGCTGGCAGGCCCAAGGGTAATGCATTAATAAATACCGAAGGCTCATGGCCGGAAGGAGTGGAATATGCGCGCCGATGTACAGAACTTGTTCATAGGAATTCACATGCTCTATTTTGCACATGAGAAGGATCTAACGATTGCGGGGATGCAGCCTGAACTGGAGAAACTAGGGTACCGGGTGGCTGAACGTGAAGTGAAGCAGGAACTGGAAAGGCTGACTCAGGAGAATTTCCTGACCGCCCATGATGATGCCTACAGCCTCACGGGCACAGGCATTGAAGAATTCAAGGCTATACAGGACAAGCTGGGGGTTCTCTGCACGGAAGTGCTGAAGCCGGTTAAGGCGGCAGGAACTACAGGGTAATATGGTAAAGATAAATAAACATAAGCGTCTATAGTCGGGCATTAGTTGCTGCCTGATTACGGACGCTGTTTTTGTGTGCAGAACAGCATTTTCATGGATATGCCCTCTCTTCTGCAAGAGGAGTCTGCAAATTGATGTATAATAAGTAAAGTTGAGGAGGCGAGAGCGTGGAGTCAGACAATGAGGATATGCCTGAGCTTGTGGGAACCCGAGTAAGGCTGCGGGCGTTATCGATGGATGACGCGGCTGCACTGCATGTCATCTGGAGTGATCACAGTGTTGCCCGCTGGCTGGGGGCTCCACCGCTGGTCTCGGTGGAGGAGACTCAGGAACTGGTGGCGCTCCTTCTGCAAATGGCGCTGGAGGAAGAGAGCAAGCGCTGGTGCATCGTGTTGCCCGGCGGACAGCTTATCGGTAGCTGCGGCTTCAATTACTGGCAGTTTGACGGTGCGTACCGCGGTGAGATTGGCTGTGAACTGACGCCTGCCTTTTGGGGACAAGGTTATATGACAGAAGCGCTAAAGCTACTGCTCGATTACGGGTTCAGGCAGATGGGGCTGAACCGGATTGAGGCACTGTGTCATCCGGTCAACACGAGAGCTGCACGTCTGATGTCTTCGCTTGGCTTCGAACGCGAGGGCCTGCTGCGGCAGTATCGTCATACCCCCTCAGGCTATGAAGATTCCGTTCTGTACGCCTTGCTCCGACAAGACTTTCGGAGAGATTACTTAGAGAGAGAAGGTTCGGATTAAATTGAGCAACATGGGAGAGAAAGAACGCCGGCTTATTTTGATTGGTGTCCTGCTGGCTACCTTTTTAGCTGCGATTGAGGGTACCGTAACTGGCCCTGCCGGTCCGGCGATCGTCGGTGATTTTCAGGGTATTCAATGGCTGAGCTGGATATTCACTGCTTATTTGCTGGCTATGGCTGTCAGTACGCCAATCTTCGGCAAAATCAGTGACCTGTTCGGCCGCAAGCCTGTCTTTATCGGCGGTACCGCGGTCTTTTTGCTGGGCTCGTTGCTATGCGGGATTTCGCAAAGTATGGAACAACTGATTGTGTTCAGGGCCATTCAGGGGATTGGCGCTGGGGCGCTGATTCCGATGACCTTTACGATTATGGGTGATATCTACAACCTTGAAGAGCGAGCCAAGAAACAAGGACTACTAAGTTCTGTCTGGGGGATTTCCTCGTTGATTGGCCCGCTCCTTGGCGGGTATGTCGTCGATTATTTAAGCTGGCGCTGGGTATTTGTATTCAATCTGCCCTTTGGCCTGCTTTCTATTGTATTCATCGCGCGTTATCTGAAGGAAGGAAAAGTGCGCCGGAAAGCACATATTGATGTCGCAGGTGTGCTGCTGTTTGCCGCCGGGATGAGTGCGCTGCTCTTTGGGCTTACAGTCGGCGGTCAGAATCTGCCTTGGTCTTCGCCGCTGCTGCTCTCCATCTTAGGGGCATCTATAATCCTGCTATTTGTGTTCGTCATGGTAGAGCGACGTGTGGCTGAGCCGATGCTTCCGCTGGAGCTATTCCGGATCCGGAACATTTCCGTATCCACAGTGGCTAATGTACTGGTCAGTATGCTTATTATCGGGCTATCTACGTATATCCCGCTTTGGGTACAGGGTGTGAAGGGCCAAAGTGCAACGATTTCCGGGGTAGTGCTGGCACCTTTGTCCGTAGCCTGGGTATTTGGTTCTTTCGCGGGCGGTCGAATGATTCTCCGCACGGGTGCCCGCCGGGCAGGTCTCATCGGCACCTTTTTCATAGCTGCAGGCGTAGTTGGGTTAATCTTCCTTGCAGAGAATTCATCGCAGGCACTGCTATTAATTCTGATGACGGTAGCCGGGATTGGTTTTGGCTTTGCTTCGATCGTGTTCACTATCATTGCCCAGTCCTCAGTAGGGCATGAGCAGCGCGGAGCTTCTACAGCCTTGAACACATTTACCCGTTCACTGGGACAGACGGTCGGTGTGGCGATTTTTGGTTCGTGGCTTAATTTGAAAATTAACGGCCTGCTGTCGAAACAGCCGGGTGGGGAGAACGCCGGGGGCGATATTAACCAATTACTGAACCCTCATGGCGGAAGCTCCCTATCAGGAGAAGCCGGGACTACTCTCCGTGGTGCACTTGAAGGGGGTCTTCACTCCCTGTTTATCGTGATGGCCGTGATTTCCGTATTATCCTTGATCTTCAGCTTTGGGCTCCGCAGCGGAGTGCCTTCTGCTTCAGAGGAAGGTCTGTCTTTGAAGAAAGCGTAAGGTGTCATGCGTAAAGCTTGTCTCGATAGTTTACTTGCGCAGACGGTGCAAAACGTAAAGTTACCGTGGTTGTTGTGATCAAGGTGATAAGGTATCTTATATTTCGAAAAATCCGCTCATTTGGAGATCAATTGCAGAATCGTATCTTAATTTTCATGGGAAGAGCTAATTAGGGTGAGGGGTGCAATTAACGACATTTTTGTATCTTAATTATTCTTTAGTCAAGGGGAAGTGGGGATTAGAGGCAAAAATGTATCTTAATTCTTCCGAAATAGTACTTTCAGCGTAGTTTTTCGAAAATAAGATACAATAATGACCTTATTCCCCTATTTCACCTATATTTCAAGAATATAAGATACAAAAATGCTCTTAGTTGAGGAAAATGACCATTTTCTCATTGTTAAGAAGACAGTTCAAGGGTAAGTTTGTGTCCTACAGTGCTAACTTCATCAGAATCACGCCAGGTCTTCTATTTGAATTTACATTCGATTAATATAGTGTCCTTATTAGGGCTTGGCAAAAGGCTCTCATCCTTCGCAAACGGTGGAAGGGTGAGAGCCTTTTGTTCTGTATTCGGAGGTACATTTTGTTTAGTACACTTTGATGAAAATCCCATCGTGGCCAAGTGCAGCTATACTGCTCAGTTCCCTTACTTGCGCGGGAGTGGAGACAGCTTCTCAGCTTGTAGCCCCATCTTCTTGAGCAGCACAATCATCTGTTCTTTCTCTTCGTCGCTTAGCCCGCTGAACGCCAGATGCAGTCTCTCCGAATACTTCGGATACATCTCGTTCATCAGGCGTTCGCCTTCCGCTGTTAACTCGGCAAAGATTACCCGCCGGTCACTTGGGCAAGGCTTGCGCTGCAGATAGCCGCGCTCCTCTAGCTTGTCGATGACATAAGTAACGTTGCCGCTTTGCAACAGAAGCTTGGCCCCGATCTGCTGGATTGGCTGCGGCCCTTTATAGTACAGAACTTCCATAACAGCGAAGGCTGTCGGATTGAAACCCTCGATCTTGCTACCAGTAACGGCGTGCTCATTGATGCTCTTGAAAGACTTGGCAAATACCCGGTACAAATGCAGTGTTAATTGAGTATCACGTTCATAAGATTGTATCATGTCTCTCCACCCTCTATAAGTTAATCGTGTGAACGCGTCGCACGGTTTGATGTCAATGCCTGTATTGCTAGGGTCACCTGTGCAGCGATCCTGAGATAACTTTACAATACGTTAAAGAAACGCAGAAGAACATGTGATTTGTCACAATGAGCACACTTTTAATTATTAAAAATCAAACAATTTTTTGAACTGGTCCAGTTTCTCTTCTTTTTCCGCAATAAAGCAAAGATTTTTTGGTTGTTCTGCAGGAATCGGACGGTATAATGGAGGGGATATGCGGAAGTTTCACTTGTGACACACTTGAGTCATCAGCTTGGTTTGCGGGCAGAAAAAAGGGAGTGTTGTCTTGCTTCATTCGAACCGAACCTATTTCAATTTCCGGTCGCTGCGGGGGCGGTTGGCCTTCGTGCTGGTACTGGCGGCTATCTTTCCGATTGTCGTCATTGGTTTTATTTCTTACCGCTGGATTTACACCGTACAGACGCAGAAGATCGATCAGGATTTGCAGAATAGCGTGATATGGCAAAAGGAAGAGCTGGAACGGAAAATCGAAGAAATGGAACGGGTATCCCAGCTCCTCGACATAGAGGGTGGTATTGGCCGTGATGTGGTACGCTTTTTGGATAGCACGGCCCCTTATGAACGTTCAACTCTGTACAGGAATATCTCATCGTCCATGGCCAATGTAAACTTCTCTAATCCCAATCTGGTCGCCATGTTCTTCTATTCTCCGGATTCCAGTCAGAAAGTGATGTTTCCGAATTCACCTGATCTTGCCGGATTTGAACCGGAGCGCTTAAAGTTGTTGTTTCAGCAGCGTAATTTCTCCTATTATGGGCCTGACCGCACGCTTACCCGAACGGATAACAATCTTGTATTTTCATTGATGCGGAAGCTGGAGAATTCTCCAAGGCCGCCGCTCTATGTATATATTGAGATTAAGGTGGTTGGCTTCAGCGATCAATTTGCCGATACCTCTGGCCGTTCTCCCGGGGATCATCTCTATTACACACTGATGAATGACAGCGGCGAATTGTTATTCAGTAACTTGCCGGAAGCCTCATCAGCGGCCATCAACGGGGCGCATCCGCTGCCCGCTGGCTATAAAGCTTTTGAAGCGAAGGGACAGCATGGGTGGAAGCTGTATCAGTTCGTGCCTATGAAGGATTACAAGCATGAAATCAACAAATGGATTTCGCAGTTTATTCTGTTCTCGCTTTTGTCGCTTTTGTTTGGGGTGTCGCTGGCTTGGGGCGTCTGGCGCATGGTGTATCGGCCGCTGCGAATGGTGAATCATGAGATTTTGAATTTCAGGCAGCAGCGTGTTGCTGACCCTCCTACCGATACCGGGCTGGTTGAATTTAACCATATTCTTTACAATATTACAGAGATGCGAAACCGCATACATGAGCTGATTACAGACGTAGAGGAAAAAGAGAAACGGCGCGGCAAGCTCGAGGTGGAGAAATTGCTGGTGCAGATCAACCCGCATTTTTTGCATAACACCTTGAATACGATTCAATGGTTAGCCCGTATGCAGGGTCAGAGCAACATAGCGCAGCTAGTGACGATCTTTACAAGAGTGCTGCATTTTAATCTCGGCAAGCAGAATATTATTGTCGAATTAAGGGCGGAAATTGCCGCTTTGAAAGATTATATTGAATTGCAAAATATACGCTATGACCATATATTTAACGTGGACATTCAAGTTCCGGATGAGCTTCTGGACATACAGGTGCCGAGATTTATTCTGCAACCCCTTGTTGAAAACGCTCTATATCATGCTTTTAATCAAGATGAGGGTGAGATTACCGTGCTTGCTGTGCTGGCAAATTCGGATACGCTTATGATTGAGGTGCGCGATAACGGCTCCGGCATACCGGCGACGAAGCTGACAGAGATGCTAAGTGAAGAACGAATTGATCAAGGGTCCGGCTTAGGGATTGGTCTGCGATATGTACGCAAAATGCTTGAGGTTTACTACGGTGATTCAGCAGAATGGATTGTGGAAAGTCATCCTGATGCGGGGACCTCTATTGTAATGAAGCTGCCTACTGTGATCAGGGAGGAGAGGGTACAGAATGATTGAAGCTCTCATAGTCGATGATGAAGGTCTGGTCCGTAAAGGCTTGCGGGTTATGCTTCCCTGGGAGCAGCATGGCATTCGAATTGTCGGGGAAGCAGCCAGTGCCGAGAAGGCTTTGGAGTTCATGCACACCCATTCTATTCGCCTGCTGGTAACGGATATTACGATGCCGGGGATGTCGGGACTTGAACTCATCGAACATCTGAATGAGATCCATTCGCCAGTCAAGGCGGTTATTCTAACCTGCCACCAGGATTTTAATTATATTCAGCAAGCACTCCGCCTCGGCGCTATCGATTATATTGTCAAAACACAGCTGGAGGACCAAGACCTGAATGCTCTACTGGGCCGGATTGCTGCAGCTGTCAATCAGGCAGAGGTGGAACCAGCGGCTTCAGGAGCAGCGCCTGAGATGACGACGGCGATGTTGGATCAAGAAATGCACAAACTTGCATGGGTGTTTCCAGATGAGGAATTTGAGCGTCTAATGGATTTCATGCAAGCGAAGAATAATGGACTTGACCTGCAGACGGCGATCGGGAATTGGTATGATTTTGTCCATCAGGCCTTCCCCCGATTTGAAAAGAACGATCTTTTACCGGAGAGTGGTTCAGGTAACCACAACGTATCCCGGTTAGTGATCCAGCGCCAACGCTTGCAAAAGTGGCTGCGGGCTTCCGGCTACAATGAGGAGGTTCTGGTATCGATTATCCGTGCCATCAGCCTGATCCTGGAAGACCGGGAGGAACCGCTGAAGCAGTCCGGCCTCGCCAGAGAAGTGAACTTAAGCCAAAGCTATTTCAGCATATCCTTTAAAGAAGTTATGCGGATGTCATTCACGTCCTATATGCAATGGGTCAGTATTGAGCGAGCCAAGCAACTGCTCCGTTACACGAACCAGCCCATTTACTGGATTGCTGAACAATGCGGGTTTACGGATCAGCGGTACTTCAGCCGGATTTTTAAAGACGCGACAGGGATGCTGCCCAGTGAGTTCAAACAAACATCTACTTCGTAAACTTATTATTTCAGCCTATATTTTCCACATCCCATCAAAACCATGGTCTCTTACGTGGTTTTTTTCTTTTTTTAGGTGGATGATTTTTAGGAGGAATGTGTAGCGTTTATTGCACAAAAAATTCATACAAGTCGAGAATGATAACCTGTCACTCATTTTTGTAAACGCTTGCTATAATCACAGTGTACTTATCATAAACAAAAAGGGGATGTCCGTGTGGGGAAAGCAAAACTGCTTGTAACCGGAATTACAGTGATGGCATTAATGTTCGGGGCTACGGCATGTGCGGGCAATAATAACGAAGCAAAAAGCAATAACAATGCGCCCGAAGAATCAAAGCCGCAAGCCGGGAATATGGATCCAATGGGTAAATATGATCCTGCTATTACCGTTACAGCTGTCCGCGCAATCTCGGATGGCATGACCTTTAGTGAAGGGGAGTCGCTTCAGAACAACGTTTGGAGCCGTGCCTATGAGAAGGAACTGGGGATCAAAATCAACTATGACTGGACAACGCCGACAGCCCAATATGATCAAAAGCTGAATATCGCCATCGCATCAGACCAGCTGCCCGATATTATGAAAGTGAATGCGGCCCAGCTAAAGCGCCTGGTAGAAGATGAACAAATAGAAGAATTGACTTCATTCTATTCCAGTACCGCTTCTGAATTTACCCAGAAGATTCTCTCGGAGGACGGAGGCAATGCGCTGAAATCAGCGACCTTCCAAGATAAGCTGTATGCCCTTCCGATGATGGGTTCAGGTCTTGGTCAAGCTGATGTGCTGTGGATTCGGGCCGATTGGCTGAAGAATCTTGGACTCGATGTACCGAAGACGATGGACGATCTGATGTCTGTGGCGAAAGCCTTCACGTTTAACGATCCTGATCAGAACGGTAAGCAGGATACGTACGGGCTTGGACTTAACAAGGATATCGCTGATAAGGATGCCGGGGCTTATTATGCCGCAGCAGAAGGATTCTTTAACGGGTACGGTGCTTATCCGAATATTTGGGTCGACAAGGATGGAGAGCTTGCTTACGGCAGCATTCAGCCGGAGATCAAGACCGCACTGGCAGCCCTTCAGAGCATGTACAAGGATGGTTTGCTCGATAAGGAGTTCGGCACCAAGGATCCTAGCAAAGTGAATCAGGATGCCGTGGCAGGCAAGGTCGGCATGCTGTACGGTTACTTCTGGAATACAGGAGCCGGTTGGCTTCAGGATAGCAAAATCGCCGATCCGAAAGCGGATTGGATTGCTGTACCGCTTCCGTCTGCGACGGGGGAGCCGGCGAAAGCACAGGTGCCTTTTGCAATTAATTCGTACTACGTCGTGAAGAAGGGTGCGGAGCATCCGGAAGCTGCGGTCAAACTGTTGAATCTGGCACTTGAGAAACTATGGGGTGAAACGGCAGAGCCGGATGTCTACAACACGGATGCTGAGAAAGGAACTGCATTGTTCAACTACGCTCTATTATACGGAGAAGCCCCGCGCAAGAATCTGGATGCCTATCTAAATGTCACTGAAGCCTTGAAGACCAAGGATCCTTCCAAGCTGAATCCGGAGGAGAAGGGATATTACGATAGCTCAGTTAAGGCGCTTGACGGTGACAACAATTACTTTGGTGTTCTGAATATGTATGGTGAGAAGGGTTCGCTCTCTGTACTCGAAGGTTATTCGAAGAATAACACGCTGCAGAACGATTTGTTCTTCGGCGCACCTACGGACGGGATGACTGAGCATAACGCTACCCTGCAAAAGCAGCAGCTTGAGACTTTTACGCAAATTGTCATGGGTGGAGACCTCAATCAATTTGACCGCTTTGCGGAGAACTGGAAGGCTCTTGGCGGCAGCGCCATTACAAAAGAGGTGAATGAATGGAACAAGTCGCGGTAGGAAAAACCGGGAAGCCGCAAGTACCGAGCTCTAAATTACGTAGATCCAACTGGCGCGAGCTACCCTATCATCTGATGATTCTCCCAGGATTTCTGCTGGTGTTCATTTACAGCTATATTCCGATGGCCGGGATTATGATGGCTTTTCAACGCTATCGTCCGGCCAAAGGGATTCTTCATTCGCCTTGGGTGGGCTGGAGCAACTTTGAATACATGCTGAATATTCCAGGCATTTATCAGGTGCTATGGAACACGGTATTTATCGCGTTAATGAAGATTATTGCGGGAATCTTGGTACCGGTAGTAGTAACGCTACTGCTGAACGAGGCGAGGGTCCGCTGGTTTCAGCGGGGCATTCAGACGATCATCTATTTCCCTCATTTTCTGAGCTGGATCATTTTGAGCGGTATTCTGATTGATATTTTGTCGCCTTCAACAGGAGTAATCAACAGCCTGCTTAGCTTCTTTCACATCAAGCCTGTGTTCTTTCTGGGGGATGTAAAATGGTTCCCGTACACCATGGTGCTGACGGATACCTGGAAGGAATTCGGTTATGGAACGATCGTGTTCCTTGCGGCACTAACGGGGATTAATCCGGCTTTATACGAAGCCGCCTCGATAGATGGGGCTGGCCGCTGGAAGCAGACGCTTTATGTGACACTACCTGGTATGCTCCCGATCATTATTCTGATGACTGTGCTGAGCCTTGGCAACGTGCTGAATGCGGGGTTTGACCAAATCTTCAATCTGTACAGCGCCCAAGTGTACCCTAGCGGAGACATCATCGATACACTGGTGTTCAGAATCGGGATGCAGGATGCCAATTATGGTGTCGCTACTGCAGTGGGACTGTTCAAATCCGTGGTGTCACTAATCATGATAGGAGCCTCCTATCTGCTGGCCTATCGCTTTGCCGGGTACAAGATTTTTTAAAGAAGGAGGAGACCTGTGAATAGACATAATAGCCCTGGACGGCGCGTCTTTCTCATTCTGAATTACACCTTTCTGATTCTGCTTGGGCTGGCCTGTTTGCTGCCGCTAATTAATGTACTGGCGATTTCGTTCAGTTCAAGCACGGCGGTAAATGCCGGAAAGGTTAGTCTGTGGCCGGTGGAGTTCAATTTGGATTCATATCGGTTTGTGGTCGGGAAGCCGGAATTCGTGGAGTCCTTTCTGGTTTCGGTGAAAAGAGTGCTGGTCGGCGTCCCGGTCAATATGGTGCTAACCATACTTGTCGCCTACCCGTTGTCCAAGGAGCGCGGCACATTCCGCTTCCGCAATTACTACGTATGGTATTTCGTTATCACGATGTTGTTCAGCGGGGGATTGATTCCCTGGTATATGACGATTCGGGCGACAGGCATTCTGGATACGTTCTGGGCACTTATATTGCCTGCGGCAGTGCCAATTTTCAACGTCATACTGCTGCTCAACTTCTTCAAGAACATCCCGCCGGAGATTGAAGAAGCCGCGCGGATTGACGGTAGTGGAGTGTGGCAGTCGCTTTGGAGAATAGCGGTGCCATTATCGGCTCCGGCGATTGCGACATTAACCCTATTTTGCATCGTAACGCATTGGAACTCCTGGTTCGACGGTCTGATCCTCATGAACAATCCTGCACATTATCCGCTGCAGACGTATCTACAAACCATTATCGTGAATCGGGATATGAGCCTGATTAATGTGGCTGATTTAACCCAATGGGCAGCCATTTCAGACCGGACCTCGCGGGCGGCCCAAGTATTTGTAGCGATGCTCCCTGTCATGCTCGTCTATCCTTTCCTGCAGAAATATTTCAGCCAGGGCATTGTGATGGGAAGCGTGAAGGGGTAACGAAATTCTTATATCAGATCTTTTTAAGCCGAATGAAAGAAAATAACGAATAGCGAAGGGGGAAGTTTGGAACTGTAGGAGCGAAAGCGATCACCTGAAGGCTTTCCGCAGGAAAGCTCACATCGGAAGCATAGGCTGTCACCAGATTTCAACCGCTAGAAGCGGTTTAATCGAAGAAATCTGGTGACAACAGCGGCCGGAAGTCCAAACATTCCACCGTAGTGACGACGAGCCTAACGTTTGGTTCTTAAGTTCGTCTTATATATCAAAATTTATAAACAGAAAGTAGAGGAAGACCTCATGACTAAAATTGCCTTCATTGGTGCAGGAAGCACTATTTTTAGCAAAAACGTACTGGGTGACTGTATGACTACGCCGGCTCTAGCTGATGCGGAAATTGCCTTGCATGATATTGACCATGAGAAGCTATTCAATTCCGAGAAAATGCTGAAGAACCTCAGCCGCAATCTGGGCGGACGCGCTCAAGTGACTGCTTATACAGACCGTAGAGAAGCGCTGCGGGGGGCAGACTATGTCATTAATGCGATCTCTGTTGGGCAGTATGAGCCTACGATTAAGAGTGATTTTGAGATTCCGCATAAATATGGACTGAAGCAGACCGTTGCGGATACGCTTGGGGTGGGTGGAATTCTTCGCGGTCTGCGGGCTGCATACGCTATGCTGGAATTCACACGGGATATGGAGGAGCTGTGTCCGAACGCCTGGTTCCTTAACTATACGAACCCAATGGCGATCGTAACGGGAGCGGTACTGCGTGGTTCGAAGATCAAGAGTGTAGGATTGTGCCACAGTGTACAGGTGTGTGCCAAAGAACTGCTGGAAGGACTGGACCTGCCTACGGACAATGTCCGCTACCGGATTGCAGGGATCAACCACCAAGCCTGGCTGCTGGAAATCACGCGTAATGGCGAGGATATGTATCCCGAGATTCGCCGCCGTGCCGCTGAGCGTCCAGCCCCGCATGATGATATGGTACGCTATGAGATCATGAAATCCTTCGGTTACTATGTGACAGAATCCAGCATGCACAGTGCGGAATACATGCCGTACTTTATCAAGAGCGGCCAGCCGGAGCTGCTTGAGCAGTACAACATCACGACAGACTGGTACCTGACTTGGGGCGACAGCAAGGCTGAATATTGGCAGGAGGTCATGGACTCCCTCGTCAATAACCCGGATGTATCGCATTCACGGACCCATGAGTACGCTTCTTATATTATCGAGGCTATGGAGACCGATGTGCCGTTTAAAATCGCCGGTAATGTACTCAACACTGGAGGCCTGATCGGCAATCTTCCTCAGGATGCGGTTGTAGAGGTGCCTTGCCTGGTGGATAGCCAAGGCGTCACTCCTTGCAAAGTAGAGGATTTGCCGCCGCAATGCGCTGGCCTCAACCGGACCAATGTCAATATGCAATTGCTAGCCGTTGAAGCGATCTTGACCCGCAAACGCGAACATATTTACCACGCGGCGATGCTTGACCCGCATACTGCCGCCGAGCTCTCGCTGGATCAGATTCGGTCGCTGATCGATGAAATGCTGGAAGCGAGCGCAGAATTCCTTCCGGAATTCATATAGAAAGCAATCCTGCGTCAAGCTGGGATTAATTATTGAAGTGAAAGGCCTTCTTCTGCAGATGTTCTGCGGGGGAAGGCTTTTTTTACTTATTCATGAAACGTTAAATGGAAATTTCCGTAAGTCTAAGATGATGGGAATAAAAGTTAAGAAATGGCAGGGGAACTATGAACCTAAAACTAGAATTGAAAACAATAATGGAGAATGATTACCGGGTGTCAGAGCATTACAACTATATGCTAATTTCGGAGCTGATGCTGGAGAACATAGGCTCGGCAGACAGTGAATTAAGGGATACGTTGATTTACTCTACGTTCTCACGATGGATATTGCAGAATACCTTTACGCCAGTTCAGCTGCGTACTCTGCTTTACAGCGCTTGGGATGAACGGCATATGTTTTACAAGATTGGTGAAACAGAAACAGATTCTGTGTTTACACGTTCTTTTTCTGTATTATTACTTCCTTTAATTTTGACGGCCAACCGGATCTCATCCTTCCTGACTACAACTGAAATCAAAACGATCCAAGAGAAGCTGGTCCAATTTCTAAATGATGAAAAAGATTACCGGGGTTATGTAGCAGGCAAGGGCTGGGCTCATGCGGTAGCTCATGCTGCTGATGCCATAGAAGAAATCTCTCAGCAAGTCTTATCTACCGATGATATGATTGCATTACTAGTTTCTATCCGAAATGTGGTATGTACCAAGGCTACAGTCTTCACGAATATGGAGGAGGAGCGTCTGACTTCTGCGGTTGTGACTCTTTTGGAACATCAAGAGCTGGAAGGGGCTGTGTTCGAGGAGTGGCTGACCGGTTTCCTGCAATGGGATAGAACGAAAGAACTGCAGGAAGAGTATAAGATCATCTTTAATGTTAAAAATTTTTTCGCCGCGCTTTATTTCCGTTTGGAAGGGCGTTCCTCTCCAATCTTTGCTGAAGCGGTCAGACGGGTCAGACAAGAGCTTATGAAGCCATATGTTTAAGAAATGAATTTTAGTTGCAGAGGGATTTAGGAGTTCAATAACCCAAATGTAGGAGATGGGCAGGATGGAAGAGATCGGGGCTGCACAGGTAAGGGAAACGAAGGACATTACAGAGACAGACGACATTGTATTGGACGTTGACATCGTAGAGGCAGGTTATGAGGCAGGCGATCCCCGGATCTTCGATATTTCCTTTCAGGTCCGGCGTGGGCAGCTACTGGGTCTGATTGGGCCGAACGGGGCGGGTAAAAGTACAACTATCAAGACACTGCTCGGCCTGTTGAAGCATGCCAAGTCCAAGGTTGAGATCGGCGGAGCGAACAAATCGTATGCCTACGTGCCGGAGCAGCCGGTTTTCTATGAGGATCTGACACTGTGGGAGCATCTGGATTTGGCTGCTGCTGCCTACGGACTGGAATACGGGCAGTTTCAGGAGACGGCGGAAAGACTGCTGAAGCAGTTCGGCATGGAGCCTGTGCGCAATGACTTGCCGGCGGGATTCTCTAAGGGGATGAAGCAGAAAATGATGCTAATGCTCGGATTCTTGGTACAGCCGGACATCTATATTGTGGACGAGCCGTTCATCGGGCTGGACCCGAGGGCCACGAAAGACTTTCTGCGGCTGCTGGAAGCGGAGCGGGTACGTGGTGCGGGAGTGTTAATGTCTACGCATGTCCTGGATACTGCGGAGAAAATCTGCGATGATTTCGTGCTAATCTCCGGTGGTAAAATAGCAGCAACCGGAACACTGGAGGATATCCGCGCTCAGGCCGGATTACCGGAGGCGTCGTTGTTTGATTGCTTCGACGAATTGGCATGAGTGGGCAAGGTCGTTCCGCCTATGCTTTCCCGACGGCACAGCGGCTCTTCCGCAGACGGCTGCTCTCACATTGGCGTGAGCAATGGACGATTATTCGTACCGCTGCTGATTGGACGGTACTGCTCTATATCATTATTCCCGGCCTCCTGCTTGGAGGGCGGATCTATTACGGATATTGGGTTGAACCTCTTCCCGCATGGAGCACAGCAATACCTTTTCCGATCGTCCCTGCGCTGCTGGCGCTGCTGATAAGCAGGGGAGGTTTGCTGCTGTTTATGCAGGAGGGCGATCTGCTATTTCTTCGTCAGCGTCAGCGTTGGATCAAGGGCATTAAGCTGCGCGGCCTGTTGTACAGTCTAGGAGTGACCACGCTGAAGATATGTGCAGTCTTTCTGGTCATGCTGCCCTTTATTGTACGCAGTTATAATGTGCCTGTGCCAGCAGCTGTTGCACTGCTGATCCTGACGGTAGTCGCGAGTTGGTGCGTCAAGTTGCTGGGGCATCTGGTCCGGGTGCAGCGGCAAGGGTGGCGGAAATGGCTGTGGCAGATTCCGGCTATTGTCATTCCCTGCGGGTTCTACCTTCAGATGGCTATTCTGTGGTACGACAGTCCAGGTCTCCTGCTGACGGTTGCCGGAGTTTTTGCGGCTGCCACGGCTATAGCCATCCAGCTGCGCTTCCAGCTGCGCGGCACGTTCATGAACGATGTGCGCGAGGATTACAAGCAGCGTATGAGCATAGCGAGCTTGCTGCTGCGCGGTGTGGTGGATAAGCCGCGCCCGACCCGGCACAAGCCGTGGATCTTCCGCAGGTCTCAGCCGCTGCTGAGATCAAAGCAGGCTGAGAGCCGCTTTGCAGCCGCTGCGATTAAAGCACTGGTACGGAATCCGGCGCATATGAAGCTGTACCTGTCGTTCGCCGGGGTAACAGGAGTGGCTATATTGATCGTCCCCTCTATTCTCAAGTGGCTGGTATTTGTCGTGCTGAATTCGCTGATGGCCTATTGGCTGCACTCCTTCTGGTCCTTATTTTCGGGTGATGATTTTGTAGGGATATTGCCCTTTACCAAGGAGCAGAAGAATGGGGCTGGTGCCAAGGCAGTTCCTATTCTGCTCATTCCGTTTTCCGTATTCTGCGCCGGTGTGGTTTGTCTGCAGCTCTATGCCTGGTGGGGGTTGTTGCTGTTCATTCCTGTTGGCTGCTTGGCCGGTATCATGATTGCACGGGTATTCAACACCTTTCGACTCAGTTCGTGAGAAGGAAGGGACGCTAGAACATAACTGAGATGCTGAAGCATTAGCAAAAGCAGAAGCATTAGCCGAAACAGAAACAGAAACAGAGTGAAAGTAGAGCAACTGCAAATCAAAAAGCTCGTAAAATAAAACCAGCGTAACGGATATCGCTCCGTTACGCTGGTTTTGTGGTAGCAGCTCTATAATTTAGGTACAGTTTAGGTTCTATCTTAAGTTCCATAGTTTTAGGCTAAGTCGCCCATGGCCTTATTATCACCATGGAGGTGCTACTAGTAGCTCTACTTCTAGTCAACCAACAGTTAGTTATTGCGGGCCTCAGCGGCATGCTTCCCGGCTGTATAACCCGTTGAGAACGCAGCAGTAATATTATAGCCGCCTGTATAACCGTGGATATCCAGTACTTCGCCGCAGAAGAACAAGCCCGGCATTACCCGGGATTCCATCGTTTTGGGTTCAATCTCCTTCAGATTGACGCCGCCTCCGGTCACGAAGGCTTCCTCTATGGAACGGGTGCCATGTACCAAGATTGGCATCCGTTTCAGGAGGGAGGCCAATGACAGCAGGCCATTCTTAGGCAGGCTGTGGCCGGTAATATCCCCATCCAGTCCCGCTTTGGACAGCAGCAGCGGAATCATGCGCTCAGGCAGTAATCCCTTGAGCGAATTGCGGATCGCTTTTTTCGGCTCTTGTTCCAGCTTGTCCTGAATCTGAGATTCCAGTTCCTGCGGGTGAAGATCCGGGAACAGATCGATGGACAATTCCACCGCATCCACCCCGAATTTGTTCTTCACCTGGCGCAGAAACTGGCTGCAGCGCAGGGCAATGGGTCCGGACAGGCCAAAATGGGTGAAGATCATATCCCCGCGATGGGCGATAACCTTCTTCCCTTTGGGATTCCAGACCGTCAGGTTTACATCACGCAGGGACAAGCCCTGTAGGTCACCGGATTTGATCCATTCCTCCCGTGAGAGGATCGGCACCTCTGTCGGGAACAGCTCCGTAATGGTGTGTCCGGCTGCTATAGCCCAGGGATATCCGTCCCCGGTGGAACCAGTCTGGGGCACAGACTTACCGCCGGTAGCGACGATCACGGCTGAAGAATGATGCACAGCGCCAGACATTAGACGGACGCCTTTGACCGTTCCGTTCTCATACAGCACCTCACGAACAGGGCTATCGGTCAGAATCTGTACACCGAGGCTCTTAACCTTGCTGATTAGCGCCGAGACAACGCTTGATGCTTTATCGGAAACGGGGAACATTCGCCCATTGTCTTCTTCTTTTAAAGGAATGCCAAGGCCTTCAAAGAAAGCGATGATATCCCGGTTGTTAAAATGGTCGAAGGCGCTGTAGAGAAAACGTCCGTTACCCGGAATATGGGCGATCAGATCAGCGTTCTCCTTAATATTGGTCACGTTGCAGCGTCCGCCGCCTGAAATACCAAGCTTTCGGCCCAGTTTGGAGCCTTTATCAACCAGCAGGACGGATGCTCCGTGCTCGGCAGCAGCCACGCTGGCCATCAGCCCCGAAGAGCCGCCACCAATCACTATTACATCGTAGTTACGCATGAATTTACTCCTTTACATGTCAAAGCAGAGGTTGTGTCTACCGTTCTTCTATCGGCATCATACCATTTCTGGCTCTGATGTCACCAGTCCTGACATCATTTGTCGATTTACAATTGTCAGAAAAGCGCGGGTATGCTTTAATCTAAGGGTGAAGGATTATTTGTCCAACTTGGGGAGTGATTTCAATTACTGGTGCGGTTAAGGATATTTTATTGCAAATATCGGCTGCGAGCTCCTTTTTGTTTCTCTTTCAATGGTGGCTGGATCAGAACCATTGCAAACGCTGGAACAGCAAATTGGATAACCAGTCCTTTTTGATGATAGCATGTGCGCTGAGTGTTACGCTCTGCTCGTTAATGTCCACATCCTTATTCGGCATTACCTATCTCAATTTAGGAATTTTACCAGCCTTTATAGGCATATTATACGGCAGCTTCCGTTCAGGATTAAGTCTGTCCCTCTTGTTTCTGTTCTGCAACATTCTCTTCTCCAGAACGGACAGCCTGAGTACGCTATTGTTGAATTCGTCTGTATTACTCTACCCATTGCTGTTTGGTATGTCCGACCGTTTTAAGAAGGGAACGGTCGTTGAGAAGATCGGTCTGCTCTGGATGGTGCTGCTCCCAAGCATGCTATTCGTTGCACTAGTGCCGATCTTGGGGGGACAAGACAAATATGAGCGGCATTTTGGCAATTCAGGGGATGCTATGGAAGCGCTTGTTCTTACTCTGTATGTGTTTATTGCCATCGTTCTGGGGGCGGTATTCATTTATTTTGTAGAAGTAACTTGGGGGAGAGTTCACCTCAAGGAGCGAATGAAGGATTTCTCCGAAAAGTTTCAGTGGGAGTCGGAGAAGCTTCAGCAGATTACTGACATCATGCCACTCAGCATTATGTCGCTGGATGAGAATGGAGCGATCACGGGGATCAACGATTATATGTTCGAACTGATCCGCAGCCATTATCCTAATGTCACTAAAGTCGATATTATGTCGCAACCTGTCTGTCGTTTGTTCAGGGAAGATGTAGACGAAGAGATTTTCACACGCATGCGTGCCAGCATCCGGACCAAAGAGCGTTCCAGTGAGAAAGTCATTCATAAAGCAAGGGTCTATCACATATTCATAGCTCCACTCCCTCCCCGGGTGCAGGGACTGTCCGGCGGATCCCTGCTGATCGTCCAGGATATGACCGAGGAAGAGAAAATGCGGAGTGAGCTGGACAATGTAGAACGGCTTACCCTGGTAGGTCAAATGGCAGCGGGCATCACTCATGAAATCCGCAATCCCATGGCAGTGGTGCGTGGTTTTCTCCAGCTTATGAGAGAGAAGAGCGGACCGGAGCTAGAATCCTACTATCAGATCGTGATGGAGGAGTTGGACCGTGCTAACAGTATCATCAACGATTTTCTGTCGCTTGCCCAGAGTCGTATTTCGCACAAGGAGAATGTCCTCTTGCATGAAATTATTGATGATCTCAGTCCCTTGCTATGGGCAGATGCCAATCTGCGTGGTCAAAGCGTTGAAGTGAAGCTGAGTTCCTCATTGCCTTCGCTCGATCTGAATGTCCGGGAGATCAAGCAATTGATCCTCAACCTTGGTCGTAACGGGATGGAGGCCATGGGTCCTAAGGGGGTGTTGACACTGGAAACGCGAACCGTGAAGGATCATGTGGAACTGATCATACGAGATACAGGGAGTGGAATTTCGGAAAGCCAGCGGGAGAAGCTGTTTGTTCCGTTTTTTACGACAAAAAGTCAGGGGACAGGTCTTGGGCTGTCGCTGTGCCTTAGCATTGTCGAGCGGCATAACGGCACGATTGCCGTCGATTCGGAGGAAGGCAAGGGAACAGTGTTTACGATATCCTTTCCTGCTGTGCGCTCAGAGATGTCGGAGTATGTGATTACAGAGACCAAGGAAGTATCTGCTAGATGAAGAGTGCCGAAGGGCCTTGTTCATCCCTTGCTTTCACAGAGTATGGATGTATAATAAAGTTAGTAAGTGCTGTTGTGATATTATCTGACAAGCAGCTAAAGTGCAAAGGAGAGTGCTGAGAAATGTCCATGTCTTTTAGCCAATATATGAGAGATTCAATCCAGCCTATGCGTGACGATCTGACAGGCATCGGATTCGAGGAGTTGTTGACCCCAGAAGCGGTAGAAGCTGCGCTTCCAAATGCCAAGGGTACAGCGCTTGTGGTTGTTAATTCCGTATGCGGATGCGCTGCTGGCCAATGCCGTCCGGGCGTAGCCCAAGCGTTGCAAAATGAGATTGTGCCGGATCACCTGTTCACAGTATTCGCCGGTCAGGAGAAGGAAGCTACAGCCAAAGCGCGTGAGTATTTCGCTCCATATGCGCCGTCTTCGCCTTCCATCGCACTGATGAAGGATGGAGAACTGGTTCACTTCATCGAGCGTCACTCCGTTGAAGACCGTTCCGCAGCTGAAATTGCTGCTGAATTGAAGGAAGTATTCAACCGTCTCTGCCAATAAAATCATAGCTATTCCATATAATCTCGCTGCGCCGGATATTCCGGCTGCATGCGGGATTTTTCAAAATAGAAATACATACTTTCGGGCTTGATGTTCCCTCCATGTTTGGGACAGAATAGGTTTGGAAGTGTTCAGATCCCATTATTATGGTGATATGATGATGATGGAATCATTTCAGACTGATGAAACGGGGTGTAGTTTGTGAGTTTGCAGGAAGAGATTATCGCCGACCTCGGTGTCAAACCAACAATTGATGCAGAGGCAGAGGTTCAGAAGCGAGTCGATTTTCTAAAAAAATACGTGCTTCAAGCAGGCGCCAAAGGGCTGCTAATCGCCATTAGTGGCGGAGTAGACAGCGCGGTGGCCGCGGGTCTGTGCAAACGGGCAACGGACGAGCTGTCGGAGCAGGAAGGCAAAGAGTATGTGACTCTTGGTGTATTCCAGCCTTACGGGGAACAGGAAGATATTGACCACAGTTATGCTGTAGCCAAGGCTTTTGACTTGAAGCATACAGTAGAGACTAATATCGAGGAAGCCGTGAACGAAATCGCTCTTGAAGTGGAGCACGGCATGAAGGCACTTGGTGATCACCGTCATATGACCCATCAGGGTAAGGGGAACGTGAAGGCCAGAACACGGATGGTGATGCAATACGCACTTTCCTTTGAGAAGAATCTGCTTGTAGTTGGCACGGATCATGCTTCCGAGGCGATTACCGGGTTCTATACCAAATGGGGTGACGGGGCTGTCGATATTACACCTCTCTCTACCCTGAACAAGCGTCAGGTGCGGCAAGTGGCCAGCTATATCGGAGTGCCGGAAGAAGTAGTCACTAAAGCGCCAACGGCCGGACTTTGGCCTGGACAAACGGACGAGACGGAGCTTGGTATTAGCTATGATGACAACAGCGATTATCTGGAAGGCAAGCAGGTTCGGCCTGAAGTCGCAGAGAAGCTGGAGAGCTACTACCGTAGAACAGCGCACAAGCGCAATGTCATTCCGGGTATTTAGTACAGCAACAGCATACCTGATCTCGGGAACCGCCACGGGGTGCTCTGTGAAACAGTGCAGAGTCCGGGGCGGTTTTTGCCGTTTTGTGAGGGCGACGCCAGAAAGACACGACATCGAGGGACGACTGCCAACAGCTCGGGAGAACAGTAAGAGGACAGTTATTGTCCCAGCTGGCTAGCAAGTGTACGGTCGATAAAAGCTTCGGAGACCGCAATGGCCTGCTCCAGTTGTGGGGTGGTTCCTGCAAAGGGATGTACGGTTCCAAAGGTATGATTCCCGTCCGGAATTTGTACCCAGTCGATATCCGGACGGATCTCGGTCAACTGTGCTGAACCGCGCCGCAAATGCTCGCCATCACGTGTTCCTTGAATCAAGACGGTGGGAAAAGTAGCTTCCCTCATCCGCTCCAGAATTTGATACCGCTCTTGGTGCTGCTCGAGGTCTTCCAGAAGCACTGCATCCAGCGGCATTTGCTGGCCTGTGCGGCCATTAAGGATATAAGCCCGGCCTTGCTGTAGCATATCTCGTTTCTGCTCCGGCGAGTACAAATTCTCAGGATGGGTCACACCATTCCAGGAGATGACACCTGTGATTCCTTCCGGATGATCCAACGCGTATAACAGAGCATCTGCCCCGCCCCGGCTATGTCCCAGGAGAAAGACGGGAAGGCTGCCCAAATCAGGGTGCTGATTCAGATAAGAGAGTAGAATCTCCATGTCTTTGAGCTCGCGGCTGAAGGTATTGCGCGCAAATTTATCGAGCTCGGTAAAATTGTGCAGATCTTCTCCAATCCCTGAATGTGAGAAGTTGAAGGTGACGACTTCATGCTCGCGGCTGAGTGCATTGGCGAGATAGGGGAACATTCCCCAATCCTTGAACCCTTTGTAACCGTGAATTATGATAACGAGGCTCTTCGGTGTGTTGTGGGCAGGAAAGCGAGAGCAACGGAGCAGGGCATCATTTCCGGCTGGAATTTCGAAGCTGCGGTTCATAGGGCGGTCCCTCTTTTCTATACAGAGTGGCGTTTATCGTAAGGCGGTTCTAGTCAATGGACAGGTGCAGAATAGACTTCCGCCCGATTTTCTTTTAAGATACAGAAGGGTTTAGTATAGGCAGTAAAATTAGGTTCACTTCTATTATATCGGTATATGTTCAACAAAGGTTCTACAAGAAGTTCTTACCATTAATAATACCATTAAATGAAGCAATCGGGGATACACGTCTACAAGGAGCGTGAAATATTGATATACGGTATCGGACATGATCTTCTGGAGATTGAGCGAATCACGGCAATGATGCAAAAGGGTATAGGTGCGAAGTTGTTACAGCGGATCTTGACGGAGAAGGAGCAGCTTCTGGCGAAGGGACGGGGCGGCAAGGCTGGGGAATTTACAGCCGGGCGCTTCGCGGCCAAGGAAGCTGTTGTTAAGGCTTTAGGTTGCGGAATCGGCAGTCAGGTGGGTTTTCAGGATATCGAGATCCTGCCGGATGGGCTGGGCAAGCCGGTGGTCACACTGTCTGCGGAGGCCTGGGCAAGACTAGCCTTGCCGGAAAGCACAGGCTACACTATACATCTGACGATCACCCATACCCGTGAATTGGCTTCGGCTTTTGCGGTAGTGGAGTCTCCATAAGAGGACTATGAATACACAAGAATAAGGGGAATAGAAGATGATACAGCAGGAGCAACAACAGCAAGAGGCTAAGGTATTTTTCAGCCGCCATTTGCTGGAGTGGTATCAGAGGGAAAAACGGGATCTGCCGTGGCGCCGTCACCGCAATCCGTATTATATCTGGATTTCTGAGATCATGCTGCAGCAGACACGGGTCGATACGGTGATTCCTTATTTCCACCGTTTTATCGAGCGGTTTCCGACGGTGGAATCGCTGGCCGATGCGCCCGAAGAAGATGTGCTGAAATGCTGGGAGGGACTCGGGTATTATTCCCGTGCCCGCAATATCCAGCATGCGGCTAAACAGGTGAAGGAGCTGTATGGCGGACAAGTGCCAGACGACCGTGATGCAGTGTTCGGTCTGAAGGGTGTAGGTCCTTATACAGCAGGGGCAATTCTTAGTATTGCCTTTAACCGGCCGGAGCCGGCTGTCGACGGCAATGTGATGCGTGTGTTGTCACGTTATTTCCTGATTCGGGACGATATTGCTAAAGGACCTACACGGGTGAAAATGGAGGGACTGGTCAGAGAGCTGATTCCGGAAGGAGAAGCCTCCAGCTTCAACCAGGCGCTCATGGAGCTGGGCGCACTGGTCTGCACCCCGAAATCCCCGCGCTGTCTTACCTGCCCGGTGATGGAACATTGCGCAGGGCGTCTAGCGGGCTGCGAGACCGAGCTGCCCGTGAAGACCAAGGCCAAGCCGCCGCGCCCGGAAGAGCGGCTGGCGGCTCTGGTGGAGGGCCGCGGTGCCCACGCGGGCCGGGTGCTGATCCGGCAGCGGCCATCCAGCGGGCTTCTCGCCCGCATGTGGGAGCTGCCGCACTGGCCTGCGCCGCCTGCGGAGGGCGGCGCACCCCGCACGCCGCTGCCGGAGGCCGCGGCGCAGGACCGGCTGCGCCGGTCCCTGCAGTCGGCCGGGATCTCTGCCCGGCCGGAAGGGCACTGGATGGCTGCGGAACACGTGTTCAGCCATATCGTGTGGACCCTGCAGGTGTACCGCTGCAGGGAGGAAGAGGCCCTGCCGCTCGCCGCAGAGGGCAGGGCGGTGTACGGCGCCGCAGCTGCAGAAGCCGCTGCGGGTGGTGCGCTGCTGCCGGATGGCAGCGCACCTGTGGAGCTGTTTGACGACGGCAGCGGCGATCCCGCTGACCGGGGGGCAGTCCGCTGGATCAACCGTGCGGACATGGCGAATTATGCTTTTCCGAACGTGTTCCTGAAGCTGCTTAATAGCTATTTTGATGAGCAGGAGCAGGCGGGACAAGAGTAGTGATAGGCAGGATATAAAGATGCCTGACCCTGCTTACCAAGTCAGGTCGAGAAGTTTAGCCGCTCAAATGCGAACAGCCCGATCCGTCTCGACCTGGCCGCCTATTCACTCAGCCATAATGGCAACAGATCGGCCATCCGCAGCCTGTTGCCATTAGTTTGTTTGCGGATAGCACATTATTAATTACCGAATATCAACACAAAGAAGGTATCTCCCTGGCCCTGAAGCCGAAGGAGATACCTTCTTTTGCTGTTTATATAGTAGAAAACGGATGCTGCCGTTCAAAAGGCAGCGAAGTCAAAGCGTCTTACTTAGCGCTTTCGTAGCGTTTGCCAACTTCTTCCCAGTTAACTACGTTCCAGAACGCTTTGATATAATCTGGGCGTTTGTTTTGGTAGTTCAGGTAGTAAGCATGCTCCCATACATCCAGACCGAGGATTGGAGTTGCACCTTCGCTGATCGGGTTGTCTTGGTTAGGCGTGCTTGTAACTGCCAGCTTGCCGTCTTTTACAACAAGCCAAGCCCAGCCGCTGCCGAAGCGGGTAGTTGCTGCTGCTGCGAAATCTTCTTTGAACTTGTCGAAACCGCCAAGCTCGCTGTCGATTGCGGAAGCTAGTGCGCCAGTTGGTGCGCCACCGCCGTTTGGTCCGATAACTTCCCAGAACAAAGTATGGTTAGCATGTCCACCGCCATTGTTGCGAACAGCAGTACGGATGCCTTCAGGAATAGCGTTCAGGTCGGTCAGAAGCTCTTCGATGCTTTTGCCTTCCAGTTCAGGTGCCTTTTCCAGTGCGGCGTTCAGGTTCGTCACATAAGTGTTATGGTGCCGGTCGTGGTGAATCTCCATCGTCAAAGCGTCGATGTGTGGTTCGAGTGCGTTGTTCGCGTAAGGAAGTGCCGGTAATTGAAATGCCATGGAAAAATCCCTCCTGATATTAGTTGTTTTTTATAGGTTATCCCAATATAACCTATGGGGATATGTACCCGTCTAACTACTATCATTAAACAGCATCTGGAACAATAATGCAATACTAAATAAACAAAAATGTTTACAAAGTATCCGCGTTTGAACATCCCATTTTTCAATTGTAAACGCTGTGTCAAAGGAATAGGATTCCGCAGTGATGCGCTCTTTATTCATGATTTATTTCCTTAATAAAGAAGTAATGTAAACTAATACTTTGTAAACGCTTCAAATCAAGCGCTTTCAAAAGAAAAGTGATGATATAGCGAGAAATATGTGCTTTAATAGATTTAAAAGCAGGTATTCCTCGGTTTTTGTTGCTTTTTTCGTCTCCACACTGTTATGGGAACTCCTTCTTTTTGTAAAATCATAAGCCATAGAAAAGGGAGATTTTAAAGAATGCACGTTCGTTCCTTTCAATTAAGCGACGTAAGCCCAGTAACTGAACTGCTGCAGACCGCGCTATCGGATGAGTGTTTTGAGAACACCATTGAGCCTTTCTCCAGACAGCTTTCATGGGATTCCGATCTCATTGTAGTTGCTGAAGACGAAGGAGAGATTGTGGGCGCTCTTATTGGCACGATCGAGAAGAATCACGGCTGTTATTTCCGTATAGCTGTACATCCCGATTATCGCCGTAGAGGAGTCGGCAGAAGTTTGGTAACGGCTATGGAGCACCGGTTTCAGGCACGCAAAGTCAGCGGTATTTTTGTAGCTGTGGACGAGCATAATTCGTTTGCGTTGCCATTGTATGAAGCTATGGGCTATGGTGAGAATCAAATCTTCAAATCCGTACGGAAGCTGAGTATTGTCGGTTAATCGGCTTGATTTCGGCTACTACGTAAGCGGAAACATTTTTCTAGAATAGAGAACGATAGTTGTTTCATTATACTGAAGCATATCTTCGAGGGTCCTTTGCAAAGGACTGGGAGATATGCTTTTCTATTGTTATAATGGTCTGAAGGCGCGAATGATTACGAATGTTGCCGGACCCTGGTACCAAGAATTTTGTCGATAATAGGGGACAGCAGCGCCTTTTTTAAAAATAGATCAAAGGAGGATGCGGATATGCACAGAATGCCTGAAACCTCATATGCTCCACCGCCCTCCAAGTGGGAAGAGCTTAAGGCAGAGATCAAGGAGGCCGCGTCATCACTTGGAATTGACGATGTGGGGTTCACCACCGCAGAGCCTTTTCTCTACTTGAAAAATATACTTCAGCAGCACCGGGAGAAGGGCTTCGAGTCCGGGTTCGAAGAGCCTGATCTTGATAAAAGAACGATTCCGGCCCTGCAATCTGGCGATAAGCCGGAATCGATTATTTCCATTTCAGTTGCGTATCCTTCCAAAATGGAGAACCCGCCAAAGTCGGAGCCGGGTGCTCGCCGGGGCATCCTGGCCCGCGCCTCTTGGGGACAAGATTACCACCACGTGTTGCGAGAAGCGCTGGCGAATCTCGAAGAATTCATCCGTGCGCGGGTACCGGATGCCGTAATGGATAGCATGGTCGATACCGGCGTGCTGGTGGATCGCGCGGTGGCGGAGCGCGCCGGAATCGGCTTCAGCGGGAAAAACTGCTCGATTATCTCGCCGAAGTGGGGGTCGTGGATTTTTCTTGGAGAGATGGTCACGAATATTCCCTTCCCTCCAGATGAACCGGTACAGGAAGGGTGCGGGGAATGCACAAAATGTATTGATGCTTGTCCTACTGGAGCGCTTGTTGGCCCTGGCCAGCTCAACGCACAGGCCTGCATTTCTTTTCTGACACAAACTAAGGGCTTCCTGAGCGATGACTACATGACCAAGATCGGAAACCGGCTCTACGGTTGTGATACGTGTCAGATCGTCTGTCCGAAAAACCGCGGCAAGAACTGGAACCACCGTCCGCAGCTCCAGCCTGATCCCGAGGTTGTTAAGCCGCTTCTCATGCCGATTCTGGATCTCACTAACAGAGAGTTCAAGGAGAAATTCGGCAGTAGCTCAGCGGCGTGGCGGGGCAAGAAGCCGATGCAGCGCAACGCGATCATCGCGCTAGGGAACTTCAAGGAGACCGCAGCTGTTCCGAAGCTGTGTGAGATTCTGCTGCGGGAGCCGCGGCCGGAGATGCGCGGAACCGCCGCCTGGGCGCTGTCGCGCATTGGCGGGGAAGAGGCGCTGGCGGCTGTGAATCAGGCGCTGGAGACTGAGCAGCATGAGACGGTGCTTGAGATGCTGGGCCGGGCCCAGGAGAAGCTGCAGGGTGGACTGGAACAACGTGAAGATGAGACGTAAATATGGATTTTTCCAATTGCTGTCCACTTGTTGAAATGCTATGATAGACTCGCGTGCCTAGTGGCGTAGACAAAAGCAATAGAGGTGGACTTGGGATGAATATTGCATTACCAATTATTACGTTAGTCGTAGGTCTGATCGGTGGATTCTTCATCGGTGTATACTATCTGCGCAGACAAATGACAACGATGCAGAATGATCCGGAAATGTTGCAAAAGGTAGCCAAACAAATGGGGTACAATCTGAATAGCAAGCAAATGCAGCGGGCTCAGCAGATGATGAAGGGCAATAACCCGCAGGCGGGACGCCCTGCTCCTGGCAGAGGCGGAAATCGCAAGGGCAGATAACCGAAGTCCGGTATAGATAGATTTTCGCGCGGGTGCGGAAGGGAGAGGTTGTGCATGGGGGGCATCAAGGACTACGTAAACAGCAATGTATCGAAACACCGTGAACAAATAGAGTATCACGTTGAGAAAATATTGGAATTAATCGGGGAAGATACGGCCCGTGAGGGTTTGCTGGAAACCCCGGCGCGTGTTACACGGATGTATGAGGAGATCTTCGGCGGATACTCAGTGGATCCCCGTGAGGCGCTCGGCGTTAGCTTTGACGAGTCACATGAAGAGCTCGTCATCGTCAAAGATATCGTCTATTACAGCCAGTGTGAGCATCACATGGCCCCTTTCTTCGGTAAAGTGCATATTGGATATGTGCCGAGCGGGAGAATAGCAGGACTTAGCAAGCTGGCCCGGCTCGTTGAAGCCGTCAGCCGCCGCTTGCAGGTGCAGGAACGCATTACAGCACAGATCGCGGACATTATGACAGAGGTGCTGAATCCCCACGGCGTGATGGTTGTGGTGGAGGGTGAACATCTGTGCATGTGTGCCCGGGGTGTGAAGAAGCCGGGAAGCAAGACGGTAACGATGGCAACACGGGGAACCTTCCGTGAGGACGCCGCGGCCCGTGCTGAGTTTCTCGCATTGATCAAGGAATAATACAGCAAAAAGGACCTACCAGCCATTCCGATGGCGGGCAGGTCCTTTTTTTGTTCGTTGGCGTGCCTAGAGGTACGTACTATCTAGGTGTGAAGGTGGTGTCAGTGGATGCCAAGGTAGCAGTAGGGGGCTTAAAGGCACGCATGATCTAGCTGGTAAAGGTCCAACTAAGGGAGAGCGAAGCCACCATTGTAGCTAGGAGCTAGGAAAATAGGATGGTCTGTCCATGGCGAAATCTGTGCAGGAAGCGCGTTGACGAAAGTATCGGTCAGAGGTCGGGCCGCGACTTAAGCAGAGACATGCTGCGACCAGCGTAAAGACCTAAGCAAGGCTAGCGCGCCGAACTGTATAGACCTAAGCAAGGGTAGCACGCCGAACTGTATAGACCTAAGCAAGGGTAGCACGCCGAACTGTATAGACCTAAGCAAGGGTAGCACGCCGAACTGTATAAAGAGTCGAGTAGCGCCCCTCTTAAAGAAGACTCTGCGTGCTGAATGCTGCTTTTCATAAATCGCTCTGGGATATCGATATAGGTCGGATTTTTAGCGAAAATTTTGAAATAAGTGCAAATTTGTATCTTATTTCATGGGGGAATTCGATTTATTGGTAATTAAGTGCATTTTTGTACCTTAATTTTACATGTGGTCCTTTCTAGAGGCATATCTATCCATTTTAAGGTACAATTTTGCCTCTAATTGCTCATAAAGTGCGTTTTGATCCCAATTAAGGTACAAAAATGTTGTTATTTGTTTTTATTCTGAAGAGAGTGAAGCATCATGTGAAGCAATCTAGCAGATTTGAATTGAACATGGGTATCTCGCTCTCCAAAACAGATTAAGATAAAGTCACCCGTATTCCTTAATAAGGCTGCCAAGCCAGCTTGCTGGCTGCATTGTAGCGCTCGGATACGTAAGGCCAGTTCACCACGTTCCACCAATCCTTGATATAGTCGGCACGCTTATTTTGGTGCTTCAGATAGTATGCATGCTCCCATACATCCAGAGCGAGCAGCGGAATGACATCCCATTGAGATAGATTTTGGTGCTTCTCAGCGGTTAAAATCTCCAGTCTGTGGCTACGCGGACTCCATACCAGAATCGCCCATCCACCACCCTCTACCTTGTTCGCCGCTTCGCTGAACTGCTGCTTGAAGCTGTCGTAGCTACCAAAGCTTTGCTCAATGGCATCCAGTAAAGGTCCGGTTGGACGTCCGCCACCCTGCGGCGACATTTCGTTCCAGAAGATGGTGTGCAGGTAGTGTCCAGCCCCGTTAAAGGCGAGCTCCCGTTCCCAATGCTTCACCAGGTCGAAATTACCGCTTTTACGGGCCTCGGCTAGCTTGATTTCGGCAGTGTTCAGGCCATCCACGTAGCTTTGATGGTGCTTGTCGTGGTGAATGCGCATCGTTTTCTCGTCAATATAGGGTTCTAGCGCGTTGTATGCATAAGGCAGAGGTGGCAGACGGTGGCCGCCAATCGGAACAGCAGATAGTTCGCGTGACTCTTGTAGCAAATATGGACCATCCTGTTCTAGAAAATAACCTTGTTCCGTCGTATAATCCTGTTCTACAAGGTGACTTTGTTCCGCTGTATAGCTATTTTTCGCCGCAAAATCCTGCTCTGCTGACCGTTGTTCTGAATTGGCTAAGTCGCCCAGCACATACTCGCCCTGTTCCACTGTATAGTCATTTTCCACGGTATAGTCCTGTTCTCGGGGGTGTTGCTCCGAATCTGCTAAGTCGCCCAGCGCATACTCGCCCTGTTCCACTGTATAGCCATTTCCCGCAGCATAATCCTGTTCTCTTGGTCTTTCCTCCGAATCTGTTAATTCGCTCGGCACAAACGCACCCTGTTCTGCTGTATAGTTATTTCCCGAAACGTAATTCTGTTCTGCAGACCGCTCCTCCGGATCTGACAAGCCGCTCAGCGCATACTCGCGCATCAGTCCCCCCAACTGCCCCGGCGTATTCAATGTCTGCAGGACGGCCAGGAAGTATTCCGATTCGCGGATGATATGCAGCAGGACGATGGTTGCCAGCGGCACGGCCTTGACCGCAGCACTGCCCTCCATGATGGCATATAGCTGTCTTATGAACTCGGTAGACTGTGCGCTGGCTACACGTAGTAGCTGTTCAGTCTCGTTGATCAGAGCCCATTGATCCCCATGAGCCGGGGCAGAAAGGGCAGACTCCAATAGATGCCTGGCAGCTTCCTCGGTAGCTCCGAAAACAACAGCCCATTCATCCAGCAGTTTCACATAGGGCTGTTCAAGATTGGGAACGATGGCCTTGATAACCTCGGTATGCTCCTTCTCCTGAGTCTTCCAAAATACGATTTCTTCCAGAATGCGTACTGGCAGCATCGGTCCGTATACATATAGCATTACTTGTTCAAACCTCCCGTGATATGACTTCACAAATACATTTATATGAGCAGAACAGATGGCTTATGAGCTTGGTGAGGCGGCAAAAATATTAAGGAAGCAAACAGGGGGACTTTAGAAAATGGGTTGGGAATAAGCTTAGAGAACAGCTTGGAGAACTGCCTATAGAAGAGCTTTAAGGAAAAGCTTTAGAGAAGGGTTTTGGAGAACAGCAACGAGGAATAGCTTCGAGGAAAAGGTAGAGGGATGGTAAGAGGCAGGCAGTTTGGATGGAGGCGGGCTGAATTAATCTAAATTGATCTGAATTGTTCTGAATTGTTCAGAGCTGAACTAATTTGAGCGGATATAGATTGAGCTACCTTTCTTGTACCACAGAATTTAAGTATCCTGCAAAATGGTAGGTCTATAATAATACGGGTGGCTTGCGGCTGGCCCCGCAGAAAAGAAAAGCCCCCAGCCGGCAACATTTCTGCATATCCGGAAGGAGACTTGTGTGTCTTTTGTAGAAGAATTACAGAAGATTAATATCTTGAGTGGAATATACTATGAAATATTAATGCTATGAAGCAGACGTATGAGAACGCTGGGAATATTTTGATCTATGGTAGTAGCTAAGGTTTTACGGCGGTGGACTGCTCGATTTCTTTCGCTTCTGCCAGCTGTACATTACCCAGGAATGCAGAGACCCGGCGCAAATATTCGCGCGGATGCTCCCGGAACAATAGTTCATGATGGCTGCCCTCTACAATCCAGGATTCAGAGTAAGGGTTGCTCTGGTTTGCTGCAAGCTCCTCGGCAATTGGATAAGGCGCCTTGTCATCCTTGGTTCCGTGCATGAACAGGATCGGGAATGGATAATCCTCTGATTTTACCTTGGCGTATGGAATCTGATTCAGCCCAGTTCCGTTAAGCAACGGGAACAATAGCTCCATAATTTCCAGAGAGGGCTGACGCGGCAGATCGATGTTTTGTTTGATATTATGGTACAGCGTGTCCGGTTCCAGCAGGAAGGTGCTGTCGAGAATCATGGCATCTACATCCTTGGTGACTAGTCCTGCCTGAAGCGCGGTTCCAGCACCCATGGAGAAGCCCCAGACGACAATCTGCTGCGCGCCTTTCTCCTTAGCGAATTGGATGGCACCTAGCAGCTGCTGAGATTCTTTTTTGCCACCTGTAGCGATATCCTTATTGATCTGTGAAGCAAAACCATAATCGAACATTACGACATTAAAATTCAGGCGATGGGCGTAATGCGCAAGATCATACATCGGCACCCAGGATTCCTCGCGATTGGCGCCATAGCCATGGCTAAATACGATAGTCTTCGTAGATCCTTCAGCGGGAATGTACCAGCCTTGCATAGTGCGACTGCCGTCCAATGCCGGGAAGGTCACATCCTCATACTTGAGACCCTTGGCAATTGAAGGGTTGGAATAGAGGGGGGCAACTGTTGGGTTGGACAACACCCAGGCAATATAGCCATGCAGAGAGATGAAGCAGAACACGAAAAAGAAGAATACCGAAAGCAGCAATGCTACAATGATATGCTTGAAGCGAATCATGCCCAGGGACAATGGCGGCGGCGTATCAGGCTTGCGTTCTATAGGCTGGCGGGAGACCGGCGTACCGGTGCGAGTTGTAGCCAAATCCATGATGGTCACCCTCCTAATCTTTTTGACAGATACAAGTGTGAAAAGTCTTACGTATTAGCGTCTTTCTACTTATATATATCGTATGATCATGACTTATCAAAGTCAATGAAATCAACGGTTTTGTAATGCAACTGTAAAGTGGAGCCCAGCCTTTTCCGTGTGCCGAATGTGCTGGATTTCCGCAGGGATTTGCTCTAAGATAGAATTGATTATATTTAATAATGTAACCGAGTTTCATTTGATGAAACAAAAGGGGAGATCAGGGTGGAGGACCGTAAACTGACGGTACGCGCTGTAGAACGGGCGCTTGATATATTATTGTGTTTTACGAAGGACAACGAGCTCGGGTTGACGGAGATTGCCGGGCAGATTGGTCTACATAAAAGTACGGTGCATCGGCTGTTAACAACGTTGGAGGAAAAAGGCTTCCTGACTCGCAATGCGGCGACGGAGAAATACCGTCTAGGCATTCGAGTCTGGGAGCTGTCGACGCATCTGCCAGCTTACGATGAGTCGGCAGCTCTGCTGCTGCCGGCTATGGAGCGGCTGCGCGACCGGCTGGGCGAGACCGTCAGCTTGTACCTGCGCGATGGACTGGAGCGTGTGCGCATTCAGGCTGTACAAAGCCAGCAGGCTATCCGCCGGGTGGCGCAGATTGGTGCTCGACTGCCGCTGTCGGTCGGAGCTTCCAGTAAGGTGCTGGCGGCTTATGCGCCGCCGGAGGTGCTGCAGTCGTTGCTGGAGGGCCCCGGCTGGCCCGACTATGTGGAGCGCGATGCCTATAAGCATCAGCTCCAGGAGATTATGAAGCTGGGCTACGCGACGAGCTTCGAGGAGCGCGAGCCTGGCGCGGCGGCGGTAGCCGTGCCAGTGGTGGGACGCAGCGGCACTGTCGTGGCCGCGCTGTCCGTGTCCGGGCCAGTCAGCCGTCTCTCCCAGGAGACGCTGCTGGCGTATGCCGCCGTCCTCCATGAGACGGCGGCTGAGATGGGCTTGATGCTGCCGTAAGCACGGGCGGCAGCATCAAGCCCTGCGCTGCTAGCCGCGCCCCCGGAGGCGGCTGGCAGCGCGAAGCTGGCATGCTGCCCGTACAGGCACGGCCAGCATCACAGAGCTGGCCAGCATCTAAAGCTCGGGCCAGCCTTATTGCACTGCGGCTGGCCCAGGCACTGCAGTCTGCCGCGTCCGATATCCGCGGCAGTACATGAAAAGGTTGTTCCAAGTGTTTTGGAACAACCTTTTTTCTCTTATGAGCAACTACCTTCGGTTTGGAAAGCAGAAAGCAGAAAGTATACAAGCCGAACAAAAGAAATTAACCAAAACGAAGATAAGCGAATGGGGAAGTTTGGAACTGTAGGAGCAAAGCGCTTGCCTGAAAGCTTTCCATAGGAAAGCTAGCACCGGAACATAGACTGTTGACAGATTTCAACCACAAGAAGCGGTGAATTTCCCCTTCACCAATCATCTAACATTGAAAAAGAGGGGCCATCTCCCCAACTAACAGCATTTTTGTAGCTTATTTTCCTTTAATATAGGAAAATAAATCAAATAAGGGCATTATTGTATCTTATTTTCGAGAAAAGCACGCTGAACAAGGTATTCTGGAAGATTTAAAGTACAATATTGCACTTAATCTCCACTAACCCTTAGCTGCAGAGGATTTAAGGTACAAAAATGCCGTTAATTACACTGCGATCCTTTTTATATGTGTTCTTAATTAAGTTCAGAAATGTCGTTATTTTCGAACCACGAGCTACGTTCCACTAGCCACGATCCACTAGCCACTAGCCACGATCCACTAGCCACGATCCACGAACTATGGAACAACATAACCACAGAAGCACAGAACCACGGAACCACGAGCTACGGTTTCACTAACCACGATCCACGAACTATGGAACCACATAACCACATAATCACGGAGCCACGAGCACGGTCCACTAACCAAGATCCATGAACTACGAACGACGGAACCCCAACCCCAACCCCAACCCCAACCCCAACCCCAACCCCAACCCCAACCCCAACCCCAACCCCAACCCCAACCCCAACCCCCATCTCTTTACATCCAACCATGCAAAAAAAAGGATGCCCTCAGCGCCTATGGCTCTGTGGACATCCTTTTGTTAAAATTTCAGGTTATTCAACCGGAAGGGCGTTATCTGTAGTTGTAGCATCGGCCAGCATCTGGCGGAGTACAGTCTGCAGAATACCGCCATTGCGGTAGTAGTCGATATCAACGGTACTGTCGAGACGTGCGATGACAGGGAACTCGAAGTGGGTTCCGTCTTCGCGGGTAGCCGTGACGGTCAATTCTTGGCTAGGCAGCACATTGTTGTCTAGACCGTTAATGTTGAAGGTCTCGCGTCCGGTCAGGCCCAGGCTGCTCCAGCCATGACCTTCCTGGAATTGCAGCGGCAGAACGCCCATGCCGACCAGGTTGCTGCGGTGAATCCGCTCAAAGCTCTCGGCAATGACGGCTTTGACGCCCAGCAGCAGGGTTCCTTTAGCGGCCCAGTCGCGGGAGCTGCCTGTGCCGTACTCTTTTCCGGCGATAACAACGAGATTCTGACCTGCGGACTGATACAGCATGGAAGCGTCATAGATAGACATTATTTCCTCGCTTGGCAGGAAGGTGGTTACCCCGCCCTCTGTACCTGGAGCCACAGCGTTACGAATACGAATGTTGGCGAAGGTACCGCGCATCATCACTTCATGGTTACCGCGGCGTGAGCCGTAGGAGTTGAAGTCTGCACGCTCTACGCCGTGGTCGCGCAGGTACTCGCCTGCCGGACCGTTCGTAGAGATGTTACCTGCTGGAGAGATATGGTCTGTTGTAACAGAGTCTCCCAGCAGCGCCAGAACGCGTGCGTTGTTAATATTATCGATATCACCAAGGCCATCGGCCAGATTCTCGAAGAACGGCGGGTTCTGGATGTAGGTGGAGTTATCGTCCCACTCGTACAGTTCGCCTTCTGGAACTGGAATCGAATTCCAACGTTCATTTGCGGTAAATACATTTTCGTATTTACGACGGAACATTTCCGGGCTCAAGGAGAGGCCGATCGCTTCTTTGATTTCCGCGGAAGTAGGCCAGATATCCTTCAGGAAGACAGGCTCGCCTTGTGGATCGTATCCGAGTGGCTCATTCTGCAGATCAATGTCAACAGTACCTGCCAGCGCGTAAGCGACAACTAGCGGCGGGGAAGCCAGATAGTTGGCTTTGACCTGCGCATGGACACGGCCTTCAAAGTTCCGGTTACCCGAAATTACAGCAGCTACCGTCATGTCGTTGTCGTTAATAGCTTCGCTGACTTCATCTGGCAGTGGGCCAGAGTTACCGATACAAGTAGCACAGCCATATCCAGCTACGTAGAAGCCGAGAGATTCCAGCGGTTTCAGCAGATCTGCTTTCTCCAGGTACTCTGTAACTACCAGCGAGCCTGGGGTCAAGCTGCTCTTAACGTATCCCGGCTTAGTAAGACCGCGCTCCACGGCTTTCTTCGCCAATAGACCTGCACCCAGCATAACGCTTGGGTTGGAGGTGTTCGTACAGCTCGTGATTGCTGCAATTACAACTGCACCGGTGCGCAGCTTGCTAGTCGAGCCGTTCTTGTGCTCTATTTCAACAACCTGATTGATTTTCTCGTCGCTGAGGCCATATCCACCCTTATTTACAGGTGTGCGGATAATGCCTTCAAAGCTTTCTTTCATATTCGTAAGTTCCACACGGTCCTGCGGACGTTTTGGTCCCGCCAAGCTTGGTACAACCGAAGCCAGATCCAATTCGATAACATCGCTGAACTGCGGGTCTGGTGTTTCTGCGGTACGGAACATGCCTTGTGCTTTATAGTAGGATTCCACCAATGACACCAGGTCGTCAGGACGGCCGGTGCTGCGGAGGTAAGCCAGTGTCTCTTCATCGACAGGGAAGAAACCGATCGTTGCGCCGTATTCAGGAGCCATGTTAGCTACCGTAGCACGGTCTGCCAGACTGATGTTCGCCAGGCCAGGGCCGTAGAATTCTACGAATTTGCCGACTACGCCTTTTTTACGCAGCATCTCAGTTACGGTCAAAGCCAGGTCAGTGGCAGTAGCACCTTCTACGAGGCTACCGGTAAGCTTAAAGCCCACAACATCTGGTGTAACAAAATAAAGCGGTTGGCCCAGCATACCTGCTTCGGCCTCGATACCGCCGACGCCCCAGCCGACTACGCCAAGACCATTGATCATGGTAGTGTGGGAGTCTGTTCCTACAAGAGAGTCCGGATAAACTACGGTTTCGCCATCTTGGGTCTTCGTAGCGGCGACAGAAGCCAGATACTCCAGATTCACCTGGTGGACAATACCCGTTGCAGGCGGAACCGCACGGAAATTGTTGAAGGCTGTCTGCGCCCAGCGCAGGAAGCGATAGCGCTCTTCATTACGCTCGAATTCAACGTTCATATTGTATTCCAGGGCATCGGATGTACCGAAGGCATCGACCATGACAGAGTGGTCAATAACCAGGTCTACCGGTACGAGCGGATTGATCTTCTTGGGATCGCCGCCTGCTTTTTTAACAGTATCCCGCATGGCTGCCAGGTCTACGACTACCGGTACACCGGTGAAGTCCTGCAGTACGATCCGAGCAGGGATAAAAGGAATTTCTTTGTTTCGGTCAATACCGCCAGCCCAGCCGGCCAGCTGCTTTACATGCTCTTCCGTGATCGCCCGTCCGTCGAATTGACGAACTGCAGCCTCAAGCAATACTTTGATGGAAAAGGGCAGGGAGGAAATGGCACCCAGTCCTTGTTGTTCAAGGGAATTAAGGTCGTAGTAGCGATACGTTTTGCCGCCCGACTCCAGAGTACGGGCTAGCGAAAAATGATCCTTGCTTGGCATAAATGCGCCTCCTTGTTTCATCTGTTGAAACTCCATTTCATATATTGCATCTCCTTTAAGTATAACGTTTACAAGGAGGGGAGTAAAGTTTTTTTTGCTCCTTTTTGATGGGAATACCGCCCGTTTTCTCCACCCCGTAATCATATCCAAAATGGATTGCATCTGTATAGCAGCGCACTTTCCTTCATATACATAGGACAGCAGCTAAACAGGGGAGAAGGGGCGGGAGTAGAATGGAGCAGGATTGGAAACGAAGTCTGTATGAATATGTGGATCAATTGAACAAAGACAGGGTGGAACCGGGGGCTGTACCGCGTTTTTCTGTGGTGAGAGATCCGCGCTTTCGGATACAGCAGGAGGAGCGCTCCCGCAGGCTGGGGGAGTGGTATGCCGGCAGAGGCATCACGCCACTGCGTGGAGAGACGGGAGTCAAGACATTAAATGTTGTACATCAATCTCCGAGTGAGGTTATTGCAGAGGTAGTTCTGCATCGTGCGCTTTATTATGAGAAAGGCGGCATGAGGCATCGTGAAGATGCAGTAGAATCGGAACGCTTGATTTTTGTTCAGGGCGGGAGCTGGGAGATTGCCGCAGTGGAGCGGAGAATTCCAGAGAGGAGTGCCAAACGCTACATCGAACCTGAAGCGGACGGGAGAGTCTCCAAATGGGGAGAGGTTCTGCCTGCCCCACAGCCCTCGCAGCCGCTTCTGAACAAGAATATATTAGGGGGAAATTCCGGCTCCAAAGAGATCCGTTACAACCGCGAGGCAGCTGTAGCATACGCCGATCGTTGGTGGAAAGAAGGGAACCCGGAATACACCAACTTCGAAGTGGATTGCACCAATTATGTCTCCCAATGTCTCTTTGCAGGGGGAGCGCCTTTCAACTATACTGGTAAAAGAGAAACGGGCTGGTGGTACAAAGGTTACAATGGAAGCCAGGAGTGGTGGAGCTTCAGCTGGGCTGTGTCGGACAGCCTGCAACGTTATTTGAGTGCCAGCCGCAGCAGCGGTCTGCGTGCTGAAGCAGTAGAGCGGGCAGAGCAGCTTCAGCCGGGAGATGTCATCTTCTACGATTGGGATGGCGACGGCCATTACCAGCACAGCACGTTCGTCACCGCGCTTGATGCAGGCGGCATGCCGCTGGTGAATGCACGTACGGTCAGCAGCCGCCATCGCTATTGGGATTATCGCGATTCCTATGCGTGGACCGACAAGACGGCCTACCGTTTTTTTCATATTAATGACTATTTATAATTCGGAAAGAGGTTATTGGAGTATGGGGAATGCAAAATTGACCGTAGGTCTGGTATACGGCGGCAAATCCGGTGAGCATGAGGTGTCGCTGCAGACGGCTTTTGCAGTCATGAATGCTTTTGATTACGATAAATACGAGATTCTGCCTTTTTATATTACGAAGCAGGGATTGTGGAAGGTGGGCGAGACGCTGACAGCGCCATTCGCACAGATTGAGCAGCTTAAGCTTGCTGAGGCGTCTTCTGATTCAGGAACTGCGATGAATGCCATATTCAGCGGTCTTTCCAGTGAGGTGTCAGCGGTTGATGTGATGTTCCCGATGCTGCACGGCACTTATGGAGAAGATGGTACCATTCAAGGCTTGTTCGAAATTGCGAACATTCCTTATATCGGGGCTGGAGTTTTGGCCTCGGCGGCGGGTATGGATAAGGTCGTAATGAAGAAGCTGTTCGCTGAAGCCGGACTGGATCAGTGTGAGTACTGCTACTTTAACGCTAGCTCGTGGAAACACAGAAGTCATGAGCTAATCGTGAATGTGGAGGATAAACTTGGCTACCCTGTGTTCGTTAAGCCGGCCAACCTGGGGTCCAGCGTGGGCATTTCCAAAGCAGAAGACCAAGAAAGTCTGGTTAAGGCTGTCGAGTATGCTTTCCGGTATGATACGAAGGTCATTATTGAAGAATTCGTGGATGCACGTGAGCTCGAGGTTGGTGTGCTGGGTAACGAAGAGCCTGAAGCCTCCGTTCCGGGTGAAATTGTTTCCTCTGGTGAATATTATGATTACGCGGCCAAATACATTGACGGCAAGTCACAAATGCTGATTCCGGCTCCGGTTGAACCCGATATTGCAGACCGGCTAAGAGAATCGGCGCTGGTGGCTTTCAAGGCTATTGAAGGAAGTGGAATTACGCGGGCGGACTTCTTCGTGCGCAGATCTGACGGCAAAATTATGATTAATGAAGTGAACACGATGCCAGGCTTCACTCCTTACAGCATGTATCCACTACTGTGGCGTGAGACTGGCGTATCCTATAGAGCGCTGCTGGACCGTATGATCGAGCTGGCGCTGGAACGCTACAATTTCAAGCAAAACCTGAAATACGACAACGAATAATACACTATGACAAGGCGTCAGGCGGGATCATCCCGGCCAGAGAGGAGAGAGAAGGATGGGCTTTCAATCAGAGTTCAATTCGGTATGCAAATTCAAAAGCGAACAGGAATTGTATGAGCTGCTGGAGTACGGCCGCACTAAGATGGTAAAGCAAGGATTTCGCGTCTATCCGACCGGGCAAAAGGTCATCGCCTACACTCCAGAGAATGTTGCTGTAGCGATCGTCAAAATTTCGGCGTCCATCGCCGAGATCAATTTTCAGGGACATGAGGTAACAGCGGTGGAGATGGATCTCATCCGCAAACTGAATGAGGAAGAATCAAGGGTGCAGACTGCTCTAGCTTATGAGATGTTTTTCGGGGAAGAGAAATGATTGTAAGGTTTGGTTATGTGGCGATGTCCACGGTTATTCCCGATTGTTCACCTTCCAAGACGATGACGATGGCTTCATTCAAAAAGCTGGAAGATCGCGAGGCGGCACTTGCCCGCTTGGAGAGCCTGACTCGAACGAATTTGCACAACACGCTGCGTCTGCTGAAACATAACACTGGCTCTGATATCAAAGTATACCGGATGACCTCGAAGCTGGTCCCGCTGGCAACGCATCCCGATCTCCAGGACTGGAAGCCGCTGGCGGCGCTCGCGGATGATTTCGCTGAAGTGGGCGATTATGTGAAAAGACACGGCATGAGGGTATCGTTTCACCCCGATCATTTCACGGTGCTCAGTACGCCGCGGCCAGAGGTGCTGGTGAATTCCATCCGGGATCTCCAGCATCATACTGATATGCTGCGTGCGATGGGGCTGCCGGCAACGGCCAAGAACAACATCCACATCGGCGGAGCCTATGGGGACAAGCCTACGTCGGCAGCGCGGTTTGAAGATCATTTCCGGGAGCTTCCATTGGAACTACAAGAACGTGTCACGCTGGAGAATGACGACAAGACCTTCAATGCCCCGGAGACACTGGCAGTCTGCCAGCATCTCGGACTTCCGATGGTGCTGGATATTCATCATCAGTGGGTGAACAATGAAGGGGAACTTCCGTGGGAGCTGTGGCCTGAAATTCTGAAGACGTGGCAGACACCGCTTGCTTTGAAGGATGTACTTCCCGGGGAGCATTTGCCGCCAAAAATTCATGTGTCGAGTCCTCGCAGCCCCTCTGATCCCCGCAGTCATGCCGACGGGGTAGAGCCTGTGCCACTGCTGGCTTTCCTGCAGCGCATTGCAGAGGATACGCCTGCCGTAGATGTGATGATTGAGGCCAAGCTGAAGGACGGTGCGCTTTTTGGGCTGATGGAATCAATGAAGGAAGCGGCGAAGGCTGACCATAGAATAACTGTATTAGACGGGGCCAGCGTTAATATTGAACCATAAACAGTGATAAACCGCGTGATATAGCCGGAACAGAGGCCTGCCCATGACTTGATAAGTCTCCGGAAATAGGGTACGTTGGATAAAACCAAATGCCCGGGAAATCCCTTGCCGTTATCTGTATTTTTTTGCAAGGGCTCCGGCCCGGAAATGACGATTATGTTCAAGAAAGCGGAGTGAAATGATGAACCCTATAAATCCTAATAGCCGAAATGAACGGGAACCCTATGTCGTAACCAGCAAGGGACACACGGCCGTAGCCATTAATGCTGCCGCCAAGGCAGGGGAATGGATCAAAAGCAGACAGGGTCAGGTAAAAGAGCTTGGCACCAAAACCTCTGCGCAGGATCTGGTTACAGAAGTGGATAAGGGCGTAGAGCAGATGATCCGCAGGCTGATCCTGACTCATTATCCTGACCATGCCATCCTTGGCGAGGAAGGGGTAGAGCCGGGTGCCGCCGCAGCAGCTGCCGCTCTTGAAGAAGCGCGTGAGCATGAATATTTGTGGATTGTGGATCCAGTGGATGGAACCACTAACTTTGTCCACGGCTTTCCTTTTTACTGTGTGTCGATTGCACTCGTCGTTCGGGGAGAATTGACCGTTGGTGTTATTTATGATCCGACCCGTGATGAAATGTTTGTCGCTGAAAAAGGTAAGGGTGCATATATTCACGGTATTCGTGCTTCCGTTTCGACGGAAAATGAACTGGCTGGCAGCCTGCTAGCCATGGGCTTCCCGCCGGATCGCGAGTTCGCGCAGCCGGCGAACATGGCCGGTCTGCAGCAGCTGCTGCCGCAGATCAGGGGCATACGCGCCGGTGGCTCAGCGGCGCTGCATCTTGCCTACGTGGCGGCTGGCAGAGTCGACGCTTACTGGGAAGTGGGGCTTAACCCTTGGGATTGTGCGGCCGGTGTTCTGCTTGTATTGGAATCTGGTGGCAAGGTCACAGATACTCGTGGGAGTGCTTATGATATTGGCACCCGCCATGTTGTGGCGAGCAATGGCCGTATTCATGATGCGCTGATTGCTTCGCTGAAAGCTGGGGAAGCTACAGGATATCAGCCATAGGGAGGAATCCATTATGACCATGAGCGGCAACGATGATTTGGAACGCAAGCTGAGTGAGCTGCTGGAAGATGGCGAGATGGAGCAGACCGACCGCTCTGCTAAGGAGCTACGGCAAATCTCGCCCAAGTATGAGATTCGTATCCAGACGACGCTGGACCCCATTGTGGAGGAGACGCGGCGTTATCGCAAGATCGGCCAAGAATTGGATGACCGTTATGATAAGTATATGGAGCGTGCTGGAGAGCCATCTGGTTCAGCGAATGACTCCGCCAAAAGCCAGAGTCCAAACTCCGACAAGGAATAGTAATAGAATAGCTATCTTCATGCAAAAGAGCGGTTCTTCGTTTAACGGAGGACCGCTCTTTTGCATGGGTATCCGGGATGGTAGAATAGAGTCAGAACGAAATGGGGAGGAATACGATGCTGAAATTTTGGAAGAAGATAACAGCGGCTAGTATGAGCAGTCTACTGCTGTTATCGCTATGGATAGGTGTCCCCGGGTCAGTGCAAGCTGCAGGAGAGGCAGCTGCAGCGCAAGGAAAAGGACCGGAGACCTTCCGCATCGTGGCACTGGGAGATTCCATAACGGCCGGATATGAGCCGGGAATGACGGACCTGAACGCGAAGCCTTATGGATTTGCGGAGAGATTGCTGGAGCAGGGCTGGTACCATGGCCGGAGCGAGCTCGCCAATTACGGTATCCTCGGATTGACGACTTCCGGCCTGAGTCACTATACAGAGGCGCTCAAAGCCGGTACGGTCACTACACCGGACGCAATTCAGCAAGGTCTTCCTGATCCCAGAATCGCTACCTTCGCAGCGGGGATCCCGCAAGCGGCCAAGGAACTCGCGGCAGCGAATCTTATCACGATTACAATCGGCGGAAATGACTTAAGCAGCTTGTTCTTGAAGGTCAAAGAACTGACAGATGCGGACTTTGAGACACAGCTTAATCAGAAGCTGGCTGATTATAGTGCCAATCTGAAGGTCATTCTGGAGAATATCCGGGTGGTCAATCCGGGGGCCAAGATTCTCCTTGCCGATCAATATCAGCCAGCGCCCAAGATTGCCGTGGGCCAGTCTTACACAAAGCTGATGAATGCAGCAGATCGCCTCACATCTGCCGCTGAGGCTGTGGCTGGTACATTCAGCCAAGGCGGAGCACCGGTGCTGGTTGCTCATGTTGCCGAGCAATTTGCCGGAGCAGAGTTCTCATTAACCTATATTATCAGTGGCAAGACACCTGATTTTCACCCGACACAGCTAGGATATGAGAAGATCGCTACAGTGTTCGCAGAACTGCAGTGGGGTGCATACCGCACACCAACGGCAGTCGCTACGGCAGCGACAGTTGCTCCTATGAATATTGTTGTGAAGGGTGTGGAATTGAATACGCCCAACAAGCCTATACTTAAGAACGGTCAGAACTTCCTGGCGCTGAAGGATATTCTGAATGCTGTAGGCGCATCCGGCAAATGGGATAACAAAACATCAAGCGCAACGATTCAATACGGTGACAGAACGGTTGTCGTTACGATTGGCTCGAAGACGATTAAGGTTAATGGTCAGGATGTTGCGATTGATACCCCTGCTTTTCTCCAGAAGGTTGGCAAGGAAGACAAAACCTATCTTCCATTGGGCGCGTTAGCCACTGGACTTGGATTTGACGTGAATTACAGCAGCAAGCTGCGGACGGCTTTCATAAATCCGTAAGGATGCATACAGTACTTATATATACAAATCAAACCGGTAAGGCAAAGGTGGATGAAATTGTTGTCTAATTCAAAATTTACTGCCGACTATATCATTCGGATGGACGATATTGTTCGGGAAGGAGATCCGGTACTTCGTGAGGTGACCCAGCAGGTGGAGCTTCCCTTGCAGGAAGCTGATCGTGAGGCGCTGCAATGCATGATGCAGTTCCTGAAGAACAGCCAGAATCCGGAACTTGCGGCTAAATACAAGCTTCGCCCTGGTGTAGGCCTTTCAGCCAATCAGATTGGATTGTCCAAGCGGATGTTCGTGATGCTTGCCACTGATGAGAAAGGGCGCATGGTTGAGCAGGTCTGGGTGAATCCCAAGATCATCAGCCACTCCATGGCGATGGTGTATTTGCCCGAGAGTGAGGGCTGCTTGTCGGTAGATCGTCCAGTACATGGCTTTGTACCGAGATATGAGTCTGTGAAGGTCAAGGGTTATGATGCCAGCGGCAAAGAGATCGTTGTTCGCTACAAAGGCTATCACGCAATCGTCATTCAGCATGAGATAGATCATCTGGATGGCATCATGTTCTATGACCGGATTAACAAAGAGAACCCGTTCAAGCTTCCGCAGGGTGTGGAGATCCACAGTTTGTATGAGTAGGCAGACATACCGGGCTTCTTTTTGAAAAAAACGCGTAAAAAGAATGGCTTTCGTCCTCTCTTTCAGGGGTTGAAGGCCATTTTTTGAGGTGAATAAGATTCCAAATGTTGGGTGTTTATATGCTATACTGTCATTATTACAACTGAGACAAGGAGGCTGTAATAATGGGAACAATGGGCTGGGGTGAATTTCGGACGATTCCGAGTCATTATAATGAGGAAGTTAGAGCAATAGATGAGCACATTCTGGGACTGGTGCAACAGCGGAGGGAATTCGCTGGGGGGAAGAGAGCCGTACCGGCTCCCGAGCAGATGCAAGTCTTCGCCAAGCAGTTCGGACTGGAATTGGAGCAGGTTGCGATGATTCTGAGCGGGTTGAATGAAAGGGTACAGCCCATCTTCTGGCCGGAAGAGGAAGAAGTGGTGGGTGTGCTGCCAATTTTGCAAAAAACATCACAAGATCACTGTGATTATAGCTTGACCCATGCAATGCAGTATGAAAGCTATAGCGTTGTTACGGTTGAGATTAAATATCGTCAAAAAGAGTCCGGAAATGTGCAGCTCCAGCCTAACCTGACCTTGGCCATTATCGGTGAGCGGGAGTATACAGTACAAAGACATGGAAGTAGAGGTGGCGGGACCCATGCCCAGCTCCAGTTTGTAGTCATCCCTGCGCTGCCGAAGGAATTGAACGGGATTGAGTTCTCATTGGTGCCGGAGGCTATGTTTTTGGAAAATAAAATCAAGGAAATCAATTTGAACCGTCAGGTGGATTTTTATCCCTCCGTCTAATCAGCCTGGAGGATGATAAGGCAGCAGACGGGCTGGGGAATGGACGGTACTATTTGATCCGAAAAAGCCGCTGGGGAACGATATGTCCCCAGCGGCTTTTGATGATATAACTGTGATTTACAGGTCACCCGCCGCCATGGCGGCAAAGGAGGCCTCAGCAGCTTCCAGGGTGGCAGCGATATCTGCATCGCTATGCGCGGTGGTCAGGAACCACGCCTCATACTTGGACGGTGCCAGATTGATGCCGCGGTTCAGCATGTGCCGGAAGAAGCTGGCGAACATTTCTCCGTCCGTATCCTGGGCCTCTTCGTAATCCGTGACCGGGTGATTGCAAAAATGAGTAGAGAATGCTCCGCGGATACGGTTGATCGTCAGTGGAATACCGTGACGGTCTGCCGAGGCCTGAAGCCCTTCGGTCAGAGTGATTGCAAGACGCTCCATTTCTTCATAGACGCCTTCTGCGCTTAACACCTCAAGACAGGCAATACCGGCAGAGATGGAAGCCGGATTCCCCGCCATCGTCCCTGCTTGGTAAGCAGGACCGAGTGGAGCTACCTGTTCCATGACATGCTTGCGCCCACCGTAAGCACCGATCGGCAGGCCGCCGCCGATGATTTTGCCGAGCGCCGTCAAGTCAGGTGTGATGTCTTCATGGTTATCGAGACCGGCATAGGTTTGAGTGGAGCCGTAATGGAAGCGGAAAGCCGTGATTACCTCATCGTAGATGACAAGCGAGCCATTGTCACGAGCCTGCTTGCACAGTCCTTCCAGGAAGCCTGGCTTCGGCATTACCATACCGAAATTGCCGACAATCGGTTCGACCATAACAGCGGCCACATCGTCGCCCCAGGTGGCAAGTGCCTCGCGCAGTCCATCCAGGTCATTGAACGGAACGGTAATGACTTCTTGTGCCAGGCTGACGGGAATGCCGGCGCTGTCTGGGATACCTAGTGTGGAAGGGCCGGAACCGGCGGCAACGAGCACCAGATCGGAGTGGCCGTGATAGCAGCCGGCGAACTTAATGATCTTATTGCGCTTCGTATAGGCGCGAGCCACGCGGATCGTGGTCATGACGGCTTCGGTGCCGGAATTGACGAACCGCACTTTGTCCATCGAAGGGATGGCTTCCTTAAGCATTTTAGCAAGCTTGATTTCCAGATGGGTTGGTGTACCGTAAAGGATGCCGTTCTCGGCAGCTTGAGTGATGGCTGCGGTGATATGGGGATGGGCGTGGCCGGTAATAATCGGACCGTAAGCAGCCAGATAATCTATGTAGCGGTTATTGTCCTCATCCCAGAAATGCGCGCCGCTGGCCCGCTTCATGAATACAGGGGCACCTCCGCCGACGGCTTTGAAGGAACGGGAGGGACTGTTGACGCCTCCTACGATATGCTGAAGGGCTTCCTGATAAAGTTGCTCTGATGTGGAACGGTTCATGAATAATCATCCTTTCGTCTTCCATAGGCAAGGGAACGGGCGAGCAGCGTTTATGTCCGCTGTTCGCCCGTCTGTGATCATGCCTTGGGGGTTATTATATAGCCTTCCATGTCCATTACGGAACTATGGGGTTGCGGGAGCATTGCTGCTCGTGCCGGCCTCCGGTGAAGGAGAGGGCTCAGGACCATTCAGTGTATCCTGTACAAATTTCTTGAGCTTGCTATTGCTGCTGATTCCAATGACGGCCGATCCATTACTGGTCTCATCTTCCTTGAGCAGGTTCATCGGCGGGATTTGCTCACTGCCGCCAATGCTGCTATCGTAACCTACGCTCGCCAGCTTCGCCATGTCGGTCAGTGTCAGATTGGTGTCGATATATGGACTAACATCTGACAGGATGGACGGTAGCTTGAAGAGTGTGGTGGTGCTTTTCAGCTTGTCGGCTACGACCTTCAGGAAGGCACGCTGACGTTCGGTCCGGGTGAAATCGGAGGTGGCATCATGACGGAAGCGGACGTACTGCAGGGCCATATTGCCGTCCAGATGCTGGAACCCCTTTTTGAGATCGATATCGTATTCGGGTCCGTCGGCAATCGTCTTGTAGACCATATCCTTCTCCACGTCGTAATCCACGCCGCCTACCGCATCCACCAGCTTAATAAAGCCCTGGAAGTCCGTATAGACATAATATTGAATCGGGATGCCCAGCAGATCGCCTACTGTCTGCATTGCCGTGTTGGGTCCATAAATAATCGCCGCATTGATACGCTGCTTACCATGATCCGGAATAGCTACATACGTATCGCGGAGAATAGAGAAGACAGTGATCTTCTTCTTCAACGGATCAAGAGATGCGACAAGCATCGTGTCCGAACGGGGGACTTCGCCTTTCTTCACCCCACGGGCATCGACACCCATGAGCAGAATATTAACAGGTTCCGTGCCCTCCCATTTAGGGGGCTCAGGCGTGTCGGTATCAACCGTCTCCACATTTTGGAAAGGTGAATTCTCGCCGTCCTTTTGGAGATTGCCAAGTTCATTGGCGATGGAGGTGAAATAATATACAACAACGCCGATGATTAGAAGAAGTATTATAGCCAGAGTCCAAATCAGTGGTTTCTTAGTTTTACCGGCCTTTGCGTGCCGTTTCCTTCTTGGTGGCATTTCTCGTTCTTCCTTTCGCATTCACATTCTCTACATTATAATTTCTTTTGGGAATACGCGCAATTTCGGAATAATTATCCTAATAAAATGAAGGTGTGAAAAAAACATGAATACTACTGGAATAGAAGTGGGACAAGCCGCCCCGGATTTTACGTTGCCTGCCTCGAATGGGGAGCAGGTCCGTCTGAGCCAATACTTGGGACATAAGGTCATTTTATATTTTTACCCGAAAAATATGACAACCGCCTGTACGCAGGAAGCGTGCGATTTCCGGGACGCTCATGAAGAGATTGCTGCCAAGGGTGCAGTGGTCCTGGGAATCAGTACAGATAGCTTAACCTCGCATGCTAAATTTATTGCCAAGTACGGCCTGCCTTTCTTGTTGCTCTCGGATGAGGAGCATGCCGTTAGTGAACTTTATGGCGTCTGGCAGCTGAAAAAAATGTATGGCAAGGAATATATGGGGATTGTCCGTTCAACCTTTCTGATTGATGAGAATGGAATCGTTGCAGAGGCGTGGAATAAGGTTCGGGTTAAAGGGCATGTGGAAGCAACTGTGGAGCAGCTTGGCTAGGATGTAAATGAATTAATTTATGTGCGAAGTGTCATGTTCTTTTAAATTAAAAATAAAAATTTGTTTGGTCGTCCATGTAAAGTGGACGGCTTTTTTTATAGACAACTATCCATTTCAGAAAATTTCAGCAAGTAGTTGACGGGAAAATACGTAAAGAGTAGAATAGTTCGCATGCGAAGTATTTAATTTTAAAGGTACTGGAGGGGAAGGCTGTGGAGGAGAACGAGCAGCGACGGCAGCTGGATGAGATTATTTCTTCCTTTCGCCGGATCAGTCATACTTTTCAGCAGCTGCTTTGGAAAGATGCGGAGGAACTTGATATTACGCCTACCCAGCTGATGGTCTTGCGGAAGATCTCTGCACATCCTTCTATTGGAATCACTGAGCTTGCAGAGCTGTTGCATCTCGGAAATAGTGCGGCCAGTGGAGTTGTGGACCGGATGGTGAAGGCCGGTTTGCTAACGCGTGAGCGGTCTGAGAGTGATCGGCGGATCTTCCAATTGACACTGACTGACAAGGGCAGTGAGATTATGGAGAAAAGCAAAGCCTCACTGAGAAGATATCTGTTGCCGCTAGCAGACATCCCTACCGAGGATGCAGGTGAACTGCTACGCATACATGGTGAAATCGTGCAAATATTAGAACAAGGGAGAGACAAAAAGAAATTATGAGTACAATAACTGCTAATGCTACGGCAGGCAAAGCTATTCGCAGAGGTCCGATTATCGCGGCGCTCTTGATCGGTGCATTCGTTGCGTTGCTCAATCAGACGCTGATGAATGTGGCGCTGCCGAAGATTATGGAGGACTTGAACATTCTGGCCAATACGGCCCAGTGGCTGACAACCGGCTTCATGCTGGTTAACGGTGTACTGGTACCAGTCAGCGCGTATCTGGTGGAGAAGTTTACGACCCGCCAGCTGTTTATTACGGCAATGGTTCTTTTTTCAATAGGTACGCTGGTGTGCGGTGTCGGCACCGGCTTTGAGATGATATTGGTCGGCAGACTGATTCAGGCTGTCGGTGCAGGGATTCTGATGCCGCTGATGAACATTGTGTTCCTGCGCATCTTCCCGATTGAGGAACGCGGCAAGGCGATGGGCTTAATGGCGGTGGCGATGATTTTTGCCCCGGCTGTCGGTCCTACACTGTCCGGTTGGGTTGTGCAAAACTACTCTTGGCGGGTGCTGTTCTTTATTGTCTTGCCACTGGCTATTTTCTCCACGCTGCTGGGTGCGAAGACGATGCAAAATGTAGGGAAGGTCACTTCTCCTTCGCTGGATAAATTAGGCGTCATTCTGTCCACACTCGGCTTCGGCGGTTTACTCTACGGCTTTAGTGACGCGGGAACAGATGGCTGGGGCAGCACCACGGTTATCGTGTGCCTCATTCTGGGTGCAGTTTCCCTGGCGTTGTTTGTATGGCGTCAACTGAAGATCGACAAGCCGCTGCTGGAGTTCCGAATTTTCCGTTATAACATGTTTACACTAACCACCATCATCAATATTATCATTACGATGGCGATGTACTCCGGTATGATTCTGCTGCCGATTTATCTCCAGACGATTCGCGGCTTTACGCCGATGGAATCCGGGCTGCTGCTGCTGCCGGGTGCGATCCTGATGGGAATCATGTCGCCGATTACGGGGATTATTTTCGATAAGATCGGTGCCAGATGGCTTGCGGTTATTGGCCTAATTATTACTACAATCACGACTTGGGAATTTGGCCATCTTACAGATTCCACCTCATACACATACCTTATTCTGACGTATACCGCGCGGATGTTCGGGATGTCTATGCTGATGATGCCGATTGTCACTGCGGGTCTGAATCAGCTTCCGCAGCGTCTTAACTCTCATGGCTCTGCGATGTCAAACACCCTGCGTACGATCGGCGGCGCGATGGGGATAGCTGTGTTCGTCAGCTTGATGACTAATCGCACCAAGAGCACAATTACCGACGCTTTGGTTAGCGGAGCGGTCTCCAAGACAGACAAAGCCGCCATGTTGAAGCTGTCGCAGGAAGCAACCATTAACGGTATTAACCATGCCTTTATTGTGGCTACCTGGGTGACTGTTGCTGCATTGGTACTGTCTTTCTTCATCAAGAAAACCTCGCCGCAGGCAGATTTTCTGAAGACAGAAGTTGAAGCTGAGGCCAAGTAACAAGCTTCTTGAAAGCATCAAAGAAAGGGCTGTTCTCACCAGATTGGTGGGAGCAGCCCTTTTTGATTTTACCTGATTGTTTGACTTTCTCCTTCTCAATCCTGCTTAGCATACTTTGCGGCGATTTCTGCCGCGAGCTTTCCGAGTTTATGGCGAATGGACTCTGGTTCCAGTACCTCGACAGACGTGCCGAAAGCAAGCAGGAAGCCATAGAGCCAGCTGTCCTCGGGATAGTGGATCGTTACGAAGTACCCTCCGTTGCCGTCAGGCTGCAGCTCGGCAGCATCAAAGCGATCCTCTGCCAAATGCCTGCCCTCGGCAGCAAAATGCAGTACGCATGGGACAGGGCTGCCCTCTCTCTGCCAATCCCCTCCCCAAGGTAGTCCCTCCAAGGGAAGATCTTCTCTTGTATAGGTCCGCGTCTCCTTCACCAGCGATTTCATCCGCAGCAGCTTGAAGAGGCGGAAGTCCTGCCGCAACCCGCAAATACCGTATAAATACCAGGCCTGTCCCTTCAGCACCAAGGTGTAAGGCTCGACAGAGCGCAGTGTGATGTGCCCCTCGGCATCCACATATTCAAACGAGACAGCCACGCTTTCTTCCAGAGCTTCTTTAAGGAGCGTCAAGCGTTCTTCCAAAGGCCCATTCAGCCCGCGTGGTGAAAAATCCACGATGAGCTGGGTGGTCTTGCTGCGGAAGGCGGCCGATTGAGATGGAGGAATCACACTGCTGATTTTCTCCATAAGCAAAGTATGTTCAGTCCCTCCGGAAGAGGAGACGCCTTGCAGCGCAGTGAAAATATCAGCCAGTTCCTGATCGGTCAACACGTTGCGGTCAAGGCGGTAGCCTTCCATTAGGCTGATCCCACCGCCTGCTCCTTGAGTAGTAAGCACCGGAATGCCGGCAGCATTGATCGTGTCAATATCACGGTAAATAGTGCGTACAGACACTTCGAACATGTCGGCAAGCTCTTTAGCTTGAATATGGCGTCGATTAATCAGCAGGATGACGATAGAGAGTAAACGGTCTATTTTCATTATAAATCTCACTTTCAGCAGGTTATGGTGTCATGTATTTTCTTCATTTTAACAAAATAAAACGGGTAAACCTATTGTGTGATGTCTTTATATTAGATTAATATCTAATTAGATATATATTTAATTATAGGGATGAGGATGAATCATGAACACAGAATCTGGTGGTGCCGTTTTGAAATACCACCGCGGTTATACCCGATTGTTCATCACAGGAATAATTAATGGAATTGGTGACCGCTTCAGTCAGGTGGCGATGCTGTCGCTTGTGCTGCATCTGACGGGATCGGGGCTGGCAGTGGGGATATCACTTGGGGTCAGAGTGTTGCCTTTTCTGCTGCTCGCTCCGCTTGGGGGCATGCTCGGCGGAAGATTGCCACGCAAAATGATCATGATTGCTACGGATTTGCTGCGGGTGCCAGTGGCGTTGGCCTTCTTATGGGTAGACGGGCCGGACAAAATTTGGGTAATCTACGCCGCAAGCTTCCTGCTGGCTGCGGGAGAGGCCATTTATAGTCCGATTCGCAAATCGTCCATTCCGCTGCTGGTGAACCGGGAACGCCTGCTGGCTGTCAACGGGATGGAGCAATTAATGATGGGCATAGTGCTGATACTGGGTGCTTTTGCCGGTGGGGTCGTTTCGTTATGGTTCGGTCCCCAGTGGGCATTTATTCTGAATGCCGTATCCTTTCTGCTTGCTGCGCTATTGCTTGCCGGTATTCATTTTCCGCAAGGCTATGGCAGTAGCCCGGATGGGAAACAAGCTCAAGCTCAAGAAGAAGCTCAAGAACATTCCCAAGAACACGACCAGGCTCAAGCCCAAGAGCAGGCTCAAGAACATGGCCAAGCCCAAGCTTCTACGAGATCAACCCCATTTTCACCGTCGCTACGCAGTGTGTGGAGCATAGTGTCCGGTAGCGTAGTCTTGCAAATTATTTTTGCTTTTGAACTGCTCGTACCTCTGGTTAACGGGTTGGATAACGTGCTGATCAGCGTATACGCGGTGCAGGAATTTGGGGCTGGAGATTTGGGAGTAGGTGCTTTTTATGGTGCACTCGGTATCGGGCTTAGCCTTAGCTTTTTGGCTGGACGTTTGCTGAATAAGAGACTGCTTCTGGGAGCGCTGGGTGGATTGTTACTGGAGGGTATACTGCTAATTGCAATCAGCTATAGTGAGAGCTTCGCGGCGGTGTTTGGGCTGTACATTTTACTTGCCTTCACAGGGGGTATCGGCAATGCCTGTCTGGATACTTTGTTGATGAGGGAAACGCCTGTGATCTACCAGCCGATCATTTTCGGATGGCTCACGGCCGTGAGCAGTACACTCCTGGGCCTGTCCATGTTTGGTGCGGGACTTGTCCTCGAGACCATGAAGCCAAGGCAGCTTGGATTATGGGGCGGAGCGGGCTTCGTATGTATTGCACTGTTCTTGTCTGTATATGCCAAAATTCGTATGAAAAAGAAAAAGGACGGTTCGATCACCGTCCCTTGGAAGTCTCTTTGATTTTAGTCTCAAGTTTAAGTTTGGCTCTGCGCCGGAGCAGGAAGCCTGCGATTCCTTTGCGATAACGGTACATGAGTATCAGGACAACTAAGCCTGCAATACCAGAAATAATCCAGATTGCATATAGCTCGAAAATATGGAATACACCCATCCACTGCGGGCCGAAGACTCGGCCGATGCCAAGGAACAGCACAACCCAGAACAAAGCGCCGCTGTAGGCATACAAGGCGAATTTACGGAAGGGCAGGCCGATAATTCCGGCAAAATATCCGGTAAAGTGGCGTACACCAGGGATGAAATAACCGATTGAGATCAGGACGCTTCCGTATTTTTCGAACCAGCGCTGTGTCTTCTCCAGCTTGGTTTCTGAGAACAGAAACCATTTGCCATATCGCTGAATGAAGGGGAGTCCGGCTTTGAGTCCGATGAAGTAGGTAATGGTCATACCGACCGTAGTTCCGAGAAAAGCGATTAAGACTAGTAACGTAAAATCCAGTCTGCCCGTATAGGAGAGAAATCCGGCGAAGGCCATCGTGGTCTCCCCTGGAAAGGGCAGCGCGACGAATTCCAGCAAAAGTCCGAAGAACAGTACACTGTATCCGTAGTTGGCGAATAATTCCTGAATCCATTCCAGTACTTCCATAGGGTAATCACTCTCCAAAGGCGAAAAAGCCGTATTCTAATTGAAAGCTTGTCTTCATACAATCTACTAACGGCTTTGAGAGCCAATAGAATGCTGGAGGTAGAAAAGATGAAGGGTAACAATAATACAAACGGCCGCCGGATAATGTTCCGCGGATTGCTCATTATGGCCATGGCATTGCTGTTGACATCCGGCTGGGGAACAGATACGTATTCCGGGTCCGGGTCGGCAAGACCCCTTCCACTGCAGGCAACAAATGCGGATGCCTCTTCTTCTCAGCATAATCCTCTGGCAGCTCCGGTGCAAGCGGACCCGGTTACTCCCGCTGTCCCGGCTGTTTTGGAGGCAACACCTATTAAAAATTCGACGCTTAATGCGGTTCCGATACAACATCTAGCGCTCCCCGCAACAGTGGCAGAGACGGCTGTAGTTCAACAAGTGGCAGCCACAGCAGCCAAAGCAGCTAAAACGGTCTACCTTACGTTTGACGATGGTCCGAGCAAAATCACGCGGGAGGTCCTCGATATTTTGCGAAAACAGGGGGTTAAGGCAACCTTCTTTGTGCTCGGAAACGCTGCAAAAAGCCACCCCGAGCTGATTAACGCCATCTGGGAGCAGGGGCATGCCATCGGCAATCATTCCTACGATCATGATTACCATAATCTATATAGCGGATTCACCGCATTCTGGAATCAAATCAAACAGACAGAGAATGTTATCCGTGAAATTACAGGTGAACGTCCCCGGCTTGTTCGCGCCCCGGGCGGAACCTCTGGTCATTTTGATGATACCTATTTCCAATTGTTGAATCAAGCGGGCTATCTGGTCATGGACTGGACGGTAGACAGCGGTGATTCCCGGAGAAAAGGTGTACCAGCAGCTGAAATCCTGCGGGAATCCACCAAAGACTTAACGTCTTCCGAGGTTGTACTGCTACTGCATGATGGCGGGGGACACGGGGAAAGTGCCAAGGCACTGCCCCAGATTATTGCTCGCTATAAGGCAGCTGGTTATACCTTTAAGGTTCTGGACGATAGTGTTAAGCCCGTGCAGTTCAGGGTGTCAGCCAAGGCAGCGGGCTTGGACCGGCTGAAGCCGTCCAATGCTTGGATCGCTTCCAATATCCTGCCGAATGTCGCACTTTTCCAGCCGGGCAGAACACTTGCACTAGAGGTAGGGCTGCTGGAAGCTAAATTGAATCCGGGTGAATATAGCATCATCAACGGACAATACATGGTGCCGCTGCGGGCTGTGGTGGAACGGCTTGGCGGACAGGTGAGATGGGATCAGACAAGCCGCAGTGGTCAGGTGATCTGGAACGGCAGGACCGTGACAGCAGATGTATCTGGCGGGGAACTGGCTGTCAGTCTTCCAGGAGGTGCTCAGGAAAAGCGTGCTGCCAGAGTGGAGATTATTGGCGGCGCCATCTGGGTTCCATTGAGAGAATTGCTGGAGACAGCTGGCCACCCTCTGAAAGCAATCAGTGCTACTTCGGAGGAACGCCGGGTAAAAGCTGCCTGACACGGCAAAAGTATAGTAACGAAAAGCGAAGCGAAACGAAACGAAAGTCAAAGTTTGGAACGGTAGGAGCGACCGCTCGCCTTATATAGCAAAAAGGATGGAAACAATAGTCTGAGGGGATCTTTTCCTGGAAAGAATAGATATTAACACGCTCTTGCCCGAGGTTCGCATCACAGGCCAAGGGGCTATAGAGCAAGTCTATGTCCGAAGGAAGGGTATCCCATTGTCCTCTTCATCTCAACAAGAAAGTCATGGAAAAGAAGGCTCACAGCCAATCTCAAGGGCGGTAACGCTCGGAAATCGTAGCAGTGCTCTAGGAGAATGGCTGCGAATGCTGACAGCAGGAGGCATAATTGGTGTCCTCTACGCCTGGCGTGGAGGGCAGGCGCTGCTCTTCCTCTTGTGCGTAGTCGTTCTTCTCTTGCTGGGCGGGTTAATACTGCAACTCTTCGGGCCCCGCCGGATCAAAGTAGAGCGAACGGTTACGCCAGCCCGTCCTGTTGCGGGAGACACACTCCGGGTGCAAGTTCAGGTCAGTTTCACCTCACGGATTCCACTCCCTTGGATGATCATATTCGATGATTGGGGGAGTGTTAGCCATCAAGAACTGCTGTTTCCTGGATTTCGCCGTTCTTTTTCGTATTCTTATAGGTTGAACGAGGTGCCGCGAGGGGTTCACCAATTGCGGGCCTGCAGAGCGGTGTGGGGTGACCTGCCGGGCTGGTTTACGGGCAGCGGCAAGCCTGCAGGGGAGGCCACTTTCAAGGTGTCACCTGCTCCATTATATTTCCGCTGGTCGGCGCCGGAAGGCGGGGTGCTTCCGGATCAGATCAGATCCGCGAAGTGGAATCGTGGCAGCAATGAGGAGGCCGTCGATATCCGTCAATATGCGCCGGGAGATCCCCTGAACCGGATACACTGGAAGAACAGTGCGCGTCGTGGTGTTCTGCAGAGCAGGGTGCCGGAACAGGAACGCGGGCGCATGACTTGTGTTGTGCTGGACAATTGTGCCGTGAGCTATGAGGTCCCTTATGGTGCACTTGGAGCACGAGGACGAAGGGGTGAGAGACCTTCCGGCTTTGAGCAAGCGGTGTCAGCGGCAACGGGACAATTGCTCTCTGCTGAACACAACGGAGCGTATGTGCAATTGTTTACCGGAGGCTGGCCGGAAGGGCTGGCGCGTCATGAGGGGCTAGGAAAGTTGCCAGTTCGGGTGTTGGACATGCTTACTGAGATTGCCCCGGACGGTGGACGAAGCTTGCCGGAGCTGCTCGAGGATGCCGCTCGTAGCTGGATTCCGGGAATGTCTGTTGCAGTGATTACAGGACAGCTTAACGAGGATTCGGCCAAGGCTATTGCACGTTATCTCGTGCAGGGTATCAAGATGGATCTCTATTATGTATGGGATTTGCCTGCTCCTCAGAGAGGCAGCGCCGGTCGCGAGAAGTCTTCCACTGCGGGAAGCATTTCAGACAGTCTACGCCGTCTCGGTGCCACATTATATTGCCTGGATGGTGCGCTGCCTGTTAATGGACACGGGGAGGTGGAATTCCATGTATCAGCCGGAAAACCAACCATATGGTAACAAAAAATCCGGTGCGGTCCGGCACAGTTACGGGGGCGGATTAGGGGCGCATAGAACGGAGCCGCCCCTCACTGGGCGGGAGGCTTTCGGGAAGCCCCAGGCTTACGATGTTCAGGCGGCCGGGACTTTAACCGGAGCGGAATCAGGGTCCCGCATTATAGAGAACAGCCAGGTCGGAATGCAGGGGGAAGTCCCTCTCGGGTACCGCCTACTGTTCTCTTTGCCTGTTTTAGGCCTGTTTGTCCTGTGGCTTTCTCCACTGTACCGTGTCTCAACTACTCCTGAAACGGCCAGCCTGATGACAACTCTGATGTTAACGGCGGCTGTGCTTATTTTTTGGGGCATGCTTCAGCTGCCTGGTTGGCTTCTTTTGACGCTACAGTTTGCGAGCATTGCTTTAGCCTGGGCGTATCTGGCTGGTGGAGAAGAGGGAGCCGGCTGGTTGGCGGAATACCCGGCAGAACTGTTAAGGGATCTCGTTATGCTTTTGTCAGGACATGTTGCGGATTTGGGCAATGCCAGCAGATTGCTGATTCTAGCCGCAGGATGGGGGATGCTGGTCTCGTCTGTGCAGCATTTAGCAATACATAGGGGGAGTTCCTCGCTTTTTAGCATGGTGTCCATGGCTTATTTATTGTTGCTGGATATTGCCTTTAGCATCGAGACGACCATTGAGGTGATGCTGGCCGCAGGATTGATTTTATGGATGCGAGGGATGGGCGGGCTGTTTCGTTTACGGGAAAGAAATACCCACATGAGGATTCCTTATGGTCGTTGGGGCAGTGCCGCGTTTGTCGTAGCTTTTGTTCTGATGATAGCCGCTTGGTGCGGGGAACAGCTCTACGGCTCACACTCCGTGAATCAGATCACACTACATTCTGCCTTCAGCAAGTTAAATGACTGGGCGGCCGGGCATATGAAGGAAAGAATGGAAGCTATGGGTAGGGGAACTACGGGTTACAGTTTGAGTTCTGCTGAATTGGGAGCCCCGTTAACACCCGGTACAGAGCCGGTCTTTACGGCTTTCAGCGATGAGCGGACTTATTGGCGCGGCGAGAGTTTGGCTTACTATGACGGCCGCCGCTGGATCAGAGAGGCGGACTCTTTTACTCCGCTAAATCTTTCCGGTTTTCCGCACTCTTCTCCGGAAACTGATTCGGGGCTGACTGGCCGCAAGACACTGCGGCAGCAGATTCTATTGGCTGCGCCATCCCCGGGCGGGCTTCCGGTATTCAGCGCAGGGACTATTGAAGGCATGGAGTCCGGGGAACTGGAGGACGGAAGCCGTCTAGGCTATATTCTTGTCAATAAGGAAGGCGACAGCTTCCGTCTGCCGGATGAGGCAGGCAGCGCCCGGGTCACGGGTTACACGGTTCTCTCTGTATTACCCGAATCCGATCACGCTGTTCTGCGTAACGTGCAGCGCGCTGACCCTGAAGAGATTCGCAGTAAATATTTAGAACTGCCCTCCCAGATGCCTGCCCGGGTGGCTTCTTTAGCAGCCGAGCTTACGGCCGCCGCTGGAAGCCGCTATGATGCTGCTGTGGCGGTAAGGGATTATCTGCAGAGTCATTATCCCTATACTCTGGATACGAAGCTCCCGCCATCCGGCAGTGACTTCGTAGATGATTTCCTGTTCCAGGCGAAGCGCGGTTATTGTGTTCATTTTGCAACGGCCATGACCGTCCTGCTTCGCAGTGCCGATATCCCGGCCCGTTTCGTGCAAGGCTATGGGCCTGGTGAGCTGGTGACAGGCCCCGGGCCGCAGCGATATGCTGTTACCGAGGGCGATGCCCACGCTTGGGTCGAGGTGTACTTTCCAGGCGTAGGCTGGGTCCCCTTCGACCCGACGCCGGGTGGCGCGGGTGCTGGCACCGCGCAGCCTGCCGTTCCGGCGGCTTCCTTGGCGCCGGCCGGGTCAGGCCTCTCCGCTGCGCAGCACGCGGAGAGCTTGCCCGCCCAGCCGCTGCCGGGCGGGCCGGTACCCGCGCCGCTCCAGCTCGCGGCGCTGGCGCTTCCCGCCGCCGCGTGGCACTGGCGGCGGAGCCTGGCCCTGCTGTGGGCTTCGCGCAGCAGGGCTGTGGGCCGGGAGAGGCAGCTTCGCGCTGCCTCTCTGGCCTGGCACGGGCTGGCGGCGCGGTATGGGCCGCCGCCGCCCGGGGTCACGGGCAGGGAGTACGCAGACTCCCTGCCGATCGCCGATGCCGGACTGCGCGCAGCGGTCCGGCGGTTCGTACGCCAGTGGGAGACCCTGGCGTACAGCGGATGCGGCGGGGCACCAGCTTCCCGCCGCACTCCCCCGGCGGCTTCTTCCGCCCCGTCATCAGCCGCCGATGAAGGTGAAGCTTTTCTGCGGGAATGCCTCAGGATCACCTTCCGGCTGACATAAACCGTCTGCAGGAAGTGGAAGGTCAGGCATTGATACACTTGCCTGAAGCGGTGCCCTTTGAAAAAGGAAGCGCAACCGCATCATTTATGTTGCCGCCTTCATCGATCCTGACAGCAATCGACATGACAAAATCCAGCCAAATCCATGCCCTCCTTTCCTTGACGGTGCGAATTAACCATGAGTATAATGAATCCAATAATCAAGGGAGGCACGTAATGAACAAGCCAAATGAAATCATCGTTGTTCTCGATTTCGGAGGACAATACAACCAACTTATCGCGCGCAGAATCAGAGATTTAGGAGTATATAGTGAGCTTCTGCCTTACAATACACCAGTAGAGAAGATCAAGGCTTTATCGCCGAAGGGGATCATTTTCTCCGGTGGACCGAGCAGCGTATACGCCGAGGATGCACCGCATTTAGATCCGGCAATTTATGACTTGGGTCTGCCAATTTTCGGCATTTGCTACGGAATGCAGCTGATGGCCCAGCAGCTTGACGGTAAGGTTGAACGTGCCGCCAAACGCGAATATGGTAAAGCTGATGTTGATTTTGTGGAAGGCTCCCACCTTGTGAAGGGTCTGGAGAACCGCCAAACAGTATGGATGAGCCATGGAGACCATGTAGTGGAGCTTCCAGCTGGCTTCAAACTGGATGCAGGGACTGAAAGTGCACCGATTGCAGCTATGAGCAATGCCGAGCGCAAATTCTATGCGGTACAGTTCCACCCAGAGGTTCGTCATTCCGAACATGGTAACGAGATGATCTCGAACTTCCTGTATGAAGTGTGCGGCTGCGACGGCAATTGGACGATGGAATCGTTTATTGAGGAAGCCGTGCAAGACATTCGTAATAAAGTAGGAGACAAGAAAGTACTCTGCGCCCTTAGCGGTGGTGTGGATTCTTCCGTAGTGGCGATGCTTATCCACCGTGCTATCGGGGATCAGCTGACCTGTATGTTTATTGATCACGGCCTCTTGCGCAAAGGGGAAGCCGAGGACGTTATGGAGATGTTCGTCGGTAAATTCGATATTCATGTAGTGAAGATTGATGCTAAAGAGCGTTTCATGAGCAAGCTGGCTGGTGTGGATGATCCTGAGCAAAAGCGTAAAATCATCGGTAACGAATTCATTTACTGTTTCGATGAAGAATCGGCCAAGCTGGGTGACTTCTCCTTCCTTGCACAAGGTACGCTGTATACGGATATTGTTGAGAGCGGAACGGCAACAGCGCAAACCATCAAATCTCACCATAATGTAGGCGGCCTGCCGGAAGACATGAAATTCAGCCTGATCGAACCGCTTAACACCCTGTTCAAGGACGAAGTCCGCAAGCTGGGTGAAGAGTTGGGTATGCCAAGTGCTCTCGTATGGCGTCAGCCGTTCCCGGGCCCGGGTCTTGCTATCCGTGTGCTGGGCGAAGTAACAGAGGAGAAGCTGAAGATTGTTCAGGATTCCGACTACATTCTGCGTGAAGAAATCGTCAAAGCCGGTCTCGACCGCGAAATTTGGCAATACTTCACTGCATTGCCGAACATGAAGAGCGTTGGCGTTATGGGTGATGCTCGTACGTATTCCTACACCGTAGGTATTCGTGCAGTAACCTCCATTGATGGCATGACCGCAGACTGGGCACGTATTCCTTGGGATATTCTTGAGAAAATCTCCGTCCGTATTGTCAACGAAGTAGAGAACGTAAACCGTATCGTGTATGACATTACTTCGAAACCACCTGCAACGATTGAGTGGGAATAGGTCAACAGCAACAATAGATTGAATAAAATACTCTCTTTTATCTGCGTTGTTCAGCAAATAGAAGGGAGTATTTTTTTATACTCTAAAGAATTCTGTCGAGAATCGTGACTCCAAGATCCGACGGGACACAGCGTCATTATGATCAATAGTAAGCTTAGCGTTCAATTTTTATAGATTAGAATTATGTTTAACAACCTTTTCTTCCCGATTTCCATATAGGATTGGCGGGAAATGTCGTTTTTACGAACAATACAAAAAAAATAACGTTTATTGTTCGTTTTTGTCATTGACAAGGGATGTCATATCCCCCTAAAATGATAAAGCACAACAACATCATTTACTCGTATAATTCCGGGAATTGGCCCGGAAGTCTCTACAGGTCACCGTAATGACCTGGCTACGATTAAGAAGAGAACAATCTCCTGTTGGTCTTCGCCTTTGGATTGGCGATATGCAGGAACCTACTCTTTTTTATCCGGCCGGTGTCTATCTGACTCCGGCTTTTTGTTGCTGCTATACACAACATACCTTAGGGGGAGAACAATTTGAATCGCTTTTTCAAGTTGAAAGAGAATGGCACTACCGTTCGTACAGAGATTATGGCCGGCTTGACTACGTTTATGGCAATGGCTTATATCCTGTCCGTAAATCCCAACATACTGACCGCTTTTGGCCAGATCGACATGGGATGGTATTCTGTATTTTTGGCTACAGCGATAGCCGCAGGTGTTTTCACTATTGCCATGGGGTTGTTCATTAACTTCCCGGTTGCACTGGCGCCTGGTATGGGACTCAATGCTTATTTCGCATCGGTTATCCTGTCATCCGCCACATCGGATCATCCATTCACTTGGCAGATGGGTCTTACCGCCGTATTCATTTCCGGTCTGATCTTTATCCTGCTAACGGTAACCAAGGTACGTCAGATCTTGTTGACAGCTATTCCTGACAGCCTGAAGCATGCAATCACCGTCGGTATCGGCTTGTTTATTACCATTATCGGCCTTAAGAACAGCGGAATCATGACGATCGGCGTAGAAGCCGTAAACGATATTGCCGCTCATAAGTTCACAGATGTCCTTTCTTTTGAAACAGTTATCCATCTGGGCAGCCTGGAGAATACCAATGTCCAGCTTGCAATTATCGGCCTGCTGCTGATCGCAATTCTGATGGTACTGAATGTTCGCGGCGCGATCCTGTTCGGTATCCTGGGTACTACTGCAGTGGGAATTCTGATGGGCGCCGTGGATTTCAGTCCTCTGTCCAACCCGCAAACGCCATGGGTTCCTGATTTCACTCAATTGAACTTTATGGAATTTGACTGGGATGGTATTCTGCATACCGGTATCATTTCCGCCATTGCGACATTCACTTTCGTAGAGTTGTTTGATACTTTTGGTACACTTGTAGGTACAGCTCAACGTGCTGGCATTATGGACAACCCTGAAGAAGGGAAGAAGCGTGTAGGTAAGGCAATGTTCGTAGATGCGGTGGCAGTAGCTGGTGGTGCGATGGTCGGAACTTCCACAACTACGGCTTATGTAGAGAGTGCTGCCGGGGTTGCTGAAGGTGGTCGTACAGGTCTTACCGCGGTAACTACAGGCGTCTGCTTCCTGTTGGCACTGTTCCTTGCTCCTGTGGCTGCGCTAATCCCTGGTTCTGCTACAGCTGCAGCTCTAATTGTTGTAGGTGTGCTGATGGCGCAATCGCTTCGTAATATTGACTTCCAGGACATGGTCGTTGCGATTCCTGCGTTCCTGACTTTTGTTATCATGCCTTTCACTTACAATATCGCTAACGGTATTTCCTTCGGTATCGTTACTTATGTCATTCTTGCTTCTGTCTCAAACTTGGCTGGCAAAAAGAAATACGACATTCACTGGATGATGTGGGTACTCGCGATCCTGATTATACTCCGTTATGCATTAATGGGTAGTCAGGGCTAAAGCCCGTGTCTGAGAAATCCATCCTGCGGTCCCTTCGTTGTTGAAGGGGCCGTTTTTTTGTGGGTTTTGCGTATCGGACTTTCCATCATCCAATATTTAGATTATATTGTTGAAGAGGTGATAAATGTTGTCCAGCAGTCTAAATCGGGTATTTATCTATTGCAAGAACAACCCTTGGCTCGTACTAATGTTCCTGCTGGGAGCGATGATCCGGATAGTGTATATTGGTTCCATTCCGCCAGGACTGAATCAGGACGAAGCGTCGATCGGTTATGACGCCTACGCTATACTTCATTATGGTATCGACAGAAACGGAATCCACCTGCCAATCCACCTGATCGCCTGGGGCAGCGGGCAAAATGCTTTGTATGCCTACTTATCCATGCCATTTATCTGGTTATTCGGATTATCACCGGTAACGGTGCGGATGGCGAGTCTGCTTATGGGGCTAGTGGGTATGGTTGTATTCTATCTTTTGTCCAAAAGACTCTTCTCCTCCCAGGTAGCCGGTCTTGCCGCCATGTTCTTTATCGCTATTAATCCATGGCATATCATGATGTCGAGATGGGCGCTGGAATCGAATCTGTTTCCTACGTTGATTCTGATCGCTGTGTACTGCTTGCTTCGATCCTTCGAAGCTCCGAAATGGTCCTATGCGTTTACAGTTGTGCTATCGTTATCGCTTTATGCCTATGGGACTGCCTATTTTTTTGTTCCGATCTTTGCTTTGGGAACTGTAATTCTTCTATTGTATAGAAAAGTGTTGAAGCTACGGACCATTCTATGGAATGGTGTACTGTTTATCCTGCTGGCTTTGCCGATTCTATCCTTTATAATGATCAATCGTTATCAACTACAGGGCTTTTCTACCCCGTTCTTTTCCATCCCAAGATTAACTACACCGCGAGTGGAGCAGGTCTCCTCGGTCTTCGGCGGGCAAATGCTCGACACAGCCTGGAGCAATCTCCGTGAATTTTTCAAGATAATGCTCAGTGGAAGTGATGGTCTGCCGTGGAATTCCATATCACCTTACGGTTACGCCTATTCTCTTGGATTGCCCTTTGTCCTGGTAGGACTTATTGTTATAATAAAGTCTTTACGGAACCGGGATTGTTACGGCACAGGCCAGTCGGTGATCTTGCTCTGGTTCGTAACAGCTATTCTGATGGCTGCTATTACGAGTGTGAACATTAACCGGATTAATGTTATTTTCTATCCTGTAATTTTGCTGATTGTTGCCGGCTTCTTGTGGCTTGGCCGAAAGATTAAGGGAGCGGGCCTGGTTGCAGCGGGTGGATTCGCCCTGTTTTTTGTTTTGTTTGGTATGGCGTACTTCCGTGATTTTCCAGAGAAGATCGGCCCTAACTTTTATGAGTCTATCGGAGAGGCCATCCAGTATGCTTCTGAGGAGACTGAAGGGAATATCTATGTTACCGATAAGGTCAACATGCCCTATATCTATGTACTCTTTTATGAAACTATCAATCCCCATGATTTTTTGGAAACCGTCAGCTATGCCAATCCGGGTGCTCCCTTTCAGCTGGTAAGCTCATTTGGGCGCTACAGGTTTGGGGGGCCGACGATTATTCCGGGTGAGCGGGCGGCATATATCTTCTGGAATGGTGATCCTCTTCCCGCCGGAAACGAAGGCTACGAGATTAAGAGATTCAAGAACTATACTGTAGTTGTTGACCGCGAAGGAATTTCACCTGTGAACCCTCAGGATACTGAAGGCGAAGATAGCCGTCATGAACTGATGAACGGAGGATTCGAGGAAGGGGCGTTGCATTGGACTTTTACAGCCGGGACAGGAATCGGGACCAATAATCCGTATCAAGGAAGTTCTTTGGCCTATCTTGATCCGGGTACAGAAAAGACCGTTGCCCAATTGATTTCCCCGCAGAATTCCGGGGAGTACAAGATCTCGGCAATGATTAGCGCAGGCGGGGGAGGCGGAAAGTTTGGCGTACGGGTTAACGGCGCTATCCTTACTGAAACCGAACTCACCGAAGGTGCAAGTTATCATCAGATTGAACTTCCCGCAGTAAGCCTGCAGAAGGGTGAACAGGCGGAGATTTATTTTACCGGCGGAAACGGCTGGATTAACATTGATGAGGTGAGGATGGAACAATGATGATCAAGAATACACGTGCAGCCGCAATACTCATTGTCATATGCGTACTCTTCATGCTTCCGGTGACAAGCGTGTTTGCGGAGGGCAACCTGCTGCAGAATCCGGGCTTTGAGGATGGGGATGACAGCGCTCCGTCCGGCTGGACAGAAGACGCATGGATTCCGGGGAAAGATGCCGGCTATGTGTCCGTGCAATCGTCCGAGGTCCATTCTGGCAGTAAAGCAGCTGTAATCGAGAATTTGCAGCCGAACCATCTGAAATGGATTCAGACAGTTCAAGTAGAGCCGGATCACTTGTATAAAATTTCTGGCTGGGTCAAAGTGGTGAACGCAGCAAGCGGAGGGTTTGGCGCCGGTGTGTTCATAGTTGGAGTAGGAGGTGGTTATCCAGGTGTCATGGAGACTGCCGGAGAATGGAAGTATCTAGAGTTCATCGGCAAGACAGGTCCACATCAGAAGGAACTCGGCGTGGGTGCCAGTCTTGGCGGTTATGCCAGTCTGACACAGGGCAAGGCTTACTTCGATGATTTGGCTGTGGAACCGCTAGATGCTGCTCCTGAAGGCAGCAATATTATCTCGCTGGATAACAGTTCGGCACCTCAAGGAGGAGACAGCAAGCCTGAGGAAACACCGCACAAAATCTCTCCGGCGAAGCTGCTGCTGATTTCAGCGCTGTTCAGTGCCTTTTTCGCAGTCCTTTGTAACCGGTTCTTCCGTAACAACAAACTAATGAAGCAACCGGAGAATGTATACAGCCGGTGGTTATATGTTTCGATTGGTGCAGCGTTAATTCTGCGGGTCTGGATCGGACTGACTGCGCAGGGTTACCAGAATGATATGAATACCTTTATTGCCTGGGGTCAGCGAATGCTGGATTTGGGGCCTGGCAGATTTTATGAGGAAGGGTATTTCGCTGATTATCCACCAGGATATTTGTACATATTGTATGTGCTGAGCGCGATCCGCGGGATATTTGGATTGGTACATGGCTCCGGTGGAGAGAATCTGTTGTTCAAGCTGCCGGCGATCATTTCGGATCTGGTGCTTGGTGGACTGATTTATCGGGCGGCCAGACAAAAACTCGGCTCCGGGATCGCACTTGGTCTTTCGCTACTGTTCTTGTTTAATCCAGCGGTTCTTATCAATTCCGCTGCTTGGGGACAGGCGGATTCCTTTTTCCTTATCTTCCTCCTGCTTAGCATTCAAGGAGCAGCGAACAAGTCGCTGGTACGGGCGGCCATCTGGTTTGCCATTGCCACACTTGTTAAACCACAGGCGCTTATCTTTACACCGGTGCTGTTGTTTGCCTTTTATCACCAGCGGGCCTGGAAACAACTTGCGCTCGGCGCAGTATATGGACTCGGGATCTTCGGTGTGCTGGCAGCGCCATTCTTCTGGAACAATGGTGGTCTAAGCGGACTAATTAATCTTTATAAAGCTACATTATCTTCTTATCCGTACTCAACCGTTAATGCCTTTAATCTCTATGCGCTAACGGGTCCGATGTGGTCAGCCTTGGATCAAACCTGGCTGGGAATCTCGTACAGAGGTTGGGGATTCGTCTTTATTCTGGTCGCCGTAGCTTTGGCGATGTTCTATTCATTCCAAAAGGATCGTAAGGATTTATCCAGATCATTCTTTATTGGCATGGTATTGATTGTTACTGTCTTTGTATTGGGTACAAAAATGCATGAGCGCTATATGTACCCTGCACTGATACTTACCGTATTCGCTTATATTCAAAGCAAGGACCGGCGATTCCTGACGTTGTTCCTGGGGTTCAGTTTGACCCAATATGTGAACGTCGGCTATACGCTGGCCCACCTGAATGCAGGCAACAACCCGGAAGCGGATGGCATCGTTATAGTGACGGCGATCACCAATTTGGCCTTGTTACTATACATGCTATATATTGGGTACGATGTATATGGAAAGAACCGCGTGAAGAACCTGCTCCCTTTGCGATCTGAGGAGGAGCATCGTTCGGAAGATCTGGGCTTAGTACAGAACATTCGGGTTCTCAAGGATAAGGCAGGGAACTCCCGATTCAAGCTTAAGCTTAGCCGCAAGGACTGGACCTGGATGCTTGTCATTACTGCCGTATATGCAGCAGTTGCCTTGTTCCATCTGGGATCTACGAAGGCACCGGAGACTTTATGGGAACCGGCGGCTAGCGGAGAGAGCTTCTATGTGGATCTTGGACAGAGTAGGCAGCTTGAGCGTGTGAATGTCTTCGGAGGCGTTGGGACGGGCAAGTTCAAGCTGGAATTCAGTGAGTCACCTGAAGCCTGGGGCAGCCCGCTCGAAGTCAATGAGGATGTCGGCAATGTATTCATCTGGAAAAGCCAGCCACTGAGTGTGGCAGCAAGATATGTGAAGCTTACCGTAGTCTCGCCGGGATTCACCTTGAATGAGATGGCCTTCTACGAGCAGAACGGAGGCAGAACACCGCTTCCGATTGCCAGCGTTACACCTGACGGGGGAACCGCCAAGCGGGGAGCACCCGGCAATCTGTTCGATGAGCAGTCGCTGATTCCGGAGTATTCCAACTTCATGAACAGCACTTATTTTGATGAGATTTATCATGCGCGGACCGCGTATGAGCATTACCACGGCATCGTGCCGTACGAGAACACACATCCCCCGCTGGGTAAGCTGCTGATTGGCATTGGGATGGAGTTGTTCGGTGTTAATCCATTCGGCTGGCGGATCATCGGAACGCTGTTTGGAATTGCCATGTTGCCGCTGATTTATATGATGGCGCTGCGCTTGTTCAAGCAGACCCGTTATGCGGCGCTTGCAGCAGGATTGTTCGCTTTGGACTTTATGCATTTTACGCAGACAAGAATTTCTACGATTGATGTGTATGGCGTATTCTTCATTATGTTAATGTTCTATTTCATGCAGCGTTACTTCACTTTGAACTTCTATAAGGTACCACTCGGCAAAACGCTGATTCCACTGTTCTGGTCCGGCTTTTTCTTCGGGATCGGCGTGGCTTCCAAGTGGATTGTGCTGTACGGCGGGGCCGGTCTGGCCGTTATGCTGGCATTGGCACTGGTTGACCGCTACCGTGAATACCGGGCCGCCAAGCGAGTGCTGGCCGAAGGCCGCTTGAGTGATCAAACATTGGCCGCTGCTTGTCGTGGAGCGGTGAACTCCTTTTGGAAGAATACCATTATAACGCTTGCCAGCTGTATTGGATTTTTCGTAATTATACCGGCGGTTATCTATGGTCTGTCCTTTGTTCCTGCTTTGTCGCCATCGGCGAACGGCTTTACTTTGACGGGTCTGATTGATGCCCAGAAGAACATGTACAACTATCACAGTCAACTCGTTGCGACACATCCCTTTGCATCCTCCTGGTGGGAATGGCCATTCATGAAAAGACCCGTCTGGTTCTTTAGCGGCGGAGAAGGATTGCCAGCCGGACAGGTCAGCAGTATCGTAACCATGGGTAATCCGCTTATCTGGTGGACTGGAATCTTTGCCATGATAGGTTCACTGTGGCTGACAATCAAGCGCAAAGACAAAAATCTGTTCATGATCTGGATCGCGTTCTTTTCCCAGTATGTGCCTTGGATGCTCGTACCGCGCGAAACATTCTTATACCATTATTTTGCCATGGTACCGTTTATGATTCTTGCTATTGTATATGTAATGAAGCTTATTGATAGCAGATATCCGAACGCGCGGTATATTCGCTATATTTATGTTGGCGTGGCGGCGCTGCTCTTTATTGCTTTCTATCCAGTGCTATCGGGTATGCAGGTCAATGGAAGTTATGTGACGAGTGTTCTGCGCTGGTTCCCGTCTTGGGTGTTCTAAGATTTACGATTTCAGGGCTTGTGCTGCCACAGGCCCTATATAAAATTTGCTAGGAGGAACAAAGGTGAAGGCCAGATACAGTGTAGTAGTGCCTATGTACAATGAGGAGGAAGTCATCAGCCATACCTATGATCGGTTGAAGCAAGTGATGGACAGATGTGGCGATTCCTATGAATTGATCTTTGTTAATGATGGCAGCCGTGACCGGACCGTAGAGATTATGCAGGAGATCAGTAACCGCGATAAAAGAGTCAAGCTGGTAGATTTCTCGCGGAACTTTGGGCATCAGATTGCGATTACAGCGGGTATGGATTATTCCTCAGGGGATGCGGTGGTGGTTATTGACGCCGATCTTCAGGACCCGCCGGAAGTTATTTTGCAGATGATAGAGAAGTGGAAGGAAGGCTATGAGGTTGTCTACGGGAAGCGGTTGAAGCGGCATGGAGAGACTCTTTTCAAAAAAGTGACCGCGAAGCTCTTCTATCGGCTGCTCAGCAGTATGACGAGTGTGGAGATTCCCACGGATACCGGAGACTTCCGCTTGATAGACCGTAAGGTGTGCGATGTACTGCGGGGCTTGAAGGAGAAGAACCGTTATGTCAGAGGGCTGGTAAGTTGGGTCGGCTTCCGGCAGACCATGGTGGAGTATGTGCGTGAGGAGCGTTTTGCAGGGGAAACGAAATATCCGCTGAAGAAGATGATTCGTTTTGCCTTGGATGGGATTACTTCCTTCTCGCACAAGCCGCTTAAAATTGCTTCCTACGTTGGATTCTTCATCTCGTTTTTCAGCTTTCTGTATTTATTCTTCGTATTATTTCAAAAGGTCTTTACCTCCTGGACCGTTCCAGGCTGGACCTCCATTGTTGGCGTCAATCTGTTGTTCAACGGAATCGTATTGATGCTGCTGGGCGTCATCGGGGAATACATCGGCCGTATCTATGACGAGTCCAAAGACAGACCGCTCTACATTGTGCGTGAGACGAGAGGCTACCCTGCTGAGGAAGAGCTGAAGGAGAGCCGGAAGGATAAAACTTATGTCCGATAATAACCGTCGGGCCGCGTTCATTCAATTCCTGAAGTTCAACGCGGTGGGACTACTTAATACTCTCATCGATTTTGCGGTCTTTACCCTGCTCCATTCCCTTGGGATGATGTATGGGCTGGCGCAAGTGTTTTCCTACAGTGCAGGTACCGCCAACAGCTTTATCCTCAATAAAAAAGTGACCTTCCGGGACAGTAACCGCAGCGGCAAGAATGGATTTGACCGGATACAGCTGCTGAAGTTCATCATCCTGAATCTGACTGTACTTGTGATCTCTCTACTGCTGATGCATGTGTTGACGGATCGGTTCGGCGTGCAGGTACTTCTGTCCAAGGTACTGGTAACCTTTGTCACTGTAGTTATTAATTTTTTCGGAAGCCGCAAATGGGTGTTCTAGGAATGTAAAATACGGGGGTGAAGATCATGCGTAAGTTCTCTTATCTCATCATTCTTGCAGGAATTCTTGTCATGTTGTATCCGAAAGCGAATGAATGGTACGAAAACCGGCAGGAGCAGAAGCTGCTGGAAGAGGCGGAACATAGCTACAGTAATCTGGTCCCGGTCTCTGCCGATAACGATCTCAAAAGCAAATATGCTCAGGTAACACAGTTGCTTGCAGAAGAGTCTGCCGCCGAAGAGCAAGAGCCTCAAACGGAAACGCCTGCAACAGCAGCACCTGAAATTAAGGTTGGCGGGAAAGTAATTGCTTTAATTGAGATCGATAAGATCGACTTGAAACTGCCTATCCTTGAAGGAGCCACGAAGAATAATATGAAGCATGCGGCGGCCCATATGAAGGAGACGACTCCTATTGGTGAGATTGGCAATGCTGCAATTGCAGCTCATAGAGCGAGAACTACAGGAAGGCTGTTTAACAGGTTGAACGAAGTGGCCATTGGCGACACCATCACAGTGAAGACTAATGCAGAGGAATTGGATTACAAGGTCTATGATATCTCTGTAGTAGACCCTACGGATGTATCGGTGCTGGACGGGAATAACAAGGATAAGATCCTGACGTTGATCACCTGTGACCCGCTAGTAAACCCTACGCACCGTCTTATTGTTCATGCCAAGTTGCCCCAGACGGCAAAAAAATAATGTTTTTAAGAGATTAGTGTTATCTTTTCAATAAATTAGGGTAATCTATTGATTTGGGCTTTGAATATATAAATGTATATGCTAGAATTAACTTAGAAAGCTAATCACGATAACGGCAAACCTATCGAAAGATAGGGACGCAAAGCTAAAGGGCCTTCCCGTAAGGATGGCAGCCAGCTACCGAATGCAGAGGCTTTTTTTGTTGTCTTTCCATGGCAAACCTAGTTGTTCTCTAGTAGATGCGAGGATAGATAAAGCTTATACGATAACGGCAAACCTATCGAAAGGTAGGGACGCAAAGCTAAAGGGCCTTCCCGTAAGGATGGCAGCCAGCTACCGAAAGGAGTTTTATCCATGAAAAAGTTTTATTTTGCTTTAATGTCCCTGTTTTTAATGGTCACTTCTATCAATGTCACTTCGGCTAACGCTGCAAGTGCAGACGCGAAATGGCTGGATACCTCGAAGCTGAGTCAAGGCGTGGTGGGAATTCAATATGAAGTTCCGAAGGATAAACGCATCAAGGTTATGATTACCAAGGACAATAATAGCTATACTTACAATCTTTATTCCTCACAGCAAGTCGAATCTTTCCCGCTCCAACAAGGTAATGGCTCTTATAAAGTATCTGTTCTGGAGAATACAACGGGCAACAAATATAAATCGGTCTACTCTGAAACTTTGGATCTGTCGCTTAACGACACTAACGCTGTATACTTGGGTTCCGTTCAGAACGTGAAATGGAATTCTTCCGATATTGCTATTCTTAAAGCCAAGCAGCTTACAGAAGGCAAAACAACTGTGCAAGGAAAAGTACAAGCTATTCATGATTACATCGTTGCTAATGTGAAATATGATTACTCGTTGGCTAATAGTGTGACTACCGACTACATTCCTAATATCAATAATACACTGACCAGTAAAAAGGGCATTTGCTACGATTACGCTTCTCTGTTTGCTGCAATGTCTCGTAGTGTAGGGGTTCCTACTAAACTGGTTATGGGGAATACTAGTTATGTTGCTCAATACCATGCCTGGAATGAAGTGCTGATTGATGGTAAATGGGTGACGATCGATACAACTGTAGATGCCGGACTGGGCAAAAGCGCTCAGAATGATCTGATCAAAAGTTCTAGTAAATACACTGCAGCTAAATTCTATTAAAATGCATAGAACGTGCTGAACAACCTGCTTAATTATTAAGCAGGTTGTTTTTTTTATATTAAGGGTTGCTTTTTTGTTGAAAGATAGGGTATTATGTAAAAGCGTTGTTGGGCAGAGAAAAGTGCTGTGAAATGATTAAAAAAAAGAATTTCAAAAAAAGTACTTGCGCTTCTGAGAATAACGTGTTATATTATAAGAGTTGCTGCTGAGACATTGAGCGGACAACGAGAATAGCTTGATCTTTGAAAACTGAACAACGAGTGAGTATCGAATTCACGAAAGTGAGTTCAAAATGAGAATTTTTAATTCTCGTCAGATGTTTCAAAATGAGCAATCGCTCTTTCTAAATACCAATTT
>NZ_JABWCS010000209.1 GCF_013359945.1 Paenibacillus agri | reverse complement strand
GCCGGTTACGGGGCGATACTCGGGTGACATCAAAACTGTGACTACACTCGTAGAAACTTATGTGCCGTTATCTTCGGACAGGGGTTCGACTCCCCTCGGCTCCATATGGAGTATTAGAAAAAGCGACCGACTAAGGTCGCTTTTTTTATTTTCGCATATTCCACAGAAAAACTCCCCGGAAGTCAATCTATTGGTCGACATAGTATCTGCGTTCTTCACATATCTATCATTCCAAAGCTGAACCTCAATATATCTGTTTTGTTCATCTCAATGCTCTCATTTTTGAATACATTCGTTTGTTAATCTTTAAGTTTATTGATTAAAGCTAGTATTCGGTTATTCTTTGTTTCTTCCTTTTTAGCAAGTTCAATATAATTTATCTGCTCTCGCTTAATATAATCAGGCTGCTTTAGGAATGTATTCAAAATGTGGTGCTCTTCGAGGTGTTTAGTAATGTAATCAGGCACAACAAGTTCACGGTTTCCCTCACATTTCTTAAGTCTTACATGGAGTCTATCACCTAACTCTTTTTGTACTGCTCTTCGAATAAATTCATTATACACAAAATAATGCCCATTCTTAGATGGTAACAGCGTATGGTCAAACTCGTGCCCGTCAACGAAGATTTGAACAGGTACTTTACCATTAGTATTAAATATTTCGCTTACTGAATATGGGAAATAAACAACCTTCCATTTCATTTTACCGTCCAGTAGCTTTATCTCACTATCAAATTCATAATCCATATGGGATAACACTCCTCATTGTAAAAAGGCTAATTTCAATTATTCCCGTTATCATAGCCACTTTACTGCTTCTGGGTGTTTCGAATTCAACATGTCGGATTTGCATTAAGATTACATCAGTTTTGGTTATTTCTCCGTATAGTACAGATGCACCCATCCAAAAATATTTAGCTCTTACTTCGATGAGATACTTCAACATTCTACGTTCAAGCCAAGCTGTTTTCTTAAGGTGGTACCAACTTGTCACTCATACTTATCAACTCATTTCACTAAATTTAGAATCTTAACTTTATTCTTGTTCTAAACTACCCAAACCTTCCTTTTTTCAGCAAATATTATGGAAAAATTATGAAATATCCGTTCGTGTGACAAGGATAGAATCTAACAAATAGTAGGATATGCTGTCTGGTTTCGCCTAGGGTCAACGAAAGAAGATTAGGCTGATTTAACGTGTAGCCGGTTACGGGGCGATTCTCGGGTGACGTCAAACTGTGACTACACTCGTAGAAACTTATGTGCCGTTATCTTCGGACAGAGATTCGACTACCCTCCGCTCCACTATGAAAACCATCTGCATGAGGATAGTAATTTTGCTGCTTTTAATATGCAGTCCCTTTTACAAAGTTCCTTTGTTATAATGAATTATGTAAATCCCTTGAAGGAGAAGTATGACCAAAAGCATTTGGCTTTTTTATTACCTGTAAATAGGCTGGTGAATCTGAATGAGTGAAAAATTTTGGTTAGTGGTACAGTATCCTTTGAAAAGTGCAAAAGGCAGCCAACGTGACCAATGGTTAAGAGATAAAGTAATGGAAAACTTGGAGATATCGCTAGCAGATGCTAATTTAGGCTATGTTGATGGTTTTGATATGGGCAAATGCATTTCCGACCCGAAAAAATATGCTCTTAATATATTTTGTGTCATTACGGAAGAAGAACGGAGTATAGCCTTGATAAAAAGAGTTTTAAGAGATAGCAGGCTTGATTATACTCGTATAAAAATTGCTACAATGCCCTACGAAAAAGAAGAAACATATACTTTGAAATATGCCTATAAAAAGGGTGTTACTGATTTTTCACTATAGCATGGTTTGTGTTATTTTTGATTGAAGTGCAGCTACACTCTTAGCAACTTATGTGCCGTTATCTTCGGACAGGTACGCGACTTCCCAGGGCTCCATAATTATTACATGTAAAAGACACCTTAAAAAGTGTCTTTTTTTGCTTTTTGTTTTTATAGATCGTTGTTTTTATAGATCGTTGTAGAAAATCAACCGTAAACATGAAAAAAGCCCCATTCCTACTGGAACGGAGCTTTTCTCCAATTTAGAAACACGTGAATGATTGGATCAAATTCAAATCAAATCCCGTATACACCCAGAACCTTCCGTTCCATTGAAACCCTGCGACCGAGGTGCGCCCTACGAAGACCGGGAAAAACCAGAATTGATTTCTATTCACGAGCCAAACGTACGTATTCCGAAATAAACAACCAGCAATCGCTCCGGGGTCGACAGCCAAGGGGGTAATTGCAGGTTGCTGAGGGATGAATCCAGGGGGAGGTGAGCTGGGTCCCGCGGTTCCTGGCTGTCCCGGCTGTCCTGACTGTCCAGGGAATCCTGGTTGTCCTGGGAATCCTGGTTGCCCTGGAAATCCCGGCTGTCCGGGCTGCCCTGGGAATCCTGGGGCACTAGGTGGTGGTAAAAATGACATGATCTCGTCACTCCTTAATGGATGGGCTAACACATTGTATGTAGGAGCGGAGAGAAGTGAATGGGCGCACTGCATATTTCTTCATGCATTCCGCAGAGGATGGAACGTTTAGCATAAATGTATAGCATTTGAAGGTGAGTGGTATGGCGCCTTTGCTTCCAAAAGTTTATCTCACCAGGGCTAGTCCTAGCCTAAAGTCTAGGCACAAACACCCCCTAAGACGGTTATGTCAGGTTAATGAGGCGGCTATAATTAATTTATTGAGAAGAACGTGACTTATGAAGCAAAGGAGTGTTTGAATAATGAACGCAACAGGGGCGACTGCGAAGGAGCCAACAGGTAAGGTGAACTGGGTGCTTTTTAATCCAAAAACGTATGCAACAATCCTCTATTTTTTACTCTCTCTCCCGTTAGGAATTATCTATCTTACTGTAGCGATAACAGGAGTTGCACTATCCATCGCTTTAACTCCATTATTTATCGGGATCCCGCTGTTTTTTGGAGTAGCTAAGTTGTTGGATGGGATTGTGAAATTTGAGCAAAGCATGATTAGACAAATTTTAGGCTTGCCGGTTCAGCCTGCCTCGTACGCTACGGGCCAACAGTCTGGCGCTGGGCAGAACTGGTTTATGCGAATGGTGAGAGGGTTTGACGGCGGGTTATTTATTCGAAATTTGCTGCTCGTCTTCCTAAGATTTGTTACGGGAATTGTATTCTTTGTAATTATGATAACGGTGATCTCATTAGGACTAGGCTTTATTGCTCTTCCAGCCGTGCATATTATTTTTATGAATGAAATGCAACTGGATATTTTAGAAAATAGCTTGTTTAGTTATTTCCATATCAATTGGACCTATAATCAGCAATATCTGTTGTACGTAGGTGTTGGCCTTGTCCTTTTTTGGATTGCGCTTCGCGTCGTGAATGGACTCATGCAAATTCAGCGCAGAATCATGTATGTGGATGAGGCATATCAGCGGCCGTCAGTGCCAGTGGAGACGCCAATATATGACTCCGTTCAGTCGCTATATTATGAGCACCAAGAGGATCAGTCCACTCAAGGGTTGATGCAGCCAGCCTATAGAGAGGTTTAGAACATAAAGGGTAGTATAGAAAATATGGAAGAACCTATGTTTACTGTTTGTACAATAGAACGCGCACCTTAAGATCCCTATGATAGGGGTCTTTTTTTATGCGAAAGTAGTGAAATGACTTATTATTGAGCAACATTGTGAACTGTTTAATAAATAGCTATATAAGATGAATTCAAGAAAGTGACAAGTAAGCAACAAGTAAGCAACAAGTAAGCGAGAAGGAGGGGGAGGGGGGGACTGTAGGAGCGAAGCGCTTACTACTGCAAAATGCTTTTAGAATACGGGTATAGCAGCTTGTTGATTAGGTTCTTGTCTGTCTGGATATCATGTTCTATGGAGAGCTCATCCGTCAGTTTTTTTATTAAATTAAGCAATCTTTTAATTGTTATGTTACTTAATATATGTTAGCCTTAAATTAAGTAACATTATCGGAGGGATTTTCTGTGCAATTTGTTAATCCGATTCGGGACGTAAAAACCATACAAGCGATGAAAGAGGAGCTCCGAAAACACTCTTTAAGGGATCTGTTGCTTTTTGTATTGGGTATTAACACCGGAATTAGTCTTCTTGATTTGCTCAATCTTACTGTACAGGACGTTTGGGATGGCCAGAATGCCAAGCAGTTTCTTTATATTAAGGATGAGAAGACAGGAGAAGAAAAGGCTCATTACTTAAACAGCAAGGTCGGGGAGATATTAAGCGAGTATTTATCTAACGTCGATTGGAAGCCTGAGGATTATTTGTTTAAATCCAAAAAGGATTCTGGTCCGATTACCCGTCAGCAGGCTTATCGAATTATTAATCACTCGGCAAAGGAGGTAGGGATATCTGAGAAAATCGGGACCCATACACTGAGAAAGACGTTTGGTTACCATGCATACTATAGAGGAGTTGCCATTTCCATCTTAAAGTCGATTTTGCATCATCATTCCACGGCAGAAACGTTGAAGTATCTGGGGATCGACAGGGCTGAGAAGCGGCCCATTAAAGTGGATGTGAATTTATAAACGATCTGTGTTTTAAAAAGATAAAAAAACTCCGCATGGAACATGCGGAGAGGGTGAGCTTTTTTATTAACTTTTATTGTGCAGAGTCATCCAGACCCAATGCAGTATTAATATCTACATTTGTTAGTTCGGTGACAATCCCGTCAGTTACGAGAACATGTAAAGTTGAAGCATCCTTCATAAAACGGAAAATTCCGTTATCGAAATCGGTATCCGCTTCTTTGAAGAAGATGCCTTCATATTGCGTTTCTTTTTCGTGACTGAAGCTTAGTTGGTAATGCTTCCCATCTTTAATCAAATAAGCACGAATGCCCTTTTGATAATTGCCTTCTTCATCCCGAATATAACGGGCAACGGAAACGATATGCAGATCGACAAAGGGGATCTCACGTACCAAAGAATTAATGATAGATCCCTTCGTAATTTGTTCCCATCGGCTGCTCGCGGTCTGTCCAAGAATGATCTGTGTAATGTTGTTATCTCTGGCTACTTCTGCAATGACCTTATAGACAGGACGGCTTTCATTATCCTTCATGATAAATTGGGCCGTAGCGTGAGCGTGGGCATATTCTTTCCATTGTTCGATATAGAGTAATTTCTCAGCATCCAGTTCGTCAAATGGCTTCGGATCGATGGTCAATATATAAAGCGGAGCTTTCATGATATTAGCGATTGCGCAGCCACGTTTGATTAGTCTTTCGCTATTGGGACCATAATAAACGCAAACAAGAATACTCTCATTAAATACGTTAATCATTTTAAGTATTTCACCTCAATGCTAGTAGTAGGACTCATTTAAACTATGTAAGACTATAGTTGATGTTAACAAAAGAGTCAATATGTAGATACGGAAGCAGAAGTCATGAATAAGGAGGAGTACGCTTGACTATGTTCTATACCTATATTTTTCTCCCGTTGATCAGTGCAATATTTGTTCCCTTTTTATATAAGCATTTCAATCGCGTAGTACATACGGGATGGTTCGTTTTACTTGTACCTACATCTATTTTTATCTATTTAATACAGTATATACCTGGTGTTGCGGCTGGTGACACCTATAAATACACATTATCCTGGATTCCGTCCCTGGATATGAATATGATCTCCTATGTGGATGGGCTCAGCTTGTTATTTGGTCTGCTCATTAGCGGAGTCGGTAGCTTGGTCATTATTTACTCTATATTTTATATGTCTAAGGTTCGAGAGGCTCTCCACAACTTCTATATTTATTTGCTCATGTTCATGGGCGCTATGCTGGGGGTAGTATTCTCGGATCATCTCTTAGTCCTGTACGGGTTCTGGGAGTTAACCAGCGTTTCTTCCTTCTTATTAATCTCCTATTGGTACGAGCGCAAGAGCTCCCGCCAAGGCGCCTTGAAGGCACTATTGATTACTGTCCTTGGCGGATTCGGCATGTTAGCCGGGTTTATTATGCTGATCATGATGGCGGATACTTACAGTATTCGGGAAATGATTGCGAACCTGGAAGTTATACAAAGCCATGTACTATTTATTCCCGCGATGTTATGTGTTTTGCTCGGTGCATTTACGAAATCCGCACAATTTCCATTCGGTATTTGGTTACCGGACGCGATGGAGGCGCCAACTCCGGTGAGCAGTTACCTCCACTCGGCTACGATGGTCAAAGCTGGTATTTATTTAGTGGCTCGTATGACACCGATTTTCGGGGGGAGCTCCGTATGGTTCTGGCTTGTGGCTGGAATTGGTCTCATTACGCTGCTTTACGGTTCTTTGACGGCGCTGAGGCAGACCGATCTAAAGGCGATGTTAGCCTATTCTACAATTAGTCAATTGGGATTGATTATGTGCTTGCTTGGAGTCGGCTCTTTAGCAGTCTATTTTGGGCCTGGTGAGAGTGGCACGATCTTTACGGTAGCTACATTTGCCGCCCTATTCCATCTGTTCAATCATTCGACCTTTAAAGGAAGTTTGTTCATGGTTGTCGGTATTATTGACCATGAGACAGGTCGGCGGGATATTCGCTATTTTGGCGGTTTGATGCAAGTCATGCCAATTACGTTCACGATCGCTTTGATTGGCGGTTTATCGATGGCGGGATTACCGCCGTTTAACGGTTTTTTGAGTAAGGAAATGTTTTTTGCAGCGGTGAATGAGGTATCGCAGGCTGGTATCTTCGGTTTAGGCAGCATTGGTCTCCTGTTCCCGATCATTGCTTGGGTAGCCAGCATATTTACCTTCGTCTATTGCATGATTTTTGTATTCAAAACCTTTGGAGGACAATATCGTCCGGAGAAATTGACACGAAAAGTGCATGAAGCGCCTTGGGGGATGCTATTTTCTCCAGCCGTCTTGGCATTACTCGTTATACTCATTTTCTTCTTCCCAAATGTATTGGGTAAGTATATTCTCACTCCGGCACTAACATCCATTTTGCCGATGATGCCGCTGTCTCCATACGACCTGAAGATCAGTGCATGGCATGGGCCCAATATGGAGCTGATAATGACGTTCGGTGTCATTGTTGTTGGTCTCCTTCTTTTCAAAACATCCAAGCAGTGGATCCAGGTGATGAGAAATTATCCGCAGGGATTAACGTTGAACCATTGGTACAATAAGGGCTTAACAGGTACGGAGAGACTGTCGGAATCCTTAACGAATCGTTATATGACAGGCTCGCTGAGGCGTTATCTGATCTACATTTTTTCATTCTTTGTCATTGTGTTGATAAGTTCGCTTCTGCTGCTCCACGGTCTCCAGTTTGATTTCTCAAATAATGCAGCTATCAGTATTTTTGATGTCGGACTTGTGCTCGCGATGGTGATATCCGCATGTACTGTTTTATTTGCCGGCAATCGAATTGTGGCTATTGTTGCACTAGGTGCGTTAGGTTATATGGTTTCGATGTTCTTTGTTATCTTCAGGGCTCCTGACCTGGCATTGACGCAAATGGTGGTGGAGACGGTGACAACGGTTCTGTTCCTTCTGTGCTTTTACCATTTACCGAAACTTAAGAAAAGCATCGAACGGATTCCTTTCAAACTGACGAATCTGGTCATCTCGATCGCGATGGGTCTAACCGTGACCGTTCTCGCATTGTCCGCGAATGGGCATAAGTTATTTGAACCCATCACCTCCTTTTTTGAAAATGCCTTTGAGCTGGCGGGTGCCAAAAATATTGTCAACGCTATATTAGTGGACTTCCGCGGATTCGATACGATGCTGGAAATATCCGTGTTATCCATTGCTGGACTAGGTGTATATATATTCGTTCATCAGCGTTCCAAAAGGAGGGAACAAAATGAAACCGAATGATGTGATATTGAAAAGTGTAACTCGAGTGGCTGCCGTGATCATATTGACCTTTTCGATCTATTTATTTATGAACGGTCACCATCATCCAGGAGGAGGATTCATTGGGGGACTGAGTATGGCATCATCCATTGTCCTGCTGTATCTTTCTTTTGGAGTCGAGAAGGTAAGGGAAAATATTCGGGTGGATTTCAAAAAGCTTTCCGCGGTGGGAGTATTGATTGCCGTTGCGACCGGAACAGTGAGCGTGGTATTTGGTAAGCCTTTTTTAACCCAGACCTTCGGTCATTTTGATTTACCGATCTTTGGCGATACCGAGCTCGCGTCTGCTTTGATTTTTGATACCGGAGTCGCTTTGGCTGTTATAGGCACCGCAGTCAATATTATTCTAAGCATAAGTGAGGATCGTTAATATGGAGACACTAATGGTCATACTGGTCGGTATTTTAATATCCATTGGAACCTATTTGATTCTGTCTAAGCAACTGCTGCGGATTGTGCTTGGAGCATCCATTGTGGGCCATGCGGTTAATTTACTGCTGATTACTTCCGGTGGGCTGAAGACAGGGAGTGCCCCTCTACTGGGAGAGAAAGTCGCGAACTTTACGGATGCTATTCCTCAAGCATTAATTTTAACTGCGATTGTCATTAATTTTGCCGTGACAGCGCTAGTACTAGTTTTATGTTACCGGGCCTATCAAAGCTTCGGGACGGATGACATGGAGCAATTAAGGGGGAATGAGCTTGAATAATTTGTTGATCGCGCCGGTTATCATTCCTCTGTTGATGGGGATGGTCCTCATTATATTCCAGAAAAATATAAAGCTACAGCGGATTCTTAGTCTGGCTGCATTGTTAGCTACTAGTGTCATTGCCGTTCTATTGATGAATCAGATCAGAAACGGCGGAATTCAAACCTTACAATTGGGTGGTTGGAAAGCGCCTTACGGCATTAGCTTCGTGGGTGACATGTTCAGTGCTTTGCTGCTTTTGGCTACCTCCATTGTCTCGGTGTGCTGCTTAGTTTACGCTTTTTCATCGATTGGCCGAAAACAAGAAAAACTGTACTTTTATCCTCTATTTTTGTTTTTGATTACAGGTGTCAACGGTTCGTTCTTGACAGGGGATTTATTCAATTTATATGTCTTCTTTGAACTGTTTCTGGTTGCTTCCTATGTACTAATCACATTGGGGGGAGGCCAGCGGCAGCTTGGCGAGTCGCTCAAATATATTTTTACGAACATTATTGCATCGGCGTTCTTTTTGATCGGAGTAGCCTATTTATATTCTATGACCGGCACATTGAACCTCGCCCATTTATCGATGCGGATTGCAGAGGTTGGTCAGGATGGGTTAATTACTACTGTCGCATTATTATTCTTGATCGTCTTCGCTATGAAGGCGGGATTATTGCTCTTTTTCTGGCTGCCCGGATCCTATAGTGTACCGCCAACGGCAATCGCTGCTATTTTCGCAGCATTACTCACTAAGGTAGGGATATACGCCATCTTCAGAATGTTTACGCTCATCTTTTATCATGAGCCGCAGATTACCCATCTGTTTATCGGGATCTTAGCGGCTATAACCATGATATTAGGCGGAATCGGCGCCATCGGTTTTTGGGATTTGCGAAAAATATTAACCTACAATGTAGTCATAAGCGTCGGATTTATTATGGCTGGACTCGTCTCTTTAACATCCACCGGCATAGCGGGTTCTATTTATTATTTGATTCACGACATGCTGATTAAAGGGCTTGTATTTATGATTGGGGGAACCATTGTTCATCTCACGGGAACAAGTGACTTGAAGAAAATTAGCGGCTTGATTCGTCATCACCCCGGGTTAGGTTGGATGTTCTTCATCGCAGCTTTGTCTATGGTTGGAATTCCTCCGCTCAGCGGATTTCTTGGCAAAGTATTTACGACGCAAGGCGTCTTTGAAGCGGGTTATTATTGGCTTGGAGGAATCGGGCTGCTGGCCAGCTTGTTCATTCTGTTTTCTATGATCAAATTGTTTATGAACGCTTTTTGGGGTGAAACGATTCTGGGTGTTGAGGAGGAGAAAGGGACAACGAAAGGTTTGTTGCTTCCGATCGCTCTGTTGACGCTGGCTAGTGTTGCTATGGGAATCGGCGCTGAGGCGATTACGGGTTATGTTGCTCAAGCTGCCGAGGAATTGCTCAATCCAAATTTATATATTCAGGCCGTGTTTGATTAAAGGGGGGAAACAGTCATGCCCGTTCAGGTGCTACTCAACATATTCATTGCCTACTTGTGGATGTTTCTGCAAGAGGATATGAGTATATTAAACTTTATCAGCGGTTACTTTGTGGGTCTGTTTATTTTAATGTGCATTCGCCGTTTCTTTAAAAAACCGTTTTATCTATTCACGTTAGCCGCAATTGGGAAGCTGTTCATTCTCTTTATCCATGAGCTGAATACTTCTGCGATGATGGTCATGAAGCATGTGCTCCGTCCTAAAATCGATGTTAAACCGGGGATTTTCAAGGTGGAAACGGATTTGGAGGGGGATTTGGAAATTACGCTCCTATCCTTGTTGATTTGCTTAACACCGGGCTCAGTCATCATGGAGGTAACCCCTGATTCGAAGGTGCTATACATCCATGGTCTGAATATGCCTGAATCCAGGGATTCAGTATTAAAATCAAAATCTGTTTTTGAAAAAGCGATAAAGGATGTGACGAGAAAATGATATTTGAGACGGTGTTGATTACTGCATTATGTATATTAATGCTGGCCATACTAGCCAACTTATACCGGATTGTAAAAGGGCCTTCCAGTGCAGACCGTGTTCAAGCTTTGGATTCCATTGGTATTAATCTGATCGCCAGTACCGCCGTGTTCTCCGTGCTGCTGCACACACATGCCTTTTTTGATCTTATATTATTGATCGGGATCCTTTCGTTTATTGGAACTGTTGCCTTTGCCAGATTCATTGAAAGAGGTGTTGTCATTGAGCGTAAGCGGTGAAATAATCGGGGCCGTCCTCATTCTCATTGGAGCCATTTTCAGCTTAATCAGCGCGATTGGGAATGTGCGTCTGCCCGATGTGTACACAAGGTCTCATGCTGCATCTAAAAGTTCTACGCTTGGCGTTCTGTGTGCGCTCGTTGGAACATTACTGTATTTCTTAATTTCTGACGGTTTCTTCAGCATCCGCCTCATCTTGGGAATCTTCTTTGTATTTTTAACAGCTCCAGTCGCCGCTCATGTGATTTGCCGTGCTGCTTACCGCAGCCAGGTGCCGTTAGCCGAGCAGAGCGTTCAAGATGAATTGAAGGACTATTATATGGAGAATGAAATCGAAACCGCCCAGGTAGAGGATAAAGAAAAAATTGCTGTATATCAGGGAAAATGAAAAAGCGGTCCGTCCTCAGTTGAGGGTGGGCTGCTTTTTACAAGTAGGTGCAAATTGATGAGTGAGATTTCAAAGGTTCCGATACACAAGCAGGTTACCGATATTTTTCGGATGCTTGCTTTTTCGTACAGGGAAATATTAATTTTCGAACTCCTGTATAAGTTGCTAACGTTATTTATCTTTATTCCGGCTATCTCATCCATATTTCGTGGATTTCTCCGCTTAGGCGGGTTTGCCGGAGCCACCAATTACGAACTGCTGCAATTTGCGATGAGTAGGTATGGCTTGTTATGCATGCTGGTTCTGATTCCTATCGCCACAATGCTGATTTTTATAGAGTTATCGGTTCTAATTATCCTCTCGTATTACGGTCAAAAAAGGCAGCGAATCGGACTTATTCCGGCGTTTTTACAGTCGCTTTCCTATCTCCCGTCCCTGTTCAAAATAGGATTTCTAGGATTGGTGATCTATCTGTTGCTGTTTCTTCCGCTCGGTGCGGGGGTAGGCACTTCGCTAATTCCTCCTTTGGAAATTCCGAATTTTATCTCGGGTGAGCTTATAAAAACAGGCGGAGGCACTTTGCTGCTTATTGGTGTGCTGGGGGTCATGTTATTCTTCAATATTCGCTGGACCTTTTTGCTCCATATTGTGGTGATCGAAGGGGCGGCAAGCTTTCGGAAGGCGGCGAAGAAAAGTGCTGCACTCCTTAAAAAGAGACATATCCGCATATCAGTGGTTATGCTGTCAGTATTCTTACTGTATCTGCTCGTTGTCATTCTGCTGATTGTATTTTTTGTGGGAGCTGTTGGTCTTCTATACTTCCTGTGGGAGCAGCAGACGGTATTTGCTAGCGTTGTGCGGATCGTCGCTTTGAAGAGCGTTGTACTATCCTTTTATATGGCGACACTTTTTTTAATGCCGCTGTATATTACCACAACTACGCGTTTATACATGGTAAAAGCGGACCCGAATCATGCTATGCTGCAGCTTCCTGAGCCGAAGAGCAAGGAAGACCGTTCTGTTCAGAATCATGGATTGTTGCAAAAGCATAAAAGAAATCTGATCGTCCTTGGTTCAGTTACTGTTTTTGCAGCGGGACTTGCACTCCTGCCAGCCATTGATGGAATGCAGATGGAGGATCAGAAAGCTGAGATTATGGCTCATAGAGGATACGTTTCGAAAGGGCCGGAGAATACGATTGAAGCAATACAGGGTGCGATTGAGGCACATGCGGATTATGCAGAAATCGACGTCTTGGAAACGAAGGACGGGGATCTTGCCGTCATACACGATACTAATTTGAAGCGTCTAACAGGTACCCATGCACAGGTATACGATCTGACAATGGCTGAATTACGAGAGCTACAAGTGAAACAAGGGAGTTTCACAGGACGAATCAGTAGCCTGGCAGAAGTGATGAATGTGGCCAGAGGCAAAATAAAGCTAAACATTGAAATCAAAACGCACGGCAAGGAAAACAATCTGGTGGCGACATTTATCCGGATTATGCGCGAAAATCATTTTGAGAATGAAAGTGTTGTACAGTCGCTGAATTATGAAATCGTGCAGCAAGTCAAAGCCGCGGCCCCGGATCTTCAGGTGGGGTATATTATGTTCGCAGGTGTCCCGGATATGGGGCGGATTGCTGCTGATTTTGTCGTGATGGAAGAATATATGGTCAAAGAATCGGTCATCGCTTCGGCCAAACGGTATCACAAGCCTATCTATGTCTGGACAGTTAATGACAAAGACAACATGAGACGATTCTTCAGTATGGGTGTCGATGGGATCATAACCGATTACCCTGAGGATGCGATTTCCATTGAAAAAGAAATTAGAACGGGGCCGCTGTCGGCGTTGACCCAGTGGCTTAATAATTTGAATTTTTGATGGAAAATGAAAAGCCCCGCAAGCTCTGCATGTGCAGTGGCTTGCGGGGCTTTGGCTTTAATCAGGCGCGGTCTTTGAACAAATGTTAATAATAATATGATTTAGAAAAAGGTGTTAACCCATATCAAGCGGAATTATTCTTTGATGTGACTAACTGGATTGAAGATAAATGCTTTATTGAGGAGAGTGACCATGCTTATCTTAATGGAAGGATTACCTGGGGCTGGGAAGTCAACGAACTCGGGTTTATTATTTCGTCAGTTTGAGCGACATGGCTTTAAAACAAGATGGGTGCATGAGGTTGATCGGCCGCATCCTGTATTATTTTTTCAAGAATCTCACTTGAAGATGAATGAATATCTCAATTGGAAGACCCGCCATAACCTTTCAACTTCGCTCATAGATAAAGTTGCGACCATTCGTGAGGAGTCTGTTGGCTTCGATTTGCTCGAATTGTCGTGGAATCATAGAGAAGCATTATCCGAAATGGCCTTCAATGAACTTCAAGAAAAAGATGTGTGGAAATTCTCACTGGATGAATATATAGAGGCTGCGCTGGAAAAGTGGAGGTTCTTTGCGAAGGCAGTGGCGGCGGATCCCGAGCAGGTAGTCATTTTAGACAGTTGTATTTTTCAATATCAAATCTTTAGTTTTCAATTGGCTAACGCTCCGCAACAACAGTTAGATTATTTTATCGAAGCTTTATGGGAGTGTCTGACACCGCTCAGTCCTAAATTGGTTTATCTCTATCGCAATTCTATAACTGATGCAATTAGTCATCTTAGACAGGTACGGGGAGAGTCGTTTTTTCTAAACATCTGGGAAAGGGATCGTTTAAGGCCTTACTACAAAGCTCGTCCGGACAAGGTGGAAACGTATTTCGAGTTTTTAGCCGATTATCATGCAATTGCCCAACAACTGTATAACAAGGCGAATTGCCCGAAGCTTTCCATTGAGGTTACAAGTGGAGAATGGAATGAGTTCGAAGAGCGCATGCTTGCTTTCTTTGGACTAACACGGCTCCCTGATATAGATGCCGGCATTTATGAAGGAGATTATTTGAACAACGATCTGGGATTATTGCTTAAGATCAAGCAAGATACCGATCAATATTTCTTAATCGATCCTAATGGGAGTAAACATAAATTGATTGCGCGCACCTCTACCGAGTTTTATATAAATGATCTGCCTGTCATTTTAAATATCTCCAGAGAAGGGGAAATTGAAATTGACGGTGCCAGCTTAACAAGCCGTTGGACGGAAAAAGGGTTGGTATTTCTTAGAGAATAAAATAGATAGCGGAATGATATAATAGTATCTGTTAATACTATGGATTCAATTCGAGTTATTCTATTTGTGGGAGGTTGAACATGAAAAATTTTAAATCGTATATTTCTCCTCCGCTCGAGTTTGAGGTGCTAGAACATGATCGGGTAATTGCGAAAGTTAAACTGGACTACATGAATCAGAACGTTGATGTTTGGCAAGATGAAGAGGTGTTGCCCGTCTTTTTACCTTTTCCCGGTAAGCAAAAAGTGCTAGTTGGCGATGTACTAGACTATTTCGAGTCTCGGTGTCTACCGCGTACCCGGCATCATATTGAAAAAGTATTGCACGCTCTAGAACTTCAAGACTATGTACCAACTGATATAGTAAAACAAACACATGGTGTACTATATGATGATTACGTGTGGATCCGATTCTCTGGTGAGGAGTTGACGTGCGCTGATGTCCATCCCCGTTTTGCAAGTGAGCAAGGACTTTCGGCAGACATTTGTAAGCAGCAGTAAGGGTGATCAGCTGAAATGGAAAATGGGAAACGTATGGGGGAAAGCTAATAAATTTGGCTACGAAGGATTGGCAGAATGGGTAGCATACGAAATGATCAAACGTTCAAATATTCATCCCGAGTTAGTAGTTCCTTATAGTCAGTGTATATTGAGAGAAAACGACAGTATTGATTATCAGGGGTGTTATTCTGAAGATTTCCTCCTGCCTGGGGAGAGTCTTATTTCTTTGCATCGTATTTTGGAAAGTTACGGTATTAAGTTTGAAGATGTACTTCGCGATCAAAGCACACGTGATGCGGTACTTTTCATTGTTGAATTTCTTCGTAATAAGATAAATTTGGATACCTTAGAGTACTTCTCAATAATGTTGGAACTGGATGCTTTTTTGTTGAATGAAGATCGCCACTTGAACAATATTGCTTTTATACATGGTCTAACGGGATATAGACTCTGCCCATATTTTGATCATGGCTTGAGTTTACTGTCAGATATAACGGATTATCCATTCAGTATGCCTACAGATGTGGCCTTACGAAATGTTAAAGCCAAACCCTTTAGTAAAGATTTCTCGAAACAAGCACGTGCTCTGGAGACAACCCTTCGATTTGATCATTCTTCAGTCTTACAATTTATTGAGCAGCATGATGAAGAACTTGGGAGAGTCTCGAAGATCCTGAGATTGCAAATACGCAAGTATGAGTATTTATTTGTTTGAAGCCAACCCTCGAAACCAGTGGAGCCATCTAGTAAAGTTCCAGCACCATATTAGAAAAAAGGAGCTTGGACAAAAGCTCCTTCTTAACCTTCTTATTAATTCTCCCTACCCTCCAATATTCTCTCAGCTAACTCATCTCCACAGTACTCCAGATCCATTATGGACTGAAATAAATCGGCTTGCAGCTGTCGTTGCTCCCTCGTCCAGGCTTGTTTGGGGGAGCTGAAAGCTGCCAGAGTTTTTGGATCGGTCAGACTGTTCTGGAAATTTTGCAACTGAGCATACATCTCATTGTAGACATTCGTCATTTGATCTAAATATTTGGTCAAAGGAGAATCTGTTCTCATAGTTAAAAGTGAATGATTCAAATATACTGCCGCACTTCTTCTCGCATCAGTCAGAGCCATCAGACAAAAGTGGTTGACGCTGAGCCTTCTGGCAAAATCCTGATCGTTCGCATGTTGATACCATTGTTCGTCCTGCAAGCCTGCCTGCCATTCCTGCAGGGCTTGGTATCCCAACTTATATCCTCTATTTTCCGGGGCCTTCATGGAGTCCAGTTTGGCCTGGAGAGAAGCGTACAGAGTATCCAGTGCGGATGGCTTAATTGACTGGCCGTTAAAACGAATGAGGATGAAGGGCCAGTGATCCACATTCAGGTAACCCTTGCTCATTTTCATGCGCATCTGGAATTCCGGGTCGTTTTTAAGCTCTTCAAAGGTCTCTTCGTCAAAATAGCTGCGGCATAGCAAAGTGTTCCCGCCATCCATATAGCCGGTGATGACCCCCCATTCGTGAGCTACACGGAGGTTGATGGCTATCGGCAACTCATGTTTTCTGATGCTGGTCATAATCATCTGCTTCTCCAGTTTACGTTCCTCGGGTGTGATGCGGTCTGCCCAGCTAACCTGAAGTCCGTAGGCTTTGAATGCCAGGCTGGCATAGTCGTAACCCACAAGTCCATCAGCAGAGCTATAGTCCCAAACGGGGTTAAAAGCGATCCTCCAGCATGCTCCTGAAGCACCCATCACCGTTTCATAGGTTGTTTCTTGTCCCATGGTCTTCAATGAAAGATAAAGAGCACCTGCCCAGGAACAATCCATTCCTTGACCAAAACCAAGACGTTCCACGTTCTCTACAATATAATAATCATTCCTGGCATCGCCTCTATATAGGCGAGAACGGTCCGGTGTATAATGAATTTTATCGCCTTCTCGGCAGCTGATTGCATGTATACCTGTGCCGTTTACATAAACAAGCAAAAGGTAATCGTCTCCGTTATTGTCGATCAGGCTAGGGAACAGTTCGTGATTTGCGGTAAAATGTTCCCATTTAAAGTATTCATAATGTTTCATCTTGCTTAAGACATTTTGATTTGTCTGTTCATTGCCATAGGCAGCAAACACAATCTCCAGTTCCTTTGGCTGCAATGGATAACCCTCAGTTTTGAGATCAAGTACTAATTGGTTATTTTGCTGAACATAAGTAGCAAAAGTCCCGGAAGGGGTCTGATATTTGATCAGCAGCAGTTTGGTCCGGTTACTATTAATACGATTGGGAAAAGTCTGCTCATTTACGGCCAATGTCAAACGATTGCCGACAACGAACTGGTTAATGAAATGAGTAACATCGTGACTTTCATGACCATCTGTGTATGCTGCGTAGAGAACAACCAGTTGCTGTGGCATCAAAATACTGTCAATCGAGTGACCGAGTGCAGTAGATAGCAGAGGTAAGGTGGCTGTTTCAGGCATAGATTTTCCCGTCTCCCATTTGGAGACCGCTTGGGCACTGACATTTAATTGCTCGGCCAATTGTTCTTGCGATAATTTTTTTTCTTTACGGAGCATTGAGATTCTGTTGCCGACTTTTTCATTGCTCAACATAGTTACATCTCCCGAAAAGTGAATTACGACGTCGTTATCTTTTATTATAAGAGCTTGCAATGGAAATTCCATTTATTCCAAGATGAGTGAATATAGTTTTGTTCAACCGTGGGTTGAATTTGAAAGGACCGTTGGGGTTAGGAGACACTAATGTTATGCCTATTTATTGAACACAACAGTATTTTAGGCTAGTATAAACATGAAGTTCTTGCAGACAATATGTCTATATATTGTAAATTGCTGAATAATCAGCTTTTATATAACTTGGAGGCATCATATGAGTACATTCAATGTAATTACAACAGATCGATTATTAATCAGAACGCTTGAAATGAAAGATAAAGATGCTTTTTTTAGATATCGTGCGATGCCTGAGGTATATAAATATCAATCATGGCGACCAGAGGATATTAGTGAGGTTGAAAAGTTTATCTCGGACAATTTGACTGTCGTACCGAATACCAACGATTCATGGCTTCAAGTTGCTATTTCTCTGAAGGATGGGCAGCTTGTCGGTGATGTCGGCATTCATTTTTTGTATGATGGTTTTCAGGCTGAACTAGGGTATACGCTCTCTCCTGAATTCCAAGGCAAAGGATATGCCTCCGAGGCGGTCCGGGCCGTGATTGATTATTTGTTCACCGGGCTGGGTAAGCATAGAATTACAGGATCAGTGGATCCTGACAATCTGAAGTCAATCAAGCTGCTGGAGAATCTGGGATTTAGAAAAGAAGCGCATTTTATCAAAAGCTACCGGATGAATGATGCCTGGTATGATGATTGCGTCTATGCTATTTTGGCAGACGAGTGGAAGTGAATTATATAGCTTATACCAGTGAGACCACCTTTGAAGGTGGTTTTTCTGCATGGTGTCAGTTTTTTGGAGGGTAAGTCCTCTCAAGCGCTAAAAGTTTGAGATTTTTCAGGGATTATACTATGATAAAATAAATTCCAATATTTGTTATATTGATGATATGGATGATGCCCCGTACTCTTACACAATTTAGAGAACAGTAAACCTAAGGAGTGGTAGAAATGGCGCGTGTGTTATTTATTAACGGTGGATCTGAGGGACATATCAATCCGACACTTGGAGTAGTGCAAGAGCTCATTGCGCGTGGAGAAGAGGTAGTTTACTTTTCTATAGAAGCTTATAGGGAACGGATTGAGCAGACGGGTGCTTCCGTACGAACCTTTGACGATCAAAAATTCATTAAAGCCTTTATCTCAGGTGGAAAAGATTATGTCCTCGAAAGAATCAACGGTCTTTTACTTACGGCGGATGTAGTGATTCCAACCGTTCTTGAACAAACCGCAGGAGAGCATTTTGATTACATCATCCATGACTCCATGTTTGGTTGTGGACGTTTGCTTGCGCAAATTCTTAAGCTTCCTGCAATCAGCTCTTGTACTACCTTTGCGCAGACAAAAGAGGTATTCGATAGAACGTTGGAGCAGTCTTTTATAGGGGTACCTGCAGAAATAGTTCAACCTATATACGATAAATTTAATGAGCTGACGGATATATTGAAGGAAAAATATAATGTGGAGATCATTTCTCCTTACGAAGTATTTTGCAATCCAGCACCGCTTACTATCGTGTACACAACGAGGGAGTTCCAACCTTATGAAGAAGCAATCGACCAAACTTATAAGTTTGTAGGCCCATCGATCTCTTCACGATCAACGCAAGAACACTTCGACCTTATGGTAATCATGGAGAAAAGCCCAATTTACATTTCCCTGGGTACTGTCTTCAACCAAGCCATTGATTTCTATAAGCTTTGTTTTGAGGCATTGGGGAGCACGGAGCATACGATAGTCATGTCTATTGGGAGTAGGGTTCAAATTTCTGATTTAGGGCAGATTCCTAGCAACTTTATCGTGAAAAATTATGTTCCACAAACGGACGTACTGAAATACACCAAATTATTTATCACACATGGTGGAATGAACAGTACCAATGAAGGTCTCTACTACGGAGTGCCGCTAATTGTAATCCCACAGAGTGCCGATCAGCCAATCATTGCCGGGCGAGTGGCCAACATCGGGGCAGGAGTTAAATTGCAAATGGAAAGCTTATCTGCCAAACAACTACGTGAAGCGGTAGATCATGTGTTAAGCGGCCCAACCTTCAAGGAAGCTGTTGCTGCTATTAGAGAACCCTTTCTAAAAGCAGGTGGATCTCGCCAAGCTGTTGACGAGATTTTCAAATTTAAAAGTCAACATCGCATCTAAGAAAGGAAGGTTATCGGATCTGAGAAAGATTGATAGTCTGTTACACGTCAGTATTGCAGGAGTCGTATTATTTGGAGGCCTATTTCTGGCTAGATACACAATAAAGAAAGAGTTTGGCGTAATAGAATTGCTTATATCATGCTTTTTCCTCGTTGTCGGCATATTTTTGATCTTTCGGAAAAGTAAAAATAATAAATCGAAATAAGGGTTCTCTTTTCCAAAAGAATGGCCGATTAATGGTTAAGAAGAATCTATACTTCCATCGTTCTATATCTCTAAAACAAGCAGGAGCGAGAGTCTAGGCCTCTAATATAAGGTCTTAGCTCCCGCTCCTATGAATTATTACTTCAGCTCATACTGGCAATATAAAAGGCATTGGCGTGCGGGAATCCATTAGCTTAGATCACGTTTAAGCACTGATCGGATTGCGGACGATTTTTACCTCGTGGAAGGAAATCGTGTTAGACAAGATATATTCCGGCGTCTCGCGGTGGGAATGCGATTCACGGAAGGCGTCGCTGCGAGTCCAGCCCTGGAAAGCTTCTTTGGATACCCAGCGCGTGCTGATGGTTACTTCATCGTATTCCGCCGGTTTCTCATTCAGAAGTACCTCAAGGCCGAGAAAGCCTTCCATCTCTTCAACTTTGCCGACCTTATCGAACCGGTTAATCAGCAGCGAAGCCTGACCTTTCTTAATTTGCGAAGTATTGTTCACGATAATCATGTTACGTTCCTCCAATTTATAATAGGTTTTTGGAATAATTACAGGGTAATTCTCCACATAACTCACTGAAGCCTCAAGATCATATACTTTCTGTAAAAAGACATCGTCCAGTAATCCCCGCGGACTTCCCGCGGCCACAACAGATCCGCGCCTTAGCGCCACCATATGATGACTGAAAGCAACGGCCTGCGGCAGATCATGCAGTACCATCACTATTGTGATTCCGGTCTCGCGGTTGATGGCTGCAAGCATGTTCATAACGTCGAATTGATGGGTAATATCGAGAAAAGTAGTCGGTTCATCAAGAAGCAGAATATCCGTATTTTGGGCCAGAGTCATGGCGATTCTGGCTTTTTGTTGCTCACCCCCGGATAAAGTATGGAACATGCGGTCAGCATACCCGGCGGTTCCCGTTAGCTGCAATGCATGGTCGATCCATTGATGGTCCTCGGTGCTTGCCGAGTAGTTCCAGGGACTTTGGTAGGGAGAGCGGCCGTAGGCTACAAGCTCGCGGACGGTTAAATTCTCTGGCACGTGCTTGGACTGCGGGAGCATTGCCAGGGTACGGGCTAATTTTCGGCGAGGGAACTTATGAAGCTCCTCACCAAGAATCCGCACTTCTCCTGACTCCTGGGCGGCAAGTCCGGCCAAGATGCGCAGTAGCGTGGATTTGCCAGAGCCATTGGGCCCGACAATCGCAGTGAGCTGTCCTGACGGAATACTAAGCTCAATATCCTTCAGCCTGAAGCCGCCGTGCGTATAATTTAGCTGACGGCATTCAATGGCCGGGTCACTTTTGATGGTGACGCTGTTATCACTGCGGGTACTCATGAAGTCAACCTCCTTCTGCGTAGCAGGTAGAGAAAGAAGGGGGCACCCACTCCGGCTAACAAAATCCCGACAGGCAGCTCCACTGGATCGAACCAGGTACGGGCAGCCGTGTCTGTGAAGACGACAAGCGCGCCGCCGCCGAGCATAGAGACTGGCAGCAGGAAGCGGTAATCACCACCGATTAACAGGCGAACTGCGTGCGGAACGACCAGTCCGACAAAGCCGACCAGTCCGGCTACGCTGACGGCAGTCCCGGCGAGAAGTGCGGCCAGCAGAATAATCAGGAAGCGAGACACTTCTGCTCTTAGCCCGAGCAGCCGGGCAGAATCATCGCCGAGCAGCAGAAGATTCGCTGGTTTGATGGCCAGAAGCGACAAGACCAGCCCGATCAGGGCATACGGTGCGGCGAAGCCGAGATGATGCCAGCTACGTCCGCTGAGTCCGCCGGACAACCAGGGGAGTACGGCCTGAACGCGGTCGCTGAAGACAACCATGAAGCCATTCATAGCAGCGCCGAGTAGCGCATTGATGGCTACGCCCGCGAGTACAATCTTCATGGGTGAAGCGCCGCTGTCCCAGGCCAGCAGATAGATCATGATTGCGGCGAGAAACGAGCCGAGAAAAGCTCCGGCAGGTAGCAGATAACTGTACTGCGGCAGAACCACCATCGCAATGACGGCGGCCAAGCCTCCGCCGGCAGAGACGCCGATAATGCCGGGATCGGCCAAGGGATTGGACATCACGCCTTGCAGCAGCGCGCCGGACACGGCTAGGCAAGCGCCAACCAAGAGGCCGATCAGTACCCGGGGCAGCCTTAGGTCCATAATAATCAGCGACGATGTTTCCGGGCGGTCGCCTAGCAGGATGGACCAAACTTCAACGGGAGAGATAGAGACGGATCCATAAGTCAGCCCATACAAGCAGGCCAGCAACAACAGGATAGGAGCAAGAATGCAGGCGAGAGTCCTACGGGTATTGCGTTGCTGCTTGTTCATTGCGCCTCCAACTCGGCGAACAGCGATACTAACAGCTGCAGGGCTTCGGTCACTCGTGTTCCGGGATTCGTGCCGAATAGATCGGCGGGAAGAACACGTACCCGGTTATGTACAACCGCATCAATGGAACTCCAGGCCGCGTTCTGCCGCATTTCCTGTTCGAAGCCTTTCTGCACATCCTCGCCGTTGCCATGGGTCATGATAAGGATAATCTGTGGATTGGCCTCCATGACTCGTTCCGTATTCAACGTGGCATATTGCGGATAACTTTGTAGCGCTGGATAATCTGCAGCAATATTGACTCCGCCCGCAAGCTCCAGTATATTTCCGCCGAGTGAATTCGGCAGTGCCGCCATATAGGTGCCGGGAGCGCCATATACCAGCAGTACCCGCGGTTTCTCACCAGTGCGGGAGGACGCTGCGGTCTTTATCCCGGCTTCAATATCTGCGCTTAATTGCTGCGCCTCCGGTACCTTGTTCAGCATTTGGCCGAAAAGGGTGATCTGCTTTGTAATATCCGCCACTGAATTGGCCTGGGTTAGTACCATCTTGGCCCCGATGCTCTCGATAGCCGGGATATCCTTGGCATTCATCCCCGTATTGCCAAGCACCGCGTCACCCTTGAGATAGGCGATCTTCTCCAGATCTACTTCGTGCGCCGTACCGATCTGCATAATGTCTTCTGTTCCCTTAAGCGTGGTGCCACCGCTTGAGGTTGGTTTGCCGACCAATGCTCCCCCGAGGGCGATAATAATATCTGCCTCTCCATTACCCAGCGCCACAATATGCTGTGGCACAGAGGGGAATTTGACTTGTCTTCCTGCAAAATCAGTCAAGGTCAGCGCGGGTAAAGCTGCAGCCGCGTCAGTAACTTCCGACCGTCCCGCCGATCCACAGGCGGTGAGCAGGAGGGCGCACAAGGTTAGAAGGAGGAGAGGTGCATGCCATTGTTTGACCATGGATAACCTCCTGTTTGATTGTAGTTACCCTCATCATGAGCTTTCGGAAGAAGTACCGAAATGAGGGACGAAAGAAAGGAAGATAATTGCTTTTCTCATCAAATGATAATGAATATCATTATCGTTGTCAAACAATATTCACATTTTCATGGCAGAATAGTGACATTCAGGTTTGGATTTCAGTGAAGAAGCCTTATTGGGAAGCACAAAATGCGCGGGTTGCGCCGCTAAAACTGTATCCGTTTTGATTTGAAGAACAGAGAATTTTAAAACAAAAGATCTTAGAAAAGGGTTGACAAAGGTTAAAAAATCACATTATTATCATGTCAGCGTCCAACTTCTACATGTTTTACTGGAACATTACAAGAAATATTGGCAAATACAAGAAAAAGGGGAGCAGGGGTTGCTTTTTTTTTGCTGATAAGTTGATAATGATTATCAATGATAAATACATGAATTTGGAAGGGAGGCAGATCGATACCGTGTCGATTCGAAGAAAATTTGGACTGGTATTCATGCTTGTACTGATGTTTGTCTACACTGTGCAGCCGTTGCTTCAGGCGTCCGCCGCTCCGGCAGAGGGGACCTATAGCGTCGATTATGTCATCAAGAAGGCTGAAGATGAATCCGTTTCCATGGCTAATGACTATTTTGAGAAGCCGGCGCAGCTGACAGTTTCCGGTGGAACGGTTAAAGTCCGCTTGCAGCTGAATCATAGCGAGTGGATCACTGAGTTCCAGGTCCCGGGCGGCAACGCCAAAGTTGTGAGCAGCAATAAGGCGGCAGATACTCGGGTTGTGGAATTTGAAATCAAAGACGTAGAAAAACCGGTGATTGCGAAGATTCATGTCACTGTGCCGTCTATTGATTACGATCATGACTACACAATCCGGTTTGTGTTTGAGGCTGGGAAATTAAAGGCGATATCACCAGTACCGGCGAAGAAACCGGCGGCAACGTCAGTGCCAACGAAGAAGCCCGCAGCAACGTCAGCGCCGGCAAAGAAGCCCGCAGCAACGCCAGTGCCGGCGAAGAAGCCGGCGGCAACGTCAGTGCCGACGAAGAAGCCTGCAGCAACGCCAGTGCCGACGAAGAAGCCTGCAGCAACGCCAGTACCGACGAAGAAACCCGCAGCAACGCCAGTGCCGACGAAGAAACCCGCAGCAACGTCAGCGCCAGCGAAGAAGCCCGCAGCAACGCCAGTGCCGGCGAAGAAGCCGACGGCAACGTCAGCGCCTGCGAAGAAACCAGCGGCTACGCCAGTGCCAACGAAGAAGCCGACGGCCGCAGCAGCTCCGACGACAGCACCCGTTGTGGTAGCAGAAGAGCAAGCGGGACCAAAGCTCATTCCAACATTGAGTAGCGGGGCGGCTGTGCTGGTTACGGCGGTAGGTTATGCGGTTTATAGAGCCAGAAAAAAATAAGTTCAAAGGGGAATGATCGTGTTGAATAAAGCAAGATTTGGTTTTGTGCTACGAATTATGGCATTCATTTTACTTATAGGATCAGTGATTCAGCCGCTTGGCGGAGCTTACGCCGAAAGTGCGCGTTACAAGGACGGGCAGTATGTGCTTCCGTATTCTATTTTGAAGGATGGTACTACCAGCCCTTCTGTAATGGAGGGATTTGTCCTTAAGCCAGCTGCATTGGAAGTTAAGGACGGCAAGAACTATGTCTCTATTACAGTTACTCAGGACAAGGAAATTACCGGGTTGAAGCTGACAACCGCAGATGGAACATTATCTGAAGGAACAGTAGCCAATCAAAATGCGTCTAACAACCAAAGAACAGTTAAATTCGAATTGGGTGATTTGAACTCCACGATTAAGGGATGGGTCAAGATCGAGTGGCCTGAAATCAACTATTTCAACGTGTACGACGTTGATTTCAAGTTTGATCCGAGCCAGATTCCAGCCGCTGAGCCTAAGCCGGAAACGCCTTCCGATCCGGTATTGAACGACGGACAATATACGATTGCCTATTCAGTACTTCAGGCAACCGGGGACACCGAATCGTCGATGAATAAGTATTTCAGCACTCCGGCAGTACTTACTGTGGACAAAGGACAGAAGAGCATCTCGTTTAGCGTAATTAAAGACAGCTCCACCATCCAGGAAATTCAAGTCGCCGGTGACGGAACAAATCTTGTGCCGGCAACGACAGTAAGTGAGGATAAGGCTGCTAATACACGTGTGATTTCTTTTCCAGTGGAGCGGTTATCCGCTATTCTTCCTGGAACAGTTCGTGTTTTCGTAGCCTCAGCAAATTATGACAAATCGCATGCGGTTCGTTATAAATTTAATCTGGACTCCATCACAGCTGTAAGTGTCGGTGGAGAAGAGACGCCAACATCTACGCCAACCCCAACTCCAACTCCAATATCTACACCAGCACCGGGTACGGAAGGTGGTGGAGACGGAGGAACAGCACCAGTCACCTCACCATCGCCAGTACCAACTGCAACACCGGGGTCTTCCATCGCGGATGGTTATTACAGCATCGACTACAGTATTCTCAAGGATGGCAGCAACGAGGTATCTATGATGGATACATACGTGCAGCATCCAGGTACGCTGATTGTATCAGGCGGGCAGAAATATCTGGCCATTACACTAACGCAGAGCAAGGAAATCACTGGATTCACCGTAGGTCAGCAGTCGGTGTCTGTAATTGCTTCGGATAACGCAGCCAACACTCGTACTGTGCAGTTCCCTATTAGCAACACCGGGGTCAGACTTAAAGCATGGGTAAAAATTGACTGGCCTGAGTTCAACTACTTCCACACCTATAATGTGGATATCAAAGTAGGCAATACGGTGGGAGGTCAGACAAGCAACCCTGCTGGCCAAGTTGATTCTGGTGCGTCTTCGCCAGCAGCTACACCAACACCATCGGCAACAGCAGTAGCATCTGCTACTCCGACACCAAAGCCTACATCAACACCAGTGGCTAATGGTGGAACGACGGGGACAGAGCAAGCAGTGCCGGTTAGCCTGACTGATGTGAACGGTCACTGGGCACAAGCTGCTATTGAGCAAGCAATCAAGTCCGGACTTGTCAAAGGATATGATGATAACAGCTTCCGTCCGAACAACCCGATCAACCGGGCTGAGTTCGCTGTGTTGCTAAGCCGGGCGTTGAAGCTTGAAGGCGGAGCAACGGACAGCAGTGGCTTCAGCGATGCAAGCAGCATTCCTGCCTGGGCAGCCGACGGTGTGGCACAGGTAGCCGCCCGCAAAATCATCAGCGGCTATGAAGACGGCAGCTTCCGCGCCGACCGCAAAATCACCCGCGCCGAGCTTGCTGTGATCATCGTTCGTGCACAAGGGCTGAAGGTTGACCCAACTGCAGTGCCAACGTTCAGCGACATCGCCGATATTGCTGCTTGGGCACGCCCTTACATTGCAGCTGCAGAGCAAGCGGGCCTGATTAGCGGCAAAGGTGGTAATCGTTATGCGCCGGGTGAATATGCAACCCGTGCAGAGGCAGTAACGCTACTAGTGAAATTGCTGGAGCAATAAAATCCATTACACATAAGCACAGACTACCCGGAGGATGCCGAATTTACGGCGTCCTTCGCAGTTTTGCAGGAAGAAAGGAGCAGACGTTCCTGTTATGAAAAAAATGATAGGGCTGATGGCCGTTTTATGCTGGGTCATCTTGATCGTGGGTTGTGCTGCAAATACGGAGAGCGCAAAGCAAAAGAGTCCGGCGTCCACCCCGGCAGCCACGCAGCAACAATCAGCGGAAGTCACACCGGAGCCCACACCCAAGGAGGAGCCACGTATTATTGCAACTACGGTGTCGGCGACTGAGATTATGGATTTGCTCGATCTGAATCTGGTGGGTATACCGACCAGTGCGAAGAAGCTGCCGGAACGTTATGCGAATGTGGAGAAGGTCGGCAACCCCATGGGTCCAGATATGGAAAAAGTAAAGTCACTCAAGCCCACCGAGGTTCTGTCGGTGACCACACTGAAATATGATCTGGAGCCGTTGTTCCAGAGCGCCGGGATCGAAGCGAACTTCCTCAACCTGACCAGCCTTGCAAAGCTGGAGGAGTCGGTGGTCCAGCTTGGAGAGAAGTATGACCGTAAGGCGCAGGCTGAGAGCGTAATTACCCGTTATGAAGATAAAATCGCTGAAATCAAAGCGGCTATAGCGGGCAAGCCTTCGCCCAAGGTGCTTATTCTGCTTGGGGTACCAGGCAGCTATTTGGTAGCGACCGAACATTCTTACATCGGTGACCTTGTTCGTATTGCTGGGGGCGTCAATATCGTCCAAGGAGAGTCGGTCGAATATTTGGCCTCCAATACGGAATATTTGCAGCAGGGCAACCCTGATGTAATTCTGCGCGCGGCACACGGAATGCCGGAGGAAGTGATTAAGATGTTCAACGAGGATTTTATTAAAAATGATATCTGGAAGCACTTCAATGCGGTTAAGAACAAACGTGTTTACGATCTGCCTGAAGAGCTATTTGGAACCACGGCGAACCTTGCAGCCGATACGGCGCTAAGCGATTTGCTGCCGATGCTATACCCGGAGCTTAAGCAGTAGGGCGGGTGTATTTTAACAACAGACAGAGGATGAAGAGAACATGAAGAAATCACTGTGGAGCTTTGCCGCTGTCTTGGTGTTGCTGCTGGTAGCAGTGCTCTGGTCAGTGCTCAGCGGCAGCTTGCAGGTCAGTTTGCTTGAACTGTTGAAGGGCTTGTTTACAGGCACCAATGAAAATGTAGCGATCATTCGCGATTTACGTTTGCCACGCGTCATCGTGGCGTTGTTCTGCGGAGCCGCACTGGCTGTTTCCGGCGTGCTGCTTCAATCCGTGATGCGCAGTCCGCTTGCTGATGCCGGGGTAATCGGTATTTCCTCGGGTGCAGGCTTTGTTTCGCTGACGATGGTTACAATTTTTCCGGCGCTGTTCTTCTGGATGCCGCTATTTGCTTTTCTGGGGGGAGCTATCGCCTGCCTGCTCGTCTTCACCTTGTCCTGGAAATCAGGACTTCAGCCGCTGAGGCTGGTCTTGGTCGGGATTGCTGTGAACGCTACGTTCACTGGGCTGGGGCAGTCTTTTAACTACAGGGGCAGCTATGCAGTAACGATGGTGAATATGGCAACGACTTCGATTTTTAACCTGAAGACATGGGAAGATGTGCGGATCATCGTGCTATATGGCGCGCTTGGCCTGGTTCTGGCCTTACTGATTAGCCCTTGGTGCAATGTACTGGTACTTCAGGATAAAACGGCCCGCAATCTCGGTATGCATGTAAGCCGTGTACGGATTGCTGTGTCGGCAGTGGCGGTCTTGCTGGCGGCAACGGCGACGGCGATTGGCGGATTGATCGCTTTTGTCGGCCTACTGGTGCCGCATATTGCACGTCAACTCATCGGCTCTGACCATAAGGTGCTGATTCCCTTCTCGGCGCTGGCGGGTGCGCTGCTAATCCTGGTAGCTGATACGCTTGGCCGCACAGTGCTTGCACCTGTGGAGATCCCGGCTTCGATTATCATGACGGTGATCGGTGGTCCATTTCTAATCTTCCTGCTGCGTAAAGGAGAGGTGAACCATGGAGATTAAAGAACTGTCCTTCTCATATCACCGTAACAAAAAACTGCTGGAGCAGCTAAATCTTACGATTCCTATGGGCTGCACCACTGCAATCATTGGTCCTAATGGCAGCGGTAAGTCCACTTTACTCGGCGTGTTAGCTGCAAACTACACACCTTCTTCGGGTTCCATCATTCTGGACGGACGGGAGCTAGCTCGCCTTAAACCGCGAGAGATTGCCCGCAAGCTGGCGGTGGTGCATCAACAGAATACTGCGCCAGGTGATCTGACGGTGGAGAAGCTGGCTTCTTTCGGACGCCTTCCGCACCGTTCGCTACTGGTACCGGAGCGTGAAGAGGACCGTGAAGCAGTGGATTGGGCGCTAGCCTGTACAGACATGCAAGATAAGCGGCTGAAGCCACTAGCCGAACTGTCGGGAGGCGAACGGCAACGGGTTTGGCTGGCGCTGGCTTTGGCTCAGCGGACACCGGTTCTTTTTTTGGACGAGCCAACGACGTACCTGGATATTTTCTATCAGTATGAAATGCTTGATTTGATTCGGCGGCTGGGCAGAGAACACGGCCTGACCGTCGTGATGGTGCTGCATGATATGAACCAGGCGATTCATTACAGCGATCATTTGATTGCGATGAAGGCAGGCCAGGTGGTGCTGGAAGGCCCACCGGAGGAGGTTATCACTGCGGACTCGGTCAAAGCCGTGTATGGAGTGGATGTTGTGGTAAAAAGGGAGCCGGAGACTGGGCTGTATATCGTTCCGAAAAGGAAGGACTTGAACTGATACATCTAATATTAATTATTCAAATTTTATACAAAAAAGGGTTGACAAGGACTGGGATAAACAGGTAAGATCAACTCAATTAATTGATATTGATAATCATTATCAATTAAGAAAGCGATGAATTTAAGGAAAGGCGGGATGATCTTAAGGGGTACAGGTTGAAGCTCAGCACATTATGAAGCGGCACCGCCGCTTTTGCCTAGGGAAGGTTGTTGTTCGTCGTAAAGTCCAGAGAACCAGGCAGTTAAAGCGTAAGCTCTAATATCAAATCATAGGGAGTGTGTTACTTAATGGTAAAAGCGAAGAAGACAGTATCCTTGCTGATGATGGTTGTACTTACACTGATGTTGGCCGTTCCGGCATTTGCAGCAAGCAAATCCTATCAATTCTACTACGGAGGATCCTACGATACCCACTCCAGCAGATTCATTAGTGGACCGGCTGAAGTGAACGGCAACGCAGTTACTATTAAGCTTAAAGGCGATTATTTCCCTTACCTGAATGCAGAGAGTTCTACTTATTACGGTTCTTACGACGCTAGTACCGACTTGACCACCTTTACTTTCACCGCTACCAATCCAAACTCGGACATTAGTATTCAATTATACGTTTCCACCGTGTTCCACAGTCAACTGTACGATCTGGACATTCACTGGAATTAACAAGCAGGAGGCCAAGAGGCCGAGTGCTTAAAGATTGCATAAGGAAGAGAAGCGGGGCTCCGTTTCTTCTTCCTTCTTTTATATCAGGCACAAGAAAGGCACACTGAGAAGAGGAGAATGGGACGAAATGATGAAGTTGAAAAAATACGCAGCGTTGCTGCTGGCATTGCTGCTCCTGATAACACCGTTCGATTGGGGCGCAAAGACAGCCGCGGCAGCAGGGGGGCAGAACGGTACATACGGCAATATCTTTTACCGCTACCTGATGGATAACACTTCTTCTGACTCCGCAGCGAATGTATTCCTGTATGTGGAGAATTCGGGCAAATTGACCGTGCAGAATGGCCAGGCGGTCTTCGAGCATGAGATCAAAGCAGAGAATGCAGCGCTGATCCCTTATATCGCCTTCCGTAAGCCGGGCGCGGCCAAAGCTGTTATTACCGGCAGCCATGTGCAAGGGATGGAGGGCTATCAGGAATACCAAGTAACAAGCGGCAGCGGTTCAGGCGGCAAGACTGTCATGTCTGTGCCAATTGCAGACATTCAGAAGCCTACGGATGTCCTGATGCATGTCATCATCAAGAACAATCCGACCTACCCGGGACTGGAATATGATTATTGGTATAATGTACAGCTTTGGCTGGATCCTTCCGGATTACCTGTGAATCCTGGAGAGGGTGGAGGGGAGCCGGGGGGCGGTGAAGGACCATCTGCAATTACGCTTGTGCAACTGCAGGAACTCGTGACGGTATCCCGTTCAGTGTACGACACTACGGTGGAAGGCACGGAGTTTGGTCAATACCCGATTGGATCGCGGAGTGTGCTCTATACGCATATTATTCATGCGGAAGAAGTCGTAGCGCAGCCAGACCGGTCTCCAGATGCTATTAAGTCCGCTTATCACGCACTTAATGATGGGCTTGCAGTATATAAGGCTTCAGTATACGCGGCTAATAAAACAGCGTTGCGGTACATTGTCGCTAAGGTAGAAGGTCTGTTGGCTGATTTGAAAGAGTTGGGAACGGCTGAGGGCAAGCCAGGGTATAATTTTGCGCCGGCCTCGGCAGGAGAATATGCAAAAGGGGTCTCGACATCTCTAAACAGCGATATCTTGAGGACAGCTGTCTCGGTAATGGGGAATGACAGCGCCACGCAGAACGCGGTGGATGCTTCGGTCCAAGCGCTGACAACCCGGTATAACAATAATAAGGACAGGTATTACATTGCCACTACACCTATCCCTGTCCATGTGATTGATACACTGGCGGAAACGGCGACGTTGTCCGTATATGAGGCCGATTTTGGCCGTACGGCGACTTTGCTTAAGCTCGCTTCAGGTGAATATGGTGATAAGGTGTATGCGAATCTTACGCTTGTGCCTCAGGCCAAAGAAGTGGTGCAATCTATGCCGAATTTCAGAGGTGGATTCTCTATTGACGGACTGGATTATTCACAGGACGCCTATCGGGCAATCCAACTGAAGAATGGGGTGGCAGAGACGGAGCAAGCGGTTCAGGTTACCATCCGCAGTGCTATGGGGACGGAGACGGCTGGAGCGAATTGGTTGGGCCTCTCTTATGTCCGATATAAGGTAGGAGATGAAATCAGAGGCGTATATATCAGCTATAATGCACAGCTTCTGAAAGATTTGAATAACTCGATAGCTGCTGCCAAGCAATTATTAGATACTTCAACAGCGCCGTCCGGCGCTGAAGAAGTATTCACCGCTGCCAAACAACATGCCGAGCAAGCGGTGCAAACCGCCGCTAAGACCGGGGCTAATCTGGCGGCTACGCAGCCGCAGATTAAGGCTGCCGCGCAAGCTCTGCAAGCGGCGCTGAATGAATTCAAGAAGAATGCGGTATATACCGTCAACGTTTCAGTCGCCGATGCTAACAAAGACGAGTTCTCCCCGGCAGGGGGCTACATTCATAGCCCTGCACGGATTGCGACGGTGGCGGTGGATACCTACGCCGTCTTGACGGTGGATGCGGCTGTCGATGAGCTTCAGGTGAGCGGTGGCACGGCCACAGCGGCACCTGGTGAAGAGACAGCACCGGGCACGCGCGTGGTGTACATCAAGCCGGTAGATCCGGCGATGTTGACCAACGCGCAGCTGCGGGTGGGCGGCACCGTGCATGCGGTGCGGCTGAACTTTGGCGCAGCGGATAACAGCCGCCTGTCGGCGGCGATTACAGCTGCGCAGCAGGTCTACGACGCAGCCGAGATTGGCACGGCTGCGGGGCAGTACCCGGCAGCGGCTAAGGCAACGCTGGCCGCGGCGATAGCAGATGCACACCGCGCAGCGGTGCATCTGGGCGGCTCCCAGCAGCGATCGGACGAGCTGCTGCTTGGGCTGACGGAAGCCGTAGCGCAGCTGAAGGCTTCCGTTGTGAAGGACCCGGGCACCGGCACGGACCCGGGGACTGGCACGAACCCGGGCACCGGAACGGACCCGGGAACTGGCACGAACCCGGGCACCGGAACGGACCCGGGAACTGGCACGAACCCGGGCACCGGAACGGACCCGGGAACTGACACGAACCCAGGCACCGGAACGGACCCGGGCACTGGTCCGGTAGCGACGCCAAGCCCCAGCCTGGGCGGCGCGGCTTCTGATGGTGCCGTAACAGGCACCATCGTAAGTGCAGCAGGCGGCGGGGGCAGCCCTGCTGGGGCATCGCCTGCCGCACCGACAGCGGAGCCGGCGAGCTTCCGCGATGTGCAGGGCCACTGGGCACAGGACGTAATCCGTCAGGCGACCGCGCTAAGAATTGCGCGCGGATTCGAGGACGGAAACTTCCGGCCGGATGGCATTGTGACACGAGCGGAGTTCGCCGTGTTCCTAAGCCGTGCTTTGGAGTTTAGCCCGGCAACAGCTCCATCGCCAGTCTTCAGGGATCAGGACAAGATACCGGCCTGGGCTGCTGAAGGGGTGGCGGCACTCAGCCATGCAGGCTTGCTGAACGGATATGCGGATGGCACGTTCAGAGCGAGTGGTAACATTACTCGTACAGAGATCGCAGTCATCGCCGCCCGCGCGGCGCAGCTTGCAGCGGAAGAACATCCGCAGTTGACCTTCGTAGATGCAGCCGGCATTCCGGCTTGGGCGAGGGGCGAACTGGCCGCTGCTGTTAAGGCAGGGCTGGTGCAGGGCAAGGACGGAAACCGCTACGATCCGCTAGCACATGCCACGCGGGCCGAAGCGCTAACACTGATCCTGCGATTGCTGAATACTAAGTAGAGATCATAAGTTTATTCAATCGATAGCTAACCAGTTTGTAAAGAGAAGAAGCGGCCTCAAGCTACCTAGCGAGGTCGCTTTTTCTCACTCTCTCTGTTCACTCTCTCTGTTCACTCTCTCTTTTCGTTCTCTCGTTTCTGTTTTGAATAGTTGCGGAGCTGGGGAAATACAGATACGTTTATGGCTCAACGTCATAATCAGTGCTGGACATAAGACGTTGGTCGAACCTGCTTGATGAGAACATTCCATTCTGCAGGTTGAAGCTCATTTATAGGAGCTAACGGACTCTATAGTCGTTATTTTCCAAATAAAGTTGTTCTGAACATGGAGCGGACTCAGATGACGTTATTTCCTGCTGAGCAGTGGAATATAGGCATAGAGTCTTTGGAGTCCGTTACCTTCCTGAATGGCTGAATTTAAAGGCAATAAGGTCCCTGGTGTCCGTCTCTTGATGAAGCGAGTACTAATTTTGAGGTAGGTTCGGGTCTATTCGTTTTTATTTTCCGCATGTGATAAATGTCATCGAAAAGATATAATTAAAATTTGAATAATGTAAGAGAGAGAAGTATAGGTAGAAGAGCATTTGCAGAAGGGGTGTGGGATCGTTGGCAACCAGCCGCGAATCTGTGGAACAGGATTATATGATCGAACAATTGAAAGAGGTATTTCAAGTTACGGTATTATGGTCCGAAGGGCGTGCATGTCTGGAGTATGACACCGAGGAGCAATTGCAGAAAGTATCAGACTATGTCAGAGAACATTTTGACAGAGATCTCCTGGATGTATTCTTTACAGCTGTGGAGAGCCTCCCTGAGGATGAATAATAAGATTGAAGGAATATACTCCATATGGAGTTTAATGAAGCTTAATGGCTTACAAGAGTAGCTTTTTACGGGATAGCTGGGTGGTTTTTTGGATGCCAGTTAGGTCGAATAATAATTGATTCCTACTATTTAAGTGTTTGACTACATAAGTAGATCTATTGAGCCGTTACTTTAAGACAGGGAGAGGGCTCTCTTGGCTTCATAAAGTAGCAAAAGAAAAGACACCTGGCAAGGTGTCTTTTTCAATTCCATTTTAGCGTATATCCCCAGTATTGTATGTCTAACGGCTCAATTGGACTACTTTGCATGCTCGTCCGGCTGATGAATACCAAAGGTGTTTCCTTCTGTGTCTATATAATACCCTTGCCACGCCATTCCAGGCAGTGCATACTTTGGCAACGCTAACTTGCCTCCAAGATTAAGAATTTTGGACTCAGTAGCATCATAGTCCCCCACCCCAATGGTACAGGCATATCCATTTATAGGTTGGCCGGGCTGTGGAGAAGCCCCTTGCCGTTGCATCAGAGCCCCATTAATGCCGAGTTCATTTGCAGCCCCTGTCGTAGCTCCCCAATAAGGCATGCCAGCATAATTACTCCAATCCTCAAAGGTCCATCCAAATACCTCGCCGTAAAACCTTTTGGCACGTTCCATGTCATCAACATGAATTTCGAAATGAACTAGTCGTCCCATAAGCGCCCCCTGTTTTTTGACTTCCTGAATTCTCCTCTTATTATACTTTCCTATTTCGTTAAAAATATAAAATTGAATGGGAAATCGAGGGCTAGCCCTTGCATGAGTGTCGTTATTCTCGTTAGGATAATGCTATATGCTTCACTCGGAGAGGAGATGAATGGATTGGAACTTAAGTCAATAAATATCGCTGTTGAATTGTCCAAGCTTAGCAAAGATGATCTGGTAACGTTACTCGTTAACTTTTCTGAAGACATAGATGAGGTGAAGCGGGCGCTTTCCTTGAGATTTATGGACACGGATGATAAGAATGCTCTTAGTGAATATAAAAAAATTATTCGCTCCTATATTAAACAAAGTTCTGACCGTTATGGCTTCGTGACGTATCGTAATGTTAGTTATGCTGTAGTTGGTGCTGAACAAATAATGAAACAAGCAGAGGATGCATTGGAGGGCGGAAAAGCGATCCGTGCTGCTGAAATTTCATTTTGTGTTATGCACGAGATGGGGAATTTGCTGCAGAAGTGCGATGATTCCGGTGGTATTGTCGGAGGGATGATACAGGAATGCCTGAGCTTAGTTCGTAGTGTGACTACCTATATTGAAGAGAGCGACCGGAAGGTAAAGTCGAAGCTGTTTAAATTGCTTTTAAAAGAGGCGGGCCATTCAAGTCTTAAGGGTTGGAGTGATTGGCAATTGTCACTTTTGGAAAGTGCGGTTCATGTGATGACGGATCATGCGGAAAAGGATTTATGGAATGATACCATTAAGAGATTGGTGAGTGAGGAAGATAGTCACTTATCTAAAAACAGCTATTTTCTTGAACACTCAGCTTGGCTGCGGTACCAAATCATTGAAAGGTTCGACGGTGAAAGCCAAGCACAACAGTATTTACAAAGTCATCTTGAGTATACGGTTTTTCGGAAAAAAGCGATTGAACAAGCAATCCAGAAGCAAGACCTTGATAAAGCGCTGCAACTAGCTAAGCAAGGAGAAAAAAAGGATAGAGCAAAAAGATTTCATGGTTTAGTGAACGAGTGGAAGGCTTATCAATATGAGATCTATGGACTTACTAATCAGTTAGAGAAGCAAATCGAAATTGCCGAGGAGTTTGTGTTAGACGGCGAATATCTGTATTACTCGCGTTTGAAAGGATTATACAGTGCGGATGACTGGAAAATTGCCTACGAGAGACTTTTGAACGAGCTGAACAAGAGCGACAGAAGTTGGAGTGCAGACTCATTATATAGACGTATACTTGTTGAAGAGAACGAGACGCAGAGACTGTTCAATTATGTTAAAGAGTATAAGCGTGCTGTGTTAGAGTATTACCCGCATCTTGTTTCTAAGTATGCTGACGATGTTTTCGCGTTGTTTTCCCAACTTATTTTGGAGGAAACTGCCGTATCATCGAATCGGAAAGAGTATCAAAAAGTATGTGGGATGATTCGCCATCTCATTAAAGCCGGTGGAAAACTTCAAGCGGAAATGATTATTGAACAGTTATGTAATGATTATCCGAAAAGATCCGCTATGATAGATGAGTTGCAAAAGATAAAGCTTTAGATATAACGTGACATAAGATTTTAACTCACCAGTTAAATCTTATATGGGATACAGCAAAAAGACACCACTCTTTAGGTGTCTTTTACTTTTTTAGATTAAGGAATCCTAAGAGAAAGCATTTGATCAAGCTAGGTTAGCCTGCGCTCACTCCATCAGCTTCTCAGACTTCACCAGCAATTCCCGCAGCACTTGAGCGACCCGGCTTTTCCTGCCCCTGGCCTTCCTTGCTATCCATATTAACGACGTCCGGTGCTTCTGGGTGTTATTTTGCTGATAGAACTGCTTGGCTGCAATTCGCAATGTTCTTCTCAGCAATAATGCGGATGAACGAGTTCTCTTCGAACGGAATCCCCTGCGTAAGACTCGCAGCGTATTTTTGTAGACCTCTACATTTTCGGATGGAGGGACTAGGGCGAATAAATTTAACGAGGAGTCCTTGAATCCGTAGGTTTCAAACATGATTTTTAAATTATCGATATTAAATACATTGCCTCTGTAAGAGGTTGGATGTTCCTGGTGATATCCGACAACCTCTCGGATGCAATGAAATGGAATCTTTAATCGATGCAGTCGATAGCCAAGGTTCCAATCTTCAAGTCCATAAAGGACAAAACGTTCATTAAATCACCCGATACGAGTTAACTGGCTACGTCGGATAGATACACAACGAGTGACGAGCAGCATCCAGGGAGCTACATCTTTTTTGGCAAATTCCTTTTTCGTATTTGGAGGGACTCTTGTGGAAAAAACAACTTTGGACAAGGTCTCCGTCTGATGAATAATATCTTCTGGCGTGATTAGCGGAATAATTTCAGTGACGGTGTCAAAGTCAGGATTCCACAGAGCAACAGCTGCTGGATTCGATTATAGGTTGGAATGATAATACTGTAACGGATAGCCAGTGTGATCTCCCCCCACTTAAACGTCCTTGAAGACATAAATAATAATAATATATTCAAGGACTTTAGCCTGGTCTGGTCAAACGCCTTTAAGGTGGGAAATGGGCATGAGGTGAATATAAGCACACAAATATCCGAGTCTATGGAGGCTAGGAAGAACAAATTGTCTGACGGTGCTTTATTGATTGCTTTTCCAATCCCCTGTGCTAAAATATGCAATTATGTTATAAAGTTATAAATGATGAGAAGATATGAAGCACTTATACGCTATTGAGTTCATAGTAGACGTTGCAAATGGCGAAATTTCCTTTGAGCAGATAACGAGTATCCTTCGGGAGTGTTCAGTACACAATAATCAGCAAAGACACCCTTTAAAGGAGCTTATTTCCTTTTAGCGGGTAGTGTGGCTATAAGGGGGTAGATGTTTAACTATAATCGTTACAACGGCGAGGGTTTTACGCCTTTTTTTGGGATTTAATTTTGTTTGACAGAAGGGGTACATTCATACATAATCTATTCATACTAAGCGCATATGTTTTACTGCATAAGAGGGGGATTGACATGTCAAAGTTTAATGCATTTCAAAGAAAGACGTTCTGGGTTGGATCTTTAGTGGTTCTGTTAATGGTTGTTCTGGCAGGATGCTCCGGATCAAAGAATGATTCGGCTCAAAATACAGGTACTAATCAAAGCGCGAACCAAGGCACGGATACAAGTAAGAATACGGAACCGCCCGCAACAGGTGGAACGTTTACCTATGGACGTCCGGCTTCTGTTACCTCGTTTGACCTGCACAATCAGATTACTGCAAATAACGCTTTTGCGATAGATAAAGTTTTTGAACCGCTGGTTGCGTTTGATAGTGAAGGAAAGATTGTGGATTGGCTAGCCAAATCACATACGATTAGTACAGACGGTTTAACCTATACTTTTGTTCTGCGTGATGGGCTGAAATTCTCTAACGGAACTGAAGTGACTGCAGAGGATGCAGTGTTCTCCATTCAGCGGCATTTGACTGTGGGTGGCCCTCTGGCAATAGCAGCCCAGGTTGCTTCTCTTAAGGCCGAAGATGCCAAAACGTTAGTAATTACACTAAAAGAGCCTTACACGCCATTTATTTCGGAGCTTACGAATTTTTCCAACGGTATTCTGCCTAACAAATTTGGCGGTGTTACTGAAGAAGAATTCTTTAAGAACCCTATAGGTACTGGTCCGTTTGTTGTTGAAAAGTGGGACCCAGCGGGTGATCTGACATTCAGCAAAAATCCAAACTACTGGCAGGAAGGCAAGCCATACATCGATAAGCTTGTTTACAAGCTGATTGAAGATGATAGCCAAGCAATCAACCAGCTTAAAGCTGGTGAGGTAGATGGTATTGAGACGCTTGCGCTTGGGAATGCCAATGAAGTGAAACAAGGCCCTGATACGACAGTAGCGACTAACGGCAGCTGGGTAACGGAGCAGTTGTTCTTCAATACACTCGATAAACATTTCTCTGATATCCATGTTCGTCGTGCCCTGGCGTTGGCCCTGGATCGTGACGGATTGACCAAGGCGCTTACCTTCGGTTATGCGCAAGTGGCGAATTCGCTATTGCCACCAGCCATCCCTTATAACACTAACGATACGATTAAAGCGCTCAACCATGATGAGGCTGCAGCGAAAGCAGAGCTTGCCAAGTCGAAGTTCCCTGATGGCTTCACTACGAAGCTGCTGGTTGCTTCCGGAAACAGTACAAGAGCGCAAGAGGCACAAATCATTCAGGCCGCTGCTAAAACCATCGGCATCAATATTGAGATTGAATCGGTTGAGCTAGCTTCATTCCGTGAGCGTTTCTTTGCTTATGATTTCTCGGCTATGCTTAACAGTGGTCAGGCAGATTCCCCTGAAGCCAATTCGATCCTTGCCTTCCAAACCGATCCGAACGGTTTCAGCAAGTCTTATTGGACGCATTACACGAATGATGAAGTGACCAAACTTCTGATCGAAGGCCAAAAAACACTCGATGGGGCAGAACGTGGAGATATTTACGCCAAGCTTCAACAGATTCTTGCTGATGAAGTGCCTTACATTCCACTGTACTATCCAGATATTATTACTGGTGTACGTTCTTCCGTAGAAGGTCTGGTTGTTCTTCCTAACGGCAGTCTTCGCTTTGAAGATGTTCGTATTAAAAAATGATTAAATCTAACAGTCTATTCAAAAAAATTGCCGACAACGATTCACCGCGCAGGTGGCTCGTGCTTGCTCTCATAAGAGCGGCAGCCGTTATCACCTGTGTGGTGGCGGCTGTCTTTTTCCTTATCCGGATTGTGCCGGGAGATCCTGCCAAAATGATCCTGGGGGAACACAGCACGCCTGAAGCTATCCAAGCCTTGCACCATTCACTTGGGCTGGATCTCCCGCTGTGGGAGCAGTTCACCCGATTTGTACAAAATCTTTTCACACACGGCGATACTGGGGCTTCGATTGCTTGGGGAACGTCGACGAGAGAGCTGATTGCGGAGCGCGCTCCGGTTACACTCTTGCTGATTGTGATGGCCAGTGTATTGGCGATACTAGTGGCGCTTGTGCTAGCTACCCTTGCAGCAACGAATAAAGACAGATTGCTCGATCATCTGATACGTATCTTTCCAACGATCACGCTCGGTATGCCGGTCTTTTGGGTAGGCTTATTGTTGATTTTGTTCTTTAGCGTTCGATTGGGTTGGTTCCCCGTGGGGGGAGTTGGGGAAGGCGTAGCTGGAACCTTATACAGTCTCACACTTCCTGCGATTACCGTTGCCTTTTCACAAATTCCTACCCTTGTGCGTTCACTAAGAGCGCAGATGCTGGAAGTGCTGGAATCGGATTTTGTAGTCACCTTAAAAGCGGCGGGGATCCCTAACCGGGTGATCCTGACCAAGCATGTTCTGCGCAATTCTGCGCTGCCCACGCTGATGCTGCTTGGCGTAAACATTTCTTATCTGATCGGCGGCACCTTGGTCGTTGAACAGGTGTTTGGCATCAAGGGCATAGGCAGTCTGCTATTCTCAGCGATTTCCAAACGGGATTTTCCGGTCATCCAAGGAATAGCTCTGTACTGTGCGATATCTGTGGTCATCATCAGTCTCCTGATCGAGATATCCTCCTGGCTGCTTGATCCCAGGACGAAAGGAAAACAATGAATACTACACTACTGGACCTACAGCAAGAGAATCAAGGTGTCCTGAAAAGAATACTGAACACACCCTCTCTGCTTGTGGGGAGCATTATGTTCTTACTCCTCATAGGCGTAGCTGTGTTTGCACCGTTCATTACTCCCTTTGAGCCTTCCGAGCAGAATCTGTATGCCATTTTGCAGCCTCCTTCCTCGGAGCATTGGCTGGGAACAGACCAACTGGGGCGCGATTTGTTTACTAGGCTGATCTATGCCGCACGGACGGATTTAAAAATCATGGTGCTGGCGGAGATCATCCCGTTTTGCACAGGTATCTTTCTAGGGATGCTGGCAGGGTATTACGGCAAATGGGTAGACACTGTTATTTCATTAGTGACGGATACCTTTATTGCCTTTCCCTTCTATTTGATTGTTATTATCGTGGCCTTTGCCAGTGGCGCGGGTCAAAAGGGGATATACATCACCTTTATTTTGGTGGGCTGGATCGTCTTTGCCCGTGTAACAAGAGGTCTTAGCGCATCGTTCCGCAAGCAGGAATGGGTCGCTTCCGCGCAGACGATGGGGATTCCAGGGGTTAAAATCATTCTGCGGCATCTTTTGCCCAATGTGTTGCCTCAAGCCGTGGTCGTATTAATGACTGATATGGTTGGTTTGCTCGTGGCGATCGTTACATTAGGTTATCTGGGTATCGGCATTGCGCCGCCAACCCCGGATTGGGGAACGATGATATCGGATGGACAATCCTTCATAACTACAGCCTGGTGGCTGTCAGCCGTTCCAGGCATTGCGGTTGTATACACAGGGATCGCGTTATCCCTTGTGGGTGATGGCCTGGCAGACCTATGGAGGAGAAAATGATGGCTACGAATCCTATTTTGGAAATAGAAAATCTCTCGCTCGCTACGTCCGCAGGCAAATCATTGGTCACCAATGTGAATTTCTCTCTTGGAAAGGGCGAAAGCTTGGGACTGGTCGGTGAATCGGGCTCTGGTAAATCGCTCACCCTGCGCTCTATCTTAGGTTTACTTCCGCGCGGGGTTGAGCAAGTGGGTGGAGCCATCCGGAGTGATGTCAGAAGCGCCATGATCTTTCAAGATCCGAGAGGCGCCCTGGACCCGCTTTGTCCGGTAGTTAGGCAGCTTGCCGAGGTGGTGTACTACAGACAGAACGTAAGCCGGAAGGCTTCCCGCACCATTGCGCTGGAGTTACTGGAAATGCTCGGGCTTCCGGATTCCCTGAAGCAGAAGGATCGGTATCCGAGCCAACTGTCAGGGGGGCAATGCCAACGTATTGTCATCGCCATGGCTTTAGCTTGCAAGCCGGGTATCCTCCTATGCGATGAACCGACAACTGCGCTTGATGTAACTGTTCAGAAGCAAATCATTGACACGATTACGCGTCTGCAACAGGAACTGGGTTTTGCCATGGTTTTTGTTACGCATAATCTGGCGATTGCTTCTACGATGTGTTCTACGCTATGCGTGATGAAAGAGGGGCAGATCGTCGAACGCGGCGAATCTTTGAGTCTTCTGCAAAACCCGCAACATTCCTATACGCAGATGCTGATCCATTCGGTGCTGCCTTTGCCGGAGCTTGAAAGGGGTGCGGGTGTATGAAAACAGCCTTGCAGATAGAAGATTTAACAGTGAAGTACGGTGAGTTCACCGCGCTGGATAAAGTAAGCTTAGCAATACAACCGCACACTACACTCGGTCTCGTAGGGGAATCGGGTTCAGGCAAATCTACGCTCGCGCGAGTCATTGCGGGGCTGATTGCTCCAAGTGACGGACAAGTTTTGCTGGGTTCGCAAGTTTTAGGTAAGAAACGTAGCCGGGAACAGCATAAGGATATTCAAATGATCTTTCAGAACCCGGATTCCTCGCTCAATCCGAAGCATACGATCCGACAGATCCTTTCCGAAGGGCTGCTATTTCACAAAGTTGTAGATCGTGCGGGAGTGGAGCAACGCTGCAAGGAACTTCTGGACCGTGTTCATCTTGACGAAAGAGCTCTTGGTCGATACCCGCATCAATTCTCTGGTGGTCAGCGTCAGCGGATTGCGATCGCCCGTGCCTTAAGCGTGGAGCCAAGTGTGATTATCGCGGATGAACCTACGAGCGCACTGGATGTTTCAGTACAACGGAGTATGCTTGAACTCTTTAGTACGCTCAAATCGGAGCTTAATCTTACGATGCTGTTCATCTCGCATGACCTGGGCGTAATCCATGCAATAAGCGATATTGTAGCTGTTATGAAGCAGGGGCAGCTTGTGGAGGTTAATCCCAAGGATCAATTCTTTTCCCGTCCTGAAACGTCCTATAGCCGCGAACTATTGTCCGCTGTTCCCAAAATGCCAATATCCATTACAACAGGAGGTTTGTCATGAATCAAGTTCATAAAGGATATTCGCCGCTTACGATCTCGGAGTTCGATACGCTCACGGGGTTGCTCTCCAATCTCCTATCCACACAAGAATCTCCGGTCATCATTCCAGGCGAGGCCATCTTGGGCATCGAGGCCATCGCAGCAGGCATCTCTGCTCCCGGCCGTAAGGTTCTGAACGTTGTGACCGGTCCGTATGGAGATATTTTCGGAAAATGGCTGGAGCGTGGCGGCGCAGAAGTCATTGAGGTAAAAGTACCTTTTGATGAAGTAGCTACTGTTGATGCAGTTGCTGCAGCGATTGAACGCCACAAACCGTGCGCAATTTCCTTTGTTCAGGGAGAAGCAGTCACAGGGGGTTCTAATCCGACCAAAGAAATACTGGAGATCGCACGCCAAGCTAACCTGATCACTGTGATTGATTCCGTGTCAGCCGTCGGGGCTGAACCGGTGCTTATGGACGAGTGGAGTATTGATTTTGTGGCGATTGGTGCGCAAAAAGGGCTGGCTGGACCCAACGGGGTCAGCGCTGTAGGTGTTTCCCAGCGTGGCTGGGCGTTCCTGGAGTCCAACGAACGAGCACCGCGCAATTCTATTCTATCGTTGCTTGATCTTAAACGTCTTGATAACAGCACGGCTCCCGTGCGTGTTCCGGCCAATATTCCTACGTTAGAAGCCAGGGATCTTATTGTATCTTTAGAGCTTATTGAACAAGAGGGCTTAGAGGCGGTCAACTACCGCCATCAGTTAGCGTCATCGGCTATGATTGCTGGTGTCCAGGCTTTGGGGCTCGAACCGTGGCAAAGAAATAGCAATGGATACTCCTCGTTGACTACAACGGTACGGGTTCCTGAAGGCAGTAATCTTCATATCGACAAGCCGATTGGAATTGTGGCTCCTGGAGATGGAGAATTGCATGATAAGCTTTGGCGCATTAATCATTTTGGAGCAAATGCCAGTCAGCAGGGTGTTGAACAAGCGCTTGTTACGCTGGCAGGATTTGTGCAAAAAGATCCTTCCAAGGCCATTGCCGCCCAAAAGGGCATTTGGGAGAATGCCAAATGACCAATGTAACCCAACAGGACCAGACCTTTAATAATATTTTCATTGCCGGGACCCCGGGCAAACGATTTGATATCACAGTACGTGGCGGTCGTTTCTCGTCCATTGTCGAATCTAATTCCCCTGTTGCTGGGGATGATAACTCAGGCAGCGATTTATGGATAAGTCCGGGTGTGATCGATCTCCATACGCACTTGGCGTGGACCGATTTCGATCATGATGACCAGTTGAAGCGTGATGCCTTGGAGGTAGAGGTGCTGCAAGCACAAGCTTTTGAGGCAACGCTCCGTACCGGTGTGACTACAGCGCGTGATGCAGGCGGACTTCTGCCAAGTGTAGTGAAGCATATAGCGCAGCATTATAACCAGCCTTTAAGCGTGCACACCTGTGGTGATATGCTGGGGGCCGGAGACGCACGGGGGATTAAGCACCTGGAACAGCGGATAACGGATATCATTCATTCCGGGGCAAGCTGGATTAAGATTCTGGCCACGGGCGGACTGGGGGCATCGCCGGATACAGTGCTGAACCCAGCGTTCTCAGAGGAAGAGTTCGCTTATATTGTGCGTACTGCCCATGCGCAGGGCGCTAAAGTGTTGGTTCATACTTGGGGTGGTCCTACAGTGGACTGGTCTATTGATGCTGGCGTCGAGTCTGTAGAACATGGAATGTATTTGACGGAGGCGCAAGCATTTCGGCTTGCTCAGTCTAAGACAGCGTTCGTACCTACGGCTTCGATCTATCGGATTGCCGCAGATCCTTCCGGTGTACTTGGCCTGCCTGAGGTCATTCGTGATCGGGCCGCACGTGCTGCCGCGGCTCATCCGCAAGCGATCAGCTATGCCAAAAGTGCAGGTGTACGCATTGGCTTCGGTACCGATTATGCAACACCTGCTCTCCACGGGCACAACCTCGACGAGTTGGATGTGTTAATCGACTGCGGCTTAACACGTGAAGAGGCGTGGCAAGCGGCTACATCATCTGCCGCCGATATTCTGGGCTATGGAGACAGCTTGGGACGTATCCAAGAAGGCTTCATTGCTGATGCCATTCTTTTTAATGCAGATCCGTATCAGTCGCCAAGCGCAAAAGACGTACAGAGAAGTATTGTGTCTGTTATTAAGGCGCCGTGACTTAGGTTCATAAATAATAGATACAGAAAAAGCTCCTTGGAAATCTCAATCTCCAAGGGGCTTTTTGGGCATCACGCATTCGTATCCAGCATGGCAGGTATATGAATCTCTTTCACACATGACGCTTTAGATAGCGTAATTACACATTTTACGAGCGAAACGATATCTTGGACTGGAATCCTGGCGCCATCATACAATGCAATCGCTTTGTCCGCACCTTCCTCGTAAGGAATTTCTGCGGCAATTTCTCCGGGATTGATACAGGTGACGGGGATACCGTATTTCCTGGTATGTTCACGTAAAGCACTGCCAATCCCCCGTAATCCGAATTTGGACGCCACAAAAGTCACTTGATCATTATTCGTGTGATCGAGTCCAGCGGTGGAACCGATGAGGATGATTTTGCCGTGATCTGATTGCTTCAGGTTGGGTAGCAGCTTCTGAATGCAGGTAATGGGTGAGGAAAGATTGACCTGAATCATCTGAATGATCTCCGCAGGATCATCTTGCTCAAAATTGTACTGCTCTGTAAAGCCTTCCTTTTCCCAAAGTCCTACATTGTAGATCAATACATCAAGTGGCTCTCCTGCTATCTCCGCAGCGATCTTCTCAGCTGAAGAAGGTAAGGATAAATCAGCCTCAATCCAATAACGCGTAATACCGTCGTTCAGATCTACGCTTGGCGGGCGGGTTCTGGAGACGATCCAGACACGGTCACCGTTCTCTGGCAGGCCTTTTACGAAGGCGTCTCCCAAACCTTGGCTCGCTCCAAAAATTATAAAATTTTTCATATGCCCTCCTGAGTTGAAAAATAATCTAACACACTTATCCACTTGGAAAGTTGTTTATAAAATACTTCATAGAAGGGACTTTGTAAACAAATATGTTTATAAAGTTCGATGATTACAAAAAAAGCGGCCCAAATGGGTCGCTTCGCTATCTCTATTCTTTTACGCTGTTCCTCTAATAAAGACATCATGATTTTCTGAACCTCTTTGGTTTGTGGTGTGGCAAGTGTGGGATGGGCGAGGTTGTTTGCTTTCAATTCAGCCCCCTGGAAAAGGAGGCTTACAAGATCTTCTCCTGCGTCTACTTCAACGAAATTTCAAACTTTGCACCGGTGTCACCGGCGAATACAATGGTGCCGTTCTTCGGTAATACGACCTCGTTCTTGCCGCTGACGGCTGTATCGTTCACGCACATGCCTGCTTCATCATATACGATAACTGCGCTGTTTGTAGGCAGCTTGACGGATAGAATTTTCCCTTTGGCAGTAGCAGGTACGGTGAACCATCTCGCAAGGCCGTCTGCTTGGATGGTGGCTGTGGATTGTTTACCAGCATAGAGTGGTTTTAAGATCTCTGCGCCAGCATACAAGTAACCGCCTGTTGTTTTGACATACTCAATGCCATCCTTCGTAAAAAAGTTGAATTCCATGCTATCTCTACCTGCTATAGTGGGGATTTGCAGCTGGCTGACTGCTTTGTTAGCATCAACGATTTTATTATTAACGATATAGCCAGGAGCTTCTTTGCTTGTCACAATTGGAAAAGCAGGCAAACCCGAGAAGTAGGATATCGATGAGTATTTCTCGTTCATCATGTAATACATCTTGCCCTCGCGTTTGTTCCAGGCAGCAGCTACATCTTTGGATAATGGGTTGGCTTCGAGCTTTTCAGCGGTGTATTCAGAGAATACAGTCTGCCCAAGCCCAGGTACGGATACATATGCGCTGGACCACAAGTAAGTGCGCTCATTCTTCTCGACAACAAATTTGAACTTTTCCGTACCATCTTCACTTTTAAAAGAACCATCCGCAGTATACACATACTTTTGGCCAGGATCGCCCGGGTATAGAAGCGAGGTCAGTACCATCTCACCAGATGGATTGATCGCTATCTTCATCAAGGAATTAGAAGCGCCATAAATGCCTGCATAACGGGACATGTCTTGTGGCATTTTTGCCTTCACAGGGATGCCGTGCGATTTCTCTGCCATCTGCTCTTTAATTACACCCTTCGCTTGCAGTGCGCTAAGCAGTATTTCATTCGCGAGCAATTGATCAGTTGTGCTGGAGCCGCCGGATGAGGTTACAGCCGCAGCTAGATTATACTCTGGGAGAACGACCAACGATGAATGGAACAGTGTCGTGTCTCCTCCTTTGGTGAGTGCCTGAATACCATAATTATTGAATGGGAAGAGATCTACGCTATCCCAGCCTAGTCCGTAGGCAAAGGTCGCATCGGTATTTTTCGGCCACATCCCTTTTTTATATTCTGCTTCGGCCATAGCTTTGACGGATTGGACAGAAAGGATGCCTTCCACTTGACCCGTGAAAATCTGCGAGAATTTCACCAAATCCTCAGCCGTGGAGCGAATCCCTCCAGTTCCGATGACATTGTAATTCTCTAAAGGGAGTGGGGTCTGTGAAGAATCAATGAAGGTCCCGGCCATTTTGGCTTTGTCTATTGGATCTATAGGCGTTTTCGTGTTCTTCATCCCTAAAGGCTCCGTAAAATTCTTGTGTATAAATGTCGTAAAGTCCAACCCACTAACTCGCTCCACGAGGATTTCAGCTAGTGTGAAGCCGTCGTTGGAATAGACCGAGAATGCTCCCGGGTCTGCTTTTAAGCTTTGGGTGGCCAATTGCGCTAATAGATTATCGTGGGCATAGGTATCGTTATCATTGAACAATAGCGCCCGGTTAAAAGAGGAACCTTCAATACCGGCAGAATGATTCAGCAGCATACGCGGCGTAATCTGCCCGTAACGGGCATCTTTCATTGTAAAGTCAGGAATATATCCCGTAAGCGGTTGGTCCAGATCTAGCTTGCCTTCATCCACCAGCTTCATCACAGCAGCGGCTACAAACATTTTGCTGGTTGATCCTATGCCGTAGATCGTTTCGGAGGTTAGCGGTACATTCTTTGCTAGCTGATTTTTGCCAGAATGTCCGGAGATAACAATGTTCCCTTGGTCAATCAGCGCATATTGCAGGCTTGTGGTACCGTAGGTATCAGTTAGTAGTGCCGCCTTCTCTACAGCTAATTTCTGAGTAGATGCATAGTTCGGTTTATTACTGCTGCTATCGGCCATTACACTCAGCGGAGTTAGCAGTGATAGCGCGAGTGTCGTGCTTAAGATCACAAATTGTTTTCCTCTCATGCTCATTACCCTCTTTCTGTTCATTTCTATATGTTTGTTCTGTGGTGTTGTGTCAGCATAATAGCGTGAGATGAATTCCACATAAACGTAACTTGAACAGAATCTTAACTGGAACTGGAAGCACGAATTTCTTTGTGATGGAGCGGTTCAATTTACAATTTGTGGTTGGTAAGGCATGTAGAGTTTCATTTATAGTTCACAAACAGTAGGATTTGCTTGAATATTGATTTTGTTTTTTGCCAGCGGGACTTGTATATTAGTAGCATAGCCTCTATTCTTGAAAGAGCTTCATATTAGAGATATAGAGAATAGGAAATGACATTCAGGAGGAAAGAATTTGAGTACACAAAACGTGGGAATTCCATTGGAAGGTTTTGCTGAATTTAGCCGGACGGTAGCCGCAGAAGGCGCTGTTCTATTGAAAAATGATCATCAGGTGCTTCCGCTTCGCAGCGGCGACAATGTTGCTGTATTTGGCAGAACCCAAGTAAATTACTATCGCAGCGGTACTGGTTCGGGCGGAAGTGTTCATGTAGCTTATACGACTAATTTATTGGCAGGCTTGCGCAGTAAAAACGATTTTATTGTCAACGAAGAGCTTGCTGGTGTCTATGAGCGGTGGATTGAGCAGAATCCATTCGATAACGGCGGCGGGGGCTGGGCGGCTGAGCCTTGGCACCAGAAAGAAATGCCTTTGACGGATGCGCTAGTATCCTCGGCCAGAAGCCAATCGAACAAAGCCATCGTGGTTATCGGACGTACCGCAGGTGAAGATCAGGACAATGCTGATGCTCCAGGTAGTTACCAACTAACGGCTGACGAAAAAGAAATGCTGAAGCAGGTCACTGCTCATTTTGAACAAACCGTTGTTGTACTGAACGTATCGAACATCATTGATATGAGCTGGATGAACGATGAAAGCTATGTCCATCCGATTGCAGGCGCAATCTACTCTTGGCAGGGCGGGATGGAAGGCGGTAACGCCATCGCTGACGTACTGAGCGGAGAGGTAACACCGAGCGGTAAATTAACCGATACCATCGCTCATTCGATTAACGACTATCCGTCAACTAGCAACTATGGCAATGAGTTCAAGAACTTTTATCAAGAAGATATCTATGTGGGCTATCGTTATTTCGAGACATTTTGTCCGGAAAAGGTTCACTATGAATTTGGATACGGGATTTCTTATACCACGTTTAATGTTGAGCCGGCGGCAGCTACGCTGACCAGCAAAAACGGTCAAGAGCATATCGAGATCAACGTAAATGTAACGAATATAGGAGACACTTTTGCCGGAAAAGAAGTCGTACAGGTCTATTACGAAGCGCCGCAAGGTAAGCTGGGCCAACCGGCCAGAGTATTGTCTGCATTCGGAAAGACTAAAGTTCTTCAACCAGGAGAAGCTCAGACTCTATCCATTAGCTTCCCTGTTCACACTATGGCCTCCTACGATGATGCCGGAGTGACCGGACATGCTTCTGCTTATGTACTGGAAGCCGGAACGTACCACATTTATGTGGGAACCAGTGTTAAGAAGCTGGCGAAAGTAAGCGTGCAAGGACAAGATGGCTACGTAGTGGAAGAGCTTCAAGTTGTGGAACAGCTGCAAGAGGCGATGGCTCCTACTGAAAGCTTCACCAGAATGCAACCGGGTACACGTAAGGAAGACGGCTCGTATGATATACTCTATGTAGAGGTGCCTACGCGTAAGATTTCCATGGCGGAACGGATCGAGAAGAATCTTCCGGAGACCTTGGCGCAAACGGGGAATCAAGGCTACAAGCTAAGAGACGTGCTGGACAAGAAAGTCAGCATGGAGACCTTCATTGCCCAGCTCAGCGACGAGGATTTGGCTACCATCGTTAGAGGCGAAGGCATGAGCAGCCCGCTGGTTACTCCGGGTACGGCTTCGGCATTCGGGGGAGTTAGTGATCAGTTGTTCAATTACGGAATTCCTGTGGCTTGTACAGCTGACGGACCTTCCGGTATTCGGATGGACAGCGGTCAAAAGGCGACTCAGGTTGCTATCGGTACTTTGCTTGCCGCTACCTGGAATGCTGAACTGGTAGAAGAGCTTTATGTCATGGAAGGCCAGGAATTGTTGAGAAATAATGTAGATGCTTTGCTCGGACCTGGTCTGAATATTCGCCGCAGCCCGCTGAATGGCCGCAACTTCGAATATTTCTCAGAAGATCCGCTGATCTCCGGTGTTTTTGCTGCGGCATGCACTAGCGGAATTATGAAAGGCGGCTCTAATGCCACCCTGAAGCACTTTGCCTGCAACAATCAGGAGAAGCACCGCAGCAAGGTAGATGCGATCGTATCCGAACGTGCCCTGCGTGAGATTTATTTGAAAGGCTTCGAAATCGCCGTGAAGCAAGCGGGTGCCAATTCCATTATGACTTCCTACAACCCGGTTAACGGGCATTGGGCGGCATCCAACTATGATCTGAACACTACAATTCTTCGCGGTGAATGGGGCTTCAAAGGCATCGTGATGACAGACTGGTGGGCGATTATGAACGATGTTGTCCATGGTGGACCTGCGGATCGGAAGAACACAAACTGGATGGTTCGTGCGCAAAACGATCTTTACAAGGTGATTCCTAACTATGGCGCCGAGATCAACGTCTGGGATGATAATACCATAGAATCTCTGGAAAATGGCTCGGTTACCCGGGGAGAGCTTCAACGCTCTGCCATGAATATCTGTGAGTTCATCATGCATGCGCCGGTCTTCTCCAGAAAACATGAGATTAACGAAACCGTGGAAGCCTTTAAGGCTAATCCAGCGCTTTCCCCGGAACAGGTACATGTTCTGTCGAACAATGCAGAGGTTAAACCTGCTGTATCCGGACCGACCTTTATCCAAGTGGATACGGCGGCGCAATATCGGATTATTGTTCACATTATGTCACCAGAATCCGAGTTGGCACAAAGCGCTTGTAATGTAACCCTGAACGGTCAGTCTATGACGACTATTCAAACAAATGGTACAGAAGGCAAATGGATCAAGCAAAAGCTTGTGAAGATTGAACTCGAATCCGGTCTGTATGAATTGAAATTGGACTTCGTGAAGCCAGGTCTGCAGATCGACTGGATCGAATTCAAGCAAGTATAGTTACAAAGCACAGAAGCAGTGGAAGTATTGGTTGGTCAAAAATAGGTCGGGAGTGTTGCAGGGATGAGAGGATATAACATCTGGCGTCCGATAATGCTGATCTTGGTCGCACTGGTTACGAGAAGTCTTGTCACTAACCTGGGCGTCATGTTTGGGATGTCGCAAAATTCTGCAAGTAGCGTCGCTGTCATTGTCATGTTGATTGTGGCGTTCACGATGTACAACCGAATGATGAAAAACCGTCGTAGATAAAAGAAAGCCAGCCCTAGGCTGTATGTGGAATAGTGGAGAGTGTCTGACAAGACACTCCCCGAAAGTTGAGAAACCCAAGTGATATATTCTTGGGTTTCTCTTTATGTCCGCCAAGCGATTTTGAGGTTAGACATATAGTCTTCGGAATCGACAAATTTTTTAGAAAAGAGGATTGTAATGAAAACGGTTTTATGTTAATTTATATTTATATTATAAAAACGTTTTTAGCGAGGGATGCCTTATGGGCAAGATAACCATTAAAGACGTGGCACGAGAAGCAGGCGTCTCTATATCAACAGTGTCTAACGCGCTTAATGATGTGGATGTTCTCAATCCTGAAACCAAGTTGCATGTGCTGCAGGTTGCTCAGCGGTTGAACTATGTTCCGAATCTGAACGGCAAGCTGCTGAAGTCTGGAAAGACGCAAATGCTGGGTTTTTTCACCACAAGTGTATCGGGTCCTTATTTCTACAAGCTGGTGGAGTCCATGGCCAGAGAATGCGACCATATGGGGTACGGGCTGAACGTCTTTGTTACCAAGGACAAGCAGGTCATCATGAACAATATCATGGGTCGTCGTGTAGACGGTGTCATTATTTATGAAGAGTTTAAGATCGATGATAATGATATCGCTATTATGGAGAAGGATCGGATCAAGGCTGTGTTTCTGGATCGGGAGATTCAGAGGGAAACCATGGGCAGCGTGATCTTTGACTCGTTTGTGGCAGGGTACGAAACAACCAAATATTTGATCAGCCTGGGGCATAAGAAAATCGCCTACATCTCCGGTGTCGACACGATGTTTGACAGTGTGCAGCGGAAGGAAGGCTACCTGGCTGCGCTTCGTGAGTATCAGCTTCCGGTAAAAGAAGAATATATTTTGCAAGGCTTTTTCGAAGAAGAAGCTACATATAACGTTGTGAAGTCGTTCATTCGCTCAAGCTCAGATATTTTGCCCGATGCGTTCCTTGCTGGTAATGATGTAAGCGCCATCGGTTGTATGCAGGCTTTGAAGGCACACGGATATGATGTCCCTAATGATATTAGTGTCGTAGGATTTGATGATATCGACATTGCGCAATATTTCTCGCCGCCGCTCACGACCGTACGTAACCAGATTGCTAGACAAGGCATTCTCGCCATTGACCATTTGGTCCGGTTGATTAAGAAGAAGGAGCAGGGCAGCATTCAGAAGCTTCATGGAGAACTGGTAGTAAGAGGTTCGAGTCAGGTAAAGCTCAATCGAAGAGAATAAAAGCAAGATAGCTTGAATGTTTTCTTCGTTTTTTAAAAATGTATAGATCAAGGGGGATTGTGCTCTCAATAATAAAAACGTTTTTATAAAGAGATTAAGGTCAGAGGAGAGAAGGAACCATGGCTAAACCAATAGTACTGCCATCATCCGGAAAGAGACCTATGGGAGAGAGAGTAAAAGAATTTTTTGCAGACTTTTGGAGACAACGGGAACTGCAAACCATGGTCCTGCCGGGTATTATTTTCATGATTATCTTTTGTTATATTCCCATTTACGGACTGACCATTGCCTTCAAGAACTACACGGTCATTGATACATTGAGCTCAGCGCCTTGGGTAGGGTTTGATAACTTTAAAATTATTTGGTCTGATAAATATTTCTGGGACGCGGTCGTAAATACACTGGGCATCAGCTTCCTGAAGCTGGGGATCGGATTTGTCATTCCGATTATACTGGCAATCATGATCTATGAAGTCAGCTTGACCCGATTCAAGAAATTCGTACAAACGATCTCGTACATGCCACACTTTCTGTCTTGGATCGTGCTGGGCGGGATGCTGATTAACTGGTTCTCCACTACAGGGCTGTTTAATCAGATTCTACTGGATTTGGGTCTGATCTCGAAGCCATCGAACATTTTGCTGGACCCGAGTAAATACTGGTGGATCGCGACCCTCTCTGATATTTGGAAAGAGGCGGGCTGGGGAACGATTCTGTATCTGGCCATTATGTCTAAGATTGATCCGACGTTCTATGAAGCAGCCAAGATTGACGGGGCAGGCCGTCTTCGTCAAATTTGGAACATTACTCTTCCCAACATGAAGCCTATCATCAGCTTGAATCTGATCCTTACTGTAAGCGGTTTGTTTGGCTCCAATCTGGACCAGACGCTGGTGCTGATGAACACGCAGAACCGTGAAAAGGCCGAGGTCATTAACTCCTACGTATATCGTATGGGTATGACACAAGGAGATTTCTCCTATGCAACGGCTGTAGGTCTCGGCGTATCCATCGTTTCTGTCATCCTGCTGGTGATCGCCAATAAAGTGACCACTAAGCTGAATGATAACCAATCCGTTTTATAAGAGGAGGCATTTTCCATGAATCGAAAGGCGATAAAGGGAGATCTGGACAGTCGGATCTTTAATGCCTTCAATATTGCAGTGCTTTTAATTGTTTCACTCGTCATCATGATCCCGTTATGGAATGTTATTATCTCCTCGCTCAGCTCCGGCAGAGCGTTGGCAGAAGGCGGCTTTATTTTTTGGAGTAAAGAGTTCTCACTTGAGAATTATCGTGCTGTGTTTCGGGACAGCAGCATTTGGCAGGCCTTCTTTATCTCTGTATCCAAAACAACTCTCGGTGTAATCACCCACGTCTTCTTTTGTGCCATGGTCGGTTACGCTCTTAGCAAGAAGCATCTTCGTGGCCGTAAGCTGTATGTCGTTATGGGTGTTATTACGATGTTCTTCTCTGGCGGTATGATTCCTACTTACTTGCTGATCAAATCTTTGGGTCTATTGAACAGCTTCTGGGTGTACATTATCCCGGCGCTCTTCAGTTATTACGATGTTGTCATTCTCATGAACTTCTTCCGGAATGTACCGGACGCCCTTGAAGAATCCGCCAAAATTGACGGTGCGGGCGAATGGCGGGTGTTCCTGAAGATCTTCATTCCACTGTCTATGCCGGCTATGGCGACTATCGCCTTGTTTAACGGAGTTGGGCAATGGAACGACTTCATGACAACAAAGTTATATATCACCGACCAAGCCTTGTATCCGCTACAGATGAAGCTGTATGAGGTTATCGTGCAGTCTCAGACACAGTCTATGCAGAATATTGGTTCAGTCATGATTGAAACCACCACCAAAGGGGTTCAACTGGCAACCATTGTTATTACCACCCTGCCGATTGTGCTTATGTATCCATTGCTGCAGAGATACTTTATCTCCGGTATGATGCTCGGCGCTGTTAAAGAGTAAGCTTTCTAGCTAGCAAAACATGTGTATTTACCAAAATGGAGGTTACTAACATGAAGAGATTTGCAAAAGGAATCAAACTCAGTTCGGCTCTCCTGGCCGTTGCACTGACCGTTAGCGCGTGTGGTGGTTCAGGTGGATCAAACACGGCGAGCAGCGAATTGCCAGCACTTGGTGATCGCTATACGCCAAATGCGGATACCCCGGCATGGCAGTTGGATACAAAAAAAGAGACAACTGACCTGACCTGGTATGTGAACGCAGATTGGTGGAATACCGATTTTGGCAAGGATTTGGTGACCAAGAAGATTAAAGAAGACTTGAACGTCAACATTAAATTCATTACCGGTGACGATACGAAGCTGAATACCTTCTTTGCCGGAGGAGACATGCCGGACGTAATTACAGTATTCGATTCTAACTCTGCTGTAGCGCAGAAGGCATCTACTTGGGCTTGGCCTTTGAACGATCTGGCTGAGAAATATGATCCTTACTTCAACAAAGTCGCTGCTCAAGATACGATCAATTGGTTCCAGCAAAAAGACGGAAAAACTTACGGATATCCAGACTATTCTAATACACAGGCTGACTATGACAGTGGTGATATTCCAGCTAAACAAGCCTTTATTATCCGCAAGGATGTGTATGAGGCAATCGGCAAGCCTAGCATGAAGACACCAGAAGAATTTATCGCAGCTATGAATAAAATCAAAGTTCAATTCCCTTCCTTGACTCCGTTTGGCTTCAATGCGATCGGTACCGGCTCCGGCTCCTTGGGTGACGGATTCCAGGATTATCTGGGTGTACCGCTCGAAGACAAGGATGGAAAGTTCTACAACCGTAACCTGGACGAAAGTTATTTGGCTTGGCTGAAAACGCTTAATACTATCTATCGTGATGGTGCTATTAGTGACGACAGCTTTGCAGATGATGGTACTGCTTTTGATGAGAAAGTGAAGTCCGGTAAATACGCGGCTATATACTTAGATGGTACACCGCAACAAGGTGGTAACCTGCAAGTCTTCATGAGTGCGAACCCGGGTAAAGAGTACATCGCTATTGATGGTCCGCAGAGCACTGTTGGCAACCAGCCGATTCTTAATCAGACCGGTATTACTGGCTGGATGATCAGCTACATCACCAAAAAGGCTAAAGATCCAGCGAAAGTGATGCAAATCTTCACCTACCTGCTTAGTGATGAAGGCCAAATGCTGATGAACTTCGGGATCGAAGGCGAAACCTATAAGAAGAATGCTGATGGCAAAGTAGAATTCCTGCCAGCAATCAAAGATCTTCAGGAAAACAACGCAGATAAGTATAAAAAAGAGTACCGGATCGGCGAGTTCATCTTCTTCGGTCATGACCGTTACAAAGCCCTTAGCGATGATTCCTTCCCGGAATCCATCCGTCAGATGCAAGAGTGGGGTAAAGGCAAGTTGACACCACACTTCATTCTGGAAAATATCAATCCGGATCCAGGTACACCGGAAGCGCGTTCTTTGACAGCGATCGACACGACTTGGTATTCCACAATGGTCAGCTTGATCCGCTCGAAGAGCGACGATGATTTCAACAAATCGCTGGATGCTTACAAGAAGGCCCTTGATGATAACAATTGGGCTAAAATCGTAGAAATTCGCAGCGAGAAAATGCAGAAGAACAAAGAAAAGCTGGGTATGAAATAATCAGGATATAACAAAAGGCGCCCCTCTAAAGGGGCCCTTTTCATAACTTGAATGGTTGGAGGGATAACGATAATGACTGAACTTATCATTTATGAGTCCAAGGGAGAAGGCGATCTGTTCGTTGAACGGACCGTGGAGGCTTTAACTCCGGTTGCAGCGGGAGCGGGTCAGACGGAGATTAATCTGGATATAAACCAAACTTATCAGGAGATGGACGGCTTTGGCGCCTCCTTCACCGATTCATCCGCCTATCTGATTCACCAAGTGCTGACTGCGGAGCAGCGGACGGAAGCGATGACCCGTTTGTTTGATGCTCAGGAAGGGATTGGCCTCTCCGTTCTGAGAAACCCGATGGGTGCTTCAGATTATGCCAGAATGCTCTATAGCTATGACGACAGACCAGAAGGAGAGACCGACCCGTCACTGGAGCATTTCACCATTGCTCATGATGAAGAGGATGTCATTCCGCTGGTAAAAGAAGCTTTGAAGCTGAATCCCGCCATCAAGCTGTTCGCTTCACCCTGGAGTGCGCCAGCATGGATGAAGACTAGCGGCTCCATGAAGACCGGTGAGCTGAAGCAAGAGTTCTACTCGTCTTATGCGGATTATTTTGTACGGTTTATTCAAGCGTATAAGGATAAAGGGCTTCATATTTACGCGGTAACTCCGCAGAACGAGCCCTTGTATGAGCCAGCTCACTATCCAAGCATGCTGATGCTGCCGGAGGCACAGGCTGATTTCGTTAAGAATCACCTGAAGCCTAGTTTTATCAAGAGTGGCCTGGATACTAAAATTCTCTGTTACGATCACAACTGGGATCGGCCGGATTATCCATTGACCGTATTGGAGCAAGCTAAGGATAGCGTTGACGGTGTGGCCTGGCACTGGTACGGTGGTAAGCCAGCGGCTCAGAGCGACGTGTTCGAAGCTTTTGCGGGTAAAGAAGTACATTTCAGCGAAGGCTCCGGTGGAGAATGGATTCCTCCCTTCGAGCAGGCGTTCTCCAATGTGATGCGGACGGGGATTGAGATTCTCCGCAATCACAGTAAGTCCTTCATTCTGTGGAATATGGCGCTTGATGAGAAGAATGGTCCGACGGTACCTGGCTTTGGTAAAAGCACCTGCCGCGGAATTCTGCTAATTAACCAGCAGACCGGTGAACTGGAGTATACACTGGACTACTACGCACTGGCACATTTCAGCAAAGTCATCCGTCCAGGTGCCCTGCGAATCGGATCAAGTGCAAGCAGTGAGCATATTCGTTCCGTAGCGTTTACGAATACAGATAACTCCGTTGCTATCGTGCTGTTTAATGATAGTGATAAAGCGGAGAATGTTAGCATAAAGCTGCAGGGGCAAGAAATTCTGGCCTGCAATCTGGTGGGGAAAAGCGCGGTTTCCGTGCTTGTGCCTCATCAATAATCAGTTAAAAGGCCAGTTTGGCCGCATAGAACTGAGTAGTATACGAAATGCCCTCGGGACCGCTGGTACAGCGGGAACGGGGGCATTTTTTTCTCCTTATCCCATTAATCCCTTCAGCTCACCGATGAAAGGCCGGATGGTTTTGATCATATTATAGCCCATCTTCATTAGCGGCATGGTCTTTTGGATCATTCCAAAGAAGCCTAGACCGCCGAGGCCACCACTTGCTTCCCCGGAGCCAAAACCGCCACCAAATAATGAGCCTAACAGTGGCATGAATCCGGAGACCTCTGCTTTCTTGGAACGAGAGCGGCCCTTCTTTCTAGATTTGGGGCTGCGGCTTGGTCTTGAGAGCACCAAAGCTTCTTTTTCAAGCCCAGTTATAAACCCCACATACGACCGTCCATCATGCAGTGTGATGCAGACCGGGCGGCCCTGTAGCTGTTTTGCCTGCTTGCGGATTTTGGTCGATTTTCCCATCTGTGGATCACCTCATTGTTCTTTTTACTATATATTACTCAGGTTTTGAGCCGCTGCTTGTGCGAAGTCACTATCTTTCCAGGCGGTTACATTAACTCTATCTTTGAACAGTCTCTGTAGTTTATAATAGATGGGTTAATTAACCAAAAATGGGGTGCATCATGAAAGTGAAAAAGATGAGTATGTTAATGAGTACGATTGTCCTTGCTGTGTCGCTCACCGGGTGTTCTGGCAACAATACTAACGCTGCAGGAGAAGAGGCAGAGCAATTGAAGACCCAGATTGCGAAGCTCCAAGAGGAGAACAAGCAATTAACAGAAGAGAACAACAAATTGAAGGAGGCCGCGATTGTAGTAGCCAACACTTCAGAAGAAGAGCCAGAGAAAGCCCAGTCGGATAACGCGAATCCTGCGGGGGAAGAAACGAAGGCCATTGTAAAGGGACAGCCGTTAGTGTTGGACGGAGTTGCCGAATACACAGTCACGAAGACTTCATTTACTAAGAAAATCGTTCCTTCCAAACCGGGTACATTCTATACATACTACGAAGCCAAGGAGCCTGATACCACTTATCTGGCTATTACGCTGAAAGTAAAGAATCTGGGTGGTTCAGGAAAAGGTGCGGATACGTTCGCCGATATCACTGTCAAATACGATAACCAGTATGAGTACAGGACCTCCTCGACGATTGAAAACAAGGGAGGGGAAGACTTTACCTACACCAACATTACGAGTGTCGAGCCATTAAAATATGGCACGCTGGTGTTCTTCGCCACGGTGCCTACGGAAGTGCAGACAAGTGATAAACCACTTTATGCCGACATTAATATTGAAGGTCAGTCTTACAGATACACGATACGCTAATTCGTTATGCGCCGAGCAATGGTGAGCTGATGCATGCACTCTAAAGTCCATAGAAGACAATATCAGGATGCCTGGGAAAACTTAATGTTTCCGGCATCTTTTTGTCGTGAAAAGGGTCCAGTAATACGTGGAAAACACCCCCGCCCTCCACTATAATAAATGTATATAATCATAGAAATGAGGCGGCAATATGTCAGCTAAGGCGGTTTGGAGCGGAGATGCCAATCAGGCGATTTGCGCGTTTACGTTTGACGATGGGCCTTCCCGGCTTCCACTTGAATTGTGGCTGGGTGTTCTGGAGGAAGAGGGCGTTGTAGGCACCTTTTTCTTCACAGGAGAATGGATGGACCGCCACCCGGATAAGGCGCGGGAGATTCTGTCCAGAGGACATGTGCTCGCTCCCCATACCTACCATCACCGGCGGATGGCTCAAGTTCCGAAACCAGTGTTTCTGGAGCAGTTAAAACTGGCTGAGCTGGCATATCAGGATGCAACCGGTCTGGCGTGTCCCAGCTTCATGCGTTTTCCGTATTGTTCGTTCCGCGAGGAGAACCTGGATTGGCTGGCCGAATGGGGCGGGTATCTGGATATTGAAGGTGTGGATTCGGGCGATTGGGCAGGAATTTCTGCAGAGGAGATTGTTGCCCGGGTAGAGCCGGAGCTGAAGAATGGCACGATTGTAGTCATGCATAGCAATGATATCGCAACAGGATCACCAGAGGGGCTGAGACAGCTTATTCGCATTGCCAAGCAAAAGGGGCTGCAGGCCGTAGGTGTTCCTGATATTCTGGACTCCATTGGTGCTGAGACCGAGTATAGACCCTGGAAAATCACCGTGCAGGTTCCGGCTGAGCTGGATCATCCGGTGGAAAAGTGGGTGTCGCTTCAGAATGATAAGCAGCTCGCTGATTTGGCGACCCAGACGATCCAGTGGAATGCTCCGCAGTATACCCTTCATTTCTCTTCAGAGAATGAATGGCTGGAACATCTGAAGACGCCACTAGAGGAGTTTGGTGTGGCAGAGGACAGGGCAATGTTCACCCTTAGAGAGTTCGATGGCAGCTATTGGGGATACCTGCGCGCTGGAGTCCGTGGCGATACGTTGGTATTATTAGATTTTTCCGCTAAGGAGGCGCAGGCTGACACACTAGTGTATGTGCTTCGCTGGGCAGCTGAAAAAGCGATGTCCCTCGGATTAACCCATATTGAAGTCAGACAGGATCTTCGCAAGATGTACGAGATGTGCAGACAGCTCGGCTGGAGTGCAGAAATCGAAGAGGATCGTTAAGAAAGAGGAGCAGTGTCATTCGTGAGGACATTATCAAGCTATTATTTTTTATATTACCTGGCCATGTCTGTTCTGATGCCGTATACAAGTCTGTATTTCAGTGAGAGAGGCTTCAGCTTCACTGCCGTAGGCTTGATTCTGTCCTTATGGGCACTGGTCAGTGTGGTTGCTCAACCGGTCATGGGGCTCATTAACGACCGCCTGGGCAATCCCAAACAAATCATGCTACTCTCTTCGATCCTGGCAGCGGTGCTGGGCTTTGGCTTTAACCTGATGGAGGGCTTGACCGGAATTATTGTTTTGTCCTTGTTCTTTGCCTGGTTTCAATCCTCAGTTGGACCGGTGGGCGATGCGTTAGCAGTGGAAATTGCCAGCCGTGACGGTTTTTCTTTCGGAAATGTGAGGCTGTTCGGGGCTTTAAGCTATGCGATTGGTACATTCACTACAGGGATTCTATATGAGAGATTCGGCTATAGTCATATTTTTGTCTATTACCTAGTTATCAGTATGATCGTGTGCGTGACGATTCTGTTCCTGCCCACAACGAAAGTGTCCCGTAGAAAGGTGACGCTCTTCGGACAAATGGGTGAGGTTGTCCGCAATAAGCCGTTTATGATATTTGTAGTCACCAGTACGTTAATGATGATGTCCGCTTCTATTAATTTGAACTTTCTACCACTGTACTTCAAGGAAATGGGCTTCAATAAAAGCTGGATCGGCAGCGCCTTCGCCATTGCCGCTATTATTGAGGTGCCGATGTTCTGGGTGGCCACCCGGCTCAGTAAGGCTATCGGAAGATACCCGCTGCTATGCCTGGCCGCTGCGATCTATGGCAGCCAGTACCTGGTCATGTTCCTGTTCTCTAATGTATCGCTTACGCTCGCGGTTCAACTGCTGAACGGTGTTGCCTTTGCTTTTGCCGCAGGGACCGCTGTGGAAGTGGTTCAGAGCTACGCCACAGAAGGGACCAAAGCGACATTGCAGACGGTTTATGCAGCGGTAACCTGGGGCCTCGGTGGTATTGTTGGGAATGCTGTCGGGGGAGTTGTCACGGATCATCTGGGCGCGAAATTTCTGTACCTGATCCTCTTCTGCCTGTGCGCCGCAGCCTCATTGTTGTTTATCGTGAACAGGCATCATCAGCCGTCGGTTAACCAAGGGCTTGCCGGGTAGGTAGGGTAGCTGGGCGGCGGAGCGTAGAGGATATCAGTCTGGAGAAAGCGGGATTGTATCCCGGAAGACCGGCTCCCGAATAAGGTGCGCGGTCTTTTTTCACCCTATTTTTCACATAAAAAAAACCACTGCCCGTATCGACAGAACATTCTGCGTAGGGACAGTGGTTTGGTTAGGAGGATCTAGCCTTCCTCTATAGTGCAGAGAAGGCCCGACCTTAAACCGTAATCATTATTTATAAATTATTGTGCAGCAGGTGTAGTTTCTTTGGTGAAAAAGCTTGGCAAATACTCTTTGTTCGCTTCCAGCATTTCGTCTAGCATCTGGATTGCTACTTCCACGGATGGAACCAGTGGATGATGGGCCAGTGCCTGAATCGCCAGCTCGCGGCTGCCGGTCACAGCGGCTTCAATCGCCAGCTGTTCGTAGGTTTTGACTGCATGAATGAGTCCCTTGGCCATAGGTGGAACGGTAGTCAGCGGGAGTGGCAATGGGCCGTTCTTTGTGACGACACAGTTCACTTCAATGCTGGCATCATCAGGCAAGAAATCCAGAATACCGTTGTTGGCGACATTCAGCGTCTGGATGTCATTCGCACCGTTATACAGCGAGCGCATCAGGTTGACAGCTGCCTCTGAATAAAAGGCGCCGCCGCGTTGTTCCAACTGCTTCGGTTTTTCTTTTAGCTCCACGTTGCTGTAGATTTCGAACAGCTCTTCTTCCACACGCTTAACCACCTCAGCTCGGTTACCGCCCTTCTTGAAGGACTCCAACTGTTCTTCTAACATAGCATCGTTCATGTAGAAGTACTTCAGGTAGTAGGAAGGCAAAGCGTGAAGGGAGTTCAGGAATTCCGGGTTCCATTCACGGGCAGGCACGTTCTTGGCGCCATAAGCAGTTGTATCAGCCAGCATTTCATCCAGCTTGCTCTCGCCCTCAACATCAATGCGGGTAATCCAGTGCAAGTGGTTGAGACCCACAAATTCGGCGTATACCCGATCAGGGGCTACGCTGTATTTGGAGGAGACTTGCTTGATCAGGCCGATAGGAGCGTTGCATAGGCCAATGCTTTTGACGTTGGAGTATTTCAGGACAGCTTCCGTAACCATCCCTGCCGGATTGGTGAAGTTGAGCAGCCATGCGTTTGGAGCCAGTTCCTCAATATCGCGGCAGACGTCAAGAATCACAGGAATCGTACGGAGGGCTTTCATCATGCCTCCGGGACCGGTGGTCTCCTGGCCAATAACATCATATTTGAGCGGGATGGATTCATCGCGGGCACGGGCATCCAGCATGCCGACACGCATCTGTGTGCTGACAAAGTCAGCGCCTGCGATGGCTTCGCGGCGGTCTGTCGTCAGATGGACTTCGATGGGGAGTCCGGATTCTTCAACCATCCGTTTAGCCAGGTTGCCGACAATGTTCAGCTTGCGCAGTCCGGGTTCAATGTCCACCAGCCATAGTTCACGAATAGGGAGCTCCTTATGATGAAGAATGAATCCCTCTACGAGTTCCGGTGTGTACGAAGAGCCTCCGCCGATGACGGCGATTTTCAGTCCTTTATTAGCTGTCACAATAATCACTCCTGTCTGGTAGTTTGTTTAATGGATTCGAATTCCTGAAAACCCTTCATCTTGTCATAGACTTCACTACTGATTGTCATCCCGTCGCTTTCCATGGCTGACCATACCGCACCGACCACCGGTTCGGTGGTTAGGGTGACCACGGTTGCCTGTGGGGCAGCAATGGCTACGGCTTGTTCGATGGGGCTACGAATCCAGCCACGGTCTCCCCGGGTCAGCAGGCTTCCGGCCAGCACGACATCGAAGACGTCCTTTTCCATGCCTAGCCGATGGATGACAGCGGCAGCAGACTTGCCCAGCTCTACACCTTGCCGGTGCAGGATTTCCAGAGCCACAGCATCGCCCTCAGCTGCAGCTGCGAACAGCAGGCGGGCAGCATCTGTAGGCACGTGCTTCCCATGATCCAGGAAATCATTGAACATGCGCTCCACCGTCTCATATCCCAGCAATTTTAGCAGCGGGGCAGTCAGGAGGGTAGCTTGTTCCCTCCCGTCCCAAGCCCGGATGACTGAACGGAAAACTTCAATGTTGAGCGAGCCGCCTCCGCCAAAATCTCCATACATATAGTCAAAGCCGCCACATTGATAATGCTGTCCCTGTACATTCCGGCCAGCCGAATTGGTACCTGTGCCGCAGATCAGGGAGACGCCATATGGACGGTTAGTGCCTGCTCGTAGCCCGATCATGGTGTCACAATTGATGGTGTATCTAGTAAAACCGATATCGCGGATGATCGGGTGCAAAATCTCATAATCGGCATCACGGTCAGCACCCGCCAATCCCAGATAAGTGTGCTGAATGTCGTCCAAGCTGAGCCCGGCATCCGCCAAAGCGCCGAACGTGGCTTCACGGATGCTGCTAGCTGCGCGGGCCGCATCTACCTGATGATTACCGTTGCCACTCTTGCCTTTCCCCAGCACATTGCCCTTTTCATCACTGAGCAGGGCGTAGGTTTTGGTTCCTCCCCCATCGAGTCCCAAGTAGTAAGTCAATGGTCTTCACTCCTAAGTGAATATATATTATAGAAAACAAAAGATTACAGCCGGTCTGCAAATGGATGCCAGTCTAGATGGAAACTGTAGATTCACGAATGATCAGCTCCGGATCAATCCGTATGCCGGACCCGCGCTTCATCTTGCCAGAGATGCGCCGCAGCAGCATATCCGCTGCCGCCTGCGCGATTTTGTCCGCAGGTTGCCGAAGGGTCGACAGATGCGGGCGAAGCTGTGAGGCAATGTAGTGGTCATCATAGCCGACAACAGCGACCTGCTCCGGTACGGATATCCCCGCCTCCATTAGAGCATTGATAACCCCAAGGGCGATATTGTCATCACCAGTGAATACCGCGGTGGGCAATTGTCCTTCGCTTAACCAGCGTTTACAGGTGTCATAGCCAAATTCTATTTCGAAATCGCCCTGTACGATTTCAAAAGGAGTAATTCCTTTTTCCTGTAGTGCCAGTGCGAACCCGTTGCGCCGCTCCCTTGTACTGCGGAACATTTCATGTCCGCACAGATGCGCGATAGAGGTATGCCCGAGCTCCAACAGATGACTTGCCGCCGCGTAGCCACCTTTGAAGTTGTCGATCGTGATCGAATAGGTATCATTCTCCGGCTCCTGATTATCAATCAGTACATAAGGTATGCCGCGCCGCTTCAGTTGCATGATATAATTCTCTTCCCCGATCGGCGAGAGCAGAATCATGCCGTCTACCCGGTCTTCCTGAATGAGATAGTGGTCCTCATCCGATTCAATGCCTCTGGAGATGGCGATCGCCAGGAAGTAACCATGCAGCGCGAGCACCTCATTCAGTTCTTTGACAACGGCGTCAAAGAACGAATCGTGCAGAGTAGTTACCACGAGTCCGATAATCCCTGTCTTTCCACTGGCGAGGCTGCGTGCAGCCGCATTGGGGCGGTAGTCCAGCTCCTTGATTGCATCTAACACTTTCTGCCGATTCTTCTCGCGTACCGATTCAGCGCCGTTCAACACCCGTGATACCGTCACGACAGACAGACCGGATTTTTTGGCTACATCAAATATGCTCACTTTCATGTCTTGTGCTCCTTGCAGCAGATTTTCCGAATGTATTATCTACCATTAGTATACAGGGTGGAGAGGCGGTCTGCTAAACAATAACATTCCAAGCAAGCATACCGTCCCGGAAGGGACGGTATGCCGTACATGCTAACGTTTGATGATCTCGGTGACCTTTTTCTGAATGGTACCCATGACCTCTTCAAGCGTCTTATGTCCGGTCTCTACCGGCTGCAGCTCGTTGATGAACATATCGTTGATTTGCGAGTAGTGTACGATCAGGTGATTGAAGGATTCGTAGCCGTATTTCACAGCCCCTTCATAGACCTTCTTCACATCTTCAGGATCAACGCCTTCAAAGTGCTTGTAGTACGTTTCAGCAGCTTTGGTGTTGACTGGCGGGTTACCGCCACTCAGCTCAATGGATTTCTCCTGAACTTCAGTGGTGAGCAGGAATTTGATGAATTCCATGGCTTCCTTCGGATGCTTGGAATCTTTCAGAATGAGCAGCGGGTCCACGAACAGCGGGCTGCGCACCTTATCGTTACCGCCCCATGGCACAGCGGCTACGCCAACCTTGAACGGAAAGTCGTTGGAACCGGCCATAATCCAGGAGCCGCCGACAGACATTCCGATTTTACCAGCTACGAACGGATCGCCATTCTGTCCGGCTACGCTCTTGCTCCATTCGGTATTAGGCGACACTTTATCTTTGAAGATCAGGTCGAAGAATTTGTGATAAGCAGCAATAACCTCTGGTGAGTCAAAATGGGTCTCGGAAGGTACGCCGCCGTTGGTCCAGGTATCTGCAGAGTACGGATCTGCTCCGAAGTACAGCGGACGCATGTCGCGTTCTGACCAGGTGAAATCAACACCATATTGCGTTTTGGTAATATCGTCAGAGTGAACCGTCATCTTTTTGGCATCCTCGACCATTTTGTCAAAGGTCCAGCTCTTGTCTTCGTAATCACTTGGCGGGTAGGATAACTTCGCCGCATCGAACATATCCTTGTTGTACATCATCAGCGTAACGTACATGTTGAGTGGAATGCCGTAAGTGTGATCTTTAACTTTGTAGATGTCCATCAGGTGCTCAGGAATGTTGTAATCTTCGGCTTTGAAGCCTGTTTCCTGCATCAGATCGGTGAGGTCCATCAGCATGCCTTTGTTGTAGTATTCTGCGAAGCCGCCGTAGCCGTAGTGGCTCGTAATATCAGGCGATTTGTTCCCGGCAATCAGTGTCTGCAGCTTACTGTCAAACTGCTCGTAAGGCGCCTTTTCCATCTTGACCTTGATGTTAGGATGTTCTTTCTCGAAATCAGGAATCAGCTTCTCGACAAAGGTGCGGTCCTCGGAATCAATGGTGTAGTAAGTAATGGTCACTTTGTCGCCTTTACCGCCGGAGCTGCTGTTCGATCCGGGTGAGGCTACATCTTCTACTGATTTGCCGCCGCTACAGCCAGCCAAGGTCGTAAGAAGTAGTGCACTTGCTGCAAAAAGAGTTCCAAACGTTTTCCTGTTCTTTTTCATTCGCTAATCCCTCCAGGATATCAGTGTATAGTTCCGCCAATGACGGCGGGTTATTACTTAATGCCTGTAAGTACAATACCTTCTACAAACTGCTTCTGAGCAACCGCAAACAGGGTCACGATTGGAAGCATAGCCAGCACGGAAGCTACCATCAGAAGATGCCACGGCGGAATACGGAACCGTGAAGAGGTGAGCGAGGCCATGCCGACAGGTAGCGTAAATTTGTCTGATGAGCTTAAATAAAGCACAGGGGTGAGCAGGTCATTCCAGCTGTAGATAAAAGCAAAGATGGCAACAGTGGCTAGGGCTGGTCCTGAGAGCGGAAGCGCAATCTGGCGCCACATCCGCAGCTCGCCGCATCCGTCAATCCGTCCGGCGTCGAACATTTCCTCTGGCAAGGTGGTGAAGAACTGGCGTAGCAGGAAGATGTTATACGCTGAGCCGAAAAATGCGGGCACAATCAGCGGCAGGAAAGTGTCGATCCAGTTCATTTTGGAGAACAGGATAAACTGTGGAATCATGATCGCCGGATAAGGCAGCATCATGGTGCTAAGCAGCAGCATGAACCAGATCTTGTTGCCTTTTCCTTTATATCTGGCAAATCCGTAAGCCACCAGCGCAGAAGAAATCAGTGTGCCAATGACGGACAGGACGGCGATAATAAGGCTGTTCTTGTACAGGGTTCCGAATTGCAGGGTGTCAAAAATCTCCGTGTAATTGCTCCACTGCCAGCTTTCCGGAAGAAAGGTAGGCGGGAACTTCAGCATCTCCTTCTTGGACTTCAGGGAGGTCATAACCATGAAGAACAGCGGAAGCAGCATAAGGAATGTTGTTACAATCAAGGTCAGCAGGCTGATAATCTTGACCGGTCCGACCTTCCGGCGCGGACGTGAACTGGGCGGGCGTGTGGAGAGGCTTGGGATGGAGCTCATTTGTTAACGCCCCCTTCATAATGAACGAATCGGTTGGACAGCTTCATGATAAGAGCCGTACACAGCATAACAACGATCAGCAGCACCCAGGCCAGAGCCGAGGAATAACCGGCCCGATATTCTTTGAAGGCGCTGGTATAAAGGTTGTAGACGTAGAACCAGGTAGAGTAGTTCGGTCCGCCCTGCGTCATGACGAAGGCTTGGGTGAATACCTGAAAGGAATCGATTAGCCCCATAATCAACTGGAACAGCAGCACCGGCGAGATCATCGGCAGTGTGATGTGCCAGAAAATCCGCAAGCGTCCGGCTCCATCAAGTTCAGCTGCTTCGACTAGACTGGACGGCACCCCTTGCAGTCCCGCAAGGAAGAGAATCATCCCGGCTCCCGCGCCCCAGAAGGACATAATGATCAGTGCGTAAAGGGCAGTATCCGGATTCATCAGCCAGGATGGGCCTTGAATGCCGAACCAGGACAGGATGTAGTTAAAGAGTCCGATCTGCGGATTGAAGATCCAGTACCACAGCAGGGACATCGCTACCCCGGATACCATACTTGGGAAGTACATTGCTGTCCGGAAGAAGCCTTTGAGTGGAATCGTCTGATTCAGCAATAGTGCAAAGCCCAGGGACAACAGCATCGAGATTGGCACACCGATAAAGGTATACCTTACAGTGACAACGACCGATTTCCAGAACAGATCGTTATGGAACATCTCGGTGTAGTTGGCCAGCCCAACGAATTTTGGCGGGTGAATAATGTCATATTCAGTGAAGCTGTAGTAAAACGATGACAGAATGGGATACAAGGCGAAGATTAAGAAGCCGATTATCCAGGGTGAGATAAACAAATACATGTAAAATGTTTGCCGCCGACTCTCGCGATTGCTCACGGATACACCAACCTTTCTCTCCTAAAGTATAAGCGCTTTAACTTTTGATCATTAATTTGTTGTCAAAATCAAATTTTATGGGTCTTATTGATATAAAAGTTAAAGTGCTTTAACTTTTAATCCGTCCGATGTCATTATCATAGAGGATTGGATCGAAATAATCAATACCTATTTTTAAAAATAAAGCGCTACCAGTTATATTATATGACACGTAATCTGATCTATTTTTATTATCATCGCTATAAACGACAACGTTTTTCGATTTTGTGTAATATTATATTACACATTTAAGATGATTGTTTCCGTTCTATTTACATATTCATGTGAAAATAATAATTTTAGTTAAAAACATGGCAGGTTTCATGCGTTTTTTGGAAATCTAAAAAATGGGTAGTCAGGAAAAGCTCTTTTTCCAAGTGGTGAAAAGGTGCGAAGTAAGAGGATGTCCGGTTATAATTATCGTGTGGACAAGGGTCATAGTTCAAACCGGGACTCGCCCGGTTAGGAGGTGCAAATAGTCTGATTTATGTAATCAAATTTATCTATAGCTTCGTACTCCCGCCGGGGCTATTCGTGCTGCTGCTCCTGGTACCGATTATTTGGCTATGGAAGCGTGAGCGAAGGGCGTCAGTATTCCTGCTCATCGTTACCCTGTTATTCTATTTATCCTCTACGTCGCTTGTCAGCGATCTATTCATACGCGGACTAGAGCGGCAATATGCGCAGCCGCAGGCCGTACAGGGAGATGTTATCGTTGTGCTCGGCGGTGGAGCCACGCTGACGACACCTGACTTGAATGGCAAGGGCAATATGCTGGGTTCAGCGGCGAACCGACTGTTGACTGCCGTACGCCTGCATAAGGCCACCGGCTTGCCGATTCTGTTCTCCGGCGGTCAGGTTTTCGCCGATAGCGGTAATGAAGCGAATATTGCAAAACGGCAGCTGCTTGCCCTTGGGGTGGCAGAGAGTGACATTCTTGTCGAGAACCGCTCACTCAATACTAAGCAGAATGCAATTAATACTGCGCTCATTCTGAAGGAACACGGGTTTGAGCACCCGGTGCTCGTGACCTCTGCATTCCATATGCCACGGGCGGTGGTGGAGTTTGGCCAAGCCGGTCTGTCGGTGCAGCCTTTTCCGACCGATTATGTATCGGATAGCAAGTTCACTTTTTATCCTGCCAAACTGTCTCCGAATGCCGGAGCGGTTAGCATTACAGGGCTGGCTTTGAAAGAGTATCTGGGTCTTTTCGTGGCCAAGATTCGTTGAGTTATATAAGACGAACGTAAGATGATAACGTAAAGGCTCGATCGTCACTACGGTGAATATTTGGACTTCCGGTCGCTGTTGCCCCCAGATTTCTTCGATTAAACCGCTTATCGCGGTTGAAATCCGGCGAGCGTATGCTTCCGATGCGAGCTTTCCTGCAGAAAGCTTTTTAGGCGAGCGCTTTCGCTCCTACAGCTCCAAATTTTCCCCTTCGTTCCTTCTCTCTTTTGTTGTTTCTTTTCTTCGTCTTATATATGTGTTATTAAGATATATCTGAGAGGAGCAATTAGTTTATGCAAGAGAAGTTGTCATTAGCAGAAGCCTTTAAAGAAGCTGCCTTTCAATTGCCGGCTCACGGTAAACGGAATGTGCAAGTGCTGAAAGAGGTTTTCGAGCAGATAGAGGGTCACCTGGATTCTGATATATATGGAACGGGAAAGGTTATTGAGGATTTCCAAGCGAATATGGCCGAAGTGCTGGGGAAGGAAGCGGCAGTGTTCTTTCCGAGTGGGACCATGGCACAGCAGATTGCCTTAAGATTATGGTGTGATCGCAAGGGTTTGAACCAGGTGGCTTACCATCCGCTCTGTCACTTGGAGATTCATGAAGAGGATGGTTTGAAGCAGCTGCATCATATTGAATCTGTGCTGCTCGCTGACAAGAACCGCCTGATTACACTTGAGGATGTCCAAGGGATGCCGGAGGAGGTTGCTTGTCTGCTGCTGGAATTGCCACAACGTGAGATCGGCGGGCAGTTGCCGGAGTATAGTGAGCTTGAAGCCATTTCCGCCTATTGCCGGGAAAAGGGGATTTATCTCCATCTGGATGGCGCAAGATTGTTTGAGGTTCTGCCTTATTATCAGAAGAGTGCTGCAGAGGTTTGTGCGCTATTCGATAGTGTATATATCTCTGTCTATAAAGGGATCGGTGGGATTGCTGGAGCGGTTCTGGCAGGCACAGCGGATTTCACAGCGGAATCGAAGGTCTGGAAGCGGCGGCATGGTGGAGACTTGATCAGCTTATACCCATATATCATCCCTGCTGACTTTTATTTTAAACAACGGGTTCATAAAATGGAAAAGTATTATGAAGAGGCCAAAGCGCTGGCTGCTTTATATAATCAATGCCATGCGGTCACTACGCTTCCGTTAGAGCCGGTGTCGAATATGTTTCATGTGCATGTATCCTTGCCCAAAACAGTAGTAGAGGATGTCTTAATCGATCTTTATCAAGCCACGGGGATCGGACTCACCTCTTATGTGAGAGAAGTCGACGAATTCTCTTCCTACTATGAAGTGAGCATCGGGGACAATTATAGCGGTGTTCCCCAAGACAAGCTGCAATCATTATTCGTGAGGCTGAATGAGAGGCTGCAACAAGCATCATCTTAGGGGACAACGCGAAATTAAGCTGTTTGTTCAAAAGAGTTGCCCAGTATCTATCGTTGTAAAAAAACGCCCGTCCATTTCCCTGTTGGGAAGCGGACGGGCGTTTGATGTTTCTGGCTTGGTCCGAATTAGTCGATCAGGCCAGTTTTGCTCAGCAATTGATGCAGAGTAGCTGCAACTGTCTCACGGGTAGCTGCTGTTGTCGGATTGAAGTTCGATCCGACTTCGCTGCTAATGATACCCGCAGCAGACAAGGATTGCACGCTATCTTTAGCGTATGGAGCGATCTTGGTGCTATCGGCATAAGTAGTGAACGATGGATTGGAGGCTTTCAGTTCCACGCCAGTCAGTTTCACGGCTCTTCCCAGGATAACAGCAAGCTCTTGACGCGTAACTTGGGCGTTCGGGGCAAATTTGCCATTGCCGATTCCCAGAATCAGTCCTGCCTCGGAAGCAGCAGCAACATCATTGGCATACCAGTCAGAAGACTTCACATCTGTAAAGGTAGAAGTCGAGCTAGAACGTAGTCCGAGCGAGCGGGACAGCAGGGCTGTGAACTCGGCACGGGTCAGGTTGCTCTTCGGCGAGAATGTCGTTGCCGAAGTGCCTTCAATAATCAGCTTGTTAGCCAGTGCTGTAATATCGGCAGCAGCCGGGGAGTTGGCGATGTCACTGAAAGTAACAGGGCGGCTCACGGCAGCATAGACCGAGAATCCAGGGCGGCTAACCGTAACGAGAGTCGTACCGTCTGCTTGTACTTTGAATACGGAAGATACCGGAGTAATCTTGCCGTTCGATTCAAATAGAACACCTGCAGTGTTAGGCTCAACTTTGCCTGGAATTGTGAAGGATCTCTTAATGAAGGCATCATTCGGTACCTTCAGAGCTGTACTTCCAGAAGCTTTAGTCCAGTTGGCTTCAAAGGCTACCGGAGACCCAACAACTGTTGATCCGGCAGTTGTCGAGAATTTGGAGGATTGGTCATCCGCTTTCTTGATGATCAGATCCAGGCTGGCATCGGCAGCGCCGCCAGTCAACAGGCTTACTGGCAAGGCGAATGCGGAACCTGCAGCATTTACAATAATAGTACTCTTCGCTGGTGCACCAGCGAGCAGCTTCACTTGCTCAGCTGTCAGAGCCACTTTAGCTGTAGCGTCGGTCGTAGCCGGAGCATTGATTACAATAGCTGCCGGAGAAGCCGAAGCAGAGGCGATGGCTGACTTCAGATCATCGTTAGTTACCGTAACAGTTGCTACGCCATTGCTGGAAGCTACAGCAGCCTTCACCGGCGCTTGCTTCAAGCCTTGGTCAATGACTGCATTAGCAGCGCCGCTAACTGGAGCAGGTGCTGTAGATGGTGCTGGTGTGGCAACTGGGCCGCCTCCACCGCCGCCAGTGCTGCCGCCAGAGTTGCTATCATAAGAGTTGTCTACACGGAAAGAAGAGTATCCTTTGTACTCAATTTCTTTTTCAACTATAGACTCTATCGCTTCACCTGGTGCATCTATGTGGGAGGCGTAGATATAAATTTTATAGACGCCATCCTTCAGGTACTCGGTAACCGGCTTACCACTAGCATCTACAATCTTTTTGCCATTTGCATCGACAGGATGATAGGAGCCATTGATACTTTTGACTGAATACAGGCCTGGAGTAAATGATTGTTTCGCATTAAACTGTACATCAACATATCCGATGGTATGATCTTCAAGATTAACAATATTGACCTCATAGTAGTTGGTGTCCTCTGCGGACAGTCTAAAAGTAAGATCTGTAGAGCTTTGGTAGTTTCTGTTCGGATAAACAAGTGCATTAGACAATTTGATTTCTTGAATGCCAAATGGGTTTTCTGGTAGTTCTTTACCTACATACACACTGAACGGCAGGTGCAATGTTGGTACGCCAGGAGCGGCTAGATTCAGCTGTCCTTCATAAAAGCCTTCTTTTACATTGTTGCCTACATTCAGGTTTAGACTGAACGGTGTTACTTTTCCTCCGTCGGCACTAACAGTTGAAATGCTAGGTGTCACTGTGATCCCTTGAGGATCTTCAAAGTGCCACTCAACAGAAGCGGAATAGCTTACAGCATCCTTGCTTGTATTTTTGAGCTGCACGTTTTTGATTGCAGATGTTCCTGGCTGAATTACGCCATAGGCTGCCGAGGAATTATAATTAATTACATTTTGTGGTTTGTAGTTCTTGTCAAGAATAGTGATCGGTTCAAGAGCTTGTACCAGGGCTGGTGTGGAAATGGCATTCTCAACATTTACACGTCCTGCGCCTTGCTCATAAACGCTGTACTCCTCATTTGGTTCAGCCGTATTTGCCAAAGCTGCACGAATATCAAATGGCGACCATGTAGGATGAGCTTCCTTGATCAGCAGTGCTAGACCGGCAACGTGTGGAGTTGCCATGCTTGTGCCGCTAATCCGGTTGTATGCTTTATCGTAAGGGACATTGTCTTTACCTTTACCGTAAGCTGGCCAAGTAGACAGAATGCCTACGCCTGGTGCTGTGAAGTCTGGCTTGATGCTCAGATTGTCATCAACGTTCGGGCCAAAGGAAGTAAAGCTGGCCAATGCATCCCCTTTGCTTAGCTGAGGATTATAGTTGTCGTCAAAAGTGAAGCGGAAGCTGCTTCCCGGGTTAGCTGCCAGAGTTCTAGCTAAGGCTCTACCCTCGGATCCCTTAATATCCAGAGTAGGGATGTTGTCGAACCCGTCTCCCAGACCGGAGTTAATGAAACCGTCCCGATTAGGGATAGTTGGACTCAGATCTACTATATTCTCATCGCCTACTTGTTTGGCATTACCGTTGAAGATAACGATAGCTTTTGCGCCATGTTCTTTCGCGTTGGCGATTTTCTCAGTGAAGGCATATAGTCCACGGGAGACCAGAACGATGCTGCCTTCAACATTTTGAATATTCTCAAAATCTGCTTTGCCACCAAGTCCTGCGTATACTACATTTACTGGTTTGGTGCCGATAATATTAGCGAAGTTCTCTTTGCCTAGTCCCCAGGCCATCAAATTGAAGTTAACGTCTCCGTAAGTCTCATAGGTTACGGTCGATACCGTGGTACGCTCCAACTCCGCTTTGAATTTACCGGAGAACTGTTTGCTTGGGCTGGTCACCGCTCCGACCGAAATGCCCAACTGGGAAGTGGCAGGAGACCCTAGGGTATATTCACCAGGACCTGCGTTACCGTTGGCAATTACCGCTGTAACGCCCGAAAGCACAGCGTTGTTAATTGCAATGGCATCCGGAGAATTTACGTCCTTCTCTTCATCGGAACCGAGCGAAAGGTTGATAACATCCATGTGATCCTTCACTGCACGTTCGATACCATCGATAACCTGTGCAGAAGAACCGGAGGACGTGCTAGGTCTATCCAAATTACGTCCAAGTACTTTGTAAGCATAAAGCTCTGCACCTGGAGCTACGCCTTTTTGGGCAATTTCACCGCTCTTGTTGGCGAATTGTCCAATGATTGTTCCGGCAACGTGTGTGCCGTGATATGTGCCTTCATAGCCTACGTGATATGGATCATTCTCTTTAGTAAGAGGGACCTCTTCATAAGGATCATTATCATTGTAGAATGAGTCATACCCGCCTTTGTAAGCATCTTTGATGTCAGGGTGAGTATAATCAACCCCGGTGTCAATAACGCCCACCTTAAGGCCTTTACCTGTATATCCGTTAGCCCAGGCCCAATCGGCGTGGATTTGCTTTAATGGCTCGTTATCATTTTGTGGTGTTGTTGCCTCTGCAGCGGCTGCCGAAGTGTCTCCTTCCACTGGAACGGCATACCAGGTGCTGTTCTTATGGATAGAAATGACGCCTGGGATTTTAGCCAGCTCAGGGATTTCATTCGCAGGAATCGTGATCTCAAAACCGTTCAGTACCGTGTTGTACTTGTAATTGACTTCAAGGTCCAGTCCAGCATTGGACGCTTTCTTGAGAACGTCAGTTTGCTGGCTATCTACCGCAGCTTCGGTGGCTGTGGAGGCTAGTGAAGAGATGCCTTGCTTCGCTGCATATTTGCCGACGGCTGCCGGCTGTCCGCTCAGTTGGACAATGACGCGAATATCATCTGTGGATTTTGTATTGATTTGAGGCGATATGAATGTTTTCTGAGAACTTTGAACCAATGGCAGTGTGCTTTGGTCGATATTAGGCTGCACTGCTCCTGCTGCGGAAACCCCTCCGGGTACCGTACTGATCGTCACACCAGCTGCGAGTGCCAGCAGTGATAGTTTACGAGATAATTTGCCCCAATCCAAAAAAATCCCCTCCGTCATATATTCTTTTCAAAATCAAACTTTTTCCGTCTTCTCGGCGAAATCGCGGCAAAACTCTCCTTTCCTATGAATTCAAAAATTAATTCCACCCAAGCTAGTAGGAAAAATGTTAAGAAGATTTTACCACTGGTAAAATGTAAAATCTATATGAAAATAAAAAATATTTTAGTAGATTTTCAACCCTTATATTGGAATATTAAGATTATGATGGGCAAAAATCGTTCGAAAAGGCTCTGTAAAAGGGATTTTTGTTAACAAATGGTGTTATATTAATACATACTCATCTAATAGGAAATAAGGTTCACATCTCCGACAAATGGCCTAATTTTTAGTAAAAAATAAGGTTTTAAAACACATCATAAGATATAAATTGTGCCACCAGGGAGCATAATTTTTACAAGCTGTAAGGTGGAAATAGGCAGGATTTCATAGTGAAATGAAGAAGCCTCCGAATCCCTTTGAAAAGGGGTTCGGAGGCTTTTTTAGAAGATGTAATGCGGGGTGGGCATTACTTGGAAAGGAGATTAAATAGTACCTGTGCTACTTCTGCTCTAGTAGATACGCTGGCAGGGTTGAGCTTGCCATTGTTTCCTGCAATAACTCCAGAGGCAGTAAGGGCCTGTAGGGCTTCTTTAGCATAGTCTGCGATTTGGCCAGCATCGCTGTAGCTGGACAGAGCAGGGCCATTCTTAGAAGCTGGAAGCTCTCCCAAGACGTCCAGAGAACGGTACAGTAGCGTGAATAGCTCCTGGCGTGTGATTTTGCTGTCAGGCTTGAATTGGTTATCGCCTACACCGGTGGTGATACCCAGGCGTTTGGCAGCAGCCAGATAGCCGGTGTAATACGTGTTGCCGGCATCGGCGAAGTTATTAGCCGCATTCTCGTCGGCGTCAATGCCATAGGCTTTCAGCAGCAGAACAGTGAACTGTCCGCGGGTAACCGAGGCATTCGGGCTGTAGTGGGTATCGTCTGTTCCAGACGTGATGCTACGGGCAGCCAGGAAGCCAACGGCATCGCTGTACCATGCATTTGCTGCAACATCAGCGAAGTCGACTTTGTTATAAGCAACGATGTATTGGGAGAAATGAGTAGTGACAAAATCTACTGTTCCCGCAGCGTATTTGCCGCGTACATTGTCGAGACTTCCCGATTCATTAATATGGTAGATGATGATAGAATTCGGCTCTTCGCCAGCTTGCAGCTTGTAAGGAACGCTGATCTGCGCTTTGCCTCCGCCAAAGCTAGAAACAGTAAGGTCTCCTGCTTTGACAGTCAGATCGTAGACAGGTCTATCACCAAGGACCTCTTTACCTTCGTCGGTGAGTGAAACCTTGGCAATCCGAATATGGATATCGCCCTCATCTTTAGCTCCACTAATATTAGCGATTGCTTTGGCATCCAAGGTGATCGTTCCCACGTTGGCATAGTTGATTTTAACCTGAGCTTTTGTACCAGAAGCAACTGCATTGAATGCGCTTCTTGGAATGGTAAGCTCAGCGGTTTGAGTCTTAGCAGTAGTCTCAACCTTAATTTCTAGAAGTGCTGTTTTTCCTTCGGCTTCTGCTTTTTTAGCACTCTCTACAAGCTCCGCTACATCAGCTGCTGTGATGGAAGCTGTGGTAACACCTGTAGATTCATCGGTAGTAGCAACCGCTGTTTTAGAAGCGATGATTGTATTTCCTTGAGCACTAGTAACTGGTGCCGCACTGGCAGTAGGTGCCGGGCTGCTAACCGGAGTTGGTGCAGGAGAGTTGCTGCCAGTTGATGGACCGGGATCTGTGCCACCAGTAGGTGCTTTGTACTCCGGTACGACTACATCAGTTACAGGGCTTTCTTTGTAGCCCTCTTTTGCAGCATATCGCACGTTATAAGTACCAGGCACAAGTCCTGTAATTTCAACATCTGTGGCGTATACGTAATTGGTAACAGTGGACAGTTTATATTCCAGTGCTGGTGTTGTGCCGGTGATACGTCCGTCATTATTGGCAGATGAAGTAGGGGCGATACCGGTGAGACCGGTTGGCGCTGCTTGCTCTGCGGTATAGGCTGGCACGATTACATCGGCTGCTCTGCCCGCTTTGAAGCCTTCCTTGGCTGCGAATCTGACGTTATAAGTACCAGGTACAAGTCCTGTAATTTCGACATCTGTAGCATAGACATAATCGGTTACACCCGCCAGTTTGTATTCCAATGCAGGCGTCGTACCGGTGATACGTCCATCGTTATTCGCAGGTGAAGTAGGAGCAATACCTGCCAGTCCGGTTGGTGCCGCTTGCTCGCCGTATGCAGGTACCTCAACGCGAGTTACAGGGCTGGCGCTGTAGCCTTCCTTGGCGGCATAGCGAACATCGTAGAAGCCAGGTACAAGTCCTGTGATAGCTTCGCCGTTTACTGGAATGTAATCAGCTGCAGCGGCTGGTCTGTATTCCAGGGCTGAATTGGTTCCTGTAATCTGCCCATCATCGTTGGCAGGTGTAGTAGGAGCCACGCCGATCAGTCCAGTCGGTGCTGCTTGCTGGTGTGTAAAGACCGGAACAACAATTTCGGTGGCTTGACCCGGTTTATACGGAATTGCAGAAGCTCCTGCCGGAACGGTTGGGCCTTGATAACCGAACTTGGCAGCATATCTTACCTGATAGGTGCCTGGTGCCAGCCCGGTAATGGCTTCGCCGGATACTGGTTTGTAGTCAGGCTCATCGGCGCGTTTGTACTCCAGCGATTTGTTCAGAACGCCTGTAATCTGTCCGTCGTTAACGGTAGCCGAAGTTGGCGCTACGGCGGTCAGTTCGGTTGGAGTGGCTTCCAGTCTGGAGAACAGCTTATCCAGCGCGTTCAGGTAGAAATTGTATCTTGCACCATCGGCGTAACCGTTGCTGACAAAGTCGGGCTGGATATTTGTCCAGGAGTACATCAATTCGATGTGTCCGAGAATGGGTGCTGGTTGCCCGCTGTCATCCTTATTGGTTTTGTTATAGGTGAAGAGATACGGAACTTGCAGGCGATCTCCGAAAATTCGAGTATTGTTTTGATCCAAATAACTGATTGTGGTAGGTTTTTCAGCCGTGTTGTTTTGTGTCTTGATATTGGTCAAATATTCTTTGACTAGGTCCACATACAGCTTGGCATATGGGTGGTCGGTGGTCCGGACCTGGAGCTCATCGTTGGTGTGCGGATTTCCATCCTTGATAGAATTGCCGCTATTGTTGTTCGGCACGCCTACCGTCACACCGGAATCAAGCTTTGTATCCCACAGGTATATTTTATTGATGTTCTTCTTTTTGGCTTGTTCGTTAATGTATTTGATAACCGCCTGAGTATTAGGGCACCAGGAACCCCCGAACAGGATGGCATAGTTGCCGTCGCTGGACAAGATTTCTTTTAATTGATGATAGGTAACATGTTCATAGACGAGATCGCCGTCAGCCTGGGTAAAGATCGTTGGCTTGCCCGGATTCTCTCCTTCATAGTTCTTGTTAAATGCAGCTTTGATATACTCCGATTCATTGATCGTGTCGTATTTCACAGCTTTGGCGAATACGGATCGAACATCCGCTTTATAGGCATCGACCTTGGTTTGATCTAGGGTTTCGTTCGTCAGGAACTGTGACCAGGATTTGCTGTCTTTAAGGGAAGAGACAATTGGAGCACTGTTGCCTAGGGCATCCTTGTTGTCCTTGTTGTAGACAAAGAGGAACGGAGCTTCGATTTTGTTAGCCGTGACCGTGCTGCCGTCTTTGGCTGTGTAGCTCACGTTGTGTGCTGGATCGTTCTTGTCGTAAATATTCAGGTTCGTCAGATACTTGTTAACCAGGTCTACGTATTTGTACGCGAACTTGTTATTGGTATCTGCGATTTGCAGTGTATCGCCATCCAGCTTGGTATCGAAATTATAAATGGTAGAAATGCCGTAATCCTTGGCAACTTCATTGATAAAGCCGATATCTGCTTGTGTGTTCTCATCCCATGCGCCGCCTACCAGAACGGCATACGTGCCTTGGCTTTCAAACAAGTGAACAATGTCCTCGTAAGTTGCTGTTTTATAGACATGGTTCGGATCATTCAGTTTCGGGTACACCTTGCTGAAATAATCAAAAGTAGATAGCGGAGTAGCAGCTGTAGAAACGGTTGTTTCAGCAGCCGCTGCTGCCCGGCCTGCCTGAAGAGGCAGGACCGCCAGAGAGGCTGCCAGCAGCAGACTCACAATTTTTTTGGGCTTGAACTTGATAGTCATTAAATTTGCACCTCGATTTCTGTCTTTTTCTGAAAATATAGTTGGCTGGGTTTTAGCTCAGCAGCGATGATGCAGTAATCAAGGGCATACTTCTTCGTCAGATGACGGAGCAGGTGCTGGTGCTGGTGCCGGGTCAGAGGCAGGTGCCGGAGCTTGCACACTCTCTGTTGGGGCAGAAGCGCTTGATTTGGAATGAGCGGGCTCCGCCGCAGGCGCAGCGGTAGCTTTGGCCTTCACCACTTCGGTCGTTGAGAAGGTGATCTTCTTGGCCGGAGCGGCTGTAGGCTCCGGTGCAGCAGTAGCTTTAGCTTCGGCAACTGGAGCTTGTGCTGGTACTGCCGTTGGTTGGGCGGCTTTCACTGCTGGAGCAGGGGTAGCTGCCGGTGTAGTCTTGGAGACCACGGGCGCTGCTGCGGCTGCCGGTGCAGTGGTTGCTTGCGGCTGTGCCGGTGCTGTTTGTGCGGCTGGTGCAGCAGCGGCTTGTGCCGGCGCAGCTACTTTGGCAGCGGCGGTGTTCACGGTTGGAGCTTCGGCAGCTGGTGCGGAAGCTGTCTTCACCTGTGCGGCTTCGGCTTGCGCAGGTGCTTCTGTCGCTTGCGGCTGCTGAGCAGTTGTCACAGCGGCGGCTTGATCGGCAGGCGCGGCAGTGGCCTCAGCCTGCACGGTTTCTGCAGCAGGTGCAGTGGTTGCTTCCGGTTGAACGGTCTCGGCTACAGTCTGCACAGCTGTCTGTGTGCCTGCGGCGGAAGCGGTGTCAGTAGTAGCAGCAGCGGTATTGTTTTGTGCCGGCGCAGCCTCCGGTTTTTTCTGATTGGCCGATACGGCAGCATAAGTCAAAGCAGAGAAGACTACAGCAGCAGTAACGATCGAAATAGTGAGCTTTTTCATAAGAGTAATCATCCTTTTCTTTGCGCCCTGGACCAGGCAGACAAGGCGGCTAAGCCTGTCGCCTTCGGGCTTATTTGTAGTGCGTTTTGCGGATACAGTCGGGGCTTTACAACATGTCCTGCGTGTTACATGAATATTCATTTCTGCAAGCTTGGTTCCAGCGGAAACAACAAGAGACTCAGGCAGGTGGTGCTATGACATCACCCGCTGAATTTCTGGCTGTCCAGTAGACTCAGTCCTCCGCTAGTTATGTATGCTCATGCTGGATTGCTCGGCTGAAGTCTTCATCCCTCCCTTTTGCGCCAATAAAAAAACCAGAGACTCAAGAGAACGCAAACCTAGCGCTCTAACTCGAATCTCTGGCTGTCCAGTTGATTCTATCCCTTTGGTGATCCAGCAAATGATGCATGCATCGTGTGATGTTTTTAATATTATTCAATGGCGAAAGTAGTTGTCAATCAATATTTATTTTTCATACCGAAATTATCGGAATTAAATGAAATTAACATATAATTACATTGACATTCATAGGTTTTGTATATACATTATTTATCATTATTCATATCAAATAAGTGGGGTATTGGGAGGGTTTTAGAAAGAATGAAGAATATAGACAATAATCTACTCTCGGCGATTCAAACAAACTGGTACGGATTTGTAGTTTCTATCGTTGTCTTTGGAATTTTATTTCTGTTGGCACGCAAGCGGGTAGGGTTTGGTACCCGAGTCATTATCGGTTTGTTAATCGGACTTGTAGTTGGGATTCTTTTTCAAAAGCTGGAATTTGAGACCAAGGCAATTAGCACCTTTGGCAGCATTTATGTAAGTTTGATCCGCATGCTCGTTATTCCCCTGGTCTTCGTTCTCGTATTGAACAGCATCGCGTCTCTGACCAACCTGGAGTATCTGCGTAAAGTTGGTATCAAGACCTTTGCCTGGTTCCTGGGGACAACGGGAATCGCTTCTATTATAGGACTGACAGTAGCCCTGCTCTTCAATCCTGGTCAAGGTATTCAGCAGGAGGTGCCGGCGGACTTCACTGCCCGTGAGATTCCGACCTTCTCGCAGGTCATTCTCGACCTCGTACCTTCTAACCCGGTTAATGAAGCGGCGACTGGCAAAGTGGTTCCACTGCTTATCTTCGCAGTTTTCCTGGCAGTGGCAATTATCAAGATTGGCTCTAAAAAGCCAGAGGCAGTAAAGCCTGTACGTGATCTGATCGAATCTCTGACCTTGATTCTACACCAAGTCGTCAAATTCATTATCCGCTTAACGCCATATGGCGTGTTCGCACTCATTGCCGCGATTACGGCGCGTTACGGATGGGAGACCTTGCAGGAGCTAGGAAGTGTTATTATTACCTCCTATGTAGCCATGATCATCCATTTTGTGCTCATCTTCGGTGGCCTGGTATTCTTCGTAGCCAAGGTCAATCCAATTAAGTTCTTCCGCAAAATCTATCCGACCATCGCTGTAGCATTCACCACCCGCAGCAGCTATGCTACGCTTCCAGTCAATCTGGAAGTCATCACTAAGAGATTGCATGTCTCGCCGCGTATTGCGAGCTTTATCGCTCCGCTTGGCGCTTCTGTGAACTTCAACGCCTGCGGCGGCATCTGGCCGGCAATTGTGGCGGTGTTCACTGCTCAAGTATTTGGGATCAATTTGACCGTAACAGACTACATCGTTCTCGTACTTGTTAGTATTATTTCTTCTATTGGTGTAGCTGGAGTTCCAGGTCCAGCGGTAATCTCTACTACAGTTGTATTAACTGCGCTAGGCTTGCCGCTTGAAGGTATCGCTATTGTGGCCGGTGTAGAAGCTCTCATCGATATGGGACGTACTGCCGTGAATGCGACAGGAACTACGGTTACAGCTCTGTTAGTTGCTAATTCAGAAGGTGAATTCGACCGTGAAGCCTTCAATTCGGATAACGAAGACGATGAGATCGCACTTGGTACGGCATAATTTAACCTAATATTAAAAATAACACTACAACCCTCCAGTTCCTGCACATGTGCAGCGGTACTGGAGGGTTGTTTTGCACATCCACAGGAGTTGCAACGTACAATAACCCATATTAAGAGAATAAAGTTTCATGGGAGGTACGGCAGTGATTACGTTCTTGAATGGCGACATCAACGGAATTAACATGTCAGGCTTGACCGGGGTAGAGCGGGAGATTGTAGCGGAGAAACAGAGGAGCCCGGAGAACTATGTGTATGAAAGTCCGGCGGCGCTGGAATTCGAGCTGAATACAAGAAAGCACATTGTGAATGCGGCAAGGGCACTGGATGCCAGCGGAGCAGAATTTGCCTCTTTTGAGACTACCCGGGGTAATCCGAATTATTGGACCCGGACCAGCAAAGGCGGGCTACAGCTGAGAAGCGGGGTTCAGCCATCCGATGGGATCAACGACATTTTTCGTAACGGTTATCTTTATGCATTTGAATGCGCCACGGCAACAGTAGTGGTTTTATACAAGGGTGTGTTGGATACGCTGGGCCCGGCTGTATTCAACTCCTATTTCAATGATCTGCTACTATATGACTGGCATTATGATAGCGATCTGCAGCTTACTACTATTAATAACAATCTGGAAGCCTATCCTGGCGATGTGCAGTATTTCAAGAATCCCGACCATGATCCGAACAAACCCGAATGGCAGGGTGAGAATGTTATCGTCCTGGGGAATGGGGAATATTTTGGTCACGGCATCGGTATAAGCTCCGGGGCGGGCATCATTACTGCGCTGAATGAGGAGAGGGTACCGGGAAGCACAACGTCTGCATATCTCTTGGATGAGACATTTCATCCTGATTTTGAGTATTTGCGGAAATTATCGGAGGGACGAAGCCGCTCGTTTTCCGTAGTCAGAGCTTCAGACCTGGCGGTCATCGCCAGAATTGGGGGGCATCATTATATTTATACGTATAAAAAAGCAGACCTCTCGACTACATCGATATAATATGGATGATTTCTGAACCTTTAGCAGGCTTACAAAGCGTGAAAAAACCGGCGCTACACTACGTCATGGACGCGTGCAGGCCGGTATATATTTGCCTTTTAGGAGTTCTCAGAAAGACAAGCAGTCCCCCACCCCAATCCTGTGCAGAGGTCGAGGTTTTCTTGTTTTTCAGATCGTTTAAAGCTCGATGAAATCGTTACGGTACTTCTCAAAGTCTGCTATTTTGCACTCCAGCATCATCCGGGTGCCATTTTCCTCATAGCTGACGGATTGGACATGAGCGTTCTCGTTGAAGTAAGAGACTAGACGTCCCTGGTCAAAGGGCACAAGGATCTCGCATTGCATGTAGTCATTGAACACATGATCGCGAATCAACTGTGTTAATTCAGGAATGCCCTTATTTTGCTTCACGGACAAGTAAAGGTTATCCCCTTCAACAAGTGGATAGGGCAGTTCTGTCAAATCTGCTTTATTGTAGGCGTAGAGGACAGGAATCCCGTCTGCGCCGAGCGCTTTTAAAGTCTCCTCCGTCACTGCCATATGTTGCTTGTGCTGTGAATCAGCAATATCAACGACGTGGATTAGCAGATCCGCCTCGGTCACTTCTTCAAGCGTGGAGCGGAAGGCTTTGACCAGATGGTGCGGCAGCTGGCTCACGAATCCTACCGTATCCGTCAAGAGAAAGGTTTTATGATCCGGTAAATCGATGCTGCGTACCGAGGTCTCCAGGGTGGCGAACAACATATCCTTCGCGAATACCTGTTTGTTGGAACCCGGATGGTAAGTCTCAACCATAGCATTCATTAAGCTGGATTTACCGGTATTGGTGTACCCAACGAGACAGACCACAGGTACTTCATTCTTGTGACGCTGCTTGCGTTGAATTTGGCGCCGCGACACCTGCTGGGTAAGCTCAGTCTGGAGGGCGGTGATGCGCTCCTCAATTCTCCGGCGGTCTAGTTCAAGCTTTGTCTCCCCGGTACCTTTGTTCTTCATGCCAGCGCCACCGCCCTGACGTCCCAGTGATTCACGCAGGCCTGATAGGCGGGGGAGCATATATTGCAGCCGGGCCACTTCTACCTGGAGCTGGGCTTCCTTGGTTTTGGCCCGTTCGGCGAAGATATTGAGGATCAGAATCGTCCGGTCAATAACTTCCCGATCCAGTGTTGATTCCAGGTTGCGAATTTGGGAAGGGGACAGTTCATCGTTGAAAATAACAAGTTCTGTACCCGCTGCTTCCATTAAAGCCTTCAATTCTTCGATTTTACCCGTTCCAAGATAATGGGAAGGGTTGATCCGGCTGGTCTTCTGGCTTAATTCCCCGATAACCTCGATATTGCATGCAGCTGCCAGATTGCGCAGCTCTTCCATAGAATAGGCGAAGTTATGGTCCTGTTGCAGCTGGACACCAACAATGATCGCTGTTTGTTGAGTAGGTTCCATCATATATAATCATCCTCCGTTATTTAGCCAAAGTTAACATAAAAATTTGGCGAAAATGAAAAATAAAAAAAGCACAGGCTATCTGCCTGTGCTTACAGTATCTGTAGAGGACTTCAGAACAAGGACGCGAGGGAAGACGTACTTCCGCTGCGAGACCTGGTCTTCCATAGGATGCAGGACACAAATAGCCTTTACATGAGAAAAGATGTATGACATCTCCCCCTGCGATAACAGGCTACGCTTGTGTTCACGGGTTTCTATGGAGTTCCTAAAGGCGGAATGCCGAAGAGCGGTAAGCTTCTCCGGGCAGTCCATGGCTGTGGGTTACCTTTAAAAATGGCAGACCTATCCTGAGTCCTCTGCACATGGGCAGAGCTTGAGCGCTATTCAATTAGCCGCGCAACGTACGAACTCGGATAAAGTCTATCACACGTAACCCTCCGTTCAATAAAAGTTAAGTCGATTCTAACACATACACTAATTTATGGCAAACTGGAGGTGAGTCGGGTTCACTTCAAAGCTCTGCTAATCGAAGTAAGCCCCAATCGCCTGTAACGCACAAGAAGCTAAGAACTCTCAGCGATTATGGGTAGGCTCACCACTTTACGCCATCCATTCTCTACGTAAGGTGAACAGATCCTTGAGTGCGTCTGTAGAAAGCTCGGTAATCCAGCCTTCCGAGCTGGAAATCACGTTGTCGCTAAGCTGCTGCTTACTCTCCAGCATCTCATCAATGCGCTCTTCGAGCGTACCGAGCGAGATGAATTTATGGACCTGAACATCCCGGGTCTGGCCCATCCGGTAGGCCCGGTCGGTTGCCTGATTCTCGACGGCTGGATTCCACCAGCGGTCGAAGTGGAACACATGGTTGGCCGCGGTCAAGTTGAGGCCGACTCCACCGGCTTTCAGCGAAAGGATGAAGACGTTTGGCTGGTCGGACGCTGATTCGCTCGAATCTGTTCGTGCAGGAGCCTGGAAGCGATCGATCATCCGATCCCGTGCAGTTTTGGAGGTGCTGCCATTCAGATATAGCACCGGCTCTCCGAGCTCCTGCTGGAGTACTGCCTGCAGCATTTGGCCCATGCCGACATACTGTGTGAAGATGAGGCAGCGTTCATCCTCCTCGCGCAGCTCACGGACCATGGCCATCAAGCGTTCCAGTTTGGCTGAACGCCCGATCAGGGCCGGGGTATTCAGCGGTGCCATCGCTCCTGAATCGGGGTCGGTCTCCTGCAAGGCTTCCTTAGAAAGCAGTGCCGGATGGTCACATAGCTGCTTGAGCCGGGTAAGCGCCGAGAGAATAGCGCCCTTGCGCTCGATGCCTTCGAGCTTCTGCACACGTTCCAGCAGTTCATTGACGGTCTGGTCATATAGCGCAGCCTGCTCTGCTGTCAGGTGAATATAGGTCTTCATCTCGTTCTTGTCCGGCAGATCGAGCTGGATTGCCGGATCTTTCTTCTTGCGCCGCAGCATGAACGGTTTAACGAGTCGTTGCAGCTCATTTGTACGACGCTCATCGCGTTCCTTCTCGATGGCATTGCTGAACCGGTCCTGGAACGACTTGGAGCTGCCGAGGTAACCGGGCGTGATAAAGTCGTAGATTGACCACAGCTCAGAGAGGCGGTTCTCAATCGGCGTACCTGTCAGGGCGATCCGGTGCAGCGCCGGGAAGCTGCGAACGGCGACCGACTGCTTCGTCTGCGCGTTCTTGATGTTCTGCGCTTCATCCAGGCAGATGCATCCCCAGGTGAATTGCTTCAGCAGTTCCTGATCCAGCGAAGCGGTAGCATAAGACGTCAGTACCACATCAGCCTGCGAAGCGGCTCCGTAGAAGTAGCCAGCCTCCAGACGTTTGCTGCCATAATGCAGCATAACGTTCAGAGACGGGGCGAAGCGGGCCAGCTCCTTCTGCCAGTTGCCGAGTACCGAGGTCGGGCAGATGATGAGCGACGGCCAATCCGCAGGGGCCGCGTGAGGATCTCTTTTGGCTGCCGCATCCGGTTTGGGGGCGGCGGCATAGTTGTCTTTCAGGTGGAGCAGATAGGTGATCAGCTGCACCGTTTTGCCCAGGCCCATGTCGTCGGCCAGGCAGGCGCCCAGCCCGAAGCGGCGCAGGAAAGCCAGCCAGGCGAAGCCGTCGTGCTGGTAGCTGCGAAGCTCGGCCTTAAGGCCGGCCGGCACCTCGGGCTTCGGCCACTGGGCCTGTTGTCCAAGCTGGCCGATGAGGCCGAGCAAGTGTCCGTTCAGCTCCACCTCCAGGCGGAGCCGCGTGGCCTCCTCCTGAAGCTGCTCTTCGGCGGCTTCAGCATTCTCGGCTTCATCACCTGTACCCAGGAGATGAAGCTGCAGAACATCCTGGAAGGACAAGCCCTGCGACTTGTCCATGCCAGCCATGGCCCGCTGAATCTGGGCCAAGAGGGCAGGGTCGAGCGGAATCCACTGGCCGCGGAAGCGGACCAGACGCTCGCCCCGGGCGACCAGCTCGGCGAACTCGGACTCCGAGAGGTCCGCATCGCCGATGGAGATTCGCCAATCGAAATCGATTAGCGAATCCAGACCGAACAGCGACTGGCCGCTGCGCTCGCCTTCGCCAGAGCTGACCTTGGCGCGCAGGCGCGGCTTCTTCCGGCTGGCGGTTTCCCACCACGCCGGGAGCAGCACCTGCCAGCCCGCTTCCAGCAGACGGCGGCTGTCCGCCGTCAGGAAGCGCCAGGCCAGCTCATTGCTGAGCGGCGCGCCTAGCATATCGGCGCCGCTTAAGAGCTGCTCGCCTGGCAGGCTGGCACGCAGCCGGGCGGACCAGCCTGCGGCGCGTTCGGTGACATGGGGCGTCCACGCCGCAGGCCACTTCCCGGCGGCTTCGCCTTCGCCGCTCAGCTGTATCGGCACCAGCACGGACTCGTCATACTTGTCCTGCAGCACAAGCTTGAGTACCCAGTGCGGCTCATCGCCTTCCGGCTCCAGCAATTGCAGCGCCGGGCGGAACGGGGCGGTATCGGCCTTCCAGCCGATGGAGATCAGCCAGGCGGCTTCATCCATACCTGCCGTGCCCGTGCCGCTTCTATCGAACAGCAGCGGGTATTCGCTGCGCAAATCGCCAGCGGTGGCTTCGGTTCCGTAATATTGCTGGGACACCGCTGCCGAGAACGCTGCACGGAGTCCTTCCGTGAACTCGGAGCTCTCAGTGAGCATCTGCTGTAGAGTAGATGACTCGTTCCGGTCTGTGGCGGCCCGCTTCAGCGCGGCATCATCCCAGGTCCATTGCAGCCGCCCTTCCCGATAAGCGGCCAGACGTGGAATATATTTTTTCCCCTTCAGGCAGTCCGTCAGCAGGGGGGCTAATACATTAAGACGGGCAGCGCCGCCTTCCCAGTTCCAATGCACATGGCTCAGAAGCTTGGGATCGGAGAAGAACGGGATGACCTGCTCTGCAGGCAGAACCACCACTTGAACGTCTTCCACCTGCCGCACCGCCAGTTCTGTACCATAGAAAGAAGCTTCGTGCCAGGCGAACAATCGCTGCTTGAAGGTCAATCCAGGGACATAATCGTCCCGTTCGTTGAGCCCGAATAATAAGGCATCGCCGTACTCGCTCAAGGCGAGCTTCACGGTGATCGTATTCAAATTGATGCTCATGTAATCAGTTTTCCTTTCCGAAGCTCTTCCTGCAAGGCGCGCAGTCTGCTATTGCGAACGGAGAACGAATGGATATACAGCTCCCATCGCTCCTCCTGCTTCATTTTCTTGTATAGCTTGGATAGCCGCTTCAATAACTTAACCGCTGCTTTATAGCTTTGCCTGTTCTTGTCCAGCACGAATCGTTCTACAGCCTGATGGTAGAAGGGGAGCAGCGTTTCCGGTGCATGCTTTTCCAGCGGCTGAAGGTCCCGGACACGGAAGTCGGCAGGTTCTTTGCCGTTCGCGAGCTGGTAGTCCATCCAGACTTGCCATTTCTCATGGATGAGCAGCTTTTCGCCATAGATTTCACCTGCCAAAGGCAGCATTTCGCTCAGAGTACTCCACATCAATGGCTCACTTTCTGGGCGCTGGGCCACGACCGCATCCCAGTAGCTCGAATAATCCTTCAGATTTCCGTAGATTCGGCTACCGAGCAGCGGGCCAGTCTGAACGAGCCAGTTCACTAGCCGCTCCCAATCCCCGGCGCTGTATAAGGGCTCAAGGAAGCCGAGCAGGTCTTCCGGCTGCAGAGCGGGGGTGTCCGCAGCGGTGCGAAGATGTGCCCAGGCAGGGGGATCGTCCCCGAGGTAGAAATACATCCGGCTCTGGGCTAGCAGCCAGGCATGCCGCGAGAGTGAAGTCCCAAGCTCTGTCTCCGCTGTACGTAGCTGATCAAGCTCCTCTTCGTATAGCTTGTTGTCACTGAGGTTGGGTTCGAGCCAATGTTCCCAGTACAGCTCATAAGCTATACGGAAATAAGGCTGCTCACGGGAACGGCCGCGTGGCTCAGACAGCATTTGCAGGCGCAGATAGTCCAAAATTTCCATCGCCCTAGGCCATTGCTGGGATTCTACCCTCAGCGGAAGGCCGCTAGTCAGGAGCTGCCCGATAGAATCTTGCAGCTCTGTGACAGTCATATGGGCGAAGTAGCCCATGGAGGAAACGAACGTAGTCTGCGCCGGACCCTGGGGTTTAGTTATCGTTTCTAGCACAAAGAGGTGGGCATGGAGTAGGAACAGTTTCTCTGTAGCCGGTGACATCGACGGTTTATATTTCAGGATGGCCGCGAGGGCTTTCTCGGCATAACCCGGCGTCCGGCTCGTGTGGGCCAGCGGGGCGGTGCAGCTTACACAGAACTCACGCCACTCCGCAACCCCGGCTTCCGGTATACCGCTTGCCTGTTGTTGAAGCAGATCCTGTCGCGCCAGCATTGAAGCCGCCCCAGGGGGAACCTTGGGACTGGCTGGACGCTGCAGAGAAGCGGCAGCCTTAGCGTTCGCTAGTGTCTGCACGGAGCGCTTCTGCATGTCTGCATAATGCATCAGCACGGCGGCCATATGCTTGCAAGGTCCTTTGACAGGACATTCGCAGCGGCTATTTCCGAGATTGTCGAGATCGATAACCACGGAGTAATCATCGTTACCCTCAACGAGGGTAATGATTTTACGCGCATCGGTCACTGCAAACGGCCGGACACGCTTTTGCTTATAATATTGAAACCCACGTTTGAGCGTCAGATCATCGAAAAGATACGCCACATCCTGAATGAGCTTGTCCCACAGCTCATCATCCATGGCATCTATAGTAGATTGCATCGCTTTATTCTCCCGTTAATATATAGTTGCTATTATCTCCTTCTATTATATCATTTATTATCTGTCTTTCTCTTCATCGGCTACGGCAGCTTGGAAGGGCAATTCATAAGCCGAAAGGCTGCTATTAATATAAGCGACAAAAAGAAGCAACTCAGATGTCCGGGTTGCTTCTTTTTATTCGATCATTAAGGTGCTTTGATATAGGTGCCTTGTTCGTAATCATCGGCGTCTTTCCAATTCACGCGCAGGGACTTCGTAGTATACAGCTCTGCACTGTCGGCTACCTCGAAATGCAGATGCGCTTCACTCGAATTACCCGAGTTGCCGCATTTGCCAAGCGAATCTCCGGCTTTCACCTGATCGCCGACTTTGACGCTGACCGAGCCCTTTTGCAGATGGGCATAATAGCTGAACTCTCCATTGCCGTGATCGATAATCACATGGTTTCCGGCAATCTCTTTCGTGTTCTCCGTTCCGACAGGGCTGTTGTCATGGATGTTATTGACCACTTTCACTACCTTGCCTGCTGCGGCAGCGAAGATAGGTTTACCAAAAGCGTAGTAGCTTTCATTTTTGGCGGGATCACCTTTATAGCTGAATCCATTGTTTACGACAATCAGGTCATATGCATAACGCTGCTGTTCAGCTCCATAGTGGTAGTTGATCAGCTCATTGGGTCCTCCCCAGAAGACAAACCAATTCCCTTTAAAGGGTAGCTGAAAGGTCGTCTGCGTACGCTTTGCATCGGTCTCAGGATACAATTTCAATGTATCAAAGATAAGGAACTGGATCTGATTTTTACTGTTAAACATGACCTGAATCATTTTTTCACCTTTAGGGTCCGTCCAGGCATAGTAGTTGGTATTGTTCAAGGTTACGTGACTCTTCAATTTATAGGAAGTGACGTTACTATGGTACAGGCGAGCCGCTTGTTTGAAGTCTTGAAGCGGGAACGCCTTTTTGAATTCCGCTATTGTTTGTCCATAAATCAACTCATATTTCTCTTGCTGCAGCAGTTGCAGCAGTTGGTCCGGTTTGAAGGGAGAAGGTTGGGGCTGCGATTTCGAATTTGAATTCACTGCTGCTACCTTCGTGATAGAACTTACGGGTGCTGTGTCAGACTTCGCGGAATTTGCCGAAGCTGAGGCAGCTAAGGAACCTACACTTAATGAGCCAACAAGACTTAACAGCACCAGGCTTTTTCTGCTAATGAAATCATTCATCGGTTTATCTCCTTTATCGTTGGTTTCATAGCTGAGTTTATCCGATGAGTGTTAACACGTGGGTAACTGAATCTTATCATTGCATTAATCCCGGAGGTCTAAATTAAGGCGCTGTTAAGACTTGATCGCAACCCTTTTATCTGATTCAAAAGGAAAACTTGAAGTGTTTCTATGACTGACGTTTAGTGAAAATTTGAAAGGTTACGCCGAACTTATCTTTAATCATCCCGTAAGCCGGACTGAAATAGGCCGCTTCCAACGGCAGAATAACCTGACCTCCTTGTTGCAAGGCCTGATAGAATTGCTTGGCCTGATTGCTGTCATCCGTGGTGAGACAGATCGTCAAGATATTGCCCTGTTGGAGGGTTAATCCCGGAATGGAGTCGGCTACAAATATCTGTGTATCGCCAATCTTCAGAATGGCGTGCGCAACGAGCGCTGCGTCCTCGGGCTTCAGCGGAGAATCGGGGTTCTGTGGGCCTTCGCCGAAGGTTTGTTTGAAAAGCAGTTCGGCACCTAAAGCTTGTTCATAGAATTGGATGGCTTCCTCAGCCTGACCGTCAAGCATAATGTAGGGAATTAATTGAAAAGACATTCTTATACATCTCCTTAGGTTGAATTATGGTGTGTTGGACTTCTTGTTCTGGCTGTAATCTTATTGTAGAGTCTAATAGTGACAACTATTGTCACTAATAAAAAATTAATGGAGTCTGCCATATGCCAAAATCAAAACGGCTGCTGGAGCTGATGATGACCGTCAACCGGAAACGGAGATTTACCGTTAAGGAACTGGCCGAGGAATTCCAGGTCTCAACAAGGACTATCCTGAGGGATCTGCAGGAGCTTAGCGAGCTAGGTGTTCCTCTGTATTCAGAAGTGGGTCCGCACGGTGGTTATCAAGTGTTAAAAGAAAGCATTCTGCCGCCCATTGCCTTTACGGAGGAGGAAGCCGTTGCCCTGTTTTTTGCCAGCCATGCCCTGCGTCATTATACTTCGCTACCCTTTAAGGAGGAATCTGCAGCGGCGCTTCAGAAGTTCTACCACCATATGTCCAGTGAGGTCCGAGACCGTATTGATCAGGTGAAGAATCGCTTCGACCTTGTGACCCCTGTACGGCAAACAGAGTCGCCCTATCTATCGATACTGTTGGAGGGGGCGGTCGGGCAACGGGTGATGACTATTGAATATGAGACAAAAGGAGTACGTTCGCAGCGGCAGATTCAGCCCATTGGAGTCTATGCCCAAAATGGCTTATGGTACTGTCCAGCGTATTGTTTTCTCCGTGAGGGCATTAGGGTCTTCCGCTGCGATAGGATGTATTCTGCGGATTTTGATACGTCTGGCCTTACGCCGATGGATTTGCGGGAAGTTCATCTGGGCAATCGGAAGGAAGTGCTGCAGGGGGAAACGGAGACCATGCCACTTCTTGTCGAACTGGGTAAGGAAGGGGTTCAGAGGTGCGAAGCAGAATTGTGGCTGGTTCCCAAGCTGCGCATCCGAGACAATGGTACCGGGTGGCTGGAAGGGAAGGTCCCGAAGCGTGACCTTGCTTTCCTGGCTGACTTTATGATCAGCCTGGGTCATGAGGCAACTGTGCAACAACCGGCAGAATTAGTGAACCAGATGGTGACCAAGCTCTCCCGGATGATGTCCAAATACGAATAGGAACGATGAAGCCAGGATGTACCGGTGCGCTGGATATAAGCCGGTAGGTGCTATCCGCCTTTCCATTCTGTAAGGAATCGTACCTGTGTTGCGAGAAATCCCTTTCAGGGACAAGGACAAGGGCAGTAGCAGTAGCAGTAGCAGGGGCATAATGAGCAGCAGCCCGTTCCACTTTTTGTGGAGCGGGCTGCTTTATTTGGCTTTGGAGTGGGAAGAATGACGCTATTCCAGATTCAGTGCCGGATTCAGCGTAATTTCAAAGGCACGGCCCCAGATGAAGTCCGGGTTCTCGTATGGGAGTATCGCGCAGGCATATTCAGCATAGGTCCAGTCAGAGCCGCAGATCTGGAGAATCGCTGAGTTGCCGGCTTGAAACGCTGCTTTACCGGCAAGTGTGGCGGTATGGATCTGCATCTGCTCCCGCAGGACAGTCTGCATATGAGTATAATCGGCAGGTGAATTGAACAGCAGCATATTCTGATCGGCAAGTGTTGAAGTATTGGTGTACAAGGAATGATCTCTGGAATAGGTTCGAATCTGGACGATGGCGAGTGTTTTATAGTAGTAGTCTTTCAAAAAGCGTTTGAACAGTAATGATCCATGAGCGTTCATAGCCGCCTTAAGGGCGGTTTCATTCGTCTCTGTCAACAAGTAGGCATACCGTGCTTGCCCCATACCAAGTGCGAGCCCCATTTTGTTACCGGCAGTATTCCAGGCACAGTATCCCAGAAGACGGCCCGTGTGTTCGCTACCCAGCAGGGCCTCTGTGACTGCAGGATTCCCTTTGCCCAAGTCGACGAAATCAATGACGATGGTCGGAATACACTGATCACTGTTGGCGGTGATTCTGTTCATAGCCGCAGATAGTTGATCTGCAGCAGTAATCGCGACAATCTCCACTGCAGGGTGATTTGATACCATGCGGCCGCCGATGATATCCACATGCCGCTCTATATTTTGATGGACATCCATATATTCATAAGCGCTGGTAATGGTGGAGCCGTGGGGGCCAAAATAGTGTACAGCGTAACCAGGTTTTACTCCGCTGCGATATAGTTGGTTCGCCATACGAGCCACCAGCGCTTGCCCCAATCCATCCGCATCTGGAAGAATGATGGCTCGATCCGGATTCTGTCCATTACTTCCACCCCCCAGCCAAGCTTGAATGCATCCTTCCACATACTTGATCTCATTGATTTGCACACCTTGGGTGTTGGCGTCGTCCACACCAATCGCAAGGAAATCGATATAGCCCTCTTTCACCAGGGACTCTAGGATATAACGGTTGGATTTGAATTTGTGCTGGCGAGTGTTATAGTACTGCTCTTTATCAAAATGAATGGTATCTCCATAGGAGGAATCAGGAGACAGGTTATACCCCTCCAAAATATCATCAAATGCGGTAAAGGTTCTTCTTGGTTGCAGCATGAGCCCACGCGATTCATTATAGGCGTCCAAAGTAAGCCCCTCAGTAAACACGGTTGTCGCCAGCCGCATAATCGTATCTAGAACAAACACTGGTTTGTCCGGGTAATCTTGCTTAACGAGACGGATAACATCCAGCAAATCTGTTGTTGTCGCATCATAGTCCGGGTAAGCCCCGCCACCATTTGTACGAAGTCTTCTGCTGCCGATCAGGCCCCCGTAGGCCAGCATATCACTCGAAATAATAAAGCCGTCCACTGAAGCGGCATGGTTCAGAATGAAATGGCGGATATTCGCCGGATGGCCATAGGTTGGCGAGGAGGTACTGTCCAGCGTGGTGCCGGAGGAAGTTTTCTCGGAATCCGGGCGGTTCCTGATATCATCAAGCTTCGGTGTAATAATCTGGATGCCGGCAGATCTTCCTTGGACAATGACATCATCCAGGTTCACCGGGCGATCATCGAGCGGTACATACAGCACTTTTTTCATCATATTAGCTCCCTTTGGTTGGATAGGCTGTCATAGCCTTCACTTATATAGGTGATCTCGTGTAGAGAATAACAACCGGAAATCTATTTTTTGCGGAAAAGCACTTAGCCAACGCCATTTGAAATAGAGAATTGACAGCTCATTTCACAATCCAGTTAAATAATGGTACTATAAATAAGAACAAATGTTCCTATTTTGGTTGTAGGAAGTTCTCTTGAATTTCCCTACTATAGACAACACTAGAGAGGAGAGTCTTAATTGTGGACAAGCAGACATCGGTCTATGAGCGCTGTAAAAGCGAGATCTATCGCATTGGATGGAGAGTGCAGTATCGGGCCAGAAAAATCAGGAGCCGGGAATGCTCCTTCTATGACAATCCCCTTCACGGTGCCGGCTTTGCCGTTTCTTCTGAAGAGAAGGTGTGGGTCCGGCAGCTTGTCGACACATTGCCTCCGCAGGGAAAAGTCATTATAGATAAACTTTACTTTCAGGATTTGACGGAAGCCGAGGTTGCCCGGCAGCTGAATATCAGTCAACAGGGGGTGAATAAATGGAAACGAAAGATGATCCGGGAATTATCCCGGACCGTGAAATCCTAGAATTGCTGCGTGCTGCCAAGCAAGGAGACACCGAGGCCATGCTGCAGCTTATAGATTTATATGAAGAGGATATTCTGCGAATCAGCAAATTTATTCATTTGCCGGAGGAGGATGCGGTGTCTGCGATTATTCTGGAGTTTCTGGAGTTTATTCAGAGGGAGACTGAGGCCTTCGACAGGCGATCTTGAGCATGCTGGATCATGAATACCGTGAAAGATATGCAGGTCAAGGCTAGCAACAGGGGCAAAGTCATACGAAAAGGCCAACCGAAATCGGCTGGCCTTTGTTTTTGCAAAGAGTCTGGACTCGCCGTAACCATCATCCGAAGTGAGCTTCCCCGCTCACTCCACCCAAGGTACCAGATGAGGCTGCTCGTCAAGGATGGAGATGTACTGTTCCTTCCACCCATATTGACCTTCGGGGTCAAGGTGCATATATCTTGCGAATTTCTCCAGACGAAACTCCAGTCTAGACCATCCCAGATGCTTGATACGTAGAAGGCTTAATTGATGGGGCACTTCGAACACGTTCTCCGGTAAACGTCCACAGTGCTGCGGCGAATTTTTCCAAGTATAGTTCAAGTCCTTGTTGTAGCGGAGCAGGAATGGCCTGAAGCTGTAGTGGGAACTCCAATACTGGTCATCCCTGTAGTGATTCTCATCCCAGAAATCATAGAGCCGGAAGCAGAGCAGATCAGACTTTGTCTGCCGCAGCAACTCGTCGACCTGTTGGGCGAATCTATTCTCGAACACCTCATCTGCATCGAGGGTGAGAATCCATTCCGGCTCGGTTTGGATCACTTCCTGCCATAACTGTGTGCGCAGTTCATATTCATTGCTGAATCTGGATTCGGTGTTGCGTATAAGGGTGACAGGAAGGCCTGCCAGTACCTCCAGACAGATATCTGCGGTATCATCTGTACTGCCATCATCGATAATCACGGCTTCATCAATATATTTGCGGTGTTCTTCCAGTACCTGTCGCAGAAAGCGGTTGGCCTCATTTTTGACGATCATAGCCAAGGTCAGCTTGGGGCGCTTTTCGGAGGCTGGAATAGCTGCTTCTTTCTCAAGAAGCGGATCTTCTTCCGGCGGGGTTGATTCTAACGATCCTACGGAGTCTTCAGGCTGATTGGAGTCCTCCTGTGAAGGCGGGGACACCGGTTCACTACCCGGCGTTATGCCTGTCTCACCCGACGTACGCTGTACAAATTCATCAATTTTACTGAGATCACTATCCCTGTAGAGATGCAGCGCAGGATAGTGAGTGTCAACGAACAGAGGAATACCAAGCGCTGCGGCGCGAATGCAGAAGTGACGGTCTTCTCCCCAGAAGGAGATATTTTTGACAGGATTATAGCTAACGCCTCTCACGATGGCTGCTTTACTGATGAGTGTACAGGCTCCGAGACCACCGACTTCATAAATTCCGGGAACCTGCATTCTGTTGATGAACTCGTGGAACCTGCTGCGGATATCCTCAGCGGATAGCTTCTCACCTGGTAGTTGATCCCACTGATTGTATTCATCATGCATCCAGACCTGGGGCTGGAACATCGTGTCCGGCTGCCACTGCGTCCAGAAGACCTCAGAAATAATATCTTTCTCCGTGTTGATGAGATGACTCAGCGTATCAGGATGGAGGATCAGATCGGAATCCAGCAAGAATAAATAATCATATTCGAGGGTCTGGGCCCGCTGGATCATAAGGTTCTTGAAGGTAGCCACCTTCCAGACCAGGTTAGTGCTCCAGAAATGGGTGGTATCGTTCCGGATATAAGTATCGTTGTAGCCCGAGGGTTGAATCAGAACATTGCCCGTATTTGCTTCGGTACTTGCTTTGAACGCTTTAAGTAATTCGGAAGACTGCCCATCCTGATTGTCGTCGATAAAAAAGAAATCAAGTTGAATTCCCTCCAACTTCAAGCGGCCCAGTGACTCCAGAAAATGCTGCAACACAGTCGCCTTCTGATGAATAGGGCTGCCAAGCAGCACGCGGATCGGTTGGTCACTCATACGTCACCCCCCTGGCTGGTGTCTGACTCCGCTTGTGTCTGCGGATTAAGGACAGCCTCCAGATAGGCCTTGTTTAACAGTATACGTTCGTCACTCGGACGGTAGGTCCGGGCCGCCTCGTTATGGGCGTAAGCCATTTGATGCTGGCCGATTCTGTCATAGCAGACGCAGAGCTGAAGGTGAGGTAGCCAAGTGGAGCAGGCCAGGTTGCGCAGTCCCCATTGATCGCCGGAAGGCTGGTCGGCTACAGCTGCCTTATACCAGAAGATGGCCGCATTGATATTATTTTTATTGAGAAAATGGTATCCGATCCGGCAGCAAAATTCCGCGCGTGGCTGATCATACCGGAAGGACAGAAGGGCGGCTTCCAGCGCCCGGTCCTCATCTTTCAGCCCGTGGTAGCAATCCGCCAACTTGCCGCAGGCAGCGATGTTGTCCTCAATCCAGCCCAGCCCGGTCCCGAGGAATTCCCCATAGAAGCGGATGGCCCGCTCATACTGGCTGTGATCCAGCAGCTCGTTGGCGAAGTAATATAAGTCCCGAGGTGAGAATTGCTCTCCACCAGCCAGACGTTCTTCATAGATATTCAGGTTACGGTCGCTGTCATGATGGATGCTGCTGTGGGTAACGGCGATATCACTGTTGATGATGTTCCCGCTAACCTCCAGATATTCATGGACGGCTCCGATCCAGCGGAAGCCATTGCTTCTCTTGACCAGCCGGTTGCGGCGTAGACTGGACACCACATTCCCTTCTTCATCAAAGGCCAGGTGATAATTCATGGTAACAGAGTCGACCGCCGGGTCCAGCGTGTCCTTGAGGGCGCGCAGGCGCTCACGATCCACATCCTTGAAGACATCATCTGCATCCAGCCAAAGGATATATTCCTTCGTCGCTTGTGAGAAGGCGTGGTTACGGGCAGCGGCGAAATCATAAATCCATTCAAAATCAAACACCTGATCACTATACTTACGAATGATCTCTTTTGTAGCGTCTGTCGATCCTGTATCGACAATAATAATCTCATCGACCAAATCGGCCACGGAGCTCAGGCAGCGGTCCAAGGTATCCTCTTCATTTTTTACGATCATGCACAGACTTATTGTGATCATAAGGTCCTCCCGTTCTCAAAATACAATTGTGCGTTTGGTTTAATATATTTAGAAAACGTGAATGGTGACCCTCATTTTTTTCATGGTGCATATTTTCTTTGGTTAAAACCTGAAGAATGGAGCAATATAGGGTTGTGTTGTGATCAGCGTATTTAAAAATTGATGCAAATGCTGTACAATAACTTCAGTACGTCATTACAAAAGGTAAGGTTAGTACACTTAGTCACTAATTTCCTTTTTGTTGCATTTATGTGAAAATACATCCATTGTAATCCCTAGTATTCCGATGTATAATTAAAAAACATCTTGGGATTCAATAGAGAGATATGGGGGAAAGAAACATGCGTAAACGACTAACTGGTTTTATCGGCGTGATATTATTGACACTCCTGGTGAGTGCTTGCTCCGGCGGAAATAACGCAGCACCTGCTGCAAGTAATGCACCTGCGGAATCGCAGCAGCCTGCTGATAATGGCGCACCAAAAGACGGCGGTAATCTAATTATTGGAGTAGCTGCCGATCCGGTCATCCTGAATCCGAACTATGCGGGCGACCGTGTCAGCCTGACCATCGACCAAGCGCTATATGCACCATTGTTCCAAGTGAATAACGGAAAGAAAACCTTTTATCTGGCGGACAGCCTGACACCATCCGCAGATAACCTTACTTATACATTGAAGCTGAAGAGTGGACTGACTTGGCATGACGGAGAGAAGCTTACAGCTGACGACGTAGTGTTCACGATTAACAGTATTTTGGACGAGAAGCAGAACAGCCTTCTGAGATCCAACCTGATTATCGGTGACAAGCCGATTCAAGCGGTTAAGGTGGACGATCTGACTGTAGAATTCAAGCTTCCGCAAGTCGCACCAGCTTTTGAAGCCACACTGGTACAGATTTCTCCGATTCCAAAGCATATCTTTGAGAATGAAGCAGACATCGAGAAGAGCCCTAAAAATAATACTCCAGTCGGCTCTGGCCCGTTCAAATTCAAAGAATACAAAACCGGTGAATACCTGACTTTGGAACGCTTCGATAATTACTTCGGCGGCAAGCCGCATCTGGATTCTGTAACTTACCGGATTGCTAAAGACACTAACAGTGCGAACCTTGCACTGCAAAACGGCGAGATCAACGTGAAGTATCTTGATCCGCAAGACGTAGCGACATTCCAAGCGACGAATAACTTTGAAATTCTGCCTTACAGCGAAGGACGTCTGGCATACCTGCTGTTCAACGCTAACAGTGACAGAGGTGCTCTTGCTAAAAAAGAAGTACGTGAAGCTCTATCCCTGGCGCTGAGCCGCGATGAGTTGATCCAAACAGCCTATACATCCGGTGATTATGCTGAACCGGCAAAATCATTCGTAACACCTGATGGTTTGTTCTTTACCAATGACGTAACTTCGTATGATAATGACGCGGCTAAAGCCAAGGAACTATTGGACAAAGCTGGTGTCAGCAACCTGAAGCTGAGATTTATCACAACGAGCGGTAACAAGGTACAAGAAGCTGTTTCCTTGTATGTTCAACAAAAGCTGAAAGCGATCGGTGTGGATGTGGAATTGCAAAGCGTAGATGCTTCCGCATACTCCAAACGATTCACGGATAAAGACGCTAAAGACTTTGAACTTGCTCTGGCTGGATATATTATGGGCTATGACCCGGATGCATACCGTATCCTGTACAGCTCTACCGGGAATTCCAATTACTCGCATTATAACAATCCGGAAGTCGACAAATTGTTTGAAGCAGGTGCTGGTGAAGCAGACACTGCTAAGCGCGGAGAAATCTACAAAAAAGCACAGGAGATCGTAGCTGAGGATGCACCGATTTACCCTATTGCGTATACCAAGACCATCGTAGCTGTCTCTAAGCAATATGGTGGCATTGAAGAAGCAGTATTGAAGCCTGTCGTTATTTTTGAAGATTTGTCCAAAATCTACCTTAAATAAGAACGGGAAAAAATAAGCTGGTTAATCCAGCTTATTTTTTTGCCGATATGAGCTGGGAGAGTATACGAATGAGACAACTCATCGTCCGTAGATTGCTGCAAACCGTACCGCTGTTGTTCTTCGTATCGGTGGTATGCTTTTTCATGATCAAGCTGGCGCCGGGCGATCCGGTGCTTTCCTTCGTAACCCCGAATATGCATGCCGAAGATATCGAGCGTGTCCGGCATAATTTGGGACTGGACAAGCCGGCCTACATCCAATATTTCATCTGGCTTAAAGAATTGCTTCAAGGTAATTTTGGTTATTCACTGACCAATCACCAGCCGGTGCTGGACCAGATTTTGGAGCGCCTCCCGGCTACCGCCGGTTTGATGGGCAGCGCCATTGCTCTAGCTGTGCTACTCGCGATTCCCCTCGGCCTTCTGGCCGGAGCGAACCGCAACCGCTGGGTGGATAAGCTGATTAACTTTATTTCGTATATCGGGATTTCCGTGCCGTTGTTCTGGCTGGCTATTCTGATGATTTATTTATTCGCGATCAAGCTTCATTGGCTTCCTAGTATGGGGATGCGTACCATTGGCGTGGAATCTACAGCAGATGTTATCAAGCATGGAGTTCTGCCTTGTACGGTGCTGGCTTTCGGATTCCTGACCAGTTATGTACGGTATATCCGTTCCAGCACCATCGGTCAGCTAAAAGAAGAGTACGTACAGATTCAATATGCCTTTGGGGCTTCGAAGACTACAGTGCTGTTCCGCCATGTTATGAAGCATGTGCTGCTGCCGGTAATTACGCTGCTCGGGATGTCCATGGGTGATCTTGTAGCCGGAGCGATTGTTACGGAGACGGTATTCTCTTGGCCGGGAATCGGTTCTCTGGGCATGACTGCGGTAAGAGGTATGGATTACCCTGTCATTATGGGTATCACTTTATTCTCTTCTCTGATGCTGATTATAGGCAATCTGGCGGCGGATATCCTGTACAGCTTCGTGGATCCGCGAATTAAACTAACGAGGTGACCTCATGAATCGCAGTAAATGGAAAAATGTCGGAAGTGAGCTGCTGGGAAACGGTATGGGTGTCGCTGCCCTTATCCTTCTGTTGCTGTTCACGCTTGCCTCGGTCTTCGCGTTCTTATCCGGTCATGATCCGAATGAGTTAAATGTAATGGAACGTTTGACCCCACCCGGTGCAGGGCATTGGTTCGGAACCGATGATTTCGGGCGGGATTATTTCGCCAGAGCGCTGTACGGAGGCCGGGTATCCTTGTTAGTTGGCTTCACTGCCATGATTATTGCGACCGGCATTGGCGTCACAGTAGGAGTGATCAGCGGCTACTTCGGCGGCTGGCTGGACAACCTTCTGATGCGTATGCTGGATGTAATATTGTCGATACCGACGTTTCTGATCCTGCTGCTGCTCAGCGTATTTTTGAAGCCGAGCGTCGGCAATATTATTGTCATTATTGCTTTACTGATGTGGATGCATATCGCCCGGGTAATCCGCGCGGAGACGATGACCCTGAAGGAACGGGAATTTGTACTTTACGCCAAGGCCTCGGGTCAAAGTGCGTTCGGCATCATCCTGAAGCATATTATGCCGGGCTTGATCCCGGTCATCATTGTAGGGGCTACGAATAACATCGCTTCGGCGATTATGATGGAGTCTTCCCTGAGCTTTTTGGGCTTTGGGGTACAACCTCCGAATGCAACATGGGGCAGCATGCTGAACAATGCGCAGGGTTATATCGCGCAGGCGCCATATTTGGCGGTGTTCCCGGGCTTACTGATCCTTTTGACTGTACTGAGCTTTAATATATTGGGCGATATTCTGCGGGTTGGCTTTGAACCGAAGCTAATCAAGAGATAGGAGTGTGGAGACATCATGACGGAACGTCTACTGTCTGTTGAGGATTTGAAGGTTTCGTTCTCCACGCGGGATGGAGAGAATCAAGCTGTGCGCGGTGTTAGCTTCCATATCGATGCCGGGGAGACCGTGGGTATTGTCGGTGAGTCCGGCAGTGGTAAGAGCGTGACAGCCAAGGCGATTATGTCTTTGATCACACCACCCGGCAAAATCACCTCAAGGAACGTCAACTTCCGCGGTGAGAACCTCCTGAACCTGTCGGAGAAGCAGTGGAGAAAACTGCGCGGTAACCAGATCGCGATGGTCTTTCAGGACCCGATGACCTCGCTGAATCCGGTCAAAAAGATCGGTCAACAATTAACAGAAGTGATCCGCAGACACCGCGGATTAAATAAAGAAGCGGCGCTGACGGAAGCGGCTAATATGCTGCGTCAGGTTGGGATTAGCCAACCCGAGCAGCGCTTGCAGCAATATCCGCATGAATTCAGCGGCGGGATGCGGCAGCGGGTGATGATCGCCATGGCGCTTTCCTGCCAGCCGGAGCTTTTAATTGCGGATGAGCCGACAACGGCGCTGGATGCGACGATCCAGGCGCAGATTCTAGACCTATTTAAGGAACTGAAGGGTAATTCACATACTGCAGTCGCGCTAATAACCCATGATCTGGGCGTAGTGGCCCAAGTCTGTACCCGGGTCATTGTCATGTATGGTGGATTGATCATGGAAGAGGGAACGGTAGAGGATATCTTTTACCGTCCGCAGCATCCTTACACTAAAGGTTTGCTGCGCTCTATTCCGAAGAATGGGGGCAAGTCGAAAGAACGCCTGGTGCCGATCGAAGGCTCACCGCCGGATCTGCTGGATCCCCCGCCTGGTTGCCCATTCATGGACCGTTGCCCTCATGCATTTGCCCGCTGTGCGGAGCGGCCTCCGGTATTCGAACTGTCGGCGGGACATCGCTCGATGTGTTGGCTGGCTGATGGTGAGGTATCTGTAGGTGTGGAAGGAGGGACGTTCGCTTGAGTGAGAGCAAAATATTGGTCGACGTGAAGAATCTCAAGAAGCATTTCTCCAAAGGCAAAGACATCTGGGGACGTGATACGGATGTGCTGAAGGCAGTGGACGGTGTTAGCTTCCAGATCCGCAAGGGTGAGACCTTTGGTCTTGTCGGCGAATCGGGGAGCGGCAAGTCGACAGTAGGGCGCTGTCTGCTTCGTCTGTATGATTATACGGACGGAGAAGTATCTTTCGATGGGCAACAAATCGGCGGATTGGGCGAGAAAAAGCTGAAGCCGTTTCGCAGACGTATTCAGTCGATTTTCCAAGACCCGTATTCTTCGCTGAATCCCGGTCTGAATGTGCTGGAGCTGATCAGCGAGCCGATGAAGATCCACGGTACCCACCAGGGCGAAGATCGTAAGGAAATCATTGCGGCCCTGCTGGAAAAAGTGGGACTTAAGCGAGAGCATCTGTACCGCTTCCCGCATGAGTTCAGCGGCGGGCAGCGCCAGCGGATCTCCATTGCCAGAGCCCTGTCAGTGAGACCGGAATTTGTCGTCTGTGACGAGCCCATCTCTGCGCTGGACGTTTCCGTTCAAGCCCAGGTCGTGAACATGCTGGAGGATTTGCAGGCTGAGTTCGGACTGACGTATCTCTTCATCGCGCATGATCTGTCAATGGTGCGGCACATCTCCGATCGCATCGGAGTAATGTATGCTGGCCGTTTGGTTGAGGTTGCCGAAAGTGATGAATTGTACGAGAACCCACAGCATCCTTACACACAAGCGTTGTTGTCTTCCATCCTGGAGCCGGATCCGAAGAAGGCCGGTCAACGCCTGAGCCAGAACGGTTATACAGCAAAGCGTGGTGGCGAGGGGAATTCCGAGCTTCGCGAAGTAAGCCCTGGCCACTTCGTTGCTGATTTCTAAACCATCTTATCGAAAATGGGAGGAATAAGAGATGTCGGAGAATTTGAACAGAGTGAAGCTGTCCCAGTGGGATTCCCTAATCCTGGAATCGTTGCGTACCTTAGGCTGGTCTGATGACGAGCTGCTACGCAGAGTAGCCTCAGGTGAGCTGCCTGTAGACGAAAGCGAGTTCCATTTTGATTATAAGCAGCTTACGGCGTTGCAGGCTGAGCAGCCTGAACTATTCGAGCGGGCGGTACGGGAAGGCTATCAAATCAAATACAATACCATTCGCGGTGTTCGCAGCTGGATTTTCGTTGCCTTGGGCAAAGAGCCTGTGCTGGAACTTGAGCCGGGTAAGGAAGCTGTAGAGGTATCGTTGACGGCAGCCGAGAAGGCGCGCCTGGAAGGGGTGTTGTCCTTCGGTTGGGAGATTCATGAAGGCAACGGAACCGCAGATGGTGAAGCTTCGAGCTACCGGATTGAGCCTGTACAGCGTTAAGATATAGCTAAAAGCTAGCGCTTGAGCTAGGATTAGCGAAAAAGACTTCAAAAAACGATTGCTCTGCAAGGCTTTACAGCCTGCATGCAATCGTTTTTTTTGTATGATCCTATTAAAGACTTATAGAGATGGGGTTGTTATACCCCACCCACAGGAAAGGCTACCTCGTACTGTGCAGCGGGAATCCAGGTTCCGGTCTTGAAGTCGCGGCCTCGCACCAGCACCTTGTCGCTGTAGATTTCCACATAGAAGCCTTGGCTCCCATCCTTGTGCTCATCCTCATTCGTCCATAGATAGGCAGTTGATGCGGCATTGAACATCGTTGCAGTCTCCCCGCGGCCTGGATACATCGTATTGTCGACTTCCATTTCCCAATGGGTGTGCCCTGTGAACAACAAGGTCTGCGGATGCTTGGAAAGGATGGCCCGCAATTCCTCGTCCTGAGTCACGCCGTACCATTCCTGGGATTCCAGCGAGCCGGCCACAGTATCCTTGAGCGGCTGGTGGAGGAACAGGAAAACCGGCTTGTCCGGTGAAGCTTCCTCACCGAGTTTCAGATCCAGCCATTGAAGCTGCTCCTTGGAAAGGTCGCAGAAGAGCGGTAGATTCTCTTCCGTGCCGATAAAGATAAAGTGGTAGCCGTCTATCCAGTGATCATGATAAGGGCCGGGCATCCCTGTCCGGGAGGCATACAGCGCCAGGCGTGAATGCCAGTCACCCAGGCCAACATCATGGTTACCGAGGGTGAAGCGGACAGTCGGCAGTCCTGCCTGGTGCAAGCTCAAGATACGGCGTACTTCCTCATACTCCTCGGGGAATCCGTGGTCTGTGACATCCCCAATGTGCATGATGCCGCTGCTTCCTTCAGCGTGGCTGGCGATATCGCGCAAAGCCTGTCCGAAGTTAAGATTATACTCATGATTAGGATCGGCAGTGATGTGTGTATCTGTAATGATCTGAAAGCTGGCAAGAGGTTTTGCCACTTCTGCAGAATTTATGTTCATATGGAACAGGCACCTCCTGGAATAATATGAAGGGGACGTGGAGCACTTAGTGGCTTTTGTCGCTAAGATTAAGTCCAACGATCCCCACAACGATGACGGCAATCCAGAGCAGGGAAGACATGGGCATCCGTTCTTTGAAGAAGAAGATGCCTGCTACGGAGATCAGTATGATTCCGGCTCCCGACCATATGGCGTATGCCATCCCCACCTTAATAGAGGTAAGGGCATAATTAAGCGATGTGAAGCTTATCGCGTAGAACAGAAACATGAGCACAGAGGGCCATAAGCGGGAGAACCCTTGAGAGGCTTTCATCGAAATGGTGCCAGATAGCTCGAAGACAATGGCCATGCCCAGGAAGATCCAAGCCCATGCTCCTTCCGGCTTCATTTCCCTGGTCTCCCGACGCTTAGATCTTCGTAGGTACGTACGATGACATCGGCATCAGACAACAGATTGCTTACCTCATCATCCGAAGCTGAACCTGGGAGTCCGATAGCCAGGGCGGCACCTGCCGCCTTGGCCATTCTCATATCGCCGTTCGTATCTCCGATCACCACTACCCCGGAAGGGTCAATCCCAAGTCTGCTACAGGCCAGCTGAACCATATCCGGAAATGGCTTCCCTCGCTCTACCTGATCAGTTCCGATCACCTCAGAGAAGTAATCACGGATGCCGAGCCAGCGCAGATGCTTCTCTGCCGCATCGGTTTCATCGGCGGTGACTACGGCCATAGGCACACCATGGCTCCGGGCCTCCTCCAGGAAGCGTGTCAGCCCCGGCAGGGGGACGACTGGCCGCATCTCGTCCATCATGGCGTCCGCTTCCTTCCGGCACAGATCAACGATCTCCATCGTCTCTGCCCAGGATAGACCTTGCAGGTAGCCCTGCCAGGCGAGAATGGCGTAGAGATCAGCCATCGTACCCATGGCGAGCGGGCCGTTGCGGTCATAATCCGTGATGTTCCCGCCCTCGTTGTGCACGGTACCGAATAGGGATGGGATAGTCTCCGGCTGGAGCGTGAGCTGGCGGCTGTTCAGATGTGCGCCGAAACGCTCCAGCAGGCACTTGGCCCAGACTCCCCAGAGGGATACGAATTCCAGCAGGGTCCCGTCCTTATCGAACAGGATAGCAGATACAGCTTGACGCCCTTGCGGAGTAATAAGATCAGACATTACGATTAGCCACCTTTATTTCAATTTATCCAAAGCCGCTTGTGCGGTTTTCTTCGCTTCTTGAAGTGCCTGTGCTGCAGGAATGTTCTGGATTTCTACCTTGTCAGCTGCAATCTTCAGTGCATCAGTGATTTTGCCGCCAGTTGGGTCCTGGAATGGTGCAGAACCATGTGCTGCTTGCATGAGCGGAATCTTGATTTGTGGATTGCTCTCGCTGAACTTCACGAATTCCGGATCTTGCAGTGCGGATTGACGAACAGAGATGTATCCAGTCTGGATCGACCAGAACGCTGTATTCTCGGAATTAGTGAAGTAGGCCAGCCATTTCATAGCTGCTTGCTTTTGATCGTCGCTAGCTTTGGAAGGAATACCAGCCATCAGTGCTTGAGCGACAGGCTTGCCTTCGCCGACACCGGCCCAACCTGGTTGTTCCATAGCAGCTACGACACCAAAGTCCAGATCGCCTTGGTCACCGCTGGAACCGGTGTAGCCTGCAGCTTGACCCTTCATAACATCGTCAATTGTTTTGTACCAGTACTCCCAGCCTTGACCGCCGGAGTGAATGCGCATGATTTTATCTTCATGAATCCATTTGCGGAACGAATCCCATGTCTGTACCCATTCCGGAGAATCGATCGTTACAGTTTTTCCGTCTTCACTAAGGACACTTCCGCCCTTGCTCAGCACAGCATCATACATATTCTCATAACCCCACATTGGCTCCCAGCCGTAGAAGGAAGTTTTGCCGCCGTCTTTAACAGACATTTTCTCAGCTGCCGCCGCGAGATCTTCCCACGTCTTCAGTTTATCGGCTTCGATTCCGTTCTTCTCAAAAGCATCCTTGCGATAGTACATCACTTGTGTAGTTCCGTACATTGGCAGGAAGAACTGCTTGCCGTCCACTTGTCCCTGAGTCAGGAAAGTCTGTACAAAATCCTCTTTGTTGAAGTCCGGCAGTTGCGCGATCAGATCGTCCATTGGAGCGAAGTAGCCTTTACGCGCCCAGTCTACATTAGAAGACAGTACAGCAGCAGGTACTTGTCCAGTTGCAATAGCGGCCTGGAGCTTCTGTTCGGTCTCTGTATAGTCGCTCTGTACAATTCCTTTGACGATAACGTCCTTCTGTGAGGCGTTGAATTTCTGAATCAGCTTGTCCATGTTCTCGCCCAGCTTACCGCCGAGTCCGTACCAGAATTCAATGGTTACTGGAGCGCTAGGTGCGGAAGAAGCCGGAGCGGTTGTCTCAGCAGCAGCATTCGCTTTACCAGTGGTGTTTGCAGTGTTCGCAGTGTTTCCGCCACAGGCGGTGAGCAGGGTGAAGCTGGCAACCAGAGATACGGCGGATACTTTTTTCAAAACGTTCATCATCATTCTCCTTCAAATTAAGTATTATGGTGATAAGAATATTAACCTTTGCTGGACCCGGCAGTCATGTTGACGCTGGACATAATTGTTTTTTGCGCCACCAGGAAGACAAGCAGCAATGGAGCGATAGTAAAGGCGCTAGCGGCCATGATCAGCGGCCATTTTAATCCGTATGCACCTCCTTCAACAAAGAAGCTGCGGAGTCCGGCAGATACCAACTGGAGGCTAGGATCTTTGGTGATCAGCGTCGGCCAGAAATAGTTGTTGTATTGATCAATGAACGTGATGAGGGCCAGCACCGCAAAGGAAGAGCGGGCAATCGGAACGATAATGGTCCAAAGAATCCGCATATGCGAGGCACCATCCACTTCACCAGCCTCTACCAGTTCATGGGGAACTTGCAGGAATGCCTGTCTAATCAGGAAAATCGAGAATACGCTGACACAGTTGGACAGAATCAGCCCGGCATAGGAATTGAGCAGGCCCAGCTGGGACAGGACCAGATAGCTTGGAAGATAAACGGCTGTGGCCGGAACCATGTAACCGAACAGGATGATTCCGGAGAACAATCCTTTGAGCCGGAATTTCATATGGGTGAGCGCATAGGCCATCATACCGGAATTGAACATTTGGATCAGAACGATGGAAGTAGCAACGATAATGCTGTTACCCATATACCGGGAGAACGGTGCTGCATGCCAGGCCTCTGCAAAGTTGCCCCATAACGGTGTCTGTGGCCATAGCGTTGGCGGGGATTGCCAGATCTCATCATTGGTTTTGAGCGCATTTGTAATCATCCAGTAGAATGGAAAAGCCATGATTAAAGCAAGTGCAGCGAAGAACAAATGGCGTGACAGCTTGCCTATGTGCGAAAGAATACTCATAAAGCCCTCCTGATGGCTAGTTTCATTATTAGTAGTGAGTGTTTCGGCTGCTGAAAATAACGGACAGCAGGGACAGTAGCATACATATGAAGACAAGCGTCATGGCTATAGAGGAGGCTTCCCCGATCTGAAATGACTCGAAAGCGGACTGGTAATACATGTATAGCAGGGTACGCGTGGAACCAGCCGGCCCGCCTTGGGTCAGTACATTAATCTGATCGTAAGCCTGAAGGGCCTGAATCAGCTGAACGATAAACAAGAACAGGGTAGTCGGCGAGATTAGCGGAAGCGTGATGCGAATGAACTTATGGACAGGATTCGCTCCGTCCAGGTCAGCAGCCTCCATAAGATCAGCAGGCACATTACGCAAGGCTACCAGATAAAAGATCATCGCCCAGCCGACAGATTTCCAGATGGTGACGAGTATTACGCCGACGAGCGCCCAGGTTGGATCTTGCAGCCAGCCGAGCTTTTCGAATCCCAGAAAGCTTAGAACCGTATTAGCGAGGCCGATCTCCGGCTCGTAGATCCATGACCAGACGATGGATACGGCTACCGTTGGTGTCACCCAAGGCGAGAATAACAGAACCTGGTAAATCGCGGAGCCTTTCAGCTTCTTGTTCATTAGAAGGGCCAATCCAAGGCCGATCACAATGACAGGAATTACGGTGCCTGCACAGAACAGCGCAGTGACCCTTAGTGCCTGGTAAAAAGCAGGGTTGCTGAACAGATTGATGTAGTTGTCGAGCCCGACAAAGGTTTTCTCCGGACTCATGAAGTCCCACTCGTTAAAGCTTAGATACAAGACGTACAGCAGCGGTCCAAGCCAGAACACGGTGAACGGAATCATAGCTGGCAGTGTGAATAGTACTGGCTTCAGGCCGCCGATAAACTTCGAGCGAATCATTGTGTATATACCCCATTCCATCTTTTCAATTTCACTGTATAATTTGGAGTAAAGCTTCTCTGTTCAAAAAAAATTGTACACTCAATATCTATAGGTGTGGTAAAGACGGCGTAAAACGGAAGCTAGATTTATGTAAAATTCTTAAAAAACGCGATAAAAGTTTCAGTTTTGTGTAATGTAGAGGATAGATTCCACAGGAAGTGAAGGTGTGCATGATGAAGCGAGAAGGAATTGGAGAGTTAGATTTGGAGCTGACGCCGCGGATGCAATTGCAGCGCAGAATGATCGATGCTATCGCGCAGACGATGGATTTATATGGAGCCAATTATTCATTCGGGCAGTTGTACGGGATCATGTTCTTTGAGGACCGACCGATGACGCTTGAAGAAATGAAGCATATGATGAGCATGAGCAAGAGTAATATGAGCTATGGGGTTCGTTCCCTAATCTCTTCGGGCATGGTTACGAAGCTTACGGAAAAACAGGATCGCAAAGATTTGTATATGGCGGAGACGGATTTCTTCCGGGCGTTCAGAAGTTTCTTTACAATGAAGCTGCAAAGGGAGATTGATGTAATGAATGAAGCGCTGGAGCATGTGTTGCCAGGTCTGCAGGAGCTGCTTGAGGAGGCAGAGCTGTCTGAGGACGAGCGGGAGCGCTGCTTGATAGACTACGCCAAGATACAGCATGCGGTGGAGTTTTATCAATCGTTGCAACAATTTGTGGACGAACTACGTGTGGGGGATATTTTGCCATATAAAGGGGGAGCCTAGACGGATAGCAGGACAAATTGGTAGGTACGGATGCCTAATTCTGCAATATCTCTTGTTTTTTTCTAAAAAAGCACAAAAATCGCGAAAATACGACCGATTCAGAGCCCGTTATTTGCTATAATTGTTTTCATTAATGTAGACTATAATAAGGTGCCAATTGCAAGCGAATGGAGAGGAAGCATGGAAGTGTTCAAGCGTTTTTTTGAAAATTTAACTGTTCGGCGTTTCGGAATATTATTTCTGATCTGCCTGCTGTTGTTCAGTATCAGAGATATGCTCAATCTGGTGCTGCTGACCTTTCTGATTGCTTATGTCATGAACAGCTTTCAGGTGATGCTAACCAAACGGCTTGACAAATATGTCCGGATCAACAGCAAGGTTATTATTGTTTTTCTGTACCTGGCTTTGATTGCTACGATTGTTTTCGCACTCGTCAATTACCTTCCGAAAGTATTTGTCCAGATCAAGCAATTAACGTATTTTCTAACCAACCTTACTCCTGAAGATATTCCCCAGAATGACATCACCCAGCATATTTTTAGAACCTTGAAGGATTTGAACTACCAATCCTACATGACTCAAGGGATCGAGTATGTTCTGAGAATCAGTAATTGGGGTACGACCTTTGTGTTATCCACGATCCTAAGCTTTGTCTTCATCCTGGAGAAGAACCGAATTGTGGCCTTCACTTCCAGACTGAGCACTAGTAAGATTAGCTGGTTCTACAAGGAACTGGAGTACTTTGGTCAAAAATTCATCTCTTCTTTCGGCAAAGTCATCGAAGCGCAGCTTCTGATCGCGATGTTCAATACTGTGTTTACGGTGGTCGGGCTGTGGATTCTGGGCTTTCCGTATCTGTTCGCGCTTTCTATTATGATTTTCCTGCTTAGTTTGATCCCGGTCGTAGGTTTTGTGATCTCGTTGATCCCGCTATGTATTATTGGTTACAACATCGGCGGCCTCATGATGACGATCTATGTACTAGCTATGATTGCTATACTGCATTTTATAGAGGGATATTTCCTCAATCCGAAGCTGATGTCTTCCAAAATGAATCTGCCTATGTTCTACACCTTTGTCGTTCTGCTCTTCTCAGAACATTATTTAGGGATATGGGGCCTGATTCTCGGTATTCCGATCTTCGTCTTCTTCCTTGATATTCTGGAGATTGAACGGGAGAATGAGAAGAAGGGATAACTTCTATTCATGTACACACAAGAAAGCCCGGCCATTTGGCCGGGCTTTTAGTTTCTGCTAGCGCTCAGAATGTCCACTTTCTATGTAACTCCTGTTAACCGAATGAAGTGAGGACACTTTGCTCAACAATTTCTTTGATTTCTGCCTTGTGTGCAGCGTATTGCTCAGCCGTAATGCTTCCGCTGTGTAGTCGCTCATCCAGCTGCTGTGTAAGCTGTGTCAGTTGCAGCTCAATCACGTTCGCGATATCCCCGCCCTGATCAGCGGCAATGTCATGCAGTGACTTCCCGTCATACAACGATTCATATAGCTCCTCATTGGATGATTGATTGAGTGCTTCCAGCAGGTCATCTTTCTCCGCAACGCCAGTGGCAGTCCACTTCGCTACCGGACTTGCGCTTGTGATGGAGCTGCCCCAGGCGGTGCCTCCGAAGGACATGGCTACTACCATCGTTCCGACAATCATCACTCGCTTTATGTTCATAGTTAGAAATCCTCTTTTCCTGTTTTTTGGTGCTTAATATATACGTACGGTTATGGGTGTGAGAGTTCAGTCTTCTGTTTGACCTAATGTTATTGTAAACAGCGAACCTGAGATAAACCTTAATTGTTCTTTAAGATAATCTAAAGATTGCGTTTGGTTATAGTACTTAGTGTCTAATCAAGCTTAGGCGCGACACGGTGAACACTAGCCTGTTCATAGGCATAGGCTAACCCCAGCAGCACCGGCTCGCTGAAGGCGGTCCCTACAAAAGTAATCCCTTGATGTCCTTTGGTAGTGTATCCTCCCGGTGCTATAACCCCTGTTGCGGCGAATCCTCCAGGAACAGTGATAGACGGATAACCTGCCCTGGCGGCAATATCAGCGCCTCCTTCGTCGTCCAGAAACAGGAGGGCATCTAGCTGATGGCTTTGCAGCGCATGATCAATCCCCTGTTCCCGGGACATGTGCAGGTCCTTCCTTCTGCCTTCCAGATAGACCTCCTCGGTCAGTGTGCCGCTGGTTTCTTCGGACCAAATTAAGGTATCCTGCCCATATTTCAGCGCGGCTTCGCCGTACTGTTCATTATAGGCAATGACCTCTGAAAGAGAGTGAACGGGCACGTCATCTGGCAGTTTTCCAAGATAACTGTTGAGTGCGGCCTTGAATTCATAGCGCATCACATTGCCATCCCATTCCATATCTTCACAGGGAAGATGTACAGGGTCTACAATCACTGCCCCTTGTGCCTTAAGCTGAGAGATGGCTTCTTCAATAATCGCCAGTCTGGCCTCGTCCAGATCCTGATAATAAAACCGCGGAATCCCTATTCGCGCCTGCTTCAAGGCCTCCCGATTCAGATAGGGGCGGTAATCCTGCAGCTTATCCTCTACGGTGAGCGCACCAAGCAGAATCGCTGTATCTGTTACAGTTCGAGTCATCGGACCAGCGCAGTCTTGGCTATACGTGATCGGTATAATGCCGGATGAAGGAATTAAGCCCACCGTGGGCTTCAGACCGACAAGGCAGTTGCGGCCTGCCGGACCAATGATGGAGCCTGAGGTCTCTGTCCCGATAGCCGCAGCACCGAGATTGGCCGCAACAGCCGCCGCGGAACCGGAGCTGGAGCCGCCAATGAATAGCTCGCCCGGTCCATAGGGGTTCAGGACAAGGCCTCCTCTGGCGCTATATCCTGCCCACATCGTTGGCGACATGAAATTGGCCCATTCGGTCATATTGGTTTTACCCAAAAAAACTGCCCCTGCCGCACGCAGCCGGGCAGCTACGTAGGAATCCTCTGGAGCGATAGATTCGGCTAACGCCAACGAGCCTGCACTGGTATGCATGTCATCATGGGTGTCAATATTATCTTTTAACAGCACTGGAATGCCGTGAAGCGGACCGCGGGGGCCTTTGTCCTTTCGCTCATGATCCAGAGTTCTTGCAATATCTATAGCCTGCGGATTGAGCTCCAGTACAGAACGAAGCACAGGATCATACTTGCGGATACGCTCCAGATAGATGTTAACCAGATCCTCTGAAGTCACTCTTCCTGCGGTCATTTCCGCCTGCATGCTTGTAATATCTGCTTCGATAATCCATTCTTCAAGATGGTTATCCATAGCGCTTCACCTCTCTTCAGCTCAATGATGTCTTTAATGTAGAACATTTCCCTACAGCTCGGTGAAGTTCCTTTGACGAGAGAGGGGAGACTTTAGTTATATTTATTTTTTATTGAAAAAATAGCGCCATTTCGGCGCCATTCTGTTTCAATCTTTTAGGGGCGGATTTTTCTAAATCGGAAAATCACCGCCGCCGGCAGCTCATACCAATCAAACTGGCGTTTCGCAGATTCATCCGGTTCGAAGCTAGGCTCCTCCAGGCCATCCAGCACAAAGCCAGACTGCTTGAACGTATGGATGTAATAGGATAGAGGCCTGTGAAAAATGAGATGGGCTACCGGTTGGCCCTTGATGCCAATGGAGTACATCGGCTCTGGAGTCAGGTAGCTGCTGACCTGCACGCTGTTGCGGTGTATGATCTCCCCGTTACGGTCCTCGGTCTCATGGATTTTTCGGGTGCCGGGCGCCTGGAAACACGGATGCGGAATCGAAAAGACGACAACACCATTGTCTCGTATTATCTGTCCCAGTGCTTTTACCAGAGGAACAATGTCGGCAATATCCATAAGCGCCATATTGGCGACAGCAGAATCATATTGAGCGGTACCCAGTGTCAGCAGGGAGTCGTAGTCTGTGGCATCTAGTACTCGGTAGTCAATTTCCGAAGCTGTCTGCTCAGATCGTGTGATAGCCCGTTGCAACATGTTGGGACTGTAGTCAAAAGCGGTCACGACAGCGCCAAGCTCAGCCAGCCTTCTGGAGAAATTCCCGTTACCGCAAGCGATATCCAGCAAGGCTTGACCGGCTTGGACATTTAACAGCTCCTCGGTCTTGGGCCGGATAATCTCCCGGTGGAACTGGTTGCTGAGGTCGCCCATATAGCTGTCCCAAAACTCCGCATTTTCCTCCCATTTGGACCGGGATTCTTCCGTCAACTCTTTCCATTGGTTCATGTAAAGCCCTCCTTTAATAAGTTATCTGACTGACCGAGGGAAGTCTTAATTCTTATAAGTATTATATCTATTAAATTGGCTGATGTTTCATTATGGTATGAACCGGGTCAGAGGGTATACTGAATAAATGATAAACTTAAATTTCGTTGAAAAGGTGAACACCTATGAATAAAAAAGTGCTGGTCGTCGATGACGAACCAGGCATCGTGAGCGCCATTGCATATGCACTGCGCCGTGAGGGCTATGAGGTAGATACAGCCGGGGATGGTGAAGAGGCACTTGGCAAGGTGAGTACCTTTCAGCCGGACGTACTGGTGCTGGACGTGATGATGCCGCGCATGAGCGGATATGATGTGTGCCGGAAGCTGGAGAACCGGAGCGACATTGGAATTATACTGCTAACTGTCAAAAATGATATTGTCGATAAAATCATCGGCCTGGAGCTTGGCGCAGACGATTATATGACGAAGCCGTTCGAAATTCGCGAGCTGCTGGCTCGTGTGAAGGCGCTGCTGCGCAGGCTGGACAAGAAGGGCGTAGACACAAAGAGTGAGCTGATTCAGTATGGCACGCTAAAGGTGCAGCCGGATCACCGGAGTGTGCAGATCGCCGGAGAACAACTGGACCTGACGCCCAAAGAGTTCGACCTTCTGTTATTGCTGTTGTCCCATCCACAGCGGGTTTACATGAGGGAAGAACTGCTGGAGCAGGTGTGGGAGATGGACTATGCAGGCGGCACGCGCACGGTGGATATTCACATCCAGCGTCTGCGCAAAAAGCTGGGCGAGCCTTACCAAAATATTCTGCAAACCGTATATGGAGTAGGGTATAAAGCGGTTCCTGCAGGAGATTACGCATGAAGATCAGCATCAAGCTGAAGTTCAGCTTCTTTCTGGCACTGCTGCTGATTCTGGCCATCGGGGTGCTGAGTTTTTTTGTGCTGCGTGGAGTGGAGAACAACCAGCAGGCTCAGGTGGAGAGCTATCTGGCGCAACATGTTAAAACCGTCAATCTGCGGGTGAAGCAGACGTATTATACGGGGACGGGCGACCGCCCGGAGCCGCAGGCCTTCCTTCGGCTGCGGGGCCGGGGAATGGCGGCTGAACTAGCCGGATTCACTGGTATGGAGGTTACATTGTATGACGAAGAGGGAGTCATGGTCGGCTCCTCTGCACAGAGCAACCCAACGCCCGTAAAGCCGGATGTCAGCACCGCCCTGTCCTATGCGCTCGAGAATAAAATCGCCTACCAAAATGCAGGTGATACCCTGCTCTACCTGGCCCCGCTGCAAGGCCCGGAGGGGCAGATGGGAGTGGTTCAGCTCCGGTATTCGCTGAAGAGCAACAACGATTTTCAGCATACTCTCCAGAACCTGTTCCTGACTACAGGCGGAATTGTGCTCTTGCTGAGCTTTTTGCTGGGATATCTGTATTTCAATACCGCAGCCGCCGCCATTGGCCGGTTGAAGCAGGCTGCAGAGAAAATTCGCCGCGCCGAGTATATCGCTGAACCTCCGCTTCGCCGGAAGGATGAGCTGGGAGAACTGGCGCAGGGCATCTTTTACATGAGTCAGGAGATTGAAACGAGTATTGCAGCGAAGGATGAGGAGCAGCGCAAGCTCCAGCTGGCCGTCGAGAAACTTCAGGCACTGGAGCAGCAGCAAAAACAGTACATCGGAAACATCAGTCATGAATTCAAGACCCCACTGACCTCGATCAAGGCCTATGTGGATCTGCTTAATATGTATGACGATGATCCCCGGCTCCTGGCTGATGCCAAGCAGAATATCGCCAAGGAAACACAGCGGCTCTATGAGATGGTGGAGAAGGTGCTGCAATTGACCGCCCTGGAGAAATATGATTTTGAATCCCAGAGTGAGCTGCTGGAGGTCGCGGCAGAGCTCAGGGACATTTGCAGCCGGATGAATGGCAAGGCGGAGCGATTTGGCCTCACCATCAGCCTGGATGTACACCCTGCCCATGTCTGGATGGACCGCGAAAGCTTTATGCATATTTTTATCAACCTGCTCGACAATGCGATCAAATATAACGTTCCCGGAGGAAACATTCACATCTTCTGTGAGCAGCAGGAAGGCCGGGTGCGCATGATAGTCCGTGACACGGGGATCGGTATTCCGGCGGAAGCTAGGGGGAAGATTTTTGAACCGTTCTACACGGTCAATCGTGACCGGTCCAGGCAGTCGGGAGGCACAGGGCTTGGCCTGTCGCTGGTGCAAAATCTGGTGGAAAAGCATCATGGTACGATTGAACTTCTGGATACAGAAGGGCCGGGCTCTGTGTTCGTTCTGTCTTTCCCGGCGGTATCGTGAGAGGCGCTGAATAGATAAAATTCGCATCAATTTTACACTATGGAAACATTCTGCAATGGTTTGGAAATATGGCTCTAGTATGCTGAGAGCAACAATGTTCTAGGAGGATTCGTGTATGGAAGACCAGAAAGGCGGTAATACAGGCAAGTCGAAGGCCGCACGCCGCTTGGTGAGAGCGGGAAGTCTTCTGCTAGGGTGCGCCTTTCTTCTGGCTATGACCGCATGCGGTACGGCGGGCACGCAAGCCCGGCACGTTGTGGAGAAGTCGGGGCAAAAAGTTACGGTAATGGACAATACGACAGATTCCGTCTATACAAAGCTCAAACTTGATAGCATCGACAAGTTCGAAGGCATCCGTGGTATGGATTGGTTAGGCGAGAATGAGCTTGCTGTCGACAAGGAAAATCGAAAGCTGACTCCCGAAATGATTGAAGGTCAGGAACGTTATCCTCATAACCTCTATATCCGTAATCTGGCAAGCGGCCAGGATCAGCCCCTCAAGGAGGGGAAAGAAAGTCTTGGCAATGCGATCGTGTCTCCGGATAACAAGTATATTTTTTACAAAGAAGTCTATGAAGCTACCGGCATTGGCTACTTGATGAATCTGGGGACCCGTGAGACGGTTCAACTGGGCAAGGATGAATTCATGGCGAGCGAAGGGGAGTGGGCGGACAGCGGACATGTGATTTACCCGGACATGAAAGGCGATATTATCAAAGCCGATGTGCAGGGCAAGAGCGAGGTCGTGCTGGAGACGGGCGCGGGTATTATCCACAATGTAGTGCAGTCCGGCAGTATCATCTATTACGTTGCCCATGAAGATAGCCAATTGTTCGCCTATGACACAGAGACCAAGAAATCTAAGATGATCAAAAAGAATGTAATGTGGGTTATCCCTTCCCCGGATGGCTCCCGGTTAGCTATTGTAAAGCGGGAGGGCCCCGGGGAGATGAAGCTTGTTCTCTGCGATCCTGCAGGCAATGAGCAGTCTGTGATCGATAGCGGGATGCAGATTTTTGGTGCCAATTGGTCACCGGACGGCAGTAAGCTGGCCTACAATGTCAGCTCTGATAACGGCAATGTAAACCGTTTGTTCATCACCGAGGTGGAAACCGGGGAGCAAACCCCTATTTCCGACGAAATGCAGGCTTCTGACAAGCTTCGATGGAGCCCCTCCGGGAAGAAGTTACTCGTTTCAACGTCTGTGTTAAAGGACAATAAATATCAGTTTGTCACTTACGTAATTACGCTGTCTTGAGATTATAAGTGTTATGTAATTGCGTTTTTAAGTCATATCCATCTGTTAAAATACTTAAATACATCATTTTATGCAGGCGAGGACACCCATAGGGTGTCTTTTTTAAGATGCGAAATTGGAAATTTACGTCTCTCTTTTACATTCGACTCCATTATCCTTAATCTCCGGCAAATAATCGGCTCCTATACTGCAAGTGGGTGAAGAACTGCTTGGACCTTAGAGAAGAGCCCACAAATAGGAAATGGGAGTGAAGGGGAAATCATGACAATCCGATTCAGAAAACAATGGTTCATCGGTCTTACGCTGTCCTTGCTCGTCCTGTTGCTTGCTGCTTGTGGAAATTCGGACAACAAGGCGAATGCGCCGGAAGGCAATGCCGCTGCACCAGAGCTCAGCTTGAGCGAAATTGAGAGCAAAGCCAAAGAAGAAGGCAGTGTAATGAGTGTCGGCATGCCTGATTCATGGGCCAACTGGAAAGACACCTGGGCAGATATGACTAGCGTATATGGATTGAAGCATGAAGATACAGATATGTCGAGCGCGGAGGAAATCGCCAAGTTCGAAGCAGAAAAAGACAAACCAACAGCAGATATCGGCGATGTCGGTATCGCATTTGGACCTGTTGCGGTAGCGAAGGGCGTAACACAGCCGTACAAAACATCGTATTGGGATGAAATCCCTGACTGGGCAAAAGATAAAGACGGCAACTGGGTGGTTGGCTACCAGGGCAGTATTTCATTTCTGACGAACACCAAACTTGTACCGAACCCGCCCAAGAGCTGGGAAGACCTCAAGAATGGCAATTATAAAATCATTGTTGGCGATGTGACTAAAGCCGCGCAAGCACAAATGGCGGTACTGGCCGCAGCGATCGCTTTTGGTGGGGACGAGTCGAACATTGAGCCAGGGATTGCATTCTTCGAAGATCTGGCCAAGAAAGGCCGTCTCTCGAACGCAGAAGCTTCTGTCGCTAACATCGAAAAGGGTGAAGTTGAAGTAACCCTGCTGTGGGATTTCAACGCTCTGAACTACAGAGATCAAATCAACAAAGACGGCTTTGACGTTGCCATTCCGAAGGAAGGCAGTATAGTCAGCGGTTATGCAACGATCATCAACAAATGGGCTCCGCATCCGAATGCAGCCAAGCTGACACGGGAGTACATTCTGAGTGATAAAGGCCAGATCAATCTGGCTAATGGTTATGCACGTCCGATCCGTGACAGTGTCAAATTGCCGGATGAAGCAGCAGCGAAGCTGCTGCCGAAGGAAGAGTACGCGAACGTTAAACCGGTAGGCGACTACAAGGTATGGGAAGAAACAGCCAAGAGCATTCCGCAACTATGGCAAGAACGCGTTCTTGTGCATTTGAACTAACCGATCCCGGGAACACGGGAGCAGTACTTTAATTCAGAGGGCGTCTTCGTCATGTATCATGCCGGAGCGCCCGCTTTTTTGAATGGGGCAGAGAGGTGGCTTGTAAAGAATGAAACAGAACAGACGCGGCGGTGTCATTCTGGCGTTGATTCCATTCGTATTGATGGTGCTGGCGTTCCAGCTAGTGCCTGTATTGTCCATGGTGAGCAACAGTTTCCATAGCGGAGACGGGAAGGGCATTACCTTTGGCAATTATGTGCATGCGATGCAAAGTGCCTATTATATGCAGGCGATCAAGAACAGCCTGTTCATCTCCATCGCCTCCAGTGTGGCTGGAATCGCCATCGGACTGGTGTGTGCCTATTGCATCACCCGCTTCACGCCAGCCGTACGTGACCGGGTACTGATGGTCTCGAATATGACCTCCAACTTTGCCGGCGTACCGCTGGCTTTTGCGTATATCATCTTGCTGGGCAACAACGGAATATTCACCCTGCTGTTCAAGGATTGGGGCTGGGACGTATTTGCCGGATTCAACCTGTACAGCTGGACCGGTCTGGCGCTGGTCTATGTCTATTTCCAGGTGCCTCTGTCTTTGCTGCTGCTATACCCGTCTTTTTACGGTATCCGGGAGCAATGGAGAGAAGCTGCGGCGCTGCTCGGTGCAGGACGCTGGCAGTTCTGGAAAACTATCGGTCTGCCGATGCTGGCTCCGGCGATTTTTGGCACGATGGGTATTCTCTTTGCTAATGCCATGGGTGCGTATGCGACGGCTTATGCGCTGGTCGGCGGTAATTATAATCTGCTTGCCGTGCGCATTGGCTCTCTGGTCGCAGGGAATGTGGTTACCCAACCGGAGATGGGCAGTACGCTGGCTGTCCTGTTGGCACTGACTACGCTATTGGCTGTTTATCTTAACCATGTAATGGTTCGACGTTCCGGACGTTTCGTGGCAAGGGCTGCGGATAAACCTCAGCCTAAGGCCAGTGTTGTACGACGTCTTCGGCCAAGGGCAAGGGAGGAGTTGGGACAATGAATACCCGCAAAGCGGGGCTTGCTCCCCGTGTACTGATCTTGCTCCTGATGGTATATCTGCTCGTGCCGCTGCTGGCTACGGGATTGTATGCTTTTGCGCAGGATTGGCAGAATAGCTTGCTACCTCGTGCATGGACCTTCGACTGGTTTATACAGATGTTTCAGGACCTGCGCTTCATGGAGGCGCTTTGGACTTCGTTGTATCTGTGTCTCATCAGCGTGGTAGTCAGTCTGGTGGTTATGCTGCCAGCGGTGTTCGTAATTACGATGTATTTTCCGCGCTGGGAGAGCTTGATGAAGGGTATTGTCGTTCTACCGTATGCGGTTCCCGGTGTTGTGGCGGCGGTGGGTCTTATTCGTACCTATTCTTCCGGACCGCTGAATATCGCAGGGACTTCTTACCTACTGGTTGGCGCTTATTTTGTGGTTATTCTTCCGTACATGTATCAGGGCATCCGCAACAGTCTGTTGACCGTCTCCGCTGCCGAGCTGTTGCAGGCCGCTGAGCTGCTCGGTGCCCGCCGCCGGCAGGCTTTTATGAATGTGATTCTCCCTAATATCTGGCCGGGTGTAATGGTCTCTGCCTTACTGTCCTTCTCGGTGCTGTTCGGTGAGTTTGTACTGACGAATATGCTGGTTGGCGGACATATCCAGACGATCCAGATTTACTTGTATAAGCGGGTTGGCGAGAGCGGGCATTTGGCCAGTGCGATTGCGATTTCGTACTTTGTGTTTATTTTGGTGCTATCCATGGTGCTAATGAAGCTGGGTAAAAAGATGGGAGGCGTTCGCGGATGAATGATTATTTGAAGCTGCAAGGTGTGCGCAAATTATTCGGGGACGCCTGTGTCCTGGACAATGTGGATCTGGAGATCCGTGAGGGGGAGCTTGTGACCTTGCTTGGACCCTCCGGCTGCGGAAAAAGCACCCTGCTGCGCTGCATAGCCGGCCTGACAGAACTGGATGGCGGCAGCATTATGCTGGCGCAAAAGGACGTTACCCGCCAGCCACCCCGGGACCGGGAGGTGGGCATGGTGTTCCAGTCGTATGCGTTATTTCCCAACCTGACCGTGGGCCAGAATGTTGAATACGGGATGAAAATGCGCGGGATGTCCAAGGCGGCCCAACGTACCCGCAGCGAAGAGCTGCTGGCCCTGGTAGACCTTGAAGAGAAGCGGGACGTATATCCGCAGTCGCTGTCCGGTGGACAGCAGCAGCGGATCGCGCTGGCCCGTTCGCTGGCTGTACAGCCCAAGGTGCTGCTTCTGGACGAACCGCTCAGTGCGCTGGATGCCAAGATCCGTAAAAATCTGCGGACCGAAATCCGCGAGATTCAGAAGCGTCTTGGCATGACGACCTTGTTCGTCACCCATGACCAGGAAGAGGCGCTGATTGTGTCTGACCGAGTGTGCGTCATGAAGGGCGGACGGATTATTCAGGATGATTCACCTGAAGGGCTGTACACGGCGCCGCGTACCGAATTCGTGGCGCGGTTCATGGGCAGCTACAACGTGTTTACTAGGCCAGAGGCGCTGAAACTATTCGGCCGGGTAGACAGCTCGGCGGACAGCTTCGCTCTACGCCCTGAAGCGATTACGCTGCTTAAGGCTGGGGAGGCTGCTGCGGCCGAAGAAGAGGGCCGGATCCTGCTGGACGCCAGCATTCATTCGGTATCGATGCTGGGGAATATCATCCGCTGCACAGCCGAAGCCTCCGGCATTCGCCTGACAGTAGACGTGCTGAACGACGGAAGTTGGTTGCGGCTGCGGGAACAGGATCAGGTCACACTGGTGCTGGACCCGGCACAGCTCCGACATTTGGAGCGGGAAGGCGCTTAGAATCATCCATTCTCTGATTCAGGAAGGGCGGGACAAAAATGAGTGAGATCACTAACAAGCTGATTGTGGTTGTATTGGATGGACTTCGGTATGATGCGGCTCGAAAGTATTTGGGCTACATGGAGCATCTGGTGGAGCAGGGAGTCATGTCGTGCTACCGGGTACAGTCGGAATTACCCAGCTTGTCACGGCCGCTCTACGAGGTGCTGCTTACTGGCACACCTGTGGTCAGAAATGGTATCACGGCCAACCATATCAACAGGCCCAGCAAGGAGCAGAGTGTCTTCCATTTGGCGGTAGCTGCGAATCTTCGTACAGCCGCAGCCGCCTATCACTGGGTCAGTGAGCTGTACAGCTCATCCCCGTTCAACCCGATAACCGACCGCCACCAGCACAACGTGCTGCGCCCGATTCAGCATGGCAGCTTCTACTTCGAGGACCAATACCCTGACAGCCATGTGTTTGCAGATGCCGAGTACTTGCGCGGGGCGTTCGATCCCCATTTTCTCTACGTTCACTCCATGAATATTGACGATGCGGGCCACCGCTATGGCGGGGAGAGCAAGGAATACGAATTAGCTGTGCGCCAAGCCGATGGATTGCTGGCTACGATGCTGCCAATCTGGATGAACGAGGGCTACAAAATCCTGGTCACTGCCGACCACGGCATGAACGCGAATGGCTTTCATGGCGGCGTCTCGCCTGCAGAGCGGCATGTCCCCCTGTATACTTTTGGCGAAACCGTACTGTCCCCGGAAAAAGAGGTTCAAGCGCTGCCCCAGCTTCGCCTTGCGCCCTTAATGTGCCACTGCCTGGGCCTTATGCCTGCGGCTGCTATGAGCACTGAGGGTCTACCGCCTATGGTTCCGGCTGCGGTAAGCCGTGAGGCGGAGGAGGTAGTGTGAGGGTGAGCGCTGGTGGTGAGCGGTGCGTGTAGGGGCCAGGGGCTAGGAGAAGGACCTTCGAGAGTGTAGAGAGGTTCGGAGGCTAGGAAGAGAGAAAGGTTACGTTGGATGAGGCCGCACTTTCCGTTAAACGAGCGCTCCCGGTAGCCTGAAATGAATTAGCACCGCCCAGACATTTAGCACATTGTAACGTGAGCTACTCTCTCCCCCCCAGCTTCGGACCCCTTGTCCGGGCTGGGGGGATTTGTGTGTTATAATGAATGTCGCACAGAATAGTGGAGTATGAGTATGAGTATGAGTATGAGTATGAGTATGAGTATGAGTATGAGTAAATGATATGGATTAAGGAAAGGGGCGTAAACTGTGGAAGTAACTGCTCAGGATGTCGCTGAGTGGATGGTTAAGGAGATCCGTTTCACCGGAACCCTTTATCAGACGGCGGCGATTGAATATGTGAAGACGAATTTCGGCGAAGAATTTGTATTTGTGAATGAGAACGGTAATGCCTCGCTATCCAAAGAAGTGAAAAAAGCCTTCCGCAAGCTCCACGGCGGCAGGATCGCCTGGGACCGCGACGGATTCCTCTGGGCTTGGACCTAAAAAAACGACCGGTGAGGGTCGTTTTTTAGATTCCGGCGATATAGAAGGCTGAATCAGGGAATATAGCAGACTTGAATGGATAGTTTAGCTTACACGGTAGCGAGGTAGTGTCGGAATCTTAGACGATTCACCGGAATTCCTCCTGCTGTTGGAAGGTTAGAAGGGATTGTTCCTGCCATCGGAATGCCAGAAAATTAGCAGGAATTTCTCCTGTTAATTCTGGCTTAAATCAGCAACACGAATGTATTAACAGGATATAATCCTGTTAAATTGTGGGCTAAGCCCCAATTTAGCCTTCTTCCGAAGAATTAACTGGAGTTTTTCCAGTTAATTCTGGGCTAATGAAGAAAATCGGCGAATTAACGGGAGTTTTTCCTGTTAATGCTGGTGACTACTCTTTGGTTCATGCAACAAGTAGCAACTACGCAATGGAATGAGACGAACTACAGAGTGCTAGTTACTCCGACAGGCTAATCACACCCACACAATATAAGTTACTCTCGCGACAGTATGAGTCCAACCACACAAACCTAGTTACTCTGCAACAGTATGAGTCAGCCAACCAATACTAGCTACTTAGCGATAGGACGAGTTCAGCCACACGATACTAGTTAATCTGCGATAAGCTGACTCAGCCACACTATATAAGTTACTCCGCAACAGATCGAGCCCAACTCATAAAAAAACCTCTCCGTCATCTCAAGCTCATGTTTTTCTAGCCAACTACGTTGTATCAAACTTGCTGCAGCCTAACCCTTCCTTCAACGTGTTTGCGTTACTCTTCCCTCTTACACTCTCTCAAGCTCATCTAAAGGCTCTACTGCTCGACTAGACTATATCTACATATGTCCCTCTATACCGGGACAACCCGGGTGCTCTTCTCCATCGGTGAGTTACATAGCGGGCAGGGCTTGGAGGCCAGATGGTCCTCGGCCCCGCCTGCCTTCATGCGCGTCCAGCCGGGGCAGGACGCGCCGGTGCAGTTCCACACCGGCACGGTGTGGGTCCGGCCGGTCGTAGCTCTGGCGGCCGGCAGCGCCTTGGCCGTGACGACGGCGGCGCTGCGGTGCCCGGAGCCCGGCCGCGTGGACCCGGGGGCTGCGGCTGTGGCAGCCGCCGAGCGGAAAGCGGACAGCATGAAGCGCGAGACGTCCGCTTTTTTGCCTCTGTGCCGGGCCGGGGAGCTGATGAACAGCTCCTCCCGAGCCCTTGTCACGGCGACGTAGGCTAGTCGCCGCTCTTCCTCAAGCGCCGCTAGGGCCAGCCCGGCGGCAGCGGCGCTACTGCTCCCGGCCACGGATTTGCGATCCTTGAGCCGGTCAGCCTCCAGTGCCGAGCTGTGCGGCAGGATGCCTTCGGAGGCTCCGATCAGGAATACGACCGGGAACTCCAGTCCTTTGGACTTGTGAATGGTCATCAGCGCAATCCGGTCTCCTTGTTCCTTAAGTCCGGATTGGCGGCTGTGTTCGTTCCGTTCGGTCACGTTGTCTATGAAATCAATGAATGTCTGGATGCTGTCAAACCGCTCTGCCGAGGCTTCCAGTTCATCCAGCATTTCTTTTAGCGTCTCCCGGTGCAGAGTAGCTTGATGTCGTTCATTGGCTTCGATGAAATAATCATAGAATTGTTTGCGGATCTGCCGAATCGCTAGTACCGGAATCTGCTCCCGCAGTCCGCGAATCAGATCCAGCCGCTCCCGCAGCTTGACGGCCTTGAAATCCTCCATCCCTGGCAGGGACAGCAGATGGATCAGCGGGCCTTGCTTCGGCTGTATGGCTTCCATGCGGCGGATGTGGTCCATCCCTTTTTCCCGATTCATGTACAGGGTGGGGAGGATGTTCTCAATGGCGGCAAAATTGCGCCGGTTCAGCGATAGCCGCAAATGGTCGACCACCGGCGAGATGAGCCAATGCTCATAGAGCAATTGGCCTTCGCCATAATCGATATACGGGATGTCGCGGAGCAACAATAATTCAAGCAAAGCCCGGTTGCTGCTGGAAGCCCGGTAGAGCATGGCAAAATCACGGTACTCCCGCCTTCCGGCTTCTACCTCGCTGACGATGAAATCCACCATCTGCTCCGCTTCCTCATCCGCTGTTTGCGGACGCAGATACCGCGGCTGGCTGCCGGTGCCTCTGGCGGCTTGCAGGGTCTTGGAACGCCGCCGCTGGTTATGGCGGATAATCCCATTGCCAAGTCCGACGATAGCCGGGCCGGAGCGGTAGTTGATATCCAGCGTAATAACCTTAGCGCCAGGATACAGCTTCTCGAATTCCAGAATGAACTCGCTGCGGGCACCGTTAAAAGAGTAGATCGTCTGGTCATCGTCCCCGACAACCATCAGGTTGTTCCGGGGCTGGGCAATCATTTTAACCAATTCGTATTGCAGAGCGTTGGTATCCTGGAACTCGTCCACCATCACATAATGAAACCGCTCCTGGAGATCACTCAACAGCCGGGGGCGGTCCTTCAGCATTTGGTAGGCGATCAGCAGTACATCGTCGAAATCGATTTTAAAATGATCAGTCTTCCATTGCTCGTAGAGGCGGAGGACAGCCTTCATCTCTTGCTCGGCGATGGTGGACTCCGGCAGATCTTCCACGGTGCCCATATTCATTTTGCAGGTGGAGAGCACGGTCAACAGTGTTTCTGGCGGATAAGCATCCTTGGGTAATCCGAGCTCGCGCATGATTTGTTTCAGCAGAATATGTTGACGGCGTGTTTCGCTAAAAATCTCCTGTTGCAATCCCTGTCTGCGCAGGAAATACAGGAAGAACGAGTGGAAGGTCCGGGCTTGCAGCCGCGAGACATCACTTTCGTTCACACCCGGCAGCAGAGCGATCCGCTCTCGCATTTCTGCCGCCGCCTTGTTCGAAAAAGTCAGCAGCAGCAGCTGGCTTGCGGTAACACCACGCACAGACAGCAGATAACCGGTTCTGGCGATCAGCACTGAGGTTTTGCCGGAACCAGCTCCGGCCAGGGTCAACAGCGGTCCAAGATGATGCCGGACGGCCGCTATTTGCGGCTTGTTCAGGTGAATGCCACCCTGTTCCAGTCTGCGAAAATAACCTGCATCCGATTCGCCGGGCTTGACCAACTCCTTGCTGGTCATCGCAGAGGCGACAGCCGCCTGCGGAATACGTTCCCCGGAAACGCCTAAGGGGATATTATGAAATAAGAGCTTGTTCAATGAATTCACCTTCGTTTAATCCTTCTTATGCCGTAAAACAGACAATCTACAATATATCATCTGATCCGAAATGATGCACACAAAGAAAAACTGTAAATCCTCTAATTTGAGATAAAAAGTCAAATTTCCCAAACGCCGTTATGATAATTTATAGACAAGGGAGGGAGCACACCCATGAGAGACAAAGGGCATTCCAGGGCGGTGAAGAAATCGCTGGAGTATATTGAGAAGAATCTGACGGAAGGGGTATCCCTGCGCGAGGTATCGCAGCACATCATCTTTTCGCCACAGCATTTCTACAGAATCTTCAATGCGGCTGTAGGTAGCACTGTTGCTGGTTATATCCGCAGAAGACGGTTGGCCAAAGCGGCAAGTGAGCTAATCTACAGTGACAAACGGATTTTAGACATCGCTCTGGAATATCGTTTTCAATCCCAGGAGGCCTTCACCCGGGCATTCAAAAAGGAATATCGACTAACTCCCGGCCAATATCGAACCTATTCCAGAGAACTCATCAAAGGAGGAAATACAATGGCTAAAGACAAGGCGCTGCAGGGCTGGACCGTGACAGGACAAAATAGCGACAGCTACAAGGTGTCCGTGGACCAATCGGAAGTGCATACAGGGAAAGCCTCGGCACTGCTTCAATCCGCCCATTCCGCCGCTACCGGATTCGTTACCTTAATGCAAATGTTCAGCGCACAGGCTTACCTGGGTAAACGTCTCAAGCTGACGGCTTTTGTCAAAGCGGAGAACATTAAGGATTGGGCTGGATTATGGATGAGAGTGGACGGTAAAGGTGGAGAAATGCTTAAATTCGATAATATGCAAAGTCGCCCTATCAAGGGCTCCAGGGATTGGAACCAATATCAGGTGGTCCTGGATATTCCGCAGGAGGCCCATGGAATTGCATTTGGCATACTGCTGAGTGGTGCTGGAAAGGCCTGGAGTGACGAGTATCGCTTTGAAGTTGTAGACGCCAAGACACCCACGACTGACGAATCTGCGGAAGATGGCCTGCCGCTGGAGCCAGTGAACCTGAATTTTGAATCGTAGCTGGATTGTTGGGAAAAGGGAGTGCCATAGCGGTCTGAATATGATTTCGATCCTGCTCTCCAAAATCTATTTAGCAGGAACCAGCCTGTTTATTGCAGCAGTAGTCCTGATCACGTTGGCTGCGGGACTGCTCCTGCACTGAGCCAGTGTCCCGCTCTATCCGGAGCGGGAGATTTTCCCCAGAATCTCGTTCACATGCCGCTCGAATAACTTGGGGCGGTCTTCTTTGATTTCCTCCAGCAAAAAAGACAGCACCCGCTTGATCTGTGGGGACATCCCTGAAGCGATATCAGCGTATTCACTGCGGCAGAATTCATCCTCTAAGATTCTTTTATTCAGCACAATCGCCCAATCCCGGGCCGGTTCCAGCATGGCAGGCAGCGACTCCAGCAGCTGGGTCAGATACATCTCCGTCTGGTAGCTCTCCACAAAATGAACAAGGCTGAACATGACTTCCTCTTGCTCCGTTTCATCATCGAACACTTTGAAAATCTCATGAATGATTCGGTCCTCTGTATCCCCAGCAAGACCCTCCAGCGCACGGTCAAACCGCTCGCATTCCAGCTCCGTCCGAAGCAGCCGATTTTCGTATAGCGTGGCAATGCCGGGGTGTAAGTTTTCTTTCAAGGGTTATGACTCTCCTTCTCTTCACATTCGAATAAATCCACAGTTACATCTCTTTTATTTTAGAAGCCGCAGAAGAAAATTTCTACCTTATTCAGTAGTGCTGGGATACAATATTATAAGAGTAGTCGATAGTTTATTTTACTGTGCGGGAGCTTGCTACATGAATAAAGGCATAGTCTATAAAGTTGCATTGCTGCTGCTGGGCATAAGTTTCTTGGGATATTTTCTGGTTCAATTCTCGTTGGCCGGGGCCGGTACCAAGCTCAATGCGAAGGCAGGTTATCTGGATTTAAGAGACTGGGATTTTAAAAAAGACGGTAACGTAGAATTGACGGGCGAGTGGTCATTCTTTTGGAATGAGCTGCTGACGCCTGATGAACTCCGTACCGCTGCTTCAGATGAAGACATCATCGTGGTTCCGGGAAGTTGGAATCGTCATCTTGAGGAGCAGGGAGTTATGCAGTCTACCGGGTATGCCACTTATCGTCTGAGACTGCAATTAGATGATCATCAGGAGGGGATGTACGGCATCCGAACCTCCAATATCCGAATGGCGAACCGCATTTTTGTTAACGGAGTAGAGATTGGGGCTAGCGGAGCTCCGGCTTCGGAGGAAAGCGAGGACCAACAAGGCAACGTTCCTTATGCGAGCTTTTTCCCGTTATCAGGGGGCATGTCTGAAATTATCGTCCAGGTATCTAATACGTTATACGCCTCAGGGGGAATGATCTATCCGCTTTTATTCGGAGAGCAAGACGATGTTTTAGGTGTAAGAGAGCGCAGCGTCTTTAAGGATGGGGTACTGATCGCTGGTTTTTTTGTACCTGCTGCCTATTTTCTGATTTTATACCGGTTACGAAAGCAAGAGCGGTCTACGCTCTATCTGGGGCTATTTTGCCTCTCCGTGATTCTCTATATGTTGACACACGGGGAGAAATTATTGGAGATGCTTATTCCGTCGTTACCTTACACGGTTTTGATGAAAATACAGCCCATCTGCTCCACACTCGGCTACTATTTTCTGCTGCTATCTGCGTTTGAGCTAAATCCGCAGGCGATACATAAAAGAATTGTACAGGGTGCTCACTTGCTTATGGCGGTTGTGGTTTTTTCAGCGCTGGTGCTGCCCATGAAGACGTTTTTTAAATGGGATATTCAGATGATCGGGCTCGGCTTTTCGATGCTGCTGTTTGTGATGTACATTATGGCCAATTCGATTCGGACGCACAAAGCGGATGCTTTCTATATGATCATGAGTATGCAAAGCATCTTTGCAATTGTAGCAATCAGCACCATGCAAGTTCTAGGTATGTATGACGATCAAGTCCTCATTCCTTTCGAAATGTTGATCTTCGTTGCTGCGCAGGCCCTGATGTTTGCCAGAAGATTTGCGGAATCGGTCCGGGATGTCGAGGCGCTATCAAGCAAGCTGCTCACACTGGATGGGCTCAAAGACGAATTTATGGCCAATACGTCCCATGAGCTGCGTACGCCGCTACACGGCATGATTAACATCGCGGAATCCATGCTGGAGAGTGCTGCCGGAGCCGCTGGTAGCGAGGAACAGGCCGAGAATCTGGCGATGATTGTGGCGACGGGCAAGCAGCTTTCCTCGCTGATTAATGATATTTTGGATTTTTCCAAGTTAAAGAACGGGGAGATCACGCTGCACAGGCGGTCTGTAGACTTGCCTTCTGTGGCCCAATCCGTACTGGAAGTGATTCCTTATCTGCTCAAAAGAAAACCGGTGAAACTGGTGCAGCAGTGGCCGGATCAGCTGCCTTTGCTGGATACCGATGAGGATCGGCTGAGACAGATCCTGTACAATCTCCTGGGCAATGCTGCGAAGTTTACGAGCAAAGGGCAAATTACGCTTTCGTCACATGCTGAAGGAGACGATGTCGTAATTATAATAGAGGATACCGGCATAGGGATTGAAGCAGAGCGGCTGGAGACGATCTTTGATGCATTTGATCAAGGTGGAGATGCCGTTCATCGCGATTATGCGGGGACGGGACTTGGACTCTCGATTACCAAAAAGCTGGTCGAGTTGAGCGATGGGCGAATCAGGGTTGAATCTGTGCCGGGCCAAGGCTCGCGGTTCATTGTTTACCTGCCTTCTGCGAAGACAGTCTCGCTTCCAGTCTCAGCCGTTTCGGACAAGTCAACGAAGCTTGTTGAATCGATGAATTCCACTGCTGCATCTGTTCGTGCCGTAGAAGTGCAGGAGCGACGGTCAAGCCGGGTGCGGGAGACTCAGGACGCTGAATACCGGGTAATGGTTGTCGACGATGATCCCGTCAATTTGCAGGTGCTGATTAACTTGCTGGAGGTTGAACATTATGAGGTAACCGCGTTTAGCGGGGGAGAGGATGCACTGGCAGCCTTGAGCGGCGCTCAGTCTTTTGATCTCGTGATCACAGACTGGATGATGCCGGGCATGTCAGGACTGGAGCTTAGCCGTTCTATCCGTGAACGTTTCATGCTGTCAGAGCTGCCGGTGCTTCTGTTAACGGCCCGAAGCCGGCCAGAGGATATCCGGATTGGATTTGAGGCGGGGATTAATGATTATCTAAGCAAGCCGGTGGACGCCGGGGAGCTAAAAGCGAGGGTACGCACACTGCTGGAACTGCGCCAATCGGTACGAACGGCGATTCAATCTGAGTTGGCTTTCCTGCAGGCCCAGATTAAGCCGCATTTTCTATATAACGCTTTGAATACCATTATCGCCTTTTGCCCAACCGATCCGTATCAGGCAATGGATTTGCTCATCGAGCTGAGTCAGTATTTGCGCAGCAGCTTTGATTTCCGCAACCGTGATCGCTTGATCTTACTGGACAAGGAGCTGGAGCTGGTTCAATCTTACCTGACACTGGAGAAGGCGAGATTCAACGAGCGTCTGCAGGTCGAGCTGAATCTGGAGGGAGACCTGAAGCCGATGATTCCGCCGCTTAGTATACAGCCTTTGGTAGAGAATGCGATTAACCATGGCATTATGAAAAAAGAATCTGGCGGCGTGGTTAAGGTCTCGGTAAGCCAGAGTGACGACCACATGCGCATTGAAGTGACGGATAATGGCGTGGGTGTGACCAAAGAAAGGCTGTCGCACGCATTATCGGATAGCGATAGCGGCAGAGTAGGGTTGAAAAATATCAATCGCCGGCTGTTGATGCTGTACGGTGAAGGTCTGCAAATAGAAAGTGTGCCGATGCAGGGAACAACGGTTAGTTTCCGTATTCCGCTGAAGCGAAGGCAGTAGGACTTGAGTGTAGTTGATTCAATTCAGGCAATCGGCTGCCTGGAAAATATCAAAATGCAAAAAAACACGCCACCTTCTCGGAAAGAGAGGTGGCGTGTTTTTGAATTTATTTCTGGAGAACAGCTAAATGATTGCTCTCCGGACTTTTTAAGGGACTATTGTTGCATAAGAGATTGGTAAAGCGCAGTTGTCTCCGAATCGGGCTCGATCCCAAGCTCCTTCTGCAGCATCTCTGCGAATGAAAGATAGTGAGTTTGCAGTAACTCGTAATCTTTCAGACTGGCACAAGCTTGAAGGATTTGCTGGCAAATCTCCTCAGAGTAGGGGTCCTTGTCCTTGGCGGACACCAGTCTCTTGATGGCTTGCGTCTCATGGCCCGCTGCCGTTTCTTCCCTAGCGATGGCGAGCACCAATTCTATGTATTGCTGCCTCAGCTGCTCCTGCCGCGGCTTGGCCCACCAATAGTCGTGCTCCTCCAGGTAATGCCCGGAGTAGAGACTAAGCGCGCTGTCGTAACGGTGTGATGAAGTATTGGGGGAAGCTGACGGGTCTTTTAGAATTCTCTCCAGTTCCTGCAAGAACAGGTCGACATCGGTAACTGTTCCCTCCAGCGACAGCCGATAACAATCCTGTGCAAATTCGATGCCAGCGCCCTCGTCCCATTCCCGCAGCAGCTTGCGAATCTGATAGATGGAGGTATGCAAATGGGTCAATCCCTTGTCAGGAGCATAGTCTGGCCATAAGCTGTCCAGCAATAGGTTTTTGCTGACCCATTGTCCTTTGTTATGGAGTAAGAAGGCGAAGAGCTCCTGCGCCTTGGAGGTTCTCCATTTCAGTTTAACACCAGGCGTCCTGCCACCCCGAAGCTCCAGACGGTGAAAGCATAGGATGGACGGCTCGTAATCCGTCTGCGTAGCAAGAGACAGGGCGTCGCTCTTACGGTGATAAATATCTAACATGCGTGTAACAGTTTTGGCAAAGCGGCCAGTGCTGACAGGCTTGAGCAAATAATCAAGGGCATTTAACTCGAAGGCTTCGACGGCATACTCCGAGTATGCAGTGACGTAGACGATACGAATGTCCGGGTCAAGCTGCAAAATATATTCGGCAGCAGCGAGGCCGCTCATCTCAGGCATGCCGATGTCCAGAAAGACAAAATCAACTTTGTAAGTAGAGAGATACTCCAGGCTTTCTCGTACGGTCGTAAAGGCACCGATAACTTCGATCCGTCCGTCTGCCTTGATCAGTCTCTCCATTTGGATTAGCGCAGCCTTCTCATCGTCAATCAATAGGGCTTTCATCTCGGTTGAAAAGAGGCTCCTTTCACAGTATCTTCATGAATGAAATTTGATGTTATCGTGAAGCCGGATTTGAGATATTGTTCATAGACAATCGCCAGTGGCTAGAATTATACGATAATTCGCCCGTACTTGATATGGGGTTTAATGGAAAAAGGAGAACTTTTCTCTTGTATCTATATAGGGAGAACAGCCATCTTTTTTGTCGGGCCCATTCGTTCCTTAACTGTCGTTCATATCCTAAAGCAAAATGATAAATCTGGAGATGAACATATGTCACTGCCAAGTAAAGCAGGGATCTCACAAGCGGCCAAGATTGATGTGCTGATTCCAGCAATCGAAAAGGATTTGGCGACCTTACCCTATGTGGTGAAAGCTGTTAGAACCCATGTTAAGCATCCCATTGGGCGAATTCTCATAGTTGCCCCGCGAAAGGAGCGCTTGCTGCATTTTTGCCGGGAGCACGGCTGTACCTTTGTGGATGAGAATACAGTGCTTCCTCTTACGAAAAAAGACATTCATTACCGCTCACGTACCTGGGAGCGTTCCGGCTGGCTGTTTCAGCAGCTGTTGAAGCTGAACGGTGACAAAATCTGCAAGGCTGATTACTTTCTTGTTATCGATGCAGATACGGTGCTGATTGCTCCGCACCGGTTTCGTCAGAACGGCCGCACCGTATTTTTCAGCCGAAGCTGGAGCCAACCGGAGTATTTTGTCACGTACAAAAAACTCATGGGCCGCAAGGCCAGCGCACCGTCTTCGCTCGTTACTCATTATATGCTATTTGAGCGGAGCAAGCTCTCCCGGATGAAGAAAGAGATCGAAGCCCGGCATGGCCTGCCCTGGTATTCCGCCATCCTCCGCAGCATGAACCGGAGTAAGCAATTTGGCTTCTCAGAATTCGAGACCTACGGCAATTACGTGTACCAGAGTGACCCCGGCGGAATGCTGATTCGCAAGGCGCGCAACAAGAGTCTGCACCAGAACGCTGGTGGGGTCTCCCAGGCGGAGAAGTCGAAACTGGCCAAGAGCTACAGATCACTGTCCTTTCATAAACGTAAAGGGTATTCCCGGTCATCACAGGCCAGCCGCCATTGATTGAAGGTGACGGCTGCCTGACATTAGAGATAAGGAGGCGTCAATGTGCGGATCGTTCTCCTGTCCGGAGGCTCGGGCAAGCGGCTATGGCCGCTCTCCAATGAGATCAGGTCAAAGGTATTTCTGAAGCTGCTACGTTCTGAAACGGGCGTCAAGGAATCCATGCTCCAGCGGATGTGCAGAGAGCTGGACCAGGCTGGGCTGCTGTCCTCCAGCTGTATCGTAACGCACGAGTCCCAGGTCGATATTACCGTTAGTCATGTCGGCGAGGGAATTCCCGTGCTTGGCGAGCCGCAGAAGCGGGGTACCTATACAGCCGTAGCTCTGGCAGCCAGCTACTTCTATTCCGTGCTCGGCGTTGAGCCACAGGAAACGGTGGTAGTTCTGCCGGCTGATGCTTATGCTGCGCCGTCTTTTTTTCAGCTCCTGCGGCGTTTTCCGGATGTGCTTAGAGAGGGGGCGGCAGAGATTGCGCTGATCGGTAGCGTACCTAGGTTTCCCTCCGGGGAGTTTGGATATATAGTTCCGCAGGCGGGAAGCCCGGGCGGGAGCTATTATCATGTCGACCGCTTTGTCGAAAAGCCTGATCCGGACACAGCGCAAAAACTGATTGTGCAGCAAGCCCTGTGGAATTGTGGTGTCTTTGCCTGTTCGTTGTCTTTTCTCCTGAACAGTCTATCCGAACGGGGGATCGAACTAGTATATGACAGGCTGCTGGAGAGCTACGACAACCTCCCTCGGGAGAGCTTTGACCGTGAGGTGCTGGAGCATTCGCGCCATACGGTAGTAATCCCGTACAGCGGCAGCTGGAGTGATCTGGGGAGCTGGGACAGCTTATCAGCCCATCTGGAGCAACAGGTTACTGGCAAAGGCAGCGTCTCTCCCGATGCGCACCAGACGTATCTGGTGAATGAGCTATCCCTGCCAGTACATGTTATTGGCCTGAACGGTGCCATTGTGGCGGCTGGCCCGGACGGCATTCTCGTTGCGGACAAGAACCGGGCCAATGAAATCAAGACAGCACTTGGGAATAGTTATTCCGTGCCCAGGTACGAAGAGACCCGCTGGGGGACCTCTGTTATTTTGGACGAAGACCCCAGTAAAGATGGACCTGTGACCGTAACCCGAAAGCTGCAGATCCATCCCGGCAAGCATACTGAGTATCATTTCCATCACAGGATCTCCGAAGTATGGACAGTAGCAGAGGGCACAGGGAAATATATATTGGATGGGAATGAGTATGCTTTATCCACTGGTGACATTGTGCAGGTTCCTGCAGGGGTGGGACACGCGATCCAGGCGATGACCACGCTCACACTGATTCAGATTGAGACGGGTGGACGACCGGGAGAAGCGGATTGTGTAAGATTGTCTCACGGATGGAGCATCATGGAGGATTAGCAACAGGCGGCCCGGTGGAAGGCCATGGAGTAATGAAGGAGCGGGTGTGAAAAAAAGGACCGGGCGTGAATGCCCGGTCCTGTCATGTAGAAGAGATTCTGTAACGAGTGCTGGTACTGCTCCGTTATTTTTTATTTAGAACATGCTGAATTGCTGCCGCTACCCCATCTTCATGATTGGTTAAAGTGATGTGATCGCAGTTCTCCTTAAGAATCGGTGCGGCATTTGCCATGGCAATACGGTAGCCGGCAGCCTCGAACATCGGCAGATCGTTATAGCTGTCGCCCATAACAACGGTTTGCTCTATGGGAATACCGTAGTGAGCGGCCAAAATGGCCAGGCCTGAGCCCTTGTTAGCCTCTTCATGGTTGATTTCAATATTATTGACATGGGAAGAAGTGATAATCAGGCCAGGAATGGAAGCAAATCTCGTGGAAGCCTCTTTCAGCAGTTCAGGCTTAAGCGAGAAGGCCAGTGTTTTATACAGGACACTCTCTTCCTTGCTCCAGACTTCCTCCATGCTCTCCACATAGGTTACGGCTGCCTGCCGGAACTGCTGGTCGATAACGCCCTTCAGCAGCAAGCGCAGTTCTTCGGGCAGATCGTCGCCGCCTTGTGCTGACAGCTTCTCCAAGTGTACGCGCTTGTTCAGCTCCACGTAGACGTTGTCTTCCGTATAAATCTCGTAATATAAGTCAGGGATCTCGTTCATCCAGCGCAGCGCCGGGATAACATCTTCCTTATGCAGCGGCTTGCTGGCAGCAAGCGTCCGGTCCTGCAGTGTGACTACAGCGCCGTTTAGACTTACCACCGGTAATTCCAGCTCGGCCAGCCGAAGCTGCTTTTCTGCATCCATATACGAACGTCCTGTAGCAATGATAACAATAGCCCCATGATTTTGAGCCTGTACAATAGCTTCGCGGTTTCCTGGACTGATATTGCCGTTGTCGTTCAACAGGGTGCCGTCCATATCCAAAGCAATCAGCATATTCTGGCTCTCCTTTAACATTAGTAGTCCCTGTTAAGGGCGATAAAAAGTATTAATGATAGTTTATCACTAATTTCCTGAAAACTAAAAATCCATTTTCATCAAGAGGAAGGGGGTTGACCGCCTGATCTGCTCAGGGGGCACTGGCAGGTACAGAAAGGGGAGCAATCGTGGTACAATGATGGATAAAGCACTGATAGGCCGGAAAAGGTCGCCAGTCCCTTGCCTTTTTTCGGCTTGAACCGGCGGCCTTTAGCCTGCAAAGGAAACCGGCAGGTTGTCTATGCTGTACCCAAGGAGGACCTCTATGAGATCTAGACATTTAGCTACAATATCACTCGCCGTTATGGCGATCGGCTTTCTGGCTACGCTGTTTCTACCGGAGAACCTGACTGTTATCCTGCTGAGAGGCGGCTTTGAAGCCGGACTGGTAGGGGGGATTGCGGACTGGTTCGCAGTAACAGCGTTGTTCCGTCATCCCATGGGGCTGAAGATTCCCCATACCTCCCTGCTGCTTAAGAACCGGGATAAAATCATCCAGTCTCTGATCCACGCGATGGAGAACGAATTGCTTAATAAGAAGAGTATCGAGGACAAGCTGCGGAAGTTCGGCTTTATCACTCTCGCCTCTCGCTTGTTGACTAGAGTGTTCAGCCGGAAGAAGGCCCGGCAGGAAATGCTGGAGCAATTGAAGAGTATCGTGCTGAAGGTACCTGCCGAGAAGGCCGTTCCTTATCTGCAAAAGGCTGTCGCCAGCTACCTCAGTCAGGCTGATCTTGGCACCGCAGCTGATGTGGTCTTGAGTAAGCTGATGAAGGATGGCAAGGATGTGGCCGCACTCGACTTTGCGCTGCAGGGCGTGTCCTCGTGGACCGCACGCCCGGAGACCAAAGCGATGCTGGGCAAGCTTGCCAGCCAGAAGCTGTCTGAAGTCAAGCTGGGCGGCTTCAAGGGCATGGCTTTCCAAGCCTTTGTGGGATTTGTCGATGAAGAGATGCTCGGCGATATGCTACAGGGCATGCTGATCTCCGGGATACGAGATTTTCAGGAAGAGGACAGCCCTTACCGCGAAGATGTCATCCGTGAGATCCGCACGGCACTGTTCCAGCTTATCGGTGACGAGGAGCGTCTGACATCCTTGAAGGCGTGGGCGGTTGAACAGGTAGAAGGTGCATCGGCCAATGGCTTCATGGTGGCCCAACTGGAGCTGCTGCGCAGCAAGGCTGTGGCGCTGCTAGAAGAAGAACAGGCGACAGGTGGACGCAAGCTGTTCGCGCTGTATGCGATGCTCACCCGTCGTATCCGGGACGAGCAGCAATGGATTCAAGGCTGGGAAACGCGTGTCCGTGATTCTCTGATTGCCTTTGTAGAGGTCAACCATTACCGGATTGGCCTGCTGGTGAAGGAGAATCTGGATAGCATGGACGATGCCAGTCTGGTGAACATGCTCGAAGAGAAGGTAGGCAAGGATTTACAGTGGATTCGGGTTAACGGGGCATTATGCGGTTTTGTTGTAGGGCTGGTTCTTACCGTAATCCAATTGTTCTGACCCTAGTCTTTGATAAAGGAAATTAGTGGAGCAGTGAATGCAATCCGGGAGTAGCTTAAATGAGCGCCCTGAGAGCTTCGCTGCTTTTTTTGCTATATCCGGACAAGTGAATCTCATTCGCCAGCAGCTGAAGTGGTTTACCGGCGCAAGCAAGGTAAGCCGGTTTGGGACTGCGTCAGCCGTATGCGGCTAACCTGAAGTCTCCCTAACCGGCATTATTCTATATGCTGCTTACTCCTCGCTGCAAAGGCCGTGATACAGCACCTCTAGCCGGTCCGCGGTGTGCTGCCACTCAAAGGCCTGCAGCGCGTCGCTGCGCCCCTGTGCCCCGATCCGGGCGGCTAATGCGGGACTGCGCGCCAGCCGCAGCAAATACCTGGCGAAGGGCAGCGCCTGCGTATAGCGCTCTACAAGATAACCGTTATGTCCGGGAACGATGATCTCCCGGATACCGCCATTGCTGGAGGCGACGACTGGCAGTCCGGAGGCCATGGCCTCGACGTTCACCAGGCCGAAGGATTCATGCCGCTGGGAAGGGCAGACGAAGACATCCGCGGCCTGGTATAAGCTGTGGATGTCTTCGTGCGGGACGCTGCCGGGAAAAGTGACCGGCACGCCCAGCCGGCGGGCGAGCTGTCGCAGCCGCCGGATGTACGCCGGCTTGCCTCTGCCGGCGACGACCAAATGAGCGCGGGTGTGCCGGTTCAGGAGGGCGACCGCCCGGATCAGCACCGGCACACCCTTGCGGGGAATGATCCGGCCAACGAACAATACGGTGAAGGCCGGAGGGAATCTGTGGAGCCCCCGCAGCCTCAGCCGCTCCGGCTGTGATACGGGGGCGAACCGGGACAAGTCCGCGCCTAGCGGGACGACGTCAATGCTGCGCTTTATGCGCGGGAACCGCCGGGCCAGCCGCTGCTGCAGAGAGGCGCTGTTGGCCACGATGAGATCGGCCCGCGCCAACCGGGCGGCCGTCTTGTCCGAGGCCGGCACAAAGGTCAGAGAATGGAGGAAGAGCACGGCAGGCGTCAGGGGTTGCTTTTGCTTCACTGCAGCTAGCAGATACGGGCGATTATCCACCTGAAATATATCGAAGTCTTTGCCTTCGATATATTTCAGAACCGAGTTGCGATATCTGGCCGGGCTCCCGGCTGGCAATCGCACGATCTCGACACGGGCCAGTTTTTCGGTATCTGGCAGATTCGGCATGCTCCGACTGACAATGGTCACCTTGTGCTTCTCTGCCAGTCTCTCGGCAATGGCCCAGATGCAGATTTCTACCGAACCGTCCCCAGGCACCGGAAACTGTTCCGGTGCGATGATACAAATATGCATGCTCCCATCCCTCCTGTCCTCGGCTCCCTCTCGCTCTTTTACCATATGCATCCTGTTGGGCGGAAGATACAGATTGGGCGCGGAGAAGGCGATCATCCCATGCGAACCGTACAGTTCCCGAATACAATACAAGGGCGATCATATCTGAGCGAATGATACTGACTTAGAACAGGGGAGAGGGCTGGCTTGGGAACGAAGCATAGAACAGGATTGATGAGCAAATGGATCAAGACTAAGGTGTTGCTGCAGAGTCCGGAGATTTCGCCGCTGGTTCCGGATACACGAAGATTTACCAAAGCAAGTCTGCAGAGTATGCTGCATAAGTACGGCATGGTCTATGTGAAACCGGTCAACGGTACTTACGGCAAAGGTGTCATCAGGGTAGAACTGAACCGGGGTTCGGGTGGAACAACCTATCAGTACCAGAGCGGCACGACCATCCGTACCTTTGGAGCCTTCGATGCCTTCCACCTGTCACTGAAGAAAGCAACCCGCGGACGTAGCTACTTGATCCAGAAAGGGATCGAGCTATTAAAGCATAAGGGACAGCGCTTTGATCTGCGGGTCATGGTGCAGCTCAGTCCGAAGGGGAAGTGGGAGACAACAGGGCTGATTGGCCGGGTAGCTCAGAAAGGCAAGATTGTTACGAACTATCACAGCGGTGGCAAGCCAACAGCGATTGAGACACTGCTGGCCCCGCATCTAGGCAAGGCTCAGCAGGGAGAAGTCATAAAAAGGCTGGAGAAGTTAGGGCGGGATACCGGACGCTTCTACCATAAGAAGTATCCCGGATTTAAGCAGGTTGGCGTGGATGTTGGCCTCGACCGTAACATGACACCATGGATTATTGAAGTGAATACGAATCCTGACCCCTATATTTTCAACCAGCTTAAGGATAAAAGGATGTACCGTAAGGTGATGTCATATCGTCGTGCTCACGATAAAGCAAAGGCATCTAAGAAATAAGCGGGGCTGTCTTAAGCTACCGGTTAGGATGCAAGCTGGCTCTTGGCAGCAGCAATGACGGCAGCCACTTTCTGTTCCGACTCGATAATTTTTTGCTTGGCATCCGCAAGCTGACGATACTGGGAGGCCATGGAGGACAGGGACTGTGAAGTCAGGCTGGCGTTCTGCTTGCGGATAGCTGCCTTGAAATCACTCCAGTCGGCGGTTAGCCGTTTGTTCAATGCGGAGACCACGCTTTTCTGTGCCTTAATTGTCGACTGGGGACTATCAATCCCGCTTAGAGTCTTGCGGACCGCCGCAGTCTTCTTGGTACGAGCGTCCTTGGCGGCACGTAGCTGTGTTTCTTTGGTGCGGATGTCCTGACGTGCAATCTGGACTGCAATCTTCATAACGTCCGCCTGGGTCTTCAGCACGGCATTAAGATCCTTGTCCTTCAACTTCTTCGCCAGAGCTATCCTGTTGTTGAGTGCACTGTATTGGTCGAATAATGGTTGATAGCGTTGCTTCAGCTTAGCGGTCTCCCCCTCCAATCGGCTCACTGTTGTGAGATCAATCTCCTTGATTTGCTGACGTATCGTTGCCAGGGACTGCTCGTTATTGTAATGCAGGGACCGGATATTGCTCTCACGGTTGTCATCTTGCAGCTTTAGAACAGATAGCTCGCTATATAGGCTGTTCATCTTGGTTCTGGCTGATCCTTCTGCTTTGGCCGTTGTCAGGTCAAAGGCGGTCTTCACCGAAGGCGTAAATTCAATAGCGGGAGCCCCGAAGGCGGCAGCAGGAAGCAGCGGCAGCAGCAAGAGTGAAACGGCCAGCGTGATAATAGCTTTGAGGTTCATTAGGTGTGTCCTCCTTTATAGTTCCCCATTGGACGACAAAAAGCACCCGCAGCAAAGGCATTAAGCCTTTGTTACGGGTGCTTCCGTCGTAACAGGTCACGAATAATATGTTGTTCTCATTGTAGTTTTCGAAGCCCATAAAAGTCAATGATTTCAATTGAAATTATTCTCTCTTTTTCTTGTTTCAGGTCCGGGTACCAGATTTCTTTCCCTGTCTCTATTGACGTATACTGGGGTTAATAAAGAAAGAGAGAGTCCGCTGAAACAGGCTCATGATGAAGGAGGCCCATTGATGGATCACTTCTTGGCAGAAAACCAAAATATACTGAATCAGGCGTTCATGAAGTCCCCCGTAGGAATGGCGATCCTTGCACCTGGAGGAAGCGGCTGGCTGAAGGCCAACCCGGCTCTGTGCAGGCTGCTGGGTTATCATGAGACAGAGCTCCACACCTTGGATTTTTTTAAAGGGAATAAGAAGAATGGAGACAGAGCCCTGTTGTCCTTTCAGGAGATTATGGACGGTCTTGAGGCATCTGCTGACTGTGTGTTGGAGAGAGAGCTACGTTTTCTTACCGGTAAAGGAAGGTATATTTGGCTCTCTCTGACGTTCACTCGCATAGAGAATGGACAAGCATCTTCAAGTCTGATTCTGTATGCCCAGGATATCACGGACCGCAAAATCGCTGATCAACTGACCGTGGATAGCAGTGATTTGTACAATTTATTTATTAAAGATGAGCAGAATCTTATCTCGCTGACTCTGCCTGACGGAACGCTGTCCTTTGTGTCCCCATCCAGCTATTCACTCCTCGGTTACCGTCCGGAAGAGATGATTGGTACGAACCGGCTGGATTATTACCATCCCGATGATGCCGAAGAGATTAGACGGTACGGCAAATTCCTGGAGAGCGATGCAGTTGCCCGCCGTGTGCGGCACAAGGATGGTCATTATGAGTGGATTGAGACAGCCTTTAAGGTAAGACGGGGCGAGAATAACGAGAGTACTTATATTCTGGGTATCGGACGCAACGTGACTAAGCGCAAGCAGAATGATGAAGCGCTGGCGACAGCTCAAAGAGTAGCCCGGATCGGTTCCTGGATTTGGGAGCTGTCCAGCGATCGGCTGAAGCTATCGGATGAGTTGCAGCGAATGCTGTTATACCCACTGGATAAGGAAACGATGTATTACGATGATTTCAGACAATTTGTGCATCCAGAGGATAGGGCTTATGTGAATGAGACCGCTCAGAGAGCTATAGCACAGGGGGGTTCAGGAGAAGCTTCTTATCGCTTATTGCTGCCGGATCACCGTGTTGTTGGCGTGCATGTCCAGTGGGATGTCGTCATGGGACCGGGCGGAAAGCCGGTTCAATTAATAGGAATGATGCAGGATATCAGCGACCGGCTGAAGATAGAAGAACAGCTGCGGGAGAGTGAATACCATTTTCGGCTGTTGTCCGAAAGTTCCCTGGATTTAATCTCAAGGCATGCAGTTAAGGATGTTACCTACCTGTACTGCTCTCCGGCCAGCCGCACATTGCTAGGGTATGAACCGGAAGAACTGAATGGCACGAGTGTCTACGATTATGTTCACCCCGATGAGCTGGTCATGATAAAAGGGTACATGGAGAAAGGCCTGAGTACTGGTGTTCTTCCGGTAATCACCTGCCGTTTCCGCCGCAAGAACGGGAGCTACGTCTGGGTGGAGTCGAACAGCCGGTTCATCTATGACAACAGCGGGAATATCGTGGAGATCATCTCGGTGGGACGCGACATTACGGAACGCATACACCATACTGAGCAGATTGAGAAGCTGAGCAATGAACATACGTTGATCCTAAATGCGGTTTCCGAGGGTATTCTCCGTCTCGATCCGGAAGGAAGAGTCACGTTCATCAACCCTGCAGGAGCGGCTATGCTGGATTTCCAGCAGGATGAGATCATTGGCCGTGCTTACCTGAAGCATATCCAGCAGAGTGCGTATGACGGAGTTAACTTTGGTCCACAGGAGTCACCGTTAATGCAGGCGATTCGGTCTGGTATATCCCATGACAGCAAGGATGCGGTCTTATGGCGCAGAGATGGCTCCAGCTTTTTGGCTGAATATCAGGTGACACCGTTGTTCAACCAGGGAGAATGTATTGGATCCGTGTTGGTGTTTCAGGACATTACAGACGAGAAGGAGATTATCCGGGCCAAAGAATCTGCCGAAAAAGCCGATCAGGCTAAATCGGAGTTTCTGGCCATCATTAGTCATGAGCTGCGTACCCCGATGAATGGCATTATGGGTATGACCGATTTGTTGTCGGAGACCGAGCTTAGTGAGGAGCAGCGTGGATATACCGACATCATCAGTCAGAGCAGCGATTCTCTACTGTCCATTCTTAATGAGATCCTTGATTTTAGCAAAATAGAGGCAGGCAAGATGACCCTTGTCGATGAGCCGGTATACCTTCATGCCGTTATGGACAGCGTAACTGAACTATTTACACCCAAGGCGCTGGAGAAAAGCATACTTCTGTCCTGTCATATCGACGGCGACGTTCCGGCAGTAATTCATGGCGACGCAGCCCGGCTGCGGCAGGTACTGGTCAATCTGGTCAGCAATGCGGTTAAATTCACCGAAGCGGGCCAGGTTGTCATGCATGTGGAAAGAGAAGCGTGTTCCAGCAGCCACAAGCTGCTTCTGAAGTTTAATGTCAGAGATACGGGAATTGGTATTCCCGCATTCAAACAGCATCAATTGTTTCAATCCTTCTCTCAGCTCCATCCATCGATTAATCGCAAGTATGGAGGAACTGGACTTGGACTGGCGATCTGCAAGAAGCTGGTGGAGCTGATGGGCGGGGCGATCGGGGTGGAGAGCAGTGAAGGGGCAGGTTCAAATTTCTATTTTACCCTGCCACTCGATACCATTGGCGATGGCACTCACAGTCATGACAACGGAATAATCTTACCGGATACACAGCATTGGGTTGGATCTTCCTCGGAAGAACTGGCTACAAAGATAGCTTCAGAAGAAAATGTTGAACTGTCGGAGGAATCTGAGGAGATTGGATGTCTGCCGGGGGGAGCAATGCTAACCGGACTCCAGTATGGACCGTTGTCCATTCTAGTTGTCGAGGATCATCCGGTGAACCAGAAATTGCTCCTGACGATGCTTGAAAAAAGAGGATACAGTGCTGATCTCGCTGAGAATGGGGAACAGGCGGTGGCAGCAGTCATGCAGCAGTCGTATGACCTTGTCTTTATGGATGTGCAAATGCCGGTCATGAGCGGTTTTACGGCAGCAGCCCTCATTGCGGACAGAGTTCCGGCAGAGCGCCGTCCTTACATCGTGGCCGTGACCGCTTTTGCAGGACCAGAAGACCGCGAGCGTTGCAAGGCAGTGGGGATGCACGATTTCATCAGTAAACCGTTCGTTTCTTCTGAGGTAGAGCGGATATTGCGGGAGCACAGGGAAAAGATATCCTTATGAAGCATAAAGTTACTTCACACAGGCTGAATATAGAGCCTTATTCACAGTGGGAGCAAGGCGTGTCCTCGCCGGGCTCTGCCTGCGGCCCGGCGACAATGGCTGCCATACTAGAATATTGGAGCCGGCATATGGACTTGACAGGTGCTCCGGTGCTCGGTAAGCAGCATTTTGGCTCCAGAGCTGCACAGATTAACCACTTGTACAGCTGCCATGGCGGCAGACCTTGGGGGATGAGCGTTCGGGGATTTGTAAAGGGCATTCGGGCTTTTCTGCGCGCAGAGGCGGGGGATAACGGTCAGGGCAAGCTGACTGCGCAATCTTATGTATTCAGGGATTGGGAAACCTATAAGGCCGAGATTAATGCTGGACGGCCGGTAGCGATCAAATTCGACAAATGGACAAGTCTGCGCTGGAGGGGACGATATCTGTATGATTATCACTGGGTAGTAGGCATTGGATATGAAGAACCTTATGATGGCAACGGTCCCTCTATTATTGTTCATGATAACGGCAGTCGTTACAAGGATGGCGCTGCTACACCTGGCAGGGAATGCCGGGTGGATTATCAGGCCAACCGTGACATTATCACGATGGTGGGACTGAACCTTACCCCTTTTCCAAGATCAAGAAAATAAATTCAGTTCAAACGTTTGCACTCCACTCATAATCAGATTATGATATCAGTTATTACAGGGTAAAGGGGAGCATTGCTTTGGCGGTACAAAGAGAAGGGAAAGAACCTATTCATTATGGCGACCCGGCAGTGACTGGCGGGGTTTCCGTCTTTGAGCAAGGATTTGATGATCTGTTCAGTTATGATGGAGATGATTTGGGGCTCATGTATGCACGGGATCGCTCGGTGTTTCGGCTATGGGCTCCAACCTCGCAGGAGACGGAGCTCGTCCTGTACGAATCATGGGAAGACGAGACCTCAGGTAGTCGCCTGCCTATGACCCTTGATAGTAGGGGAACCTGGACAATTGCGGTTGAAGATGACCTCGCAGGCAAATTCTATACCTACCGCGTACGAATCGGCGGACAGTGGAATGAGGCGGTTGATCCTTATGCCCGGGTTGTGGGCGTGAACGGCGACAAAGGCGTTATTATGGATCTAAGGGAGACCGATCCGGAGCGGTGGACCGAGGATAAACCACCGCTGAGCCATCATATTGACGCGGTCATTTATGAACTGCACCTGCGGGATTTGTCCATTCATCCGGCCAGCGGCATTGCTCATAAGGGGCAGTATTTGGGCCTTGCTGAGACAGGTACGCGCGGTCCGGAAGGGATTCTTACCGGGCTCGATCATATTGCCGATCTCGGCGTGACTCATGTCCAGCTGCTGCCGTTTTATGATTTTGCCACCGAAAGTGTAGACGAGACCAAGTTGGATCAGCCCCATTATAACTGGGGATACGACCCGAAGAATTATAATGCTCCCGAAGGCTCTTATGCGACAGATCCCTATGTCCCGGGTCTCCGGATTACCGAGCTGAAACAGATGATTCAGGCCCTGCATGATCGTGGCCTACGTGTCATCATGGATGTCGTCTACAACCATGTTTATGATGGTTATCGCGTGAATTTTACGAAGCTGGTTCCGGGATACTATCTGCGTTACAAGCCGGATGGCAGTTTGTCCAATGGCAGCGGATGCGGTAACGATACGGCGACCGAGCGGGCGATGATGTCCCGTTTTATCGTCGATTCTGTACTCTATTGGGCCAAGGAATATCATATTGACGGCTTCCGGTTCGACTTGATGGGTCTGATAGATGTGGGCACGATGGCGGAGATTCGCCGTCGCCTGGATGAACTCGACCCGTCGATCCTAACCATTGGCGAGGGCTGGGTCATGGATACAGAACTGCCTATGGAACAGTTGGCCAACCAGAACAATGCTGATTTGCTGCCGGGTATCGGGCACTTTAACGATGGTTACCGGGATGCGGTCAAAGGAAATATCTTTCTGTACGATCAGCCGGGGTTTATTAGCGGGAAGTCCGGACTGGAACAGGCGGTGAAGACGGGCATTACCGGAGGGATTGTCTACAGCCAGGATATTGGACAATTTGCTGACGAGCCACTGCAGTGTGTGAACTTTGTGGAGTGTCATGACAATCATACCCTGTGGGATAAAATCGTACTGTCCACAGAGGATGTCAGTGACGAACAGCGGCGGGCCATGCACAGGCTGGCTTCAGCTATGGTGCTTACCAGCCAAGGGATCGCCTTCATCCATGCGGGGCAGGAATTTATGCGCACCAAGGACGGTATTGAGAACAGCTACAAATCCCCGGTGGAGATTAACTGGCTGGACTGGGAACGCTGTGCAGCTTATCAGGAAGATGTTGCTTATATGAAGCAGCTCATTTCTCTACGCAGATCTCATCCGGCCTTTCGGCTACGGAACGCGGAAGATATCCGCAGTCATCTTGTGTTTGAGAAAACCCCCGCCGGGGCAGTGGCTTACACCCTGCGAGATCACGCGGGAGGGGAAGCTGCAGAGCACTTATACGTCATTTATAACAGCCTCCCTGAAGGAGTCTCCTGCAACTTGCCTGGCTTGGGTAAGTGGGAAGTGCTGTTTGGCGGCGATCTTGTAAGCAAGCTTGCGGGCGACCGGCTGGTTACTCGTGGTACCGGAATGGTTGTACTTGCGGTACAACAGGCTTGAGGCAAAAAAACAAACAGAGAACAGATAGATTTGCAAAAAGTTGATTTTACGCCTAAAAGGGGTGTTCTGCAAGGCCGGATGGCCAGTGGAGCGCTCTTTTCTTATTTCGGGCGCAAATTTGAATAAAAATACTTCACCTGTCGTAGTAATTATGCTACAATTCAATTACTACGACAGGTGAAGTACGACAGATGCAGTAAAGGAGGCAGACTATTGATCAGTAGTGACGTGATCCGGGGATACAACGATACCCTCATCCTCTATATGCTAATGGACGGCGAATCTTATGGTTACGAGATATCCAAGAAGATCAGGACGCTATCGGAGGAGAAATACATTATGAAAGAGACCACGCTGTATTCTGCCTTCACCCGGCTGGAGAAGAACGGATATATTGTTTCCTTTTACAAGGAAGAGACGTTCGGCAAGCGGCGCACCTACTACCGGATTACCCCGGCCGGCCTGGCCTATTACCGCGAAAAATGCGAAGAATGGCAAGTTACACAAGAGGTCGTTAATAAATTTATTAAGGAGCTGTGAGGTTCATGGATACGATCATCAGCTATTTGAACAATATGTTCGCTACCCTGCCCAAAAGTGATCAAATGCTGAAGCTGAAGCAGGATCTGCTAGCCAGCATGGAAGAAAAGTACTACGAGTTGAAGATGGACGGGAAATCGGAGAATGAAGCCGTAGGGATCGTGATCTCGGAGTTTGGCAATATTGATGAATTGACCAGTGAACTAGGCATTATGCCCGAGGTGGAGGAAGAATGGTCCCCTATGCTTGCGGACGATGAAGTTGAAGGCTTCATGGCCGCCAAAAGAAAATCGGGTCTATGGATCGGCATCGGTGTAGCCCTGGTCCTGACCGGCGTGGCACTGTTGATTTTTATTACCACTTCCTTTGAGATAGGGATGCTGGGAGGACGCTTTTCAGAAGATGCTGCCAATATGTTTGGTCTGATCGCCATGCTCTTGTTCATCGTTCCAGCTATTGCTATGTTCATCTATAGCGGCATGAAGCTGGAGAAATACAAATATTTGAAATCTGAGTTCACCTTGCCCTACCACCTGAAGGCCTATGTTCAGCAAAAACAGGAAGCCTTTGCTTCTACCTACACTCTGTCCCTGATCATGGGCGTATGTCTATGCGTGGTATCCCCTGCTGCTATATTTGTGGGCTCGGCATTCAGTGAAGCGGCGGCTTCCTTGGGCGTTGTGGTGTTGCTGGAGATCGTTGCTGTAGCCGTGTTCCTCTTCGTCTATTATGGGAATATTAAGGATAGCTTTAGCATCTTGCTGCAAACCGGTGACTATTCGAAGGCAAAGAAGGAAGAGGACCGGGTTATCGGAGGTGTGGCTGCGATTATTTGGCCGCTGGCGACCTGCATTTTTCTGATCAGTGGTCTGGTTTTCCAGCAATGGCATATCAATTGGATCGTGTTCCCGATCACCGCCATTTTATTCGGCATGTTCAGTGGGGCCTATAATATTTTCAAGAGTAAAGGGCGTTCCTAATCCAGCCTACGGTTTGTAAATGCATTCTTTTCACAAAAACAGGCAGTGTCCAGTTGTGGGCACTGCCTGTTCTGTATGTGTCCCTAACCCCCATGCTTCTGCAATGTGAATGAATCATTCAGCGGTTACGATAACGTTAATTTGATTATGTCGTTTTGCGTAAAAGGTGATATTGCTCATTTTCGGCAAGGCAGCGCAGTGTTAATATGGTCTCACTTATTCCCCTGTTTTACTTTGCAGGCAGTGGCAGCAGGGATTTGAAGCCTCTAGGCCACTTCTTACTTTGCTGCTTCACAGTGGTATATTTCTAGTCGGCTGCAGCATGTGATCTCTTATAGAAGCCGAATCAGCACAAGGGACACCGCCAATTCACTTTACGGCGGTCATTTAAGAAGACTCGGAGGATGACTGTTATGGGCAAAGCAACCGGATTTATGGAGTATGCGCGGCAGACGCCGGCAGAATGTGTGCCGCTGGAACGGATCAAGAACTGGAACGAATTTGCTATCAAAATGGATGAGGAAAAACTGCGGGAGCAGGGAGCTCGATGCATGGATTGCGGTACACCCTTCTGCCATGTGGGCCGCCTGCTGTCCGGTATGGCTTCCGGCTGCCCGCTGCATAATCTGATTCCGGAGTGGAATGATCTTGTCTATCGTGGGAACTGGGAGATAGCGCTAAAGCGGCTGCACAAAACCAATAACTTTCCTGAGTTCACGGGCCGGGTCTGTCCATCCCCGTGCGAAGGCTCTTGTACCGTCGGTATGAACGGCAAGCCGGTAACGATTAAGTCCATTGAGAAGGCGATTGTAGACAGGGGCTTTGCTGAGGGTTGGATTGTGCCGGAGCCGCCACTGGTGCGGACAGGTAAGAAAGTGGCTGTGGTTGGCTCGGGACCGGCGGGTCTGGCCTGTGCAGCCCAGCTTAATAAGGCTGGACACACAGTGACAGTATACGAGCGGGCTGACCGCATTGGCGGTTTACTAACCTATGGCATCCCCAACATGAAGCTGGATAAAGGGACGGTACAGCGGCGCGTGGATCTGCTGACAGCGGAAGGCGTCACCTTCGTGACCGGAACGGAGATCGGCAAGGACATCCCTGCGGAACAGGTCCGGGGGGAACATGACGCTGTTGTTCTCTGTGGCGGCTCCACGGTGGCCCGCGACCTGCCGGTGGAAGGGCGCGGGCTGTCCGGTATCCATCAGGCGATGGAATTCCTGACTCTGAATACAAAGAGCCTGCTGGATTCCGGGCTTGCAGACGGAGAGTACCTATCCGCAGCGGGCAAAGATGTCGTCGTCATTGGAGGCGGTGATACCGGCACCGACTGCGTGGCGACATCTATCCGGCACGGCTGCCGCAGCGTGATCCAGTTGGAGATTATGCCGCAGGCACCGCTGTCGCGGCAGCCTGGTAACCCTTGGCCGGAATGGCCGAAGGTGCTCAAAGTCGATTATGGCCAGGAAGAAGCCGCTGCCCTGTACAGTGAAGATCCGCGCCGCTATCTCGTATCGACAAAGCGATTTGTGGGGGATGACGGCGGACAGGTGCAGGAGCTGCATACCGTCCGCATTGAATGGACCCGAGATGAGCAGGGACGGATGGTACCGGTGGAAGTGCCAGGCAGCGAGGAAGTGCTGAAGGCACAGCTGGTGCTACTGGCTTTGGGCTTCACCGGACCGGAGAGCACGGTGCTGGATCAGCTTGGGATAGCGCGCGACGAGCGCTCTAATGCCGCAGCGGAGTTCGGTGCTCAAGCAACGAATGTGGAAGGCGTGTTCACCGCTGGCGATATGCGCCGCGGACAAAGTCTAGTCGTGTGGGCTATTCAGGAAGGGCGGCAGGCTGCGCGTGAAGTGGACCGCTTTTTAATGGGAGCCTCCAATTTGCCCTAAGCTATGACAGGTTATGTGTATAGAAAGAGCAGGGCGCCTTCATAGGCGTCCGCTTTGTGTTGTTGATTCGCATTACTGTCTTATGTGATGTACTTAGCGGACATTTGTATGAATGTAATTTGAACCAAAGCAAGGACTGTCCTACAATGGAAGCATCTGAAATTAGGGTAGACGAAAGGGTGGTTGACGATGAAGTTAATGTTTATTTCCGATATTCACGGGTCTTTGTTCTGGCTGGAACAGACTTTGGAAAAAGTAGCCGTGGAACAGCCGGATCAGCTTATTTTCCTGGGCGATTTTATGTATCACGGGCCGCGGAATCCGCTGCCGGAGGGCTATAACCCGCAGGGCGTCGCTGACAAGCTGAATGCATACAAGAGCCAAATCGTGGCGGTACGCGGCAATTGTGACGCTGAGGTGGATCAGATGCTGCTGGAATTTCCGATGATGGGCGATTATGCCCTGATTCTGCATGAAGGCCGGCGGATCTATGCGACACACGGGCACGGCTTCAGCATGGACAATCTTCCGCCTCTATCTCCGGGCGATATTTTTATCCAAGGACATACCCATGTTCCTGTAGCCGATGTGAAGGAAGGCATTTATGTACTAAATCCGGGCTCGATTTCTCTTCCCAAGGAGAATTATCCAAACTCATACGGTATTCTTCAAAACGGCGAGTTCAGGGTGAAGGATTTCGATGGGGATACGATTAAGGGAATTAAGCTGTAGGGCAGTGCCGATCATGCCATTGATTGAGGAATAGCTGGGCTTTGGGATGAAAAAGGACATGCAAGGAGGTCACGGTGAACATACCTCCAAGCATGTCCTCTATAAAATACCCATGTTCCGATAGAGTAGGTAAGGCAGGGTATTTATGTGCTGAATCTGGAATGTTTTTGGCAGTGGGTAGGCACCATTGGAATCGAACGGACCGAATGGCTGAGACTTAAGTTTATTTTGTTACGGTTAGAGCTTGCACGACATCGTCGATTTTCATGCTGTCAGCAATCGGGCCATTGAGCATCCAGTGCCTTGCCGATACTTTATACGTATGGTTTTGCTTCACAGCAGGGATCGCTTTCCACACTTGCAATGACTCTACTCCCTTCACGGTCTCTAATGTTTTTTGAAACTCCTCTTCAGAAGAAGCAGAATACCCTGCCGTGACAAACAAATAATCAGCTTTCAATTCTGGCAGCTTCTCCAATGACAAAGTAGCTCCCCAGTCTTCTTCCGCTGTTTTTTGAAATTCCGTAAGAGTTACATCAGGTTTTAGACCCAAATCGTTATAGAGTACTCCCCCATAAGGGAACTTTGGGAAAAACACGTCAGCTTCTTTGTCCGTAAGCCGCACTAAGGTAACGGTTTTATTCGTTCCAACCGATTGAGCAATCGTCTGACGTGCCTTACTCAATTTATCGTCATAGGCTTTAATGATCTCATTTGCTTGTTCTTCGCGATTAATCGCTTTGCCGATCTGTACGATTGAAGTTTTCCAGTCACCTCGATCATAGACAAGAGTTGGCGCAATTTGTGAAAGTTTCTCAAAGCCTGCTTGATCAACATACCCATCAATTATAATAATCAAATCTGGGTTCGCGGCCAGTATAGCTTCATAGTTAGGTGTAGATGAAAAATTTAGAGTCGGAACCTTCTTCTCCTGAAGTCTGTCGTACAGATAATCCCCTTTCGTTCCACTGGCTTGAACTAACGGTGCATCCAATGAAAGTAGCATATCCTCAAGCCCGACACTGACAATACGTTTGGGTTCCATAGGCACATCAACATTACCGAAGACCGTACTCATTGTTTTGGTGTTTGCTTGTGTTAATGAATTTTCATTAGCGTTTGGTTTACCGTTGGAGCATGCCCCCAGCAATAAAGTGAAAAGTAAAAGGAAAGCAAACAGTAACTTATTTGTATTTCTTTGCATGAATGAAGTTCCTCTCCTCTTGAACCTGAATTTTCCGGTGAAATACTATGTCTTATTCAAACGAATGCCCCTTCCACCATGAAACATATGGAATCCTCCGGAGTGACCCTTAATACCATCCAGCAGGATTTAAGAGAGCCATCAGTTTATGTATAACACTATAATTGATAATGATTATCATCGTCAATAATAACTCTATACTGTCTTTTAGATAATATTTGAATGCACAGGTTGTGTTGGCTACTTGATATTGATATTGATAACCTTGCGGATGTTTATGTCTGGAGATATGAAGAAGGGATTTGTTATGAAAAAATAGAGGAGCTAAGAGGGTTCAAGTGGGGGTAAATCCGAATGCTCTGAAACGATCTATTTTGAAGCTCTATATGTAGTATGTGTATCAATTATTATCATTGTGTTCCTGTCTACCTTTGCATTCAGGATATTGATTTTGCTGGTGTAGACAGGAATTTAGCGGGTCTTTTTTGCTTGCTTTTGTAGTACCCAAAATACAGCGCCCAGGTTCATGCCTAATAACAGAATGACTTCCAGCACTTGCTCCATGGTCATAGCTTCAAGTATAGGAATAAACATATTCCCCCCTAAATAAGGTGTTTATTTATATTGAAAATCATTGAAATAACTAGTTTACAAGCCGTTTGCGTTGATATTGATTTAATAGCTCGTCCAGAATCATCGACTGTTCGATGACCTTGGGATGTGTAAAGAAACCGTATCTCTTCTGTGTTTGATGAAGTTCTTCCCGGGCTCTCTCGACTTGAATTAAGATGGCTGGCTGGCTCGACTGCATAATACATCCCTCCTATATGTAGTATTATAGAATCGTCTGTCAAAAAATAGGAGATTGGGGGAACGACGAGGTTTAAAACAACAAAAGAGTCATTCCTGATACCTCCAGAACGACTCTTTTGTTTTTTGTCTAAATGTGTAGACGTTAAAAGCTTCTCGTTAGCCGCCAGAGCCGTGTGTCATGAGTTGCAGTGCGGACTGAATTGACTCGGAACCACTACTTGGTATATTTACTGAAATAATTACGATTAATAAGAAACTAAACGATACTGCCCACAAAACCATCTTTCTCATGTTTCGTTACACCTCCCCAATTGTGTAGTGTGTTCAGGCTACTTTAAAAATTGTTGAGGGAATCTTGAAAGTGATTCTATTAATAGTTTATAGGATGATGCCAAACTTTGCTCAAAAAATAGTTAGTATTAATAATACTTTTATTCCAAATAGTGGGTAGTTGTTTGAGTGAGGTGTAGTTTAATTTAGTGTCTATAAAGTCTTAATGATATAAGAGGCTCTCTCTTCATTAATTCGGTGCATTTCCCCGATTAAGCCTGCGTATGCTTCCTGTTGCTCTACTGAAGCTGCCGCGCGGTACTTTTCAAATAATCCCACACACCGCACAATGCTATCATTGCTTCTCGTTCTTACCGAAGATTCCAGACTCCCCATTAAGTACTCAAAGCCAGCCTCTAGATTATTTTTTCTGAGATAGTATATGGCCAGTTCGGTAAGAAACCGTGTGTATTTATCTCCGGTTAACTGCTGAGTGTACTTCCCCAGTCGGCTGTGTTGCTCTTTATACGACAGGTTGTCTGTGAATTGCAACAAAATCGCATCAACATCAAATCGATAGCGGTTGGCGGCCTGCATGATTTTAAAAAGAGCCTGGAATATTTCGTTCTCCCGAACTTCGACATATTTGATGTAGTCGGGTAAGACGTCTACTTGTCCAGCCATAAGGCGGTACAAGTAGCTATTCGCTGTAGCCCACTCTTTGAATTGTTCAATTACCCGGGACTCCTCTTCGTTAACAGGTGACCTTGCCCAGCTTACGTCCGAATATAGAGATGCATACTGCAAGGCTTGTTCGTAATCTCCACGCTCATCACAGACCAAGGAGCCCAGCAAATTGGCATAAAGGATGTAATAGATGATAGGGCGAGTCGGTGTCTTGGTCACAGAATCTTTGCGAAAGTGATGATATAGAATATCTGCTTTATGGCCCATAAGCTCTGCGAGTTCCATTACCTTGTCCCAGCGATGCAGGGAGGCATAGATATCCGCTAAATGCTTCAGCGCATCCAGTTGATCGGCTTCCTCCAGTCGCTCTATATAGGGTTCGAATTGATTGGCGGCACGCAGGTTCTCATCCTGATTATCCTCTAAACGAATGGCAAACAGTCTGTACTGGCACAGAGCCAGGCGTTCGGAGTGCTGGAGCTTTTCACCTGCTGCCACATTCTCGTACAGAAGTGCAGCTGCTACAAGATAACCTTGAGCGAATAGCGCTTCCGCTGCCTCAAACAGCAAGGGAGAGTACATCAGATTGTCCATAATATGCTGTACAATATTCTTAATCGCGCCTAGCTTGTCCAGTTCAGCACATCTCTGCAACAAAGGGCCAATTCGCCGCCAATCTGCTGACCCTTCAATAATGTAATCATGAATATACATTTCATAGAAAAAACCATCCGGCTTCCCCATTGCTGAAGTGATCCGGTCAAGCTGCTGCATGGCAATCGGTCGGCGGGCGTGGATGATATTGCTTAGGGTTCCGGAATGAAGGCCGGTACGTTCTGCAAATTGAGCCAGCGTCAAGGCTTCTCTTCTCAGGTAATGCTCCAGTTCAGTCAAAATGGTTGCTGCAGCTTCCAAGGTACGACCACCTTTCGCGCCAGAATCCATAAATTGGATAAATGTTTCTTCAATTATCGCGCTGAATAGAACAGTGGTCAATACGGTAGATGAGTCTATAATATGATTTTTTTTACTATTATTATAAAAATAACCTTTCTCGTAATTATACTTCGGCAATTGAGCTAGGGGGCATATTATTGTATGATATGTAAGGAACTTTGGGGCAATCCTGGTTCTAAATTTAACTGTAGAGGTAGCTAACGAAATGTATCCTAAAGAACTGAACTATACGATGCCGCCGGAGTGGAGCCAGCATGAGCGCACCTTTATCTCCTGGCCTGTGCAGGCATCCATGTGTTTTCCAGATAATCATGAGTCTGTGTGCCAAGGGTATGCAGAAATTATAAAAGCAATGGCAGAGTTCGAGCCGGTGACGGTGATCGTGAACCCTGATGAACTGAAAACGGTGGAAGCCTTGGTCGGCGGACCGCGAGTTTCCCTTCTGCCAATTGCACATAATGATGCGTGGCTGCGTGATAATGGCCCTACGTTCGTAGTGAACGAAGAAGGTGCCCTCGCAGGTGTCAACTGGAAGTTCAATGCTTGGGGCGGCAAATATTCTCCTTGGGATCTCGACGATAATGTCGCTCCGCAGATTCTGGAGCATCTGAAGGTCACCCGTTATGATGCACCGCTCGTAATGGAGGGAGGCTCCATTCATACGGATGGAGAGGGAACGGTTCTGACTACGGAAGAGTGCCTGCTGAATACGAACCGGAACCCGGATCTGGGACGAGATGAGATTGAAGAACAGTTGCGTAATTATATCGGCGCAGAGTCCGTGATCTGGCTGAAGCGCGGTTTGAGCGGTGATGAGACAGACGGCCATGTCGATAACATTGCGTGCTTCGCGGCACCGGGCAAGGTCATTATTCAGGTCTGCGATGATCCGCAGGATGAGAACTATGAGATTACGCAAGAGAATCTGCGGATTCTGGAGAATGCTACTGACGCGAAGGGCCGGAAGCTGGAGATCATCAAGATTCAGCAGCCGCCTCGCGTAGATGGAGAAGATGGACGTCTGACCCTGAGCTACCTGAATTTCTATTTTGTGAACGGGGGCATTGTTCTGCCTGTATTCGGTGGAACCGCTGTGGAGACAGACAAGCTGGCTGCTGAGACATTGGCTGGGCTGTTCCCGGACCGCCGCATCCGTACGGTGAACGGCATGGCCGTGATCGGCGAAGGCGGAAATGTTCACTGTACTACACAGCAGATGCCTGCGGTGAAGTAAACCCATTTTAACGGATGAACCAACAAGACTGGTTTTATATATAAGGAGGACCGATACGTGAGAAATGTAAAAGTAGCTGCAACGCAGATGAGCTGTTCCGGCAACATTGACGAGAATATTAGCAAAGCCGAGACGTTGGTGAGAGAAGCGGCCGCACAGGGCGCGCAAATTATTTTGCTGCAGGAACTGTTTGAGACCCCGTATTTCTGCCAGAAAGAGAAATCGGAATATTATGCGTATGCGACTGAGCTCGAGCAGAACAAGGCCGTTAATCATTTCAAAAAAGTAGCAAAAGAGCTGCAGGTCGTGCTGCCTATCAGCTTCTATGAGAAGAAAAACTATGCCCGCTACAACTCGCTGGCTGTGATTGATGCTGACGGTACGGTACTTGGCAAATACCGCAAGAGCCACATCCCGGACGGACCGGGCTATGAAGAGAAGTTCTATTTCAACCCGGGCGATACCGGCTTCAAGGTCTGGAATACCCGTTATGCCAAAATCGGCGTTGGTATTTGCTGGGATCAGTGGTACCCGGAAGCTGCCCGTGTAATGAGTCTGATGGGGGCAGAAATCCTCTTCTATCCGACGGCTATTGGCTCGGAACCTCAGGATGGAAGCATTGATTCCAAAGATCACTGGCAGATGTGTATGCTGGGCCATGCCGCAGCCAACCTGATTCCTGTTGTGGCTTCCAACCGGATTGGCGAAGAGATCGATGAGGATTCCAGTATTAACTTCTATGGTTCTTCTTTCATTGCCGGACCGCAAGGCAACAAAATTGTTGAGGCTGGACGCGACGAGCAGACCGTCCTGGTTAGCGAGTTTGATTTGGATGCTCTGGAAGTTCAGCGGATTGAGTGGGGCATTTTCCGTGACCGCCGTCCAGAACTGTACAGATTGATTTCTTCGTATGATGGGGATTTGACATTTTAATACATGTTTGAAAAGTACCGCCGGAGATGAATAATGCTCATGGCGGTCTTTTTTGTAGACAAGGTGAGCTGCAGGACTACGATTGAAATGACCATCCGGCAAGCTATACTTCGCCTATCTGGAACTACCGTTGAGGTTATGCGTAAATAATATTTACAAGATAGCTGGGAGCTAATAATGAATTTACCGGAGGCGCAAATGTGGCATGAACGGGTTGAGTGATTTTTTTAGAAATATTAGTGAGAACTATGGACATTTTTTCTCTTGGGGCGATATTGTAGGGGCGTTTTCCGATCCTGTGAACTGGGGAATTATCGGTAGCTTGATTCTTCTGGAGGGCCTTCTCTCAGCGGATAACGCGCTGGTACTGGCCGTAATGGTTCGACATTTACCCAAGGAACAGCAGAAGAAAGCCTTGTTCTATGGGATTGTGGGGGCATATCTGTTCAGATTTCTGGCGATCGGGCTGGGCACTGTCCTTATCAAGTTTACGCTGGTCAAGGTTTTGGGTGCGCTCTATCTCTTCTATATTGCGTATAAGGGCCTGTTCAAGGTCGGTAAAGAGAAAGAGATGCAGAATAAAGGAACTTCCTTCTGGAGGACTGTGCTATTAGTAGAGTTGATGGATATCGCCTTCAGTATTGACAGTGTGATCGCCGCATTTGGTCTTAGTGATCAAGTATGGGTATTGTTCCTCGGGGGGATACTCGGCGTGCTGATGATGCGTGGGGTGGCGCAGGTATTCTTGAGGTTGATTGAGAAAATTCCGGAACTGGAGCAGGCGGCCTTCCTGCTGATTGCTATAATTGCCGGTAGAATGCTGATTGCTGTATTTGGTTACGAAATGCCTTATGCAGTTTTCTTCGCTATTCTGATCATCGTCTTCGTTGGAACCATCCTGTACAGTTCAAGACGCAAGAAGAAAAAAGCTAATGAGAAAAATTAATCCTGCTATGACTTCGTTTTAAGAAAATGTTTCAAATTTATTGGGTATCTTAACCAAGATGTTGTATAATCAGTCCAATATCCGCTGCAAAATTATACCCAAACGGAGGACATATGGAGAACGAAGCGCTGCTGCAGGTTGAACGGCTAGCTCTCAAGAAGCAAAAGATTTTTCGCCAAAGCGTACTGCGTTATATTGCCAGGGCCATGCTGGCCAGTATGTTTATCGGATTCGGTGTCATCGTAGCTTTTAAGACGGGCAACTTTTTCTACATGGAGCATTCACCGATGACGTACCCGATGGCCGCTGTTACATTCGGGGCCGCGATCATTTTGATCTCCTACGGAGGCGGCGACCTGTTCACGGGAGATACCTTCTATTACTCTTACGCCGCGTTGCGCCGGAAAATGCGCTGGTTAGACGTCATCAGGATGTGGGTCGTCACCTATATTGGCAACATTCTGGGCGCAGCGGCCTTTGCACTGCTGATTTATTTGACGGGTCTGTTCTATGATTCCAACGTCAACGGATTTCTGCTGAATGTGGTGTCCCACAAGATGGAGGCTCCGGCGTTGCAGCTGTTTTTCCGGGCGATTCTGTGTAACTGGCTGGTCTGTCTGGCGTTCTTTGTACCCATGTCTATGAAGAGCGATGGTGCCAAAATGTTCGCCATGATGCTGTTCGTTTTCTGCTTCTTCATCTCCGGGTATGAGCATAGCGTTGCTAATATGTGTACCTTTGCGATAGCGCTGGTGCTGGACCACCCTGGAACGATCTCGTGGGGCGGTGTACTGCATAACCTGATTCCGGTAACGCTTGGGAATTTAATTGGTGGCGGTGTACTGATGGCCTATATGTATTATTACGTGAACAAACCGTTTCTCGAGGAAGAGCAGCATTAAGACAAAATGTCAGGCTCCGCCCCCATCGGGCGGAGTTTTTTTGTTATAAAACAAGGGGATCACAGGTCAGCATTGTTCGCAATAAGAAACTATCTGAATTTTTAATAATGGAAGGATTAAGGTATATAAAGTAGAATAAATTATTAGTGTTAAAAAATTGAAGCTTATTTATAAATCGAGGGATATGTTCTTGGAAAGAGCGGTGGTAGCCATGAAAACAATGACGGACAACCAGATTATTCAGGATTCTAAACAACAGTGCAAGCTTAGAGGCATAGACCCTGAACAGCCGCCCGTTTTTGCGAATCGTTTGTCTGCCGAGCAACTGAAGAAGCAATTGAGTAAGTATCGCGAAGTCATCGAGGTTATCGATTTCTTTGTTCATAAATTCCTGTCCTCTATTACTGGAACCCCCATTCTTGTCGCTATTTCCGACGATAAAGGATATCTGCTGGCTTTTCAAGGCGACCCCTCCATTATCGACACTATTCGACAGATCGGCCTAGGTGAGGGTGCGTTAATGAATGAGGATGTAGGCACCAATTCAATAGACCTGTGTCTTCGTCACAAGAGACCGTTCCAATTGGTCGGACAAGATCATTATCAGCAGATTCTCCACCGTATGGCCTGTTGCACCGCCCCTATTCTTAAAGAGGATAGCCAGATTCTGGGGACGATTTCGTTCATGGCGGATATCGATGTAACTCACCCGCATCTGCTGCCGTTGCTGTGTACGATGGCCGATTCCATTGAGCGGGAGCTGTTGCTCCGCCAGAGCAATGCCCAGCTTGAATTGCTGAATCAAATGCTGCTGGAGACGAATTATCTGGGCGTCATTATTACGGATGAACACGGCAAGATCGCTGATATAAATGAGAATGGTATGAATATGTTGGAGATCGAGCAAACCCGGTATTATGACATCATAGGCTCCAGCGTATTTGAGCTGACTGAAATCGGGCATTATTTTGAGCGGACGCTGATGCTAAATGATCAATGTACTGGGTTGGAGCTGACTCTGGAGCGGCACGGGTCGATTCAGCACTTTATGATGGATGTCGTGCCAGCCTTTGATAGCGGTGGGAAGCTGTCCCGGGTGATTGGAAGTCTGCGCAACATTACTGAGATGAAACGGACCGAAGAGGTGCTGCGCAATACGGAAAAGCTGGTATTCGCAGGTCAGCTTGCGATGAGCATCGCCCACGAGATTCGTAATCCGCTTACTACGGTCAAAGGAATGCTTCAATTGTCCAACAAGGATGGCAAGCTTCCGCATTATGATCTGATTATGTCTGAGGTGGAGCGCATGAATCTGATCGTTAGCGAGTTCCTGATTCTGGGTAAACCGCAAGCGGTGCATTTCAAGAATGAACGATGTAGCGCCATTCTACAGGAAATGCTGGGGATTTTTGCAATCCAGGTCCGTATGAACAATATTACCGTCACTAGGGACTTTCAAGAGGATCTTGAGATTAAATGCGACCGCAACCAAATTAAGCAAGTCTTCCTGAATATTCTGAAGAATGCGATGGAGGCCCTGCCGTTCGGCGGTGATATTATGATCACACTGGCGGTGGAGGACGGCTTCCAGACCATTACCATCGCGGATAACGGTGAAGGAATGAGCGAGGAGGTGCTGCTGAAGATCGGGGAACCTTTCCATACGACCCGCTTCAACGGCAACGGACTTGGCATGATGATTGTGAAAAAAATTGTATCGGCGCATAAAGGTCATATCACGATCAAGAGTGAGATTGGACAAGGCACAGCGGTGAAGATTTTCCTCCCAGCATAATAAAAAAGCGAATGCTGCCCCGGACTTATATCTCTCGGGGCGGCATTGTTTACATTGGCGGATTGGACCGGAATCATCTGCTGCATACGCTGAAGCAATGTGGTGTAACACTGGGAATGAATATGGAATTCGGCAATCTGGAAGGGATCAAGCAGGCTGTCAGGCACCGCTGGGGCACGGCATTCCTGCCAGGCTATGCTATCGAGGAAGAGCGTCAGGCAGGCTCTCTGGCAGCAGTCCCTCTAGCGGGGGAACACAAGTCGTTCAGCATCCAGCTTATTTATCCGAAAGAACGCTGGTTGCACCCTGCTTTTCGCGATTTTATCAAGGGGTTACAGGAGTAGTAACCATATGGCCTAAAGAACTGAGACCAGCAGTAAAAAACCCCTTCAGAGCTGCAATAACTGCAAGCTCTGAAGGGGTTTTGTGTTCAATCCAACAGGGGATCTGGCCTCATGTGATCTACCATTTGGAACCGCCGGAGGATCTGTCGTTGCCTCCGCCGTCCCAAGAGGAACCCCCAGAGGATCTGTTGCTGTCTCCGCTGCCCCACGAGGAGCCGCCAGAGGAATGGTTTCCACCACCGAACGAATTGCTGTTGTGAGTCTGTTGCTGCTGTCGCTGTTGCTGCCGCTGCTGCTCAAGCATCAGTGCCATTGCAGCCTGGCGTTCCTGTTCTTGCTTCTGGCGGACAAGCCGATTAGCTTCTTCTACAAAGGAGCTGATTGCCGCTTCATAAGATCGGGCAAGCGTCTCCAGCTCATCCAGGTGGAATGGCGGTGAGACCAGCCGCAGTGTCAGCTTCTCATAATCAGCGATTAGCGGATTATGGGAACGCGCCCGGCGGGCCAGGCCGTTTCGCTTCAGCAGGCTCTGCGCGGCATCGACCCGGGCAGGTCCTTCCGCCAGCATCCGGTTGATTTTGTCTAACCGGCTATTCAGAACATCCAGCCCCTCGGAGATGTCGCTGAACTGCGCGGAGGCTTCGTCCTGAAGCGACAGGAGGCGGTCAAGACCGCTGCGCGCTTGATCGAATTCCCCGCGTTCATCGCTGGTCCAAGTCTCGATCTGCGGCACTTCGCCTGCACCTTCCTGCAGGCGTGTACCCCATTCCTCTAGCGCCTCTCGGGCGCTCGCTAGATGCTGCTCCGCGAACCGGCCTCCGGCATCACGGAAACGGCTTTGCAGTTCATCCCGCCGCTGCTTCAGGGTGGTCCAGTTCGTGCGAACTGTCTCGAGATCCCGCCGGTTCTGCCCCCGGATTTGTCCCTGCCGCTCTGTCATTGCCACAGCCTCTGACAGAAGCAGGTCCATCCGGGCGGCGATGCTGCGCACCTCATCCATATCCCCACTTTGGAGCGGGGTCTTGATGACTTCTGCCTGTGCTTGGGCCTGCTCCAGATGGTCATAGGGTCTGACCTTCATATTTTGCAGGGAATGCTGCGTAATCAGTGCAGAAATCGTTGTCCGGGTGTCTGACAGCACCCCGGAAAATGCTTTTAGCTTATCGTTATATACGCTCACATCTTGCAGGTCTTTCCCAATCTTCGTCTGTCTCTTCTGAGCATCCTCCGTAAATTCCTGGGCGGCAATGGGGTCGAATAGCTCCAGCTGATCGGCTTTGGCTGCTTTCTCGGCTAAGGTCTGAAGATCCTGGACCATCGCCTGTAGATTGTAGCCGGTCTCTCTGATCAGGGCTTGCAGAGCTTCGTCCAGTTCAGGAATTTCCTTCTTGAGAGCAGTGATACGTTGCTTCACATGACGGTCGGCCTCGTTGATGACCTCAATTTGCTTCTCATCCTCTTCGAGTGCAGCGCTGAAGGCACCATTGTCTTGACGCAGCTTCTCCAAGGTTTTCTTCAGCTCGCCCAAGCGATACAGAGCGGGCTTGGCATCCTGGCCTGAGCGTGCGGAGATATCTACAAGGCGGGTAGACAGCCGCGTAGAGATTGCTTCCACCAGCGCGCCTGTCTTGCCTTGGACGATCCCCTGGAACGGCTTCAGGGATTCCAACGCCTGATTGGTCCGTACCAGCAGGCCGGAGAGCTGTTCGTTCTGCTCGCCCAATTGTTTGCTACGGCGTAGTCCTGTCAGCAGGACGAACAAGGCGCCAAGCAGAAGGGCTGCCCCTACAAAGACTGTGGCCCGGGCCGCAGTCGATGATCTGGAGCCGCTGTCCTGCAGCGCGGCTGATCCTGCCCCTGCCGAACTGGAACCATGCGATCCAGTTGCTGATCCTGCCCCTGCCGAACTGGAACCATGCGATCCAGTTGCTGATCCCGTTCCTGCCGATCCGGAGCCGTGTGAGCCAGCCCCTGAGCTAGAGCCCTGCGATCCGGAGGCAGCTCCGCTCCCGGACTGCGTCGTGCCGCTTATACTTCCCGCACGGCCAAGCTCTTGCACAGCATTCAAGAGCGAGGTAATGCCTTCGGCAAAGTCTCCATGTTTGGCGGAGGGAACGAAATACGTATCCAGCAGCTTGACAAGGGCCGCGCTTCCGCTAGATGCGCCTTGATCTTTTGCCCACGTATTAATGGCGGCTTGCAGTGGCGGATTCTCGAAAACTAGCTGAACATCATGATTTTGAACAGCAATGAGCAATAGCACATCCCTGGCGGCGAGTCCCCAGGAATCAAAGATATCATTGGCGTAATCTTCAGCGGACCTTCCTTCCGTGGAGTCCACAGTTAGAACATGAAAGGTAAAGGCTTCGCCTGCGGTTACTTTGGAAATGGCCGTTATATCACGGCTATCCAACAACCCAGCTTCATCCTGAACCAGATTCGCTCCCTGTGCGGGTATGTCTGCGGCAAAAACGCCTGGTACCCATATAAGACTGATCATCAAGAACAATAGTATACATTTCTTCAAGATGGCACACTCCGATCTCTAGGGACAATGACACACCCTATATTATGTTGAATATTATACTATATAATGAACCCTCTGTTGTTCCTCAGCGGCGGCCTACATATCTTTAACACTACGTGTTCTAGCCGCTATTGGTTCCCGGTGTCGCGCACAAAAAAAGCCGCATCCCCGGAAAGGGAATGCGGCTGTCAGGTCTTTATTTGGATTGCAGACAGAGGATGTATTGCAGTCTGGATTTGATTTCCTTCTGCCATTTCAGATCGCCGACTTTTACGGCAAGATTGAGCAGATCCAGGTAATCATCTACCTGAAGTGTCGTCCGGGAAGTGGCTGCGCTCATCGGTGTTCAGTCTCCTTTGTACTCAATTATAGTGAGGTTGAATAATCTGTTTTCTTCAATAATGATAATCATTATCAACTATATTTGTTATTATCCACATTTTAGCGTTAAAAATCAATACAAAATTGAAGAACTTCTCTTTTCGATGCACATTTTCTATTCACCCCAGAGGGAACTGGCAGGAACCTTACCATTTTTTGTCGAATAAAGCTGGAGATAGGGCTGTTATTTGATTTTGGAAAAAGGAGAACTTGCGATGAAGCGATGTGCGTTTCTGCTTCTACTTAGTATTCTGCTTATCTTCACGTTTCCTGCAGCCGCTGCTCATGGTCAGCGACAGGAGATTAAATACCAGGCCGAACTGAACTATCCCCCCTACAAATACATACAGAACGGCTATCTGACCGGCTTTGATGTTGATCTTATCAGCATGATTTTTGACAAGCAGGGGTATCTCGTTCATTACAGCACCGGCGATTGGGGAGATGTGTATGAACGGCTGATCGATGGTGAGATTGATACCGCCGGGCTGATGGTCGTTACCGATGAGCGAAAGCAGAAGGCTCTGTTCTCGGTGCCTGTATTCAAAAGTAAAATCTCCGTCTACGCCCGCCAGTCCTTCAAGGAAGAAGTCACTCTGAACACATTAGGCCTCTACAAAATCGCTGTAGGAAAGAACCAATATACAGAGGCCATGCTGCGCGATAAAGCAAACATCAAACAATACATAACATATCCTACGATACCAGCTGCATTGGATGCGCTAAAAAAAGGTGAGGTGGACCTGCTATTCGAGAACCAGGGGGTTGTCGATTACCTGATTGTCGACCAGGGTCTGACCGGTACCATTGTCCATAAGCTCAGCGATCTTTATCCGGTAAATGTAGCTATCGGGGTAAGCAAGTCCAAGCCTGATCTCGTTCCTTATTTGAACAGCCGCCTGGAACGGCTTCAGGAATCCGGGGCATTCGAGGAGCTTTACCAGCAATACTTTTTCTCGCATTCCGATAGCTACAGAAATAAGATATTCACTCAGGTGGTTGCCGGCGTGATCATTGCCCTTTGCCTGCTGGTGTTCGGTGCTTTTCTGCTGAAGATGTATATTAATCGTCTGCGCAGGGTGATCCATGCAGAGCAGCAATTTTTCGAGGATGTCATCGAGAATACCGGCATGATGATTTGGGCTGTTCACAGCGACAAAAAAATTGTGAGATTCAACTATTATGCCGAGAGGCTGACCGGACTTTGCGAGCGGGAGATGCTCGGTGTAAGCATCGAGGATTTGGGTGGACTTGAGGGCAGTGTGGCAACCCTTAGAGATCTGCTGCTGCGAGCAGTGGAGCTGGAATACGTCAGCGATGTCGAGCTGAAGCTTCCCGAGGGCGATCCGGAAGGCAGATATTTTACGATCCGTACCACACTGATCAAAGGTTTGGATCGTCAGGCAGAGGATATCTTCGTGCTCGTAGGCCTGGATATCGATATCCGCAAGCAAAATGAGCTCAAACTCCAGCTCAGTTATGAAGAACTGGAATCTACATACGAAGAACTGGCGGCAACCGAAGAGGAACTGCAGGATCAGTTCGACAAATTACGGATCAGTGAGCGCCGGTTCCGGTTGGCTTCCGAAGGCTCTGGAGCCTACATGTGGGAGCTGGACTGGGAGAGTGGTTACTACAGGCTTTCGGACCGCTGGTTTGAGGTGATGGGTTACACCGAGGAAGAGATTAATTCCTATGAAGGCGGTGTGCTCAGCATCATTCATCCGGAAGAGCAGGCGTCGTCGAATAAAGCCCGGCAGGAGCATTTGGCCGGATTAACTCCGATCTATGAGACAGAATATCGCATGCGGACTAAGGCAGGAAACTATATTTGGTTTGAGGTCAGGGGTAAAGCGATCGTTGATCCGCGGGACAAAATCCTGCTGTTCCTCGGCTCACTGATTGACATCAGCAATCGTAAACAGGTGGAGCTCAAGCTGAACAATAGCTATCAGGAGCTTGAGGCGACCTATGAGCAGCTCACAGCGACCCAGCAAGAGCTTATGGGCCAATACGAGCTGTTGCTGGAAAATCAGAAGAATATGCACCGTCTGGCTTATATCGACTCCCTTAGTGATCTGCCCAACCGTGCCAGTCTGCTGGAGGCGATGGAGAAATATTTCCGGAAGCCGGGAGGATCAGCGGCGCTGCTGTTTGTTGATACCGACAATTTCAAATACATTAACGATACACTCGGTCACAAGTTTGGGGATGTGCTTATTCGAAAGGCCAGTGAGCGGCTGCAATCGCTGGTGGGTGAAGGGGGAATGCTCTCCCGGCTGGGGGGAGACGAGTTTGTGATTTTCCTCAAGGATATTCAGGATAAGGATGCTATTTTTGAACTTGCCGAACAGATCATGCAGGCTTTCAAAAGATCCTTCCTGATCGGAGAGAGCAAACTGTACGTTACGGTCAGCATCGGAATTTCTTTTTACCCCGAGGACGGGGGGACAACAGAGGAAATGCTGAAGAATGCTGATGTAGCCATGTACCGCGCCAAGGAAGAGGGCAAAGGCAGATATGCTGTATACGATAAGTCGATGCATAAGGCTTTTAATGAACGGATGAACATCGAGAAACACCTGCGAAGTGCCATGAAAAATAATGAGTTTGAGCTGCACTATCAGCCACAGGTAGATATTCGAACGGGTCTGATTTCCGGTTTTGAAGCCTTGATCCGCTGGAACAGTCCGGTGCTGGGCTTCGTTTCTCCGCTTGATTTTATCAAGGTTGCAGAGGATTCCAGACTGATTATCTATATTGGGGAATGGGTGCTGCGTGAAGCCTGCCGTTTCACGAAGGATGTGCATGATCGGGTAGGTATTCCCTACAAGATATCGGTGAATATCTCTGTGATTCAAATGCTGCAAGATGATTTCATTGATGTGGTGCTGAATACACTACAGGAGACCGGATTACAGCCGGAATGTCTGGAACTGGAGATTACCGAGTCTATCTTTATGGAATCCTTCGAGAGTATGGTCACCAAGCTGGAGTATTTGAAATCATGCGGGATTCTCATTGCGCTCGATGACTTCGGTACAGGTTATTCCTCGCTGAGCTATTTGCAGCAGTTGCCGATATCGACACTCAAAATCGACAAGGCTTTTATAGATTCTCTGTCCGATAGTACCTACAGTCAGTCCTTTGTACAAATTATCGTTCAGTTGGGACATAAGATGGGTCTGGAGGTGGTTGCAGAGGGCATAGAGGAGGAAGCCCAGCTGGCATTCCTTAAGGATTCTGGTTGCGATAAGGTTCAGGGCTATCTCATCAGCCGCCCGGTTCCCGGACGTGGTGTAGGTAAGCTGCTCGAGGTCGAGCGCTACTTCTGAGAAATAGACGATGTCTCTTGATAAAACATGTACACAGTATACAATCAAAAAGAACGAGCTGCTCCTGAATGGAGGGCTCGTTCTTTTGTGTTGGGTTCAGAGAGCTACGATTCGATTTTTCCCCGATTTCTTCGCTTCGTATAAGGCATCATCGGCTTTCTGGAACACATAGCTCTTGGAGTCAGCACCTGCAAAATCATGCATGCCTATGCTCACGGTGATAACCTGCCCCCCCATCACCTCAATGGGGTGAGCGGCAATTTCCGCGCGGATCTTTTCCATAATTTCGCGTGAGCTTTCGAAAGGCTTAGCATTCAAGATCACAACAAATTCCTCTCCACCGTAACGTGCGGCAAAATCATCGGTACAGATGTGCTTGAGGACAACGGCTGCCACATGCTTCAGTACGATATCCCCGACCCAATGCCCGAACCTGTCATTGACCTGCTTGAAGTTGTCGATATCCAGAACCGCCAGTTGCATCGGGAACGGGTTGCTCTGCTGATGCTCAATCAGCCAGCCCAGATATTCGTGAAAGGTCTTATGATTGTACAAATCTGTCAAAGGATCAATCTTGGACAAGCGGTCCATGATGATATTCTGTATTCGCAGATCCTGCTCTGACTTCTCTGAATTCTCCAGGGATTGAATCAAGTCCCGCCCGCGTCCGATGATTGCGAACCCGGCCAGTGAGGTGCCTGCAAATATGGTAACGATGATAATATTCTCGGTGTACTCTATGTAGTTATAATCTCCACCCGATCCGAACAATATGACTAAATAGATCAGGCAGATCGCGGAAGAACCGATCAGATAGCAACTCTTCAGATAGATCATGGATACAAGCAGTGGTATTAGCAGAATGAACGGCTTCACAGCTACATCCGATGAGATGTGCAGAATAATTATCATCGCGTACACATGGCTGGCCGCAATTATCGAGATCTCCGAGAGGGTGGGTTTCCAGCGATATATTCCTTCAAGCAGCAGAAGCAGCACCAGGATCATGGAATCAGGAAGAACCATACGGATATGAATATATTCCTTCTCCGAAATCAGCAGCCTGCCGTTGCCCATGACTATCAAAACGAGCAACTGACTGGCGAAATAGACCAGGAGAATAACCCAGAAAGCGTTCAGCAGCATGCGATTCCAATATTTTTCGCGAGGATTGTGTAGTAGGCACTGCATAAGATGTTCCTCTTTTCAAGTGGCAATATACTTATATATTCGACAAGATCCTATCGTTTCCTTCTGTAAGCTATCTTGTAGTTAATGTTCGGATTTAGATATATATAATAAATCTTAATTAGGACTATATTGACGTAAAATTAATAAAAAACGAACTATAAGCGATATAATAACTTGACACATTCGTATATTTTCTATAAAATTTGTATAAGATGTTCGTATATCCCCGAAGATAGGGTTTGGGGGTCTCTACAGGGAACCGTAAATTCCTGGCTACGGATAGGGTGCTTTGGCATACCTTGAAATAGGCGGGATTTTTGTTGTTGCTGATCGTTCTGGCAAGCAAAGGTTGGACTGTACAGACGCCCGGTTCCCGCTGTAGTGTCGCCAACAAAGCACACAAAGTGATCATGTTATGAGAACGCGTACCGTCCGCAGTAAGGGCGGAGAAGCCTTATCTTCTTGGGAGGAACAAATGAGTAAATATGATGTAATTGTCGTTGGTGCCGGTCCGGCCGGAATATTCGCTTGCTATGAGCTGACACGGAAGGCCCCGCATTGGAAAGTGCTGCTGGTGGATAAAGGCCATGATATTTATCGCCGCAGTTGTCCGATTCTCGAGGAGAAAATTAAGCTCTGTCCGCCAGCCTCCGGTCGCAAGGAGTTTGCGGGCTGTCTGCCAGCTTGCTCCATTACCGCTGGTTTTGGGGGCGCAGGCGCTTATAGTGACGGCAAGTTTAATATCACAACGGAGTTCGGCGGGTGGATGACAGATTATCTGGCCCCTTCCAAGGTGCTCGAGCTAATCAACTATGTGGACGGGATCAACCTGGAGCATGGCGCCACTGATCTAATTACCGATCCTACAACGGACAGTATCCGGGATATCGAGCAGCGTGGCTATGCGGCTGGTTTGAAGCTGTTGCGGGCTCAGGTGCGTCATTTAGGAACAGAACAAAACCTCGAAATTCTAAAATCTATATATGAATACTTGAAAACACGTGTCGATATGGTGTTTAAAGCAGAAGTACAGGACCTGATTACAGTCAAAGAGGATGGAACCCACCGGGTGACCGGTATTTCCATGAAGAACGGCGAGAGCTACGAGGCCAATCTGGTCATGATTGCACCGGGCCGTGACGGCTCGGCCTGGTTGACTGAAGTGCTGAAGAAGCGCCGTCTGAAGATGTACAACAACCAGGTAGACGTCGGCGTCCGGGTGGAGACCTCGGATGTCGTGATGCAGGAGATTAACGAGCATCTCTATGAAGGAAAGTTCATTTTCAATACTTCTGTGGGTACACGTGTCCGTACCTTCTGCAGTAACCCTTCCGGCCATGTGGTGGTGGAGAATCACAGCGGGGTAATGGCTGCGAATGGACACTCCTATAAAGATCCGGCACTTGGCTCCAAGAATACGAATTTTGCCCTGCTGGTCTCGCATAAGTTCACAGACCCGTTCGATAAACCGAACGAATATGCCCGCGAAATCTGCAAAAGAGCCAATGACCTGTCCAGCGGTGGCGTCATCGTCCAGAAGTATGGTGATATCCTGCGTGGACGGCGCTCAACGGAGGCACGGATCAGCGAAGGATTCCTGGAACCGACACTGAAGGAAGCTGTGCCAGGTGATCTGGGGCTGGTGCTGCCGTACAACACAATGAAGAGCCTGATCGAGATGGTAGAGGCGCTGGAGAAGGTCACGCCGGGAATTGCTTCCGAGCATACACTCTTCTACGGCGTGGAAGCGAAGTTCTACTCCGCTCGTCCGAAGCTTACAGAAGCGATGGAGACAGAAATATCCGGCCTCTACTGCGGTGGAGACGGTGCGGGTATTACCCGCGGTCTGGCGCAGGCCGGGGCAGCAGGGGTATGGATTGCTCGCGGAATGGTTGAGCGGGCTGGAATCTGATATTTAAGTATATAGGGACTGACTTATCTGTAGAATTATCTACATTAAGTTGCTCCCTTTTTATATCTAATTGAATAATATTTTTTTACATGTTTTTTTATACGCTCATCTGACCCCAAACAAACAGTATCTCCATTTGATAATTGAAAAAAGTCACCTTTTAATCGTTCAACGTGGTATAGATTAATTAAACGTGACCTTGAAACAATCAGAAAATTATTACTATTGATATAATTTTTATATCGGATTAGCGTATAGAGTAGAAGTTCATAATCTCCTTGTAATGTCACCAGCACCACTCTTCTATTTTTCTTATAAAGTTGAATGATGTCCCGTTCCAGAACATTGATGTAGTCATACTCCTCCTCATGCCTAAACTTAAATCTTATTACTCTTTCATCCGTTATTGCACTGCTATGTACTCCAACTATGCTATTGATTGCTTCATAGACTTCTTCTTTTAAATTACTCTTTAAAATCCATCTAAAAGCACCATACTTATATCCTTCATTAGCAATATCACATAAATTTGATGTAAATATTAAAATACAGTCCTTGTGCATTATACTTATCCGTTTGGCTATCAAAAACTCTTGAGATTCCCCTTTATTAACATTCAGAAAAATGATATTGTAACCTTTTTTTTCATGTTCAATCTTCTCAAGTAAGGCAATTCCACTGTTAAGTTTCTCAATACTATATTTGCATCTGTTTACTCGAAAAATTTCTTCCAGTGCCTGTTGTAACTCTTTCAAAAAAAATTCATTATCGTCACATAATACTATTTTATACATTATTCTCACCCACTTATTCTCTCGAATCTTAAAATCAAAGTTCTATCTTTAAATGAGCAAATCCACTTCCAATAAACTGTAAAATCAAAAAAAATAGAGACAAAGTGCTTTACCTGTGTTGAAAAAGTAGTCACAACAACAAACTTTTCACAAAGAGGTAATCACTATGTCTCATACCGCCATCGTACCTGAATCCAACGCCATCCGCAACTATTTGTTGCAGCATCAGCTGTCTTTGTATTTTTCCAAGCCTGTTTTAACTCATGTGGAAACGTACATGACGGCGGCAACCGCTAAAGGATTTCGTGGCAAGGTTACCGCTTTGGCGGAATACAGTGACCGCCATCGTACCACACTAGGCCATTTCCTTGCCGAAGGGGTATGGGATAAAACCGTGTTGCAAAATAAAGTGAAAACCGAATCCCATTTCTAGATCCTGGAGACCTCCAAGCGCACGGCGGAGCCGCTGTTTGTCATTCACGACGATACGATTGCTCAGAAAACAAAACCTTCGTCACAGGCCCGTTTTCCTATCGAGCAAGCCGGGTTTCATCACTCTCATC
>NZ_JABWCS010000208.1 GCF_013359945.1 Paenibacillus agri | reverse complement strand
TTGATCCCGGAATTTTCGAGGGTGGATAACACTTCTTCGGAGACTCCGCGCTCCTTGATATGGCCGATCATCGTGTCGGGATTCAGGGATGCCATGCCGCATTCATAGTGGCCCACAACGATGACTTCATCCGCATTCAGCTCGTATAGCGCAACCATAACACTACGCATAACACTGCCGAATGGTTGGGAGATAATGGCGCCGGCATTTTTAATAACTTTGACATCACCGTTCTTGAAATTCATTGCTTTAGGCAGCAGTTCTACTAGACGTGTATCCATACAGGTAATTACCAGCGTTTTTTTAGCCGGGTACCGACCGGTGAGGTAGGCTTCATATTCTTTGTTTTCTACGAATTTTTTATTATGTTCTAGAATGTCGGATACTTGGCTCATGTTCTTTGTTCCTCCTTGGGGTTTAACGGGTAATTTCCGCCGGGCATGCTGCTCCTTCACCAGGAAGCGGGGCTTCTGTACCTCGTATATCTCTTATTAGTATATTTTTTCCGTAAATCTGTGAATCGCTATCCAGCTTAAATGAAGTGAACCGTTCTTCGCCATCCAGCCGCATTTTGTCTTCATAGAAGATTTCCTGCTGCCGACTGACGATGAAAGGAAGGCCGCCAGCGTCGATCCTGAGATCTTCGGGACCAGCTTGATCCACGATCAGGAGTACGTTGATGCCGTCACAGCCGCACCCTTGCGTATCATAAAAGAGCTTGAAAATACCTGGCTGATCTCCAAGCCTTTCTTTCAATTTCCTCTCCGCTAAGGGTGTAACTTGAATGATCAATGCCTTTCACGCTCCTTTAGCATAATGTGAAGTCCAGTTGGCTTCGAGTAGTGTAATCAAAGTATTTCAAATTAGAGAGTTCAAGCTCTGAAACTGATTATACGGATTATAATAAACAGTAGTCAATATTCTAAAGTATTCTTAGTTTTTTCGAACTGTGGTCAATATATTCACCCTTGTGATGGAACAGAAAATGATTTCCACCTCCTATTTTTGAAATACTACAGAAAAATAGTTGAGGATACAATATGCAATTATTCTAATTCAATGAAGGCAGGACCGCTGCTTTTAAATAATGCCTACTAACTTCATTTAGCTATATTCTTGTAGGTAAAGTTGCTTATCAGTATTTAAAAAAGTATCATCAAGAGGAGCAGACAAAATAGAGAAAGCAGGTGCTCCATACATGGAACAACAAGTATCGCAAGAGTGGGAGAAATTCAGTGGTTTATTGTCTAAAATGAGCGGTTACCGCGAGGCCATCGGGCTTCTGCATTGGGATCTGCGTACAGGCGCACCGCGCAAGGGTGCGGAGATCCGTTCCCAGACTGTAGGGATGCTGAGTGGTGAATATTTCAGACTGGAGACCTCGCCCGAGATGGGGCAGTTCACCGAATATTTCAGCCGTCCTGATATTCAGAGTCAATTGAATGAGGTTCAGAATAAGATAGTGCATGATTGCCGTAAGGAATATGAGCGCTCTAAGAGCATTCCGCCGGAGAAATATGAGGAATATGCTGTATTGGCAGCTCACTCGGAAACGAAGTGGGAAGATGCCAAGGAGAACAGCGATTTTGCCGGCTTCGAGCCTTTCCTTACGAAGATTGTAGCCTTTAAGCAGGAGTTTATTGATTACTGGGGAGTAAATGGCACCCGCTACGACACTTTACTCGATATGTATGAGCCGGATTTGACGGTTGAGAAGGTTGATGAAGTGTTCGGTCGTCTGCGCAGCCGTCTCGTTCCGCTAGTAGAGAAAATCGCAGCTTCTCCAAACAAGCCGGACACAAGCTTTTTGCAGCAAATCTTCGAACAAGAGGGGCAGGAGCAATTTGGACTCTTCATCTTGAAGCAGATGGGTTATGACTTTGATGCCGGACGTCTGGACGAGAGTGTGCATCCTTTTGCCACAGGACTGAATCCGGGAGATGTGCGCATTACGACCAACTATATTCCTGATAATGTCACTAGCGCTGTGTTCAGCTCGCTACATGAAGGCGGACACGCCCTGTATGAGCAAAATATCAACCCCGAGCTTGTAGGCACACCACTCGCTCAAGGTGCATCCATGGGAATTCATGAATCCCAGTCCCGTTTGTGGGAGAACATGATCGGCCGCAGCCTGCCTTTTTGGGAGCGGTATTACAAGGATCTGCAGCACTACTTCCCGGTACAGCTTGCCGGTGTTGACGTTAAGGATTTCTACCGGGCCATTAACAGTGTGGACAATACGTTCATTCGCATTGAAGCAGACGAGTTGACCTACAACCTCCATATTATTGTCCGCTATGAAATTGAGAAGCTAATCTTCAATGAAGGACTTGCCGTGAAAGACCTGCCGCAGGTCTGGAATGCCAAGTACCAGGAGTATCTGGGGATTACCCCTCCAACCGATGCGCTGGGCGTATTGCAGGACGTGCATTGGTCGGGTGGAGACTTTGGCTATTTTGCCTCCTATTCGCTTGGGAACATGTATGCCGCTCAGATTCTGAACACGCTCCGTAAAGAGCTGCCAACGTTCGATGAACTGGTTTCGTCCGGCAACCTGCTTCCTATTAAGGAATGGCTGACTGACAAAATTTATCGGTACGGACAAAGTTTAACGCCTTCACAGATTATTGAGCAAGTAACTGGCGAACCACTGAACCCGGATTATCTGGCCGATTATCTGGAAGAGAAATACACAGCGCTCTATCAACTGTAAGCCATAAGACAGGCGCGGGGGTCATCCGGCAGAGTGGAATGGCACCCGCGGAACGGCTATAATAGAAGGAAACCGCAAACGGAAGGATTTGGGTATGGCAAATACGTATACTTACAGTCGCCGGGAAGAGGTCGCAAATGCGATTACGCATGGAATCGGTACGGTCCTTAGTGTAGCCGCGCTGGTCCTGCTTGTTGTTTTTGCAAGTTTGAAGGGAACGGCTTGGCATGTGGTCAGTTTCTCCATTTATGGAACTACCATGCTGCTTCTGTATCTCAATTCAACATTGGTTCATAGCCTCAAAGAGGGTAAGGCGAAGGATTTGTTCGAATTTTTCGATCATTCTTCCATTTACTTGTTCATCGCGGGAACGTACACTCCGTTTCTGCTGGTAGCTATTCGAGGGACCCTCGGCTGGTCGTTGTTTGGCATTATTTGGGGAATTGCTGCTTTCGGTGTGTTCTTCAAGGCCTTTTTCGTCAAAAAGTTTCTGTTCATGTCCACCGTCTTCTACATTGCCATGGGCTGGCTGATCGTGATCGCCTGGAGCCCCTTGTCAGCTGTAGTGGCTAGTGGAGGGATGACGCTGTTGGTTGCCGGCGGTATCTTGTATACCTTGGGGACGGTCTTCTATGTATGGCGTGCGTTCCCGTTCCATCATGCCGTCTGGCATGTCTTCGTGCTGGCAGGCAGTGTGACACACTTCTTCGCCGTGTTGATTTACTTGCTGCCCATCCGTTTATAAAGAGCAAAAATCGCATACATGGGGCATACATGGCAACAAATTTGCTTAAAGAAAAAGATGACAAGCAAAAAAGCTTGACATCTTTCTTTGTTTTGGGTAATATAAGGGACGTTGTGAAGCTGTAAAGTGTTTTTCCTTGACGAAGGGAGTGCCCTTAATGAGTCAGGAGAATAGGCTCGAGAAAACGAATCGAATCAATTTGCTTTTCGCTTTTTACGAACGGCTGCTTACGGATAAGCAGCAGACGTTCCTTAAATATTATTTTCACGACGATTTCTCCTTGGGTGAAATCGCCGCTGAGTTTGATATCAGCCGCCAGGCGGTGTACGAGCATATCAAGCGGGCGGAACAGGTTCTGGAGAATTATGAAGAGAAGCTCGGTTTGCTGGTGAAGCATGAGACCCGTAGCCGATATTTGGAAGAATTGCGCAGACTGCCGGATGATGGGATGCTGCCTGAGCAATATAAAGTGCGGTTCATGGACATTGTGGATCGTTTGCAGAGGTTAGAATAGCATGAAGGGAGGAACTGCATATGGCGTTTGAAGGTTTGACCGGAAGGTTGCAGAATGTATTCAGCAAGCTTCGCGGCAAGGGTAAGGTATCCGAAGATGATGTCAACGAAGCCATGCGCGAAGTGCGGCTGGCCCTGCTGGAAGCGGACGTTAACTTCAAGGTCGTCAAGGACTTTGTGTCCAAGGTGAAAGAGAAGTCCGTCGGCAAGGAAGTTATGGATAGCTTTACGCCCGGCATGGTCATTATCGACATCGTTAACAAAGAGCTGACTGAGCTGATGGGCGGAAGCCAGGCGAAGCTGGCCAAGTCGAACAAGCCACCGACCGTGATTATGATGGCGGGTCTGCAAGGGGCGGGTAAGACCACCACTTCAGGCAAGCTGGCAAAATTGCTACAGAAGGGCAATCACCGTCCGCTTCTGGTAGCGTGTGATATTTACCGCCCGGCAGCGATCAAGCAGCTTGAAGTGCTTGGTGAGCAGATCAAGGTTCCAGTGTTCTCGCTGGGAGACAAGATCAGCCCGGTAGAAATCGCTAAGCAAGGCCTACAGCATGCCAAGGACAACAACTTGGATTATGTCATCATCGATACCGCAGGCCGCCTGCATATTGATGAAGCGTTGATGGAAGAGCTGAAGCAGATTCACACGGCTTTGACTCCTGATGAAGTGTTGCTCGTCGTTGACGCCATGACAGGTCAGGACGCCGTTAACGTCGCAGATAGCTTCAACAAACAGCTTGAACTGACTGGTGTTGTGCTGACCAAGCTGGATGGTGACACCCGTGGTGGTGCTGCATTATCCGTCAAAGCTGTTACTGGCTGCCCGATCAAGTTCGCCGCGCTAGGCGAGAAGATCGACGCGCTGGAGCCGTTCCATCCGGAGCGGATGGCTTCTCGTATCCTCGGCATGGGTGACATGCTGTCGCTGATTGAGAAAGCCCAAGCGAACATTGATACAGAGAAAGCCAAGGAAATGGAACGTAAGATGCGTAATGCAGAATTTACGTTCGACGATTTCCTTGAGCAAATGGATCAGGTTAAGAAGCTTGGCCCGATCGACCAGATCCTCGGTATGCTCCCTGGAATGAATCAGGCCAAGGGCATAAAGGACCTCAAGGTCGATGACAAGCAGATGGACCGTGTCGAAGCCATTGTTCATTCCATGACTAAGGCTGAGAAACAGCAGCCTGAGATCATCAATCATAACCGTCGCAAACGGATTGCAGCCGGAAGCGGCACCTCAGTTGCTGAGGTTAACCGTCTCATCAAGCAGTTCGACGAGATGCGTAAGATGATGAAGCAGTTCTCTGGTATGATGGGTGGCGGAGGCAAGGGCTCCAAGAAGAATGCCATGAAGCAGCTCAAAGCACTTGGCGGTAAAGGCATGAAGTTCCCTTTCCGTTAAGTTAATTATCCACAGTATAACGTAGGATAATTCTTCTTAGTCTTTAAGCTTTTGATTTTAATCTTTTGAACTTGTTGATTGTCCACAGTATAACGTCGGACAATCAATGGTCTTCCTAGATACAGTAAGTAATCAAGCGTGTCCCGCAAGGGACGATAAGCGCTCATGCATCTCCCGTCCTTAGGTACCGCCACTCTGAACACCTACGCTAGTTGCACTTAGCAGGTGTCCAGAGGGTGCAACCCTTTGGGGCCCTCCCTTGGAAGGGAGGGTTTGGGAGGGATCGATACTTTTATAAGGAGGTGAATTTCGTGGCAGTACGTATTCGTCTGAAAAGAATGGGTGCACATAAAGCGCCTTTCTATCGTGTAGTGGTTTCCGATTCCCGGTCCCCTCGTGATGGTCGTTTCATCGAGGAAATCGGTTACTATAACCCGGTTGAACAACCGGCAGTAGTGAAGATCGATGAGGAAAAAGCTCTTAAATGGCTTCAAACAGGTGCGCAAGCATCCGACACCGTTCGCAACTTGCTTTCCAAAGCTGGTGTGTTGAAGAAGTTCCATGAGCTTAAGAATCAGAAATAATGACTGATTGCGAGGGTCCTCTATGGAAGAATTAGTTGGTGTTATTGCTAAGGCTTTAGTGGATCATCCAGAGGATGTGGCCGTACGTATCGTGGAGAAGGATCACCTGATTGTCTATGAACTTTCCGTTCATCCTGATGATGTCGGCAAGGTCATCGGCAAGCAGGGTCGGATCGCCAAAGCGCTCCGTACCGTAGTCACATCTGCAGCAGTCAAGAGCGATAAGCGCGTAACCGTAGATATTTTATCTTAACTGATACGCACAAAGAGGGGCTAGGGATTGTATATCCCGGCTCCTTTTTGTTCAATTATATAAGAACGGATAAGTCTCACATGGTAAAGGAGAGGAATGTATGACCGAAGAATTAACCGTAGGCAGGCTTGTCAACACTCACGGCATTCGCGGGGAGATCAAGATTCTGTCTCATACGGATTTTCCGGATGTGCGGTTTGCGCCTGGCAAGAAGCTAATTGTGATTCCGGCAGATGGCAGCCCTAAATTTGATGTGATCGTAGACAGCGCACGGGAGCACAAGGGTATGTATATTGTTAGACTCAAAGGCTATACCAACATCAACCAGATCGAAAAGTACAAGGGAAGCATGCTTAAAGTGCCAAGTGATGATTTGGTAGAGCTGCCGGAGAACGAGTACTATTTTCACCAGATTGTAGGCTGTGATGTGTACACCGAAGACAATGACAGTCAGCCACTTGGGACAATCACTGAAATTCTTCAGCCTGGAGCCAATGACGTATGGGTGGTTAAGCCACCAAAAGGACAGGATATCCTGATTCCAGTCATTAACGATGTAGTAGTGGATGTTGACATCCAGGCTAAGCGTATTAAGGTCCGTTTGATGGAAGGTCTACTTCCATGATCAGAATTGATGTGTTGACGCTCTTTCCCGAGATGTGTGAAGGTGTCTTCGGCACAAGCATTCTGGGAAAGGCTCGTGAGAAAGGGATTGTGTCGCTGAACGCCGTGAACTTCCGTGACTTCTCCGGCAATAAGCACAATACCGTGGACGACACACCGTACGGCGGAGGTGGTGGGATGGTACTGAAGCCCGATCCAATCTTCGCAGCGGTGGAACATGTGCTGGCAGAGTCTACTGGTTCTACTGTTGTATCATCTGAGTATTCTACTGAGGGACACATGGATCAAGAAGGTACTAAACCACGAATTATTCTTATGTGCCCGCAAGGCAAAACCTACACTCAGCAGATTGCCGAAGAACTGGCACAGGAAGAACATCTGATCTTTATCTGCGGCCATTATGAGGGCTACGACGAGCGAATCCGGGAGCATCTAGTGACGGACGAACTGTCCATAGGCGATTACGTATTGACTGGGGGAGAACTCCCGGCAATGACCGTTATTGATTCGATCGTTCGCTTGCAACCGGGAGCGCTTGGCAATGAGACCTCAGCGGTGAGTGATTCGTTCAGCACAGGACTGCTGGAGTACCCGCATTATACTCGTCCAGCAGAGTTTCGTGGCTGGAAGGTGCCAGATATACTGCTCAGTGGTCATCATGCCAACATTGAAACTTGGCGTCGGGAGCAAGCCTTGCAGCGAACACTGGAACGTCGTCCGGATCTCTTAGAGACTGCAGAGCTTACAGCGAAGGATCGGAAGACCCTGGAACGTCTGAAAAACGATGGTCAAGCCTGATTTGGAGAAAAGTTGCTCATATTTGTCATATTTAACGCCTCTTTAACGTAATATATAACGTTGAGGAGGCGTTTTTTGTGATGTCCGTTTCTGAAAGCATCCCAATATCGTTTTTCTAAAAAATGATATATATATATAAGATGAACAAAAGAAAGTAACAAAAAGCGAGAAGGAACGAAGGGGGAAGTTTGGAACTGTAGGAGCGAAGCGCTCGCCTGAAAGCTTTTCGCAGGAAAGCTCGCATCGGAAGCCTAAGCTGTCTCCAGATTTCAACCGCTAGAAGCGGTTATAAAGAGGAAATCTGGGGACAACAGCGACCGGAAGTCCAAACATTCCGCCGTAGTGACGACCGAGTCTTACGTGAGGATCATCTTAAGTTCATATTATATAGAAGAATCACATCAAAAGGGCCATTGTGCGTTGCAAGCTTATATTTGGGGTAATAAAGAGAGGTGCCGAAATAAACTATCCCGCTGAAAACGCAGCTAATTCAAGATAAGCGAAAGGAATGACTACAGTGACTACGACTACGAATACGCAGAAAGAATTCAAGCAGACCGTGGACGATGTCCAGCAGGAAGCGGAGCCGCTCCGCACGGTGAACGATATTATCGATTTCTATACGAATCGAAAATCCTAAACAAATGAATTCTTATCCGCATAATCAACTCCCTTAGTATAGCAAAACAATAAGACCATTAAAGCTAGACGATGACAATCGCTGCTTTAATGGTTTTATTAATATTAAGGTATGTTTCTGTGCAAAACATCATAGCTTTTAGGGGCAACTTGTCTCTTGTTATTTATTAGCAAAAACAGTACTATTATTATACCTATGCAACACCAAACCAAGGAGGGGCTGGTTGTATGGCTAAAAAGAGTAGCCTATTTATTAACGAAGGTGTGCTGCGCATCGCCATATTCATTATGCTGTCATCGCTTACGTATACGGTCCGCAACTATTCATGGGCAGTTACATTCCTTGTGCTTCTAGCCATTTACTCGCTTGTAACAGGTGTATTCAAGCTCTTTAAGGAGTCTTGAATAGGCTTACATGAATGTAGGCTAACCCTTCATGGGTTACGTACCGCTAACTAACATGTATCCTCGATTAACACATCACGACTGTTATCCTGGAGGTAAGCTTTAAAACCAAAAGCAGCACCGCTCAGGCTACGAAACCTGAAAGGTGCTGCTTTGTTCTTCTTCTGAAATCGGAGTAACAGGATTTGAACCTGCGACCTCGCCCACCCCAAGGGCGTGCGCTACCAGGCTGCGCTATACCCCGGCAAAGGTAGCTTGCTCGGCAATAAGGAAAATGTTCTAGGGTATATCCAATATATGTAATCTATAAACTATATATAACCCAAAATCGCTTGTCGTGCAAGTGAAAAATGAAATTTAGAGCAGATGTTTTTTAGTGATATGTAAACGTTAACAATATGAATCTAGTATTGATAAATTGTTAATAAATTGTATTGGATATTTTACAAAGGCTGTGCTATACTCTTGGCACAAGGAAAGGAGGTGCGTTCACATCAAGCATGACATGTTGAGCGTATCCCTTACCCGGACCAACGGCTAATATCATTAGCTTTGGTGGCGCGGGATACGGATCAAAGTTTTAAACTAGCGCCTTGGGTAGAAAGACCGTCTTCGGACGGTCTTTTTTATGTTTTCTACTTATATTTAAGGCTACCTTGTCTTCTGATACCTGTCACTTCGCCGTTACCGGCTGATCCCTCCCCTCATAAAATACACTACTACGAATGAGGAGGAGTTATTTGGTGGAGGCTTATCATAACTGTTTGCGCTGCATGAATAGACGCGTGCGAATTTTGACTGTAGATGGACAGCGGCATGAGGGAGTTATCGTGAATGTTGACAGAAATAATGTTTATTTAAAAAGTGATGGAGCTGACAGGGTGCAGACGTCAGCATTTTTCGGAAATCCTTTTGCTGCCAATGATATTTTGGTCCTGAGCTTGTTTACGCTGCTCGCTATCGCGCTGGTATAAGGAATTAGGCTGCAAAAGACCGCCCCTCGTGATGAGTGGCGGTCTTTTGCAACTGCTTAGGCATATGGCCGGAGGGCTGCAAGAGCCTCATAGCCAGAGTTAATGTTACTTGTGAACGGTTATTGCGCCAATATCAGAGCTTAGGGAGACCAGCGGCCCGCCGTTACCCACCGTGCTCTTTCCTTTGGCAGCTCCTTTGATCTGACCGATCTCACTGGCGGTCTCGAGACTGTAGTTCAAACCGTCGGCCAGGGTAGCTGTAATGGCTCCGACATCCGTCTTGGCTTTCAGGCTGCTTCCTTCGTTGAGGGTGGCTATGTTCAGAGTAATGCTCCCTGTATCGGACTCAATGGTGGACTTGCCGGCAATCGTAGCATCGCTAATGTGGATAGCTCCTACGTTGGTGCTCACCCGGTACGTTCCTTGCAAACCGCTCAGCTGGATTTCACCGACATCGTTAGAAACCTGGTACATATCTACGCTCTTTGGAACCTCAATGACATAATCAATGCTGAAATCAGAAGAGCCATACTTGCGCTGTGCCCAGCTCCACAGATCTTTCTTAGGAGCGTCTTTGGCATGGGTGGAGATGATTAGTTTATCTCCGCTGGTCTGAACAGAAACCTCGGCGTTGTCGAGGATTTCCTGACGTTCTTGCTCGCTGTTGAAGTTTTTATAGGACTGAACCGTGGCCTTTACGTTAATTTGATCTCCACCAACGGCCCTTAGCGCTATGGCACCTACGGAATTTTCGATACTAAGCGCGGATGCAGACCCGATTGTCTGAGATACCTGCAGTTCCTTGGTTATGCTGCCTTCCTTGAAGCCTGCCACGACTTTATCTGCTGTATCCTGTGCGGCTTGTGTAACAGCTGCTGCAGCTTGGCCCAGCCCTTGCTTTACAGCCTCACCGAGGTTTTGTTCCACGCCATCCGGCTGGGATTGTTCCGATTCCTGGTTTACTTTGGCTTTGCCGGGCAACTCCGTGCATCCTGCCAGCAATGTTAAGGATACAACGGCGAGTGCTGCGATCATTTTTGGACTATTTTTTTTCATATGTATGGCTCCCCCTTGAAATTGTAAAGACCCTGCACTGCTAATTCGCTCAGTCAATACGTATTATAATTAGTATAACTGTTATGGGAATTTATTGAAAACAGGCTGTGGGCGGGTTGTCATCCTAGACCTAAGACTAGGCATAGGACCCCAACTGTAATTGAGCTTCTAGATGTGATAAAATCAGTTCATATGAAGCTTAGCTGCGGGTTCATCCAAAACAAATCAGGGAGGGAATAGCGAATGGCTTATATTGTTGGCCTTATTGTTTTGCTGGTGTTGACCGGGGTGTATGTTATATTCCTAAACCGAACTGCCAAACGCAAGAATGAGCGCAGTGGGATGAACAGCAAGGTCATCTCAATGGAAAGCCACCGCAGAGCGAAGCATTCCTCCGGCGAACAGCTATGCTCCTCCTGCAAAAAGAAAAACGGTAAGCTGATCTTTTATGCCCAAGATAATGGAACTGTGGTCGGTTTGTGCAAGGATTGCAAAGCTCAGGCCAAGAAACGTGACATGTTGCCGCTTTAAAATAAAAATAAGTATATGTTGAAATGGCCCGTCTTTTATGATATTATTACTTTTGTTGTGTGGAATACGGTGGTCCGCTGTCGATAATGAGGGAGAGCCAAGATCTCTCCGGAAGAGGCATGAACACCTGTACGGAAGGAGGAAGTCCTTAATGAGTATCCTACAAGAAATTACCCAAGAGCAACTTCGCAAAGATATCCCGAGTTTTCGCCCGGGTGACACTTTGAAAGTGCACGTAAAAGTTATCGAGGGAACTCGTGAGCGTATCCAGTTGTTCGAAGGCGTTGTAATTAAACGTCGCGGCGGTGGAATCAGTGAGACTTTTACGGTTCGTAAAATTTCTTACGGTGTTGGTGTGGAAAGAACATTCCCTATCAACTCGCCTAAACTCGAGAAAATCGAAGTGGCTCGTCGCGGTAAAGTTCGTCGTGCGAAGCTGTACTATCTTCGTGAACTGCGCGGTAAAGCTGCGAGAATTAAAGAAATCCGTCGCTAGAATTAGTGACAAAGGGAAGGGGCTTGAATTCAAGCCCCTTTCGTTTTACCATGAGAGTATTAAGTATATGGATTTTCAGGCTGTTTCCTGAGATTACAGGGAGAATAATCATTTAGGATGGATTCGGCAGCATTTCAAAGAGACACTCTGTCTGGCTGGAGTACTCTCATTCAATTTGTATACAATGCATCAGAGATATAGAGCGCTGGGGATCGGCTTCTCCGAAAAGGCCTCCTGAAGGAGTAACTATGGAGGGGTTTTTGGCAGGAGTTTTTTTGTGTTGTATAGTTAGTGTAGCATAAAGAGAGGATGGTGAACTATGCAGCAGGATTTGCAGCAGGGTCAAGGGGAGTCCGAAGAGTCCACTCGGCAGAACCCACCCAAGCAGAAAAATGAGGTATTGGAATGGATTAAGGCAATAGCGATTGCATTAGTTCTGGTTATTCTGATCCGCTGGCTTTTGTTCAAGCCGTTTATTGTAGACGGACCTTCCATGCGGCCTAATTTTCACACCGGTGAGCGGGTAATCGTCAATGAGATACTGTACGACATTCGTTCTCCGCAGCGGGGAGAAGTCATTGTATTCCACGTTCCATCCGAAGGTCGCGACTTTATTAAGCGTGTAATCGGGGTGGCCGGTGATACGGTGAAGGTTGAAGGGGATGTCGTTACAGTTAACGGCAAACCTGTGAATGAAACTTACATTCAGGGTGCTATTGATGAGGCGCATAAGAATAACACGCTGTACAATAATAAGAACTTCCCTAATGAAGATTTTACGGACGGTACGGTACCTGAGGGTCATGTCTTCGTAATGGGAGATAACCGTTCAGACAGCACAGATAGCCGAATGATTGGTTATGTGCCGCTGGGTGATATTGTCGGCCGTGCGGATCTAATCTTCTGGCCGGTGAAGGATATTACCTGGATTAATCATTAAAAAGAATGACACAGAGATGAATCAAAGGAGGTGACGGCAATGGCCATTCAATGGTTTCCTGGTCATATGACGAAGGCTAGACGACAAATCGAAGATAAGCTGAAGCTAATTGATGTGGCGATAGAGCTGCTCGATTCCCGTCTGCCGCTTTCCAGCCGCAATCCGATGATTGACGATATTTTGCGGGATAAGCCCAGATTGATTATTTTGAACAAAGCAGACTTAGCCGATCCTGAGGCCACACGGAAATGGCTGGAGTATTTCAAGGCGCAGGGGCACGTAGCTTATCCTGTGGATGCTTCTACCGGAACAGGTGTCAAGGATATCCCTGAGCAGGTCAAGCTGCTGCTGAAAGAAAAGATTGATCGTCAGATTGCTAAAGGGATGAATCCGCGTCCGATGCGTGCACTGATCGTCGGTATTCCCAATGTCGGAAAGTCTACTCTGATTAACCGGATGGCAGGACGCAATATTGCTGCTACTGGGGACCGTCCTGGTGTTACTAAAGGACAGCAGTGGATCAAAACAGGCGGAAATCTGGAGCTGCTGGATACCCCTGGTATTTTGTGGCCTAAATTCGAGGACCAGAATGTTGGTTATCGTCTTGCCGTAACAGGGGCAATCAAGGAAGAAATTCTGAATGTCGAAGACATTGCTTTTTATGCGGTGAAGTATCTGGTGAAGGATTATGGTTCCAGATTCAAGGAGCGGTTCGGCGTAACTAAGCTTCCAGAGGATCTGGAGAATCCTGATGAGATTGTAGCCGTGATGGAAGCCGTCGGACGTAAGCGCGGTTGTCTGGTTAGCGGCGGCAGGGTTGATCTGGAAAAGGCTTCCCGTACGCTGCTGCACGAACTTCGTGCCGGCAAGCTCGGACGATTCACGTTGGAAGTGCCGGAAGACCAAGGTAGCTTGCAAATATAGAAGACCGGGTATGGACGAGCCATCCGCTTAGCGGGTGGCTTTTTTTGATCCAATCGAGTGGGAAGGGCTCAACATGTAGGTACTTTTTATAAGGATTCTAAGGAGATGCTGTATTATTTTATAGGTTTTCGCAAGGGTAATCCTGTGTTAAGCTGGCTTAAAAGAAGAGTAGGCAGTTTTTTTTATAATATTAATAGAATAGATGACTGGTGGGTGTAGAAGCGTGAGTATCGATATGTTGCTGTATGAAAAGGAAGGCTGGGAGCAGTCGTATCAGCGGATTGCTGGTGTAGATGAAGTAGGAAGGGGCTGTCTGTTCGGGGACGTCGTTGCTGCGGCGGTGATCCTGCCGGAAGGCTTGATCATTGAAGGCGTGGATGATTCCAAGAAGCTGTCTGCCAAGAAGAGGGATGCTCTGTTTGAGCTCATTATGGAGCAGGCGCTGGCGGTTGGTGTAGGTCATGTGGATGCTACCGTTATAGATGAGATTAACATTAAACAGGCGTCCAGGCTGGCGATGAGAAAAGCGGTGGAGGGTCTGAACCACTCCCCTGATTATATGCTGGTCGATGCAGAAAAGGTAGATCTGCCGCTGCCGCAGCGGGCCATAATCAAAGGGGATGCCAACAGTCAATCCATTGCCGCAGCTTCCATCGTAGCGAAAGTGACGCGGGACAGGCTGTGTGAAGGTTTGTGGGAAGAATTATACCCGAACTACGGCATTGCGATACATAAAGGTTATGCGACCAAGCTGCATCGTGAACAGATTACAGCGCTCGGTCCGACACCGATGCACCGGCGCAGTTTTATCGGTAGAATTCTGGCAGAGCAGCAGACGTTGTTCTAGTTGGTCATGAGCCCGCAGTTTGTTCTTATAAAAGAATGATTTTTTCCGATATATATGTAAAAGAACAACTGGAGGAGGGCAAAAGATGAATATCGGTTCACTGATCCGTGGGCTGCTTGGTGACAGCAAGCCGGGTGAGCCCAAGTCTGTGGAATTAAAGGAAGGTCAGGTCGTTCGCGGTGTGGTTCTAAGCGTATCTGATTCGGGAAAAGAGGCTGTGGTGCAAATTCAGGGTGCCCCTGTCCGGGCGGAGCTGGAGACACCGCTTCAACCGGGGCAGACGTTGAATCTGCAAGTAGCTCCTCCTGGAGAAAACGGATTGCCGGTTCTAAAGCCGGTCTCCCCTGGGCAAACGGCTACCCCGCAGAGTATGGGTGAAGCATTGGAATCGCTTGGATTGACGGATGCCAAAGCTGGACGGGAGATTGTGCTGGCGATGCAGACCGGAGGTCTGGCATTAACAAAGGAAACGGCTGCAAAGCTGAATATGATCATGAATGCCAAGCCACCCGGTGTTCCAGTAGAACAGTGGCTGGAAGCGGCCGTGATCTCTGTTAAAAGAGGACTACCTGTAACGGCTGAAAGTGTGAGAGGGCTGCAGCAGGCTGTGTTTGGTCCTCCATTACACCAATTGTTATCAGCGCTCGAGGAACAATTGAACCTGTGGGCAGAACAGGGGGCCAGCAAAGCGGGCGCAGAAGGCAAGGGAGCAGCGGTTCCGCCAAACCCGGGAACTGCGAACGGTATGAATGCTGCCCCGGCATCCGTTGGTAACTCTCAGCTGGAGGGAGGAGCTTCCCAAGGCAAGAATGTGGGTACAGCTGCCATACCAGTTGCAGACAATGGGGCTGGTAAAGCAAATGGAGCGATAGCGACGACTGGTACTTCTGCTGATGTTGAAAGTGCTGCTAATCCGAGCACGTCGGGAACGACAGGAACTGGAGTCAATTCAGCGGGCACAAGTAACGCCGGAACTTCCGCTGGCAGTTCTGCACCGTTGAATGGCAGCGTTAATGCCGGTGGGAGCGGAGGGGCTGCATCGGTGGCTGTGGATCAAGCTTCTGTATTGACGGGGGTTGCCACTGGGGGTGGCGAAGAGGAGAGCCCGGGGGTTAATGTTGCTAGAAGCAATGAAGCATCGACGCCAAAAGCTTCTGCAGCCGCGTCTTCTGCCGGGGCAGAGGCAGTTGGTGCCGCCGAAGAAGAGGCGGCACCGAATAGCGCCGCGAAGCTCAGCGGCGCAAGCGATGGGCCTGCTGGGTCTGCAGCAGGCAAGCTGACGGCCGGACCGGCAGAGCCGTCCGGCACTGCCCTGCTCGCGAAGCTGCAGGGCGTACTGTCCGAGCTGCGCAGCACGCTGCCGCAGCTCACAGCTGCCCCGCCCGCTAGCGCGGCGGGCGGTCCCCAAGCCCCTGCGGCTGATACGCCGCTGGGGCAGATCGCCCCGCCTCCAGCTGCGGCGGGGCAAGAGCCCGCGCTGGCAGCGCCGCGCGGGGAACGGCATGCTGCGGCAGTGACGCCGCAGCCGGGCACCGCCCCGGCCCACGACACTGAGTCGTGGGTGGGGCGGGTGCTGAAGCTGCTCGGTGCGGAGCACGAGCAGCAGGCCGTCCGCGGCAGCGGCGCAGCCGCCGCGGAGGTGCGCCCCGCGGCCGTGCCACTGGCGGCCGCGGGAGGGCGTGAGGCCCAGCTGCCGCAGGCGCTGGGCGGGGCGTCCGGCGCCGGGCATGACGGCGCCGAGACGCTCAAGGGCGTGCTGCTGCAGGTGATGGGCAGCAGCGAGGTTCCGCCCGCGGTCAAGGAAGCCGCGGGCCAGTTAGTGCAGCAGCTGACCGGGCAACAGCTGCTGCTGAATACAGACCGCACGGCTCCTTTTGCCCAGGTCACCCTGTTCCTGCCTCTTCATGGACAGGATGGTCAAGAGACGGCCTCTGTCCATATTCAATCCCGGCGGGGACGCAAAGGGGAACTGGATGCGGCGAATTGCCGGCTCTGGTTCGATTTGGATATGAAGCAGCTCGGGCAGACTCTGGTTGACGTGCAGGTGGTGAATCGTATTGTCAGCCTGAAGATGCACAACAACCATCCGGCGGTGCTGGAATTGCTGGAGCAGCGGCGTGACGATATCGGGGTGGCTGTGGAGTCGATAGGCTATCAATTATTGTCTTTAAGAACAGAGCCGTTACCGGAGAAGAGCTTGGCTGACCATTCAGATAGTGGCAGCAAGCTGGCTGACTATGTCCCGGATTCGTACAAAGGAGTAGATTACCGTATATGAATGAGCCTGAGAATGAAATCCGGCAAAATTTTAAAAAGGCAGTTGCGCTGAAATATTCCCCTGATCAGGCCGAGGCTCCAGTCGTGGTCGCCAAGGGACAGGGCGTTGTTGCGGATATCATTCTTCAGAAGGCCAAGGAGAGCGGTGTAGTTATCCAGGAGGATGCGGCGCTGGTCGAGGTACTCTCCAAACTGGATCTGGATCAGCAGATTCCGCCCGAACTGTATCAGCTGGTGGCGGAGATATTAAGCTTTGTCTACCAGAGCGACCGTGCTGCATCGGAGCTGGAACTATAATGGAGAGCGGAGCTTCAGGAATACCTTATAACCGCAAGCAAAAGGGTGCCGCTGCCGAGGCGGCGGCGGTATATTACTTGTCCTCTCAGGGATACATCATTGTAGAGCGTAATTGGCGCTGCCGAAGCGGTGAGATTGACATCATAGCAGAGCACGAGGGTAGCCTGATCTTTGTAGAGGTCAGAAGCCGAAGTGGAACGCTGCGGCAGGGTACACCAGAAGAATCGGTCAATGGTCGTAAGATCCAACAGGTACGCAATATGGCACTAATTTATCTGCATATGACAGGTCAGGAGGAGCGACGGATTTTGTTTGATGTGATCGCTGTTTGGTTGCAGGAAGATCTTAGCGTAGCTTCCATGACCCATATCCGTGGGGCGTTTTAACAAGGCTTGTTTCCCGGTTACATCAAGAAGCCATTCCGGAGCCTCTGCACAGGTGGGTCATTTCTGAAAAGAAATGGGTAAACATTAGTGTAACTTTTCATTAGCACCACGAGGAGGGCTTCCCATTGAAGAACCAGCCACTAGAGATACAGGTGAATTTTGCATGTCAGCATTGCGGACAGAAGCTTGAAGCCAAATTGGGTGCCGAGCCAATGTCAATTGTTTGCTGTAGCCAGTGCAGCAAGACCTTTACCGTCATGCGGCCGGCCATTTCCGAAGAAATACTGATTGATTGGGAGAATGAAGCCCTGTTTCAGAAAATACGCGCTGAGAAGACCCAGAGCAGTAATAGCAGTCTCTTGGCACTTATTATAAGAGTTATAGAATTGCTGACCTGGCGGGACAAGGGTAATGGACAGGTAGAAGCCATTAAGGAAATGCGCGGCTGGCTGATTGAGAATGAAAGTGTACCTCCTTTGGAAGAATTAATTCAGATGGATATGCAAGACCGGATAAACAGGCGGGATTTCGGAAAATAACCGGCAGAACCTATATTTATTCAGGAAAAGAGGACGGATAATGGCAAAAGTATTTTTTACCTCTGATCATCATTTTGGTCATAAGCTGATTATTGACTTTGAGTCCCGGCCGTTTGCCGATGTCGCCCAAATGAATGAGAGCATGATCGCAAGCTGGAATACTGTCGTCGCTCCGGAGGACAAAGTGTTTCATCTGGGAGACTTCTCTTTTCTAAACAAAGAAGACACCAGCAGCATTGTTGCCCGGCTGAACGGGTACAAAACCCTCATTTTAGGTAACCATGACCGTGGACGAAGCCGCAATTGGTGGCTGGAGACGGGATTCCATGAAGTTAGCGAATATCCGATCATCTATAAGGACTTCTTTTTTCTCTCCCATGAACCGATGTACATGAACAAGCATATGCCTTACGTAAATGTGCACGGTCATATTCATGGGCAGAAATATGAAGGGAAAAATCATTTCAATATATGTGTAGAACACTGGGATTATCGCCCGCTTTCCTTTGAACAGATTAGAGATTCTGTTGTAGTTAGCGAAGAAGGATAATGACGAAGTGTTTTGCATATTTATGCAAGTTCGAGTCTTTTTACATGGGTGCGAGGAATGTTAGATGGGGACAACCTTCAGAAGCAGATTGCTTAAGGACAGCAATTGAATTTATAATGAACCTTAACCATGAAAATCATAGGATTTACCGGAAAATTAGGAAGCACCTATTTTCTTGAAACGATAGCGCCTGTTAAGGGCATATTTCAAGAGGAGAGGTGTTTTTTGTTATGTACGGAAAGATTTATAGTGCCTGTTTGTATGGAATAGAAGGCATCATGATTGGCGTTGAGATCGATATTGCGGATGGATTACCCCAAACGACTATTATCGGATTACCTGATTCAGCAATTCGTGAAGCTGTGGAACGAGTACGTGCTGCCGTTAAAAATTGCGGGTACCGCTATCCGCAGCAGCGGATCACGATTAATCTGGCCCCCGCAGATCTGCGCAAGGAAGGTTCTGCCTTTGATCTGGCCATCGCTGTCGGCATACTGGCGACTAGCGGTCAGCTTGTCATGCCCACAGCATCAGAAATGCTGTTGCTTGGCGAACTTGCACTTGATGGCAGCATAAGACCCGTGAATGGTGTGCTGCCTATGGTTGAGGCTGCGCGCAGTGCCGGTTTACGGTCTGTGCTGCTGTCCCGGGACAACGCTGCAGAAGCCGCGCTGATCAGTGGAATGACTATTTACGCTGCTGACCATTTGCGAGATATCCCTGAACCGGATACAGGAGAGAGCGTTCAGATCAAGAATAGTACACAGATTAAGAATAGTGCACAGATTAAGAGAAGTACGCTGATTCAGCAGGCTCATTCAGCCGGGGACAAGCAATATACTGATTTAATGACCACCGCACGATGCGATAATCATTATGACACAGACACAGACACAGACACAGACACAGACACAGACACAGACACAGACACAGACACAGACACAGACACAGACACAGACACAGACAATTTAGCTCACTCCAGAGGCAGAGGGGGTGCTCCCCAAGCAGAGCTTCCTTTTCCCGTAACCGTAGTTAATGGTCCTGCTGTAAGAGAACGCCCGCCAACAAAGGTGCTTTCTCTGGAGCATCTTAAATATACTCCCCGGAACCTCTCTTCCCGCGACTCTGAAGTAACAGAGAACGAAATGACTGAGGATTACAGTGATGTATTGGGACAGCAGCATGTCAAACGCGCGCTGATCATCGCAGCCGCTGGGATGCACAACATTATGCTTATGGGCCCTCCAGGAACAGGGAAAACCATGCTGATTAAGCGGTTGCCGGGTATTCTGCCATCCTTGAATGAACGGGAAGCGCTGGAGGTGACCAAAATTTTCAGTGCAGCCGGAAAGCTAAAGGATGCCGGAAACGGGCTACTGCGAACCCGTCCGTTCCGCTCTCCGCATCATACGATTTCGGCGGCAGGTCTGATCGGCGGCGGGGGCACGCCAAAGCCGGGTGAAGTCAGCCTTGCTCACCGCGGAATTCTGTTTCTGGACGAGCTTCCCGAATTCTCGCGAAATGTGCTTGAAGTGTTGCGGCAACCGCTTGAAGATGGAGTGGTCACGATAAGCCGGGCACGGGCGGCTTTCACTTTTCCGGCTCGTGTGATGCTGGCCGCATCGATGAATCCGTGCAGCTGTGGCTTTCTCGGAAGCGGGAATCCGCAGCAAGTATGCACGTGCAGCCCAGCCAAGATTGCAGCTTACCGGGCCAAGATTTCGGGGCCGCTGCTAGATCGAATTGATCTGCAAGTGGAGGTGCCACGTCCAAGAGAATGGGAACGGCAGGGACATGTACAGTCTTCCGCCGAGATGCGTGCTGAAGTGGCTGCAGCCCAAGCCATTCAGGCAGAGCGATACAAGCGGCTGCCGATCTCATGGAACAGCGAATTATCCGGCGCTGCCTTGCGCCGGTATGCCAAGCTAGGTCCGGCAAGTTCAGTGATACTATATGACATTCTGGAGAGTCTCGGACTCAGCATGCGTGCGCATGACCGGATCATCAAGCTGGCCCGAACCATCGCCGATCTGGCCGGAGCATCGGACATAGAATCAAATCACATCGCCGAAGCGGTTCAATACCGCAACTTGGACCGGCAGGTGACGGCCTTGGAATAACAATGTAGAGGAAGATTCCCAATCCTAAGTTATTGATTTGACTATATTAGTGAAATGAAGATTCAAACAGAAGATCAGACGTGATTCTAAGATACTGTTAATTATTCCGGTTTCTATGCAGTAGCTGGTGAAGTTAGGGCTTTAGGGGCAAACCGCGCCTCCCCTTTACCAGTCATCTTAACAGAGAAAAATGTTCTACTTCCCAAATTAAGTGCAATTTCGTACCTTATTTTTCTTGAATATAGGCAAAAGAAGTAAATAAGGGCATTTTTGTATCTTAATTTTCGAAAAAGTACCCTGAACGGGGTATTCTGGAAGATTTAAGCTACAATATTGCACTTAGTTGCCGCTAAGTCTTAGCTGCAGAGTATTTAAGGTACAAAAATGCCGTTAATTGCACTTCGGGAATAACTTCTAGACTTTGTTAATGTGTTCTATACAGCACGCGACCGGAAGTCCAAACATTCTACTGAAGTGACGAGCGAGCTTTACGTTCGGATCTTTAAGTTCTCCTTATAGAGCAAGAAAAAAGACTCAACAACTACATTGCTTTCAAAAGGAACTGGTCAAACCATCTACATAACAGTAACCCCTTCCGTAGGCTGGAGTTTATTTATGGGAGCGAACGGACCGTATAGCTGCTAATGTTCACATGAAGTTGTCCTGAAAGATGGAGCGGACTCAGATGACGTTATTTCCTACAAAACAGCGAAAGCTGAACGGGATTTCTGCCCATAGGGTCTTTAGAGTCCGTTATCTTTCTAAATGGCTGGATGTATAGGCAATAAGGACTCTGAAGTCCGCTCCTTAACTAAGCAAGCAATGATTTTGTAGTCGTGACGTGAAAAACACCCCTTATTATAATTGAGGCCACTGAAAAAGACTCTACAAAAAATACACGAGAAAAACGAGCCTCTAGAATGGCTTCTACGGCTCGTTTCGCGTTCCGGGAATCATATTTGACCCCCTGAAATTGTTGTGCTTCGATAAAACAAGTAGTTTTTCAGTGGCCTCTTCTAATTACTGGATATATCAATCAAGCATGTAGTCCAGTATTATTTTAAGAAGTACACTTTAGGTGCCCTAGAGGGTCTTTTGTTATTTATGGTTTAGTAAGTTCAGAAACATCTTTTTCGAATGCTTGCATGTACTGCTTGAGCTTGCCGTTATCCAGTTTATTGCTAGAATCGTTGGCCTTTGGAGGATTAGACTGTAATTGCTGGTACAAGAAATCCACTTCAGCAGATAATTTTCCCCAAGTATTTTTAACCGAGCTGTATTCGTCGGAAAGAGATTGTATGTATTTATCGTACTCTGATTTTTTGTCGATGGCTTTCCCTAATTGCTCCATTGTAAAATCAATATCCAGGCTTTCACCTGTACTGCTTGTTCCGTCGGCGAGGTACCAGCTTATATCAACAAATCCGGTATTCCAAATGTCTGAAACAATAAAATTTTGAATTTCTTGAAGTGTAGCTTTAGGATCGGTAGCAGAATTCTCTACAGAAGAGTTCTCAGGAATTGGGTGCTTAAATTCTTTCCTAACTACATCAAATGTTTGCTTGTCCGTAGCACTTGTAACCCAAACTATTTTTTCGTCTACGAACAGGACGATTATTTCACTGTTAGGAAGGGATGATTTTGTTCCTTCTATTAGGACGATCTTGTTTTTCTTGCCTTCCTTGTCTTTATAATCTTGCGATTCAAGGACTTTGGGGTCTTGAAGCTTTGAAGATTCGGGGATCTCTTTAGCTGCAAGTAATTGGAATATCGGCTGGGCCTCCGTGTGGATATTGTCAGTTATGAATGCTTTCTTGGCTTCAGGATCAGTTCCGTTCATAAAGACATTAACATATTCAAGAGCTGTCTTTTCATATGCATTTAGTTTCTTCTCTTTTTTTGAATCTGCAGCAATGGTGTTTTTATTTGTGTTAGAATCTGTATTTGCTTTAGAATTTGTGTTTATGTTTGTATTCGATGCTTTACCGTCAGAAGAGCTACAGCCAGATAGTAAAGTTGCCGTAATAACAATACCTAGAGCCAATTGTTTTTTAGAAATCTTAATTACCCCCTCAAAATATTAATTAATAAAAGCATAATTATAGAAATATATGTTAATATTACCTTTCTGTTGTTGATATCCAAATTATACGATGGGTAATGTATAAGGTTTCGTAAATTTAGCAGAAGGCAGTGAACAGTAAGGTTTCGATAATTAGACAACAAGGAATCTGAAAATACTAAATCGAATAAGAAAGATATATTAATCAATGCATGGTTCTTTAAGACAGATCAAACTTTCGATACCATGAGAACTATGAAAATTACCGCGTAGGATGGAGTGATGCTGTACATGGAATGTTTAGGATGTAGAATCGCTAACGGTATTGAACCCAACTTGAATATTGTTTATGAAAATGAATTTATTACTTGTGTGCTTGATATTGCTCCATTTAATGAAGGACATACTCTAATCCTCCCCAAAAAGCATTATAGGGATGTCGAAGAGATGGAATCAGAGACTGCTTATGCTATTATGGATGCTTCGAAAAAACTTTCAATTGCCTTGAAAAGTTTGTTTAAACCTGACGGTATAAGGATTTGTCAAGATGGAGGACAATTTAATGACCTTACTCATTACCACATGCATCTGATTCCAAGGTACGAAGGTGATGGATTCACCTGGGGCGAACCACTACACCCACATGGTGCTGAGAAACGATTAAACCAAACCAAAGAAAAGATTCTCAAGGAATTAAGTGAGGAATAAATCAACATTGTAGTTAAATGTAACTAAAAGTAAAGTCTAGAGACAGAACTTTGAAACGCAAAAACAGCCACCCGGCACTCCGGGTGGCTTGTTTGTATCGCGCTGATTCCAAGCGTATAAGGCATATTACATAACAGAGGCAAAGATTAATTTTTTTGAAGAGGTGCGGTAGATAAGTCCAGCTTGCTTACAGTACGTTCAATTCCACTGCAATATTACCGCGGGTAGCGCGGGAGTAAGGACAGGCACCGTGAGCGGCTTCTACAAGAGAAACTGCGGTGTCGTGGTCAACGCCTTTTACAAGAACATCCAGTTTGACTGCGATGCCGAAGCCGCCATCTTCCACTTTGCCTAAACTTACAGTTGCAGTGACTTCGCTGCCTTCGATTTTTACTTTACCCAGTCGTGCTACCATGTTCAGCGCGCTGTCGAAACAAGCCGAATATCCTGCAGCGAACAGTTGCTCAGGATTAGTTCCTTCACCGCCAGCACCGCCCAATTCACGTGGTGTGCTGATATTCAAGTTAAGCTTTGGAGTTTCGGATTCGATATAGCCGTTTCGTCCACCCACCGCTTTTACTGTTGTTTCATACATTTTTTGTTGGATAGTCATCATTATAAATCTCTCCGTTCCGTTATTTATATATTGTACACAATTTAATTTAACACAAATAAAATAATAGTCAAACTATTTTTTGCAATAATTATGATATCGAGAGTGATTTATGATAAAATAGTTCTATAAGGTGGGTGAAGAGATATGCAAGAAAAGTCAACAAACACCGAGCTTTTGCTCGATAATCATCTATGTTTTACCATTTATGCCTGTTCACGTGAGATAACGAAGCTGTATCAGCCTTATCTCGACAAAATAGGCGTGACGTATTCGCAATACCTCGTAATGATCGTGTTATGGGAACGAGAACAATGCACGGTGAAGGAACTGGGTGAAGCTCTGTTTTTGGACTCCGGCACGCTGACACCACTCCTGAAGCGTCTTCAAGCGGCAGGGCTTATTTTGCGGGAGCGTTCGCTTCAGGATGAGCGCAAGGTACTCATTTCCCTGACACCGCTCGGATGGGATTTGCAGAAGGAAGCAGCTTGTATTCCAAGTAAAATGATGGAAGGTACGGACATGTCTGAGAAAGAACTGGGAGACCTTCTGGTTCAGTTCAAAGATTTGCTGGGGCGTGTTCATAGTGCGAATACGAGTGCTTCCAAGAAATAGTAGCGGAATGAAGTCAAGATGATTGTTCGCATTCCGGCATGAAACCAAGCGAAAATGTGTGTATAAATTATGAATTATTTTAAGGAAAGCGTTTCAAAAACGTGTTACAATATTCTGGGTTTCCTTTTTGGGCATATAGGTTATATGTAAGCTAAGTCTTAGATGAGACCTTATGTTTCCCGCAGAAACGCAAGCCGTCCATACGGGCGGTTAATCCGTTTCTACCTGCTCCGGGCAAGTGAACTGTTGTACCGGCCTGAACCCGGGCATCGCGGCAATCAAAACGGAAAGCGGAATGACTGCAGGCTGCCTGCTCGGTCACCGCAACACTTTAGGAGGCTTCCGGAATGAATATCCACGAGTATCAGGGAAAAGAAGTGCTTAAGAAGTACGGCGTAGCCGTACCGAACGGAAAAGTAGCTTATACGGTGGAAGAAGCGGTCGCAGCCGCAGAATCACTGAGCACCCCGGTGGTAGTTGTGAAAGCTCAGATTCATGCAGGTGGACGCGGCAAAGCTGGCGGCGTGAAGGTGGCCAAGAATTTGGATGAGGTTCGCAGCTATGCTGCTGAGATTCTCGGCAAGACACTTGTCACTCATCAGACCGGCCCGGAAGGTAAAGTGGTGAAACGGCTTCTCATCGAAGAGGGCTGCCAAATTGTGAAGGAATATTATATCGGACTTGTTGTGGACCGCGGAACTGGCCGCGTCGTAATGATGGCTTCCGAGGAGGGCGGAACGGAGATTGAAGAAGTTGCCGCTACACATCCCGAGAAGATTTTTAAGGAAATTATTGATCCGGCAGTAGGGCTTCAGACCTTTCAGGCCCGTAAACTTGCATACAGCATAGCCATTCCGAGCGAATTGGTAAATAAAGCCGTCAAGTTCATGCAAGCGCTATATTTGGCTTTTGTGGATAAGGATTGCTCCATTGCGGAGATCAACCCGCTGGTCGTTACAGGTGACGGAAATGTTATGGCGCTGGATGCCAAACTGAATTTTGATTCCAACGCTCTGTTCCGCCATAAGGACATTCTGGAGCTTCGTGATCTGGAGGAAGAAGATGAGAAAGAGATCGAAGCCTCTAAATACGACCTTAGCTACATTGCCCTGGATGGCAATATTGGCTGTATGGTGAATGGTGCGGGCTTGGCTATGGCTACTATGGATATTATTAAATATTATGGCGGAGAACCCGCCAACTTCCTCGATGTAGGGGGCGGTGCTACTACTGAGAAAGTTACTGAAGCATTTAAGATTATTTTGTCCGATGCTAAGGTTAACGGAATTTTCGTCAACATCTTCGGCGGTATCATGCGCTGTGATGTCATTGCCAACGGTGTGGTGGAAGCTGCCAAGCAGCTCGGATTGACCAAACCACTGGTGGTGCGTCTTGAAGGTACCAATGTGGCACTAGGTAAGGAGATTCTGGCCGGATCGGGACTGAATATCGTACCTGCCGACTCGATGGCGGATGGGGCCCGTAAGATTGTTTCTCTCGTATAATAATAGCCCTGCGGAGTGGTTTCGCAGTGGATCGTATTTGACAAAATGATTAGGGATGTGACGAAGAATGAGCATTCTTGTAGATAAAAATACGAAAGTGATCACGCAGGGAATTACGGGTTCGACCGGTTTGTTTCATACCAAAGGCGCGCTGGATTACGGAACCCAGATGGTTGGTGGTGTAACGCCAGGTAAAGGCGGAACGACGGTCAACATTACGCTGGAGAATGGGGAAGAGGTCAGTCTGCCGGTATTTGACACTGTAGTCGCAGCCAAAGCGGCAACAGGTGCAACCGCTAGTGTAATCTATGTACCGCCAGCATTCGCCGCAGACTCTATCATGGAAGCCGTAGATGCGGAACTGGATCTCGTAATCTGTATTACAGAGGGGATTCCGGTACTTGATATGGTGAAGGTATCGCGTTATATGGAAGGCCGTTCCACAGTCCTGATCGGGCCTAACTGTCCTGGAGTCATTACCCCTGGAGAATGCAAAATTGGCATAATGCCAGGTTATATCCACTTGCCGGGCTATGTCGGCGTAGTCTCACGCAGTGGAACTTTGACCTATGAGGCGGTTCATCAGCTGACTACGCGGGGAATTGGACAATCCTCTGCCGTAGGTATCGGTGGTGATCCTGTCAAAGGTTCGGAGTTTATTGATATTTTGAAGTTGTTTAATGAAGATCCGGGTACTAAAGCGGTCGTCATGATCGGTGAAATCGGCGGTACAGCGGAGGAAGAAGCAGCGGTTTGGATTCGCGATAATATGACTAAGCCGGTAGTCGGCTTTATTGGCGGGGCTACTGCACCTCCAGGCAAGCGGATGGGTCATGCCGGTGCCATTATTTCGGGCGGAAAAGGTACAGCCAGTGAGAAGATCGCTGTTCTGGAAGCATGCGGAATTAAAGTGGCGCCGACTCCGGCAGAGATGGGCTCTACTTTGGTAAGCGTGCTTGAAGAACGCGGTATTTTAAGTACATTTACCACTCACTAGCATTTATTTTAACGTTAATAATATGTACATGAAAGGCTCTGCGCTGCAGGGTTCTTTCGTGTATAATGTGATCAGAGGTAAGCAACCTTTTGTTCCTGCGGGAATGGAAGGTTGCTTTTTTGCGTATTTGCGCAAATCCGGGATTGTAGAGAGGACTTGCAATTATAAGCGGTGTGTCACAAAATAGGGAGGTCGGTCCTTCCATTAAAAGGGAGAGAGTGCAAAATGAAGGAACGTGATTTATTATTCGGTCTGAATGAGGTTCAGGGGGTCGGTTGGAAGAGCATTGATAAGATTTGTGCTGCCGGTTTATTGTCGGAAAAAGCATTTGCTTGTGTTCCTGAGGATTGGGAGCGCATCGGACTGAACGGGAAAGTGGCGGCTGCCCTTGCCTCCATATATACACCCGAATGGATCGCCGAGAGACACTCTTTAATAGAAGAAAGAGGAATTGGTCTGGTAACTATACTGGATGAGGATTACCCCGCTATGTTAAAAGAAACGGTAGAGCCCCCTTGGATACTATACTATCGCGGACGACTGGAACTGTTATCCCGCCCTGGAATTGCCATGGTGGGCACCCGTGTGCCTACTGCATACGGTATCAAGGTTGGTGAAATGCTGGCAGGCGAATTAAGTGCAGCCGGTCTGACGGTAGTCAGTGGTCTTGCCAGAGGGATCGACAGCGTCTGTCATAAAGCTGCCCTGAAAGGTCGCGGAAGTACGATTGCTGTGACAGCAACGGGAATGGATAAGGTCTACCCTCCCGAGAACCGGGAGTTGCTGCGGAACGTTGCACAAGACGGGCTGGTGCTGACCGAATACCCTTTAGGGACGCCGAGTCACCCGGGTCTCTTTCCAAGGCGCAACCGGATTATTGCGGGTCTGTCCCTTGGAACCGTGGTAGTGGAAGCCGACAGCCGCAGCGGTTCGCTTATTACAGCTGATGCAGCTTTGGAGGCAGGGCGTGATGTGTTTGCTGTTCCAGGACCACTTACATCTCCCAAAAGCAGAGGGGCGCTAGATTTGATTAAGCAGGGGGCGAAGCTTGTCACAGGCAGTGCAGATATTGTTGAAGAATATCAGTTTTGTCTGCCTCAACCTCCAGTAAATACAAGAGATAACGGGGATGCTGAACCTCTGGACAAAGAGGGGCCCGGTGAAAAGAAATTGACAAGAGAGGAGTCCCAACTATACCATATACTGCATCAGGGGCCCTTTACCTTGGATGAGCTTCTAGCGAGAAGCCAGTGGGATTTTGGACTTTTGCATTCAGTTCTGTTATCTTTAATCATAAAAAAAGCGGTAACACAATTACCGGGTGCCATTTATAAGATTATTTAAAAATATAAGAGGACATCATGATGATGAATCTTCCTTGTATTTTCGAAGGAACTTATTTATTTTCGAAGGTCCCCGCCAATTTTTGAAGAAGACCGCAGTATAAAGGTTTGGGTAGAGGGGCTATCTTGTATAGAAGGTTTTAGTGTTAATGAGGAGGACGTATTATGGCGGATACATTGGTTATTGTCGAGTCGCCCGCGAAAGCGAAGACGATCGGCAAATATTTGGGCAGTAAATATATTGTTAAAGCATCCATGGGGCATGTTCGTGACTTGCCTAAAAGTCAGATCGGCGTAGAGGTCGAGAATGACTTCAACCCGAAGTACATTACTATTCGTGGCAAAGGCTCCGTGTTGAAAGAATTGAAGGATGCCCGCAAAAAAGTGAAAAAAGTATATCTGGCGGCTGACCCGGACCGCGAAGGAGAAGCTATTGCCTGGCATTTGGCCCATGCGCTGGATCTGGATAATACCGAAGAATGTCGGGTGGTTTTTAACGAAATCACCAAGCAAGCCGTTAAGGACGCATTCAAGACCCCGCGGAAAATCAACATGGATCTGGTGAATGCACAGCAGGCTCGCCGGATTCTGGATCGGCTTGTGGGTTACAAGATCAGTCCATTATTATGGAAGAAAGTCAAAAAAGGCTTGTCTGCCGGACGGGTTCAATCGGTTGCTGTCAAAATTATTATGGACCGCGAGAACGAGATCGGTGAGTTTGTTCCTACGGAATATTGGAGCATTACCGCCAAACTTGGTATCCGCGATACGAACTTTGAAGCTAAGTTCCATAAGCTGAACGGTGAGAAGAAAGAACTGAACCAAGAGAGTGATGTTCAGGAGGTTCTTCAGGCGATCAAGGGAGCCGATTTTACAGTTAGTCAGGTAAAGGAAAAGGAACGGCAGCGTCATCCTTCTGCGCCGTTTACCACCAGTTCATTGCAGCAGGAAGCGGCTCGTAAGCTCGGTTTCCGGGCAGCCAAGACCATGTCGGTAGCTCAGCAGCTGTATGAAGGTGTGGAATTAGGCAAAGAAGGTACTGTTGGTCTTATAACTTACATGCGTACGGACTCTACGCGGATTTCGGCGACGGCGCAAGAAGAAGCAAAAGAACTGATTCTGTCCAAGTACGGTGAGAAGTTTGTACCAGAATCTCCGCGTCAATATTCCAAGAAGGCTGCTGGAGCCCAGGATGCGCACGAAGCGATTCGTCCAACCTCCGCTCTGCGTGAACCTGAGACAGTAAAGGAGTTCATGAGTCGTGATCAATTCCGTCTCTATAAACTCGTCTGGGAACGGTTTGTTTCCAGCCAGATGTCTTCAGCCCTGCTGGATACGCTTTCGGTGGATATTGCCGCAGGACCAGCCATTTTCCGTGCTGTGGGCTCCAAGGTATCTTTCCCCGGCTTCATGAAAGTGTATGTGGAAGGGAATGATGACGGCACGACGGATGAGGAGAAGTTCCTTCCGCCGCTTCAGTCAGGAGATCACCTGAATACACAAGACATCGATCCGAAGCAGCATTTTACACAGCCGCCGCCACGTTATACGGAAGCAAGGCTCGTTAAGACGCTGGAGGAGCTGGGCATAGGGCGTCCAAGTACGTATGCCCCAACGCTGGAGACGATCCAGAAGCGTGGTTATGTGGCCATTGAAGAGAAGAAATTCATGCCGACAGAGCTGGGTGAATTAGTCATCGAGCAGATGGAGGAATTCTTCCCGGAGATTCTGAACGTTGAATTCACAGCCAACATGGAAGGCGATCTTGACCATGTGGAGGAAGGCTCAGAGGACTGGGTGAAGGTACTGGCTGAGTTCTATGAATCCTTCGAGAAGCGGCTGGAGTTCGCTGAAGAAGAAATGAAAGAAATCGAGATCGAGGATGAAGTCTCCGACGAGCTCTGTGAAAAATGTGGCAAGCCAATGGTGTATAAGCTTGGCCGCTTCGGGAAGTTTCTGGCTTGTTCGGGATTCCCGGATTGCCGGAATACGAAGCCAATCGTCAAAGATATTGGCGTTAACTGTCCGAAATGCCATGAGGGCAAAGTAGTAGAACGTCGCAGCAAGAAGGGTCGCGTCTTCTACGGCTGTGATCAGTACCCGGGTTGTGATTTTGTCTCCTGGGATCGTCCGTCTTTGAAGCCTTGTCCTGCTTGCGGTTCTTGGATGGTAGAGAAGCGCAACAAACAAGGGGTCAAGCTGCAGTGTACCTCATGTGATCATACAGAAGCAGTTCTGGACAATGATAGCGACAACGAAGAATTAGCAGAATAATAGGTTCAGGAGGAAAAGAAGTTGACGGATATTTCGAGAGTTACAGTAATTGGTGCCGGTTTGGCCGGTAGTGAAGCAGCCTGGCAGATTGCCTCGCAAGGGGTGCCGGTTAGATTATATGAGATGAGACCGGTTGTGAAGACTCCGGCCCATCATACAGACAAATTTGCCGAACTGGTGTGCAGCAACTCGCTGCGCGCCAACGGACTAGGCAATGCTGTAGGCGTATTGAAGGAAGAAATGCGCCGCTTAAATTCGCTTGTTCTGGGAGCAGCGGACCGGAATGCGGTCCCGGCTGGTGGTGCGCTTGCAGTGGATCGCGACGGTTTCTCCGGCGAGATTACCTCTACTTTGCACAATCATCCTCTCATTGAGGTTATAAATGAAGAGCTTACGCATATACCGGAGGAAGGGATCGTTGTCATTGCGACTGGTCCGCTGACCTCCCCATCGTTGTCCGCTGAGATTAAGGCTCTGCTGGGAGAAGAATATTTCTACTTCTATGATGCGGCTGCTCCAATCGTCGAGAAGGACTCTATCGATATGGACAAAGTCTATTTGGCTTCCCGTTATGACAAAGGTGAGGCGGCATATTTGAACTGCCCGATGACAGAAGAGGAGTTTGATGTCTTCTATGATGCGCTGATCACTGCAGAAACAGCGGCACTTAAAGAATTTGAGAAAGAGATTTATTTTGAAGGCTGTATGCCGATTGAGATTATGATGAAACGTGGCAAACAGACCGCGTTGTTCGGGCCGATGAAGCCAGTAGGCTTGGTTAACCCGCATACAGGTAAGCTGCCTTATGCCGTTGTGCAATTGCGTCAGGATAATGCGGCAGGAACGCTGTATAACCTTGTAGGGTTTCAAACCCATCTCAAATGGGGCGAGCAAAAGCGAGTGTTCTCTCTGATTCCAGGACTTGAGAATGCGGAGTATGTTCGTTATGGCGTTATGCACCGCAACACCTTTATTAACTCGCCTAAGCTGTTGCATCCTACCTATCAGATGAAGGGTCATGAGCGGCTGTATTTTGCCGGTCAAATGACAGGTGTAGAAGGTTATGTAGAATCGGCAGCTTCCGGCCTAATCGCTGGTATTAACGCCGCCAGAGCCGCTAAGGGACAGGAAGGTCTGATCTTCCCTGGGGATAGTGTGCTTGGTAGTATGCCTGCTTATATCACTTCGGCCGACCCAGAGCACTTCCAGCCGATGAATGCTAACTTTGGATTGTTGCCGAAGCCTGAAAAGAAAATTCGCAACAAGAAGGAAAAGAACGAGCTGCTGGCCCACCGTGCGCTGGATAGCTTGGCTGAATACGCAATTCGTGAACAATTGAATTATATCGAACCTGAGATCAGCGAAGTCCAAGAAGAGGAAGAGAGCTTATCTTGATAAGGAGGCAGCAATCATGATTCCCAGCTTTCATGCAACTACAATTTGTGCAGTAAGACATAACGGTCAGGCGGCGATAGCCGGCGACGGCCAGGTTACATTCGGAGAAAGCGTCATTATGAAGACGACAGCCAGAAAAGTACGGCGCCTCTATCGGGGTCAAGTCATTGCTGGCTTCGCAGGTTCTGTCTCTGACGCTATTACATTGTTCGAGAAGTTTGAGGGTAAGCTGGAGGAGCATCACGGTAACTTGCAGCGCGCAGCAGTAGAACTGGCCAAGGACTGGCGTCAGGACCGTGTCCTGCGCAAGCTGGAGGCACTAATGATTGTGATGAACAAGGAAGGCATGCTGCTGATTTCCGGTAACGGAGAGATCATTGAACCGGATGATGATGTGTTGGCTATCGGTTCGGGCGGCAACTTTGCCTTAGCTTCTGGTCGTGCTCTTAAACGTCACGCGTCGAATCTGACTGCGGCAGAGATTGCGAAGGAAGCCTTGCAGATTGCATCCGAGATTTGTGTATATACGAATTCCAATATTATTGTTGAACAATTATAGGCATAGCAGCCATAGAAGAGATGGAGGAAGTCACGATGGTGAATCAATCGCTAACCCCGCGCCAAATCGTAGCTGAGCTGGATAAATATATCGTAGGTCAGAAGCAGGCCAAGAAATCCGTGGCCGTTGCACTCCGCAATCGGTATCGGCGCAGTCTGCTTGCCGAAGAACTGCGTGATGAAGTTGTTCCGAAGAACATTCTGATGATCGGACCTACCGGTGTGGGTAAAACTGAGATCGCCCGGCGTCTGGCCAAGCTGGTCAATGCGCCTTTCATCAAGGTCGAGGCTACGAAGTTTACCGAGGTTGGTTACGTCGGCCGTGATGTAGAGTCCATGGTTCGGGATCTTGTGGAGACTGCCATCCGGATGGTGAAGCTGGAACGGACCGAGAAGGTTCAGGACCGGGCGGAAGAGCTGGCTAACGAACGGATCGTTTCTATTCTGGTGCCTTCCTCCTCCAAGAACAAATCCCAGCGTAACCCCTTTGAGATGATTTTTGGGGGGAATGGGGGCCAGGATGAGTCCAAGGAGGAGACCGAGCAGGACAGTAGCCTCAGCGAACGCCGTAGAGGGGTCAGATTCAAACTTCTGGCCGGGCAACTGGAAGAGGATATCATCGAAGTGGATGTAGAGGACGCATCTCCTAATATGATGGATATGTTTGCCGGACAGGGTAATGAGCAGATGGGGATGAACATGCAAGAAATGTTCGGCAGCCTTCTGCCTAAACGCACCAAGAAGCGCAAGCTGCCGATTAAGGAAGCCCGCAAGGTGTTGATCCAGGATGAAGCTTCCAAGCTGATTGATATGGATGATGTAATCCAGGAGTCTGTGGCGAGAGCCGAGCAATCCGGGATTATTTTTATCGACGAGATTGACAAGGTAGCTAGCCAAGGCAAAGGTTCGGGTCCAGATGTCTCCCGTGAAGGCGTGCAGCGTGATATTTTACCTATCGTCGAGGGATCAACGGTGATGACCAAATACGGCCCTGTGAAGACCGATTACGTGCTCTTCATTGCCGCAGGTGCTTTTCACATTGCTAAGCCGTCAGACCTTATTCCTGAGCTTCAGGGGCGCTTTCCAATTCGGGTTGAGCTGAACAGCTTGACGCTGGAGGATTTTGTATCTATTTTGACGGAGCCGGAGAATGCATTGACCAAACAGTATGTTCACTTGCTCCAGACAGAGAACATCGAAGTGCAGTTCCAGAAGGAAGCCATTGAGGAAATCGCTAAGATTGCAGCGTCTGTTAATCAGAACATGGAGAATATCGGTGCCCGCCGTTTGCATACCATTTTGGAGAAGCTGCTGGAGGATCTTTCCTTTGAAGCGCCTGAGCTGACACTGGATACAATGGTAATCACTCCGGAATATGTTCGTGACAAACTATCGGGTATTGCCCAGGATCGTGATTTGAGCCAATACATTCTTTAAATTGACAGCATTCGAGATTATTCGAATTTAGGTAGTTGGAATTAGAAATATGCAATATCTCCTCGATCTCGAGGAATATTATGTAAATATATGAAGAATATTATTTTTAATATAAGGAGCAATGTAATAAAATAGCATTTTTGTGCTTTAAGCCCTCTCTTTTCTGAAAAGATAGGGCTTATTTCTTATTGTAATAATATACAAATTCTAAGAGAATCAAAGTATGTGAGATCGCTAGTGGAATAAACCACTGACAACTTTCGACCTATAACCAGACATTGGGCACTATTTTGGACTTATTTGTCGAATCAAGAAGGGATTCGTAAAGTTGCTGTGGAATTCTTTTTATTACGAAAGCTTTTGGAAGGAGGATTTCCGTGGGATTGCTGAATAGTGTCAGTTTTCAACGATTGCAGGGAGGCATTGAAGCTGCTAATCAACGACAATCTGTGCTGGCTAATAATGTGGCCAATGTCGATACACCAAATTTCAAACGCTCCAATGTTTCATTTGAGAGTATTCTTCAGCAGCAAGAGCTTGGGCTTCAGTCGGATCTGAACGCTAGAGTGACAGATCGCCGGCATTTTCAATTCGGTTCAAACAAGATCGTACCGGCTTCCGTCTACAGCACAGATCAAACCACCTCAATGAACAATAACAACAATAACGTAGATGTTGACAGAGAGATGGCTTTAAGCGCTGAAAATCAGCTCAGATACAATTCATATGTCGGGCTGTTGAATAGCCAATTTACGATGATGCGCTCAGTTGTTGAAGGGAGATAATGCTCAATGAACTTTGGTAGCAGTTTTGGGATAAGTGCTTCTGCATTAACCGCTCAGCGGTTGCGGATGGACGTAATCAGCTCGAATATTGCCAACGCAGAAACGACAAGAGCTTCGGTAGTGGATGGCAAGGCTGTTCCTTATCGGCGGAAGATGGTCGTTCTGGAGACAGCAGAAGGCAACAAGTTCTCGGACATCCTTCAAAATAAGATGAATGGTGACGTCAAGGGTGTAACCGTCCAGGCCATTACGGACGATTCTTCTCCGTTCAAGCCGGTATTCAATCCAAGTCATCCCGATGCAGATGAGAATGGATATGTGTATATGCCGAATGTGGACATCACTAAGGAAATGGTGGACATGCTGTCTGCATCTCGCTCCTACGAAGCGAATGTAACGATGTTGAATGCATCGAAGGCCATGGTAAGCAAAGCGCTCGAAATCGGACGCTAACCGTAAATTTGACCAAGGGGGAACATAGTTGATACCGAATAATCTAGCTATAGGCTCACAGGGAGTTCAGCAGCTTGCACTTAAACCGGCAGCATCACAATCTTCATCTGGTCCGGCAGTGAATGACACACAAAGCTTTGGCTCTTACCTGGAAAATGCATTGAATCAAGTGGCTGCCCAAGAGCAGCAGTCGAAAGAGATGAGTAACAAGTTTATTCTCGGAGAAGTGAACGTGGACGAGGCAATGATTTCTTCGCAACAGGCATTGCTTAGTTTGCAGCTTACGACACAAGTCCGGAACAAGGTGATAGAGGCCTATCAGGAAATTATGAGAACTCAAATCTAAATAATCCTAGCTTAGTTTCGGATGGGGTGACACTGTGAATGAAAGATTTGCCCAGTACCGGGAAAAAGCAGCCCAGTATTGGAACAGATTCAGCAACCAACAGAAGATATTATTCTTTGCTACACTTGGCATTATTATTGTAATTATTGTGGTTCTTACGATGCAGTTGTCCAAGACAGAATATGAAGTTGCATTCAGGGATCTGGACAGTACGGATTCCGCGGCAGTCATGACCTATCTGGACTCCAAAGGAACACCTTACCGGTTGAGTCCTGACGGAAAGAGCATTTCTGTACCAAGTACGGAGGCAGCACGGATCAAGGTGGACATCGGTTCGCAGGGAATTGTGCAGGGTGGCTCCATCGGGTACAAAATCTTTGACGAGAACTCGTCTATGATCGGTACAACAGACAGTGAGTTTAATGTGAAATATAACAACGCTCTGAATGGTGAAGTAGAGCAGTTGATGAAACGGATGCAAGGCATTCAGGATGCCAAGGTGCTGGTCAATTTGCCGAAAGAGACGGTATTTGCCTCACAGGCTAACCAGGAGAAGGCTTCCGCTTCCGTTGTACTTACATTTAAACCTGGATTCAGACCAAGCCAGGATAATATTGACGGATACTTCAATCTCGTGAAGACTGCTGTGCCAAATCTGCCAGTTGAGAACATTACGATCGCCAACAATGAGGTTGAGCTGATGCCAACGGCCAAAGGCGGCCAAGGCGGAGTCTCCAATCAGGTGGAAGAGAACTTTGCGCTGCAGAAGAAATTCGAAGAAGATGTCAAAAAGGATGTTAAACAATTTCTTAGCAGACTGATGGGACCTGAAAAGGTAGATGTACTCGTCATGTCCAAGCTGAACTTCGACAAGGAGAGCCGAAAGGAAGATCTTGTCGCACCGGTTGATACTGAGAATATGAAGGGGATCGAGATCAGTTCCCAGATTATCAGCAACTCTTATTCCGGTCAAGGTAACACTACGGGTGGCGTGGCTGGTACGGGTTCCCAGGATGTTGCCGGATTCCCATCTGCAACAGGTACGGGGCAGTCGACTTCGGATGAATCTTCGGAGACTAGAAACTTTGAAGTGAACCGAATCACTAAAGATATCGTTGCGAGTCCGTACTCTGTAAAAGATTTAACCATTAATGTTGCAGTTGAACCACCTGATGGACAAAATTCTTTGGATCAGCCAACAACAGCTGCTATCCAGAACATTTTGGTCAATGTTGTACGGGCATCCTTGGCTGGTTCTGAGGTTACTTATACAGACGCAGAGTTGGCTAAAAAAGTTTCGGTGTTCTCGCAACCATTTGGTTCCAGTACTGCAGCAGCCGCTGCTACCGGACTTGCTAAATGGATGATTTGGGCCATTGGCGCCGCTGCGCTGCTTGTGGGTGCCGGAGTGGGATACTTCATCTATCGGAGACGCAACAGAGCCGAGGAAGAAGAAGAGGAAGAAGATATTCCTCTGCAAGTTCCGACTGAGTTTCCTTCCATTAATTTGGAGAGCGTGACGAATGAAAGCCAGGTTCGCAAGCAGCTTGAGAGTCTGGCCAAAAAGAAACCGGACGAATTCGTAAATCTGCTGCGTACATGGCTTGCAGACGAACAGAGGTGAACTGATTAATGGCAAAAGCTACTCAGCAGACACTTAGCGGTCGCCAAAAGGCTGCAATTCTGCTAATCACACTTGGGCCGGAAGTGTCGGCGCAAATATTCAAACATTTAAGGGACGATGAAATCGAACAGCTTACGCTGGAGATTGCCAATGTGCGTAAGGTTGATAGCGGTGAAAAAGAGTCGATTATGGCGGAATTTCACCAGATTTGTCTCGCCCAGGAATATATTTCACAAGGCGGTATTAATTACGCCAAGGAGATTCTGGAGAAAGCACTGGGCTCGCAGAAAGCACTGGAGGTTATCAACCGTCTGACAGCTACGCTGCAGGTACGGCCGTTCGACTTTGCTCGGAAGGCAGATCCCAACCAGATTCTCAACTTTATTCAGAACGAGAATGTACAGACCATTGCACTTGTCTTGTCCTATCTTCAATTTGAGCAGGCTGCGGCGATCCTGTCTTCATTACCACAGGAGAAACAAGCAGAGGTTGCACGGAGAATTGCCGTCATGGACAGTACTTCTCCAGAAGTCATTACCCAGATTGAACGAGTGCTTGAGCAAAAGCTGTCGGCGACGGTTACTCAGGACTACACCAACGCTGGTGGCATAGAGTCCATCGTCCAAATCCTGAATGGCGTAGACCGCGGTACAGAACGCACGATTCTGGATTCCTTGGAAATTCAGGATCCGGAGCTTGCTGAAGAAATCAAGAAACGGATGTTTGTCTTCGAGGATATTGTCAACGTGGACAACCGTTCGATCCAGCGTATTATCCGCGATATCGAGAATGCAGATTTGCAGCTCGCCCTCAAAGTGGCCAGCGAGGAAGTTCGGGATGTTATTTTCCGCAACATGTCCAAACGTATGGCAGAAACATTCCGCGAGGAAATGGAGTACATGGGTCCGGTGCGGCTGCGTGATGTGGAAGAAGCCCAGACTCGTATTGTTGGTACGATCCGCAGACTGGAAGAATCCGGTGAGATTATTATTGCCCGCGGTGGAGGAGATGACATAATTGTCTAAGCTGATCAAACACTCCCAATATGTTCCGGTAGATGTACTCAAGAGGTTGGAACAGGCCCGGCATTATGCCGGCCTTACCGAAGAACCCGATCCGGAGGAATCTACTGGAGAAATCCACTATCAGGATCCCGCACAGGAAGAGGCGGAGCAGGCCCGCAAGCAAATGCTGAAGGATGCGAAGGAGTTTGCCGAAGGCCAGGTGCGAGATGCCTCCCTTGAGGCCGAGTCCATTGTGGAAGCGGCGCAGGCGGAAGCCGAAGAGTGGTGGCGGCAACGTCGGGAGCAGGATGAGCACCTTGTAGAGGCAGTTAAATCCGAGGCATTTCAGCAAGGCTATCAGGAAGGCATCCAGAAGGCAGAGGAAGAGATGCAGCGGAAGTTAGCCGAGATGATGGAAGAAGCCAGGGCAGTATTGCAAGAAGCCTATAAGGCAAGAGACGTTATTATTCAGGAGGCTGAGCCTTTCCTCGTAGAACTGAGTTGTGACATTGCTGAGAAGATCGTGGACAAGCAGTTGACCTTGGAGCCGCAATTCGCAATGGAACTAATTCGTAAGAATCTGGCGCGTAAGCGCGAGCAAGGATTGATCTCGCTCTGTGTGTCACCTGCACAGTTCGCGTTTGTGAATGCAGCTAGAGAGGAATTGGCGCTCGCGGTGGATTCTCAAGCAGAGCTACAGATTTTGCCCGACTCAACGGTAAAAGACCAGGGCTGTGTGATCCGGTCTTCCTTTGGCAGTATTGATGCCCGTATCGATACCCAGCTTTCGGAGATAAAGAAAGAACTGGTACGAATCGCGCTGGATACCGAGGAGCATGGAAGTGGTGAAGAGTATGCTTGACAGTGGACGTTACAAAGAGCAACTTCGTAATCTCGATCCGGTCAGAATTAACGGTAAGGTTACGCAAGTTATTGGTCTTATGGTGGAATCGGAAGGACCAGACGCCAGCATTGGAGATGTATGTTACATCTACCCGACTAAGGGCAGTAAGCCATTGCAGGCTGAGGTCGTGGGCTTCCGTGATAATAAAGTATTGCTGATGCCTCTGGGTGAGCTTCAGTCCATCGGTCCAGGCTGTGACGTAGTCGGTACAGGGAAACCACTTAGTGTTCAAGTTGGCTCCGAACTGCTCGGCAAGGTGCTTGACGGCCTTGGCCAGCCGCTTGATGGCTCGCTAATACCGGCCCGGATGCCTCATAGCTCGACTTTTAATATTCCGTCCAATCCGCTGACCCGGCCACGTGTGCATGAACCGATCAGTATTGGAGTGCGCGCTATTGATGGGCTGTTGACCATTGGCAAAGGACAGCGGGTTGGGATTTTTGCGGGTTCAGGAGTCGGAAAAAGTACACTGATGGGCATGATCGCCCGCAATACCTCGGCAGATGTGAATGTCATCGCGCTCATTGGAGAGCGGGGCAGGGAAGTGCTTGATTTTATTGAACGTGATTTGGGTCCGGAAGGATTGCAGCGTTCAGTAGTTATTGTAGCTACCTCGGATCAGCCAGCGCTGATCCGCATCAAAGGGGCATTGATCGCTACCACCATCGCCGAATATTTCCGCGATCGCGGACTGAATGTCATGCTGATGATGGACTCTGTTACCCGCTATGCGATGGCTCAGCGCGAAGTGGGACTTGCAGTCGGCGAGCCGCCGGCGATGAGGGGGTACACCCCTTCCGTTTTTGCAAGCCTGCCGAAGCTGCTGGAACGTGCAGGGACAGGTCCAACCGGATCAATAACGGCGTTCTACACAGTGCTGGTGGATGGGGATGACATGAATGAGCCGATCGCAGATGCGGTTCGGGGAATATTGGATGGTCATATTGTGCTTAACCGTAGCATTGCTAACAAAGGACATTTTCCAGCCATTGACGTGCTCGCCAGCATTAGCCGTGTTATGAAGGATATCGCTCCGGAAGAGCAGATAGCGGCTGCAGAGAATGTGAAGCGGCTCATGGCCGTGTATAAGGATTCAGAAGATTTGATCAATATCGGAGCCTATCAACAAGGCTCTAATGCCCAGATCGATGAGTCGATCCATTATATCGACAGCATTTGGGAGTTCACCAGACAGAAGGTCAATGAAAAAGTGACGCTTACTGAAGTTCAGGAATCTTTAATTTCCCAGTTCTCAAGGAGTTGATTCAGTATTATGAAATTTCATTATACGTTTCAAAAGGTCGTAGACTTGAAGGGTAACGAAAAGACACAGGCAGAGTGGATGCTCTCAAGCGCGCTCGGAGAACTGCAGGCACAGGAGAAAAGCCTCGAGGAATTGACTGCCCAGCGCAGCGATTTGATGATGGCTCTGCAAAACGCAGCGGAACACAAAACACCGATGGTGAAGATACGGGAAATGCAGGATTATGTTGATTATCTGGACAAATGCATTGTTCGCAAGCATGCGGATATCGGCCGTGCACATCAGGAAGTTCAGAGAAAGCAAGATCAACTCAGCAATAAAATGTTGGACGAAAAAGTATGGCTGAAGGCAAAGGATAAAGCCCAGATGCTGTTTCAGCAAAATATGATTTTACGGGAACAAAACGAACTGGATGAGATGGCTACCGTCCGCTTCGCGATGAAATCCCTCTAACCCGGGAGGTTTCCCCTAGTGGCAAATAACGAAGTTGAATTGGAAAACGAAGGGTCAGCAGGAAAGTTTGAGCGTTTCTTGTTCTTGATGATACCGATTATATTTACGCTCGTACTGCTAGGCGTACTGTTGACACTTTTCAATATGGATATCCGCAATAATGTGTTTGCGATTGCGAATAAGATTCCTATTTTGGAAAAATGGATTCCTGATCCGCCAGCGGATCCTTCCAAACCTGCGGATCCGAAGCAACAGGCCCAGAAGCAAGCCGAAAGCTCAAATTCTACTATTAAAGAATTGAAGTCACAGCTTTCCAAGCAAGAGGAGAACTTGAAGAAGATTACTGAAGAGAAAACGGCTCAGGACAACAAGGTCCAGGCGCTTGAGTCTCAGGTGGATGCGATGACTCAGGAAGCAAAGGCTGCCGAAGAAGCAAAAGCTGCTACCACTGAAGATGATTATCTGAAGCAGGTCAAGGATTTGGCCAAGCTTTACGCCGGGATGAAGCCTTCCAAGGCAGCACCGATCATGGAGAATTTGACACAAGAGGAAATGGTGCAAATCTTCAGCGTGATGAATAATGCCAGCAAAACCGCAATCCTTGAAAAGATGGATCCGAAGAAAGCAGCGGATGTTTCTATTAAGCTGAAGGAAGAGACAACTTCTTCGGACCTGGCTATTGCTGCCCTTCAGTCTCGACTGAAACAAGATTCCAAAGCAGCAGCGGCAACGCCTGCAAATACAAGCAAGAATCTGGACAAGGAAAAGCTGAATCAAACATTCTCCACGATGACACCTGCAAATGCGGCATCTCTGCTCGGAGAAATGTACAAGATCAGTCCGGATAAAGTAATTACGATTCTGAACACCGTTAGTGATTCGGTTCGATCATCTATTTTGGGAGAAATGACGAAAAATGATAGTCCTCAGGCTGCCAAGATTGTCAACCGGCTGATGGGTGGCAAGTAAACCTGAAAGGAGGTGAACAATTACAATGAGTTTGATTATTCAATCCCTTTTGGGCAGCAATGCATTAGCTGGAAATTCTCAGTCTGGGACTGCAGCGGGTGCTGCCACAGCCACAACACAGCCTTTCGCCCAGACACTTGTACAAACGATGGGTACAAATGCTACGTCAGTTACCCCGCAGACAGTGGGAGACTTAACCTCATTGCTGATGGGACTGCTCACCGCTACGCAGCAAACTGTAAGCGAATCTGGTGATCAGCAAGGTCAGCAGAAGCCTGAGGATTTGCTAAAAGCTATGACAGAGGAACTGGAGAAACAGGATGACAAGATCAGCAATGATCCTGTGCTGCAAGCGGCGCTTCAGGGATGGTTGATGCTGGTGGCGGCGGTAGGAAACACGCCTCAACAGTCAACTGAAGGTGGAGGTTCTAGAGGTGAAGGCCTGGAGAGTAGCTTACCGCCTCTAGCCCAGCACTCAGCCACTTTGCGATTTGCGCTTCAGGATGAGCTTCATCATCTGGTCAATGTGATTCAGCAATCAGCGGATAAAGGAGACGAAGCTGCAGTCGCCAAAGGTGTTGAACTGGTAAACCAGCTCTCGGCAATGCTAGAACAAGTAGTGCCATCTGTTAAACAAACGAGCACAGCAAATGCTCCTAACGTTCAGTCATCCACGGCTTCCTTTGAACAGCTTTTAGGTGTGGACAGTAAGGATAAGACTCAAGAGAAGGCAGCGCCTGTGCTTCGGCCTACTCTAGTAGACGCGACGACAGTTAAAGGCACGGCGGTATCCTCCCCAACCACTGTACAGCAAAGTATAACGGGAGAACAGGCTGGCACCCCAACTGTTTCTGAAGCTAAAGCAGTAACGGCTGGTTCTGTCACAGCGGTTTCGAAGGAAGAGGAGTCGGCACAGGTGAAACCAGCAGAAGCTGGCGATCATGAAATCATCACTGCAGGTCAATTATCTCTACGTGGCGGCGTTACTTCGCTGCATAAAGCGGAAGCCCCTATACCTCAGGTTCCTGTACATCAGTTTGCTGAAGAAATGACAGGCTTTATTACAGGAAAGTTAGAGATCGTGAGAAAAGGCAGTGCTGCTGAAGCTACGATTTCATTATTCCCGGAACATCTTGGACAGGTTGATGTCAAAATTACGATGCAGAATGGTCATCTTGTCGCGCAGTTCATGACTGAGCATGCAGCCACTAAAGATATGCTGGAACAGCAAATGACTCAGCTACGTGCGGCATTGCAGTCCCAGGGCTTGCAGGTAGAGAAACTGGAAGTGACTCAGAACAATACACCACTGCATTCCCAATTCGGGCAGGAAGGACGCCAACCAGGCTCAGGTGGACAACAGTCCGGAAACAACCGTTCGAAGCAACGCAGTGAAGACTCTGGAGATGCCGTTCTTGCGGCGGAGCTTACTGGTGAATGGAGAGATTGGGTAGCGAGTGAAGGAAGCGAAGAACGTAATCACGGAGGTTCCTTCTCAGCTAAAATCTAAACGGGAAGAAGAGAGGTGAACGACGATGGCTACAACAACACCACCGGTATCGAGCAGGGACCAGTGGAATTTTAATCCTGAGGATAACAACAAGAAGACAACCGGTGATTCCAAGTTGGGAAAAGATCAGTTTCTGAAAATTTTGATTACCCAGCTGCAAAATCAAAATCCACTGCAACCGATGGAGGATAAAGAGTTTATTGCTCAGATGGCACAGTTTACTTCGGTAGAGCAGCTCACAAACATCTCAAAGCAGCTGACGGAAATGAACCAGTCACTTGGCTCTGTTTCTGGGCTGATCGGAAAGCAAGTAACCTGGATGGATAGTAAGACTTTTGAGGAGAAATCCGGCAAAGTAGACTCCATTCTGGTGAGCAATGGTCTTCAGTATGCGGTGGTTGGCAATGACAAAATTGCATTGACTGACATTACCAAAATTCAGAATGAAGTGCCGCAAACCGAGAATACACCAGACAACGGAACTGGAAATAATGACGCAAGTCCAGTCGATACCAAAGCGGACGCTAATGACGTTGGAGATTCTTCGGTCAATGACAAGGAGAGCGGGGCGGAGCAATGAGTGACCGGATGACCATAGGCCAGCTGTATCCGGCAGCCGTTCATCCTTCAATCCTGCAGCGACCGTCCGTTGCCAAAGATGCAGCAGCCCCGGAGTCATCCTTTGAGAGCTTACTGCAGCGGAATATGCTGAAATTCAGCAACCATGCCGCTAAGAGATTGGAACAAAGAGGGATTGAACTTGGAAGTCGTCAGTTGGATGAGATTTCATCCGCAGTAGACAAGGCTGCTGCCAAGGGAAGCAAAGAGTCATTGATATTAATGAAGGATATGGCGCTGATTGTCAGCGTACCTAACCGCACAGTGGTTACGGCTATGGATGGCAGCTCGATGAAAGACAACGTGTTTACGCAAATTGATAGTGCAGTAATTATATCTTAAAACCGGCCGGTCCTAACGGAGAGCCGGAGAGGCCGCCGACCGACTGAAGCGGTTCTTAACTCCAAATAGCTTTACATTCCACGAGTCATATAGACTCTATAATCTGGGAGGACGACATTAAATGTTAAGATCAATGTATTCTGGGGTCTCAGGAATGCGCGGTTTCCAAACCAAGCTTGATGTCATCGGTAACAACATTGCAAATGTCAACACTGTAGGTTTCAAATCCGGTCGAGTTATGTTTAAGGACATCATGAGTCAGACGGTATCCGGTGTTACGGCTCCAACCGATGGCGGACAAGGCGGGGTGAATGCGAAGCAGGTAGGTCTTGGTGTAAGCATTGGTTCTATTGATACGATGCATCTGCAAGGTAGTGCGATGACCACCAACAATCCAACTGACCTGCGGATTGACGGGGATGGATTTTTCCTCGTGAAGCTTAATGGAGACCAGGAAACACCTTTCCTGACGCGTGCAGGGGATTTCAAGCCGGATTCAGCAGGCAACCTCTTAACCTCTGACGGTCTGCATGTTGTGGATTCCAACGGGGATCCCATCGTGTTCGACGAAGACGTAACAGCTTTCTCCATTTCCAGCGACGGCACGATTATCTTATCGAGAGCTGACGGCACAACCGAGCCAGGACCTCAAATCGGAGTCGGCAAAGTTGCCAATCCGCAAGGTTTGGAGAAAATCGGTGGAAATCTGTACCGGATGACCTTGAATGCTAATCCGGATGGCGTACTTGAGCCTACCACTGCGAACAATGCTGAAGCCGGAACGGGGTCCATCGTTGCAGGTCAGCTGGAGATGTCCAATGTGGATCTCACCGGAGAGTTTACGGAAATGATCGTGACACAGCGCGGTTTCCAGGCCAACTCACGCATTATTACAACTTCTGACGAAATTCTGCAAGAAGTTGTGAATCTGAAGCGTTAATTTTAAATAACGTTATTAATGAATCAATTTCATAATGCGGATTTTCATCCGAATAGGGGCAGTATCTAGTTATACCAAAAACATGTACAACTAGATATCGATGATTAGACGCTCACTTATGGAATTATGAAATTGATTTAATAGCTTGCTATTATAAATTATAACGTTCGCCAATAGGCGAGGATGCACAATCGGGGGAGAGGTTCTCCTCTCCCTATTTTTGTTAGGAGGCCTGTCATGATTTCCGTAACAAGATTAAATGGTACACCCATGTGGCTGAATGCCCTGCTGGTGGAGATGGTTGAGGAAAGCCCGGACACGTATATTACGCTGGTGACGGGAAAGAGACTGATCGTGCTTGAGAAAGCCGATGAGGTCATTGCAAAAATCCGTGATTACAACAAGGACATCGGCACGAATGCGGCCACCATTAAATTCCAAAACTTGGAGGAGCTTTCATGAAAAAGATGCTGCCTTGGCTCATTACAATATTACTGGCAATCACTTTGATAGTAGTGGCTGCGTTTCTGTTAATGGACAAGCTATTCCCAAGCAATTCCAATGATGTGGATCAAGCCGTGCAAAATGTGCAGACGAAGCGTTTAAGTGCTGATGAGATTGTCGCACTAACGGCTGAAATCAAGGACATCAAAACTAATTCAGCTGACCCCGATTATATCGTTTTAATAAATTTGGCTTTTCAACTGGATTCTGTGAAATCCAAAGAAGCGTTTGAGAAGATCCAAGAGATTAAAATCAAACCTATTATTATCAAGACGCTTGCGGACTCAAAGCCTGAAGAGTTAAATGGAGCAAGCGGTAAGGATCAGCTTACCAGCAAGCTAGTCAATCTGATTAACAAATCGTTGACTGAAGGCAAGCTGACTCAGATTCAAGTTACCAATTTCGTACTTGCAAGACAGTAGTAACCGGGGGATAAATCCTTGATGGGGGGGTGATTGAATTGGTTGATGTACTTTCACAAAACGAAATTGATGCTCTGCTTGCTGCACTGTCATCCGGTGAAATGGATGCCGATGAGCTTAAGAAAGAAGAAACACAGAAAAAGGTTCGCTCCTATGACTTCAAACGGGCTGTACGTTTTTCGAAAGATCATATCCGCAGTCTTACGCGGATTCATGAGAATTTCGCCCGCTATTTGACAACGTACTTTTCAGCCCAATTGCGCACGTTTGTGCAGATCAATGTCGTTCAGGTAGAGCAGCTCCCTTATGATGAGTTTATCCGCTCCATTCCAAAAATGACGATTTTGAATATCTTTGAAGCCGAGCCCCTGGAAGGGCGAATGGTTATGGAGGTACACCCGAATATCGCTTTTGCCATGCTTGACAGGCTACTTGGCGGTTTCGGAACTGCACCATCCAAAATTAATTCGTTAACCGAAATTGAAACAACGATTATGGAGCGCATTTTCAGCCGGTGCTTTGAAAGCTTGCAGGAAGCCTGGAAGACGGTTCTGGATATTGAGCCGCGTATGGAAGCGCTGGAGACCAATCCACAGTTTATGCAAATCGTGTCACCAAATGAGACGATTGCCCTGATTTCCTTAAGCACTAAGATCGGGGACACAACTGGGATGATCAATTTATGTATTCCTCACGTCGTGCTGGAGCCAATTATGTCCCGACTTTCGGTGCACCAATGGTTCGTTTCAGAGAAGAAGACGAGAGATCCAGAAGAAATTAATGCAATAAAAGCAAGGGTACATAAGGCACAGCTACCGATTGTGGCTGAGCTTGGTGAATCCAGGCTGTCCATAGCCGAGTTTCTCGGACTTAGTGTCGGTGATGTAATCTCACTGAACAGAAATGTGGATTCCGGACTGTCGATTAAGGTAGGAGACAAGCTGAAATTCATTGGAAGTCCCGGCATGATTAAGGATCGGGTAGCGGTTCAAATAGACGAGATTGTCCATGAAGGAGTTGAGGAACTTGACGAGTAAAGACTACTTATCCCAGGAAGAAATCGACGCTCTTCTGCGACAATCTGCGGAGGGCACGATGCCTGCAGCGGTAAAGACGGTAGATGATTTTCTGACACCGTTTGAGCAGGATGCCTTGGGTGAAATAGGGAATATAACGTTTGGCAGTGCGGCGACCGCATTGTCCACATTGCTGGGCAAAAAGGTTGATATTACAACACCTCAAGTATCTATTATTACACGGGGTGAGTTTGAAGAGACGTTTCCTAAGCCGCATGTAGCGGTTCATGTGCAATATGTCGACGGGTTCCAAGGAATTAATTCACTCGTGATCAAGATCCGTGATGCACAGGTTATTGCTGATCTAATGCTTGGCGGAGAGGGTGAACCTAAGGAAGAAGAGCTGAACGAAATCCATATCAGTGCAGTTCAGGAAGCTATGAACCAGATGATGGGGTCTTCCGCAACGTCGATGTCGACCATCTTCAATCGGTTTGTTAATATCTCACCACCCGGGATTGACATTCTTAACATGTCTAGCGGAGAAGGCGTAGGAAGTCTGCCTGATGATGAGACACTGATTCGCATTGCTTTCCGGCTTAAAATCGGTGATTTGATCGATTCGACCATCATGCAGCTTTTGCCCGTGCGTTTTGCCAAAGACATGGTTACGATGCTGATTGGTGATGTAACGCCTACTGAGCAGGAGACAGCAGCTTCAACAACGATGTCTGCACCAGCACCTGCCCAACCGGCTCCAGAAGCACCTCCGGTCCAGCAGGCGCCGCCACAGCAGCCTCAGGGAGGGGCTCAGCAGCCTTATCCGCCACAGGGAGTGCCGCCGTATCCGGGAATGCCGGAAGGTGGGTACTATTATCCGCCAGCAGGAATGCCTGCGTATGGAATGCCTGGTATACCGCCATACGGGATGCCGCCGCAAGGAATGCCATATGCGCAGACACCACCGCTGCCTAACCCGGCACAGAATCGCAATGTCAATGTCCAGCCGGTGCAATTTGCCAATCTTAATGGGGGCGCCTTCGGCAACATTGACGAAAATAATTTAAATTTATTGATGGACATACCACTGAAAGTCACCGTAGAATTAGGAAGGACCCAGAAGCAGATTAAAGATATTTTGGAAATGTCGCAAGGCTCGATTATCGAGTTGGACAAGCTGGCCGGTGAGCCTGTAGACATCCTGGTTAACAACAAACTTATTGCCAAAGGGGAAGTCGTAGTTATCGACGAGAACTTCGGTGTTCGTGTTACGGATATCGTCAGCCAGTGGGACCGTATTCAAAAATTACAATAGCGTACTTAGGGAGGATTTTGTAAAAATGGCTAATCGAATTCTAATCGTGGACGATGCAGCATTTATGAGAATGATGATCCGGGATATCTTGACCAAGAACGGATTTGAAGTAGTGGGCGAAGCCCAGGACGGTTCTCAGGCGATCGAGAAATTTAAGGAACTGCGTCCTGATCTGATCACGATGGACATTACTATGCCTGAGATGGACGGAATTGCCGCCCTGAAAGAAATCAAAAAAGTGGATGCAAGCGCCAAGGTTATTATGTGTTCCGCCATGGGCCAGCAGGCTATGGTTATCGATGCAATCCAAGCGGGTGCTAAGGACTTTATTGTGAAGCCGTTCCAAGCAGACCGTGTTATTGAAGCGATAAACAAAACGCTGGGCGTGTAGGAACCAGATATGCCGAGCAACACAGAACCGCTTGGAACGGGTAATACCCTGCTGAACTTGTTTAACGTTATTTTAGTTCTTGCGGTGATCATTGTTCTTATTGTGCTGCTGATCCGCTTTCTTGGCCGCCGCAATCAGACTTGGATGAGCGGACGCTCCATGCGCACACTTGGTGCGGTGGGGCTTGGTCCGGGCAAGTCGATGCAAGTCATTGAGGTTGGCAGCAGCCTGTACCTGATCGGAGTCGGAGAGGACGTATCCATATTGGATAAGGTGACCGACCCGGATGAGGTAGCGTTGATTATATCGGCCTTCGAGGATCAATCCTCGGGCCGTAACAACTTTCTCGTGCCGCTTATCTCTAAACTAAGAAACAGGCAGCGCGGGAAGGTTTCATCTCAGGAAATTGAACTTAGTGAAACATCATCCTTTTATGAGACACTTCAATCCAAACTTCGCTCTGCGCCTGAGCGCAAAGAGAAGATGGAGGAGCTGCTTCGGGAAGATGCCGCCAAGAATGAGTCGAGGGATTTATGAAAAAAAAGCTAATTCTCGCTTTTCTGCTGCTCAGTAGCCTTAGCATTCTTATGATTCATACGATGCACGCTGATCCTATCCCTAATATTAATGTGCAAATTGGGGGTAGTGATAGTTCCAGCGGGGGTACCAGTTCTATATCCATATTGCTTCTTATTACGGTTCTGAGTGTTGCCCCGGCATTTGTTATCCTGATGACCAGTTTTACCCGGATTGTCATTGTACTGGGCTTTGTCAGAACCTCGCTCGGTACACAATCGATGCCGCCGAACCAGGTGCTGGTAGGGCTTGCTCTTTTCCTTACGCTATTCGTGATGGCACCAACATTCTCAACCATTAATGAGACGGCACTGCAGCCTTATATGAAAGGTACAATTACTCAGAGCGAGGCGCTGAACAAGGCAGCTGATCCAATGAAGGAATTCATGTTCAAACAGACGAATTCCAAAGACCTGTTACTGTTTATGAAATATACAGGGTATACGGGGACAGACAAGCCGGCTACATACAGCGACATCCCATTAACGGTCATTGTACCTGCTTTTGCAATCGGTGAAATGAAAAAAGCATTTACTATGGGTTTTCTTATTTTCATACCATTCTTAATTATTGATATTGTGGTAGCCAGTACCCTGATGGCAATGGGGATGATGATGCTACCGCCAGTTATGATCTCGTTACCTTTCAAAATTATGCTCTTTGTACTAGTAGACGGCTGGTACCTGGTCATAAAATCACTGCTATTGAGCTTTAACACCTGACGTTTATGAGGAGGCATAGGGATGAGTACGGAATTTATTATCGGTCTAGCTGGCCAAGCCGTATATATCGTGCTGGAAACTAGCGCGCCCATGCTGATTCTGGGTCTGGCGGTTGGGCTAATTATCAGTATCTTTCAAGCTACGACACAGATTCAGGAGCAAACGCTAGCGTTTGTTCCCAAAATCGTCGCAGTAATGCTGGCCTTGCTGCTGTTCGGGCCTTGGATCATTACGAAATTGGTCGACTTTACAAGCCAGATTTTGGGCAATCTCCATATGTACATCGGTAAGTAACGGATATGGAGATCATGCTGCAAAGTTTTCCCGTCTTTCTGTTGTTTTTTTGTCGAATTTCAGCATTTTTTGTTGTCGTTCCTGTGTTTTCGTCCAATGGAGTGCCGATGACCTTCAAGATCGGTCTTTCCTTTTTTGTAGCACTGGTAGTGTTTAGTGCGAGTGGAACCGGGTTGGTTGTTCCGCAGGACATTAGTTATGTTCTACTGATTGCCAAAGAGATTTTAGTTGGACTCCTACTGGGTTTCATAGGCTACCTCATCTTTATGGCGATACAAACAGCGGGTTCCTTTATTGATATCCAAATCGGATTCGGGATTGCGAATGTCATTGATCCGATGACTGGAGCTTCCGCACCGATTTTCGGTAACTTCAAGTATATGATTGCGCTACTGATGTTCTTGAGTATGAACGGACATCATTATCTGCTGGATGCAATCGTGTACAGCTATAATTGGGTTCCTATTAATAATGAACTATTCCTGAAAATGATAGACGGCAGCTTGTCGGAATTCCTTGTTCGTACATTTGCCCAATCGTTTATCCTTGCTTTTCAAATGTCTGCGCCCTTGGTGGCGGCATTGTTTCTGACGGATATTGGCCTTGCTTTTCTGGCTAGAACGGCTCCTCAATACAATGTATTTGTGATTGGGGTTCCGCTTAAAATCATTATTGGTCTGGCGCTTCTACTTTTGCTGATGCCAGGTTTGGCAGTTCTTTTCAGAAGCATGTTCGATATTTTGTTTGAATCTATGCACAACTTGCTGAAGCTGATGGGGAATAGTCCATAGGTGACCATAAGGAGAGATAGTTATGCCGCAGCCTAGGCGCTATAAACTGGATCTTCAGCATTTCGGGGGAGAAAAAACAGAAAAAGCAACCCCTAAAAAACGACAGGATGCGCGCAAAAAAGGCCAAGTAGCCAAAAGTGCGGAGCTGTCGGGTGCTGTCGTGCTGTTATCCGCAGTGCTAAGTTTATCCATGTTTGGCGGTTATATGAAGGAACGCTTTATGACTTTGTATATGGATATTTTTCAAAATAGGATGCTGCAGGAGATTACACCAGAGAATGTGATGAAAATGTTCAGCGGGTACGGAGTGCAGGTGCTTTTGCTACTGGCTCCGCTGTTTGGGGTTACTTTTTTTATGGCATTGGTCTCCAATATCATGCAGGTCGGCTTTATGGCATCCGGACAAGGGCTAACCCCCAAGTTCAGCAAAATTAATCCGATCAAAGGATTTAAAAATATTTTTTCTATGCGCTCACTGGTGGAATTTCTTAAATCCATCCTCAAGCTGCTTCTGATTGCGTATTTAGTCTACAGTACGCTATGGGGGCAAAAAAGAAACATCATGTCACTGTCGCATATCGATACGGAAGGAATTTTCAAATTCGTAGCCAAGCTGACAATGACACTCGGACTCAAGATAGGCGCAGTACTGATGGTTATGGCTTTTCTCGATTATATGTATCAGAAATATGAGCATGAGAAGAGTCTTAAAATGTCCAAGCAGGATATCAAGGACGAGTATAAGAAAATGGAGGGTGACCCTCTAATTAAAGGCAAGATCAGGGAGCGCCAACGCAGGATGGCTATGCAGCGGATGATGCAGGAAGTTCCTAAAGCGGATGTGATCATAACGAATCCGACGCACTTTGCAGTAGCACTGAAATACGACGGTTCCATGATGGAGGCGCCACAGATTATTGCCAAGGGCCAGGACTACGTGGCACTCCGAATCCGGGAGCTGGCCAAGGAGCATGGCGTTGTGACTATGGAAAACAAGCCGCTTGCACGGGCGCTGTTCCAGAGGGCTGAAATCGGGGATACCGTCCCTGCAGATTTGTTCCAGGCAGTTGCCGAAGTACTGGCGTATGTATACAAGCTTAAAGGTAAGAAGAGATAAGGCGGGGGAGGTTAAGGACATTGAAAGCTAGAGATCTATCTGTTTTGGTGGGCATCATCGGTATTGTGCTTATGATGATTCTGCCTATCCCGTCCTGGCTTCTGGACGTTTTACTGGTTGTTAATATTTCAATTGCGTTAACCATCATATTGGTGGCTATGAATACTAAGGAAGCTTTGCAGTTTTCAATCTTTCCTGCATTGCTTCTGATTACAACGTTGTTCCGCCTGGCGCTGAACATCTCAACAACCAAGCTGATTCTCTCTGAAGGTGATGCAGGTGCTGTTGTTGCTACCTTCGGTAGCTGGATTGCCGGCGGACAAATTGCTGTCGGTTTTGTCGTGTTTCTGATTCTGGTAGTTGTTCAATTTATAGTTATCACCAAAGGTTCCGAGCGTGTCGCCGAGGTAGGCGCGAGATTCACACTCGATGCGATGCCCGGAAAGCAAATGAGTATAGATGCCGATCTCAACGCCGGCATGATCAATGAACAGCAGGCCCGTGAGCGTCGTCAGAAAGTAGAACGTGAAGCAGACTTCTACGGTGCGATGGACGGGGCCAGTAAGTTTGTCAAAGGGGACGCTATTGCCAGCATCATTATCCTCCTTATTAACCTGATCGGCGGATTTATCATCGGGATGGTAGTGCACGGAATGCCTTTTGCTGAAGCACTGTCAACTTATTCTGTACTGACTATTGGTGACGGACTGGTCAGCCAGATTCCTGCCTTGCTCATCTCGACCGCTGCCGGTTTGATCGTTACCCGCGCTTCTTCGGAAGGCAATCTGGCAGAGGATTTGACAGGACAATTATTGTCTTATCCAAAGCTGCTATATATTGTAGCTGTAACGGTAGCCTTCCTGGGATTATTTACACCGATTCATCTCACAACAACGTTGCCGTTAGCTGGATTGATGGCCTTTGCTGCTTACCGGATGAGTCAGAATCTCAATAAAAAGCAGATTGCGGAAGAACAGCTTGTGGAAGAAAAGCAGATCGAAGAAGTGCGCAGCCCCGAAAGTGTTATCAACTTGCTTTCAGTCGATCCGATTGAGTTCGAATTTGGCTACGGCTTGATTCCTTTGGCAGATACGGGCCAGGGCGGGGACTTGCTCGACAGAATTATCATGATCAGGCGGCAATGTGCGCTTGAGATGGGACTAGTGGTGCCTGTTATTCGCATTCGCGACAATATTCAACTAAAACCGAATGAATATGTCATCAAAATTAAAGGAAATAACGTTGGCGGCGGTGAATTATTACTTAATCACTATCTTGCCATGAGCCCAGGATATGATGATGAGTCTATCAACGGGATTGAAACCGTGGAGCCTTCTTTTGGACTGCCAGCTCTGTGGATTGACGAATCCGTAAAAGAACGTGCTGAGTTGTCAGGTTATACCGTAGTAGACCCGCCGTCTGTAGTAGCGACACATCTTACTGAACTGATTAAGCGCCACGGGCATGAGTTGCTCGGACGTCAGGAAACCAAAATGCTGGTCGACAATTTGCGGGAGAACTACCCTGTACTTGTGGATGAGCTCATTCCTTCGGTATTGGCCATTGGGGATGTACAGAAGGTGCTGGGGAAATTACTTCGTGAGAAGATTTCCATCCGGGATCTCGTAACCATCTTCGAGACGCTCGCAGACTATGGAACCTACACCAAGGACCCTGACATTCTTACCGAGTACGTGCGTCAGTCCTTGTCGCGACAAATTACCCAACAGTTCTCCCAAACCGGGGAGACGCTGCGGGTAATAACCGTAGGGCCGACACTGGAAAAGAAAATCTCGGAAAGTGTGCAGCAATCGGAGCAGGGCAGTTATCTTGCACTGGATCCGGTGTCCACACAAACGGTCTATCAGCGACTGACCGAGCAGATCAATCGGCTGCTTCAGTCGGGACAGCAACCAATTGTGCTGACCTCACCGAATATCCGCATGTATTTGCGGCAGGTGATTGAACGCACGATGCAGGATATTCCGGTGCTCTCTTACAGCGAGCTTGAACCGAACATTGAAATTCAAAGCGTTGGAGTGGTGAATCTATGAGAGTGAAGCGTTATGTGGTGGATACGATGCCTGATGCTATGTTGTCCATCCGCAATGAGCTAGGCAGCGACGCCGTCATTCTTAGTACCAAAGAGATCAAAGTAGGCGGGTTTATCGGACTCTTCCAAAAGAAAAAGATAGAAGTGGTTGCTGCCGTAGAGAAGGAGCAGAAGCCAGCTGCTCCGGCACCGCCGCCAGCGCCTTCTCTTAGCATACCGCGCAATGCCGTTCCGCAGGCGTATAAAAGAGCATCTGCCACGCCGCAGGCTGTTGAAGAGAAACCAGCTCCTGCGGAGAACCGCACGTTTGCCGAGATTGCCGCAGCCCTGTCTGAGGCCATAGGTATTCAGGAGGCACCGGTTGTGCCAGCTCCGGCCTTGCGACAAGATCCGCCTTCGACTTCGGAGGAGATGAAACAGCCTTTGCTGAGTAAGGAGCCTGAGTTCCCGCTCCTAAATGTTGACTTCATAGAGGAGGCGAGAAGGCCTGTTATAAATGAAGCATCAGCGCCTGATCCTGAGGTGTTGCGGGAAATTCGCGAAATGAAGCAGTGGATGGAACGGATTGCTCGTCACTCCTCAGGCTCGCGTGAATTGCCGGATAGCCTGGAGATACTCAGGAGCCAACTGGTGGATCAGGAGATGGATACGGTGCTGGTTGAAGAGTGGATTAGCACTATTTTTGACCGCTGGAATGATGAAGGGCGAACCTGGAGACCTGAGCAGTTCGATCAATGTTTGGCTGAACAGATCAGCAGCTTTCTCAAGGGCCGTGTAGCTCAGGGGATAAGCCCGGATACACAGATCGTATACATTGCCGGACCTACTGGCGTTGGTAAAACAACGACAATTGCCAAGTTGGCCGCCGAGCAACTCTTCAAGTATGGCCGTAGAGTGGGCTTGATCACCTCGGATACATACCGGATATCGGCTGTAGATCAGCTACGAACCTATGCGTCTATTCTGAACATTCCACTGGAAGTGGTTCAGTCACCGGGAGATCTGCAGCGGGCGATGTTCCGACTCGAAAGCTGTGATCTCGTATTGATGGATACAGCGGGACGCAATTACCGCAATGAGATGCTTGTTGCTGAATTGCAGAGCCTGCTGGCCAAGGAGCTAAGGAGCGAGACTTATCTGGTTCTTAGCATGACCTCCAAGAGCCGGGATATGAAGAAGATTGCCGAGCATTTCGGCAGGTATCCGCTGGATAAAGTAATCTTTACGAAGCTGGATGAAACGGGAAGCTACGGTCCTCTTTTCAATGTACTGAATGATTTTCCGTTAACCTTGTCTTACTTGACCAATGGGCAGAACGTTCCGGATGATCTCTTACTTGCTTCTGAAAAAGAACTATCTGATATGCTCTTGGGAACAGGTGGGTATTAATGGATCAAGCGCAATCTTTAAGACATCTTGTGTCCAGCCAAGACACCAAACGTATAACCAAGGAAGGTTCTGCTGCCAGGGTTATTACAGTCTGCAGTGGAAAAGGCGGTGTTGGCAAATCGAATTTCACACTGAATTTTGCGTTGGCCCTTCAGTCACTGGGCAAGAAAGTTCTTTTATTCGACGCTGATATCGGGATGGCGAACATAGATGTGTTAATGGGGGTCTCTCCCAGATATAATCTCTATCATTTGCTAACAAGAGAAGCCGATATTCACCGGGTCGTTCAACTCGGGCCGCAAGATCTTCCTTTCATTGCAGGAGGCTCTGGCATGGACGTGCTGTTCTCGCTCTCTGAGGCTGATCTCAATTATTTTACAACCCAGATCGCCGAGATTGCCGACAGCATGGATTTTATTCTGTTTGATACAGGTGCTGGCTTGTCCAAGGAAACGATGAAATTCATCTCGTCTGCCGATGACTGTCTGGTGGTCACCACCCCAGAGCCAACGGCTATAACTGACGCCTATGCACTAATGAAAGTGGTACATAACTCTCAACCCGATGTTTCTTTCAGACTTATTGTCAATCAAGCCGGGGACATACGGGAAGCAGCAACAACTAGTGATAAAATTCGAATGGCAGCTAGCCGGTTTTTACAACTGAATCTTCCTTTCTTGGGTCATATCAGCAGTGATTCCCATGTGGTTCAGGCCGTGAAAAGACAAGTACCGTTCATTCTAGCCTACCCAAACAGCGCAGCAGCTAAAGACGTTCATCTTCTAGCTGTTCGTTATCTGGCAAGCGATGCTGCCATAGAAACCAAAGTTCAGGGGATTAAGGGGTTTATTCGCAAGTGGTTAATACGAAACAGGTAGTACATGTTCTGAACTCAGGAACAGAGGTGGAAATGATATGAAGCCATATAAAGTTTTGGTTGTTGATGATTCTGCATTTATGCGCAAGATCATTTCCGATTTGATTGAAAACGATGCTGACTTTCAGGTAACGGCAACGGCAGCCAATGGCCGTGAGGCGATTGAAAAAGTAAACGAGCTATGCCCCGACCTTGTGACCATGGATGTGGAAATGCCGGAAATGAATGGCCTGGAAGCGCTGAAAATAATCATGGCCGAGCGTCCGCTTCCCGTAATTATGCTGTCAGGCATCAACGAGGAAGGCATGAAGGAGACCATTCTAGCACTGGAGTGGGGGGCCTTCGACTTCATCCGCAAGCCATCGATTTCCAGCTCACAAGATATCATCGCCGTGGGGGAATCGCTGCGTGAGCAGATGAAAGAAGCGATGCTGGCCCGTCATCAGAGACAAGTCAGAGAAACTGCTATTCATGCCATCGAAGTTACACCTGTTGAGCCTGTAGCGCCACAGGAGCAAGCCGCTAAACCAAGTATACAAGCTGTAAGAAAGAGTCTGGAGCTTCCAGCCAACAACTCCGGGTTGCCGGCAAACAAGCAAGCCGATGCAGATAGAGCGATTAAGCCGGCAGAGGTGACTCGCACTGCTAATCCTGTCCAGAAAAAAGCTGCACCGGAGAGCAAAACCACGAAGAAATCGGTTTTACCACCGCCAGCTTCTGCAAAGCCTGCTTCTGAGAAGTTCAGGAGTCGCCTCAAAACAGAGCGTGAGTCTACGAATGTACTCCGGTTACAACAGGAAGCCACTGCTGAACCGGCAGAGATGACCGGCGCTCCAACCCCGGTCCGGAACTCCGGTTCTGCGAAGGGGCTCAGCAAAATCGTCGCTGTAGGTTGTTCAACCGGAGGGCCACGAGCCCTCAAGGCGCTACTGGAGAACATACCGGCCGATTTCCCAGCCCCGATCGTGATTGTGCAGCATATGCCGCCTAACTTCACGAAGTCGCTGGCACAGCGACTGAATACCTTCAGTCCGCTGGAAGTGGCAGAGGCGGAGCCGGGTATGATATTGCGGCAAGGGGCCGCCTATATCGCCCCGGGTGGCTATCACATGAAGGTTATTCCAACCGCTGGCGGGCAATATACCCTTTCTCTTACGAAGGAAGAGGCACGCAACGGCCATAGGCCGTCTGTAGATATATTATTTGAATCCTTGCTTCCGCTTTCGTCGTTGGAACGTCATGCTGTGCTCATGACAGGAATGGGAAGCGATGGAGCACGAATGATGAAGGCTCTCTATGAATCCGGCGTTTGTTCAACCTTTGCCGAGAGTGAAGAGACTTGTGTTGTATATGGGATGCCGCGCTCTGCGGTTGAACTGCAGTGCGTTAGACATATCCTGCCGTTGCAGGAAATAGCTCCAAGACTGGTGCAAGCCGTTAAATAACGGAAAAGCGAACTCGAAGGGGAGGTACCCGCTTATGGACATGAATCAGTATTTATCCATGTTTATTGATGAGTCAAATGATCATCTGCAGTCATTGAACGAAAATATGATGGGGCTGGAAGCAAATCCTGAGGATCTGAGCATCGTACAGGTAATTTTCCGCTCTGCGCATACCTTAAAAGGTATGGCGGCTACTATGGGCTTTGAGGATTTGGCTTCACTCACTCACCAAATGGAGAACGTGCTTGACCTGGTTCGTAACAACAAATTGCGGATGCAGGATTTCATTTTTGACACCTTATTCAAAAGTCTGGATGCCCTGGAATCGATGGTTCAGGACATTACTGGGGGCGGAGAAGGCAAGGCAGATGTTTCTGCCATTGTAGCCGATCTTCAGGCCATTGTTCGCGGTGAAGTTCCTGCAGCAGGTGGTGCATCGACTGGGAGTGCTCCAGCAGCTTCCGGGCAGGCTGAGACTCCAATACATCTGGACGAGTTCCAGTTCTCTGTCCTGGAGCAGTCTATTCAGGAAGGCCATAAGGTTATGTTCGTGGAGGTTGCAATTCGTGAGGATTGTCAGCTTAAAGCGGTACGCTCTTACATGGTGTTTGATCTCTTGGAACGCTCCGGTGAGGTCGTTAAATCCTTCCCTTCCGTTCAAGATATTGAGCAGGCGAAATTTGATCACAGCTTTTCACTCTATTACATAACTCAAAAGGATGCTAGTGAAATTCAGGCCATGATCCTGAACCTGTCGGAAATTGACAAGGTGACGGCTATTGCGCTGGATCAGGAATCCTTACATCAGCTTGGTCAGGACACGGCGGCAGCCACTGCCGAAGCAGCTGCCGCTGCTTCTGAGGTAGCTGTTGCTGTGGAAACTCCTGTTGCACCAGCTGCTACATCCACTCCAGCACCAAGAGCGGCTGCTAAAGAGGAAGGGGCCAAGTCCCCGGCTGCTGGCCGAACGGGCGGTACGCCGTCGCGAACCATCCGGGTGGATATTGAGCGTCTGGATGTCCTGATGAATCTGTTCAGTGAACTGCTTATTGACCGGGTCCGTCTTGAACAGCTGGCTTCGGAAATGCAAAGTGGTGATCTTACCGAAACGGTAGAGCATATGAGCCGGGTTAGCGCCGATTTGCAGAATATCGTAATGAAGCTGCGCATGGTGCCGGTGGATACGGTATTCAACCGGTTCCCGCGGATGATTCGTGACCTTGCCAAGTCTTTGGACAAGAAGGTTGATCTTGTAATTACCGGTGCTGAGACTGAGATGGACAGAACCGTCATTGATGAAATCGGCGATCCGCTCGTGCACTTGCTGCGCAATGCCGTTGACCATGGGATCGAATCTGTTGCCGACCGGATTGCTGCTGGCAAGCCGGAGACCGGAACTGTTAACCTGCGCGCATTCCATAGCGGTAACCATGTATTTATTGAAATTGAAGAAGATGGAAGAGGGATTATCCCTGAGAATGTTCTGAAGTCTGCTGTTAAGAAAGGGATTCTTACCCAAGAAGAAGCGGCAAGCAAGACGGATGAAGAAGCTTATCAAATGTTGTTCGCCCCAGGCTTCAGTACGGCGGAAGTCATCTCCGACGTTTCCGGACGTGGCGTGGGATTGGACGTTGTTAAGGCCAAGATTACTGCGCTGGGCGGCAATGTTACCATTTACTCCACACCGGGTAAAGGGACTAACTTCTCGGTACAGCTTCCACTTACACTGTCGATCATTGCGGCAATGATGATTAAGCTGGGCTCGGAGAAGTATGCGATTCCGTTATCCTCGATTGTAGAGACAGGCATCATCAAGCAAACTCAAATCCGTACCATTCATGGCAACAAAATGCTGGAGTTCCGAGGCAGCCATATTCCGCTCGTTTCCTTGAGCCGCATATTCTCCATACCCGATTATGATGAAAGTACTGAGGAAGAAACAGAAATCGTTGTGGTCCGTAAGGGAGAACGTCTCGTGGCCCTGGCGGTACAGGATTTTATCGGGCAGAACGAGATCGTAATCAAGAATCTCGGCAAATATCTGCCTGAGATTCAAGGCATATCCGGCGCTACGATTCTTGGTGACGGACAGGTGGCACTCATTATTGATCCGAACGCTTTTATTAAATAACTAGGATAGAACAGGGAGGTTCATTCCATGGCTGAAGATATTAAAGTGATAGTGTTCAAATTAGGTGTCGAAGAATACGGCATTGAAGTGGATAAGGTGCAGACCATCGAGCGTATGATGCCGATCACACGTGTACCAAAGACGTATTCTTTTATCAAGGGAGTAATCAATTTGCGCGGGGTTGTGATCCCTGTGATTGATCTTCGCGGCCGCTTCGGCATTGCTGAGGCTGAGCACACCGACCAGACAAGAGTAATTATAGTAGCTGTGAACGAGATGGAAGTAGGCTTCATCGTAGATTCCGCCAATGATGTCATTGATCTTAACAGGGATTCCATTGATACACCTCCAGATGTTGTGGGTGGCATCAAAGCCAAGTACTTGGACGGGGTGGCCAAAATCGGGGAAGACCGTCTGCTGATCATGCTCAATTTGTCCGAGGTGCTCAACAAGAGCGAAATCGTACAATTGGAAGGCCTGGAGGGCTAACCAGTGGAGTTGTTCAAAAACTTCAAGGATTTCAAAATGGACGTGCTCAAGGAAGTCGGTAATATAGGAGCAGGTAACGCTGCCACCGCGTTATCTCAGCTGCTGGGCAAACCGATTGATATGGCCGTACCAAAGGTCCAGCTGCTCAACTTTGAGGAAATTACTGAGAAAGTCGGCGGAGCCGAAGAATTGGTGTATGCCGTATTCCTGCGGGTTGAAGGTGATGCACCTGGCAATCTGTTCTTCATCCTTACACCGGAAGCTGCCGTCAATCTGCTCAGCCGTGTGGCCGGGATCGAGCTGTCTGGTGGGGAAGAATTGAGCGAAATGGAATTATCCGCATTGAATGAAATCGGCAACATTTTGGCTGGTTCCTATCTGTCCTCACTAGCCGATTTTACTTCGCTTACCATGTACCCAACGGTGCCGGCACTCGCAATGGACATGGCCGGTGCAATTCTGGGCTACGGCCTGTTACAGTTTGGGCAAATGGGCGATGATGCTTTGCTGATAGATACGACGTTTCTGGAAGGGCAAAATGAGATTGAAGGACAATTCTTCCTCATCCCCGATCCGGAATCGTTCCCGAAAATCTTCAAATCACTAGGAGTTCCTTTCGACAATGATTGATGAACAAACCATCATAAAGGTAGGCATGGCAGATCTTAATGTCGGGAGTCAGGGTCTGATTCGTACAACTGGACTTGGCTCCTGTGTAGGATTGACCCTGTATGATCCGGGCAAAAAGCTGGCGGGAATGGCGCATGTAATGTTGCCTTCCTCTGAAATTGCCAGGGAGGGGCAGCTCAATATCGCCAAGTTTGCCGATACAGCTGTGCCGGAACTATTGAACCGTCTGCTGGCACTTGGGGCGGTCCGCAGCCGAATCGTCGCCAAGATGGCCGGAGGCTCGCAGATGTTTGCCTTTGCTGGAGGGAGTGACACCATGAGGATCGGGCCTCGTAATGTGGAATCCTGTAAGTTGGCACTTGAAGCTTTGAACATTCCGTTAATCGCTGAAGATACCGGCGGCAATTATGGCCGTACGATAGAGATCGCCTGTAGCACCGGAGTCTTGTATATCCGAAGTGTGCAAAAAGGCGCTAAGGAATTATAATGATGATTGGAAACATTTTGATAAATTTGCTGTCTGGCGTGGTAGGATTTATGTTGACCTTCCTTGTCACTTACGGAAATAACTTACTAATGACCAGTCTGATTCGAGGATTATTTGGATTTATCACCTGGTTCTTGCTTGCATTTCTTCTTAGATGGGTATTGGGTGTTATGATGAAACAAACGGAACCACAAGAACTCACGGACCCTGCTGCAGGGGATGGCGAAGAAGCGCTGGGTGCCAGACTAAATATCAGCACTCCGGATGAGGATGAGGAATTGAAGAATCTTTTGAAGCCTAAGCCGGCCGAAGGGAATGGGGATAACGGAGGATTCACACCGCTAAATCCGCCCAAGCTGGTTACTATGAAAGATCCTGAAGAATTGGCCAAGGCCGTTCGTCACCTGAAAGAAGAATAAGGTAGTGCTGCAGGAACCGGTATTCGGCCAAGCTGTACGGTTCCTCACTCAGGGCACGCTGACTAAACTTTGGGAAGGGTGAAAGCTGTTGAACGAGCGTAAAGCTTCTCAATCGGAGATAGACGAGCTATGGACACAGTGGAAAGAACACGGCGATCCTGAAGCGAAGAAAAAGCTGATTGAGAGTTATCTCCATATTGTAGATTACGTATCCAGCCGTTTGGCTGTAGGATTGCCCAAGAACGTATCCAAGGATGATTTAGCCAGCAATGGTGTTATGGGACTGATTGATGCCATTGAAAAATTCGACTATAAGCGGGGGCTCCAGTTCCAGACCTATGCCTCCTGGCGGGTACGTGGGGCGATCCTTGATTCTTTGCGCCAGAGTGACTGGGTTCCCCGGTCGGTGCGGGAGAAAGCCAAAAAAATCGAAGATGCTTATCAACAGATGGAACAGAAATATTTACGGTCTGTTACCGACGAAGAAATGAGTCAATACCTGAATATTAGCGAACAAGAATTTCAAAATATGCTGCAGGATGTGGCCGTTATGTCACTCTGCTCACTGGAAGACCCCATTCGCGAAGAAGAATCGGAGACCCGGATGTCCATCCTTGTGGATGACAAGGCAAAGAACCCGGATCGCAAGGTGAACGAATTTTATTTGCGTGAGACCCTTACCAAAGGCATTGAGAAACTAACGGTGAAAGAACGGACCGTGGTGTCCCTTTTATATTATGAAGATTTGTCTTTAAGCGAAATTGCCGAGGTCATGTCACTATCCCCCTCGCGGATTTCGCAGCTCCATTCTAAAGCTATTTTGCGGCTGAGGGGAACGCTGGAGAAAAACCGTGATCTTCTTATGCAAAACGATTAACCGTACTGCGGTGACAAGGGGGAGTATAATTTGATCGGTCATTATGCTTTGAATCAGTACCTGAGCATTACATTCTCGGATGACAAAGGAATTGCTTACCTCCAGTTTTCCAAAAAAGACGAGAATTTTTCCTGTTCGATCGAAGAGCTGGAGGCTTTTCTGCACAGTCATAATATCAGATATGGTATTCAACGGGATATTGTCCAGCGTCTCAGTACTCATCCCGAGGAGTATTTCTTCAATAGAGTACCTATAGCGATTGGAGACTCCGCCGAGAATGGTACCGATGGACGAGTTGTTCTTACCATTGATATGGAAGAGAACCGTGGGCCGGCTGAGAAGGCTGACGGGAAGGTCGACTATAAGGATTTGGTCCGGCTACAAAATGTCCGTAAAGGCCAACTGATTGCCAAGACCGTTCCTCCATTAGCCGGTAAACCAGGTAAAATGGTGACGGGTGAAGAACTACCATTTAAGGCTGGTCGGGAAGCCCAGTTTAAAGTCGGTAAAAATGTCCTGGTCAGCAATGAAGAGACCTCGATGTATGCTGCAATAGACGGCCTTGTGACGATTACGGATAAAGGCAAAATCAACGTATTTCCGGTGTATGAAGTCAACGGTGATGTGGATTACAGTACGGGAAATATTGATTTTGTGGGTACCGTTGTTATCCGTGGTAATGTTCTCACCGGGTTCTCTGTTAAATCGGAGGGCGATATTCGGGTGGTTGGTGGAGTGGAAGGTGCTGAACTAATCGCCGGAGGCTCCATCGAGATTACAGGCGGCATTATCGGTTATCACAAAGGCCATGTCAGCGCTGGTAAAAATGTAAAGGTGTCCTTTATCCAAGACGGGAATGTAGCTGCAGGAGAAGACGTTATTGTCTCGCAGAGCATTATGCACTCTGATATACGTGCTGGACACGACGTAGTGTGTAATGGCACAAAAGGTCTGATTGTCGGTGGAACTGTTCAGGCCGGCGAGCGGGTGATCGCACGGACAATAGGTAACACGATGTCTACGGCAACAGCTCTTGAAGTGGGGGTATTACCAGAGCTGAGGAATGAGATTAATGAACTCCGTCAACAGCTCCGCCAACTGCTTGAGAATGATGACAAGACCACCAAAGCCCTTTATCTTTTGAATCAATTGGCGAATAATGGTCAGCTGTCTCCCGACAAAATAGCACTTCGCGTCAAGCTTAATGCAACAAAGCAATCCCATCAGAGGGAAGAGACAATTATCAAGAGCAGAGTGCTTGAGATCGAGAAAATGCTAGAGGATACAGGTAGAGCCAGGATAGAAGTTGTCAAGACGATATACGGAGGATGCAAAATCGTAATTGGCAGATACACTAGATATGTAAAAGACCCGACAGAGCGGGTCGTTTTCGCGTACAGCGAAGGTGATATTTCAATCACGCCGTACATCTAAACTCAGGTGGGCAGCATCGGCGGCCGGCCATTTACAAATTCCTATTTTGTGAAAAGAGGGTCGACATGAGTCTGAAACCGGTGGAGTTGCAAATTGCTGTGCCTCGGACAACAGAGGCGGGAAGAATTCAGAACGAGCTTCAGCATCGTCCTGCAGCAGACCAGCAGCAGCTAGCTGCACAGAATGTTAAGCAAAGCCAGGAAATGACTCAGCGCACTGGGGAGGTCGATGATCCTTCAGAGCCTGCCTTGCGTGATGATGGTGGACGGGGCAACAATCCAGGAGGACATTCTTCGCAGGAAAAAGGTCACAAGTCTGATGGAAGCCGTGATGCCGAGCATCCGTACAAAGGGCGCCGGATCGATTTGAGCCTATAACGAACTAATATTATTTTTTAACAAAAGGGGATTTGGCACTTGCAACCATGGGGGTATATTGTGCTGGTGGGCGCTGTCACAATCGTGTACGCCCTGATTATGCCGGCGCGGGCCCGGGAGGGCAAGAAAACAGAACAGCAAAGCCTTAAGGAGACTGAGGCGGCGCTTGAGCTCTATATGGCGGATATGGAGCGCGAGAATGAAGAGCTGGTTCAATTAGTGAGCAGCATCAAGCAGCAGTCCCAGAGCAACCAGGCGACACTGACTGAGCAGATCATGGATCTGCAAGGGGCTTTGAGCGAACAGCAGGAGCATTCCAAGCAGCTCGAAGCCAGAATGAACGAAGAAGCGGAAACCTTGCGTCAATTGGCGGCCTCACTTGAAAATCAAGCGAATATTCAAACAACTGTTGCAAATGACGTCGAGCATGTGGTGGCACCGCCTGAGATAAAGCCAAAGCCAGTGAGTTCCATTAAACTGCGTTACCCGCGTTTATTTGAACTGCATGAGGAAGGCAAGTCCATAGACTCCATAGCCAAGACTGCAGGGCTTCAGCGGGGAGAGGTGCAACTGATTCTCCAGCTTGCCAAACAGGAGGAATCGATAGGATGAAGAATCGTTCCTTTCTGCTTGGACTTGGCTCTGGCCTAGTTGCCGGGGCTCTGCTGCTTCAGGTTATGATCTCGGGCAATGCAGCGCCGCTCACGAAAGAGCAGGTGCTCAAGGGGGCGGCGCAGCTGAACTTGAAAGTCTCTGATGAATCAGGCAAGCTACTTACGCCTGGGGAGTCTGCGTTGGAAGTTCAGCCCGGTAGCACGGAAGGTCCATTGGGCGAGGCAGGAGACACCCGAGAACCGGTTAGTACGGAGGTGCCAGCCGTCATGGAGGCTTCTCCGCCGCCCTCGGCACCGGCTACAGCAGTCGTTCCGTCGCCTGCTGCCACGCCGAAAGCTACCGAGCCTTCGACTCCTGCAGTTCCCTCTTCGCCAGCAGAAGAGATTGCTCAGCAACCGAAGGATACAGGGACTCCAGACGTTCCAGAGCAGCCTGAGACACCAAAGTCACCTAAACCAGAAGTGGTGACTGTGCGGATTCCAAGCGGCATCACTTTGACAAGAACAGCTGATTTGCTGGCCCAGTCGGGTGCGGTCAAAGATAAAGAGGCTTTTCTGAAGTCGGCTAAAGAACGTAAGATCAACACAAAGATTCAGTATGGTACCTACAGCTTTGAAAAGGGTGAGAGCATCGACTCCATTATTGAAAAGCTGATTACGCTGAAGAAGTAGAGTCGATAGAGCTTGGATGCAGCTATAGCATTATTTTGTAGAAAGATGGAAATCCTGTTCCGGCAGTCATTAAACTGCTTGAAATACGGGATTATCCATCTTTTTTGCTAAAATTACAAGTTGGGCGTTGCAACCATTATTAAATTATGGTATATTAATTGACGGTGTTAAAACACACGCCGGTTGATTTCAGGCAAGCGGTGCTTTCTTTCGAAGAAAGTCTTGCCGAAAAATGACACATGGCGGAGGAGACACACAATAAACCAAAATTAGGAGGTGTGTGAAGATGGCAGTAATCTCCATGAAGCAGCTTCTCGAAGCTGGGGTACATTTCGGTCACCAGACTCGTCGTTGGAACCCAAAAATGGATCGTTATATCTTCACTGAAAGAAACGGAATTTACATTATTGACCTGCAAAAAACGGTTAAAAAGGTAGAGGAAGCTTACAACTTTGTTAAGAGCGTCGCTGGCGACAACGGCACTATCCTTTTCGTAGGAACAAAGAAACAAGCTCAAGATTCCGTAAAAGAAGAAGCTGAACGTTCGGGTATGTTCTACATTAACCAACGTTGGCTGGGTGGTACCCTTACTAACTTCCAAACTATTCAAAAGCGTGTTGATCGCCTGAAGAAATTGGAAGCTTGGGAAGAAGACGGTACCTTCGCAGTTCTGCCTAAGAAAGAAGTTATCCTTCTTCGCAAGGAGAAAGATCGTCTTGAGAAATTCCTGGGCGGAATCAAGAACATGAAAGGTCTGCCAAGCGCGTTGTTCATCATTGATCCGCGTAAAGAGCGCATCGCTGTTGCGGAAGCTCGCAAATTGGGTATTCCAATCGTTGCTATCGTTGATACCAACTGTGATCCAGACGAAATCGACTACGTAATTCCAGGTAACGACGACGCGATTCGCGCTGTAAAACTGTTGACTGGTAAAATGGCTGACGCTGTTGTCGAAGCTCACCAAGGCGAAGACACAACTACAGCTTAAGTAGTAGTTACAACATAAACAAGAACTTAAATGAAAAGGGTGGTTGGCAGGTGGATAACCTCTCACTGCCCTTTTTTTAGGATATTAGCAAGAAAACGACAACATATCTGGAGGGAATAATCAATGGCAGTAGATGCAAAGGCAGTAAAAGAGCTTCGTGAAAGAACAGGCGCAGGTATGCTGGATTGCAAAAAGGCGCTTGAAGAAGCAAACAATGACATCACGAAAGCCGCTGAATTGCTTCGTGAAAAAGGTTTGTCCGCAGCAGCCAACAAAGCTGGACGCGTTGCAACAGAAGGCGTTGTAGAATCCTACATCCACGCTGGCGGCCGTATTGGCGTACTCGTCGAAATCAACTGTGAAACTGACTTCGTTGGTAAAACAGATTCCTTCAAAGAGTTCGCACGCGATATCGCTATGCAAATCGCAGCAGCTAACCCGCTTTATGTACGTCGCGAAGAAGTTCCACAAGCAGACGTTGAGAAAGAAAAAGAAATTTTGAAGGCTCAAGCCCTGAACGAAGGCAAGCCTGAGAAGATCGTTGAGAAAATGGTTGAAGGCCGCATCAGCAAGTTCTATGAAGAGTACTGCCTGCTTGAGCAATCCTTCGTTAAAGACCCTGACAAAACCATCTCCCAATTGCTGAACGAAAAAATCAGCACCATTGGTGAAAACATCTCCATCCGTCGTTTTGTACGTTATGAGTTGGGTGAAGGTCTGGAAAAGAAAGTTGATAACTTCGTTGAAGAAGTTATGGCACAAGTTAAACAATAATCTAGTCCTCCGGGTAACCGGGAGAATTGAATAAAGGCAAGCATCAAAAGAGCGGAACACGTACACTTAGTGTTCCGTCTTTTGTAAGAAAGTGAGGGTATACAATTGGAACAGCCGGTATTTAAGAGAGTAGTCCTTAAAGTTAGCGGTGAATCATTAGCGGGACAAAACGGATATGGTATTGATGCCGACACGATTATCTCCATCGCGGAACAAGTTAAAGAAGTTGTAGAACTTGGAGTACAGGTAGCCATCGTCTGCGGCGGCGGCAACATCTGGCGCGGAATCGCTGGTAGCGCAAGCGGCATTGATCGGGCAACTGCCGATTATATGGGCATGCTGGCTACAGTGATGAATTCTCTTGCCCTGCAGGATGCACTGGAGCAAATCGATGTGCCTACACGTGTGCAGACTTCGATTTCAATGCAACAGATTGCTGAGCCGTACATTCGTCGCCGGGCGATCCGTCATTTGGAGAAGGGCCGTGTTGTGATTTTCGCAGCAGGTACAGGAAATCCGTTCTTCTCTACAGATACCACTGCAGCTCTACGGGCAGCCGAGATTGAAGCAGAGGTTATTCTGATGGCGAAGAACAAAGTGGACGGTGTATACTCCGCCGATCCTTTCAAAGACAGTACAGCTGAGAAGTACGAACAGCTTACCTACATGGATGTACTGAATAAGAATCTTGGCGTGATGGATTCCACCGCTTCATCTCTCTGCATGGATAATAATATACCGCTCATCGTGTTTGCCATTACAGAACAAGGTAATATCAAACGAGTCGTTCTTGGTGAGAAGATCGGGACGATTGTTAAGGGGAGTGTAGATTAATGCCACAAACGATTAAGAAAAATGCTGAAGAGCGTATGGAAAAAGCGATTTTGTCGCTGAAGCGTGATTTGGCAACACTGCGTGCGGGCCGTGCTTCTACAGCGCTTTTGGACCGTATCCAGGTAGAATATTATGGTGCACCTACACCTGTGAATCAGCTCGCGAACATCAGTACACCGGACTCCCGGACACTGCTGATTCAGCCGTGGGACAAATCTTCGTTGTCTGACATCGAGCGTGCGATCATGAAATCGGATCTTGGCTTGACGCCGGCTAATGACGGCACCATCATTCGTCTGTCTATCCCTCCACTAACTGAGGAGCGCCGTGCAGAACTGGTGAAGTTCACCAAACGGTTCGGTGAGGATGCAAAAGTGGCGATCCGCAACATCCGCCGCGATGCTAACGACGATATCAAGAAGCTGGAGAAAAACGGAATCTCTGAAGACGAATCCCATGGACATCAGGAAGATATCCAAAAGGCTACTGACAAGTTCATAGCCGAGGTTGATAAAGTGCTCTTGTCCAAGGAAAAAGAGATTATGGAAGTTTAAAGATAATCAAGAGATTAAGGCCCCTCCGTCATTGGTGGGGTTTGTCTCTTTCTGATAAGAGCTTGGAGGAAACGGAAATGATCAAACGGGTTCAAGCGTGGTTGGGCCGTAAAGACAGGCAGCAGCCAGTCGAGATTTCACCGGATAACATCCCCCTGCATGTAGCGGTAATTATGGACGGTAATGGACGCTGGGCCAAACGGCGCGGCTTGCCGCGAATTGTCGGCCACCAGAATGGGATGAAAGCCGTCAAGCGAGCAACCATTGCCGCAGATGAACTGGGTATCAAATACTTAACGATGTACGCATTTTCAACCGAAAACTGGAAGCGTCCCAAGGATGAGGTTGAGTTCCTAATGCGACTGCCAGAAGAGTTTCTGGCGATTGAACTTGATGAATTGATCGAAAAAAACGTGCAGGTACGTGTCATGGGCGACGCCGAAGCACTACCTTCATATACCCGCAAGGCGATGGAAGAAGCAGTTGCCAGAACCCAAAACAATACCGGACTTATTTTGAATTTTGCCCTGAATTATGGGGGGAGAAAAGAAATTACAGATTGCATGCGCAGTTTGGGCAAGGATATAGAGGCAGGGGTATTGAAACCGGAAGACATTACGTCTGAAGTGATCGACAGCAGACTTTTATCCGGCGGATTGCCAGACCCCGATCTGCTGATCCGTACTAGCGGTGAAATGAGAATTAGCAATTTTATGTTGTGGCAGCTTGCCTACAGTGAACTGTGGTTTACGGATGCATACTGGCCTGAATTTAACAAAGAACATTTGCTGCAGGCCGTTGCCGAATATCAGCGGCGTACACGCCGCTACGGTGGACTGAAGTAGCCTGATTGGAGATGGAGACCTTTGAAGCAGCGCTTGATTACCGGTGTTGTTGCCGGAGCTATATTTTTGGGTTTATGCCTTTTGGGAGGCTGGCCGTACCAGCTATTGCTGGCCGCCATGGCTCTCATCGGCTACTATGAGTTCGTGAAGATGACCGGTTCGCCAGCGTTTGGCGGTACGGCTCTGCTCGGTTATGGCGCAATTGCAGCTTTTATGATACCTTGGAATTTGCTTGGAGTGACCGCGTTATTGTCCTGGGAACAAGGGATTTGGCTCTTGCTGCTCCTTTTTCTGTTGGTCACAGTTTTCACTAAAAATAAAATGGATATTCGGATTACAGCGCTGCTGTTTGCCGGTATCGTCTATATAGGCATGGGATTCTCCTATATGGCTATGGCCCGGTCTTCTAGTGACGGTTATGGCTTGCTATGGACCTTCCTGCTGCTCTTCTGCATTTGGGGGAGCGATGCTGGAGCGTATTTTGTAGGTAAGAGCTTTGGCAAGAATAAGCTTTGGCCTGCGATCAGCCCTAACAAAACTGTGGAAGGTGCAGTGGGAGGCGTTTTGATCGCCATGCTGATTTCCATTGTTTTTGCGATTTTTGCTCCTGATCAGTTGACCCTTGGACGAGCTCTGCTCATTGGTCTTTCTTGCGCGGTGCTAGGTCAGCTCGGAGATCTTGTACAATCTGCCTATAAACGTGTGTACGGTATCAAAGATTCAGGTTCGCTGCTTCCTGGTCATGGAGGCATCCTTGACCGTTGCGACAGCTGGATTATCGTATTTCCGTTCGTACATATTGTAATGCTTATGCCTTACTATTAATGTCAGGGAGAAGGTACTGCTGTGAAGAAAATAAGTATCCTCGGTTCTACCGGCTCCATCGGCACTCAGACATTGGATGTCATCGCGATGCACCCGGAGAAATTTGAAATTGATGGATTGGCGGCTGGAAGTAACACTGCGCTCTTGCTGGAGCAGGTTCGTAAGTTCAAACCGCGCAGGGTATCTGTCGCCAGCGAAGCGCTTGCTAATGAGATTAGAGGAGCTCTGCCAGCAGGTACGGAGCTTTTTAGCGGAAGCCAGGGCTTGGTGGAGATCGCTGCAGGAGGCGATGCCGATACGATCGTTACTGCGGTGGTGGGCAGTGTCGGGCTGCAGTCTACGTTAGCTGCGATTGAAGCGGGTAGAACGATCGGACTCGCCAACAAGGAGACACTTGTGACAGCAGGACATCTCGTGACAGAGTTGGCCCGCAAGAAGGGTGTGCGCATACTTCCTGTGGACAGTGAGCATTCTGCGATTTTTCAATGCTTGAACGGGGAGAACCGGAGCGATGTCGAGAGCATCACTATAACAGCGTCTGGTGGTTCTTTTCGAGATTACACCCGTGATCAGCTTGTAGGGGTTACGGTGGAAGACGCGCTGCGACATCCGAACTGGAGCATGGGTGCGAAGATTACGATTGACTCAGCGACCATGGTTAACAAAGGTTTAGAGGTCATAGAGGCTCATTGGCTGTTCGATCTTCCTTATGAGCAGATCAATGTGCTGCTGCATCCGGAGAGCATCATTCACTCTTATGTAGAATTTCGTGACAGCAGCATTATTGCCCAACTTGGCACCCCGGATATGCGTGTTCCGATCCAATACGCCTTGACCTATCCAGATCGCTGGCATTCCCCGGCAAAACGCCTCTCGTTGGCCGAAACTGGCCGGTTGACGTTCCGGGAGATGGATTTTGAACGTTATCCGCTTCTTAGACTGGCAATTGAGTGTGGTAAAGCAGGGGGAACCGCTACAACAGCATTCAATGCGGCGAACGAGATTGCGGTGGATCGCTTCCTGCGCGGCGAAATTTCATTTCTGCGTATCGAGGAAATCATTGATGAGGTGCTACAGCGCCATATCAACGAAAGTAATCCTGATCTGGAGCAAATCGGGTATTGTGACCGAGCGGCGAGGGAATTGGCGGTACAGCTGTAAACATCCTGCTTTTTTTAACTGCTAATCATTGCCTGGCCCTAAAAATAGGTTCGGACTGTTGATTCTCTTGTGCCTGATCGGAGAATAATGATAAATTAAGAGGACATACTTCGGTCTTACACCTAAAGGGGGATGTTACGCTTGGAAATGGTTCAAGTCGTTTTTTTAACGGTGCTGATGTTTTTTGTATTGGTAACCGTACATGAATGGGGACATTACTACTTTGCCAAACGCGCTGGCATACTTGTCAGAGAATTTGCTATCGGTTTTGGTCCAAAACTGTTCTCCTATAAACGCAATGAGACCCAGTTCACGTTGCGTCTACTGCCCTTTGGCGGGTATGCGCGAATGGCTGGAGAGGATCCAGAGATTGTCGAGATCGGTCCGGGTCAGACCATTGCTGTAAGACTGGGACAGGACAATAAGGTCAAGAACATTTATCTGGATGCGCTCGACACTCGCAAAAACGTGATTCGTGGTGAAGCACAGCATACGGACCTTGAGGAGAAGCTGAAAATTTCGCTGGATGTGGACGGAGAAGTGACCATTTATGATGTTCACCCGCAAGCGATGATGGTCAGAGGCAGTCAACAGACACAGATTGCGCCTAAGGACCGCCAATTCGGCAGTAAAACCGTAGGTCAACGCGCGCTTGCCATTGTTGCCGGACCAGTTATGAATTTCTTGCTTGCTTTCGTACTGTTTGCGCTCCATATTCAGATGGCTGGAATCGCTATTGAGAACCCTAGCACTGTCAAGATCGGTGATGTCAGCAAGGGCATGCCGGCCGAAGAGGCAGGTCTCAAGAAAGGTGATATCGTCGACTCCGTTAACGGCCAGAAGATTGGCGGTGACTTCCAGAAGATGATCACCCTGACTGCAGCCTCTAAGGGCAAGGAAATGAAGTGGGAAATTCTTCGAGGTAACGAAACATTGGACTTTACTCTCATTCCGCGTTCGATGGAAGGGGAAGACGGTGCCAAGGTCGGTATCACTCCCGAAATTCAGACCCGTAAGGCTGGTCTTGGAGAGACATTTACAGGGGCCGGACAGGATATGGTCAATACCACAAAAATTATTTTTATCGGCTTTAAGCAACTGATCAATCAGTTCAACATGGATGATATCGGCGGACCGGTTCGTACCTTCCAACTGACAGGACAGATTGCCGAACAAGGTATTCAATACTTAACCAAATGGGCAGCGATTCTCAGCCTGTACCTCGGTATTTTCAACCTGTTGCCGATTCCTGCACTTGACGGAAGCCGTCTGGCGTTCCTTGGTGTTGAGGCATTGCGCGGCAAGCCGGTTGATCCCGGCCGGGAAGGCATGGTTCACTTCGTTGGGTTCGCGTTGCTCTTCCTTCTTATGATAGCAGTAACTTATAATGATATATTGCGCTTGATTAGCGGATAATTTTGCTTTTATTTACGGGAGGAATTCCAGCACATGTCAAAAGATAAACAATTCGTAACGGAAATTACGCCGCAAGGCGAAGATTTTTCACGCTGGTATATTGATGTTATTAAAAAAGCGGATTTGATGGATTACTCTCCAGTGCGGGGTTGTATCGTCTTCAAACCGGACGGTTTTGAAATTTGGGAGCATATCCAGGAAGAGATGAACCGTCGCTTCAAAGCAACAGGTCACCGTAACGCCTACTTCCCAATGTTTATTCCGGAGAGCTTTTTCCAAAAGGAAAAGGATCATATCGAAGGCTTCAATCCTGAGCTGCCATGGGTAACAGAAGCGGGTGGAGACCAGTTGGAAGAACGTCTGGCCATCCGTCCAACTTCGGAGACCATGATCGGACATATGTACTCCAAGTGGATTCAGTCCTACCGTGATCTGCCGGTGCTGATCAACCAATGGGCGAACGTCGTGCGTTGGGAGAAACGTACACTGCCGTTCATCCGTACTAGCGAGTTCCTCTGGCAAGAAGGGCACACAGCGCATGAGAACGAGGAAGAAGCACGGGCAGAGACGATGCAAATGCTGGAGGTTTATCGTGATTTTCTAGAAGGCTATCTGGCTATTCCGGTCATCGCGGGTCAAAAAACGCCTTCTGAACGCTTCGCGGGTGCGGTGGATACGTTCTCCATTGAAGCTATGATGAAGGATGGAAAGGCTGTTCAAGCGGGTACTTCCCATTATATGGGCACCAAGTTTGCTGTAGCTTTTGATATCCAGTACCTGAGCCGTGACAACGTGCTTGAGTATGCACACACCACCTCCTGGGGGACAAGCACACGGATGATCGGTTCGATGATCATGGTGCACGGTGATGACCGCGGTCTGGCGTTGCCGCCGAAGGTAGCTCCAACACAGGTGATTATGATTCCGATCGGACCTCCAAAGACGCGTGAAGCTGTAATCGGGCGGACAGACGAGCTGTTCAAGGAACTGAAAAGCGCCGGCATCCGTGTCCGCGTTGACGATCGTGCGGATGTAACACCAGGCTGGAAGTTCAACGAATATGAAATGCGCGGAGTACCTGTTCGTTTGGAACTCGGTCCACGTGATATGGAGAACGGCGTTTGTGTTCTGGTATCACGGGTTACTGGCGAGAAGAAAGTCATTCAGCAAGAGAACCTTGTAGAAGAAGTACAGGCGATGCTGGAGCAGGTACACAACGAAATGTTCGAACGGGCACTCAAATTCCGTGAAGATCACTTCTACTCGGTTGATACCCTAGATGAGATGAAGGCCTCCATGGAAGAAAAACGCGGCTTTGCACTGGCAGGCTGGTGTGGATCTGAAGAATGTGAGTCCAAGGTTAAGGATGAGACCGGAGCAACCAGCCGGAATATTCCGTTCAATCCTGCGGAGCAGAAGGAAGTCTGCCTCTGTTGTGGAAAGCCTGCTGCACATACCGTTGTATTTGCTAAAGCGTACTAATCTAGAGCGACTTTACAAGATATAGATTTACTTCATGCAGCTTCTGGCGAAAGGAGTCGGCGGGCCGAAAGAACCCAATGCTTTTTGACCCGGAAGCTTTTTATCATTGGCAAGTTAGGGCGATCATAAGGTGGAGGGAAGCCATGGAACAAAACGTAGAAAGAAGAAAAAGGTTCGAGCTTCTGATGAAGCAGGGCGAAATACCGCCTGCACTCATCGATCCTTATTTTCTGGATGGAAGTATTGAGCGTGTAGAGATTAGCCGTGGCAACCGGGATTGGCGTATTGTTATTGCCAAAGAAACTCTAGTACCTGCGCAGGCTTACCGAACCTTTTGTCTGAGAATGCGGGAGAAGCTGCAGCATATTGCGAAAGTGAGCTTTTTGTTCCAATATGCGGAGAACGTTAGCAGGGCAGATCTGGTGGCAGAGTATTGGGGGTTGTTCCTGGAGTGGGTTCAGCGTGAAATCCCGTCGGTTAACGGTTGGTTGACACGTTCTTCGCAGGAACTTCAAGACGGTACTCTGGTGCTGACGATGAGCGATGCAATGTCTCAGGAACTAGCCCGTAAAAAGGGCATCGACTCAGCCATTATAAAATTTTACGATAAATATTTTGCTCTCCCGCTCAGGGTTAAAATTCAGGTGGCGGAAAATCAGGATAATACGGTTGTCTTCGAAGAATTCCAGCAGAAGCTCCAGCAAGAGCAGCGTGAATTCATTGAGCAAATGATGACTGAGGTTGAGCCGGAAGCCGTTGTAGATGAGGGCGATCCTAATGAAGTCGTGAAGCTTCAGGTGGGTTATGATATCAAAGAACCGCCTGTGCCGCTTATTGAGATTCAGGATGAAGAGAAGAAGATCACGATTCAGGGGACTATTTTTGGTCTGGAAAGCAAAGAACTGCGTAACGGCAGCACACTCTTTACTTTCTTCCTTACCGATTTTACCGACTCCCTGCAAATGAAGATGTTCGCTAAGAACAAGGAAGACCTCAAGATCATGGGCCAGCTTGCTAACGGGAAATGGGTAAGAGCGCGGGGAAGAGTGGAGTATGACCGGTTTATGCAAATTCCGGAACTGGTGATGATCCCATCTGACTTGTCCGAGGTTGCGGCGCCACCTGCACGTAAGGATAACGCTCCAGTCAAAAGAGTAGAGTTCCATCTACACACGACTATGAGCACGATGGACGCTGTGACGCCAGTCGATGTCTATATCAAAACAGCGGCCAAATGGGGCCACACGGCAATGGCCGTTACCGATCATGGCGGAGTTCAAAGCTTCCCGGAAGCGAACCATGCTGCCCATAAGAACAAGATTAAAATGCTGTACGGTGTGGAAGCCAATGTCGTGAATGACGCGGTGAATATCGTTGAGAATCCGAAACCGCTTGATTTGAAGACAGCTACCTATGTAGTTTTCGATATCGAGACCACGGGCTTATCAATCACCCGCAATAACATTACAGAGCTTGCAGCGATCAAGATGTGCGAGGGGAAAGAGCTGGATCGGTATACCACCTTTGTTAACCCGCACGAGAAGATTCCTTATCATATCCAGCAGTTGACGAATATTACGGATGAAATGGTCAAGGATGCTCCTGATCTGGAGCCAGTCCTGCACGATTTTGTAAAGTTTGTAGGTGACAGTGTGCTTGTGGCACATAACGCCAGATTCGATATGGGATTTATTCAGGCTTCTCTGGCCAAGCTGGGGCAGCCCAAGCTGACTAATCCGTCACTGGATACGCTGGAGTTAGCAAGGCTGTTGCATCCTACGATGAAGAATCACCGTCTGAACACTCTGGCGGATAAATATAAGGTGCTGCTGGAAAGCCATCACCGGGCGGTTGACGATACGATTGCCCTGGGTGGTATTCTGAACGGTCTGCTTGCGGATGCTGAGAAGCTAAAAGGGATGACAAGTCTGGAGCGGCTCAATGATTATGTGGGGAATGATCTCTCCAACACACGGCCGTTTCATTGCTGTATATACGCTCTTAATGCAATCGGTAAGAAAAATCTCTATAAGCTGATTTCGCTATCACATACAGAGTATTTCAAGCGGGTTCCTTGTATTCCAAAATCGAAGCTTGAAGAACTGCGGGACGGATTGCTGGTCATCTCAGGTTGTGAACGGGGAGAATTCTTCGAATCTGTACTCAACAAAACAGTGGAGGAAGCGATGGAAGTCGCCCAATTCTACGACGTGCTGGAGATCCAGCCACTGACAATGTACATGCATTTGGTGGACAAAGGGTTTGTAGCCAGTCCTGAGGAACTGCGTGACGTGGTACGCAAAATTTGCGAGATTGGTGAGCAGCTGGGCAAGCCGGTAATCGCTACAGGAAATGTGCATTATCTCGAGCCGCGCGACAAGCTGTACCGTGACATTACGATAAACGGCATTACTGGCTTTAGCCCGCTGAAGGATATGCGTAAGCCAGACGCCCATTTCCGGACGACAGAGGAAATGCTGGCTGAGTTCGATTTCCTGGGTCCTGAAAAAGCGATGGAGGTTGTGGTGACGAACACGGTGGAACTGGCCGATCGCTTTGAGGAGCTGGAATTGTTCCCGGATAAGTTGTTTACTCCGATTCTTGAAGGAGCAGATGAGGAAATCCGCGAGACCTGCTACACGACAGCGAAATCAATATACGGCGAGGAATTGCCGGAGGTCGTAGTGGCCCGTTTGGAAAAAGAATTGGAGCCGATTATCAAATACGGATTCTCGGCCAACTATCTGATCTCTGAACGTCTCGTTAAAAAATCGAACCGCGACGGTTATCTTGTCGGATCACGGGGTTCAGTAGGCTCTTCCGTAGTAGCTACTTTTCTTGGCATCTCGGAGGTTAACCCGCTTCCTGCGCATTACGTTTGTCGCAATGCCGAGTGCCGGCATAGTGAGTGGTTCCTGGACGGTAGTGTACCGAGCGGATTTGACCTGCCGGACAAAGTCTGTCCGGACTGTGGCGGGATGCTGAAGGGCGAAGGACAGGATATCCCGTTCGAGACCTTCCTTGGTTTTAAAGGTGACAAGGTTCCCGATATCGACCTTAACTTCTCCGGTGAATATCAGCCACAAGCGCATAATTTCACGAAGACGATGTTCGGTCCGGATAACGTATTCCGTGCGGGCACAATCGGTACGGTAGCGGAGAAGACTGCTTTTGGTTTTACCAAGAAATATGAGGAGCATCACCAGAAACGCTGGCGTGGTGCCGAGGTTAGCCGTCTGGCGGCAGGATGTACAGGTGTCAAGCGGAACACCGGGCAGCATCCCGGCGGGATCGTCGTTGTGCCAGACTATATAGACGTAGAGGATATTACTCCTGTGCAGTTCCCGGCGGATGATGTCAATGCCGAATGGAAGACTACGCACTTTGATTATCACGCTTTTGATGCGAACCTGCTCAAGCTCGATATTCTGGGTCACGATGATCCGACCATGATGCGGATGCTGCAGGATTTGACCGGAGTGGACCCCACGACAATCCCGATGAATGACCCTAAGGTAATGAGCATGTTCAACTCTACGGAAGCGCTTGGCGTTACGCCCGAACAGATCCGCTCACCTGTGGCCACGTATGGGGTGCCGGAAATGGGGACCAAGTTCGTGCGGCAGATGTTAATCGAATCGAAGCCGTCGAGTTTTGCCGATTTACTGCAAATTTCAGGGTTGTCGCACGGAACAGGCGTATGGCTGGGAAATGCCCAGGAACTCATCAAGAATAATACCTGCAACATCAAGACGGTAATTGGTTGCCGCGATGACATCATGCTTTTCCTCATCTATAAAGCGGGTATGGATGCCAGTCTGGCCTTTAAAATTACCGAAAGTGTCCGGAAGGGTAAGGGTCTGCCGCCAGAATGGATCGAGGAAATGAAACGATGCAAGGTACCTCAGTGGTACATTGATTCTTGCCTGAAGATCCAGTACATGTTCCCGAAGGCGCACGCAGCAGCGTATGTTATCTCTGCAGTGCGTACTGCCTACTTTAAGCTCTATCATCCGATTGAATATTATGCGACCTACTTCTCTGTACGGGCAGCGGATTTTGACATTGATCTTTGTTGTCAGGGTTATGAGGCCATCGGTCGTCAGATCGTGGAGATTGAGCAAAAGGGATTCCAGGCGCTGCCTAAGGAAAAGGCGATGCTGCCGATTCTGGAAATGGCTCTGGAAATGACCGCTCGCGGTCTTACGTTCAAGAATATCGATTTGTACCGCTCTGATGCTACCCGCTTTACAGTGGATGGCGACAGTCTCATCCCGCCGTTCTCTGCACTATCGGGCATCGGGGATAACGCAGCGATCAATATTGCTGCCGCTAAGGACGCCGGAGAGTTCCTGTCGATAGAGGATTTCCAGCAGAAATCTAAAGCTAGTAAGACGGTTATCGAGCTTCTTACCGGTATGGGCTGTTTCCGGGGACTACCGGAGAGCAACCAGCTTTCTCTTTTCTAACGACCTCATTTGCGCATAGATTTGCTGCCGGATATAACAGGTTGATTGCGGGAAACTGCAATGGTCATGTCTCCTGAAAAGGGGGAGTCAAGGGCTGGCACTTGTCAGTGCCCACGCACTATGTTATAATTTTTTTGGTAATAATGAGATAAGTCCGTTGTGTAAAGAGTGGGGAAACCCACTCTTTATCTTTGGTATATAGCAAAAGACAAGTTCGTGGAGGTTAATTTTTTGAGCACACCCAAATCCAAAATTAAACAAACGGTAGAGCAGATGCTCGGACCCTATCTGGACGACAATGGCTTTGAGCTGGTAGACGTAGAATACGTAAAGGAAGGTTCCAACTGGTTCCTGCGTATATTCGTTGATAAGGAGGGCGGCATTGATATCGATGACTGCGGCTCCATTAGCGAATATTTCAGCCAGAAGCTGGATGAGAATGATCCTATTCCCGAGGCTTATTTCCTTGAAGTGTCCTCACCGGGAGCGGAACGTCCGCTCAAGAAAGCCGCAGATGTGGCCAAGGCGGTAGGAAAAGACGTATATGTGACGGTTTATGAGCCGATTCAAGGACTCAAGGAATTCGAAGGTCGTTTGCTTTCGTTCGAGAACGAGGAACTGCTCATCTCCGCGGGCAAAAAAGAACATGTTGTGCCATATGCCAAAGTCGCCAGCGCGAGATTGGCCATTATTTTTTAACGTCTTGAAAGGGGGACCGGGATTTCATGAGTATGGATTTTATTGAAGCTATGAATGAACTGGAAAGGGAGAAGGGCATCAGCAAGGATGTGCTGTTTGAAGCCATTGAAGCTGCGCTGATCTCCAGCTATAAACGCAACTTCAATGCAGCACAGAACGTTCGTGTGGACATGAACCGCAACACTGGAGTAATCAAGGTGTTCGCACGTAAGCTGGTGGTCGAGGAGGTTCTGGATTCACGGACCGAGATCTCGCTGCCAGCAGCTAGAGAGATTAACCCTCACTTCCAACTGGAAGATGTGGCCGAGCTTGAGGTCACCCCGCGTGATTTCGGGCGCATTGCTGCTCAAACGGCTAAACAGGTAGTTACTCAACGTATTCGCGAAGCAGAGCGTGGACTCATTTATAACGCTTTTATCGACAAGGAAGAGGATATTGTTACCGGCCTTGTTCAGCGTCAGGATATGCGCAACATCTATGTGGACCTTGGTAAGATCGAAGCGGTTCTGCCGCTAAGCGAACTCATGCCTGGAGAGAAATTCAAGCAGAGCGAGCGTATCAAGGCTTACATCACCAAGGTTGAGAACACCACTAAGGGGCCACAAATTCTGTTGTCCCGCAGCCATCCTGGCCTCTTGAAGCGTCTGTTTGAGCTTGAAGTACCTGAGATTTTTGACGGTGTGGTGGAGATTCGTTCCGTAGCCCGCGAAGCTGGCTTCCGTTCCAAGATTGCTGTATTCTCGCGCAACCCGGAAGTGGATCCGGTCGGCTCTTGCGTAGGCCCTAGAGGTATGCGTGTACAGACGATCGTTACCGAACTGCGCGGCGAGAAGATTGATATCGTCCGTTATTCCGAGTCGGTGGAAGAATATGTGGCCAACGCGCTGAGCCCGTCCAAGGTACTTGAAGTTCAAGTATTCGAAGCGGAGAAAATGGCGCGGGTGATCGTTCCTGATTATCAATTGTCGCTGGCTATCGGCATCAAAGGGCAAAACGCTCGTTTGGCTGCTAAGCTGACCGGCTGGAAGATCGATATCAAGAGCGAGACCCAGGCGGAACAGGAATACGGCAGACCTAAGTCTGTCAGTGATGAAATGCATCAGGATTCCGTCTCCATTGATTAATTAACGTGTCAAGGCGGGGGGCGATACAATGAAACAAAAAAAGGTTCCACTGCGAAAATGCGTAGCCAGCCAGGAAATGATGCCCAAGAAAGAATTGATCAGGGTGGTCAGAACTCCTGAGGGCGAGGTGCTTATCGACCTGACAGGCAAGAAGTCGGGCCGGGGTGCTTATATTTGCGGTAAGCTGGAATGCTTCAAACTGGCCCAGAAGAACAAAGCGCTTGACCGGGCCTTAAAATGTCAGGTAAGCTCCGAAATCTATGCCCAGCTTGCCCGGGACTTTGCGTCCGTTGAGGAGCAGTTCTTGGCAGCAAAGGATAGTGAGGATAATGAGTAAGGTACTTTCTTATTTAGGACTTGCGATGAGAGCAGGCAAATTAGTCACCGGCGACGAGATCGTGCTCAAAGCGGTACGGTCATCGGAGGCGAAGCTGGTCGTTCTTGCGGGTGACGCGTCAGACAACACCAAGAAAAAGTTCCGTGATAAATGCGGAACCTACGATATTCCACTAGTAATCGCTTTTCACCGGGATACCCTCGGTGCAAGTATTGGTAAAGACCAGCGCGTAGTGCTGGCCATTACGGATAAAGGATTCGCGGAAATGATCTCCAAGCAGCTCGGAGATACAGTCGGAGGTGTATTTATTGACTAAAGAAGACAATAAAGACAAATTGCGTGTGTATGAATATGCAAAATCACTGAATATGAGTAGTAAAGAAATTATTACAATTCTGAAGCGTTTGGATGTTCCTGTGAATAATCATATGAGTGTAATGGAGAACGGCGCTGTCAATAAAGTAGAGCAATTCTTCAAGGACATCAAATCAAACGCTGCGGCCAAGCGGGATAACGGCGCCAGCAGCCGTCCGGTGACAACCGGATCGGTAACAGCCAATCCGCAAAGTGCCCAGAATGCCAACAAAAATCAACCGGAAAAGCAGGTAGGTATGAACAGTAACCAAAACAACAACCAAACTACAACGTCCCCAAGGCCCCAAAGCGGACAAGATTCCCGCAGAACACAATCAGGTTCCACACAAAATGCGCGTCCACAGCAAGGCGGAGCGCCACGTACTGGCAGTAACAACGGAAGCCGTCCACAAGGACAAGGCAATTCGACAGGTGGCAATCGTCCACAAGGTAATTCCGGCGGCAACCGTCCGCAAGGCAGCAATACTGGTGGTGGCAACCGTCCACAAAGCGCTACTAGCGGCAGTCGTCCGCAAGGTAGCGGCGGCACCGGTAACCGTCCACAAGGCGCTACTAGCGGCGGTAACCGTCCGCAAAACAGTACAGCCGGCGGCAACCGTCCACAAGGCGGCGCACCGCGTACTGATAGCCGGCCACAGCAAGGTCAAGGTGGAGATTTCTCCCGTGGCGGCGCTGGCGGTCCTAAGAAGAATACGACTGGCGGCAGACCGAATTCGAACCAACGTCGTTTTGATGATGGTAAAGGCGGTAACTTCCGTGGTCGCGGTGGGAAGAACAACCGTGGCGGACGTAACCAATCGATGGAGCGCCGTGAGAAGATTGACAATACACCGAAGAAAATCATCGTGCGTGGCAGCATGACTGTAGGCGAAACTGCCAAGCTGCTCCATAAGGATGCTTCGGAAGTTATCAAAAAGCTGATTTCTATGGGCGTTATGGCGACCATTAACCAAGAGCTTGATATCGACACCATTCTGCTGCTTTCCGGTGAATTCGGAGTAGAAGTAGAAGTGAAGATTCCAGTGGATGAGGATAGCTTCGAAACCGTTGAAGAGAACGATTCCGAAGACGATCTGCAATCCCGTCCTCCAGTAGTTACAATCATGGGTCACGTTGACCATGGTAAAACAACATTGCTGGATGCTATCCGTTCCACGAATGTAACGGGCGGAGAAGCAGGCGGAATCACTCAGCATATCGGTGCTTATCAAGTTGAAATCAACCACAAGAAAATCACGTTCCTGGATACACCGGGTCACGAAGCGTTCACCGCAATGCGTGCTCGTGGTGCTCAGGTTACAGATATGACGATTATCGTTGTAGCAGCCGATGACGGTGTTATGCCACAGACGGTAGAAGCAATTAACCATGCTAAAGCAGCGGGCCTTCCAATCATCGTTGCCGTCAACAAGATTGATAAGCCGGGAGCAGATCCGGATAGAGTGAAGCAAGAACTTACGAATTATGAACTGGTTCCTGAAGAGTGGGGCGGAGATACGATCTTCGTTAACCTGTCCGCTAAACAACGCATTAACCTGGAAGAATTGCTTGAAATGATTTTGCTCGTTGCTGAAGTTAATGAGTACAAAGCGAACCCTGACAAACGGGCACGCGGTACCGTTATAGAAGCCGAACTTGACAAGAACCGTGGACCGGTTGCACGTATTCTCGTGCAGAATGGTACCCTCAAAATTGGGGACGCATTTGTAGCAGGTAACTGCTTCGGTCGCGTACGTGCTATGGTGAATGACAAAGGACGCAAGATCAAAGAAGCAGGACCATCCACTCCAGTGGAAATTACGGGTCTGACAGAGGTTCCACAAGCGGGCGATCCGTTCATGGCCTTCGAAGACGAGCGTAAAGCCCGGGCTATCGCTGACAGACGTTCCACGTCCCAGCGCCAGTCAGAGCTGAACACGAACACCCGTGTTACATTGGATGATCTGTTCCAGCACATCAAAGATGGCGAGATTAAAGATCTTAACGTAATTATCAAAGCTGACGTGCAAGGTTCAGTAGAAGCACTTAAGAGCTCTTTGGCCAAAATCGAAGTGGAAGGCGTACGCGTGAAGATTATTCACAGCGGTGCCGGTGCTATCACAGAGTCCGATATTACCTTGGCAGCAGCATCAAATGCTATCGTAATCGGCTTCAACGTTCGTCCAGATGCTCAAACTAAAGTAGCTGCTGAGCAAGAGAAAGTGGATGTTCGTCTGCACAACATTATCTACAACGTAATCGAAGAAATCGAAAGTGCTATGAAAGGTATGCTTGATCCTGTCTTTAAAGAGAACATTATCGGGCATGCTGAAGTACGTAACGTCTTCAAAATCAGTAAGGTGGGTAATATTGCAGGATGTATGGTTACTGACGGCAAAATCACCCGCAGTGCTGAAATGCGCTTGATCCGCAGTGGAATCGTTGTGTTCCAAGGTAAGATCGATACCCTGAAGCGCTTCAAGGATGATGCCAAAGAAGTGGCGCAAGGTTATGAATGCGGCATAACTTTGGAACGCTATAATGACATCCAAGAGGGTGACGTTATCGAAGCGTTCATCATGGAACGTGTAGAGCGCTAAGCGAAGAGGTGAATATTGATGTCTAAAATCAGAGCTGGACGCGTTGGTGAGCAGATCAAGAAAGAACTTAGCCAACTGATCCAAAGTGAATTGAAAGATCCCCGAATTGGTTTTGTAACGGTGACTGGCGTGGACGTGACGAACGACTTGTCTCAAGCTAAAGTTTACCTTAGCGTGTTCGGGGATGAAGAACAAAAAGCCAAGTCGCTTAAAGCGATCGACAAAGCCAATGGCTTTCTCCGCACAGAGCTTGGCAAGGCAATCCGCCTTCGTCATACCCCAGAGCTGATCTTCAAGTTTGACGAGTCCGTCGCTTACGGCAGTCATATCGAGAAGCTGCTTGGTGATATTGGCAAGAACGAAGAGAGATAGTCAACTTAAAAGGAGACGGCGAATGCAGAGCTATGAACAAAGTCTCCAGCAGACCCGTGAGTTTCTGCTGGACCATGACGATTACCTTGTAGTGTCGCATGTTCAGCCGGACGGAGATGCAGTCAGCTCCACCCTAGCGGTGGGCTGGCTTCTCTCATGTCTGGGCAAAAAATACACTATGATCAATGAAGGTCCAATTCCGAAGCGGATGGAGTACCTGTGGCATGCCAGTGAGATCGTCAATATGTCTGAGCAGGAGCTATCTGGCCAATATAGCCATATCATCTGTGTGGATTGTGCCGACTTTGAACGTGTAGGAAGAACACAGCGTTATTTTGCCGAAGGGGCGAAGATCCTCAACATTGACCACCATCCCACCAATAACGGGTATGGAACGGTCAACCTGATCAAGCCGGATGCAGCGGCGACCGCAGAGATTCTATTCGATCTGCTCAAAGTTATCGGAGTAGAATGGAATCTTGAGATTGCGACTGCTATCTATACCGGATTGTTGACGGATACCGGCGGTTTCCGTTATTCCAATACTTCACCGAAGGTAATGGCTACAGTCTCTGAACTGTTGTCACTTGGTGTGAATGGTCCGGAACTGGCGGAGAATCTGCTGGAAGAAATGACATTGCCGCAGGTTAAGGTATTAAACCGGGCTCTGAGTACATTGCAGCTGTCACCTGAAGGGCACATTGCCTGGGTTCACGTGACTCCGCAGGACATGATTGATTGTGCTGCAGAGAATGAGGATCTCGAAGGGATTGTGAACTATCCGCGCAATATTCGTGGGGTAGAGGTTGGCATTCTGTTCAAGGTCATTCATGAGAATGCAGTTAAGGTTAGCCTACGCTCTGCGGGCAAGGTTGATGTTGCCGCACTGGCGCAGACGTTTGGCGGCGGCGGACACACCCGTGCAGCCGGAGCCAAGGTAGAGGCGCCACTGGAGCAGGTTATTCCGCTTATCCTTGAGGAGGTCAGACGTCATTTATGAGTGAACTTTCAGGAGTTTTGGCCGTGTATAAGCCAGCTGGGTTCACGTCCCATGATGTTGTGGCCAAAGCCCGGCGCATTCTAGGCATGAAGCGAATCGGTCATACGGGAACACTTGATCCCCAAGTGACGGGTGTGCTGCCGTTATGTCTGGGACGGGCTACCCGGGTGGTGGAGTATATTCAGGAGCTACCCAAAGAGTATGTTGCTACGCTGAGACTTGGCATGGCCAGTGATACAGAGGACTTGACCGGAACGATTACAGAGACCGTTGACGAAGTAAATGTCACGGATGAAGAGATCGCTGCGGTACTAAACTCTTTTCAAGGTGTAATTTCTCAGGTGCCACCGATGTATTCTGCAGTCAAGGTAGATGGCAAACGGCTATACGAACTGGCTAGAGAAGGCAAGACCGTAGAACGGAAAAGCCGGGAAGTGGAGATTTACGAAATCGAGCTGTTGAATGTGACTCGAAATGGTAATTATCCCGATATTACCTTCCGTGCACGCTGCTCCAAAGGCACTTATATCCGTACGCTTTGCGTCGATATTGGCCGGGCACTGGGCGTGCCAGGGGTGATGGTTAAGCTGGAACGAACGATGTCTGCTGGCATTACTGCCGAGCATTGTCTAACACTTGAGGAGATTGCAGACCACAAGGAAGCAGGTACGCTGGACAGCCATCTGCTTGCTGCTGATGAAGCGATTGCCCATTTGCCACAGCATAAGGTGATGGACGAGAAGAAGAAAGCAGCCCTGCAGGGCCAGCGCCTTTCCTTACGTTTTGTTGCTCCGGAAGTCGAGACGGACGGTGATTTCCGGCTTTACGATTTGCAAGGCGAGTTCCTTGGGATTTACAAGCTGGATGAGACAGGAGCGATTGCTCCGGTCAAAGTTTTTGCACAAGTCTAATATCAATTTTACAAAGTGAATTGTAGGTGAGAGACAGCGTGAGAACCGTAACGTTAACCTATCCAATGCCTCCGGAGACAGCCGCGCAATGGGCGCAGCCGCAAGTAGTTGCCCTTGGGCAGTTCGACGGTCTGCATCTTGGCCATGTCAGTGTCATTGCCTCGGCTGTGGCTCTGGCCCGCAAAGAAGGCGTGCCGGCTGCCGTAATGACCTTCCACCCCCATCCGAAGGATGTTATGGGTAAAGGAGATTATGAAGGGTATCTGACTCCACAGGCGGACAAGCAGAAACTGCTTGCGGACATGGGTGTTGATATTTTGTATATAGTTGAATTCAATGAGCAGCTCTCCAGAGTTAGCCCGCAGAACTTTGTCTCTGTCATGCTGCTGCCGCTGCATGTGATTACTGCCGTTGTCGGCTTTGATTTCCGTTTCGGCTATCAGGGCGAAGGCGATGCAGAGATGCTGAGTGAACTGGGAGGCGGGGCCATGAATGTCGAGACTGTGCCTCCTTTCCTACTGAATGGCGAGAAGGTCAGCAGTTCTGGTATCCGCAAAAGCCTTCAGACCGGTGAGTTGGAGCTGGCGAACGCCTGGTTCGGCCGCTTTTATCATCTGCGTGGAATGGTTGGACATGGTGAGAAGCGCGGACGTACCATCGGTTTTCCGACAGCGAATCTGCAGCTCGATGACCGGTTCGTCACACCCGCTAAAGGCGTATACGCCGTTCGCGTGTTCTACAATGACCAGGTGCTGCATGGGGTCATGAATGTTGGGGTGAAACCGACCTTCCATGAAGGCGTGATCGCGCCTAGCTTTGAAGTACATCTATTCGATTTTGCCGGCGATTTATATGATAAGCATCTTAAAGTCGAACTGGTCTCATACATCCGGCCGGAGCGCAAATTCGAGTCCATTCCGGCTTTGATCGCTCAGATTGGGCAGGATTCCGAAACGGCCAAACAGCTTTTACAGCAATATTTATAATAGGCAGTGGACATGCCGTTTACATTTGTCGGTGAAGATGCTATACTGATAAACGTTGCGGCACTTTGGCATCATAACCTTAGCTTGGTTGCTTGTTCTCACCGACGGCTACGAGGCTATTGGCGATTATTATGAAGGAGGTGAACAGGATGGCATTGACTCAAGAACGTAAACACCAATTGATCGACGAGCACAAAACTCATGAATCCGATACTGGATCCCCTGAGGTGCAAGTTGCTATCCTTACGGAGAACATCGTTAATTTGACTGACCACTTGCGTACGCACAAGAAAGATCACCACTCCCGTCGTGGATTGTTGAAAATGGTTGGCCAACGTCGTAAACTGCTGGCGTATTTGAAAAACAAAGACGTCCGTCGTTACAGCGCCCTGATCGAAAAACTGGGATTGCGTCGTTAATATTCCATAAGCTTACTCTTAAAGCAGCCTGGTTGTATACCGTACGTCCTTTTCGGAGCGACAGCGGGACAACTGGGTTGCTTTTTGAAAATTATGGGGAAACTATTGAAAGTATGAAAGAAGATATGATTCGCAAAAAACGGCTTCATCATCTCGCTGGGAGGACAAGCCGTTTTTGCTTGTAGTTGTATACAGAATTTGTGTATCTTAACGGTTAGCAAATTCGTTTACTTCAATTAAGGAGGGACTTTATGGAACAACGTGTGGAAATGCAGTTGGGCGGAAGACGCCTTGTGCTAGAAACAGGCCGTTTGGCCAAACAAGCTAATGCAGCCGTAATGGTGCGTTACGGTGATACTTCAGTATTGTGTACGGTTACAGCCTCGAAAGAGCCGAAGGATCTGGATTTTTTCCCGCTAACGGTTAACTATGAGGAAAGATTATATTCGGTGGGTAAAATCCCGGGTGGTTTTATTAAACGGGAGGGCAGACCGAGTGAAAAAGCGATTCTGTCGAGCCGCTTGACAGACCGTCCTATACGCCCGCTGTTCCCGGAAGGTTTCCGGAATGATGTACAAGTCTTGAACCTTGTTATGAGTGTGGATCAGGATTGTGCACCGGAAATTGCCGCTATGATTGGTACTTCTGCAGCACTTAGCATTTCGGATGTGCCGTTTGATGGACCTATCGGTGGCGTTGCCGTAGGCCGGATCAATGGTGAGTTTGTAATTAATCCGGATGTAGCTCAGCAAGCCGACAGCGACATTTATGTCGTGGTTGCCGGAACCAAAGAGGCCATCATGATGGTTGAGGCGGAAGCAAGTGAAGTATCGGAAGATGTGATGCTTGAAGCGATCATGTTCGGGCATGATGAAATTCGCAAAATCGTCGCTACCATTGAAGAACTAGTCAAACTGGCTGGTAAGGAAAAAATGGCTGTGAAGCTGCATGCGGTAGATGCTGATGTGAACACTGAGGTTCGTGCTTTTGCGGAGAGCCGTTTGGTGGAAGCTGTCAAAATTGCCGAGAAGCATGCACGTCAACAGGCGATCGATGTTGTGAATGATGAAGCTGTTGCGTATTTCGTTGAGAAATACATAGAAACCCCTGAGCTTCTGAAGGATGTCAAGGAAGTGCTTCATGACATCGTGAAGGAAGAAGTCAGACGACTGATTACACATGACAAGGTACGTCCAGATGGCCGTAAGCTTGATGAGATCCGTCCAATCGAATGCGATACAGGTCTGCTTCCGCGTACACACGGCTCCGGTCTGTTCACACGTGGACAAACACAAATTCTTAGCGTATGTACGCTGGGTGCATTGGGCGATGTGCAGATTCTAGACGGTATTGATTTGGCTGAAACAAAACGTTTCATGCACCATTATAACTTCCCTCCGTTCAGCGTAGGGGAAGCTCGTCCGCTTAGAGCACCTGGCCGTCGCGAGATTGGTCACGGCGCACTTGGAGAACGTGCACTGTCTAAAGTAATTCCTAGTGAGACTGAATTCCCATACACCATTCGTTTGGTATCGGAAGCCATTGAATCGAACGGTTCGACTTCCCAAGCAAGCATTTGCGCCAGTAGTATGGCGATGATGGATGCAGGTGTGCCGATTAAAGCACCAGTAGCCGGTGTAGCCATGGGTCTAATCAAAGATGGAGAGCATGTTTCCATTCTGACCGATATTCAAGGTATGGAAGATCATCTTGGCGATATGGACTTTAAAGTAGCGGGTACTGCAGAAGGCGTAACGGCGATTCAAATGGATATTAAAATTGCCGGTATCGACCGGAAAATTCTTCAGGATGCTTTGCAGCAAGCCAAAGAAGGCCGTTTGTTCATCTTGGATAAAATGAATGAAGTGATTTCCGAGGCAAGACCGAATCTGTCCAAATATGCTCCGAAAATTATCATCATCAACATCAACCCGGACAAAATCCGTGATGTTATCGGAGCTGGCGGTAAGATCATCAACAAAATTATCGAAGAAACCGGCGTGAAAATCGACATCGAACAAGATGGCCGTGTATTCATTGGTTCCTCTGATGAAGAGATGATTCAGAAAGCCCGCACCATTATCGAAGGCATTGTACGTGAAGTGCAAGTCGGTGAAATTTACGTGGGTACCGTTAGACGCATCGAGAAATTCGGCGCATTTGTTGAGCTGCTGCCAGGTAAAGACGGTCTGGTGCATATTTCTCAGCTGTCCACCGAGCGTGTAGCTAAGGTAGAGGATGTTGTGGCTATCGGCGATACAATCACTGTAAAAGTCACCGAGATCGACCAACAAGGTCGTGTCAACCTTTCCCGCAAAGCGGTGCTGACTTCCGAAGGCGCAGCCAAGGCATAGGTTTTACACGAGGGCTGTGAGGGTTAAAAGAGACAGAAGCGCAAGTATTCTGGCTCTTTTTCTCATTACACTTTTATAGTTAGTATTTAGATTTAACAATATAGGAATTAGAGGCAGGGCACCGTAAGGTGCTTTTCTTGTTTTCATCAGAGTATACTTGTGGCGATAATCCGCTGCATGCATAATTTCCTCGAATCTTTCATAGGCTGGGACAAAGCCTCCCCGCACAGCGATGTGCAGGAGAGATTGGTTTGTGCCGGAGGAGGAAAGGATCATGAAGACGGAAAAGGTCGCACTCGTGCTGGCCTGCATTGCTATAATTATTGGAATAGGGAGCACGAACGGCCCTGTGAAGGACATGCTGGTCCAGTTGAAGCCGCAGGAAGGATTGGCCGTGTGGAAGGACGAGTCAGCCATAGTGCATGATGATTTACGAAGCCAGATCGAGGCCAATGCGGCCAAGCTCTCCGCTCCACCGGTGGATGCAGTGCTGGACAGGGTATGGAAAGCCATTCCCGGTTACAATGGTCTGGAAGTGGATGTGGAATCCACCTACAGGAATGCGCTTTTGCAGCCTAAAGAGCCGCTTAAATATGTATACCGACAAATCCCGCCCAAAGTATCCTTGGATGATCTCGGGGCACAGCCAATCTTCAGGGGAAATCCAGGCAAGCCGATGGTCTCGCTGATGATCAACGTGGCTTGGGGCAATGAATATATTATTCCGATGCTGGATATTTTGGATGAAGAAAAAGTGAAGGTGACGTTCTTTCTGGATGGGAGCTGGCTGAGTAAAAATCCGGAGCTGGCTGCAGAAATGCAAAAACGCGGTCATGAGATGGAGAACCATGCCTATACACATCCTAATATGAGCAGTTTGAGCCATGCGCGGGCCACAGCTGAAATTGAGAAAACGCAGAAGCTGCTGAAGCAGACGCTGGGGGTTACGAACAAATGGTTCGCTCCGCCGTCGGGGGATTTCAACCAGCAAACCGTAGAGATTGCTGCAAGTCTGGGACTCAAAACTGTGCTGTGGACCCTGGATACGGTGGATTGGCGCAATCCTTCTCCGGAATTTGTCATTGTCAAAATCACGTCTAAAGCAGAGCCGGGTACGCTGGTGCTCATGCACCCTACAGCGTCCTCCTCCAAGGCACTGAGAGGCATGATACAAGGCATCCGCAAGAAGGGGCTGAGCCTCGGCACGGTTAGTCAAACCTTGTCAGCGGAACGCATTCTGCCCCCAGAAGTTGAGTGAGCGTTCTATTTCTGGTACGATAAAAAGCACGTTGGAAATATCATTATAGATAGAAACAGGGTTATGCCAGGAGGGCTTTCAATTGGAAAAAATAGTGTTATCGAACGGTTTGCGGGTAGTCACTGAGACCATTCCTACGGGACGCTCCGTTTCCTTCGGGATCTGGGTCAAGACGGGGTCCAGGAATGAGAAGCCTGAGAACAACGGGATCTCCCATTTTGTTGAACATATGCTTTTTAAGGGGACGGACCGTTATAGCGCCAAGGATATTGCAGAGAAGTTCGATGCGATCGGCGGCAATGTTAACGCGTTTACCTCGAAAGAATATACATGTTATTATGCAAAAGTGCTGGATGAGCATTTGCCGATAGCGGTGGATGTGCTTGCGGATATGTTTTTCCGTTCCAAGTTCGATGCTGAAGAACTGGCCAAGGAGAAGAATGTGATTCTGGAGGAAATCGCCATGTGCGAGGATACTCCGGATGATTTAGTGCATGATCTGATGTGCGAAGCGGCCTACCAGGACCACCCGCTGGCTTATTCCATTCTGGGACTGAAGGAACGCTTGCTGGAGATGACGCCAGATCACCTTCGCGCCTATATGAAGGAACAGTACACGATAGAGAATACCGTGATCAGTGTAGCCGGGAATATCAACGACGAACTGATTGATCTGCTGGAGCAGCATTTCGGCTCGTTCGACAACCACGGAACGTCTGCAGCGCTGACTGTGCCGGATTTCCATGGAGAACTGCTGTTTCATCGCAAAAAGACAGAGCAAAATCATATCTGTATCTCCCTTCCAGGCGTTCGCTCCGGCGACCCGTTGCAATATGCAATGGTGCTGATCAACAACGCGGTTGGCGGAGGGATGAGTTCGCGAATGTTCCAGGAAATCCGGGAAAAGCGCGGTCTGGCTTACTCTGTATATTCCTACCACAGCTCCCAGGCAGATAGTGGCTTGTTCACCGTGTATGCCGGAACTGCTCCTAAACAGACCAAAGAGGTCTTGGAGCTAACCAAAGAAATGTTGTATGAACTTGCGGATAAAGGGCTCAGTGAGGATGAGCTGGACAAAGGCAAGGAGCAAATGAAGGGCAGCCTCATTCTCAGCCTTGAGAGCACCAGCAGCAGAATGAACCGTATCGGTAAAAATGAGCTGATGCTCGGCAGACATGATACGCTCGATGATATGATTGCCAAGATCCAGCAGGTGACGATGAATGACATCAACGCTGTACTGGACAACATGTTCGCCGAGCCGTTGGCTATGGCCATGGTAGGCTCTACAGATAAAGCTATAGTTAATGTTAGGAGAGATGATCTTGTCTTACTTCGTTCAAATTCATAAACAACCAGGGAATGAGGATGTATCCCTACCACGTAAAATGTCAGAACAGGCCTCCGGTTACGATCTCTATGCTGCTGTTGACAGTGATGTCGTACTTGAGCCGGGTGCACGCGCGTTAATTCCGACGGGCATTTCGCTCGCCATGCCGGATGGACTGGAGGCGCAGATTCGCCCACGCAGTGGTTTGGCTCTGAAGCACGGTATTACCTGCTTGAATACACCGGGCACCATTGATGCCGATTACCGCGGAGAAATCAAGGTGCTGCTGATCAATTTAGGCCAGGAGCCGTTTGCCATTGCTCGTAATGAGCGTATCGCCCAAATGGTCTTCCAAGCGGTGCCGGCAGTGACACTGGTTGAAGTAGAGGAACTGTCTGCAACCGTTCGTGGTGAAGGCGGATTCGGGCATACAGGGAAATAAACGATAAACAAGATACAATAATAGCTACATATTTGAAAAAGCTTACGGGAGCTGTGCTGTTTAAAGCTCATTCCGTGAGCTTTTTTTGCGTTGTTAGCCGACTTATTGAGATAGCTCAGGACATTAAATCGGCGTTCCCTCAGCGTATCAACCCTGCGTGTCAACTACTGTTTGTCTTTTGCAAAATTCAGGTTTTACAGGTATTTCTACTCCGCTTTTCACCCATCCCGAATGCCCAGCATAAGATGCCTTATAGCCTTGGAGTGTAATGTGAAAGGAGCGTCATCCCTATGCTTACTGGCGTCAGGATCGTGTTCCTGGGCGGGGACGCAAGACAATTGGAAGTGATTCGGAAGTGTGTGGAAATGGATGCAACGGTAAGCGTTGCCGGGTTCGATAAATGGGAAGCCCCTTGCCCGGGGGCGAGCCTGGAACAAATGTCAGTGGCGCTGCTGGGAAATGCCGATGTGCTCGTGCTGCCAACTGTGAGCTGTGATGATGAAGGCAATATTAGTGCGCTTTTCTCTTCTGAGCCACTTAAACTGCTTGAGGAGCACGTAGCTGCTTTGCCGCCACATTGTAGCATCTATACCGGAATGGCCAAAAACTATCTGCGCAGGCTGTGTACTAAACATGAATTGAAGCTGATCGAATTGCTTGGCCGTGATGATGTGGCGATTTATAACTCCATTCCGACGGCGGAAGGAGCACTGGTCATGGCGATTCAGAATACGGATTTTACCATTCATGGATCCAAATCCATGGTTCTGGGAATTGGAAGAACTGGTTTTACGATGGCCCGGAGCCTCCAGGGGTTAGGGGCGAAGGTGAAAGTAGGCGTTAGGAGACAGGAGCATTATGCAAGGGCGGAGGAAATGGGCTGGGAGCCTTTTATGACAGACAATTTAGTGGCCCACGTTTCGGAGGCGGATCTGATCTTCAATACGATTCCGGACATGATCATTACGGCCCAGGTCCTGTCCCGGATCCCCAGACATTGCTTAATTGTTGATTTGGCCTCTGCCCCGGGTGGCTGTGATTTTCGCTATGCGGAGAAACGCGGCATCAAGGCATTGCTGGCTCCCGGGCTGCCGGGAATCGTTGCCCCACGGAGTGCCGGAATCATCATGGCAAATGCACTGGTACAGTCGATATCGGACGGGACTTTGAACAGGGGGGATGTATAATGAACTGGCACGGAAAAACAGTAGGGTATGCCATTACCGGCTCACATTGCACTTTTGCCGAGGTAATGCCGCAGATCCAACGCTTTATAGATGATGGTGCGAACGTGGTGCCCATCGTATCAGGATCGGTACTGGCAACGGACACGCGGTTTGGCACATCGGAAAGTTGGCTAAAACAGTTGAAAGATATAACAGGGAATGATATCATTTCTACAATTGTTGAAGCGGAACCGCTGGGTCCTTCCAAGCTGCTGGATGTGCTGACGATTGCGCCCTGCACAGGCAATACCACAAGCAAGCTGGCTAATGCCATGACGGACAGTCCTGTATTAATGGCGGCGAAATCGCAGATGCGCAACGGCCGTCCGCTTGTGCTGGCGATCTCCACCAATGACGGACTGGGTCTGAATGCTGCCAATATCGCGAAGCTGCTTGTGACCAAAAATATTTATTTTGTACCGTTCGGCCAGGATAGTCCTCACGGCAAGCCTAACTCACTTGTGGCCCGGATGGAACTTATTCCGGAGGCCTGCTATGCCGCTCTGCAGGGAAATCAGTTGCAGCCCATGATCATCGAACGGTTTCATTCAGCATAATTAAAGAAACGATTTGAGACTGCCTTTAACTTTTGAAGGGGAGATGCACAAGGGATGTGGTGAATGTTGATGCCACGGACCATCGACGATTGTTGATTTCATCGCTTGACAATTATACAGCTCGTCTGCTGCCGTCCTCATTTACGAGGGCGGTACAACCATTTTTCAAACAATATACCGTTGAAATCACGACTTTCGCAGCGAACATTGCTCTTCTAAAAGAGCCTGCTTTCTGCGTATTTATTAGTGTGCTTGCTTCGATAGTAATGGAGGAATAATACATGGGTATTTTGGTGCAAAAATTTGGCGGAACGTCACTCTCCACGCCTCAGGCGAGAGAGCATGTCATCCGTCATGTCAAACGGGAACTGGCAAGCGGGTATAATCTGGTGATTGTGGTCTCGGCCATGGGACGACGTGGGGAGCCCTATGCCACAGATACACTGCTGGATTGGGCTGTTCAGAACGGTAACGCGCTTGGTGACCGTGAGAAGGATCTGCTGATGTGCTGTGGGGAGATTATCTCCGCCACGACGCTCTGCGGGTTACTGGAGAATGAGGGTATTCCTTCAACGGTGCTGACCGGAGCCCAAGCAGGGTTCGTGACGGACAACAGCTATGGCAATGCCAGAATTCTGGATGTGCGGCCGGAGCGTATTCTTCGTGAACTCAGAGACCAGAAAGTAGTCATTGTAACCGGGTTTCAGGGACAGACAGAAGCCGGAGATTTCACAACGCTTGGACGAGGCGGAAGCGATACATCGGCAACTGCGCTCGGGGCGGCGCTACGTGCAGATATGGTCGATATCTACACCGATGTGAACGGAATTCTGACAGCAGACCCTCGTATAGTCGAGGATGCCAAGCCTTTGACCATTGTCAGCTATACGGAGATCTGCAATATGGCCCATCAGGGAGCAAAGGTTATTCATCCACGGGCTGTGGAAATCGCCATGCAGGCGCAAATTCCCGTTCGTGTGCGTTCTACCTTCTCCGATACGGAAGGGACTTTGGTTACGCATCCTGAGGGCTTCAATGATGTGCAGGCAGGTATCGTAGACCGTTTTGTTACCGGGATCGCTTATGTCAGCAATGTGACGCAGATTTCGGTGGAATGTCCGGATGGAAACGGGACGGGAATGCAGCTGCAGATTTTCAAAAGCATGGCGGACAACGGAATCAGCGTTGATTTTATTAATGTCACTCCTACCGAAGCTCTCTATACTGTCTTTGATGATCATTCTGAGAAAGCTATCGCAGCACTGCAGGAACTGGGTCTTCGTCCGAAGAGCTTGTCCGGTTGTGCCAAGGTATCCGTCATTGGCGGCGGGATTAATGGTGTTCCCGGCATTATGGCGCAGATCGTGGAGGCGCTCAGTTCGCAGAACATTCAGATTTTGCAGTCAGCGGATTCCAACACAACCATTTGGGTGCTCGTGAAGAAGGAAGACATGGTGCAGTCGCTGCGAGCGCTGCATGCCAAGTTTGAATTACACCGTTAAAGGAGGAATTCAAAATGGATTTCGGGAGATTGATTACAGCAATGGTCACCCCCTTCGACGAAGCGGGAGAAGTCAATTGGGAAGAAACTTCACGGCTCGTTGATTATTTGATTGAAGAGCAGAAATCCGAGGGTCTGGTCGTTTGCGGGACAACTGGCGAATCTCCGACCTTAAGCGATGAGGAGAAGCTGAAGCTGTTTGAATTCGTATTGGAAAAAGCTCGTGGACGCTGCAAAATTATTGCTGGTACAGGCAGTAACAACACGAAGCACTCTGTTCATCTGACGAAGGAAGCGGAGCGGATCGGCGTAGATGGTGTGCTGGTGGTAGTGCCGTATTACAACAAGCCTAACCAGGAAGGGCTATATCAGCATTTTGCGACCATTGCCAGAGAGACAGAACTTCCGGTTATTCTGTACAATGTGCCTAGTCGGACGGGAGTCAGTCTGAGCGCGGCTACAACGCTGAGGCTTGCAGAAATTCCGAATATCGTTGCCACCAAGGAATGTGCTTCGGTAGACCAGATTACCTGGATTGCCGCGGCTTGTCCGGAGGATTTCCATGTGTACACTGGCGATGATTCCGCAGGGCTGGCAGCACTGGCTGTGGGTGGTCATGGCATTATCAGTGTGGCAAGCCACATTGTCGGCTCCGAGATGTTGGAGATGATTGAGACGTATAATTCAGGGAATGTACGGCGTGCTGGGGAGCTTCATCGAAAGCTGTTCCCGGTTTTCAAGGGCTTGTTCGAGTCCCCGCAGCCATTGCCGAATCCCGCAGCTGTGAAATACGCACTGGGTCTTAAAGGTGTGAATGTGGGCTCCGTAAGACTTCCGCTTATTGGCCCGACAGAGGAAGAGGCCGCGTTTATTGAAGCTCTCCTGAACTGATAGTCGTGAAAGGAGACGACAGCGGCTGGAAGTCCAAACATTTTCCGCAATGCGGATTTAACCTCAAGTAAGAATCCTAAGTTCAATCTTTAAGTTTGTAACAAAAAATGACTATCTTCAACCGGTTCTCCATGTGGGGAGCCGGTTTTTTACAATATGAAGGGCGTTTTTTTATAAAATAATGGCGATGTTTTGAGGAAAGAATAGAGATACGGATTGGACGACTTGTCTTTTGCCAAAAAAATCATGTATAATGATGTTAAGTGACTGGGTGCGGTTAAAATTAAATATGCGGTAATCTTCCGTCAATGTTATACATTGTGAGACAGGATAGGTCCTTGAATAAGTCTGTTCAGAGCATGGCAGGGGCTTCGCGCAAGGGGCGCGGCGGTGAATTTTGACGGTTTGACCGCTTCAATGGTGCACTTCATTGCCCGGGTTCGGGAGCTTTCGCATTGCATGTTTATATAAGGTCTTACGGAATTTTCCTGTCGATTGAGTGGAAGCTATCGGCTGTTTGAAGAATGTATTCATTTACAGAATGTATTCAACGCCGCTGAAATAATGAAGTTTCAGTATTTAAAAAATAAAATGTATGACGTCCAACATCATAGGAGGGTTAGATTCATTTGTCCAAGAAAAATAACAATGATAAATTAACGATTTTCGCTTTGGGCGGAGTCGGAGAAATTGGTAAGAATATGTATGTCGTTCAATATGGTTCCGACATCGTCGTAGTTGATGCGGGTTTGAAGTTCCCGGAAGAGGATATGCTCGGCATTGATATCGTCATTCCGGATATCTCGTATTTGACAGAGAACCGCGACAAGGTTAGAGGAATCGTGTTGACACACGGACACGAAGATCACATCGGCGGTCTTCCTTATGTCCTGAAGAATTTGAACGTTCCGGTATACGGAACCAGACTGACTTTGGGCCTTGTAGAGAACAAGCTTAAAGAAGCTAATCTGCTGGGTGAAACCAAACGGATTCTGATCAACGAAGATTCAGAGATCCAACTGGGGAACTCACTGAAGGCAACCTTCTTTAGAACCAACCATAGTATTCCCGACTCTGTCGGCGTATGCATCGAAACACCAGAAGGTAATGTCGTGCACACAGGTGACTTCAAATTCGACCACACCCCAGTCAATGGTCAATTTGCGAACCTGCACCGGATGGCTGAAATCGGCCGCAAGGGCGTACTCGCTCTGATGTCCGACAGTACCAATGCTGAGAAACCGGGCTTTACACCTTCGGAGAAGAATGTCGGCATCGTGCTTGAAGATATTTTCCGCAAGGCAGAGCAACGTGTTGTGGTTGCAACTTTTGCTTCCAACGTACACCGTATCCAGCAAGTTGTGAACGCCGCTGAATCCACTGGACGTAAAATTACAGTTATCGGACGCAGCATGGTTAATGTTGTATCTATCGCTTCTGAGCTTGGTTATTTGCATGTACCGGATGGTATGCTGATTGAGCCTGAAGAAATGAACCGGATGGCTGCTAACCGCGTAGTGGTATTGTGCACGGGTAGCCAAGGCGAGCCGATGTCAGCATTGACTCGTATGGCACGCTCCAGCCACCGTAAGGTGGATATCCTGCCGGGCGATACCGTTATTATTGCGGCAACTCCGGTACCGGGTAATGAGAAGTACGTAGGCCGTACCATTGATGAACTGTTCCGTCTTGGTGCCAACGTTATTTATAGCGGCTCCAATTCCGGCGTTCACGTATCCGGTCACGGTAGCCAGGAAGAGCTGAAACTAATGCTTAACCTGATGCAGCCAAAGTATTTCTTGCCGATCCACGGTGAATTCCGTATGCAACGCAGACATGCGCTTCTGGCAGAGTCCGTGGGTGTAGACCCAGCGAACATTTTCATCACAGAAATTGGTGAAGTTGTTGAGATCCAGGGCGGAGCAGCACGCAAAGCAGGCAAAGTAACTGCCGGCAACGTACTGATCGATGGTCTGGGTGTAGGTGATGTGGGTAACATCGTATTGCGCGACCGCAAGCTGCTGTCTCAGGATGGTATTCTTGTAGTTGTAGTTACCCTAAGCAAGCAAAACGGGGCGATCGTCTCCGGACCTGACATTATCTCGCGCGGATTTGTATATGTGCGGGAATCGGAAGGACTTCTGGATGAAGCGAACCGGATCGTCTCCAGCACGCTTCAACGCCTGATGAGTGAGAAGGTCAATGAGTGGGCATCCCTCAAGACCAGTGTTAAAGATTCGCTCGGCCGTTTCCTCTATGAGCAAACACGCCGCAGACCGATGATCCTGCCAATTATCATGGAAGTGTAATATACACTTACTTTCAGTTTAACTTATAAATCAAGCCTCTCTCTCCCGGAAATATTGGACGGTTTCCAGGGAGAAAGAGGCTTTTTTGCGCCCATTTCAGCAAAATCTATTATGGTGATGCTTTTTTCGTGTCTTGCGTTGCAGTTTCATGCCTTGGTATGTGTCCTGTATTTAAAGCCGCTGAATAACAGGGTGCCCTGAAATGTCATACTAGGATAGTTAATATGACTGAAGCACTTAACGGAAAGGGCGTGTCAGGAATCATGAATAATATGACAGGTAACAATGCGGGGAGCAATGAGGAAACCATGCCAGGGCAGGATACACCAGAGCCAGGTCAGGCACTTCCTCCCGGTGCCGTAGGAACATTGAAGGAACTGGGACAGACGGCCGTTCCGGCAGCGGAACCGGATATTTTTTGCATCACCATTATCGGGCAAATTGAAGGGCATATTGTCATGCCTCCGCATAATAAAACAACCAAATATGAGCATATCATTCCGCAACTCGTAGCCGCCGAGCAGAACAAAAGTATCCATGGCCTGCTGATTATTCTCAATACTGTAGGCGGCGATGTCGAGGCTGGACTGGCTATTGCGGAAATGATTGCTTCGCTGACCAAGCCGACGGTGACGGTTGTGATTGGTGGCGGACATAGCATCGGCGTTCCGATTGCTGTAGCCTCCAGTTATTCAATCATCGCCGAAAGCGCTACGATGACTATTCATCCGATTCGCATGAACGGTCTTGTCATCGGCGTGCCCCAAACTTTTGAGTACATGGAGAAAATGCAGGAGCGTGTGGTCAAATTCGTCACTTCCCATTCCCGCATTACGGAAGAACAATTTAAGGATCTGATGTTCAAGACAGGAGAACTCAACCGGGATATAGGAACAGCCGTCGGCGGGTTAGATGCGGTGCGATACGGGCTGATGGATGAGGTTGGAGGGATCGGTGCGGCGCTTAGTCGTCTTAATAGCATGATTGCGGAGCGATCAGGTCCCACGACGGCGGGCACGAACGTACCGCTGCATGGAGGGATACCACAATGACCTTGTTCACAGTGATGCCTATGGAGCAGGTGTGGGAGGGAGCATTAACTACCGGTTCAGGACAGCTTGAAGTCCACTATCAGGGCATGCTTATGCAGGTGGAGCCTCTAGACGAAGGGCGTGCGCGTATTGTAAGGCTGCTGAATTGTCCGCTTGCCACATATCTTGATTCTTCGCTCGCCCCCGGAGCGATTATTTCATTAACATAATTACTCAATATATGACAAAACAGAACATAGGTACGCCACGCCATTATATGGTATAATGTTGTTCCGGGGGTGTATGGTGTGGCTAAACGTAAACAGAAGAAGAAAAAAGCGCTGCTGGGCAGTGTTCTAAAATATGAAATCTATGGAATTATGCTCATCACCATATCTGTCATTGCATTATCCGGAGAGGCTGCAGTGGGACGTTCTCTTTCCAGCCTGGCCGGCTATTTGCTTGGCAGATTTTATTTTGTATTGCCACTGGTTGGCATATTTTTAGGTCTAATGGTGATGATTCACAGGAGATGGCCATCTACCTGGAACAGTCGCCATACTGGTGTACTGCTTCTTGTAATGTCTATGACCTTGATGAGCACTATTTCCGCGATGGAGCAGAAGCTTGGACCGTTAAATATGCTGCATCCAGGCAATGTGTTCACCCAAATACATAATGACCTTAATGGCTCACTTACTCCTGCAGCTAATAGCAGCAGTGTATATATGCTGGGCAAAGATATCAGTGGAGGATATCTGGGCGGTCTAGAATATGCGACTCTTTTGTGGCTGTTCGGAAGTCTCGGGGCCAAGCTGTTAATGATTGTGATGCTGGCGATCAGCTTCATGTTAATCACCAATCTGTCCTATGTAGAGCTGTTTATGCTGTTGCGTGTTCGTGCGGTTAAGCTGGCTGAGGATCTGCGCAAGCGGGCGGCTAACCGTCCGCAGGCTGTGCCTGTATCAGCCAAGCCTTCCAGGGCCAAAGCTTCTGCTCCGCGTCAAGTTCCTCAAGAGATCGAGGATGACGAGGAGGATGAGCAGCAGCTGCCGAGACGGAAGGCACCGCTGCTGTTCCAGAAGATCTCGCAATGGACCTCTGGTGCTTCGCGTGAGCAAGGGACGGGAATTCCGGTGAAAGGCGAAGATATTGAATATAATCCTGCTGACGGTCCGATTATCTCGGGGCTATCCTCAGGGGTACCTGTTTCTCCGTATGACGAAGTGGAGGAGGATTTCGACGATGAGGCCTTTGACACACCAATTATTCGTGATTTCTTCCAGCATATCCGTACGGAAGGCTTGAACGACGAGGATCGTGAGGAGTGGAGCGAATTCTCTCCGGCAGCAAGAAACGGTATCAAGACAGGTTTACAGGAGCCAGAAATTATTGCTGATCCCGGGGCAGATGTCAGCGAGACTTTCGGAGCGAATGCCGCAGAGGGATCGCCGGGTCTTACCGAAGTAGAGGGGCTTGTGACCGCGCCAGTTTCGGATATGACCGAAGAGGGAGGAACTCTGCCTGCTTCTCCGCCACCACCACCTCCGAAGCCGTACAAGCTGCCTTCGTTCAGGCTCTTGTCGAAACCGAATAATGGCGGCAAAGCTGGAGACCAGAATGATTATATGCAGACAGCCCGCAAGCTGGAGGCTACGCTGGAGAGCTTCGGAGTTCGAGCCAAGGTATTAGAGGTGGTTCGCGGTCCTGCGGTTACGCGTTATGAGATACAGCCGGATATCGGGGTGAAGGTGAGCCGAATCGTAAACCTCACGGATGATATCGCATTGGCTCTGGCGGCTAAGGATATTCGTATGGAGGCACCGATTCCGGGTAAATCCGCGATTGGAATTGAGGTGCCGAATCCGGAAGTGTCCGTCGTCACCATGCGTGAGGTCATGGAGACCCAGACCTTCACCGAAGCAGAGTCCAAGCTGTCCATTGCCTTTGGACGGGATATCTCCGGACAGACGATTATCGGCAATCTGGCGAAGATGCCCCACTTGCTGGTGGCCGGTGCCACCGGCTCTGGTAAATCTGTTTGTATTAACGGTATTATTACCAGTATTTTATACAAAGCGAAGCCTAATGAAGTTAAGTTCCTGATGGTCGATCCCAAGATGGTGGAACTGAATATTTACAACGGGATACCGCATCTTATGGCTCCGGTTGTCACTGATCCTAAGCGGGCCAGCCTGGCCTTGAAGAAAATTGTAGTGGAGATGGAAAAACGGTATGAGCTGTTTTCCAAATCCGGTACCCGGAACATGGAAGGCTATAACAATCTTATGAAGGACAATCCGGCTGCTGTACTGCCGTATATCGTTGTTATTGTGGACGAGCTTGCTGATCTCATGATGGTAGCCGCGAACGATGTGGAGGATGCTATCTGCCGGCTGGCACAAATGGCCCGGGCGGCGGGAATACACTTGATCATCGCGACCCAGCGTCCTTCAGTGGATGTCATTACTGGTGTGATTAAGGCCAATATTCCATCACGGATTGCCTTTGGTGTATCCTCACAGGTGGATTCACGGACCATTCTTGATATGGCTGGTGCCGAGAAGCTACTAGGTCGGGGAGACATGCTGTTCATGCCGATGGGCTCCTCCAAGCCTATTCGCGTTCAGGGAGCTTTTATGAGTGACCAAGAGGTGGAGACGATCGTGCAATACGTCAGCAGTCAGGGTGAAGCCACCTATGATGAATCCATTGTGCCTGAGATTGATGATAGCGGAGCCCAAGAGGATGAACCGCAGGATGAATTGTACGAACAAGCGGTACAAATTGTTCTTGAAGCCAAGCAAGCATCCGTATCGCTGCTTCAGCGCCGCATGAGAGTCGGTTACACCCGCGCTGCGCGCCTAATTGACTCAATGGAGGCCCGCGGGGTGATCGGCCCTTACGAGGGCAGCAAGCCGCGTGAGGTGCTGGTCTCGCTGGAACAGTATCAGCATAACCGTATCAGTTCATAACAGAATTATTGACGCATTGAACAACAACATGAGAAGGCCCGCTCCAGGACAGGATAATCTGTTCTGGAGCGGGCCTTTTTTAACCTTACAGGAAGCAACGTTTTTACTTGTCACCACTATACTTGGCAAGTACCTCGAAAGATATTGATTCTGCTTCTGCACCTGTTGAAACATCAATTTTCTGCTGAATCAATTCAGGAAACGGTTTACCCCAAGGTTACTTTATTCCGGCATAGATGATAACCATTCTCATTAGCGACGAATTCCTGACCCTTCTCCACTGCCATGCATAGGAAGAGCTGACAGTCGTCATAATAACTTTAGCCATCCATGCAGAACTTACAAGAGAAAGGTAGAGCGATGCCCTATGAAGAATAAGAAGCTATGGTTACTTGCCGTACTGACCCTTGCTATAACCACCGCCCCTTTTGCAAACAGCATCATGTTCAGTCAAAAGAGTGCTGCAGCACGTAACGTGGAGAGCAACAGCGTTTCTCCTTCCCAAGAGGTGAGCAACTATGAGCAGGAAGCTTTACCGGCTTTTAGCACAACAACTGTTAAATACGGAGCTTCCGGCAAAGATGTATACGAGCTGCAGGGCCGCCTGAAATTCTTGGGTTATTACGATGGGGCGATAGACAGCCAGTTTGGCTCTACGACCCTGGAATCTGTGAAGTGGTTTCAGTGGAAATTCGGTATGCCGGCTGATGGTGTTGTAGGTGCCAAAACCAAACTGAAGCTGTATAACGCGACAAAAGACTGGAAGCCAACGGAACCGCCAACCGGTACTGCCTCCAAGGCTCCAAGTGGCGGTGCGGGGAAAGCAGATAATAATTCGAATAATACCGCAGAACTGTCGTCGGGTAACACGATGGGCCTCTCGGAAAATGATCTTAAGATTATGGCAAATGCCGTATACGGGGAATCCCGCGGTGAGCCTTTTGAAGGTCAGGTTGCTGTTGCTGCCGTTATTCTGAACCGTGTGAAGTCACCAAGCTTTCCGAATACGCCGTCCGGTGTAATCTTTCAGCCTGGTGCATTCACAGCCGTAGCCGACGGCCAGATTTATCTGGAGCCGAACGAGCAAGCGCGTAAAGCTGTGCAGCAGGCCCTCAACGGCTGGGACCCATCCGGGGGATGTCTGTATTATTTCAACCCGAAGACGGCGACCTCCAAATGGATTTGGACTCGTCCGCAGGTAAAAACAATCGGGCAGCACATCTTTTGTATGTAAAAGAGAACTGACCGCCTGCTTATGCAGCGCTCAAGCTGAATAATCCGTAAGAGCAACCGGGGCCTAACCTTCGGTTGCTTCCTTACTTTGGAATGGTTTAGAATGGAAAGTACTTCATAAACATGATGTATAGCATTTATCTACGCTGTAAAGGAGTTTTGGACTTGACTAATAATGGTTTTCAACATGGCAGCGTCGCAGGCATGCGTATTCACGTACTGCCGACGAAGGCGTTCAAGACCTTCGCCATCTCACTTTATGCCGGCGTTCCGCTCAAAGAAGATACCGTAACTCCAACAGCGCTGGTTCCTTTCGTGCTGCGTAGAGGTACGGCCTCCTACCCGGAGACGACTCAGTTCCGTGAGCAGCTGGAAGAGCTGTATGGCGCGGGTTTCGGTTTTGATGTATACAAAAGAGGCGATTACCAGATCGTGCAGTTCCGTATGGATACGATCAATGATTCCTTTGTCCAAAGTAAGGAAAGTCTGCTGGGCGAGTCCTTTGCGTTCCTGGGCGAAGTTTTGACGAAGCCCGCGCTGGAGAACGGAACTTTCCGTCCGTCCTATGTTGCTACAGAGCGGGAAACGGTCCGCAAGAAGCTGGAAGCTATCGTGAACGATAAAATCCGCTATGCGGCTGAACGCTGTATCGAAGAAATGTGCCGCAATGAACCTTACCGCTTGCACCCGCTGGGACAACGCGCTGATCTAGACGGCATTACGCCGGAGAGTCTGTATAAGTCATACAACTCTTGGCTGGATGGAGCGATCCTGGATCTTTATGTGGTAGGAGATACGACCCCGGAAGAGATAGAGAAGCTGGTTAAGCGTCATTTTGGCCGTAGCGATGCTGCTGTCGCAGCGTATTCTTCCAATTTCAAACCGGTATCCGTAAGTGAAGTCCGTACGATAGAGGAGAAGCTGGATGTCAGTCAAGGCAAGCTGAATATGGGGTTGCGCACTTCAATTACTTATAAGGACGATACTTATGCGTCAGCCTTGATGTATAATGGGATTTTGGGCGGCTACCCGCATTCCAAGCTCTTTGTTAATGTGCGTGAGAAGGAGAGTCTCGCTTATTACGCTTCTTCCCGTTATGACGGACATAAAGGGATCGGAACGATTCAGTCCGGTATTGAGATTCAGAATTACAGCAAAGCGGTGGATATTATCCGCCAGCAGCTTGACGAGCTGAAACGCGGTAACATTAGCGATCTGGAACTGAATCAGACCAAAGCAATGATTCGCAATTTGCTCTCGGAGATTCAGGATTCCGCCTTTGAGCTGATTTCATTTGATTTTAACCGCCAGTTTTCCGGAAAAGACCGGTCTGCGCAGGAACTGCTGACGCAAGTGGAACAAATCGGATCTGGCGATGTTAAGGCCGCTGCGGAATCGTTCCAACTCGACACGATTTATTTCCTGACAGGGCAGAAGGAGGAATAGCGGTGGAACAGTTACGTTACGACAAGCTTCAAGAGACATTATATCATGAGGTGATGGACAATGGATTGCAGGTGTATGTACTGCCTAAGCCAGGGTTCCGTAAAACCTACGCGACATTTGCCACTAAATACGGATCGGTGGATAATCATTTCCGGGTAGCCGGCGGGGAAGAAACCACGGTTCCTGATGGGATTGCCCACTTTTTGGAGCATAAAATGTTCGAGGAGCCGGAAGGCGATATTTTTGCTACCTTTGCCTCCAACGGTGCTTCCGCGAACGCATTTACAAGCTTTGACCAGACGGTCTATTTGTTCTCGGCAACGGAGAATATTGAGACTAACCTTAGCACTTTAGTTGATTTTGTGCAGCGGCCTTATTTCACAGATGAGAATGTGGAGAAGGAAAAAGGCATCATCGGTCAGGAAATCAATATGTACGCCGACAATCCGGACTGGCGCGTCTATTTTGGCCTTATTGAAGCCATGTATGACAAGCATCCGGTTCATATCGATATCGCCGGGACCATTGAGTCTATCGCGACCATTACGAAAGAGACATTGTATACGTGCTACAATTCGTTTTACCATCCGAGCAATATGTTGCTGTTCGTCGTAGGTGGTGTTGAGCCGGAAAAAGTTTTCGAGCTCATCCGCAGCAATCAAGCGGGGAAATCTTATGATAAACAGGGCGATATTGAACGCATTTTTGAAAAAGAACCAGAGCAGGTAGCCACCAAGCGCAAAGAGAGCAAACTGGCTGTCTCCATGCCGAAGTGTCTGTTCGGTTTTAAAGAGAAGGAACTCGGTCTTACTGGTGAAGCTGCTGTTCGGCGTGATCTGACGACCAAGCTTATGCTGGATCTGCTGCTGGGCAGCAGCACGGCATTGTACCAGAAGCTATATGACGAGGAATTGATCTCCGACAGCTTTGGTCATGAGTTCAACAGCTCGCCGCAATACGCATTCTCCGCTATTGGCGGCGATACGAAGGACCCTGATTTGTTGCTGAAGCGGATTAAGGAAGAGATTGAACCGCTACTGCAATCCGGATTTGCCGAGAAGGATTTTGAGCGGGCACGCAAAAAGAAAATCGGCGGCTATCTTCGCATGCTGAATTCACCGGAAAATATTGCTCATGAATTCACCCGCTACCAGTTCCGTGGTGGAGATCTCTTTGAAGTGCTTCCGCTATATGAATCCATCACACTGGATGAAGTCAATGCACGTCTGCGCAGCCACGTAGATTGGGAACAGTTGGCGGTTTCGCTGGTGGTGAGCCCTTAATGCCGTTTCAGGGAGAGAACAGCAAGCCGATTGGAGAAATGACTGTGCTTATTACCGGCGGAAGCGGGGGAATCGGCGGCGCTATTGCCGAACGTTTTGCATCGGTGGGCATGAATATTGTAATCCATTATATGAACTCTCATGAAGCGGCGAATGACGTTGCCCGCCGCTGCATGGCCCTGGGGGCAAGAGTGATGACAGTGACTGCGGACGTCAAAGACCGCAGTCAGCTTTTGCGTATGGCGGAAAGACTGGAGAGCTGCGGACTTCAGCCAGACATCCTCGTTAACAATGCCGGCAAAGCTCACTACGGGATGCTGGCAGACCTTTCCGAAGAGGAATGGGATGAGATTATGGCGGTAAATTTGAAGGGGACATTCCTCTGTAGTCAAATTTTCATGCCGTATATGGTTTCACAGCGTTTTGGGCGAATTATCAACGTGTCCTCCGTGTGGGGGATTTCCGGGGCCTCCTGTGAGGTGGCCTACTCCGCCAGCAAAGGCGGCATCAATGCTTTCACTAAGGCGCTGGCCAAAGAGCTGGCGCCTTCCGGTGTCACGGTGAATGCTGTGGCGCCAGGTGCGGTGAATACGGCGATGCTGGCGAATCTGGAGGAGGAGGAAGTGCGCATGCTGGAGGAAGAGATTCCTGTTGGACGGCTTGGAGCGCCTGATGAAATCTCTTCGCTCGTATATTTTCTGGCACTGCCTGAATCCGGATATATTACAGGACAAGTTATCAGTCCGAACGGGGGCTGGATTACCTAAAAGTTTCGGGCTTGGAGAAAAGCTCCAGCATAAGAACTCCGTATCCGAGACATATTATTACTGTTGATTTTAAATCTCACGCAAGACGGCGGTTCTTTCGCTTTAGACGAAGGGATTGACCGTAAACATGAAGGAGGATTTAAGATGTCAACAGAGAATACGGTAATCAAAAACTTCGATACCTGGAAAAAATTTCTGGGTGAACGGGTCGTTCAGGCCGAGAAGATCGGGATGAGTGAAGACACCATCTCTAAGCTGGCGTTTGAAATCGGGGAATTCCTCGACAACAAGGTAGATCCAGCGAACTCTTCGAACCGGGCGATCAAAGAGCTGTGGGATGTCGGCAATGACGAAGAGAAGCAAACAATTGCTAAACTCATGGTCAGACTGGCGAAAAAACACGCATAAGCTCGCGGAAAAAGCTCCCCTCGGGGAGCTTTTCTGTAATTATTACAGTACTGACCTTGCCTTTCATTTTTTTTTTATATATCATTAACATGACCCGTGTAATGCAGCGCCTTGTCGATTCAGAGGTTTTTTTGACGTCTGGACAGGTGCAGGGAAAAGGAATCTATGAGGTGTACAAGTGGAACATAAACAGTGGTATATGGAATATAAGATACATAAGAACAGACCTGGTCTGCTCGGTGATATCGCTTCTATGCTCGGGATGCTGGAAGTCAACATTATTACGATTAACGGTGTAGAAGGCAAGACTCGGGGGATGCTGCTCGAGACGAACGATGAAGAGAAGATAATGCTGATGGGCGAGATGCTCAAAAAGGTTGATAATATTACCGTTACGGCTTTGCGTCCTCCACGGCTCGTGGACAAGCTGGCTGTTCGGCATGGACGATATATAGATCGGGATTCGGATGACCGCAAGACGTTCAGGTTCACGAGGGATGAACTGGGGCTTCTGGTGGATTTTCTCGGAGAGCTGTTTAAGCGTGAAGGCAATCAGGTAATAGGACTGCGTGGGATGCCTCGTGTAGGCAAGACGGAGTCCATTATTGCTGGGAGTGTCTGTGCAATGAAGAGATGGACCTTTGTGTCCTCGACACTATTACGGCAGACCGTGCGCAGCCAACTTGCAGAGGATGAGATGAACCCTCATAATGTGTTTATTATTGACGGTATCGTCAGTACGATCCGTTCCAATGAGAAGCATTACAATCTGCTGCAGAACGTGATGAGCATGCCGAGTACGAAGGTTATTGAGCATCCAGATATTTTTGTGCGTGAATCGGAGTACAGCTTTGATGATTTTGATATCATTATTGAACTGCGAAATTCTCCTGCTGAGGAGATTTTGTACGAGACATTCACCGGAAGCTACAATGAGGACCTATAAACATGAGAGAACAAGGAGGTGATGGTATGTCGGAACTGGGCCGGCAATTGAAGGAGGCGCGCCTGCAAAAAGGTATGAGTCTTGACGATGTCCAGGAAGTTACGAAGATCAGAAAAAAATATTTGGAAGCCATCGAGGCGGGGGATTATAAGGTGCTCCCTGGAAGTTTTTATGTCCGGGCGTTCATCAAAACCTATGCGGAAGCAGTGGGGGTTAACCCTGACGAGCTGTTAGAGGAGCATGGCAATGTACCAGCACCTCCAGTGGAAGCCACCCCAATGGAAACGGTCATTCAAAAGCGCAGCCGCAGACCTGAGACGGAACGCAACGCCAAGTGGTTGCCAACGCTATTAATGTGGACTTTTCCAGTCCTGATTATTGTTGTCATCTATATGTACGCATCTAATCTGAATAAAGGCGAAAGCAATCAGGTGGACCCGACTAAGGTAACGGATGCTCAGCAGGACCCGGCGACAGCTCAGACTCCGCCGCCAGCAGCGGGCAATACAGCCAAGCCTGCGGCCACCGAGGGCACTACCAGCGTGGAACCTACGCCGGAGCCTACATTGCAGCCTACCCCTTCGCCAACGCCGCCTCCACAGGCCGTTACGGTCACTGAGGATCGCAAATCAGGCAAGAGCACAGTCTTTAAGGTGTCTGCCCCTCCAGGAAGTGCGGTGCAGGTGAAGATTGCAGCTAACGGAGTCAGCTGGCTGGAAGTCTACAAAGGCTCTAACTCCAAGGGTGAGAAGCTTTCCTTCGGTAATACTGCTGCGGGAGATAATTTGACATTTACACTTGATAGCACAGGAATGTACATCAAATCGGGCTATTCGCCAGCAACAATCATTACGGTTAATGGTCAACAGGTGACAGACGGTAAGTCTTCGTCCCGCATTTTGCTTGAGCTGGATGAAGCATCCGGCAGTAATGGTTCTGCGAACAGCGGTACAACGGATAGCGGTGCAACGAATTCGGAAACCACTTCAACCGAGTAAACGGCAGGAATGCATAGGCTTTGGCTTTTTGGGGAACATAAGAAGGATTTACAGTTCTCACGCCAAAGCGAGGTGTATTCTATCATGACTGTCAGCTGGATTGTAGCAGGGCTAGGTGTAATCGTTACGCTCCTGGGATATTACCTGACACCAAATGCCTGGGGTTATGGAATCCTTGGGTTCGGACTGGCGCATATTGTGCTGGGGATTCTGGACATGTTTCGGTCACCTTCCCGCAGCCGATAGGTCCTGCATTCAGGGAATCAAGCGTCTCCCGAGCCTTCGAGCCTCCGGGAGGCGTGTTTTTGTAGGGAATGGCAAAGCTCCACACTGTGGGGCTGTTTTGCATGTCGGGTCATTGTTTTCTTCCATAATTAGACTTGGACAAATCTTTCTCATATAATAATAAAAGAATAAATGTAAGCAAAGGACGTGAAGTAATGGCTTCGGAAAGTTCGTTTGACATTGTATCAAAAATGGACATGCAGGAATTAACCAATGCTGTTCATCAGACAGAGAAGGAAATCGATAATCGGTTTGACTTCAAAAACAGCAAAAGCAGTTTGAAACTTGAGAAAGATGCGCTTATTATTTCCTCTGAGGATGAATATAAGCTGAACGCTGTCATCGACATTTTGCAGTCCAAGATGGTGAAACGCGGCATTACTCTCAAGAACCTGGATTTCGGAAAGGTTGAGCCTGCGTCACTGGGAACAGTACGTCAACGCCTGGGCCTGAAGCAGGGGATTGATCAAGATAACGCGAAGAAGATCAATATTCTGATTCGTGATTCCAAGCTGAAGGTGAAGAGCCAGATCCAGGGTGACCAAATCCGGGTAACTGGTAAAAGCCGTGATGATCTGCAACAAATCATCCAAATTCTGCGCAAAGCTGATTTGCCGCTCGATTTGCAGTTTAACAATTTAAAGTAAGATACCTGTGCCCCGCTGTGCTGTACCAGCACACAAGCTTGCGGGGTGCTTTCTGTTTTTGTTGGAAGAGAGGGTATAAACATCCCGGATTCTCATCATCATAGCAAGACGGGGAATTGTTACTTTTGTGGCTCAAATTACATATGGATATTGCAGCAGTTTTTTGAATAGATAGAGAGAGTAGAATCCAGCCAACTGTCCATGGTGCCCACAGTATTCCGGGATAAATGAGATAGGGCAGCCGCTATTGCCTGCGGCCGTTTTATGGCTATAATATACTTGCGTAAGAAATAGTTAGAACAAGATTCGGATGATTGATTAGGGGAGGAACTTCAGTGAATTTGCCCAACCGCATCACGCTTGCTCGTATTTGTCTTATCCCTATTATGATGTTTTTTTTGCTGGTGGATTACAGCTTCTATCCGGAGCCGCTACACTGGGGCTCATTCCAGCTTTCTGTTAACCATCTGGTAGCGGCGGTGATTTTCTTGCTGGCAGCTAGCACGGATGGAATAGATGGCTATATCGCCCGGAAATATAATATGGTCACTAATCTTGGTAAGCTGCTTGATCCGCTCGCGGATAAGCTGCTGGTTACCGCTGTGCTTATTTCGCTAGTGGAGCTGGGCAGATGCGATTCCTGGATCGCCATTGTCATTATTAGCCGCGAATTTGCAGTCACTGGGCTTCGTCAGGTTGCACTGCTGGAAGGCAAGGTAGTAGCTGCCAGCAAATGGGGCAAGATCAAGACGATTGTTCAAATTGTCGCCATCTCACTGCTGCTGCTTAACAATTTCCCGTTTCAGTTCATCAGCATTCCGGTCGACGATATTGCTATCTGGGCCGCAACGTTGATCACGATCTATTCGGGGATCGATTATTTTATCAAGAACAAGGATTTGCTACAGCTCCATAAAGCATAATAATCGAACGGTTCACTCTATATAATCAGGAGGCTTCAGCCCGTTATGAAAGCAGAAATCATCGCAGTCGGCACTGAGCTTTTGCTCGGCCAGATCGTCAACAGCAATGCCCAGTTCTTATCAACGGAGCTTGCTGCGCTAGGAATCGATGTTTATTTTCAGACGGTAGTCGGAGACAATAGCAACCGCCTGCAGCAAGCGATCGAAATTGCCCGGAGCCGTGCGGATCTGATCCTCTTCACCGGCGGTATCGGCCCCACCGAAGACGATCTTACCAAGGACGCTCTGGCTGCGGCGCTGGGTCGTGGTTTGCATATCGATACCTTGGCCATGGATCATGTACAGCGCTTTTTTGACGCACGTAAGATCGTAATGACAGAGAACAACCGCAAGCAAGCTTTGATTATTGAAGGCACAACTCCACTTCCCAATGAGATTGGCTTGGCTGTGGGCGTAGCTCTGGCGCATGAGGATAAGTATTATATTGTTCTGCCTGGACCTCCGCGTGAGATGAAGCCAATGTTCACGGACAAGGCCAAACCATGGCTACTGCAGCATGCGCTGACGGACGAAATGCCGATTTACTCGAAAATGCTCAAGTTTGCCGGTATCGGTGAATCCTTGCTGGAGGACAAGCTGATTGATTTGATCCGCAATCAGACGGATCCAACGATTGCTCCCTATGCCAAGGAGGGCGAGGTGACGGTCCGCATTTCCACCAAGGCCCCTTCCGAGCATGACGCGCTGAAGAAGCTGGATGTTCTGGAAAAGCAGATCAAGGATATCCTTCCGGAACATATGTATGCGAACATTGACGTACCTCTGGAACAATTGATTGTGGACTGGATGGCGGATGCAGGGCTGACTTTGAGTGCGGCGGAGAGCTGCACTGGCGGCCTGCTGATGGAAAGCATTACGAATATTCCCGGCAGCGCGTCGATGTTCGCCGGTGGCATCGTTTGTTATTCTAACGATATTAAGAAGAAGCTCCTGAACGTACCGAGTGATTTTCTGGAGGGCACCAATGCTCCGGGCGCCGTTAGCCGTGAGGTTGCTGAGGTGCTGGCCGAGCAGGTGAGAATGATTGCGGACAGCGATTTCGGACTGTCGGTTACCGGCGTTGCCGGACCGGGTTATTCTGAACGCAAGCCGGTGGGACTCGTCTTTATCGGAATTGCTGAGCGGAACCGCAAGACTGAAGTGTTTGAGCTGAATCTGCAGGGTACACGTGAGAATATCCGGCTGCGTTCGGTAAAAGCACTGTTGTATCGTCTCTGGCGCAGGCTGGAGGAGCGGCAGGTGGAGACTCCGCTGGAAGGCTCCGACTTGTAATCTCTTTGGAAGACGTTGTATAATTGACACATACGGAAGAACCGTGGCGCAGAGCTTTCTATGCCGCGGTTTTTTGTTTGAGAATCAGGGTAAGATGCATTCTCCTGGCCGCGAAGCTCTTATTATTTGCAACCGGAAGGGGGCTTACAATAAAAGGGAGAGATAGGCTGGAAGTCAAAAAAAACGAATGTATGTTCGAAAAAAAGCTTGGCAAGGTCTTCAAAACAAGTTATTATATATATTATAAACAACAGTGAAGGAAGTGGTCTGATTGTCAGATCGTCGTGCGGCGCTTGAGATGGCGCTTCGTCAAATAGAAAAGCAATTCGGTAAAGGTTCTGTAATGAAACTGGGCGAATCCACCCACATGCAAGTGGAAGTTGTACCTAGTGGAGCTTTGGCACTGGATATCGCATTGGGGATTGGCGGATTTCCGAAGGGACGTATTATCGAAGTATACGGACCGGAGTCTTCCGGTAAGACCACGGTTGCGCTTCATGCAATTGCGGAAGTACAAAAGCTTGGAGGACAAGCTGCATTTATTGATGCGGAGCATGCGCTTGACCCGAGATATGCTAACAAGCTGGGCGTGAACATAGATGAATTGCTGCTTTCGCAGCCGGATACAGGCGAGCAGGCGTTGGAAATTGCTGAAGCACTTGTCCGCAGTGGAGCGGTAGATATCATTGTTGTTGACTCCGTGGCAGCTTTGGTGCCAAAGGCAGAGATTGAAGGCGACATGGGGGATTCTCACGTAGGTCTGCAGGCTCGTCTAATGTCTCAAGCTCTGCGGAAGCTGTCTGGTGCGATCAACAAATCGAACACCATTGCGATCTTTATTAACCAGCTTCGTGAGAAGATTGGTGTGATGTTCGGTAACCCTGAGACGACTCCTGGTGGACGGGCTCTGAAATTCTATTCATCCGTTCGACTTGATGTACGTCGCGTTGAGAGCATCAAGATGGGCAACGATGTTGTGGGTAACCGGACGAAAATCAAGGTTGTTAAGAACAAGGTAGCGCCTCCGTTCAAGCAGGCGGATGTAGATATTATGTACGGTGAAGGGATTTCCAAGGAAGGCAGTCTTGTGGATATCGGTACAGAGATGGATATCGTAAACAAGAGTGGTGCCTGGTATTCCTATGAAGGTGAACGTCTTGGTCAAGGACGGGAGAATGCTAAGCAGTTCCTGAAAGAACATCAGGACATCGCCCTCGTGATTGAGAACAAGATTCGTGAAGCCAGCAATCTGACGACGATTGTGGCTGCTCCAAGTGAGTCTGAGATTGCAGCAGAGCAGGAAGAAGAAGAAAATCTGCTGATGGAAATCGAATAGTCTGAATTGAATATTCGCTAAGTATAGGCGCCCTGTGAACGACATGACAGGGTGTCTTTTCATAATCATAAGACGTTGAAGAAGGTATACGATAATTGCAATGAGGTGACAAGCAACATGGTTATACAACTTGATTCGGAGCCGGAAGAGCAGGAGGAACAGGCGTTATCTGATTTTCCGGATGATGGGGTGCTTGAAATCACGCGGGTAGAGCGGCAGAAGAAGTCGGATCACCGCTACATCATTCATTTCGGCCCTTATACGATGACCGTTCATGAAGATGTCATGATTAAATACCGGATGATCACGGGCAATTCTTTTATCAAGGCTGATCTGGAGGAGATTGTAGTTGCGGATGAGCGCCAGCGTGCTTATGTAGAAGGTCTCCGCTATCTGGAGCGCAAGCCGCGGACTGCGCAGGAGATGGCCCGCCGTTTACGGCAGAAGGAAATAGGAGAGACTATTATTGCGGAAGTGGTGCAGCGGCTGCAGGAGGAACGTTTTATTGATGATCCGCTGTACGCCAAGCAGTGGGCGGAGCAGCGCCTCACGAACCAGCGCAAGGGTAAGATGTGGATTCGGCAGGAGCTGCGTGAGAAAGGAATCGATAAGTCACTGATTGCAGAAGCGCTGGAGAATATCAGCCCGGAGGACGAACTGGCGAGTGCACTCCAGACAGGACGAAAGAAGTGGAATATGATTCGCGGGGAAGTCGTCAACAAAAGGCGCAAGACGGGAGCCTTCCTTATGCGGCGCGGTTTTCCGGGAGAAATGGTGCGCCAGGTGATCAACATCTTGCTCGAAGAAGAGAATGCAGAAGGGCAAGAAGAGGATCCATACTTCATGGATTACTAGACTTGACTTTACTTAAGGGATGAGCTCTCTTGACAATGTCTTTTTATAAATAATAAAATATAACATGAATCGGCAAAAGTAAGAACCCTTTTTCCTTCCCAAAAAGGTGATTCTGTTTGCGGTTCGCATACAACTCATATGATATGTAATCGCCGGATATGGCGGGCAGTGTGCATGTGCAGCATGTGCAGTATGGCAATCGGTGAGGTTACCGGTTTTTTGTATGGTGATGAAACGGATAGTTGAACAACTGCACAAATTCCCAAGGCATACCTTGGAGGAACCAACGAGGAGGTGAACAGATGCCAACTTGGGCCTGGATCATTATCGTTCTCGTTGTAGCTGCCTTATTCTTTGGGTTCGGTTATTTTATTCGTAAATCCCTTGCAGAAGCTAAAATTTCAAGCGCTGAGAAAGAAGCCGTAGTCATCGTGGAAAACGCGAGGAAAGAGGCTGAAGCGCTGAAGAAGGAAACGGTATTGGAAGCTAAGGACGAAGTCCACAGAATCCGTACCGAGGCTGATAAAGAAACTCGTGAACGTCGGAACGAAATCCAACGACAAGAGAGACGTTTGCTGCAAAAGGAAGAATCGCTGGATAAAAAAATGGAATCGCTCGAGCGAAAAGAAGAACAAGTAGCTAACAAAGAGAAACGAATCGATGAAACCCAACAACAAATTGATGTCATTTACAAGAACCAAGTTACTGAATTGGAGCGTATCTCCAATCTGAGCATCGACGATGCAAGAAGCATTATTCTCAGCAATGTAGAACAGGAAGTTCGCCACGAAACCGCACAAATGATCAAGGAAATCGAACAGCAGGCGAAGGAAGAAGCGGACAAGAAATCCCGCGAAATCATTACGCTCGCCATTCAACGCTGTGCAGCTGATCACGTTGCGGAGACAACCGTCTCGGTTGTTACGCTGCCGAATGAAGAGATGAAGGGACGGATTATCGGTCGTGAAGGCCGCAACATCCGGGCACTGGAGACTCTCACCGGTATTGACCTCATTATTGATGATACGCCGGAAGCAGTTATTCTATCAGGATTTGATCCAATCCGTCGCGAAGTGGCCCGTACGGCACTTGAGAAGCTGGTTGCAGATGGACGTATCCATCCAGCCCGCATTGAAGAGATGGTGGAGAAATCCCGCAAAGAAGTGGACGAACGGATTCGTGAATACGGTGAGCAGGCTACCTTCGAGGTGGGTGTTCACGGCTTGCATCCAGACCTGATCAAGATTCTGGGCCGCTTGAAATTCCGTACAAGCTATGGACAGAATGTATTGAAGCACTCCATGGAGGTCGCTTATCTGACAGGGCTTATGGCCGGTGAGCTTGGGGAAGACATCGTGCTTGCAAAACGTGCCGGATTGCTCCATGATATCGGCAAAGCGCTGGATCATGAAGTAGAAGGCTCACACGTAGAAATCGGCGTCGAACTGGCGAAGAAGTACAAGGAACATCCGGTAGTTATCAACAGTATTGCGTCCCACCATGGTGACTGTGAAGCCACTTCGGTGATTGCAATGTTGGTTGGTGCGGCTGACGCTCTGTCGGCAGCAAGACCTGGCGCTCGTCGGGAAACACTGGAAACGTACATCAAGCGTCTGGAGAAACTTGAAGAAATTTCTGAATCTTTCGAAGGTGTTGAGAAATCATACGCCATTCAGGCGGGCCGTGAGGTTCGCGTAATGGTACAACCTGAGAAGATTGACGATGCGGAAGCTTTCCGTCTGGCTCGTGATATTACGAAGATGATTGAGAATGAACTGGATTATCCGGGACATATCAAAGTCACTGTAATCCGTGAGACTCGGGCGGTAGAATACGCTAAATAAGCAAATGAAGAATAGTGGCCCCCAAACGGGGCCATTTTTCTGTAAATACGAGTTTCAAACCAAGTGCAAGTCTAGGAGGAGAGTCTTATTAAAGTACTATTTATTGGTGATATCGTCGGCAATACCGGAAGAAAAGCGTTACGTGAAATGCTGCCTTCTCTGAAAAGTAAATACCAACCCCACATCATTATCGTTAACGGTGAGAACGCGGCTGCTGGCCGCGGGATAACGTCGGCCATTGCGAACGAATTCTTCAACTGGGGTGTCCACGGCATCACGATGGGTAATCATACATGGGATAACCGTGATATTTTTGAGTTTATTGATGATGAGCCCCGGCTGATTCGTCCGGCGAACTTCCCTCCGGGCACACCAGGACGCGGATATACGGTAGTAAAAGCTAACGGCAAGCAGCTAGCGATTGTGAACCTGCAGGGACGCACCTTTTTACCAGCTATCGATTGTCCGTTCCGCACGGGCGACGAGATTGTGGAGGAGCTGCGCAGACAGCACAAATGTATCCTGGTCGATTTCCATGCGGAAGCAACCTCCGAGAAGATTGCCATGGGCTATCATATGGACGGACGTGCGTCGATTGTTGTCGGCACCCATACGCATGTGCAGAGCAATGACGATGTGATTTTACCTGGGGGAACGGCCTACTTGACCGATGCTGGCATGGTTGGTTCAAGAGAAGGAATACTGGGTATGGAAAAAGAAGCGGTCCTATACAAGTTCAAGACTCAGCTTCCGTCACGTTTCGTCGTGGACGAAGGGAAGTGGCAGTTACACGGTTTGTTTGCAGAGCTGGACGAGGCTACTGGAGCGGCTACCAAACTGGAGAAGATCCGCATGCGCGAAGGCGATTGGATCATGGATTAAGAGGAGCGGTCAAAATCTAAGATGAATCGGGCGAAAGCAACGTTTTAGGATGAAGTGTGATCTTTTTTATATCGAAAAAGAGTATCTTTTGTACCAATTTGAGTAGAAGTAGCCCGCAAAAAGAAGGAATTATTTCTTCTCCCGCGAATAACATCTACAGAGTGGAAGAACACCATCATTTTTCCCAGGGGAGGTACTTACATGGATGTATTAAAAGTATCAGCTAAATCCAATCCAAATTCCGTCGCCGGTGCATTAGCAGGTGTTCTCCGTGAACGTGGAACGGCCGAATTGCAGGCAATAGGAGCTGGAGCACTGAATCAGGCAGTGAAAGCTGTAGCCATCGCCCGGGGATTTGTGGCACCAAGCGGTGTTGATTTGATCTGCATTCCTGCCTTTACCGACATAGTTATTGATGGAGAAGACCGGACGGCGATTAAACTTATTGTTGAACCGAGATAATAGAAATTGATCTGTTTAAAGCCTGTTTACTTTGGTAAACAGGCTTTTTTGCTGCATAGTTACAGATAACACCCCGGGTCTCGGCATAGAATCTGAAGGAGGCTCCATCGTCCGGAAAGTGAAAGGTGGCAGCAGAAAGGGAGGGGAATGCTGTGAGGAAAGCAGACATGAAAGTAGCAGATTTCCACTGCGATGTACTGAGTAAAATGCAAAATTTCGGCGATATTGACTTTCGGAAGGATCCGCGGCTTGATGTAACGGCCGAGCGGCTGGCAGCAGGGAATGTGGATCTGCAATGTTTTGCTATCTATTTGTCGGAGCGCGGGGGGAAGCTGGGGTTTGAGCGGATATTGGGTCAGATCGATCTTTTTCGTGAAAAAGTAGTAAGGTCAGAAGGCTTGCAGTGGCTCCGCTGGAAGGAGGAAGTTGAGAGTCAGGTCCTTGGCGGGTCCAGCGCGGGAATGCTCTCTGTGGAGGGCGTAGACGGTCTGGAGGGCAATCTGTTCTACGCCCAGCTTTGTTTTGAGCTAGGTGTGCGATTTCTGGGGGTCACCTGGAATTATGCTAACTGGGCTGCAGATGGGGTACTTGAGCGACGAAATGGAGGATTTACGGAAAAAGGCAGGAGGCTGGTGGAGTGGTGCAATCAAAGCGGAATGCTGCTGGACGTGTCGCATCTCTCTCCATCGGGTTTCTGGGAGCTTACAGAGCTGAGCGATCGGCCGTTTATTGCCTCTCATTCCAATGCAGCGGCGATATGTGGACATCCACGCAATCTGGCTGATGAACAGATTAAAGCGCTGATTGCTATGGATGGAAGAATGGGGCTGACCTTTTTTCCGTGGTTTGTAGAAGATGGAGGAAAGGCTGGACGAGAAGACCTGCTGAAGCATATTGAACATGTATGCAGTCTTGGCGGGGAACGGATTCTGATGTTCGGCTCGGATTTTGACGGGATTGACACATGGGTGGAGGGGCTGGAGCATCCGGGAAAATACCCGGAATTTGCGGAGCTGCTGCTCCGGCATTATCCTGAAGAGCTTGTAAGCGGGTGGCTGTACGGGAATGCTATGACTTTTTTAGGAGAGAATTTGCCTTCAAAAAAGAGTAAGCATAGTCCAGCTTAGAAGTTTGTGGATATAGTGGACGGAATGGCATCAAAATACGTGTCAAACAGGCCAAAGGTGTTAACTAGTGCCAAACATACTAATCGATGTTAAAAACGTTAAACGTGCCAATTAGCAAACACACTAAACGCGCTAAACCACCAAACACCCCAATAACACAGGCTGTTCATATCAAAATTCACTCCTTTAATATAATAATTAATTGGAATTTATTGTTTCTCTATGTGTCCAATACAAGAAATTATCTTAAAAAGTGACAAGGTTCCTTTAGGTTTTGGGTATTTAGTTGTATAATGTTCTGTGGCTTGTACAGATACTAGAGAAAATTCAAGGAGTGACTTACAATGAGCAAGACTGTACCCGTAGGTGTGTCGGCTAGACATATTCACCTTACGCAAGAGCACGTGGAGGCTTTGTTTGGCCCAGGCTACCAATTGACTGAGTTCAAACCCCTCTCCCAACCCGGCCAATTCGCTGCGAATGAAACTGTAGCGGTAATCGGCACCAAAGGCAAATTTGACAAAGTAAGAATTCTTGGACCAGCTCGTCCGGCTTCCCAATTGGAAGTGTCCCGTACTGATGCATTCGCGCTTGGCGTGAAGGCTCCTGTTCGTGAATCCGGCAATATCGAAGGCACACCGGGCATTACCCTGAAGGGCCCTGCTGGCGAAGTGGAACTGGAAACCGGCGTTATTGTGGCAGCTCGCCATATTCATTTTCATACTTCCGATGCTGAAGCTTGGGGCATCGCTGACAAGCAACTGCTGAAGGTTCGCCTTGGCGGCGAGCGCGGTCTCGTGCTGGAGAACGTAATTGCGCGTGTATCCGACAGCTTTGCACTGGATATGCACATTGATACGGACGAAGCCAATGCAGCTGGTGCCAACAATGGCGATACTGCTGAAATTGTCGACTAGTCTTAATACGTATACAGTTTGAAGAAGCGGGGGAGCAATCCTCCGCTTTTTTTGTGCGCTTTTTTTCGCAGATAGTAGCCTTGCACAATTAATCGTTATTTTTAGTTTGGTACAGGGTTTGGTATGATAGAGCGGATGGTCAACAATTGAAGTAACGCGAATGGAGGGTACATAATGAAGTATGATGCCAGCAGTCCGGAGGACTATATTCATCAACTGCCAGAGGAGCGACAGCAAGCGATGGAGGTATTGAGAAAGACGGTTTCCGATAATCTGCCGGAAGGCTTCCAAGAGACCATGACCTATGACATGATCGGTTATGTCGTCCCGCACAGCATCTATCCATCTGGTTATCATGTGAAGCCCGAGGAGCCCCTCCCGTTTATCAGCTTAGCTTCCCAGAAGAACCATATCGCTTTTTATCATATGGGCATATATATCTTTCCCGAGGTGCTAACCTGGTTTCAGGAAGAGTACCCGAAGCATGTCCAGACCAAACTTGATATGGGAAAAAGCTGCATACGCTTCAAAAATCCAGCGGTCATTCCTTACAATCTGCTCGCGGAGCTGTGCCGCAAGATTTCGCTGGCGGATTATCTACAAAGATATGAGGACGGATTACGTACGCTTAAGAAAAAATAAAGGCTGCCTTCAGCCGTTAGAAACGGAGCGGGCAGCCTTTCAATATGGATGATTGCGTAACTGTTACAACCCGGATACAAGCGCTCCGGCCTGATACGCACGAAGTTCTTCTTGCAGCCCGGTGCTGATAGACATCAGTGGCAGCCGAAGGGTATCGGAACCAATGACTCCAGTATGGCTAAGCAGCCATTTGATGGGAGCGGGATTGGATTCTTTGAATAGCAGAGAGATCAGTGGAGTCTGACGCTCGAAGGCCGCTTTGGCCTGCTCCAGTTGTCCGGAAGCAAAATATTCGTAGATCTCGATGAATTCTGCCGGACGTACATTCGCCGAAGCCAGCATTCCGCCAGCAGCGCCGCGTCCCAGCATATCCAAGAAATGCTGATCATCGCCGCACAGAATGGGCTTGGAGCCGTATTTGGTCAGCTCGGTGACCAGCAGTGGCGAACCTGAGCAGTCTTTTAGACCAACAACATTGTCCATCTCCAGAATCGTCCGTGCTGTATCGACAGTCATGCCAACACCGGTTCTTCCGGGAATATCATAGGCCATGATCGGTACGCCAACCTCTGCAGCCTTGCGGAAATGCTCAATAATGCCTTGCTGCGAGGGACGACTGTAATAAGGAACTACAACGAGTGCGGCATCTGCGCCCAAATGACCGGCCAGCTCTGTACGTTTTACAGTGGATGCGGTATCGTTCGTTCCAGTACCAACCATAAGCGGGATAGAGGATTGCTTTAAAAGCTCACGGGATGCATTGACCAGGAGCTGAAATTCTTCCACGGTAACCGTCGGCGATTCGCCAGTGGTTCCGTTTACAACCAGACCCTGAATATTATGCTTAATGATGTTGTTCACATAATGCTCATACGAATCCAGATCAACTTCACCGGCTGTATTGAACGGAGTGACCACGGGGACATATACTCCAAAAACCTGTTGTTCTGTAAGCATGATTATCGGCCTCCAACATTTTAGTTGCTGTAAGATTACTTTACCATGGAATAATTCATCGGTGTTATCTATAATAAATGATATGGATCATCATTATTATTGATGTTAGGGTGAGATTATGGATTTGACATACTTGAGAACATTCCGTGAAGTAGCTAAGCGTCAGAGCTTTACCCGTGCCGCCGAGGAGCTGGGTTATGCCCAGTCGAGCGTTACGATGCAGATCCAGAAGATCGAGAAGGAGTATGGTGTTCCGCTTATGGAAAGGCATGGACGCCAGCTGCGCTTGACTCCTCCGGGGGAGGAGCTGTTAAAGCTGTTTGTGGAAATGCTGGATTTGTATGATCGTTCCAAAGAAACGATTGCTCAGCAAATTGGCGGGACACTGACGATCGGAACGATAGATTCCCTGGCCGCGTTTTATTTGCCTCCTTTTCTTCAGCAGCTGCGGACCCGGTTTCCGGGATTGAACATTCATCTGCAGACACAGCAGGAAGCCAATCTGGTCAATAAAATAAAGGACGGGGAAGTTGATATCGGACTTATGCTGGACCGCAGCACGGCAGATTCCTTCCTGAACCGCACGATTATCCGGGAGGAGCCACTGGTACTAATCGCTCCCGTTGGACATCCACTGGCTGCACTGGACAGCGTTAAGCTCAAGCATTTGAATAATTGTGAATTCATTGTCTCGGAGGAAAGCTGTATTTACCGGAGTCTGTTCGAGAATTTGCTCAAGGAGCATGGCATTGTGTTCCGCATAGGCTTCGAGCTGTCCAACCTGGAGGCGATCAAGCGCTGTGTCATGAACGGACTGGGCATTGCGCTGCTTCCACGGATTGTGGCCCAGGAGGAGATTGAGCGGGGCTATCTGGCCGAGCTGAATTTTAATCATCCTGAAATCCATTTTGATTTGCAATTGCTAATTCACCCCAAGAAATGGAAGTCTCAACCCCTGCAATCTCTGATTCAGATGCTGATGCAGGATGCGGGAACGCAGGCAGCAGGGCTGTGAAAGTGATACATGAATCATGCAGTGAAAAGCCAGGAATTCTAGCAAAAATGCAGTAATATATTGACATCTAAAATTATTATATGGTATATAAAAAGAAGTGTTAGCACTCACTGGAGTGGAGTGCTAATCATTTTGTTGTTTTGACCATATGAGACGAATAAAAGAGGTTAACAAAAAGCGAGAAGGAATGAAGGGGAAGGTTTGGAACTGTAGCAGCGAGAGCGTCCAGCCTGAAAGCTTTCCGAAGGAAAGCTCTCATCGGAAGCATAAGCTCACCGGATTTCAACCGCTAGCAGCGGTTTATAATAAAGAAATCTGGGGACAACAGCGGCCGAAAGTCCAAACATTCACCGTAGTGACGATCGAGCTTACGTTCGGATCATACATTCGTCTTATAAAGATGCTTATCTTGAAAGGAGATCAATTTATTCATGGCCAAAAAAAAGTTTAAAGCCGAATCCAAGCGCCTGCTGGAGATGATGATTAACTCCATCTATACGCAGCGGGAGATTTTTCTCAGAGAGCTGATCTCGAATGCCAGCGATGCTATTGATAAAATCTATTACAAAGCGTTAGCCGACGATTCGCTGGTCTTCAATAAAGAAGATTACTATATTAAAGTGACTGCTGATAAGGCAAACAGAACGCTGACCATTACCGATACAGGTATCGGTATGACTGCTGAGGAATTGGAGAACAACCTTGGCGTTATCGCGAAGAGCGGCTCCCTGGCCTTCAAGGAAGCGAATGAAGCGAAGGACGGCCATAACATTATCGGTCAGTTCGGTGTTGGCTTCTATTCCGCCTTTATGGTCGCAGACGATGTAACGGTTATCAGTAAGGCGCTGGGCAGCAGTGAAGCGTTCAAATGGGAATCCAAAGGCGCTGACGGCTATACCATCGAACCGGCTGAGAAAGACAGTGTCGGTACCGAGATCACACTGAAGATCAAGGCGAACACCGAAGAAGATCAATATGATGAATACCTGGAAGAGTATCGTCTGAAGTCTATCATCAAGAAATACTCTGACTTCATCCGCTTCCCGATCAAGATGGATATCACCACCAGCCAGCCTAAGGCTGACAGCGAGAACGAGTTCGAGGAAATCTCCGAAGAACAAACCGTGAACAGCATGGTGCCGATCTGGCGGAAGAATAAGAACGAGCTGACGGACGAGGATTATAACAATTTCTATGCCGAGAAGCGCTACGGTTTCGACCAGCCGCTCAAGCACATTCACATCAGTGCAGACGGTGCGGTTGTCTATAACGCGATTCTGTTTATCCCTGAGAATACGCCGTTTGACTACTATACTAAGGAATATGAGAAGGGCCTGGAGCTGTACTCCAACGGCGTCCTGATCATGGACAAATGTAGCGATTTGCTGCCGGATTACTTCAGCTTTGTCAAAGGGATGGTAGATTCAGAAGATCTGTCGCTGAACATTTCCCGAGAGCTGCTGCAGCATGACCGCCAGCTGACTTTGATTGCCAAGAACATTAAGAACAAGATCAAGAGCCAGCTGCAAAGCCTGCTTAAGGACGAAAGAGAGAAATACAATCAGTTCTACAGCGCCTTCGGCAGACAGCTTAAATTCGGTGTATATAACGATTACGGCATGCATAAGGACACGCTGCAGGACCTGCTGATGTTCTACTCTTCCACAGAGAAGAAGCTGGTTACACTGGACGAATATGTGTCAAGAATGCCGGAAGATCAGAAGTATATCTATTATGCCGCAGGTGAGTCCGTAGAGCGTATCGAGAAGCTGCCACAGACCGAACTGGTTGCTGATAAAGGCTATGAAATTCTCTACTTCACCGATGATATCGATGAATTCGCGATCAAGATGATTACGTCTTACAAGGAAAAAGAATTCAGATCCGTCTCCAGCGGCGATCTTGGCATCGAGACTGATGCTGCAGACAAGCCTACCGATGCTGAAGAGAATGAGAACAAAGAGCTATTCGAAGCAATGAAGGGCATTCTGTCCGGCAAGGTTAAGGATGTCAAGGCTTCTAAACGCCTTAAGACTCATCCAGTCTGTCTCTCCACTGAAGGCGAGCTGACCATCGAGATGGAGAAAATCCTGAAATCCATGCCGAACGGCCAGGAAGTGCAAGCAGACAAGGTGCTGGAGATCAATATCAATCACGAAGTGTTCCAGTCCCTGAAGGCGGCTTCGGACAATGATAAAGAGAAGCTGAGTCTGTACACGAACCTGCTGTACAACCAAGCTCTGTTGATTGAAGGTCTGCAGGTAGGCGATCCTGTGCAGTTCACGAACGATATTTGCAAAATCATGGTGTAATTGCGTAGCCAATTAACACCTCTATAAAGAGTAAATAACCCGTCTCTGGTGCATACCAGGACGGGTTATTTGCGTTCTCTATAAAGCTTACGTCTTAGCCAAAGCATTCAATAAATTTGGCTGCCAGCGAGGAGAGATATTTGTCCTTCATCCAGATGGCAGCAACGCGGGTGCGCAGCGTCTCGCTGCGAATCTCCTTGTACAACAAATTACTGTTATTCACGAGTCCAAAGGCAGATTTGGGAATAATACCGACACCCAGCCCGGCGTTGGCCCAGAGCAGTGTGGTACGGGCATCATCATTCATGCAGAAGAAGGAGGGTTCAAAGCCCTGATCGATACAGGCTTCGCGGATTAGCTGTTCGAACCGCCGATAAATGATCAGCGGTTTGTTTTGCAGCTCACCAACCTCCATGAATGCTTCACCCTCGCTCCAATCGTAGTCGGGGGTCATCACGGCGATCATAGGCTCTGCACTGCTGTATTTGCATTCAAGATTCGTAGTGTTAAAAGGAGTGCGGACAATGCCGACCTCTACGATTCCTTTATTGAGAAGGTCTATTACCATAAAAGTATTGCCTTCATGAATTTCAAATTTGATACCAGCATACATTTTGTGGAATTCGCGCAGTCTATCCTGAAGCAGCGTCGCGCCGGAGGAGGAGACGGTCCCGACAGTAATCGTTCCTTTCATACCTTTGGCGAAGTCATTAATCTCCCGGGTAGTGGAGTCGGCCAGCTCCAGAATCTGCTGCGCCCGGTTTCGTAGAATGATGCCTGCATCGGTGAGCTGTACGCTACGGGGGCCACGCTCGAAGAGCTTGACGCCGAGCTCATCTTCAAGAAGCTTGAGCTGCTGGCTCAGAGGTGGCTGGGCCATCTGCAGCTTGCGTGCAGCGGAAGTGATTTGACCTTCCTCGGCGATAGCCAAAAAGTATTTGAGCTGCCTGATGTCCATGGGAAACCTCCAGTTGAGATATGTATATCGTATCGCACTGATACGAATCAAATATTATTAATATGAAAAAAGATATGACATAATCATAACTGGTCTTATAGAAAAATCAAATACTACTTCTTAGGTTAGGTGTGGATTCCTGTGTTCAAAATTGCTGTGTATTTAAAACCGTATCGAAAAGAAGCCATCATCGGCCCCATCTTCAAGCTGCTGGAGGCGATCCTGGAGCTGCTGCTGCCAACCTTTGTTGCCCTGATTATCAATAATGGAATCGGGCATCAGGACAGCGGATATGTGTACCGGATGGGCGGGCTGATGCTCCTGATGTCGCTCCTCGGCTTCGGCTGCTCGATGATCTGCCAGTATTATGCTGCCCGGGCCTCACAGGGTTTTGGTACCACGCTTCGCAACAAGATGTTTCGTCACATCTCGTCATTGTCTTATGCCGAACTGGATACCTTTGGGACGCCTTCGTTGATCAACCGGATCACGAATGACGTGAATCAGCTGCAACTGGCCGTTGCCATGCTGATCCGCCTGGTGATCCGGGCACCGTTTATCTGTATCGGAGCGATTATCATGTCCATGATTCTCGACTTCCGGTTGTCCCTGATTCTGCTGGCAGCCACGCCCGTATTCGGGATTATTCTATACTTGATTATCAGTCGGACATCTCCATTATATCGCCTGTATCAGAAGAAGCTGGATGCATTGGCACTGGTACTGAGCGAGAATCTGTCCGGTCTGCGTGTTATTCGCGCTTTTGCCAAGAGCCGCCAGGAGCGCGCTCGTTTTGCAGAGTCCTCCGATGATTTGACAGCTACGGCGATTCGGGTTGGACGCATCTCTGCCTGGCTGGGACCGCTCACCACATTAGTGGTGAACGCAGCGATTATAGCTATCCTTTGGGCCGGTGGCTTTCACATCGATAGCGGCCGTCTCTCGCAAGGGGAGATCATTGCTTTTATCAACTATGTTACGCAGATCCTACTGGCACTGATTGTGGTCTCCAATCTGGTAATCATTTTCACCAAGGCATCTTCTTCAGCGAGCCGAATCAATGAAGTGCTGGCGGTAACTTCCTCGGTACAAGACACCGGTCTTAGCGAGCCTGCCGGTCACCGGGAGGTACCCAAGATTGCCTTTGACCAAGTGTCCTTCGGATACAGCAGTACCGGTGAGCTGGCACTGGATAATATCTCTGCGGTTATAAATAGGGGGGAGACGATTGGACTGATCGGCAGTACCGGTTCCGGGAAGTCTACCTTTGTGAATCTGATTCCCCGTTTCTATGATGCAGTGGAGGGAAGCATCACTGTGGATGGCCTGGATGTTAGAGAGTATCCGCTCTCCCGGCTGCGGGAGAAGATTGCGATTGTTCCGCAGAAAGCACTGCTATTCACGGGCACTATCGCGGATAATATCCGCTGGGGTAATGAAGGGGCAACAGAAGAGGAGATCCTGCGGGCAGCCGAAGTAGCCCAAGCAGCTGAATTTATTCACAAGCTGCCGGAAGGACTGAATACCAAGGTGTCCAGAGGAGGAATGAATCTGTCCGGCGGACAGAAACAGCGTCTGACTATCGCACGCGCTGTCATCCGTAAGCCACAGGTTCTGATACTGGATGACTCATCTAGCGCGCTTGATTTTGCCACAGATGCAGCACTGCGCAAGGCGCTAAAAGAATACAGCCGGGAAATGACCGTGCTTGTGGTGTCCCAACGGGTAAGCACGGTACGGCAATCGGATAAAATTATCGTATTTGAGGAGGGGCGGATTGCCGGCATCGGAAGTCATGAAGAACTGATGGACAGCTGTGCAGAGTATAAAGAAATCTGCCTGTCCCAGTTATCGAGTGAGGAGTCTGGACAATGAAAAGAAATAATACGTGGAAGAGACTCATCGTCTATACATCCCAGTACCGAAGCCTGATGATTCTCGCGGTCATCTGTGCCATTCTAAGCGTGGTGGCCAGTTTAATTGGGCCGCTCCTGATCGGTAAGGCAATTGACTTTATGATCGGTCCGGGAAAAGTTGATTTTTCGGCCGTTCTGCGCCTGCTGCTCATTCTCGGTGCTATCTATCTTGTCGGCAGTCTCTTTGGATGGTTGCTTACGGCGCTGATGAACCGGATCGCTTACCGGACTATCAATGATATGCGGCGTGAGCTGTTTGACAAGCTGAACGTCTTGCCGCTGAAATTTCATGATAATCATCCGCAAGGTGATAGCATCAGCCGTTTTGTCAACGACATGGATGCTGTCTCGGACGGGTTGCAGCAAGGCTTTTCTACCCTTCTGACCGGTGTGGTTACGATTGCGGGAGCGATAGGGCTGATGCTCTACATCAGTCCGCTCATGACTCTGGTGGTGCTCTTGTCCGCTCCGGCTTCGTATTTTGCAGCGCGTTTTATTACGACCCGTTCGCAGCAGATGTTCCGGGATCAGGCTAAAATTCTTGGTGGGCTGAACGGTTATGTGGAAGAGCTGGTTGGCGGGCAGAAGGTTGTTCAAGCTTATCAGTATGAAGAGCGTGCTTTTGCAGCGTTTGCTGAGCAGAATGAAGCGCTGTACCAGACAGGTGTAAAATCGCAGTTCTATGGTTCACTATCGAATCCAACGACCCGACTGGTAAACAATCTGACATTCTCGGTCATTGCGATGATCGGCAGTGTCATGGTCATTATGAACCACCTGACAGTAGGGGATCTCTCCAGTTTCTTGATCTATTCGAACCTGTTCGCTAAGCCGTTCAACGAAATCACTGGAGTGATTACACAATTGCAAGCAGCGACGGCCTCAGCGCAGCGTATCTTCGCGATAATGGATTTAGCACCGGAAAAACCGGATGCCGAAGGGGCTGTGGAGCTTCATACCAGCCAGGGAACGATCACGTTCGATCAAGTGCGTTTTGCTTATGATCCGGAGCGGCCACTCATTACCGGGTTCAGCCTGGAAGTGAAGCCGGGAACCCGGGTGGCGATTGTAGGGCAGACGGGAGCGGGGAAGACGACGCTGGTCAACCTGCTGATGCGCTTCTATGATGTCGATAGCGGGACCATCGCGATTGACGGAGTAGACATTAACACCATCACCCGGGACAGTCTGCGCCGCAATTTCGGGATGGTGCTGCAGGAGACTTGGTTGTTCGGTGGCACCATCCGCGAGAATATCGCGTATGGCAAGCCAGAGGCCAGTTATGAAGAGGTGGTTGCTGCGGCCAAGGCTGCCAATGCACATGGCTTCATCAAGCGTCTGCCGGAAGGGTATGATACCCGGATCAGTGGCTCCGGGGACAATCTGTCACAGGGTCAGAAGCAGCTGCTGACGATTGCCCGGGTCATGCTGGTGGATCCGCCAATGCTGATTCTGGATGAGGCGACCAGCAGTATTGACACCCTGACAGAGGTACGGATTCAGAAAGCGTTCCTGAAAATGATTGCCGGGCGTACCAGCTTTGTGATCGCCCACCGCTTGTCAACGATCCGTGAGTCTGATCTCATCCTCTACATGAAGGACGGCGATATCGTGGAGAGCGGAACTCATGATGAGCTGCTGGTGAGCGGAGGCTATTACGCCCGCTTGTACAACAGTCAATTTGCCGCTGTGTAGTGTCGTGATTGTCTAATGTTAAAAAGCGTCCACTCCCTAATGAAATGCCGGGAGCGGACGCTTTTATGTTCTCTTAGGAGTCTCAGCTCCATTCGGGAACGGATTTCAGCTCTTTCAGTTCTTTTAGATTTTTACGGTATTCGTTGGGGCTGCAGCCGTTGTCCAGCTTAAACAGCTTGGAGAAATGTGAATAGTTCGAATATCCGACCTTGCTGGCGATGGTGTAAACCGACTGCCTGGTGGTTTCCAGCAGATGCTTAGCAGCCGCCAGTCGGGTCTGGATGATATAGTTGCCGAGTGAGATCCCTGTCTCCTTCTTGAAGAGCCGGGCCAGATAATCCGGGTTGAGATAGACAATCTCTGCGAGGCTGTTCCGTGTCAGATCATTACCGCAATGTGTTTTAATGTAATGAGTGATTTCTTCTACGACTGACTTAGGCTGCTCGGCAAAATTGCGGTATTCCGCTGCTGTGTTGACTAGATAACCGATATATTGCTGCATATCCTCAATTGAATTCAGGGAATGGATGAACAGTTGGTCCCCGGCTCTGCCCATGTAGAGCTTATGTGCTTCGATCTCCTTGCTCTTGAGATGAGCGTATACGAGCTGTACAATGTCTAACCGCAGCAAGCTGAGCACCGAGGTGTTGACGATTTGGCCCTGAATCAGCTCGTGCAGATAGCTTAAGGTCAGCTCCAGAAACGCAGTGTAATTATTCTCATTCAGCAGCTGCTCCAGCAGGATTAGATCGGGCGGGTTATAAATTGCTTCGGATTTGCGGTAGTGCTCCAACAGAAAGGTCTGGTTACGGTGCTTGATCATTTCCTCATTCATTACCAGCAATTCTTGAATCTCCTTGCGGATCGCCCCGAGCGTCAGGGATTTGCCAATGTTGCAGCAGGCGTCGCATTTCAGGAATTTGTTGGCCTGGGCAATGAAGACGGAGCAGTGGCCTTCGAGCATTCCAGGATCAGGACTAATGTTCCATTTTAGAATAATCATCCAGTTATAATCCTTGATCTCTGTAATTGCTTCCACTTGAAAGAGGGGATGCTGGTACAATTCATGCATCACATTTAGCAGCGCATAGTCGAACAGGTTCTTGTCTTCTTTGCCCAGACTTCGGTCATAGGGAAACAGATTAACCAGTACGGGCAGGAATAGATCACAGGGCTGATAAGGAAGGTTCTGCTCAGCTAGATAAGGGGCTAGATTGGCAGGGTCCGTCGGGAAAGATTTACCAGTGATCAGCCTGCGCCAGCTGTGCTCAATCATCTTGCTTCTGTTTTTCTGCCACAGCACGCCTTCACGGATCGCTTTTTCGTTATTTTGCTGCTCCTTAGCCTTGGCAACAGCCTTATGGATAATCAGGGTCAGCTTGTCGAACTCAATCGGCTTCAGGAAATAATCGAAGCTTTGCAGTTCTATCGCTTTCTGCGCATAATTGAAGTCAGCATAATTGGTCAGGAATATCGTCTGGATGCTGTATTGCTCGGAACGAATCCAGGCAAGCAGCTCCAGCCCACTTCCCTGAGGCATTTCGATATCACAGATCAGAATATGCACCGGATGCTGAAGCAGAATTTCACGTGCTTGTGCTACATTGTAAGCGGTATAAATATGATCAATAGACAAAGCGGACCAATCAATCCTTTTCTCCAGTGCGGTAATTACAAAATAATCATCATCCACAAGCAAAGCATTCATCGGCAAACTCCCTCCTCGTCAGCTTCATGTCTGTGGTACTTTGGGAAGCAGGATGGTTACGCAAGCCCCGCCGCTCAGCATATTGGAGAAATGAACCTCCGCCTGCCGCCCGTACAGCAGCTCCAGTCTTTGCTGGGTATTCGTGATCCCGATCCGGTGTCCATCGGTTTGATCTAGTAGGTCTCCCCGCGACAGCTTCTCCAGGATTTCCGGCGGAAAGCCCGGCCCGGTATCGGTGATCCGGATACAAGCCTTGTCACCTGCTTCCACATTAAAAGGGGTAAACACCGACAGCCTGATTTGCAGCTCCTGATCTCTTGAGACTGCATACTTTACGGAATTCTCAATGAAGGTCTGGAGCACCAGGGGCGGAATCTGCAGTCCTTCCATACTCACAGGACGTTCGATATGATAAGAGAATGCATTCCGGTAACGAGACTTTTGAATATCCAGATAGATTCGCACGTGCTCGATTTCATCCTCCAGCCGGACGAAATTTTCTCCGCTCTGAAAAATGTACCTAAAATACTTAGATGTAGCCATCGACATTTCTTCAATTTCTTCATACATTTGAATTTGGGCCATGCTGTAAATGCTGGTCAGACAATTCAGGAAAAAATGGGGTTTGATTTGCATTTTCATGTAATCGAGCCGAATCTTCTGCTTCTCCAGCTCCTGTTCATACATCTCGATTTTGAATTTTTTTAGCTGCTCCACAAGCTGCTTGAATTGTCCATTAGCCTGCTCGAGCTCGATGATGGTGCTGCTCTCGAAATCAGCCGGTTCGCCCTCCGCATTGATGCGGCCCAAATTCTCCGAGAAGCTCTGGATGGGGCTTAGCACCTTGCGCATGAACAGTATCATTACAGCGCTTAGGGTGAAGATCAGCAGGAAAAACAGGACAAGAATCAGCAGCTGGGCAATCATGATTTTCTCAAAGGTGCCGAATTTAATGACCATTTTGACGCTTAATGAGGCGTTGGCAAAATCGCTGATCACCGTAGTCCGGGATTGGATCAGGTCAAGAAAGGATGGCTTAGACTCTTCCTGCAAGGGTGGTTCCTGACCTTTTTCATAGTCTGGTCCCGAAACGATCGTGCCATGTTTATAGACTAGGGAGGCATAGCCGTCGGCACCCAGGTTCATTTGCTGTAGAGGAGCAATCAGGTCATTCGCGGAGATGAGCCCCACCAGGTAGCGGTCATGATACGGTACAAAGCTAATAATGAAATACTTGCCATTGGCGAGAATAGGGGTCCACTTCGAATAGAACTTGTCGTAAACCCCTTTGTTCTCGGTCAAAGAGATAATTTGCCTTTTGACTTCCAGATAGTCGCTGTAGGAGAGGGTCATCGGCGCGCAGTTTAGAAAGAAGTTATGGTTCTCCAGATAGAAGAAAAAGTTATACCCCTGACCGTAGTTTCTTTGCAGCTCCGCAAAACGCATACGCAGCTTCTCGTTCGCCTCCCGGAAGTCAATGCTTTCCACGGGGGAATTACTCATAGTCTTGATGTTATCATCATTGGCTAAAGCCCAACCCATAAAGTGACTGATGTAGTTAAAGTCATAGTTAATGCGGTTGATATAGAGCTCAGCGGTGTCTTGCAGATACCGGGTGGACTGCTGTTTGACTATGGAGATGGAGGCAATGCTGATCGCGAGGTCCACAACTAATGCGATGAAGGAAATGACGAGCATAATTCGTACGTAATATTTGATGGAATACGGCTTGCTCGGTTTGTGTTTTGCCATAGGCCAGGGGCGCGGTCCTTTCTGGATCCATAGTAATGAATGCGTTTTATTTGGTAATAAACACATTATAAGACTTTCATTTTAAAAAAACATGGCTAAAAATACGCTTTTGACAGCAAAGTCCGGAAAGAACATGGAAAAGTCTGGATTTCAATATGCTTTTGTCATGCGGCAGGGGAGGGATAAATTTTGCAGGGAATATGGAGCTGGAAATGTCCGAATAGCGGTGCTATGAGGTCCGATATTGTTGCACTGGGACCGCTATACTGAAGATGTTCAATCGATTGAGCAGCGTGAGCGGAGGAAAGCTTAGGCCACATCTTTTGGGGAAGGGAATGGATTCATATGTCATCCGGTCAATTCAGTACAGGACGGACATGGGCACAAGTCAGGCGTAACTGGGGGCTCTATGTACTGCTTTTTCCCGCTGTAATACTGACCCTGCTGTTCGCCTACAAGCCGATGTACGGGGTTCTCATTGCATTTAAGGATTACAGTCCGGCTTCTGGAATAGGAGGCAGTCCTTGGGCGGGGCTCAAATACTTTGAGAAGTTCTTCAACTCCTATCAATTTTCTGCAACCCTGAAGAACACGCTGGTGATCAGCCTTTACAGCATGGTGACTTTCCCGATTCCAATCATGCTGGCATTGATGGTTAACCAGATGCGGCCGAACCGGTTCAGACGTTTTTTTCAAACGGTATCTTACATGCCACACTTTATCTCGACGGTCGTTATGGTGGGCTTGATGCTAATCTTGTTCTCTCCTAGCACGGGCTTGGTCGGCAATCTCTACAATCTGTTTGGTGCAGATCCTCCCGACCTGATGGGTTCGTCTGCATTGTTCAGCAGTGTGTATGTCTGGTCCGATGTGTGGCAGCATGTCGGCTGGGACAGCATTATTTTCATCGCTGCACTGTCTGCGGTGGACCCGAGCTTATATGAAGCTGCAACCGTGGACGGAGCCAGCCGCTGGCACAAAATCCGGTACATCGACATTCCCATGCTAATGCCAACGGCGGTGACGCTACTGATCCTGCGGGTCGGCGGACTACTGGGTGTCGGATTCGAAAAGGTGTACCTGATGCAGAACGATCTGAACTTACCATCCAGCGAGATTCTATCTACCTATGTTTATAAAATAGGGCTGCTAAGCAGCCAGTACAGCTTCTCGTCGGCAATCAATCTGTTCAATACGATCATCAACTTTATTCTGCTGATCATTGTGAACCAGATCTCCAAGAAAGTTAGTGAAAACAGTCTATGGTAGGAAGGGGGGTGCACAAATGAGCGAATTGGAGCCTGTAATCCAGCAGCGTCGGAGCATTAGGAACCGATCTTCCGACTGGGTGATGGAGTTTGGCGTTTACATTGTTGCGGTGTTGTTCCTTGTGATGCTGATCTACCCGCTGTATTTTATTGTAATCGCTTCATTTAGTGATCCATCCGCCGTAGCAAACGGGAGGGTGTGGTTCTTTCCCAGCGGCTTCACACTGGATGGGTATAAGGAGCTGCTAAAGCATGACAACATCTGGATCGGCTATAGAAATACTATCCTGTACACCGTAGTCGGCACGGCGATCGGGTTAGTTGTTAATGTCTCAGCGGCGTATGCGCTATCTCGCAGAGACCTTGTCGGACGCAAGTTTCTGTCTCTGTTCTTCATCTTTACGATGTTCTTCAACGGCGGACTGATTCCGACCTTTCTGACGATTCGGGATTTCCATCTGTATGACACGTTTCTCGTGATGGTTTTGCCCTTTTCCGTAGTCGTGTTCAATATCATCGTAGCCAGGACCTTCTTCCAATCCAGCATTCCCGGTGATTTGTGGGAGGCGGCTCAGATCGACGGTTGTGGCAACCTCCGGTACTTTACTCTGGTAGTACTGCCGCTGTCCAAAGCAATCATAGCCGTGCTGGCACTCTGGATTGCCGTAGGGTATTGGAATTCCTTTTTTAACGCGCTGATCTATCTGAAGAATCCGAATCTGTATCCGCTGCAGTTGATTCTGCGCAACATTCTCATCACCAACCAAATGCAGTCGGGAATAGGAACCGGTGAAGCTGCGCAGATTGCCCTGCGACTCGCCAGCATGATGCGCTATTCCGTCATTATTGTAGCTACGGTACCGATTATGTGCATTTATCCATTTGTGCAAAAGTACTTTAACCAGGGGGTGATGATCGGCGCCGTGAAAGAGTAGATAAGAACTTCTTATAACAATGAAACGGGGGATAATGTGATGAGCAAATCTACCAAAGCTTCAGTTAAAAAAATGGCGACGATGATGCTTGCGGCTACATTACTGTTTGGACTCACAGCATGCGGGGGAGCAAATGACAATACTGCGGCCAAGACACCGGGCAGCTTCAACAAGGAAGGCTTACCGATTGTGACAGAGCCGGTGACCCTGAAAGTTCTGACCATGCGCTGGGGCAATATGGGCGATACCTTCACTAACAACCAGTGGCTTAAGGATCTGGAGAAGAACTCGAATGTTAAAATCGAATGGCAAGTGGTCTCCTCCAATGATTGGGCTGAGCAGAAATCCATCATGCTGGCCAGTGGTACGCTGCCTGACATCATCATAGGTAACCAAACGTTCACCGATTCGGATATCGTGAATAACCTGAGTTATTTCCGCCCGCTGGATGATTATATCGCCCAGTATATGCCTAACCTTAAAGCGGCCATGGATGAGACACCAGAGCTTAGAAAGATCAGCACTTATCCTGATGGAAAAGTATACTCTTTGCCAACCAGGCTGCCGGCCCGGCCGCAGAGCAAGAACCAGCCTGTCATCAACAAGGCATGGCTTGACAAACTGGGACTGAAGGTCCCGGACACGATTGACGATCTCCACAACGTACTGAAAGCTTTCAAGGAGCAAGACCCTAACGGAAACGGCAAGAATGACGAGATTCCTTTTACGGAGAATGGACTGGGGGATTTTCTTACGCCTTTTGGCATCACAGATATCAATTTAAACAGTATGATGGTCAGAGACGGCAAGCCGCTCTTCATCCCGGTGTCCGAGGAATATAAAGAAGGCCTCAAATGGGCACATCAATTATACAGCGAGGGCTTAATCGACAAAGAGCTATACACGCAAGACAACAGCATGACATCAGCCAAACAGCAGAATGCGGATGCCGCTATCGTCGGCTTCACGTATCAATGGACGCCGGATGCCGTATTCGGCAAGTGGAAGGATCAATATATTGCAATTCCACCGCTTACCGGTCCAGACGGGAAGAAGTATCAGCCTGGAGATCCGAGTGGTCTGAGCTATAACCGCAACGAGATGCTGATTACGACGTCTTGCAAAAATCCGGAGATCGCCGCTCGTTGGGCCGACCAGTTCTATACGAATGAAGCCAGTATCCAGAATTTCTGGGGCGCAATCGGTACCGTGATCCAAAAGAATGACGATGGCACGTATACCCTGATGGACCCGCCAGCCGGTACCAGCGCGGATGCCTGGTATTGGGAGCAATCGCTGCGTGATTTTGGACCGAAATATGTAAGCCCTTCGTTCGAGAAGGACATCGTACTGAATCCAGAAACCGGGGATGGACTGAAGCAGGAACTCGACAAACTGGGCAACAAATTCGTGACGACGCCGTTCCCTAATGTAATGTACACAGCGGAGGAGTTCAAGGAATTGCCGACACTGACTACGGATATTGATGGCTACGTGGCCACCATGCGCGCCCAGTGGGTCACCAAAGGCGGAATCGACGATACCTGGGATGTGTACATCAAGAAGCTGAACGACATGGGCTTAGAGCAATTGATTAAAATCCGGACAGATGCTTACGAACGCTATATGAGTGTAAAATAAGTTTCCTGTAGGTGATTTGGGAAGCACAGAAATAAGGTTTTTTGAAAAGGGGAGGCCCTTGCCGCAGATGGCAGGGACCTCCCTTTAAATTGTGCAGCTATCTGGCCAACCAGCCGCCATCTACGGCCAAAAGATGGCCGTTCATATAGTCGGAAGCGGCCGAGGCCAGGAAGACAGCCGGACCTTTAATATCGTCCGGTGATCCCCAGCGACCTGCAGGGATACGCTCCAGAATTGATTCAGCCCGCTTCTCGTCGGCCCGAATTGGCGCGGTATTGTCTGTAGCCATGTAGCCCGGGGCGATGGCGTTGATGTTGATCCCATGAGGTGCCCATTCATTGGCCAAGGCCTTGGTCAATCCGGCGACGCCGTGCTTGCTGGCGGTATAGCCAGGAACGGTGATGCCACCTTGGTAGGAGAGCATGGAGCAGATGTTGATGATTTTGCCGGATTTGCGTTTCAGGAAGTGGCGTCCGGCAATTTGCGAGAGCAGAAAGACGGTATGCAAGTTAAGGTCGATGACATCGAACCAGTCCTGTTCGCTGTGCTGCTCCGCGGGTGCCCGGCGGATGATTCCGGCATTATTGACGAGAATATCGACATGCCCGGTAAGGGTCAGGGCTTCGTCAAAGACAGCCTGAAGCCCGCTGTGCTGACTGAGGTCTGCTTCGATGCCCAGCGTCTTGACACCAAGGGCTGCGGCAGCTTCCAGTGTATGGTCGCTAGGATTGAAGGAGACCGAGACGATATCCGCGCCTGCTTCGGCTAACCCAAGCGCGATGCCCTGTCCAAGTCCGCGGGCGCCTCCGGTAACGAGAGCCGTTTTGCCGGACAAGCTGAATAAGGAAGACATATGAATTACACTCCTTTTTAAGCCTCTGAAGGTAGTTAATATCTAGGTATTAATTCTGCGATCCGCACTCCAGGGTTACACCGGCGCTCCGGAACTGTTGTGCGGTCTCCGCTGGGAGGCCACTGTCAGTAAGGATGAGATCTACTTCCTCCAGCGAGGCGAACGTACGGAGTGCGGTGTGGCCGAATTTGTGATGGTCCGCCACCGCAATTACTTGCCGGGCCGTGGCAACCAAGGCTTGCTTGAATTCGATTAAATCTCCGGTATAGATAGACAGACCGTGTTCGAGATGTACGGCGGTTGCCGAGAGAAAGGCTTTTTGAATGTTCAGCTTCTGCACATAGGCGACAGCTTCGGGACCAGCCAACATGTTGCGGACACGGTACCCTCCGGGAACGACGAGACGGATGTGCTCCTTGGGAGCCAGTTCGCCGATGATATGCACATCATTGGTGATGACGGTCAGCGGCCTGTTGTCGAGCCGCCGGGCGATTTCGAGCGTTGTACTGCCCCCGTCCAGCGCGATAATATCATCCTCTTCAATGTGGGCCAGTGCACGCTGCGCGATCTCGCTTTTCTCCTCGGCGTATTTGTCCAGCGGCTCCCGGGACGGCAGAATGCCGAACTGGTCGCTCTGCGCCAGCACGGCACCGCCGTGCACACGGACAATCAGCCCCTGTTCCTCCAGTCGGGTCAGGTCTTCACGAATCGTTTTACCTGTGACCTGGAGCTTGTCACTCAGTTCATTGACCGTTACATCCTTTTGGTTCAGCAGAACCTCCATAATCATCTCATGCCGTCGAATCGGGTTCATCCTTGTGCCTCAGCTTTCCGTAAATGTAGTGATTCTATTGTAATTCTTTTATGGATACGGGGTCCATATCATCATATCTTTTATTATCACCGGCCATGCTCCAGATAAATGTATAATTGCTTGTGCCTACGCCGCTGTGGATCGACCAGCTTGGAGAGATGACCGCTTGCTCGTTGCTCATGACAATATGGCGGGTCTCGTCTGGCTCACCCATAAGGTGAAACACTGCTGCGTCTTCCGGGAGTCCAAAATAGAAGTAGGCCTCCATCCGGCGTGGATGAATATGGGCAGGCATCGTGTTCCACATATTGCCCGGTTTCAGTTCAGTCATGCCCATCACCAGTTGTGCGCTTTGCACACCATCAGCGTGGATGAAGCGGTAAATGGTGCGTTCGTTGGAGTTCTTGATATCTCCCAGAGCGCTGGAATCGGCCTCGGCCAGTGTGGTCTTAGCAGTAGGATAGGATAGATGCGCAGGAGCAGAGTTCAGATAGAACTTAGCCGGCTCTGCGCTATCATTGCTTTTGAAACTAACTTCCTTAGAGCCCTGACCTACGTACAGACATTCCTTCGTGCCCAGGTCGTAAGAGGTACCGTCAACAGTAACTGTCCCTGCGCCACCTACATTAATAACACCAAGCTCACGGCGTTCCAGGAAATACGTGACACCGAGTTCCTTTAGATCTGTTGTCAGTTGGACTTCTTGCGTCACCGGCTGCGCGCCGCCAATGATCATGCGGTCCTCATGGGTCAGCACGAGCTTCAGCTCATCGGGAACGAAGAGGACGGGAATATGAAATTCCTTGCGCAGGCGCTCAGTATCGAATTGTTTGACTTCTTGGGGATGGGATGCGTAGCGTCTTTCCATGGTGTGATCAGTCTCCTTTTTGAATCGGAATTGGTTTCTATATGTTCAAATTACTCCATTTGGGTTCATTTATCAAGTGTAAATACTTTTTAGGTTCATTTGTTTGGAGTTGGATGATGGATAGGAGAAGAACTATTGACAATCTGTCATAGCGCTGTTATTTTTAATGCATAATTAATAAAGATCATTTATAAAGTGTATTTATATATTAAGAGGGATAAATCTAATGGACACTCATTGCAAGATTATTAGGGTTCTTTTGAATGCAGTATGGTCAGTAGTTGTATATGTATGAAGATGAAGGAGGTCCTGGAATACATGCTGTCACAGAACTGCGGCGCAAGCGGAGAGGAGCAGTCGGGGTGGACGGAAGAGGATTGGGATTGTTGGGAAGAGCATGGATATTTTCTGCGGCGGCGGGCCGTTCCGAAATTTTATATTCTGCGTCTTCTTTCCCTGATGCCAGCTGAAGCAGACAGACAAGGGGCCTTATGGAATAAGGATTTATCCGTAATACGATCTCATCCATACATGTGGGATATTCTGCTGCGTTATAAGGTATATGAAGCTTTTTCCGGACTATGGGAGCAGCCTGGACTATGGTTGTATCTCGAAGGGCTGAGAATTAGGGGAAACGATGCCCAGGCAGCTTCAATGCAGAGTCCAAAGATAGAGGGCTGCATTTCTTTGTTAGCCCAGCAAGTGGAGTTTCATTATGCTGATCACTCTGGAAGAAGGCTTACAATAGCTGTTGAGGTGGGGGATTTACTGATATATGCCAGTGATAAACTGGTTTTGCTTAGTCAGACTTCGGATTTGCTGCCAGTGACTATGGTTCCAGCGCAAGATAGTGAGGATTGCAGGAGCGACCGGATTCTATTCTGGAATGAGATCCACCAGACAGGACAACACGGGAGGGTGATTCTGAACGAGCTTGGTGAACGATTGCTGGGACTGTCCGCTTGGTAATCTGAGATGAATAGAGTGTGTCTCTTGGGCTGGAAAGTCCAGATCTAAAATTATGGAGGTAACGACGATGTGGATACTAACAGGAATAGTGCTCTTGATCGTACTGTGTGGTTCGGTACTGGGGCTGGCGGCGATACCGATCAAGATGCATCAGCGGCAGCAGCCAGCTGCCGTTAAGGGCGGTAATGGAAATCACAAAGCTGATAAGTCTGCTGAGGAGCGCGATCCCTTTCATCCACTATTTGATGTGTATGGGGCTTAACTCACTGGTACTGAAAAATAAGCTTTTCTTTGTCTAAGAGGCACATTTTCCTCGCAGCATTACGGTTTTCGTAATCTTTATTGTATATAGGTGGAGACAATACTTAAAATAAAAGGTATTATCCTAGTAGGCAATAGGGAAATATAGGATGGACTTTCGTCTTGAACTATGGCCTAAACCTAAACTATAAAGAAAACAATGCGGAGGTATGAACGGTGTCAGAGACTGAATTTCGCGTGGAAAAAGACTTTCTGGGCAGTAAACAGGTAGAAAAGCACGCCTATTACGGTATTCAGACGCTACGTGCGGTCGAGAATTTTCCGATTACCGGCTATCGGGTGCATGGTGAATTAATCAAAGCGATGGGGATCGTGAAGAAAGCCGCAGCTCTGGCCAATATGGAAGTGGGCAGATTGTACAAAGGACTTGGAGAAGTGATTGTACAAGCCGCAGGGGAGATCATTGATGGTAGGTGGCATGACCAATTTATTGTGGACCCTATTCAGGGTGGTGCCGGTACTTCGCTGAACATGAATGCCAACGAGGTAATCGCTAACCGTGCACTGGAGCTGCTGGGCAAGGAGAAGGGCGATTATCTGCAGCTCAGCCCGAACTCCCATGTTAACATGGCTCAGTCGACGAATGACGCCTTCCCGACGGCGATACATATTGCCACACTGTCACTGCTGGAACAACTGCTGGCCACCATGCGGAGTATGCATGAGGTATTTCTGCAGAAAGCCCAGGAGTTCGATCCGGTGATCAAAATGGGCCGGACGCATCTTCAGGATGCCGTACCGATCCGTCTTGGCCAGGAATTCGAAGCCTATAGCAGAGTGCTGGAGCGCGATATCAAGCGTATCGAGCACTCCCGTCATCATTTATATGAAGTGAACATGGGGGCAACAGCGGTAGGCACCGGGCTGAATGCCGATCCTGGTTATATTGTGCAGGTGGTCCGTCATTTGGCGGAGATCAGCGGCTTCCCGCTGGTGACTGCAGACCATCTGGTGGATGCCACCCAGAATACAGATGCTTACACAGAAGTGTCGGCGACACTGAAAGTCTGCATGATGAACATGTCCAAAATCGCCAATGACCTGCGGCTGATGGCCTCTGGTCCGCGTTCCGGATTCAACGAAATCTCGCTTCCGGCTCGTCAGCCAGGCTCCTCGATCATGCCGGGTAAGGTCAATCCGGTTATGGCAGAGGTCATTAATCAGGTGGCCTTCCAGGTTATTGGAAACGATCACACGATTTGTCTTGCTTCACAAGCGGGCCAACTGGAGCTGAACGTAATGGAGCCAGTGCTGGTCTTCAACCTGATCCAGTCGATCAGCATTATGAACAATTCGTTCCGGGTCTTCACAGACTATTGCTTGGCCGGAATTGAAGCGAACAAAGAGAAGCTGGAACAGGAAGTGGAGCGCAGTGTCGGCATTATTACCGCTGTCAATCCGCACCTGGGTTATGAGGTCGTCTCCCGAATTGCGCGTGAGGCCATTCTGACCGGGGAATCTGTACGAGAGCTGTGTCTTAAGTACAATGTACTGACCGAGGAAGAGCTGAACATGATCCTTGATCCTTATGAAATGACCCATCCGGGAATTGCGGGAGCATCGCTGCTGCATAGAGAGTAGAATTTATCAAAAAGCGAAAGTACGGACAGCAGCGCAGAGGAACATCGAGGCGGCGAATGTTCCTCTTTCGCTTTTTGACGTTATGAAGAACCGCTAAAGGCCTGATTTCTATTCTAAAAATGAGGTGATGGCATGGATTATCGTATAGAAAAGGATACGCTTGGAGAAGTGCAGGTGCCAGCAGATAAATACTGGGGTGCTCAGACCCAGCGCAGCCTGCAGAATTTCAAAATCGGCAGCGAAAAAATGCCCCGCGCTCTGATCTATGGACTGGCGCTGATCAAGAAGGCGGCGGCACAGGCGAACGCGGAGCTAGGCGTGTTGGATAATGCCAAGATGCAAGCCATCGTACAGGCGGCGGACGAGATTTTGGCTGGTGACTTTGACGAACATTTCCCACTTGCAGTGTGGCAGACGGGCAGTGGTACTCAGACTAATATGAACGTTAATGAGGTCATTGCCCGCCGGGGGAATGAAATTCTAAAGTCCAGCGGCGCTTCGGCCGTGATCCATCCCAATGATGATGTGAACAAAAGTCAAAGTTCCAATGATACTTTTCCTACAGCAATGCACATTGCCGCATATCTTGCCGTAGAGCGGCAGGTGCTGCCTGCGATCCGGCAACTGGCGGCTACGTTAAGCGCAAAAGCAGAATCGTTCAAAGACCTTATCAAGATCGGGCGGACTCATCTGCAGGATGCAACCCCGATCACCCTTGGTCAAGAAATCAGCGCCTGGGCGGCTATGCTCGAGAAGTGCGAGCAGTTCATTGAAGTCAGCTCGAAGTCGTTGCTGGAGCTGGCGATCGGCGGAACCGCGGTGGGCACAGGCATCAATGCCCATCCGGAGTTTGGTGACAGGGCGGCGGCAGGGATTGCCGCAGAGCTGTCCGGTGAATTTACTTCCGCCGCCAACAAGTTCCATGCACTGACGAGCCACGATCAACTCGTGTATGTGCATGGCGCATTGAAGGCGTTGTCCGGCGATCTTATGAAGATCGCCAACGATGTCCGCTGGCTGGCGAGCGGCCCGCGCAGCGGCATCGGCGAGATCAGCATCCCGGAGAATGAGCCGGGCAGTTCTATTATGCCGGGCAAGGTCAACCCGACCCAGAGTGAAGCGATGACGATGGTGGTGTGTCAGGTATTCGGCAACGATGTGACCATTGGTATGGCGTCCAGTCAGGGGAATTTCCAGCTGAATGTGTTCAAGCCAGTCATCATTCACAGCTTCCTGCAATCGTGCCAGCTGCTCGCCGACACGATGATCTCGTTTGATGAGCATTGTGCGCGTGGGATCGAGCCCAATGTGAACACCATTGAACGGAACCTGCATCATTCTCTGATGCTTGTGACTGCACTCAATCCACATATCGGCTATGAGAATGCGGCTAAGATCGCCAAGCTTGCCCACAAAGAAGGGCTTACCCTTAAAGAAGCCGCCGTGCGCCTAAATCTGCTGACTGAAGAGCAATTTGACAGTATGGTCAAGCCGGAGGATATGATTTAATACAGCTTACTCTATCAGATCTGTTTAAGAAAATTAAATTTACTGCGATAAGTGAGGGTGCTTTTTCCCTCGCTTTTTTCTTAAACTTTGAATCCATTGTTCTACATAAGTCTGACTGAAGAGGAGATCGCAGCGATGGATTTCGTTAGAGCGCGAAATCCGTCTCAGCCGGATTGATCCCAATCATCTAACGGCCGATTTGCTTTGATGTGACGCTGAATATTCGGCATAATGTTCATAGGTGAAAAAAACATCAATAGGCAAGGAGACGAACATCATGCAGCGAATCAGCAGGCAAAAACGGATAGAAGGAACCAGGGTGCCCGGTATCATTAATAACAATCAGTATTTTTATATTAATGTGGATGTCTACGAGGACGGTATGGTCAACTGCTGGGAACTAGTAGATTTGACAGGGGCAAAGGAAAAGCTGGAAGCGGGTTGGCTTGTTACGAGAGTCCCGGAGGGCGAAAGTCTGTCGATCCATGGATTGGGTGCATACAAGATTGCGTCTGCTGAGTGGGCTTTTGATGAGACCTCTTACTTAAGATATCTGCAAGACACCGTCCGTACACTTAATCCTGAACTTGAGAATCTCTATACGATTTCAGTGCGTGACAAGCAGCAGCAGCATGGGCGCCGGGTGATCCATTCGCCCAATGCTAGCGAGTTCTACGTGCAAACCGAACAATTTTATCAGACAGCTGCAGGTGACGGCTTCACGATGTTTCTGAAGCATGAGGGCCAGAATTATATCGCCAATATTGTTGTCTATGAAGACGGTCTTGTATCCTGTTACACGCCGGCATTTGAATGGAAGATGACTTTGGACGAGGTCGGGGACTTGTTTCGGAATGGCACGTTGTTCACCAGCTTCACAGAGTCTACTACGGTTAGATTTGATAATTTGGGGATCATTACATTTGATGAAGTCTTGTATAGTGCTGAACCGGAGGAGAAGTATAAGGAGCTGGCCAATGCATATCAGAAGCTCAGCGGCGGCGAGACCTCTTTGGAGAAGTGCCGGCAGGCGTATTACAGCTACTTGGAGTATCCCACTGAGCATGCCAGGGCCAGACTGAAGGAATTGTATGAAGAAGTCCCGGAGCATGAACGGATGTATTTGGGCGATATGGACATTAAAGATTACGACTATGCCAGAATCATTTATAATCCGGAAGAGAAGAGAGAAGTGTAACGGTGTTGAGGTATGATCTTAAATCCAATCGCGGGTTTAAATAAAATATAATGCTATTCAACCGAAAGCATGTCCCACCTGGGCCATGCTTTTTTTACGTGCTCGTAATACTTTTACCCTGTTCAAGAATACGAATTTCAGTGAAAATTGACATCAAGAGAAGCGAATTTGCAAGTAAGGAGAAGATGGTAATGGCGATCCTCCAGTTGAGGTCCACAAACCCGCAGTTTTCATTTTTAATCAAAAAGAATCCCGGTTCCGGTATGATGCTTCGCCCTGTTCGTAAAGGCATAGCCTATGGATGGTATACCGATGCTCAGACGTATAATGTGTATTTTAAAGATGCGGATAATGAAATTTCTTACAAGCAGCATGAGCAGGAGAACTTCGAGTATTTGAATGTGTCGCGGTACAATACACCGTTGTTTCCACTGAATGCAATGAACGAATTTTTCTCAGCACCGCTAAAGGTACAGGATGAGCGAGATGTTGAGGGGTATGAGCAGACCTTGTTCATAGGCATGATTCATATTGAACTGGTGAGGTACATTCATTTTTTTGAAAAGCACTTGCCGGACTTCACGTTCGAAATGAGTCATCTGGCGTATAAAAGTTATTCCTTAACGGTGAAGACGAGCAAAAGCCTCTACCAGCTCCTGCATGTTGCGGGTGTACTGTGTTTGTTCCTCTCGGCCTTCGGCAATGAGTACATCGATATTTCAGAAAGTATCCTTGATAAATATATCAAGAGCGTGAACGTCATGGATGCGCCATTTTATATCCGCAGCCTGTTCGTTCGAAATTTTCTATCGTCGAAGGACCGGTTCCACAAATACAAGGGTGAGCTGGAAAAAACAGATCGTTATGATATCCAGTTTGCCTATGGAGGAACGGCACTACAGCGCAGAATACATATTGGCAATGTCTTAGCCTTCGATAAGTCGATTGTAGATATTGGCTGCGGAGAAGGGTTCTATGCTATTCCTTTTGCAGGAAAGCTGGAGGCTAGCTATTATGCGATTGATATTGACGAAGAGCGCCTAGAGACGGTAAGACGCAAAGCAACGGCCAAGACGATCGACAATATTGTTCTTGCAAGCTCCATCGATCAGTTCCTGGAAAGCTATAACGGGGAGCAGGTGGACGTGATTTTAACGGAAGTGATTGAACATATGAGTCTGGATGAGGCTGCTAAGTTAATCCGGCAAATCTGCACGTCTATTGATTTTGACCAACTCATTATTACGACCCCTAATGCGGACTTTAACCGCTATTATGAACTGAAAGATTTCCGCCATGAGGACCATAAGTGGGAACTTGGGGAAGAGGATTTTCAGAAATGGATGATTCATGTGATTCAAGATGCCGATGTGTATGCCGAGTTCATAGCCATAGGTGATTGTGTAAACGAAACCCGAACCACACAAGGCGTTATTCTTAAGCAAAAGGGGGCCTAATCGATGCTTATTCAGACAAAGGTTCATACGATCTTTATGTTAATCGGTTCTACAGAATGCGGTAAAACGACATTTGCCAAGGAAGTACTGATTCCCGGGCTGCAGTTTGAAGATCACAATCGTGCCGTGCGGGCCAATGTCCAGTACCTATCCTCTGACCAGATCCGTCAGGATATCCTCGGCTATGATTATGATAAGTACGATCAGGTTATGCTGGAGTCCAGTGAGCAAGCTTTTAAGCTGTTGTTCGAACGACTGAAATTGGTAACGTCCTTTCCTATCAATGCGGAGTTTGTGGTGGTCGATACCACAGGCCTGTCAGAGGACTTTCGAGCGAAGGTCAAGGGGATTGCCCAAGAGAACAACTACAATTTAGAAGCCATCGTTTTTGATTATCGACAACGTAGTGATTATTATGCGTCAGAACGTTCCAAGAAACTGATTACGAGCCATATTAACCGTTTGAAGACGGAAGTCCTTGGCTCCTTGGCCCGTGAAGGATATTCGAAGGTTCATCGAGTGCGGGCTAAGGATTTTTATGTACCGGAAGAAGGAAAAGCCAATTCAGAATACAGTATCGTCGTAGAGGATTTACAAGCGTATCTATCCAGTGTATTGCCGCAAGACCAGCAGTATATCATCGTTGGCGATGTTCACGAATGCGTGGACGACCTGCAGGGACTACTACTGGATTACGGATACAAGATGGAAGATGGTAAGTTGATTCCCGGAGAGAAACTGAAGCGAACCAAGGTGATTCTGGCCGGGGACTGGATTGATAAAGGAAAACGGACGAGGGAGATCATTCAATTTCTGTACGACAACCGGGAGCACCTGGTTCTTGTTCTGGGGAACCATGAGAACTTCGTAGATAAATATTTGCGTGGTGAAGTGAAAGGTGTGGATCAAGAACTGCTTCATTCGTACTTTGACTCTACCCAGACGCTTCTGCAAGATCCGGAATTGCTTGAGAAATTTCAGTGTCTGGTTGCCGTGTCGAAGCCGTTTTACCGATATGTAGGTGTTAATGGACCCTCTTATTATGTTACCCATGCGCCTTGTCGGAACAAGTATATAGGCAAGCTGGATACAAATTCGGTTCGCCATCAGCGGAATTTCCGGTTGGACCGGGAAGGGCTGGTGGAGGAGCAGCTTTCTTTTTTACGGGAGGAAGCGGTTAAAAATCACCCGTATCATATCTTCGGGCATATTGCGGCGAAGCAAGCTTTTCGAATCTATAATAAAATTCATATCGATACCGGCAGCGTCCATGGCAACCAGCTCACAGCGGTCACCATAGGGTACAAACCGTTTGTACGGTCACATCGGTCGAGCAGGGCGGTCATTCCGGAAGAACTGCCAATGCTGTTCCAGGAACCTAGAAAGGTCTCACTTCAGGATCTGGAGGAAGAAGAGGCACGCCGTCTCCGTTACGCTACTTGCCATAAAGTGAACTTTATCTCGGGTACGATGTCCCCGTCAGATAAAGATGAGGAGACACAAGAACTGGAATCGTTAAAGCAGGGCTTGGCGTATTTCCAGAAGCGTGGTGTTCAGCAGGTGATACTGCAGCCGAAATATATGGGCTCAAGATGCAACATTTATCTGCACAAGGAGCGGGAACAGTGTTTTGCTATTAGCCGTAACGGCTACAGGATTAAAGGAGCAGATTTATCGGAGATTTATACCGGGCTGTACGAGAAGTTTAGCAGCTTCATGGAGAAAGAGAAGATAGCGATGCTGATTCTGGATGGGGAGCTTCTGCCATGGAAGGCGCTCGGAGAAGGGCTGATCGAACGTCAGTTTAAGCCGATCGAGGCGGCGCTTGGAACAGAGTTGACCTTTTTGCAGGAAAATGGTTTTGAAGAGGCGTATCACGGGCTTGTTGCTGCTTATGAAGCAAGTGGCTTTGAGCAGGATCAGAATCGTACTGCCAAATCTGCTTTGAGTGAGAAATATGGGGCAAGTGTGTATCAGACCTACAAGTATATTCACGATATAAAGGCGAGTTATGTGCCGTTAGCCGATCATCAGAATGCATATGATGTCTACAAGCGGCAGCTGGAGTTATACGCTGGGGACGAAGTCATGGAATATAAGCCTTTTGCTATCCTGAAAATCGTCTACGAAGATGGACGTGAGCAGCAGCCGGATTGGAAAACATCCGAGATGTACAGCTTTCTGTCGGATGACGAAGCGATTGTATTAGATCTTGCAGAACCGGATAGCTGGGAAAGAGCAGAGCGATATTTCTCCAAGCTTACGCTTGAGAGTGGTATGGAGGGCATTGTGATCAAGCCAGAGACATGGGATGGAAGCACAGTGCCTTATATGAAGGTACGTAACCCGGAGTACTTGTCCATCATCTACGGCTATGACTATAAGTTCCCGCATAAGTACCGGAAGCTCTTGAAGCAGAAGAATATTGCCCGGAAGCTGCGTACTTCCTATAATGAGTATAAACTGGGAAGAGATCTGCTGGCGATCCCGTTTGATGAGATCAACTCTGAACATGAAGGATACAAAGAGATCGCTGCAAATTTGCTGTTTGAAGTGGCTAAGGAGCGGGGGATTGACCCGCGGTTGTAAGGATTGTAGAGCGTCCATCCGTATTAACGGATAGGGCGCTTTTTTTGCGATGGAATCATAAAAGAATATGAGATTGATCCCTTGAATGGAATCATTGACAACTAATAAACATTAAATTAATATCTAATTAGACAATTGACTAATTTTATGGATGTTCAAATACGATCTCAAGAAAGGTGCATATCAGATGAGCGATCAAGATCAAGCATTGAAAGCATCTGTTATCCGCAACTTCTCCACAGCCGATGGACGGTTGCAGAGCATTCCAGTACAGCGCAAAAAGAAGCTTATTATCTTGGAGTACCTGATTTCCAAGCTGGAGCCGGGACGTCCATATCCCGAGAAGGAATTGAATATGTTTATCAAAGGTTTTCATGAGGATTTTGCCACGATCCGCAGGGAATTTATTGTGCATGGATTCATGACCCGGGAGAATGAGGTATATAGGTTGGCCCCGCAGGAAAACTGGGCGACATAGGGTGGATTAGCCGCAGGCTACTAAGTAGCGCGAGGTTAATAGGGAACTTCATGAGTGTAGAAAAGAGGGGCGGGGTGCCTCTCTTTTTTCATATCATTGAATCCGTCTTCATCCAGCGCACCCACGTCGTGCTGAATCGTAAGGCTAACGCTATCAGTTCCAAGTTGATCCACAGCGGTGACCCCCGATTCCGGGAGAAGTTCCCCGATCGCTGCGACGAAAGCTTGAGTTTCACTATCTTGCTATTGTATTCCAAAATGCGTACAGGCAGGCCTGGATAGGGGTATACTATCCATAGAGGTGAGCGGAATGAAGAGTGGAATCGAACGCGAAATGGAAAGCAAAGACGAGAGTCGAACAGAGCACCGGACAGAGCATAACATGGAGAAACTGGCTGTGAGTCGAACGGAGCGCCAGAATGAGCGCAACACGGAGAGCCAAATCGAACTCCAGACCGAGGACAAAGTGGATGAGTTATTGACGGAAGAGAAATGGCAAGCCATTCTGTCTAATAACGCCGCGTGCGACGGTACTTTTTTCTATGCTGTGCGGACTACGGGTATCTTTTGTCGTCCATCCTGCAAATCGAAGGCCCCGAAGCGCGAGAATGTCGCTGTCTTCTCGGTAGCGGAGCAAGCGCTGGCAGCCGGGTTCCGCCCCTGCAAACGTTGCAAGCCCACCGGGGAGCGATTACCGGATGCAGAATGGGTTGAAATTATGACCCGATACATGGACAATCACCTAACTGAACCTGTAACGCTTGGACATTTGGCCGAGGTATGTCATGGCAGTCCCTATCATCTGCACCGGACGTTTAAGAAGATCACGGGTATCACCCCGGTGGATTATCTCCAGCAGCAGAGGGTGGCTAAGGCCAGACAATATCTGCTTCAATCGGAGCAAGGAGTGGCCAAGATTGGCCAAAGTGTTGGTCTACCCAATACCTCTTATTTTATTACCCTGTTCAAGAAAAAAACGGGCTACACGCCCTCTCAATTCCGCCAGATTTACCAGGCAACGACGCAAGCTGCGGAAGATAATATATCAGCCAAGGAGGCATCCATATATGAGTAAAGAGACTAGTCCAGTTATCTATTGGACGTTGCTGGATTATAAAGAATGGCATTTTTACATCGCTGCTACTGAGAAGGGGCTCTGTTATATCGGCTCGCAGGGGAAGCCATTTAGTGAAACGAGCACGTGGGCTGAACGCCGTTTTCCGGGCAGTCCGCTTATAGAAGATGAGGCTCGGCTACAGCTATATCTAGCTGAACTGAAAGAATACCTGGACGGAGAACGTCAGGATCTAATCTCTCCAGCCGATTTGATTGGCACCCCCTTTCAGCTTGAAGTATGGCGAGCGCTTCGTGAAATTCCATATGGCAGTACGTGGTCCTACTCGGATATTGCAGAGCATATCGGTCGTCCGTCCGCAGTGCGGGCAGTGGGGACCGCGATTGGAGCCAACCCGGTCTTAATTACTGTTCCGTGCCACCGGGTGATCGGCAAAAATGGAAGTCTAACCGGCTTCCGGGGCGGGCTGGAGATGAAGAAACGGTTGCTGGAACTGGAGCAGGGCATTGCTATTGCTGGAGAACAGCGCCTGCAATTTTAAGCAGGGAGTTTGGTGAAGGGGAATTCTTTTTATAAATGTCGGGTAGGGACATGTTATAATGAGAAGGAGCATTCATACTTCGTTTTATCTTAAATTGTAATGGCTTATTGGAGGTACAGTGTGGCAAAAGCAAAGGTAGCAAAACGGCCGACGAGAGACGAGTTCGTGCTCGAAGAACTTGGCAATCAGCTGGCAGAAGCCAAGATGGAAGAATCTGAAATTCTTTTGACCGTATGGGGGCAGGAAGAGCAGGTACGTGGTGTTATTGTTGACATGGACCCTCGAACCGGTAAAGTGCATCTCAGCTATCATGAGACTCTTATAAAAGTGCCTTTTATGGATATCATGCAAGTCAATTATCCCAGGGACTAATACTCATGACTCGAACCCCAATTCTGCGATTGGGGTTCTTTACTGCCAAGCGATCTTTGCCCCGTAAGGAAAAATCACATATATCTATATACTGCGAGGTGAACAGGATGGCTACGGAGCTTTTGTACAAACAGCCGAAGACACTGCTGAATAAAGGAACGGGATTTCTGTCGGGCTACAGCCACTCTCTAAACCCATACACGGGTTGTTCTTTTGCTTGCTCTTACTGTTATGTGCGCCAAATGCCGGTCTCGATCTTCCGTAAGAAAGAGTGGGGCACCTGGGTGGATATTAAGCAGGGGGCGGCGGAGCTTTTACGCAAGGAACTGCTCCGGGCAAAGGCGAAGGGACCGGTCACTATATTCATGTCCTCCAGTACAGATCCCTATCAGCCGGTTGAATATAAAGAACAGGTCACCCGTTCGCTACTGGAGGTCATGGTGCAGGAACAGCCGGACTTTCTGCTAGTGCAGACACGGAGCCCGCTGGTGCGGCGGGATATGGATCTGCTGCGGGAGCTCGGAAACCGTGTACGGGTCAGCCTGACCGTGGAGAGTGATCTGGATGAGATCCGCAAGCGCTTTTCCCCTGCTGCTCCGCCCATCGCTGCCCGTCTCAAGACATTGGAGCTGCTCAAGGAGGCAGGCATTCCCGCTCAGGCTGCGATTGCACCGGTGCTGCCAAGCAGCCCGGAATTCCCGAAGAAGCTGAAAAAAGTAGTGGACCGGGTCTGTGTGGACGATTATTTCATGGGTGACGGTAGTGGAGGCAAACGTACGCGGAAGCTGGGAATATCTTCGTTATATGAAGAACAAGAGCTGGAAGAATGGTATAACCCATCTGCATGGCGTATCGTATATGACCGGATGAAGACGGTTTTTTCGGAAGAGCAGGTATTGCTCAGCCAGCAAGGTTTTGAGCCTTGATGACTATCCTTGACTGGATGTAATATGAAAGGGAATTGAATGAAAGGTTGATGATGATGCAAGCGGGTAAAACCAATGCAATGCGAATTCTGGATGCGAAGAAGATTCCATACGATATCTTTTCTTACGATCATGAGGATGGGCAAATCCATGGGACTGCGGTCGCCGATAAAATAGGCCAGCCGGCAGAGCAGGTCTTTAAGACGCTCGTTTCGCACAGCGGCCCTAATATATACGTGTTCGTGATTCCCGTTGGCGAAGAGCTGGATTTGAAGAAGGCCGCCAAAGCTGCCGGGGAGAAAAAGATTGAAATGCTGCCAATGAAGGATTTGCTGAAGTGGACAGGCTATATCCGCGGGGGCTGTTCCCCGGTAGGCATGAAGAAGCTATACCCGACCTATATTGATCAAAGTGCAGAGTCCCTTGAGATGATGGCTGTCAGTGCAGGGAGAGTTGGCACACAGATGGGGGTTGCCCCGCAGCAGCTAGCGGATACTGTATCCGCAGTATTTAGGGAGCTGATTAAACAGCCTTGATGCACATTAAGCGGAAGCCTGAAAGAATCAAGTGAGGTTCCGCTTATTTGTTGTTCAGCACAGAATGGATTTTACGGTCTTCTCCCCCTGATTGTGGGTATTTGCGGAGATTGGTCGACAAACATAGTATATCATGATATATTATTATGTATAAGATGAAATAATGAAAGTCAGGAGAACCGATGGCCATGAGTGAGACAACTTCTTCCAAGCCGATGTATGAGAAAATCTTTGACGAAGTGAAGCAGGATATTGTTACCCAAGCTTACAAGCTTGGTGAGCGTGTTCCTTCCGAAAAGGAACTGGCTGAAGCTTATAATGTAAGCCGCATTACCAGTAAAAAAGCGCTGGAGCTGCTGGCAGCCGAACGGTTGATTGTGCGTAAGCCGGGAAGGGGCTCTTTTGTAGCTGATCCCGTGCATGACTATATAGAAGAGGAAGCGTCTTCAACAGGACAACCCGACGAGCCCTCTGCCAAATTTGCGCATCAGAAAGAGAAGACGATTGGCCTGATTATTACCGATTTTGGCAACAGCTATGGTACAGGGTTGATCTATGGCATGGAACAGGCTTCCCGCGACAAAGACTGCTTTCTGGTGCTGAGAAGAACCTTTGGCATCCCTGAGAATGAGGAGCAGTCGATTCAGAAGTTGCTGGGCCTTGGCGTAGATGGGCTGATTGTGTTCCCGGCCCAGGGTGAATATTTCAATGCGGAAATTCTAAAGCTGGTGATCGACCGTTTTCCACTGGTCCTTGTCGACCGGCATTTGAAGGGTGTGGCAGCGGCTTCGATCAGCTCTGACAACCTGAAGGCTGCGCTTCAAGGCACAGAGTATCTATTTGATCTTGGACATACGCATATTTCCTTTCTGTCCCCGCCGCCGGTGGATACGACCGCAGTGGAGGACCGGATTGAAGGGTTCATCCAGGCGCATGCGCAGCGGGGGATCATGGTTGACAAAGGGCTATGGGTCAGTGATCTGACCTCAACGCTGCCCAATTCTTTTAATGATGAGAACATTGAGCGCGACATATCACGCCTGGTCTTCCATTTGCAGAACCATCCTTCCATTACAGCCTTGTTCGCCATCGAATACAACATTGCTCTGCTGGCCAAAACAGCGGTGGAACGGCTTGGTCTGCGTATCCCTGAAGATATTTCGATCATTTGCTTTGACAGTCCGCCTACACATTTGGGCGGGGGGTATTCTTTCACTCACATGCAGCAGAATGAAGAAGAGATGGGACAGCTTGCAGTAGAGAATGTGCTCAGTATCATGAACGGAAACACCGTCCCGAATAAAATCATGCTGGAAGCCCGGTTGATCACCGGTGAATCCACCGGTCCAGCCCGAGTCACAGGCACCGTCTAGCGGTATTGGTGTCAACGAAATATATCCGTCCAGAATCGTTATCCCCTTAGAAACCTGTCAGCTTGTGATGGGTTTTTTGGGGTTCTTTGTGCATTTATTTGTCCTTAGTATCGATATAACAATATATCATTATCGAAAATAAAACATATTGACATATTGATGGTATACCAATATACTAATTTGTGAAAGCGCTTTATATTAAAGTGAAAATGGGGAGGTTATGAAGCTGAGCTCAAACAATCAAATTCCGCAGGCCATAAAAGAACTTATAGCCACAATACATGAGAAGCTGGGGGATCGCCCCAGACTGGCAGGGATGTTTGAGAAGTGTTTGTTGAACACATGGAATACGACGATCAAACGTAAGCCCGATGGTACCACCTTTGTCATTACTGGAGATATTCCAGCTATGTGGCTGCGGGATTCGGCGGCCCAAGTTAGGCCTTATCTGATCCTTGCTTCCAAGGATGAGACAATCGCAGATATGATCCAAGGGCTGATCGACCGGCAATTTGCCTATATCCAGCTTGATCCTTATGCCAATGCTTTTAATGAAACTGCTGCTGGCCAGGGCCATCAGGACGATCTGACAAAGATGAATCCCTGGATATGGGAAAGGAAATACGAGATTGACTCCTTATGTTACCCCATTCAGCTGAGTTATCTGTTATGGAAGAATACAGGGCGGACCTCCCAGTTCAACCCGAATTTTGTAACAGGGGTCAGAAGGATACTGGAATTGTGGAGCAGGGAACAAAATCATGAAAGCGATTCGGCTTATCGGTTTCAGCGCTTGAATTGCCCACCGACGGATACACTGATCCGTGACGGCCGGGGAAGCCTCACCGCTTTCACAGGAATGACCTGGTCAGGCTTTCGCCCCAGTGATGATGCCTGTGAATACGGTTATCTGATACCAGCCAATATGTTCGCAGTTGTAGCTCTGCGGTATGTGGAGGAAATTGCCCATGAGGTGCTGGGGGATATTGAAATGGAGACAGCTGCTTCCAGGCTCAGGGCGCAGATAGATGAGGGCATCCGCGAATATGGAATCGTGCAGCATCCGGAGTTCGGCGATGTGTATGTCTATGAGGCAGATGGTTTGGGAAATGTGAATCTTATGGATGATGCTAACGTGCCCAGCTTGCTGTCCATTCCCTATCTGGGCTATGCAGAAGCCGATGATCCCGTCTATCTCAACACCCGCAGGCTGATCCTAAGCAGGGAGAATCCTTATTATTATGAAGGCAGCGCTGCAGCCGGTATTGGCAGTCCACACACGCCTGAGCGATATATCTGGCATATTGCGCTGGCGATTCAGGGGATGACGGCGACAAGCCGGGAAGAACAGAAAGGACTGCTGGATTTACTGGAGCGTACTGATGCCGGAACAGGCTTCATGCATGAAGGTTTTCATGTGGATGATCCCGGACAGTTTACGAGACCCTGGTTCTCTTGGGCCAACATGATGTTCTGTGAGTTTTTGTTAATGACCTGCGATATATCCGTTAAGCGAAGCTGAGAAGGCAGGCGAATGCAACGTCTTGCCGCTGCACATGTCTGTTGAATGCAGTGTCGTTCATTTAAGCTTTATCACACAACAAAAGGGGATGAGAATATGAAGAAATGGTTGGTTACGGCGGTTACACTCAGTATGGTTACTGTTCTAGCGGCAGGCTGTGGAGGCAGTAACGGAGCTTCTGAGAAAGGGGATACCGGAAAGGGCGATGCCGGAGGCAACGGTAAGAAAACAGAGCTTACCTTCTGGGGAGACTGGGGCGGTGAAGGCCAGAAGCAATTCGAGACAATGGTCGATGCCTTTAATAAATCGCAGGATAAAATTCATGTTAAATATGTGCTGCAGCAGGATATGATCACGAAATTCCTGACCGCAGCCACCAATGGCGGTGCACCGGATGTGCTGTTCTGGGATCGCTGGCGGACCTCCCTGTATGCGCCCAAGAATGTCCTTCATCCTGTGGATGAGTATCTGGCACGTGACGGCATATCCAAAGATGATTTTTACAGTGAATCTCTGAAAGAGCTTACCAACGACGGGAAATTGTACGGCTTGCCGCTCACAGTAGATGCTCGCGCTCTTTTCTACAATAAGAAGCTGCTGACCGAAGCCGGACTTCAGCCTCCGACGACATGGGATGAACTGGAATCTGCTGCAACGAAGCTGACCAAATGGAAGGGTGACAAGCTGGAAGTAGCCGGCTTCTCCATGGGCGATCTTGGATTGTTCAATATGTATCTGCAACAGGCGGGCGGCCAGATGCTGACTGAAGATGGTAAGACAAACTTTAATAATGACAAAGGCAAGCAGGTGCTGGAGTTCTGGGACCGCCTGATGAACAAAGATAAAGTGTACAAAGTCGGCTTCGAATTGGGACTTGGCGAAGGTCAGGATGCTTTTGTCACAGGAAAGGTTGCTATGCTGTATTCCGGTCCTTGGATGCTAAGCACCTACAATAAATACGGCAAAGACCTGGATTATGGCATCGTACCCCCACCAGCAGGACCAAGTGGCGATAAGGGCAGCGTTATGGGCGGATTTGGCCTCGTGATCCCTGAAGGCTCCAAGCACAAGGATGAGGCATGGGAGTTCATCAAATGGTGGACAGCGAACAAGGACAATGCACTTCTTTGGGCGAAGACCAGTCTGAATTTGCCGGGCTTCAAGCCATCGCTGGAAGATCCGTTCTTCAAAGATGATCCGAAGTGGAAGCCATTCATGGATACGCTGGAATTCGCGAAGATTCGCCCAACCCACCCTGGCTACTCGGTTATGGAGACTGATGCACTCTCACCGAACCTCCAGCTTAATCAGCAGAACAAGCAGAGCATTGAGGATACGCTGAAGAAAGCACAGGAACAGGGCGATAAAATGCTCAAGGACAACGAGGTTGTGAAGTAAAACGAAGGAAAGCAATATGGAAAATTACTGAATGGAATATAGAGGGGGAACCCAAGTGACATCCGTCAGAAGGATTGAAAGGCATCAGGCGAGAACAGCATATTTGTTTATTACGCCGACAGTGCTGCTGTTTGTAGTATTTACGGTCATCCCCGTTGTTATGGCCTTATATTTAAGCTTTACGAATTACGATGTGCTCAGTCGAAATGATTGGATTGGATTCGATAACTATCGGCGTCTGGCCGAGGATGATCTGCTGTGGAAAACTTTTCGGAACGTGTTTCTGTATGCGGTAGTATTCGTTCCATTAAATATCCTAATCTCGGTGCTGCTGGCAGTTCTGCTCAGCCGGGCATGGCGCGGGGTCAAGCTGTTCCGGACGCTTAACTATCTGCCGACACTAACCTCTGCCGTAGCTGCGGCTACCGTTTGGATTTGGCTGCTGCATCCCGAATTCGGAGCTGTGAATGGGCTGCTCTCTTATGTAGGGATTACAGGCCCGGCCTGGCTGTCGGAGACGCGCACAGCGATGTTGTCGATTATTATGCTTACACTGTGGCAATCCGTCGGTTCCAATATGATCATTTACCTGGCTGGCTTGCAGGGTGTTCCCGATTATCTCTATGAATCGGCGCGGCTGGACGGCGCGAACAAGTTCGATTGCTTCCGGTACATTACGTGGCCGCAGCTTCGGCCGACAACCTTTCTGGTCAGCACGATGTCGATCATCGGTGCGCTCCAGCTGTTCGACCAGGCTTTCGTACTTACACAGGGTGGTCCGGCCAACATGACCAAGACGCCTGTCTATTTAATCTATCAGCAGGGCTTCAATCAGCTTCAAATGGGCTATGCGTCCGCGCAGGCATTTGTACTCGCGATGGCGATTCTCATCTTTTCGCTGATCAATATGCGGATATCGAAAGCGGAAGACCCGATCGTATAGACGCATGCCAAGCAGAAGGGGGCTCAAAGGAATGGATACCAGCAGCAATTCCGCGCTGAAGCGGGGTTTAGGCAAAACATTTTATTATATCTTATGCATCGTTATAGCGCTTGTCATGTTCCTGCCATTTTACTGGAGCGTGCTGACATCGCTGAAGCCGGATGAAGAAATCTTCGCGATGCCAATCAAGTGGTTTCCGTCACAACTGACATTCGAGCATTACCGTAAAGCGTTCACGACCGTACCGTTCGGTCTGTACTTCTGGAACTCACTGGTGCTGGCGGTATCGGGTGTACTGGCCAACTTGTTCTTCGGATCGATTAGCGGCTATGCCTTTGCGAAACTGAAGTTCAAACTGAACAAGCCGATTTTCCGTGTCCTGCTGGCAGCCATGATGATTCCGGGCATCGTCACTATGATTCCGACGGTCTATGTTATGCGCCATATCCCGCTTATCGGCGGCAATGATATTTTTGGCAGCGGGGGTATGGGGCTGATGAATTCCTTCTGGGGCATTATTTTGCCGGGTGCATCAGGGACCTTCGCGGTATTCTTTATGCGACAGTTCTTCCTGACCCTTCCGAGCGACATGATGGAGATGGCCCGGATTGAAGGCTGCGGGGAATTTATGATCTTCTGGCGCATCTATCTGCCGCTGACGAAGCCAGCGCTGGCTACCCTGAGTATCTTTACTTTTCAGGCAGGCTGGAACAGCTTCTTGTGGCCGATGATCGTACTGAATGATCCTGATAAAGCGACCATCCAGATGGGGCTGCAAGCATTCTCATATAATTTCCAGACCGATTATGGGCCAATGATGGCCGGGGCACTCGTGGCAATTTTACCGATACTCGTGTTGTTCCTGGCGTTGCAGCGTTATTTTGTGCAGGGAATTGCCTTCAGCGGTATTAAGGGTTAACTGCTCGACTTCAACACGGTAATTATCTGAATGTAGACAAAATGACGGGACTTTAAGCTGCTCTGCCAGAATCGGGGACGGCTTGGGAAGAACCGGGAGACCAGGGAGAGAAGCATATGAACCAACTGAAGCTTAAGCTATGGGATGAACGCGCGGACCAGGCGCAGGAAGCACTGGATACGCTATTCTGGAATAATGATATCGGGATGTACAACATCGAGACACCTTGCCCAAATGGGGAATGCAACACGATTTTTCACTATTGGTGGATGGCCCATGCTGTAGATGTAATTGTGGATGGACTGCTGCGTACCGGTGACACCCGCTATGCCGATCGATTAACCGCTTTGCATCAAGGGCTGCTGAAGCGCAATGGCGGTGTGTGGCCTAATGAGTTATATGATGACATGGAATGGATGGCCTTGGCTTGGTTACGTGCCTATCAGGCTACGGGTCAGGAGGCGTATAAAGAAACGGTGTTTATCCTTTGGGAGGATATTCTCACTGGTTGGAATGAGCATATGGACGGCGGTATTGCTTGGCAGAAATCGCAGCTGGATTACAAGAATACGCCTGCTAATGCACCGGCAGTGATTCTTGCGGCACGTCTGTATCAAACATTCGGCGATGCCGAAGCCTTGAACTGGGCCGAGCGGATCTATGCGTGGCTAAAAGGGCATCTGGTCGATGCAGATACAGGCTTCGTCTGGGATGGCATGAACCGTGCCGGAGACGGCGGCATCGACAAGGACTGGAAGTTCACCTACAACCAAGGGGTGTACATCGGCGCAGCCGTAGAGCTGTACCGGATAACGGGCGAAGCTGGTTATCTGGAGGATGCCCGCCGCACCTTCCAGGCGGCGGTGATGGAGCTGGCCGATGCCGGGCATGGCGGCCTGCCGGATGAGGGCGGCGGGGATGCCGGGCTGTTCAAAGGCATCCTGGTCCGCTACACGGCCGAGCTGTGCAAGGCCGATCCGGGATCTGGCGTGGCCGCGGATTTCCTCCGCGCCAACGGCGATTTGCTCTGGGCGCGCGGGAAATCCGGCGACGGCGCGCTGTTCGGCACGGACTGGAACCGTGCGGGTGGCGAGATCATCCAGTTGAGCTCCCAGCTCAGCGGAATCAAGCTACTGGAGATGTTGGCTGAGTTGGAGAGAGCGCGGAGCTAATTGGACAATAGATGTTATTTTATAGAGTGCTAACAATGTGAAGGAAATGATATATCAACAGTCTAACGATAGACTAATAGCGAACATTGAACAACGAACTAACAACAAGCTAATCGGATTAACCATGGGTACGCTATTACTAGAAGATGAGGTGCAGCTGATGTCAGACCTGATACAGACAGTGGACATGGACAGTTGGAAGGAACGGGCGGAGTGGTACCAGCAGCAGCTGCTTCATAACTATTACAACGCAGAGACCGGAATTATGAACCAATGGTACCCGCAAGAGAATAGCCCGGCTGATGAAAACTTTTATTATTGGTGGCAGGCCCATGTTATAGATGTGCTGGTAGACGGGCTGGAACGAACCGGCAGCCAAGGGTATGCGGACAGAATTCGAGAATTGAGCCGGAGTCTTCGCGCATATAACGGTGGAACCTACTCACATAATTACTATGACGATATGGAATGGGCGGCGCTTGCGCTGCTGCGGGCTTACAAGGTGACAGGGGAAGAAGAATATAAGCTTGCGGTGCTGGAACTGTGGGAGGACATCAAAACTGCGTGGAATGATCATTTTGGCGGCGGGATGGCCTGGAAGAAGGATCAGAGGGACTATAAGAATACTCCGGCGAATGCCCCGGCAGCTATTCTGGCCGCCCGTCTATATGGCCTATTTCAGGATGAGAAGGATTTGAACTGGGCGGAGCGCATCTATGAGTGGAACAAAGCCCATCTGGTAGACCCGGCTACCGGCTTTGTCTGGGATGGAATTAACAGGCAGGGTGATGGAGAAATTGATTACGACTGGGAATTCACCTATTGTCAGGGGGTGTTCCTGGGCGCTGCACTTGAACTGTATCTTAACACGGGTAACAGTAAATATGCGGCGGACGCGCGCCGTACTTCAGAAGCTTGTATCGGGCGGCTTTGTGATGCGGATACACGGATGCTGCCTGATGAGGGCATAGATGACACGGGGTTGTTCAAAGGGATTCTAATTCGATATTGGGTACAGTTGTACCGTCAAATTCCGGAGCAGGAGCAGGTACGAGAGATCATTCTCCGAAATGCCGGGCGGCTATGGGAGTCTGGTCTGAACAAACAACTGGGCTTATGCAGTCCGTCATGGGAAAAAGCACCGGAACTGCCGGTTCAGTTGAGCGTTCAGCTCAGTGGACTGATGCTGCTGGAAGCAGCAGCGGTAGTACAGGAGAAATGCGGGTGACAATAAAAATGAAGCAACATAGGCATTAGGGTTTTACTAAAACATTCAAGAGCGTTCTAAATGAAGGTCAAGGCTGTTAATTGATGTTCAGGCAGTTAGAGAATCGTTCACCGTTGTCAAATGATAAAAAATCGCCAGGTGTCCCGTAAGCCATTAATGGCTATGGGGCGCCTTTTTTTGAATTGCGGATCTGTGTGGGCACTGAGATTCTTCTTAGATATGCTCTTAGGCGTTGTTAAGTTTTGCTCAAAGCTGCGTTTGAGTTATACTTAGTTGATATGCGAAGCAAACTATGCTCAGACAAGGAGAGGTGGCTGTTCTTAAAACCACTTCATCCCCCACGCTTCAACATGAAATAAAGCATCGCCGAGTTCTTTCCCTTTCTCGGTCAACGTATATTCTGTGCGGACAGGCCGTTCTGGAATGACGTGGCGCTTTAGAATATCGTATTCTTCAAGCTCCTTCAGTCGTTCATTCAGCATGCGTTTGCTGAGGACGGGAATAATGGCGTTCAGCTCGTTGAACCGTTTCGGTCCTTCCATGAGTACATGGATGATCAGGTTCACCCATTTTTTCCCGATGATATGGTAAGCACTTTCGACTTTGGCATGTAATGGCTTGGGAGGTTCTTTCATAATTAGGCTTCATCCTTTTTTTGTGGTTATCATTAATATCTTTCTTACTATAACACAGTATAGTGAAATGAATACCTTCTGTAAATGTCGAAATGATGTTGACGAATGGACATTATCGTCGTATGATGTGTGATATAAAAGTTAAGAAGTAATTAATAGTAACCTCATAAATATATATTAACAACAGGAGGAATTAAAGTGGAATCATCAACTTTTGTGTTATTTGGCGCTACCGGAGATTTGGCAAAACGGAAAATTTATCCCGCTTTATATAACCTGTTCTTAGATGGTAAAATATCGACACCTTTATCCGTAATCGGACTCGGCAGACGGGAACTGTCAAATGAAGCGTTTCAGGCGCAGGTTCTGAATTCCCTTCAAACCTTCTCCAGAAAACCGGCGGAAGATTCTGAAAAATTGCGGACATTCATTCAGGCGTTTGAATATACGGTGCTGGACGTGGGTCGTCCGGAAGACTATGTGAAGCTGCTGGGACATGTCAAGGCTAGAGAAGAAGATCTGGGGATTCCTGAGAACCGAATGTTCTACCTGTCTGTCGGTCCTGAATTCTTCGGTGAAATTGCAGCCAACATCAATTCCAGCGGTCTTGGTTCCACGAAAGGCTGGAAGCGCCTGGTGATTGAAAAACCGTTCGGTACGGATCTGGCGTCGGCGAGAGTGCTGAATGAGAGCCTTTCGGCTGCGTTCAAAGAAGAAGAAATCTTCCGTATTGACCACTTCCTGGGCAAGCCAATGGTGCAGAATCTGGAAGTGCTCAAATATTCCAATCCAGTGCTGAGAGCGCTTTGGAAAAACCGTTATATCGCCAATGTGCAAATTACAGCGAGCGAAACAGTTGGGGTAGAGGAACGTGCTGGTTACTACGACAAGTCCGGCGCGCTGCGGGACATGTTCCAGAATCATATGCTCCAGTTGTTGATGATGACAGCCATGCAGCTTCCTAAAGGCAGCACACCAGAAGATGTCAGCAACAAGAAGCGGTATGTAATGGAATCGCTCCGCCCGTTGATAAAAGACGATCTTACACGTGATGTCGTGCTGGGACAATATGCAGCCGGAGAAATTAAGGGCAATCCAGTGCCAGGCTATTTGGACGAACCGGGAATCGACTCCAGCTCGCGGAACGAGACCTACATTGCTGCCCGCCTTTGGATTGAAGATCCGATGTGGAATGAAGTTCCGATATATATTCGGACCGGGAAGCGGATGAAAGAGAAGTCCACGCGAATTGTCATTGAATTCAAAGAACCACTTAATGATTATAACAATCTGAATAAAGGGAACACTGACCCTAACCTGCTGATTATTGATATCAGTCCGAATGAAGCGATTACTCTGCAGCTCAACACTAAAGATCCGCTTCGTACCGGCAAGCTGGAACCTGTCCGCATCAATTATCAGCTCGGTAACCCGGAAATTCCGGAATCTTATGAGAACCTCATCTATGATGCCCTGCGTGGCGACTCGACCTTCTTTGCACATTGGGATGAAGTTGAGCTGTCCTGGCAATGGGTTCAGCCGATCCAAGAAGCGATGGAAGCAGGAGTTCTTCCGCTGCACAGCTATGCTGCTGGCTCTCACGGTCCTGCTGCGGCAGCAGAACTTCTTGGCGATGACCACTGGTGGCTGGACGAGAATGAGGAACCGGAGGCTCAAGAGATTCAATCCGTACCGGCAGGTGTTCTGTAATTTCTAAACGCGTCCAGGGGCCTCGGCCTCTGGATATTCTTTTTCTATACACCTTTAAAAGGAAGTATTTGGACCATACATGAACATACACAGGAGGGAATTTAGATGAAAGTAGGATTAATTGGACTTGGAAAAATGGGCTTTAACCTTGGACTGAATCTGCTGGAACACGGACATGAGGTGGCAGCGTTTGACCTGAATACACCAGCTGTGGAAGAGATGATCAAGAACGGTGCGGAAGGTGCAGCAAGTCTGGCAGAACTTGTGGGGAAATTAGAGCAGCCGCGTATTCTCTGGATCATGGTTCCCCATCCGGTCGTGGACAATGTGATCGCTGAGCTGACTCCGCTGTTATCACAAGGTGATATCGTCATTGAAGCAGGAAACTCTCATTACAAGCAGTCCATTAGCCGTTATGAGGCCCTGCGTCAGCATGGAATCAGCTTCATGGATGCCGGCACCTCGGGTGGGATGGAAGGTGCGCGAAACGGCGCCTGTTACATGATTGGTGGTGATCCGGAAGCTTGGGCGATTGTTGAGCCACTGTTCCGGGATACTTCCGTGGAGAACGGATATCTCTATGCGGGCAAATCCGGCAGCGGGCATTTCCTGAAGATGGTGCATAACGGGATTGAATACGGGATGATGGCTGCCATCGGGGAAGGCTTCGAGGTTCTGGAGAAAAGCGGGTATGATTTCAACTTCGAACAGGTAGCCCGGGTATGGAACAATGGCTCCGTTATCCGTTCCTGGCTGATGGAGCTGGTGGAACGCGCTTTCTCCAAGGATGCCAAGCTGGAAGAGATCAAAGGGGTGATGCATTCTTCCGGTGAAGGCCGGTGGACGCTGGAAACTGCGTTTGATCTTCAGGCTGCTACACCGGTTATCGCGATGTCGCTGCTGATGCGCTACCGGTCACTGGAGACCGATACCTTTACCGGCAAGGTAGTTGCAGCACTGCGCAATGAGTTCGGTGGTCATGCCGTAGAATCCCAGGAGAAATAAACTGGCGATTCCTCTAACAGCGTATCTTTGTCCACAATCCGCGGATGCTTTTCATTTCAGCCGCCCTTTCAGGAATAATGACGACCTTACTCCATGTAAAATCCAAGTGTGCGTTGGGTTGTAATGTTCTGTTCACTTTCAGTACAAATTAGGCCGATATACTAAAGTGATAATTGTCAGGGAAAACAACTGGATGAGGTGTGGTACAGCGTGACAACAATTTTGGTGGCGGATGATGAAGCGCATATTCGGGAACTGGTTAGCCTTTTTCTGAAGGATGAGGGTATGGAAATTGTAGAGGCAAGCAATGGCGCGGACGCCTGGAGCTATTATGAGAAACATGATGTTGATCTCGTAATTATAGATATTATGATGCCCGGTATGGACGGATGGGAATTGTGCAGACGGATTCGTGAGGCCGGAGACAGACCGGTCCTGATGATCACAGCTAAAGGCGAGCCTGCCGACAAAATCAAGGGCTTTCGCCTTGGCACCGACGACTATCTCGTTAAGCCATTTGATCCGATGGAGATGGTCATGCGGGTCAAGGCGCTGCTGAAGCGATACGGCATTTCCACATCCCATACCATCAAGCTGGGTAGCATTACGTTAGACAAGAGGGGTTATCATGTTCTGCATGACGATACCGGTCAATTGACTACGTTGCCGCTTAAGGAATTTGAGGTACTGTGGAAGCTGGCAAGTTACCCCGGTCAAATCTTCACTCGCGATATGCTAATCCGCCAGATTTGGGGCTATGAATATTTTGGTGATGAACGAACCGTAGATACACATATCAAACGGCTGCGGGACCGGTTCCAGCCGCACAGCGGTGATTTCCGGATTGTTACACTTCGAGGAGTAGGTTACAGGCTGGAGGTTCTGCATGATTAAGTCGCTGTATGTACGTGTGGTACTGACCTTTCTGGGGGCTGTTATCCTTAGTATTTTCACGGCATCGCTGTTGATAAATCACATATATATAGGACAAATCAAGAAGGCACTACAGGATCACATGATATCCAGCGGAAAAATGATGATCAAGGCTTACGAGCAGGCTGAGGGGGGAGATCTGGATTACCTGATGACAGGGGTATCCGCCCTCCCTGGCTATGCTGTACATATGTACGATAGCAAGGGGAAATTGCTGTATGTGAGCAGTGAAGTTCACCAAAGGCAGTTGGAGCTGGAAGCAGTCCATGTTCCGGAGGTTCTCCATGGGGGCGTTTTTCGCAGTGGAATTAACAAAGGTGAGGGAGGCATGACAGTCGGCCTTCCATTGACCGTGAATGGCTCACCCGGCGCATTATTCATCACACCGGAGGTCAATGAACTGGTGAGCATGATCGGCGGTTTCCTGAAAACCCAACTGCTCTTTATTCTGGGCTTCGGCAGTCTGTTCATTCTGATCGCTGCCAGGTATATCGTTCAGCCGCTGCGGCGGTTGACCCGTGCGACCCGGAGAATGTCCAAGGGAGATTTCAGCGTCAGCCTCAGCACCAAGCGTGGTGATGAAATCGGCCAACTGACTCAGAGCTTTAATGTGATGGCGAAGGAACTGGGAACGCTGGAGGAAAGCCGCAAGCGGTTCGTCTCGGATGTATCCCATGAAATTCAATCTCCGCTGACATCGATTAAGGGGTTCACGCAGGCACTTAAATATAAGCAGCTTGATGAACAGACACGCATGCGGCTGCTCGATATCATTGAGGCAGAGAGCGACCGTCTGTCCAGGTTGAGTGGTGATTTACTGCAGCTATCGACGCTGGAATACGAGCATATGCAGCTGTCCCCGGGGAAATTCTCACTGGATGAGCAGCTTCGTCAAGTGGTGATTGCTCTGGAACCTCAGTGGTCTGCCAAGGAGATGACAGTCAATCTGGATGTACTTCCCGTAATCATCGAAGCGGACGAAGACCGGTTGAGTCAAATATGGAGTAATTTGTTAAGCAATAGTATCAAGCATACGAACAACGGTGGAACTATTGACATTAAAGTATCTTTAAGTGGAGAACAGGTATTGGTGGAGATTGCTGACACTGGATCAGGAATTCCTGAGGAGGAACTCCATCATATTTTTAAACCTTTCTATAAAGTGGATAAATCCAGAGAACGAAAAGTTGGCGGCAGCGGCCTCGGGTTATCCATCGTCAAGCGAATTGTCGACCTGCATAAGGGTCAGATTGAAGTCGCCAGCACTCCGGGAAAAGGAACGACTGTCTCTGTTCAACTCCCCCAATTCTACTACAAGCCCGAATTGTAATCCTCAGTTCACATTGAGGACAAATTCGGGCTTTATACTGTGGTCAGATAGAGGAGGAGAAGAGGAATGAACCTTTTGAGTAAAATCAGTTTAAAAAATTCAGTGGCTGTGCTGATCTTGTTTGCCCTTATTATGGGCTATGGCGTATATTCAGCGACACAGATCAAGCAACAGACTTTCCCGGATATCGAATTCCCTGCGGTATTTATCCAGGCAATTAATCCTGGGGCATCCACAGAGGAAATGGAGACAGGAGTTACAAAGCCAATTGAGGACAGCCTGAAGAACTTTGCCGGGTATGATTCCTTAACTAGTACTTCTACAGAGAATGCGTCCAGCATCTCGATCCAGTTCCCATTCGGTTCCGATATGGACAAATTGTCTACAGATATTGAGGCCTCGGTGGCAAAATTGAAGCTTCCGGAGAATGCTAAGGTAAGTGTGCAGCGTCTTTCGGCTGGTGCTATGCCAATCTACCAGGCGGCAATTTTTTCTACAGGCAAAGACTCTGGAGAATTAACCAGAAAGCTAGAGGACGATGTCGTTCCGGCCTTGCAGAAGCTTGAAGGGGTCAGCTCGGTGACACTGAAGGGAGCAGCCTCGGACCAACTGCAAATTGTCGTCGACAAGGAGAAGGCTTCCAGACTGGGGATCTCGCTGAGTTCTATCCAGACAGCCCTTCAGGGCTTAAATTATGCTTTGCCGCTGGGAAATGTAAACGAGGGTGAGACCACAATTCCGATCCGGCTCTCAGGCTCGGCGACTACCCTGCAGCAAATCAAGGATTTGCCGCTCGGCCCAGCCGGCGGAGTAGGCGGAGGCGTGGCAGCTGCGCCTGGTTCTTCTGGCGGGGCTGGGCAGCAGCAGGCGAGAGGAGCCGCCGGAGGTGCTCAGGTGGCCACGCCGCCTCCTGCGATCAAACTCTCCGATATTGCAACAGTAACCAGTTCTGCGCAAGTAGATGAAATTACACGTTACAACGGGGAACCGAGCTTTGTATTGGAAGTGGTCAAGACCCAGGATGCTAATACAGCTGATGTAGGGGATGCGGTTCAAAGCTTGCTGGATTCCTACAAGAACGATCATATAGAGGCTCATGTGATTTCGAACCAGGGAGAGGAAATCAAGGAATCGGTTAATTCATTGATTAGAGAAGGATTGTATGGGGCTTTATTCTGTATCATCATTATCTTCCTGTTCCTGCGTAATGTAAGGGCAACACTAATCTCCATTCTGTCACTGCCAATCTCTATTTTCGCCACAATCGCAGTGATGAACCAAATGGGATATACCCTGAATATTATGACGCTGGGTGGGATTGCCGTATCCATCGGCCGTATCGTCGATGATAGTATCGTGGTCATTGAGAATATTTATAGATGGCGTCAAGAGAAAGGTACTTCACTTAAGAGCAAGGACTTGACCTACCGGGCGACCAAGGAAGTAATCAGTCCAGTACTGTCCTCGACGATTGCCACAGTCGTAGTATTTGCACCGCTTGGTTTCGTCAATGGCGTGATTGGTGAGTTCTTCCGCCCGTTTTCTCTCGCAGTCGTAATCTCTATTGTGGCGAGTTTGCTGGTCGCTGTGATGCTTATTCCAGTGCTCGGTGCCTCTTTCTTCAAAAAGGTAAAGCCACATAAGAGCGAAAGCAAACTTACGGGCGTATATGAGCGTCTGATTAAAGCTGCACTGAAACGCAAGTGGCTGGTTATGATTCTTTCATTGGTACTTCTTGCTGGCTCGCTGAGCACTATTCCTTTGCTGGGTGTTGCGTTCCTGCCGGCAGATTCCGTGCCAACGGCTTCCATTCAGCTGACGCTTCCAGCCGGAAGTGGCACAGAGCAGGGCGATCAGGTCAGCAAAAAAGTAGAGAGCTATGTCAAAGATCTTAACGGAGTGACGAATTACCAGGTCGCTGTTGGCGGCTCAGCAGATAATCCGATGCGATCCTCAGGCAGTACGGCTAACCGGGCAACAGTGACAGCACAGTTTACGAAGGATATTGACATGGAAGCTGTCATTGACAAAGCCAAGGCTGACCTGCCGGCGCTAGTGGAGAATGTCATTCCCGGCACGACAGTGACAGTCAGGGCAGGCGAGCAACAGGGTCTGCCTAGCGGCAACAATATTGATGTCAGCCTTTATTCAGACAATATGGATGATTTGTCCAAGGCCTCTAAGCAAATAGAAGACCTGATGGGGCAAAACAGCAATCTCAAGGATGTTACAAACAATATGAACGAGGTTACTCCGAAATGGGAGCTTACCCTTAATCAACAAGGAATAGATGAGAAAGTCAGTCCTTATGTGCTCATGCAGGCAGTATCAGAGCAACTCAAGCCTGTCCATGCAGGGAGTTATACACTGGACAATAAGGAACAGACAGTTACACTGTCCTATCGCCAGCAGATTACCTCACTGGAGGAATTGAAGAGCATACCAGTACCTACGGCAGGCGGAATTCGTACTTTAGGCGATGTAGCTGATATCTCTGTCCGCGATGCCCTGGTTACTGTCAATCATAACGATGGCAAAACCTATGCCAGAGTTTCAGGGACCGTCAAAGGAGACAACACTTCAGTCGTCACCCGTGAGGTGCAGAAGGATATTTCAGCCCTGTCCCTGCCTGATGGTGTTGAAGTCAGCTATGGCGGCGGTATGGCGATGATGCAGGAGGGCTTTACGAATCTTGGGATTGCAATGGCGGCAGCGGTTGGACTTGTATTTCTGGTCATGAGCATCACCTTCGGCGGTGTAGTTACCCCGCTGATTATCCTGTCTTCCCTGATCTTCATTCCGGTCGGTTCTCTGGGCGCATTGCTGGTTACCGGGCAGGCCTTGTCCATGAGCGGAATGATAGGCATGCTGATGCTGGTCGGCATTGTTGTGACGAATGCAGTCGTTCTGCTTGACCGTGTGGAGAAGAATCGCAAGAGTGGCCAGCCGATCACCGAAGCCATTGTCGAGGCTTGCAAAACACGGCTTAGACCGATCCTGATGACCGCACTGGCGACAATGCTGGCCCTGTTGCCGCTGGCATTGTCCGGGTCCTCCACGAGTCTGATCTCTGGCGGCCTGGCAGTGACAGTGATCGGCGGTTTGTTCACTTCAACTTTGCTGACGCTGATTGTGGTTCCGGTCCTCTACGAGATCGTGTGGAAGAAGCGGAAGGTCAGAGAAGTTGAGAATTTTTAACCGAAATTAACCAAACGATATGTTATATAGCCAAAGGGTAATACTTAATAAAAAGATGCATAGAGAGGAGGCGGCATATGTTAAGAGGACTCAAAGAGCGATTGTTGTTTCTGTATAAGTTCCTGCAGGCCCCCTTATCGACAGGGAATATTGTTCCCAGTTCGCGCAGGTTGGCGCAAGCGCTGCTGGAGTCCATTCCTTGGGAGCAGGTAAACTCTCTGGCAGAGCTTGGAGCAGGCACAGGCGCGGTTACCCGGCATCTGCCGTCGGCACAGCAGCCTATGCAAGTTCTTTTGTTCGAGAAAGATCCGGAACTCCGCCGCCGATTGAAACTGCAGTTTCCTGACTACCGATTTTATCCGGACAGCTCCCGGCTGCGGCTGGCGTTGCATAACGGTAAGCTGGAGAAGCTGGATTGCATTGTGAGCGGTCTTCCGTTCTGGAGTATGGGGAGCGAGAAGCGGATGCAATTGCTGTCACAAATTTCCGCTTCCCTGAAGGATGAGGGGATGTTCGTGGTCTTCAGTTATTATTTTAAGCAGATACAAAAAGACCTGAAGCCATTCTTCGACATCCAGAGATCGATGTTCGTTCCGCTGAATTTCCCACCGGCGGTAGTCTATGTCTGCCGTAAAAAGGCGAATGCAGACAGCGAAAAGAAAGTCCCGTGGCTTTCAGTGGTTGCTGCCAAGGACTCCCGGGTGCTGCTTGAAAGATGACTGTTAGTTGAATAGAAGACTAAGTAGAGTGCAATGTCAGAGAAGGGCCGTTTCCCGCAGGGGAGACGGCCCTTCTTTTTAAGTACGCCCAGCATGGGCGTCATCTCTAGGGTGAAAGTCCCGAGCGGGGGCTGGCAAGCGCCTACCGTTAGCCAAAGGCAAGGGTATCCACCGTGAGGTGGAATCTGAAGGAAGCCGGAGGCAAAAGCACGGTCTGAGGTACACGAATCCAATTTGAGGCGGTTGCAGCTGGATGAGTCACCTTAACATGACAAAATCCAAAGCTGCCAAGAGCTGCAGCCGTAAACTTGGGCAGGCGCGGGCGGAAAGATGGCGTTCTTATCTGGGGAGGCCTGCCGGGTAAGCAAGGAAAAAAAACTTGTAACCGCAGCCGGGAGGCTGCGCTGAACCGGCAGGAGTCAGCAGAGGCCATAGTACGTCAGCTGTTGCAACAGCTGACGGAAGGGCTGAACCGAAAGGAGAGAGGAAA
>NZ_JABWCS010000207.1 GCF_013359945.1 Paenibacillus agri | reverse complement strand
CCGTTTGGTGGCGATGGCGGAGGGGTTCCACGCGTACCCATCCCGAACACGACCGTTAAGCCCTCCAGCGCCGATGGTACTTGGACCGAAGGGTCCTGGGAGAGTAGGACGCCGCCAAGCAGTATTCCCTGATAGCTCAGTTGGTAGAGCACTCGACTGTTAATCGAGTTGTCACAGGTTCGAGTCCTGTTCGGGGAGCCATGCTCTCATAGCTCAGTAGGTAGAGTGCTTCCATGGTAAGGAAGAGGTCACCGGTTCGAATCCGGTTGAGAGCTCCACAAGTTTAAGGCCCGTTGGTCAAGGGGTTAAGACACCTCCCTTTCACGGAGGTAACAGGGGTTCGAATCCCCTACGGGTCACCAATTTTTACTTATCGTTACCCATCAAGGGTTACTATACATATGGAGGCTTAGCTCAGCTGGGAGAGCATCTGCCTTACAAGCAGAGGGTCGGGGGTTCGATCCCCTCAGCCTCCACCATTATCGTCTTCATAACTGAGGAGATATTGGATAATATATAGGTATCCATTAATGGGGATTAGCCAAGCGGTAAGGCAACGGACTTTGACTCCGTCATGCATAGGTTCGAATCCTATATCCCCAGCCATTTCACTCTAAACGAGTGAAGTTAAGCTTTGGTGAAAGTCCGAGTATTCATCGGATGCACCTGACTTATGAGCCATTAGCTCAGTTGGTAGAGCACCTGACTTTTAATCAGGGTGTCGAAGGTTCGAGTCCTTCATGGCTCACTTTTATTAGTATTATGCGCGTGTGGCGGAATGGCAGACGCACCAGACTTAGGATCTGGCGTTTAACGACGTGGGGGTTCAAGTCCCTTCACGCGCACCACTTATGCGGACGTGGCTCAGCGGTAGAGCATCGCCTTGCCAAGGCGAGGGTCGCGGGTTCGATTCCCGTCGTCCGCTCCATAATTTTGCGCCCTTAGCTCAGCTGGATAGAGCGTTTGACTACGAATCAAAAGGCCGGGAGTTCGAATCTCTCAGGGCGCGCCATTTTATATTATCGGGATGTAGCTCAGCTTGGTAGAGCACCTGGTTTGGGACCAGGGGGTCGCATGTTCAAATCGTGTCATCCCGATTTTAAATTTTTTGCGGGTGTAGTTCAATGGTAGAACTTCAGCCTTCCAAGCTGATAGCGTGGGTTCGATTCCCATCACCCGCTCCATAATCTTATACTTTCGGGATGTAGCTCAGCTTGGTAGAGCACCTGGTTTGGGACCAGGGGGTCGCATGTTCAAATCGTGTCATCCCGATACTTAATTGCTAATTACTCTTACTCTGGTAAGAGTTTTTTTGTTGTTTAACTTTTGCTAATCACGAGAGGTGTGCATAATTACTGCAACTATGAAAAAGCTTAGAGAAGTAAAAAAACGAAGCCTAAACAAGCCTAAAGAAGCTTAAACAAGCTTGGAGGTTGCAAAGTTATACAGTTAAGCTGAATTATCAATCATCTGATCGGCAGGACAGATCTATGTAATTGACTGGTAGATGGGGATGACGAAGTGTACATTCTAATTAATCCTGCAAAAATAGTCGTACCTCCGGTGGGATCCCTAATCTCTGGTAGTAGCCTTGATGTGATTCGTCCTGTTCTGGCGCAGTATTGGCCGTCAGCAGTTGGATCGCAAAGGCATTCGCCTGCCTCTCCAGCTTACCAGGGGCGAAGTAAGAGTTCTCTTCCAGGAAAAAACGGTTAATACCTTTGTGAAGCCGATCATGCCCCAGTTCATGCGCACAAACGAATCGCTGCCATTCTACAGGCAGTTCATTATGAATGACGATAAATCTTCTTCTTAATTTTCGATAATATAATCCCTTCGTACCTGTCCCCAGATTCATAAAACGAATGTGAATACCAAGTGCTCTGGAAATTTCAAAGGGGCAGTTGGTCTTATATTTTTTAATCAGATTATTAATCAATTCATCCATTGTCTTCACCTGCAGTACGTTTAGTGTATTTGTTATTTTATCCTAGGGAAGTCTCGAACACTTAATCCTGTTTGGGCTTTTTGCGCTTATTCATTTGTTTGGCCTCCCAGAACAACCCCGTAAGCACGTCTTTAATCCTCTGTCTGTCCTCCCTATCCAGTGGAATACCATCGAACATCAATTCACCGTCATCCTCCAGCATTTTGCGGAAGTCACGCTTGTCCTTGTTTGTAGCCCATTCAGGGACGATTTCAGCTTCAGCAGCACCTTGATCTTGTAAATACCCTGCACGCTCCATCAGCTCCTCATAAGAACATCCTGTTGCTTCAGCGATCTTGCGTAGGGTTGCCGGCTTCGGGATGCCTCTCAGACCATTCTCGATCCGTGAGATTTGTGAACCGCTGATACCTGCTGCAGATGCCAATTGATTGATGGTTAGTCCTCTTTGTTCGCGAAGCTCTTTTAAAAAACGGCCAAATTCTTGTTCCATCACTACCCACTCCTTCTGCACTGTTAGCTGCTGTAAATAATATAAGCCATTTTTGCCAAGAGGTAAACAACAAAGAATGGTTTATTGCCAAAAGGCAAGATAAGTGATGAAAAGTAGCTATTAACCGGCCTATATAGCCTTAAATCGGATTTTACGGAATTGGAAGAGAGGTGGTATATTATTGAAAAAGGCGAACAAAATGCGAACAAGTAGAATTTTACCACAAATCTTGGAGAAATACTGCAACTATAATGCAAAGGAGTGTATGCTGTGCTGAACCTATCTTCTTTACCTGAACTGGACCGTCGCCGGACACAGATCACTATAGAAAGTATGCTGGAGAAATACCGTATTTTCAAAACCGTTACCTTTGAGGCTAAGGAAGCAAGTATCACTTATTCCTATACCGAACGTTTTCATGGACCTACGAACGCTATTACAGATCAGACGGCAGCGCTCGCCACACATAATGTGGATGTGCCCGCAGCTCGTAGAGCTTATTGCGCCGCAATCGACACGGTGGTGGACAGGCTGGACACAAGAGAGCAGCAGCTGGTACGGGAACGGTACATGAGAAGAGATGAGATGTACGATTACACCATATACAATCATGTGTTTGATCCACCCGTTAGCAAGGACACATATGTAAAGATACGTTCCAAGGCTTTTTATAAAATGGCGCTGGCATTAACTGACCTTGGGCTGCTGTCACTGGATTCTCTGTTAAAAGTTACGTCAAAGTCGCCGAAGCTAGAAAGAGGTGGATCCTCCTTAGAGAGTATCGGCCACCTCTAAAGATCCCAAAAAGGAACCTGGGTTCACAGTTTATTGAAACTATTAAATCTATAGAAGCTGTATCATCCGTAATGTGGGTGGTACAGCTTTTTTATATGTTAGGTCTGCTCGCTTAATACTTCTATACGCGAAAAAACAGAACAAGTGTTCCCAACTAAAAACCACTCTATTCCATCCGTAAGCTCTGCTGAAGTTCGCCTTAACACCGTCTCTGTGCACGAAATAAGGGGGTATGATTATAACATGGCAAATGAAGCAAAAGGACACCGCAGGAGCATGAATGCTCCACTACACATCAGGCCAGCAAGGCTGAAACACTAAGAGCGCGGTGAAAAGTTTCTTGGCTCAGCTGCCATAGTCTTAAACGGATAGAGTTCCTGCTATAAGGACTGTATCCGTTTTGTTTATCCAGGAACGGGAGGGATGAATTGTTCATAGCATTGAAGATTGATGACATGAAAGAACCGCCGATTGCGGTCAGGGAAGGAACGTAACGATGAGCGTACAACAACTGCGGGAGTTTATTACTGCTGTGCTGCAGCGTCATTTTCCGGACGTTCCTGTATATGTTGAGGGGGACAAGCCGCAGACGCCGTACTTTCAACCCGGGCTCATCTCGGCTACGTATGACCGGCAGCGTGAGAACAGGTATCTGGCAGTGTACCGCTTCGGTATCCGTTATGAAAAAGCAAGCCCGCTGGAGGCTGAACGTATGGCTGATAAGCTGAGTGAAGCGCTGGCTGCGATGGAGAAAGAGAGCGGTGTATATCGTGTGGTGCGTCAGGCTTGGGAAGCCGGGACAGAGGGTAAAGCTCCTCTTTTTACTGCGGATTACATGGTGTATCTCCATCAGGAACAGGCCGAGGCCGTGAAGATGGGCCAGATGACGGGAGGAGAACGATTGAAATGACGACAAATCAGGCAGATAGTAATGTGTTTGGAAAAGAACAGATAATGAAGTCTTCCCGGTTCACACCGAAGGAAAAGGATGTACTGGATGTTATTTTGCAAGAGGAACAACGTTATTCGCTGGAAGAAGCACAACAATTGATGGAGCTTTTCTTAAATAAGGAGGTTATTTAATGGCTGGTGGAACATGGACAACACAAAATAAGGTGCGCCCTGGGGTGTACGTGAACGTAGCTTCGGAACAAAGCGCGATTGGTAAAATGGGTGAACGCGGTATTACAGCGCTGGCCCTGACACTGCCATGGGGTCCATCCGGAACCCTTCTGAAGTTTACGCCTCAAGATGATATTTATAAACTATTGGGTCACAGCTTGAGCCATCCGGCGCTGCTGCCGGTTCGTGAAGTGCTGAAACGTGCGGGTACGCTGCTATTGTATCGTCTGAATGACGGTGTAAAAGCGGCTATTACCGGCAGCGGGTTGCAAGCAACGGCTAAATACAGCGGCGAGCGGGGGAATGATCTTACCCTTGTGATCGAAAAGAATATTGAGAACAACACGCTTTTCGACGTGAAGACGCTGCTGGATGGCTCTGAAGTGGACAAGCAAACCGTTGCCAAAGCCGAGGAACTGGTCGCAAGCGCCTGGGTCAAATTCCAGGTGAACGGTACAGAGGGTCTGAAGCTGACGGCTGCACTGCCGCTGACAGGTGGTACGAATGGCACAGTAACCAATCAGGAGCACAGTAATTTCCTGTCGGCTCTGGAGGTTCAGGATTTCCAGACTGTAGGTTTGCTCTCCCAAGATAATGCGCTGAAAGGGCTCTACACTTCCTTTGTGAAGCGCCTGCGCGATACGGAAGGTAAGAAGGTGCAAGCGGTACTGTCGGATTATGCTACGGCTGGCCATGAGGGTGTTATCAGTGTGAAAAATGGCGTTGTGCTCGCTGACGGTACCATTGTGGACAAGACAGCAGCAGTCGCCTGGGTGGCAGGTGCTACGGCTGCAGCGGCGGTTAATGAATCGCTGACGTACCAAGCGTATGACGATGCAGTGGATGCCGACATTCGTCTGAGTCATTCCGAGACGACGGCTGCCCTCTTGAACGGCGATCTGCTCTTCACATTTAGCAGCGGCCGGGCGGTAGTGGAACAGGATATTAACACCTTTACGGCTTTCTCCCCGGATAAAGCCAGAGCATTCTCCAAAAACCGTGTGTTGCGGGTACTGGATGGAATCGCGAACGATCTCAAATCTATTTTTGAACATTACTTTGTTGGTAAGGTGGCTAACAATGAGGATGGCCGTGCGCTGTTCTGGTCCCAGTGTGTAAGCTACATGAACGATCTCCAGAATATCGGGGCGATTGAAGCTTTCAATGCGCAGACTGATGTAGTGGTTGTTGCAGGAAGCGACAGTGACAGCATTGTGCTGGAAGTTGCAGTGAAGCCGGTGGATTCCGTAGAAAAAGTATATATGAAAGTGAAGGTGGTTTAAGATGGCATTTTTGAAAGCTAGCGATACAATTTCCGGCCAAGAGGGCCGTGCATATGCCGTGATTGGCACACAGACGGAAGAGATGTTCTATGTGAAGACGCTGGAGGCCACCGTCGAGAAAACAAAGGCGGAAGTGAAAACGCTGGGCCGCCGCGGGGTGCAGCATAAAGCGACGGGTTGGTCCGGCAGCGGATCGATGACCATTTTCTACATGACCAGCCGTTTCCGTCAGATGATGCTGGATTACATGAAGACTGGTGTGGATCAGTATTTTGACATCGAAGTTACGAACCATGATCCGTCTTCCAGTGTGGGAGCGCAGCGTATTGTGCTGAAGGGTGTAAACCTGGACAGTGTCATCATGGCTTCATTGGATACCGAGTCGGATGCGCTGGAGGAAGAAGTGAGCTTTACGTTTGAAGACGTAGAGATTGCTCAGGCCTTTGCTACACCTGCTGGTCAGTAATAGCAATTCTACTAATTATGGATAAGAGCGGGTAAGGCCCGGGCGTGATTACACGACGGGTCTCTTCTCTGTCCGTTTTTATTGGAAAGTACATCATAACAACCAACTTAGGAGGATTAATATGAGCGAATTAAGTTTGTTTTTTGCCCAAAATGCAGCATGCGATACGACAGAGGATTTTGTGGTCTCTCAGCGTTTCAAGGATAAAGAGGGGAGTGCCGTGGCCTGGAAGCTGCGCAGCATGACTGAAGACGAGAATCAGGAATGCCGTAAGGCGGCAACCCGTAAGATCAAAGGGAAAAATGGCGTCTATACAACGGATATTGACCCCAATGAGTATATGGCGAAGCTGATGACGTCCAGTGTCGTTCATCCGGACCTGCGAAATGCTGAGCTTCAGCGTTCCTATGGGGTGATGGGTGCGGAATCGCTGCTGCGGAAAATGCTGCTTCCTGGTGAATTTGCTGCGCTCGGAGAGCGGGTACAGGCCCTGAATGGCTTCGCCACGGATATGAACGAGCTGGTGGATGAAGTAAAAAACTAATCAACGAGGGCGACGGTGAGGCTAACTTAGCCTACTACGCCCTCCACGAGCTGCATATCCTGCCGCACGAGCTGATGAAGCTCTCCCCCCGCGAACGGGCGGCGATCTACGCGATGATCGCTGTCAGGGTGGAGAAGGAGAAGCGGGAACAGGCGAAGAGCAGGGCCAGGAAGAGATAGGTGGAGGAGGTGGTAATGTGGAAAATCCAGTGACAAGTACAGCACTGGTTCCGGTAACTGCAGTAACGGTCTGGCAGAATGTAAACGCACAATGGGAGCGATTGAATCAAAACTTTGATCAGTCCGGTGACTCATTGAAAAACCTTCAGAAGATCTTAGAGCGAATCTATGAGGAGAAAAACAAGTCCTTTATGGAGGGCTTCATGCGTTCACAGCAAATGGCAGACCATATGTCTGGAAAAACAGGGAATGTAAATCGTGTTTTAGCTGACAATTCAGCTGACAGTGGTCTTCCGAAGACGAAAAAGGGTCTGATAAGTAAAATACAAAAGATCATGAAAGCTCTGGATGTCAGTGGTTTTAAGGCAACTAGCAATATGGGGGAAAAGGTTGTTGGGCATACCAAGAACAAAAAGGAAGAGACAAAGGATGTAAGTAGTTCATCCGAAGACTCCGAGGTAGTGAACTCAAAGAAAAAGAGATCAAAGTCAAAAGAAAAGGAAAAAGAAAAGGATTCAAAGAAAGACAAAGATAAAGACAAAGACAAAGACAAAAAGTCGGGATTTATAGCCAAGCTGGTTGCTTCTTTGGACATCAGTAAACTATTTGGTAAAGTAAAATCCTTGGGTGAGAAAATAATAAAACCGAATGCAACTGATGAGGATAAGAAGAAGTGGGCGAACATTCAAAAGAGCACAACCAATGTTGTTGGTTCAATGGGACAAAAAGCAATTGAAGCCCTGCGTCCTGCACTTGATATGCTGAACACAGCCTTTCAATCGGATCAAATGGTTGCTGCTATGAATTTCATGGCTAATATATTCATGGTTATTGCAACAGTCATCAGCATGGTAGTTGAAGGACTAATGTATATGGCTACGGTTGTGCAACAGAACTGGGATGTTATAGGACCGATCCTTGGAGCAATAGCCTTTGTATTATTAGCAGCTATGATTGGACAGGTGTATAGTCTTGCAGCTGCTTGGCTGGTAACTAACTTGCCTATACTGCTGTTTGTGGCAGCAATCGCTTTGCTTATATATTGTCTTCAACAAGCAGGCGTTTCTACGGAGGAGATAGTCTCTGTCGTGGCTGCGGCGTTTGGCTGGTTAAATGTGTTTATCCAGAATATAATAATTTATCTTTACAACGCGTTTATCTCATTTGCTGATTTCTTCCGAAATCTGTTTTTGGATCCGACGTATGCGGCAAAAAAGCTATTCTACGACTTGGCTACTGGTGTTCTGGACTTGTTCTATAAGATGGCATTGGGTACGGAGAATTTTGCGGGGGGATTCGTTAAGATCATTGCAGATGCAATCAACGCCGCTTTAAAGAAATTCAAAAATTTAACGGATTTCCTAAGCAATATTCCGGGGTTTGGGTCCTTAGCTAATATCAAGATAAATTATCTTGATACCAAAAATCCTCACGTTTTCAGTGATTTGATTCTGAAGCAAAGAGGAAAGTTAGAGGCGCCCACAAGTAATCAACCAGTTTATGATACTAAAAAGAAAGAGTATAAAGACCCTCAAGCCGTTATGGTCGACTATGCGCAAAGGGCCAAGAAGGTCACAGATAAATTTGATACGAAAGTTAGTTTGAAAGATTATACTTCAAAGAGTGCAACGCCCGGAATTAAAAGTCCTGCCGATAATGTTTCCCCCGACATCAACAAGGTTGGTGAAGTCGGCAAAATCAATGACACCGTCGACATCTCCAGTGAAGACTTGAAGATGATGCGTGAGCTGGCGGAGATTCAGGCGATCCAGAATTTTGTGGAGCTGACGCCAACCGTGCAGGTAACGACAGGGAACATCAACAATGCCGGTGATATTGATACGATTATCAATAAAATCGGGCAAAAGCTGAACGAAGAGTTCATCTCGACGGCACAGGGGGTGTACACGTAACGTGGAAGAGTATGGTTTTTTCTTAAGCTTCAATAACATGCAGGAGATTTTCCGGCTCCCGGTGAACCCGGAGACGCTGGAAATGAAGGAATCCGGCGACGGCAAAAGCTATACGATCGTGGATTTCGGGGAAATAAATGCGATATCGTATCCGAAACTGACGGAGATTACGATTGAGAGTATTTTTCCGGCGCAGCGGTACCCCTTTGTGCTTGTACCGGAGAAAGGGCCCAACCGACTGCGGCGGCCATTTGAATATGTGGAGCTGATCAAGAAATGGATGGAGACCAGGCGCCCCATCCGTTTTATTTTTTCCGGACTCAGGGCGGGAGAGCAGAGCCGGGACCCGAGGGAGTCCAGTGATTTTGCGGTCAACATGGCCATGAGCATTGAGAACTTCAGTTGGAAGCTGGTAGCTGGCAGTTCGGGAGACATCGAGTTTTCACTGTCGCTGAAGAAATATGTGTTCTACCAAGCGCTCCCAATTAAGGTCGATAAAAAAGGCCAAGTCAAGAAGGAGCAGCAGCGGCCCAGCGATAAAAAGCAGCCCTCCACCTACACCATGAAAGCGGGAGATAATCTATGGAAAATCGCGAAAAAGGTGCTAGGTGACGGGCAGAAGTACACAATTATTCAAAAGCTTAACGGCATCCCCGATAGCCAGCTAAGGAAACTGCCGATCGGGAAAGTCCTTAAGATGCCATAAGGAGGGATACTGTGGAGCTGCTTTTAAAGAACAAGGAGGGCAGGGTGTGGGATCTCTCCAAAATTGTATCGGATATCTCCTGGAAAACAGCTCGTACCGGCAAACCGGCGACGCTGGAGCTTACTTTGATCAATAGCGGAATCTACCAGCATCCCAAATTTGGGATCAAAAACGGAGATATTGTGCAGTTTCGAAAAGACGGGGTCAATGTGTTCTATGGTTTTGTCTTCAGTATAAGTACGGGTTCAAATCAGGAGATCAAGCTGACGGCGTATGATCAGACCCGGTATTTGTTGGGGAACGGAACCTATGTTTTTCAGGATGCTACCGCGAGTGATGTAATTGACAAAATCGCCAAGGATTACGGGCTGCAGATTGGCGTGCTGGAGCAGACGGATTATCGTATTCCTTCATTAATTGAGCCGGATAAAAAGCTGCTTGATATTATCATGGGCGCTGTCGGGAGTGAGCTGCAGTATAAAGGGAAGCTGATGGCTTTTTACGATGATTTTGGCAAGTTAACTCTGCGAAGTCCGAATTCGATGCTGCTTAATCTGATTTTGGGAGATGGACACTCCTTGTATGAGTACTCTTTGAAAAAGAGCATCGATGACGATACGTACAACACGATTGTTCTCTACCAGGAGAATGAGCAGAGTGGCCAGCGGGAGCCTTTTGCAGTGACTGACAAGGATAATGTGGCACGCTGGGGGATTTTACGGCTATTTCAGAAAGCAGACGACAAGTCCAATGCCGCGCAGAATATGGAGAAAGCGAACAATCTATTGAAGCTGCACAACCGGGAAAGCCTCAGCCTCTCTGTGCAGTCACTTGGAGATCTTCGTGTGCGGGCGGGAAATTTCATTTATGTGCTGCTGGATGAGCTCAAAACTCAGTTATTTCTGGTGGACCAGTGTACGCACAAAATCTCCGGCGATGAGCATACCATGTCTCTGGATATTAAGGTGGTGTAATAAAATGTTGGATATTATTAAAAAAGCGAGCCTCGGCGCGGTGGGAAGCACCAATCCGGTGGCTTTTTCGTATGGGCTCGTCACAGGGACGGCTCCGCTTCAGATCCAGGTGGATCAGCGGTTTATTTTAACAGGTAATGCCTTGGTTCTTCCGGAATCGGTCATTGAAAGTAAGATCCAGTTAAACGGCCAGGAAGTGATACTGCGGCGCGGGCTTGCTGCTGGAGACCGGGTGCTGATGGTGCGGATGCAGGGCGGCCAGAGCTATGTTGTACTGGATAGGCTGGTGAACCCGTCATGATCCCTGAGATTGGAAAAGAGGGCCCGATTACCGCTGCCGTTGAAGAAACGCCGTTCACTTCTGAAACTGTGGAAATGCCCAGTCTAACCTATCGGATGGATTGGGAGCGCAAACGCATTAGCAGCCACACGGATGGACTGGAGGCAGTCAAACAGGCCGCAGCCAAAATACTGAATACGCTTCGCTATGAGCACCTGATCTACAGTACCGACTATGGTACGGAGTGGAATTTGGTCTTGGGGCAAGACCGGCTGCTTGTTCGGGCGGAACTCCGGCGTATTTTAACAGAAGCACTGCTTCAGGATGACCGGATTACCGGGGTAGAAGAGCTGAGCATTGCTTTTAACGGAGACAATCTGGATGTAAGCTGCACTGTAGTAACGAGCTATGGCAGCTTCCGGGTCAGAAAGGAGATGAATGGAGATGGCTAAGGAACAGAGCTTTGAAGCGTTATTGGAACGAATGTTAGCCCGGGTACCGAATGGTCTGGACAAACGGGAAGGCAGCATTATTTATGATGCACTGGCCCCGGCAGCAGCCGAAATGGCCCAGATGTACATGGAGCTTGCGTTGAATACCAATCTGCATTTTGCCGATACTGCTAGCGGTGAATATCTGGATCGCTGTATTGCCTGGTTAGGGATTAAACGGCGAGCGGCTAGTAAGGCGGAGCTTCAGGGTGTTTTTTCTAACCATAAAGGAGAGCCCCAAGAGGTGCCAATTGGCAGTAGGTTTTCGCTAGAGATGTTAAACTACACGGCTACACAGAAATTATCACCTGGTGTCTATCGTTTGGAATGTGAAACGGCTGGTGCGGTAGGCAATCGTTATTTCGGGCCCTTGCTGCCAGTGGATTATATTGCTGATTTGGCGAAGGGAGAGATTACGGCGCTGCTGATTCCCGGCGAGGATGCCGAGGATGACGAAACTTTGCGTGAGCGTTATTTCGATGCGGCAAGACGGCCTTCGACCAGCGGGAATAAATATCATTATATGGAGTGGGCACAGCAGATTTCCGGGGTGGGGGGAGCGCGTGTTTTTCCACTGTGGTCGGGTCCCAAAACGGTAAAGGTCGTCATTGTGGATGCTGACAAGAAACCTGCTTCTCAGCTGCTGGTAGCAAAAGTCCAAGAGCATATCGATCCGGTACCTGGCAAAGGAGAGGGACAGGCCCCTGTCGGAGCCGTTGTGACAGTAGCGCCAGCCGTAGGCAAGAACATCAATATTCAGGCTAAAGTCACACTTGCTGCGGGGTATACCTTGCAGGCGGTGAATGCTGAGTTTGCTGCTGTATTGGAAAAATATCGCAAGGATAAAGCTTTTGCCTCTACCTATATCAGTCAGTCGGTGATTGGTGCTTTGCTGCTAAATACGGAGGGAATTGTGGATTACACAGAGCTGAAGCTTAATAACGGGACGGGAAATGTACCGCTTGATGCAGAGGAAGTTCCGCTGTTCGGCAATGTCGCGCTGGGGGTGTAGGGGGTGGGATATCCGGACGGGATTGATACTTTCAAGAATAAACTTAATAAAAAGCCAAATGGCGGAAGCTATTTAATTGAAGAGAAATTAACGCTTGTTAATGGTGTATATGATGGACCTCTTGCTCATGACAATATTAATAATCAGAGTTTGACGGTTTATTCGGGGCCACGTTATAGCGGTGAGGAACTGCGGAATTTTACGGTGGCTTTTCCCGATGATGCTCCATGGCAGCGTATGATCAAAATTTTTGCCAATGCCAATGTCTCTGAAGCCTATGTCACTTATGAAACTCCTGGCGACACGGTGGAAGCGGAGGACATCAATGTTCTTCAGAGTGGTCTGACAGCTGTCCAGAGTGAAGTGGAACGTTATAAAGAGCATGGCCGGATTGACGGAGGAACATTTAGAAGAGAGGTGTAACATGGCACAGACGATACAAATTAAACGGGGAACAAAGGCAGAACTGACTACTTATGGGGTACTAAAGGCTGGTGAGCTTGGGTTCTGCTTGGATACTAAGGAGGTCTTTATCGGTGATGGTGCCTCCAACTCCATGGTTGGCCGGGCGCTGTCCGGTCCGGAAGCTTCAAGGCCTGTTGCCGGGGTAGCAGGACGACTATATTATGTGACGAGCGGAACGAATAACGGTTATTTGTACACCGATGATGGCTCTGCCTGGCGGCGGGTCAATCCTCAGAAGCTCAGCGATTTAACCGGCACGCTCGATGATATTGCAGATGGCACGACCTATGCCAAAGTGCTGAAGACAGACGTTAGCGGCGGACATATCAACAAAGTGTCAGATGGCACCAATGTGAAAACCGCTGCAGAGATCAAGACCCATATCGACGATACGGCCAAGCACCGGGTTATCAATGATACAAGCAATGCCAATACGGATCTGTGGTCTGCTCAGAAAATTAGGAACGAGATTGAGTTAGCTAAGCGTAATATTGAACCCCAGGCTTCTGTAAAAAGTCAGAACGTAGCCACTCCCCCGACAAATCCGGTGGAAGCTGACCGGTTCATTATCCCATCCGGGGCAAAGGGGAGCTGGGCGGGAAAAACAAACCAGATCGTAGAATACCAATCTTCTGTCTGGACGTATTATCCACCCGATGTAGGCTGGACTGCGTATGTGGACGACGAACAGAAAATATATAGCTGGAACGGCACGACCTGGGTACGTACTGGAGGAGCTTTGCAGACAATTACAGCCGGTAATGGATTAACCGGGGGCGGGCAGGCCGATACAGTAACCCTTAATATAGGTGGTGGTAACGGCATTGCGGTTAATACCAATGGCATTTCAGTCACAGCGGGCAAAGGGATCACTGTAGATGCTGGCGGCGTATCTGCAAATGTGGATGGTACCAGTATTGTATATGACCCTTCCAACAGCAATAGGCTTATGGTAGCTAGCATCGATGGCGGCACTTTCTAGGAGGCGATAAAATGGCGCGAAAGACATTGATTCAAATTCGCCGTGGTTTGGAAAACGCGCTGGGTACGCTGGCTGCAGGCGAGTTGGGGTTTTGCACTGATTCCGGCAAGCTGTATATTGGTACGGCGAACAGTGGGAATGTACTGCTCGTGGCAGCTCAAAGCACCGGGGACATGCTGAAAAGCATCTACGATACAAACAACAATGGGAAAGTCGACTTTGCACAAGTAGCAGATAGCGTCCCGTGGGCTGGCATCGATGGCAAACCCTCAGTATTTCCACCTGCTTCCCATACCCATTCGGAATATATGCCTAAGGGACCGCTGAAATGGAATCAGCTTAAGGGGGTATAGCTATGGCTTATGGTGAGCATCTATACGGCACGATCAGCTTTTCTTCTGAAAAGCCGGTTCAAGAAGGCCCTGATTTCAATATACCCGATCTGATGAGTTATCTGCCGGACTACTACCTGGGTGTTCTGGAAATGGAAGAGCTCCAGAAAAGCCAGGCTGTGGAGTGCGGGCAGCTTATATATGCGATAGAAGATAGTGCCGCACAATTGGTGGTAGAGTCTGCTACCTGGGGGCTGTGGCGCTTCGAGAAGGAGCTTGGGCTCAGCACGGACACGTCAAAGTCCTATGCCAGCCGTAGAGAGATGATTGTAGCGAAGCGGCGGGGCAATGGAACCACGACCCCGGAGATGATCAGGCGGACGGCGTCTGCTTTTTCTGGAGGGGATGTAAAGGTTGTAGAGGTACCGAATGAGTACAGCTTTGAGGTGCATTTCGTCGGTACACTCGGCGTTCCACAGAATATGGCGGGGCTCATACAGATGATCGAGGAGATCAAGCCTGCGCATCTGAGTTACTCATTTGTCTATACCTATACCTGGTGGGAGTCGCTCAAAGCTCTCAAATGGAACACAGCTGCAATCAAAACATGGAACCAATTAAGAACTTATAGATAGGAGAGTGACACATGCAGACAACAGGGAATTTAGGATTGAAAAAGCCTGAGGGCACGGATTACGTTGATATAGCCGATCTTAACGGGAATATGGACAAGCTGGACACTGAGGTCGTGAAGCTTGCCTCCCCTACGGAGAACGGGCGGATGTCGGCTGCGGATAAGGCGAAGCTGAATGGCGTTGCTGCGGGGGCTAACAATTATGTGCATCCCAATCATACAGGTGATGTGACAAGTAATGGGGACGGTGTGACAGCGATCGCGCCGGGGGTGATTGTCAATTCCGATGTGAATGCGGCAGCGGGCATTGATGCCTCGAAGATCGGGACAGGTGTGGTATCCAATACGGCATTCAGCTATCTGAATGGTGTGACCAGTGGGATTCAGGGGCAGCTTAATGCGCGTCCGTTGCTGACGACTACGCCGCAGCAGACGACGGCGGATATTACGTACTATGTGCGGACGGATGGTAATGATAATAATAATGGGTTGGCGAATACGGCGGGTGGGGCGTTTAGGACGATTGGTAAGGCAGTCAGTGTGATTCCACAGACGGTTAATCACACAGTCACTGTTAATGTGGCTTCGGGTACTTATGCGGAAGCAGTTCTGATTGAGGGTATCACAGGCAAGGGGTATGTCAACTTTGTAGGCGTACCAGAAACATCGATACAGTCATTTAAAGCAAACCGCTGTCACCGAGTAGTAGTGAAAGGATTTAAAGCCACCTCAGCAAATTCAATCGGCTTTACGGCGGATGATAGCGGAAAGGTTGATTTTGACAGTTGTGTAGTTATCGCATCGGGGAGCCGTGAGGGGATTGTTGTTCAGGGAGGTACGACTTCAACCATATCAAAATGCACTATTTCCAACCGGTCAGTAGCGATGCTGGCCAATGATTCTACGATATCTTCAATAGATAACAATGGTATTGGTAATACTACTGCTGGTTTATATACAAACCTTGGTGCCATTTATACATTAGGCACGCAACCAGCAGGTGCTGTTGGTGTCAACAGCGGTATTATCACTAGCGGAGTTATTAACCCATGGGGAGATAATACGTGGTATCAGAGAAGTCGCGCCGAAGCTGGTCCAAATGGTGTGCAGACCATAAACCCTGCAACTTTCACCAAAGTTGCATTTGCAACGGAGTACCAGGATATCTTGGGAGAATATAATCCCGCAACTTCAAGTTTTATAGCTCGTGCCACGGGAGCGTATTTATTCAGCGTTCAAATTGGTGTTACAGGAGGCATTGAAGGTACAACCCGTGGAATAGTAGAGCTTTGGGTAAATGGCGGAGCGGGAAAGGTGAGAATCTTTGACAGCACCATGGGAGCGGGTACTGATTTTTCTGCGGTGGGCGCTGCTGCCATCTCTCTGGGAGCTGGAGATTATGCCGAAGTTTTTATTTGGTTAAGTACCACAAAACTCCTTACGACAACCACGGAATACAACTTTGTTCGTATTTTAAGAATTGCCTAGAATGGAGGAGAATAGATGAATATAGCTGTAGCAATCAAGCACTTATACCCTTATGCTGATCCACTGAGGGATTTTATCGTACTAGACAATGGCCCCGAGCTTGTACTTCGACCTGGAGCCGAAGAAAAAGGCCGTGTCCGCTATGAGATCAAGCCACCACAAAACGGCGAGGAATCAGTAGAGGGCGTGCACTACCGGTACGGCATTGACTACAACCGGTTAACCGAAGGCGAAGACTACGATATCGTAGAGCGCGGCCCATACATTGCCGCCTGGAACCTGGACGCTCCACAGCCAACCGAGCAAGAACTGCAAGCGGCCTGGGAGACTTATCAGGAAGCTGAAGCGAACAAGCCTCCGCAGTTGACGGAGAACGAGCAGTTGCGAGCAGAGAATGCATCCTTGCACGGTCGTCTTGGGGACGTAGAAGTTATTATGGCGGAATTGCTTAGTATATAACACCGAAAGGAGATGAGACTCAACATGTCGACAGATTCACTCGCTGCTGCCAAAATCCGGCTGATGGCCAATGCCTGCATTACCCGTTTTGATCGGGGAGAGCGTCCCATTGAGGATGTGATTCATTCCTATAATATGCAGGTAGACAATGAGCAACTGGTCAGAGAGCAGATTGTGGAAAAGCGTCCCGATATCTCTTTCACCGAAACTCTCGGAACAGAGCAAAGTGGTTCAGGACATTAATTAACACGCCCTTATCAGGAGCGTGTTTTTTTAAGCCCTCGGAGGAGTCGTCCGAGGGCTTTTTCAACAATACAGGAATTCACACAACATCACAGAAGGGAGCGGGCGGATGGAACAAGGAGATCTTGCGCAACTGGAGAAGCTGCTGCCACTGGCCGATAAGTATGGCCTCGCTTATATTGTGGCATTCATCTTGATGATCGTGGTCATGGTTCTGCTGCGAGCGATTGTTAAGGGAAATCTGGTGCCCCGGGAACTGCTGGACCGGGCCGAAGAGGACCGGGATCGACTACAGGCGATTTTGGACAAGGAACGCTCTGAATTCATGCAGCCAACACTGGATGTACTCAAGAAATTGAAGATTGACCATACGGAAGACAGGGGGAGTTAGGGATGCTGTCACAATGGATTCAGCGGCTGCTTCTCCCCCGGCATGCACATAAAGAGATGGAGCTTCGCAGGGCCTCAACCAGCGTTACACTAACCATAAGCCACTATAAGAACGTCTCTCAGGAAATTCAGGAGGAGATCCACCGCAACCGGTTCGCCAAATATTTAGTTTATGATCGAGGGGATCATCATGAACATGATTGATATCGTACTATTGCTGCTGTATAGCCTTGCTATTGCCTGCTCATGGTACATCATTCATTGCCACAGGGAATATTTCTATGAGCGGTTTCAAAAAGGTGTAGTTAGCGTGTTCATGCTGGCGATGCTTATTTTTCTGCTGGCATACACGTTCAAAATGCTAATTGTCTTACTGGTACAGGTGGCAGTGCTGCTCGGAGCGGATATAACCGAACTTCTTAGCTGGCTGCAATACGCATGGATCTTTGCCCAATTAGGAACGACAGCAGGACTGCTGGCTCTGGCTGCGTTGACCCGTTCAGGAACGTATGACCAATTTCTTCATATTAAAAAGGTGCACAGAAAGGAAGAACGACATCATGCTGACACTGACTCAGGTGAAAAGTAAATCGACAGCCCGGCTCTCCGGTCTGCACCCTGTTATCCTTGCCGCTTCTGCGGCATTGATTGAGCGCTGTTATGCCCGAGGCATCCCTATTGTTATCACACAAGGACTGCGTACCATCGCCGAACAGGATGCGCTGTATGCACAAGGACGCACCAAGCCGGGGTCCATTGTTACCAATGCCAAGGGCGGTTACAGCTACCATAATTACGGACTCGCCGTGGACTTCGCGCTGCTGCTACCGAACGGGAGTAGTGTCTCATGGGATATGAAGCTGGACGGTAATGGGAACAACATAGCAGATTGGCTGGAAGTTGCAGAGGAAGGGAAGAGACTGGGCTTTGAATGGGGTGGAGATTGGACCAGCTTCAAGGACTACCCCCATTTACAAATGACTTTCGGATTAACACTGGCCCAGTTAAGAGCTGGAATACAACCGTCTGACTCTGCAGTGGAAGCCGCATACCGAATAATCACTCCGAAGCAGGAACCGAAGGAGCAGACTATGGAAGAAAAAACATTAGCAACGGTAAAAGTTAACGGTATTAAAATCGCTGACGGTCTTTTGGATAAAGGAGTGACTTATGTGCCGGTACGAGTGCTTGTCGAAGCACTGGGCGCCAAGGTAACGGGCTACGATGCGCTAACCAAGACGGTGGAGATTACATGCAATCATTAAAAAATGAATAGTACGCAAAGGGCTGATACAGGAATCGGAGGATTCTGTTGTATCAGCCGTTTACATAGAAGTAGATTCAATTAGAAGTGCAATTGGTCTCCCGGCAAAAGAGCATGCAGTCCAGCAGTACCCTCCTCTTGGAGCAGAGTGATCGTCTGCCGATTATGATGATCGGGTGCGTGAACGAGTACATTCTGACGGCTGGGAATGCTGTGCAGCATATCCCGGATATCCGGCAGGCCCTGATGGACCTTGTAGCGGATTAAAGAAATGGCAGGTCCGCCAGTAGGAGGGGACGTCACCAGCCCCTGTGCAAAGCTGCCAGCCGGTAGATGCCCAGTGAAGATAACCTGACTGCTGGGGCTGGTCGATAACTGATCGTAATACCAGCGGGCTGTAGAAGAGAGTAGCATGCCATCCTCTGTAAAGATAATAGCCCCACTAGATTGATCCATAGCCTGCCTACGCTGGTCCGGATCTGAAACAATATGCAGCTTGTCACTGTTCAGCAATGCTTGAATACGTGAGGTAGCTGTCTCCCTGAGCCAAAAGGAGCTTTGTTCAAGCTCACGTAAAGGTGCGAGCAATCTGTCTTCCGCGACTAGCTTTGTATCCGGGAATTGTTCCCCGGCCCAGACAAGCAGTTCTTGACCTCGCCCATACAGTGGAACAGGTAAAAGGACGGTCCCATTTGCCTCCAATGTGCTGCGGATTGCGGACTCCAATTGCAGTAGCTTGTCACTCTGGGTCTCGGGATCAGCGCCGTAGGCTCCATCGATGATCGCGAGATCTATAGAACGTTGGGATATTTTTTCAACGGCTATAGTCATTGTGCCTGCTTCCCCAATAGCCTCTTTGCCTATCTCTTCAGTTATCCCTATATTTGTCTTTTGAGTTATCTCTTGAGTTGCCGCTTTCGGTGTCGTTTCAGCTATTTCCTCCGACTTCTTCCCGATTGTCATCTCAGCCGAGTGCTCCTCAGTCTTCTGCAAGGCAGAATGGAACAATGCCAATCCTGGATCATCCACCGCCAGCAACTGAGATTCCCCAGTGAAATCACCAGAGAAGAAAATGGTTTTACCGTCCCACTCCAGGACCAGCCAAATCGATCCGATCATATGACCGCTGCGGCCCCACATGACACGAAGACCTGGAGCCAGGCAATGCCATGTTAAGGGGGCAGTGTGTTTCTCCAGATAGGCGAACTCAATCGCTTCACAATCTGCTTGTTCAAAAGGAAGTGGAGTCGGTCCTGCAGTCACGTAATTACGCCAAGCTGTAAAATAATCCGGCAGCTGCAGCGCGGTTTCCCGGGTCGTCCACACCTTTCCTTTATATCCGTATTTATAGAGGAGAGGCAGCGCAGCGGAGTGATCCTCGTGGGCATGGGAGAGAAAGACAGCCAGCAGTTCCGGAATTCGCTCTGCTTCCAGCAGCGGATACTCACTTCCTGCTTCTTTTTTGACTCCGCAGTCTAGCAAAATGCCGGCTTGATCGTTCCTGATAAGATAAGAGGAGCGCCCATGCTCCCCGGCGCCCCCCCATATGGTTAGTGTAGTCATCGTTGTCTCCGCTTTCTGTCAGGGTTTAGATATTCGATCGCCAGTAGCAAGGCGGTTGTGATGCCGACAGAAACGACAGCCATAGCCATGCCTAGCGGAACAGCGCCCTGCTCAAACTGGGCGAAAATATAAGTTGCTGATGTCTGCATAGACGGGGGCAAGATCAGCAATGAGGCGACCAATTCCCGGTTGGAAATGGTGAAGGTCATCATCCAGCCTGCGGCCATGCCGGGCAGAATCAGCGGCAGGAGGATACGCCTAAAAACATATATCCGGCTGCCGCCGAACACTTGGCCCGCCTGCATGAGGGCGGGGTCCAGCTGTCCGTAGCTTGATTTTACATATTGCACGGTATAAGGAAGAAACAATACTACATAAGTTAGCACGACCATGCCGTACGTATTGTATAGCGGAATAGGCATCCAGCGGGCGTTCCAGAACAGAATCAGACCCACGACAAGTACAATACCTGGAACAGTATTCGGCAGCAAACTGAAAAGGTCGGTGAGTTTCTGCCTCCATGACGAGGCTTTGCCAATGGTCAGCCCGAACCAGGTGCCTAGAATTACTGCAATACAAGAAGCGGCTACGGCCAGGCCCAAGCTATTGATTAGCGCGTGCATTCCAGGAGAACCAGGGGATAGCAGCTCCCAATAATGATTCAGCGTCAAATTCCCCCAAGACAAGCCTTCTCCGCGCAGTTTGAGCAGCGAAGCGGTGATAATGGAGAAATAAGGTACCCCAATCGAAGCAATTAGCAGAAACACTAGATAACCCCAACTGGCCAAGCCTGCAAGTCCGCCTGAGGTTTTGCTTTTGCTACGCATTCCTTTGCCGCCAACCAGACGATAGGAGTAACGACTGCTAATTAAGGTCTGGATGTACCACATGACCAAACATACCCCCAGCAATACAGAAGCTAATGAGGTAGCTTTACCGAAATCAATCGGCCAACTGGCGATGTAGCGGTGAATTTCGGAAGTAAGAACATAGAAGCCGATTTTGCGGCCAAAGGTTGCCGGCGTCCCGAATTCAGCAATCGTTTTGACAAAGATCAGCAGCGCGCCCAGCCCATAACTTGATAATAACAAGGGGAGGATTACTTTCCTGCTCTTATAAGCAAAAGATGCGCCATGAACCGCAGCGGCCTCTTCCAGACTGCCGCCGATCTGCAGCAGCGAATTACGCAGCAGCAGATAGAGAAAAGGGAATAAATGCAGACTCATAATCAGAACCATGCCCCAGTAAGAGAAGAAATAGGGAGTGACCGCCGCCGAAGCCGGCAGCAACTGCTCCATATAACCTCCGGACTGCATAAACAGCATCCAGCCCATAGAACCGATATAGGGCGGTGTCATGAAAGGAATCAACAGAACGACATCCAGCCAGCGATGACGGCCGATGGACGTTTTCGCCATAATCCAGGCCAGTGGAAGGGCAAAGATAGTAGTCAGTGCAATAACACTAACTCCAAGACCCAGCGAGTTTAGCAGAACCTCTAACAATCCCCTGTTGTTCACAATCGTCTTTAAGGGAGCACCAATATCAAGCCTGCCGCCTGGCGAAATACTTGTCCAGAAAATCAGGAGCAGCGGCAGCAGCACCAGGATCGCCAATATCCCCAGTGCCAGGCTGCCCCCTCTCCATGGAAAGGTACGTACAGAAGACTTCTTCATAATGTTTATTTGAACAGATCCGTAAAGGTAGTGGAGACCTCATCGCCGTGGTCGTTCATCCAGTCCCATTTCACATCATACGTCTTGATCTCATCCAGATTGGCGCGTCCTTCAGCCTTAACATCTGTGCGTCCCGGCAGGAGATATGCCTTGGAGACCATGGCTTGGGCCTCATCAGAAAGCAGGTAATTGATAAAAGCTTTGGCGTTGTCTACATTTGGACTTGTTTTGATAATCGCAGCCGGACGTGGGCTGATCACAGTTCCTTCGGCAGGATAGACGATGTCAACCGGTTCACCGGCAGCCTTTGCCTTGTAAGCCATGTAATCTACCCCTGCAGCGACTACGGACTTGGCACCTGTAATTACTGGATCAAGTGCTTCCTGGTTGGCGCCTGCCATCGCTACTCCATTAGCCTTATATTGCTTGAAGAGGTCCCAACCGGACTCGCCTTGAGCACTCAGATAGCCAGTCATGAAATCAAGCGCCGAGCCGGACAGCGATGGATCGGGGATGTTAACTTGTCCTTTCCACTCTGGCTTGCCGAGATCCGACCAGGAAGTTGGAGGTGTAGTTACTTTCTTCGTATTGTAGACAATGCCAAGTGCGGAGGCGCTGTAGCTGAAATAGCTGCCGTCCGGATCAGACCAGTCGCTCACCAGCTTGTCCGAGTTGACAGCTTCCTTATATGGAAGCAGCAAATCGTCTTTTTTCATTCCTTGCATCGAAGGAAGGGAAGCCAGAACGACAACATCCACGGCCGGATTTGATTTTTCCGCTTCCATACGGGCGAGGATTTTACCCGTGGTGCCTTGGAACATTTCGACCTTTACTCCAGTCTTTGCTTCAAAACCTTCCTTGATCTTGTTCGCCAGGCCTTCAGGACCTGCGCTATACACCACGAGATTACCGCTAAGGCTTGTCCCAGCAGGAGAGGCCGTTGGATCCACAGCTGTGTTTCCGGTCGCTCCATTATTGTTGGCCGCATCTGTTGTCGATGGAGTGTTGGCGTTGCCGCAGCCTGCAAGGCTCAGTCCCAAAACTGTGGTGAGAAGAAGACTACCGATTCGTTTCTGATTGACCCATTTTTTCATTGATAATACCTCCATATAATAGGTTGAAGTTCATTGCAAAAGTTATCATCCGGATGGATTCAGCTTGTGAATTTGCCCCGGAGATGCATACAGACATACGTTATCGCCGACGGAAAGCCGCTGTTCATGATAGGCAATCCATTGCCCCATGTCTTGCATATCCAGGATCATTTCGTAACGATCGCCCATATAGCTGACGTGCCGGATCGTGCCATGAAAGGACAGATTGGAATCGCTCTCCTGGGACCAGCGGAGCTGCTCTGGACGAAGCATTTGCTGATCCGGAATCACCCAATTCGATTTACCAATGAACCGTGCGACAAAAGGATGCGCAGGTGTACGATAGATTTCTTCAGGCGAGCCGCTCTGAAGGATATGGCCGCCTTGCATGACTACGACTTCGTCTGACATCGACATAGCCTCGGATTGGTCATGGGTTACATATAAAGCGGTAATCCCAATGTTCTTAACCAGCGAGATCAGTTCGACCCGCATTTCATCGCGGAGTATGGCGTCCAAAGCGCTCAGTGGCTCATCGAAAAGGACAAGCCGTGGGCGTGTGACAACTGCTCTGGCAAAGGCTACCCGCTGCTGCTGTCCGCCTGACAGCTGATGAGGATATCGTTCTTCCAGCCCGTCCAGTCTGACCGTCCGCAGTGCCTCTAGCACCCTTCCCCGCAAATCTTGCTTCTGCCTGGCTGCCCGCAGTCCAAAGGCAACATTCTCGAAGACGCTCAGATGCGGCCAGAGCGCGAAGTCCTGAAAGACCATGCCGAAATTTCTGCGGTGAACCGGCAGATTCACTCTCCGGGACGCTGAATAAATGGGCTCGCCATCCGCCAAAATCTCTCCTGCATCTGGCGTCTCAAGGCCTGCGAGCAGACGGAGCAATGTGGTTTTGCCACAGCCGGACGGTCCGAGCAGTGTCGTGAAGCTTCCTGCCTTGATGTGCAGATTAGCCGGCTTCAGGGCTTGAACATCTCCGAAGCTTTTGGCAAGATCGCGAATGATTAACTCGTTCATTTCTTTCTCCCTGTCATTAGTATTTAATTTTTACTTTTTGATGAATGGTCTTGGTATGTACTTAGTGTAAAGAAGAAGGGTTCCCGGTATGTTTGCCGAGTGTAACCTCGTTATTAACTTTTTCATGCAATTCCCTTAACACTCATAGAATTTTTCTATGCTAGGATGGATCTAGCACCATGAGGGAGAGGATAAGAGTGAACCTGAATTTAATTAAGCTGCAAATTGTGGAGCTATTGGATAAACATAAGAAAATCACACCTGTAGCTGATGCGCTTGGGCTGAAGCAGCCGACTGTTACCTACCATTTGAAGAATCTGGAGGAACAGTTGGGTGAGAAGTTGTTTGAACCAAGAATGGACAAGATGATCCTGACGGAGAGCGGACGGGCATTCCTCCACTATGCGGTCAAAATCAATTCACTGGCGGCAGAAGCTCAGCGGGTGGTCAAGGAGTTCGGGAACGCCGGGCGCGGTACGCTGAAAATTGGCGCAAGCTATGTACCAGCCACTTATCTGCTGCCAGGAATTTTGGGAGAGTTCAGTGAGCGGCACCCCAGAACGACAATCTCTTTGACAGTAAAACTCTCCCTTGTTATCAAGGAAATGCTGTTGAACCATGAGATTGACATTGGTATTCTCTCCACCGAGCGTTTTGAACAGCCGGGTCTTCTCAGCACCTCCTTATGCGAAGATGAGCTGGTGCTTGTCTTTTCACCTGAACATCCACTGGCTTCCCGGAGTGTGCTGCAACCGGCTGAGATTGCCTCTGCTAGCTTTATTCTTCATGACATGGAGTCGAGTACGCGGCAATTAACTAATAAATGGTTTCAGCAGGGAGGTTTCACACCGAGGGCTTCGCTGCTTCTGGATTCGCTGGAAGGCATCAAGCAATCCTTGCTGGGTGGCAAACATGTGTCTTTTATCTCCAGAATGGCAGTAGAGGATGAGGTGTCCAGGGGGAAGCTAATAATGCGAAGTATTCCCAATTATCCGTTCCAGCGGCACATTTTCTGCTCTTATCATCGGGAACGTTTTTTTTCTCCACTTATGGGATTATTTATGGATCTTCTGCGGTCAAGAGAGCAGGGTTGAATATGCTATTGACGATATCCCGTATAATATGTAGAAATACATTATGATGAAATGACTGTAATAATGGAGAAATTCGTGTATAATCAAAATTACTGTATCGCTTTACCGCGTAATAAAGATGAAGATTTCCGGGCGGTTTTATTGTATGATATGAGGAAAGCTTCAAAGAGACAATGCTAAAGACATTGATCCGTGAGAGGATGGGGGGAGCAGCATGACCGAACTTACGACTACCGTTAGCAAAAGCAACTCGAACAATCTGCTGCGGCGGGACGTACGGTTCCTGGGGAACATTTTGGGCGAGGTCTTGGTTCACCAAGGCGGCAACGAACTTTTGGAGATCGTGGAGAAGATCCGCGAGACCAGTAAGTCTTTGCGTTCATTGTTTTTGCCAGAACTGCACAGTGAATTTAAGGAGTTAATTAATTCTCTGGATTCGGAGAATCGTCATCAGGTTATACGGGCATTCGCCATTTATTTTCAATTGGTGAATATTGCCGAACAGAATCATCGGATTCGCCGCAAACGTGATTATGAGCGGTCAGCCGGTGAAACTGTACAGCCTGGTTCTATAGAAAGTGCGATTCAAGGACTTCGAGAACGTGATTTCTCACATGAAGAGGTCCGGGAGATTATACAAGGCCTGTCTCTGGAGCTGGTCATTACAGCCCACCCGACGGAAGCAATGCGCCGGGCCATTCTCGATATTCATAAACGGATAGCCGACGATGTTATGTACCTTGATAATCCTACCCTAACCTTCCGGGAGCGGGAACAGCTGCGTGAGAAGTTGCTGAATGAAGTTATTACGCTGTGGCAAACGGATGAACTGCGTGACCGTAAGCCTACAGTACTCGATGAAGTTCGTAACGGAATGTACTATTTCCATGAGACGATTTTCCATGTCTTGCCGGATGTATATGAAGAACTTGAACGATGTCTAAGTAAATATTATCCGGGTCAGAACTGGCATGTGCCTACGTACCTGCGTTTTGGCTCCTGGATCGGCGGCGACCGTGATGGTAACCCTTCTGTGAAGGCTGCCGTGACCCTGCAGACACTGCAAATGCAGCGCAAGCTGGCTATCCGGGAATACCAACGGATTATGCGGGAACTGATGAAGTATCTTAGCTTCAGTACCAGCATTGTGGACGTGACACCGGAGCTGCTGAATTCCATTGAAGAGGATCGGGAGATCATCAATTTGACCCGGGGCGATGCTTGGCGCAATGACAACGAGCCTTACCGGATCAAGCTAAGCTATATGATCTCTAAGACACAGAACGTACTCGACGATGAGAAAAAAGGTACGCCTGAGCGCTATGCTTCGCCTGAAGCGTTCATCCATGACCTGAACGTCATCGACCGCAGTCTGCGGCATCACTATGCCGATTATGTGGCCGATACCTATATTAAGAAACTGATCCGCCAAGTAGAACTTTTCGGATTCCATACAGCTACACTGGATGTTCGTCAGCATAGTCAGGAGCATGAGAATGCGATGACTGAGATTCTGGAGAAGATGAACATCACACCGGATTACTCTAAGCTACCGGAAGAAGAGAAGATCGTTCTTCTCGAAGGTTTGCTCAATGATCCGCGTCCGTTGACCTCTCCATACCAGAACTACAGTGAGAGCACGGAAGAATGTCTGGAAGTTTATCGGACAATCTTCAAAGCACAGGATGAATATGGCAAGAAATGCATCACCAGTTATCTCATTAGTATGTCACAGGCAGCAAGTGATATTCTTGAGGTTATGGTCTTCGCCAAGGAAGTGGGCTTGTTCCGTAAAGATAACGACGGCACAGTTGTATGTACCCTTCAGGCTGTACCACTCTTCGAGACCATTGATGATCTGCATGAAGCACCACAAATCATGGAGACGTTATTCAATCTGCCTGTATACCGTCAAGCGGTACTGGCGATGAACGATATGCAGGAAATTATGCTGGGTTATTCGGATAGCAACAAAGACGGCGGTGTGGTTACTGCGAACTGGGAACTGCGGGTGGCCCTGAATGAAATTACAGCTACTGCCGATAAATTCGGCATCAAGCTGAAGTTCTTCCACGGTCGCGGCGGTGCGCTTGGCCGCGGAGGCATGCCACTGAACCGCAGTATCTTGGCCCAACCGGCTTCTACAATCGGCGGCGGCATCAAGATTACAGAGCAGGGCGAAGTTATTTCTTCACGTTACTCGATGAAGGGGATTGCTTACCGCAGTCTGGAGCAAGCGACTTCAGCGCTGGTAACGGCTGCAGTTAATGCCAGATTGCCGCAAACTGATCTGGACGAGTCCAAGTGGGAAGAGATTGTGAAGCAAATTTCGGAAGTCTCCCTGAACAAATATCAGGACCTGATCTTCCGTGATCCAGACTTCCTGACATTCTTCAAGGAGTCGACTCCACTGCCTGAGGTGGGCGAGCTAAATATTGGTTCCCGTCCTTCCAAGCGCAAGAACAGCGACCGGTTTGAAGATCTGCGGGCCATCCCTTGGGTGTTCGCCTGGACGCAGAGCCGGTATCTGCTTCCAGCCTGGTATGCTGCTGGAACAGGTCTGCAAAGCTTCTATGACGGTAAAGAGGAGAACCTTAGCATCCTGAAAACGATGTATGAGAAATTCTCGTTCTTCACAACATTGATCGACACGCTGCAAATGGCCATCTCCAAGGCGGACCTCGTGATTGCGAAGGAATATGCCGGCATGGCTAAAAATGAAGAGGCTCGTCAGCGCATCTTTGGTCAAATTGATGCGGAATTCAAGCTGACCTCGGAGCTGATTCTGAAAATTACAGGTCAACAGGATATTCTGGATAACGTTCCGGTTATTCAGGAGTCGATCCGCTTGCGGAATCCGTATGTCGATCCGCTTAGCTACCTGCAGGTACAGCTGTTGTCCGAGCTGAGAGAGCTGCGCGATCAGGATGGGGATGACGCTGAATTGTTGCGTGAGGTGCTACTGACCATCAACGGCGTCGCTGCCGGACTTCGGAATACTGGCTGATGAACTAACACGTTATATTTTGCGTTTACAATGGATACCAAGCCGTTCGCCCTTTGCCTGGGCGAACGGCTTTTTTTGTTTTCAATCCTTGATTTTTACACAAACTTGAATTACGATTTAAATGCTTGTACCGTGGATATTCAGTTAGTTTTGAATGCCAAGGGCGGCAAGTCTGGGGGAGTTGACAGGTGGAGAATTTGGAAGGCAGATTGACAAAGCTCGCCCTGAAGGGCGACCAAAGGGCATTTGCCGAGCTTGTGGAACTATATAAAGACAAAATATATCATTTGGCATACCGGATGCTGAACAACCGCCATGAGGCGGAGGATATTGTTCAGGAGACGTTTTTGCGTGTCTACAGAAATCTCGATCGGTACGATGACAAACAGAAGTTCTCGACATGGATCTACCGGATCGGCACGAACCTCTGTATAGACCGACTGCGGAAGCGCAAACCAACCTACTCGCTGGATGCGGAGATGAACGATCAGGATGGCATTGACGGCTATTCCATGATTCCGAGCGATAATGTGACACCAGAGACGGAACTGTTGCTCTCTGAGACACAGAGAACCATCTATGAGGCGATTGACAGCCTGCCTGTGAAGTACAGATCCGTGATGATCCTGAGATATCTGCAGGACCTGTCACTTCAGGAGATCAGCGATGTATTGGATATGCCAGTGACCACGATTAAGACCCGTGTACACCGCGGACGTGAATTTTTACGTAAAAAATTAGGCCCTAAAATGTAAAAATAACCAGCGGAATTATGAAACATCTTCAGATCAGGGACGTATGTATGATGAGCAAGTCTTATGACCCGACCCTGTGTCTTGGAAAAATTAAATAGCACTCACGAAAGGATTGGCTCCTATGGAATGCAAACTGGCCGTCTCTATGATGCATGATTATTTGGATGACGACTTGCCCGAACAGCAGCAGAGGGAATTGAAGGAGCATCTTCTATCCTGCCCGGAATGCCGTGCGAAGTTCAATGAATTGGAACAGACCGATATGTTGATGTTTTCCCTGATGCACCAAAGTCCTGTCGCGTCGGAAGATCTTGTAGGCCGGATAATGAATTCTTTACCGAAATCCAAGAAGGAGAAACGGTTTATTACCTGGATCAAGAGACATCCCGCCCTTACGGCGGCATCGATCTTTATTTTGGTGATGCTGATGAGCTCTGTTTCTTTCTGGAATCAGGATAGACAATTGGTGGTTCGGGGTACCAACCTGGATCAGGTTGTCATCAAGGGAGATACAGTCATTGTACCTTCCGGCAAAATCATTACCGGGGATCTTACGGTGGAGAATGGCAAAACTCAGGTGTATGGGGAAGTCAACGGCAATGTAACGGTCATCGACGGCTCTCTGTATCAGGCTTCAACGGCCCATATTTCTGGCCAAGTCAAAAGCATAGACCAAGCGGTAGGCTGGATCTGGTATAAAGTCACGAACATGTTCTCTGAAGTTGCCTACCGTTAAGCAGTGGCCCCTTGCAGGCATATCCTTTGCGCCTCTTTTTCCGGAAAGATGGCGCTTTTTTGTTGCCTTTTTGCCGCATCCTTAATTTGTGAGGGGGGCTAAACTTGCAACCTGGGCGTGAACGTTATAACCTAGATATATTATGGCACTGTTTAGCCATTTACATAAATAAACCCAGCTAATTAGAATTGATGGGGGTTTGAGCAATGAGCTATTTCATGGACCTTACCTGGAAAGAGTCCTTTAAAGATATTATAGATGTTCTGATTGTCAGCTATATCATCTACAAAGTGCTGAATATGGTCCGGGGTACAAGGGCGGTTCAGTTGTTAAAAGGGATTCTGGTGCTTGTGCTCATTTGGGCATTCGCCACGATCCTTGATTTGTATACGCTGAAGTGGCTGATGAATCAGATTTATACGTTTGGGGTGTTTGCCATCTTCATTATTTTCCAGCCGGAGCTGAGGCGTGGTCTCGAGCAGCTTGGGCGAGGGAAGTTCTTCGGACGTGGTGCGGAGAACGATGAAGAAGTCGGCAAGCTGGTCGGAGAAGTCATTAAAGCCGTGAATTACCTATCCCATAGAAAAATTGGGGCCTTAATCGTGTTCGAACGAGCCACCGGGCTTAACGAATACACGGAATCGGGCATAGCTATGCGATCGGCGGTCAGCTCGGAGCTGCTGATCAATATTTTCATCCCCAATACTCCACTGCATGATGGGGCGCTCATTATGCAGGGTAATCAGATTGCGGCTGCTGCTTGTTACTTGCCACTGTCCGAGAATCCGTTTATCAGCAAAGAGTTAGGGACGCGTCACCGGGCGGCGATCGGGATCAGTGAAGTGGCAGATTCTGTGTCGGTTGTGGTATCGGAAGAGACGGGACAGATTTCTCTGGCGATCAATGGTCAGATTGTGAGGGATATCAAGGAAGAATCGCTAATTTCTAAGCTGTATCAAGAACTAAGCGCGAGTTCTCCGCTCAAGGAGAAGGGTTCTGCTTTCTGGAAACGGAAGGGGGACAAGCGTGATGAATAAATGGATGAACAACAATAACTTCAACAAGATTCTGGCGCTGGCGCTGGGGATTATCCTGTGGGCTATGGTTCATGCCGATACGGCTCCCGTCTCCCAGACAACTACACGTATGGATACGAAGACTATTGAGAATGTGAAGATCGAAGTGACCGGTTTTGATGAGGACAAATATGTCATGGAACCTTTGGATGTCGATAGTGTGAGAATGGAGGTCCGGGGAAAAAAGTCGGATCTGAATTATAGGTTCTCCGATTCTTACAAGGTAAGCGTTGATCTTAGCAAGGTGAAGCCGGGAAATAACAGACTCTCCTTGTCCTATTCACTTCCGAATGGTGTGACTCTAGAATCCTTGACACCGGATGAAGTGAATGTGCATGTGGAGCTGCGGAATACGAAGGCTTTTCCGATTACGCTATTGACGAAAGGAACGCCCGCCCAGGGCTATCAACTCGGCACACCGGTGATTCAGCCAACAGGGGAAGCAGAGGTCACTCTCGCTGCCAGTGAGCTGAGCAAGGTTGCCAAGGTGCAGGGGACCGTTGAGCTTGATGGTGATAGTGAGACCTTCAAGGAGAAGCGAATGAAGCTGTTCGCCTATGACAGCAACGGGAATGAAATCAAGGATGCGGTGATCAAGCCAGCCTACGTCTCGGTAGAAATTCCGATCACCCTTCCGTTTAAAAGTGTACCGCTCGAGATCGGCTATACCGGTCAGCTGCCCGATTCACTGGTGTTGTCTCAGGTGAAGGCGGACCAGACTTCGGTAACCGTATATGGTCAGAAAGAAGCGCTGGCAACATTGACAGCCTACGAGGCGACCGTCAATCTTAGCCAGATTAAATCGGCCGGCACGGAGCAGCTCAAAGTGGACCTGGTACCACCAACTGGGATCGATAAAATCGAGCCAGGCAAGGTCAATGTGACAGTGACGACCTCCGAGAATGGGGAGCGTACCCTTGAAGGGGTACCCATCAAGCTCGAAGGTGCTGCTGCCGGGTTGAAGGCGGTCATAACAGATCCCGCGGACCAGACCCTTTCGTTAACAGTATCGGGGGCGCCTGATCTTCTGAACCAGCTTAGTGTAGACAAGATCAGCGTCGTTGCTGACGTCAGTAATTTAGCAGCAGGTACGCATGAAGTCACCCTTCAGGTTTCTCTGCCCAAGTTCATTGCCCTAAAGCAACCGGCAGGGCAGCAGCTTAAGGCGATTATACAGTTGCAGGACTCCTCGACACCAGAAGTGTCCACAGAGCCTTCACAGAACTCGAGCACTGGGGGAACCCAGAATACGCCTGAGCCAAGTGCTGAGCCAGTTATAGGGGAGGGCAAGGACCCGGTGGACCAGCCGACACATAGTGGAGATCCAGTTGGAACGCCGACGCCGACTCCTACAGAACAGCATTCTGAAAATAGTGGTTCAACTAATGGGAACGCAGGTACCGGGAGCAATGGAGAGGCTACGGGTACAGGCGGGACCTAACTTTTATGGGAACAAGATGTCTATACAGGTGTATCTTGATGACACCGGAAGACAGTTTAAGCATACATTATACATTAAGCTATAGCAGCATAATCAAAGGAGAAAAGACATGGGGAAGTATTTTGGAACTGACGGTGTTCGCGGTGTAGCGAACCGCGAGTTGACAGCAGAAATGGCTTATAGCATTGGCCGCTGCGGTGGATATGTACTAACAGGGAATGTGGAGAAACCGAAGGTTGTTATTGGCATGGATACACGGATTTCCGGTCCTATGCTGGAATCCGCACTGGTAGCAGGCATGCTATCCATTGGGGCAGAAGTCATCCGGCTGGGTGTCGTTAGCACACCCGCGGTAGCGTATATTACGCGTCTGCTTAAGGCTGACGCAGGGGTTATGATCTCTGCTTCACACAACCCGGTAGAGGATAACGGAATCAAGTTTTTTGGCGGCGACGGCTTCAAGCTTACAGATGAGACTGAGCTGCAGATCGAAGAGTTGATGGATGCGGAAAAAGACGAACTGCCACGCCCTGTAGGCTCCGGTTTGGGTAAAGTGACTATCGATCATGATTCCAAATATCTTTATTTGGAATACTTGAAAACAACCATTTCCCAGGATTTCAAAGGTATTAAGATCGTACTGGACTGCGCACATGGCGCGGCATATGAGCTGGCTCCAAGACTGTTCCGCGAGCTGGGCGCTGAAGTTATCGCTATCGGAGCAGAGCCGGACGGGCTGAATATCAATGACGGATACGGTTCCACCCATCCGGAGAAATTGCGTGAAGAAGTGCTGAAGCATGGCGCGGATTTGGGACTTGCTTTTGACGGAGATGCTGACCGCCTGATTGCCATTGATAATACAGGTGACGAAGTAGACGGTGACTTTATTCTGTGTATCTGCGGTGATGCAATGAACCGTGCAGGTAAGCTTAAAGATGGCACTATCGTGTCCACAGTGATGAGTAACATTGGTTTCTATAAGGCGACTGAGCAATTGTCCCTCAACACAGCTAAAACTGCAGTAGGCGACCGTTATGTGATGGAAGAAATGCGCCGGGGTGGCTTCAATCTGGGCGGCGAGCAATCCGGCCACGTGATTTTCCTGGACTACAATACAACTGGTGACGGTATTCTCACAGCGATTCAATTGGTGGACACGTTGAAGGCTTCGGGTCAGAAGCTGAGTCAATTGAAATCCATGATGACCAAATATCCGCAGGTGCTTGTGAATGTGCGTGTGCAGGATAAGACCAACTATCCGGATAATCCGGCGATTGAAGCGGCTATTGGTGAAGTTGAGGCCAAGCTGGGCAGCAACGGCCGTGTGCTTGTGCGTCCATCGGGTACAGAACCGCTCATCCGTGTAATGGCAGAAGGTCCGGACAAGGATGAACTGGATCGGTATGTAGGACAGATTGTAGAAGTTGTTCAACGTGAACTGGTGTAATTACTAAGCGTAATGAACGGTGAACCGGTGGGCGAACCGCTGCACCGGTTTAACGTTCTGCAATTATTTTTCAAATTAAGATGTCATTGTTTCAGAAAGAAAACATTGTCAGAAGCATTGCCAAAGTACGACATGGTGCATATAATAGATAAAGTGTCATTCATTCAAGAAGGAAAGCGAGGATCGTGAGGTATCAGTAATAACAAGCGCCAGAGCTTGGTCTTGCGCGGGGGAGAAGGGAAAGCTAATTAGCTTGAACGGATCACGGCAGACGTAAGCTGACGAGGTGGAGGTGTTCGAAATGTTCGGCGGGGACCTCCCGGTGATGCACCAGAGCCGTGAATGCAAGCGGAAAATGCAAGGGCGACCTTACACACAACGCTTTCATGGGTGCACAAAATTAATAATTCATGGGTGTGCGCAAGCAGAGGGAAACACGATAGTTCTGCCACGGCAGAGGGGAAAGCTGTACATTTCATGATTTTGTGAAGTAGTGAAAGTTTATTTTGTTGCGCCTGAATTACAACAGAATATTGGCTAACTCTCATCAACATGCCGCACGGCACGTTTCTTTCCTATTGCCGCCCACATTACGATAACTTGGACGGAGGAAAATATAATGTGTGGTATTGTAGGATATATTGGTAATCAGAATTCGCAAGGAATCTTGGTCGAGGGTTTGAAGAAGCTGGAGTATCGTGGATATGATTCCGCGGGAATCGCTGTGTTCACCCAGGAAGGTCTGCAAGTAGTTAAGGCAAAAGGCCGTTTGGCGAACTTGCAATCCAAGCTGGAAACCAGTCCACTGGCAGGAAGTGCTGGCATCGGCCACACTCGCTGGGCTACTCACGGTAAACCTTCCGACGAGAATTCCCACCCACACACGGACAATAGCCACAAATTCTCCGTAGTGCACAACGGGATTGTTGAGAACTACCTGGAGCTGAAAGAAGAGCTGATCGCCGGAGGCGCCCAGTTCACTTCCGAGACAGATACAGAAGTTATTTCCCACCTGATTGCCCGCGAGTATAACGGGGATATCGTGAAGGCTGTACAAAAAGCGATTACCTTTATGCGTGGTGCTTTTGCACTGGGAGTTCTGACAGAGTATGAACCGGATAAATTGGTTGCTGTGCGTCAAGCCAGCCCGCTCATTATCGGTCTTGGAGAAGGCGAAAACTTTATCGGGTCTGACATTCCTGCACTGCTGGAATACACTCGTAACGTATATATTTTGAACGACGGCGAAATGGCTGTATTGACACGGGATGCTGTCGAATTGATGACGATTGAAGGTAACTTTATTTCTCGGGAAATGATTACTGTCGATTGGGATGCTGTAACCGCAGAAAAAGGCGGATTTGAGCACTTCATGTTGAAAGAAATCCACGAGCAACCTAAGGCTTACCGTGACACTATGCGTGGTCGCATTAATGCTGAAGGCACTAAAGTTATTCTGCCTGAGCTGAACTTGACCGAAGAACAAATTAAGAACATTCGTAACGTTCAAATCGTCGCTTGCGGTACTGCGTACAATGCGGGTCTCGTTGGACGTAACCTGATTGAAACTCTGGTGCGCATTCCAGTGGAAAATGATATCGCTTCGGAATATCGCTACCGTGCTCCGATCGTAAACCCAGATACGCTGGTTATCGTAGTCAGCCAATCTGGTGAGACTGCTGACACCTTGGCAGCACTGCGTGAAGGCCATGCGAATGGTGCGCATGTACTGGCCATTACTAACGTGGTGGGCAGCTCCATCGCCCGTGAAGCTGACAGTGTATTGGTTACCCTGGCTGGACCGGAAATCGCAGTTGCTTCTACCAAAGCCTACACTTCGCAGCTGATCGCATTCACTTTGCTGGGTCTGTACTTGGCAGAAGTTCGCGGTACACAGTCCGAAGCACAGGTGAAAGAAATCCTGGCAGCAATGGATTCTTTGCCGGAGCAAGTAGAAGAAATTCTGGCTCAAAAAGAAGCCATCAAAAACTATGCGGAGCAAATCTCCGAGCACAAGCACCTCTTCTTCATCGGCCGCGGCGTAGATTACGCAGTAGCTCAAGAAGGCTCGCTGAAGCTGAAAGAGATCTCCTACATTCATTCCGAAGCTTACGCTGCAGGTGAATTGAAGCATGGTACCCTGGCGCTGATCGAAGATGGCGTTCCAGTGATCGCTCTGGCTACTCAAGAGAGCGTGCTTGAGAAGACCGTCAGCAACATCAAGGAAGTGAAAGCCCGCGGCGCAGACGTGCTGGCAATCACCCACCAAGAGCATGTCACCGACCTGCTTAAGTCTGTTGACCAGGCGTTCGTTATTCCACAAACTCTGCCACTGCTGACACCAGCTCTGTCCGTAGTATCCCTGCAATTGCTGGCTTACTACGCATCGCTGGCCCTGGGCCACGATGTGGATAAACCACGGAATTTGGCGAAGAGTGTTACGGTGGAGTAAGGGATAAAGAGAATTAAATTTTGTTGTCCAGTGAAATAAAAGTTGTGAACCAGTAAAAAAAGTCACGAACCAGTAAAGAAACTCGTCAACCAGTAAAGAAAGTCATGAACCTCAAGAAAATCCCGATGATGTAAATAATCATCGGGATTTTCTTGTTCAAAAAGGGCAAATAGATATTGAAGAAATAAATTTAACTGTTTTGGCTTATTGTTAACTGTCAGAAGAAAATGATGTTTTAGACTGAAAATAAACCTTCAGAGTGAGAAAATAAAGTACTAGACTGTCGAGGGCATTAAACTAACGTGCAGGATAGAATAATGATTTCGCGAATACTACATATAGAGTCATTTACAAACTCGTAAATAAGATGTTAGCTGAATTTGCTAAAAAACAGGAGGCTTATATGAATCTTGAACTGATTTTCATTTTCTTTTTTTCAATAACAACAATCCTTATTCATCAATACTTTAGAAGCAAGTTTAATTCCATTTACTTTTCATTGAAACAATTAATTGTTTCCGATTCAGAAGACATAAGTATCAGTGGTGTATTTCTTACATTTTTCCCCACTTTTGTTTTTAGTTTGATACTTCCTTTTATTTTTACTGATCATTATAGGGAATTAGTATTATCATATAGTTTTTTAACTTCCTTTTTAATAATTTGGCCATCAATTCTATATCCAACATATATATTGTCAAATGAATTATTTAGAAAGAGAAAAGCGTTATATATTATTTATGTTGTATATGTATTGATTAACTTAGGTGTTTCGATACTTGCAATAAATCTCTACAATATAATCAATAGCGAAAATCTTTTTACAAAGAAGTATTATAATAGCTTTTTGAGTGAGTACTCAGCAATGCATCCACTTTACCAAAATATTATTGCAGGAATAATTACTGCTATTATTATTAGTAGCTCGCTATTTTTGCTGAAATTTGTATTTAACAAAATACGAGGATAATATGACAAATCATCAGAAAAATTATTTATATTCCCTGCAGTTAAATCATAGTAGAAGAGTAAAAAAGTATAAAATGAAGTTCCCCAGATCAGAATTGATTACAATTATATCTGGAATCGAGTCAATAGAACGAGAAAATAGATTTCTTTTATGGCGATTAATTGAGTATTCAATTCTAATTTTACGATGGTTTCAGCACTACTTTTTTGGAAAACCTTTAATAAATTATTCAATTGGTAAATATCAGTTAAAGCTAAATTTAATCTTAAGCAATCAAATTATCGATTATAAAATCAATAAAAAGCAGATCATAACACCTCATAAGATTACTATTCGAGTACTTCTGAGAATAATTTCACTTTCAAACAAGTACTCTTGCATTGAAGGTATTCTAAAGTCCAAGTTTGATTTTATTTGGAATAACTTACAGACAACGCAAATTGAAGAGTTATCCCTCTTTTATTCGAGAAATATAGAATTTAAGGGAGATTTTCATTATTTTTCTATATTGAAGATATTGTATGATCAAGAATTTGGTAGGACTTTCGAAGAAGCAAGCAACTTCAGCTAACGTACATTCACGTTGAGGGTCCCTATCGACTTCTTGGTCTGCAGAAACTAAGGCGAAGAAGTTATTGCTGCAGACAATCTTCGAGGCTAAATCTCGACCTGGGCACAAATACCCTTAAGCCTCACGAATTCGTGAATACAACAACGTTATATGCAATCGACACAATATAATTAGGAGTGATGTACAGCATGGAAGACTTGAAAACTTTTGAAGAACTTATAAATGAAGATAAGATATATCTTACAAACCTGTTGTTCGGAAATGGATTTTCTATTAACTTTGGTAGCAAGTTTATGTATAGTAACCTATTTGAAGAAGCAAAAGAACTACTTGTGGAAGAGGATATTAGTTTGTTTGGAGATTTGGATACAACAAATTTTGAGTATGTACTCCGTATTTTAGGTATTTCAATTAATACAAATAGAATTTTTAATATAGATTTTGAACCTATTGAAAATAGCTACCAAAGAATTAAAGATGCCTTAATTGAAACAGTAAGAAAGGTTCATCCTGAACCACATGAACTAACTTTTGAACAAGATAATGATCTTAAAACAACATTCAGGCTTTTTCAAGAAAAAGTATTTACCACAAATTATGATCTATTGGCATACTGGGCATTAAATAAAGTCAATGGTGTTAGTAGAAAAGTGGCAGATGGCTTTGGATATGACAGAGATTCTGAAATGATAATTTTTGGTGCTGGACCAGGAGTTCCTCCAAAAGAAAATCCAATAAGATTATATCACCTTCATGGTTCATTACACTTATACATGGATAAAGGTGAGATTATTAAAATAACTACTAGAAGAAATCCAATAGGCAAAATTGATTTACCTTTATTACACACTATTACAGAGACATATGAGTCAGGATATTTTCCGTTATACATATCAGAAGGCACTTGGAAACAAAAATTGAACAATATTTTGAATAATAAATATTTGAGTTTCTGTTATGATGCTTTGATTAAAACTTCTAAAGGATTAACAATATACGGACAATCGCTCGATAAAGACAGCGATAAGCATATTATTGATGCAATCAAACATTCAGCGATACAAAAGATAGCTTATGGTATATATGATGTGAGTAATAGTACAAGAATTATTCGTGAAGTTAGAGAACATTTTGAAGATAGTTCAATCGAGTTAGTTTTTTTTGATGCAGGAAATTTTTTTGAATCAATGAGGAATATTGAAATGGATGAACTATTTAAGTAGTTTGGCACTGGCCCATGGAATTGCCAGAATTCAAAATGTTCTAAGCAATCAATCAGAACTTATAAGATGACGCTAAAAAGCCGATTTTTTATCGGACTGTTTGAGTGTAATGAGTGTGGATGCGCTTATATACATTTTAAGGCTAACGTTGAAAATGAGACCTTAACTATAAGGACGATTGGCTTTCAAAAACGTAAACAAATCCAAAAGTTCTATACCCAGGGATGGAGCAAAAAGAATATAGCAAAGCATCTAAACATCTCCGACAGGACGGTAAGAAAATATTGCCTACCTGATTCAATGCTAAAAAGTAAACCAACTTCAAGTGTTTGGATAAGTGAAATACAAAGAGGTATTGAAGAAGTATGTGTTGGATTGGACGATTCCAAATGTCTTCGATATAGAGAAGTGTTACAGCCACTTCTACAAGAAGGACATAACTTAAGTAGGACGGAAATTAAGAAGTTGAAGCGTGTCCAATATAATTGGCTATCTAAGAATGACAAAGTATGGTTTGAAAAAAATATGCCGGCCGTATGTGTAGGTGGTAATGAAAAGCTGGATTATGACTCAATTGATCTTGACTTAAATAATAAAATCAGGACTATTTCCAATCAATTGTACAGAGAAAACCCACAAAAGCAAATCAAGCCGTATACAATATTATCTCGATTATCAAAAAAGGACTTTGGTAGATATTCAATTAATAAAGAAGTACTGCCAAAAACAAAGAGAGCTGTCAATGAGTGTTCGGAAGAAAAGATAGATTATTTAATTCGTATATTACCTCAGGTAGTAAAATTTTTGAGAGGAAATAGATACAAGACAATTTCCTTCGAAAGTCTAAAAGTCAGAAAAGGATACAACAGCTGTACTGAGGAAGAAAAGTTGAAAATAGAGCAAGCACTAAACCTATTATTTAATACACGGTGAGAATAGCTAGAATTAAGGAATAAGTAAGAGATAAGGAATATTAGGTAATGTGTAAGCATAGGTCAAATGGCTTATGCTTATTTTCTTATATATCATTATTGTATACAGATTTTCACAATTTATGATGGTATAATTGGTAGGATATAGATTTATTTAGTCGGTTTTTATAGTATCAAGATATGACAACATAACTCATTGTTAATGTAATGTGAGGAGAATATGAATGGATAAAATATCTGAATTGATACAATACGGATATGAGTGTGAGTATCTGGATTTTAAAGAAAAACAATATTCTAAGGATAAACATATGGATTTAATCATTGATATTATGGCAATGGCTAATTCCCGTTATAAGGAAGATAAGTACATAATTGTTGGAGTAAAGGATCTACCTGAAGGAAAAGTAATTAAGGGAATTGAAGCTAAGGAGTTTGTTGACTCGTCCAACTATACACAAATCGTACACGGTACTGTTGAGCCGGATATTCACTTTGAATATTTTAAATATGATTATGAGGGTGTTACATTAGGCATTTTTAGAATATTTGATACAGATAATAAACCTTATATGATTAGACGTAAATATGAAAGGCTTGAAGAAGGATTTTGCAAAATACGTAAGGGCAGCTTGAACGCTAATGCAAAACGAAGCGATTTTGATTATATGTACGTTAACAAAGATAAAGTGGAAATTAAGCTGCAGGAGAGTGTACTTCACGCAGTACATGATCGAGAGGGATGTGCAAGTATAGAGGTTTTAATAGCGAATGCTACAGAGAGGCCATTGACTATCGTAGGTGGTGTGCTGATTATTACAAATCCAGAGGGCGTAGAACTGACTAAACATCCCGTATTTGGATTAGATCAATATGTTGGGGCTGATTTTAAATTGTCTTTGCCTCCCAAATCCGAAGTGGTGGGTCAATTGTATGTAGGCTTTGGCTCTTCAGATCCATTTCCACTGAACATAGATGAATATGGCATGGGTCTGGCTACGTATAAATTCGAATTAATTTTTTGGGATGCAAGAAAGAATGAATATTCCTATAAGTTATCTAATGGTCGCGTCTTTGCTCGAGGTGATTTTTTATGGAAAGTGAAACAATCAAAAGGGATTAAGCACAAGTTTAGAACTCACTAATAGCAGTATATTACAAGAAATCTCAATATAGTAAAGGGATAAGATCTTAGAAAAATGGGGGATCGATTATGTTTTTAAAGACATTAGAAATGAAAAATTTCAGGAATATTAATGATTTGGCTGTCGATTTCCATAAAGGACTAAATATATTAGTCGGAGAAAATAATTCAGGCAAATCAGCGATAATTGATGCACTAAGGATTTGTCTTAGTTACGGAAAACAATCAAGAGATTTATATGTAAAGAGAAGTGACTTTCATATTAACCGAAATGATCCCGTTGCAACCATTAATCCGATTGAGTTTCACTTAACTTTTGAGATAGAGGATCCTATCGAAACTGGTATTTTTAATGATCTATTGTCTCAAAACCAGGATCCATCCCTACAGTGGCTGAAGATTCATTTTATATACCGTCTAGAGGATCGGAATGGATTGGAAAAGATAAAATACACAGTCTGGGGAGGGGACAATGAAGGGCAACAAATCACACCAGATGTATTTAGCTTGCTACTTTACGTATATCTTGATGCTCTTAGAGACGCCTCACACAATCTTAGGCCAGTGCGCGGGAATAGATTAGGAGAATTATATGCTCACCTTCGTGAAGATAGTTTAGGCAATCCTATAACGGATGAAAAGCGTGATGAATTAACACAACGTCTTAGAAATTCGTTAACAGGAGATGTTGAATGGAACAATATTATTGAAACCGGAAAGAAGAAAATTAATGAGCACCTTGAGGAAACATCAATAACAAATAAGAAACAGGCGGTAGAGGTAGACTTCTTGCCCTTTGAATTTAGAAAAATAGTAGATAACTTAAGAGTGTTACTTCCGGTTTTTGACGAGAGCCTTCTGGAAGGCGATACTAACAAACAAAAATACTTCGACATCAATCAAAATGGTCTTGGCTACAACAATCTTTTATACATGGCAGCAATCCTTGGAGATTTAAAAAATCGTAAAGAATTAGATCCAGAAGCATACATAGCCTTGTTCATTGAGGAGCCAGAAGCTCACCTACATCCCCAACTCCAAAGTATCTTTTTTAATTATCTGAATAAGCTGGACGGAATAGGTTTTCAAATATTTATTACATCGCATTCACCAACAATTACTGCCAAAGCGAACTTAGATTCCCTTATTATTGTGCAGTGCCAGAACAACCAAGTGTTTACATATTCTTTATTACAATCAGAGTTGTCAGATCAGAACAAGATATATCTTGGGAAATTCCTTGATGTAACAAAATCACAATTGTTCTTTTCAAACGGAGTTATATTTGTTGAGGGTATATCAGAAGCTCTCTTATTGCAGAAGTTTTCTAAAATCTTAGGAACAGAATATGACTTAGATAAAATGGGAGTAGAAATAGTTATAGTGAATGGAGTTTCGTTCGAACATTTCGGAAAATTATTTAATTCCGACGAAGCACATAAGAGGTTGAATATTCGAAGCGTAATAATTACCGATGATGATAGGGATCAAACTACTGATGAAATCTCCTCCAGAGCAGACAATGCGTTGGCACTTAAGAACGGGTTTTTACATGTCGAAACTTCCGAAATTACATTTGAATATGAACTGTTTATAGCTGGAGAATATAATAGAGAGTTAATGTTATTGATTTATAGCGAAATGCACCCAGTATCGGCTTCAAGAATTTCCGAAGGTAATGATATTAAAGAGTATGCAAAGAATTTTTTGGCTAAGGTAGCGAGTAATAAAGCAAAATCAGAACTTTCACATCGCCTAGCGCTTTATCTAGAATCGAATGAATCTGCTAGAAGGCAATTTATTGTACCTGATTATATAAAACGTTCTATTAATTGGGTCATAAAGGGTGACCTCAATGTTTGATAGCCTTTCTCCTCGTCAACGCTCAATCGTATTTGAGAAGAGTGGTAAGTTTGTGGTTAGAGCTTGTCCAGGGAGTGGGAAAACCTATACAGTAGCAGCCAGGTTAGCACACAGGATGAGCAATTGGAACTCGCCGAATATGGGAATAGCAGTATTATCTTTTACTAATGTGGCTTGGAAAGAGGTAGGAAGAAAGCTTAATGATAATTCGGGGAGTGTGGTTAGTTATCCTCATTATCTCGGTACGATAGATAGTTTTATTAATAAATATATATTTCTCCCCTTTGGTCATTTGATTATGGAGTGTAACAAGAGACCTATTCTAGTAGGTGAACCTCATGGGACATGGTCTGGTGGTAATTATGGAAGAGATTATGACCAATATTTTGATTGTACGAGTTTAAATATAAATGCTGATATTATATCGACTACTACCGATATGACTAAATTTCATTTTGGTTGGAAGAACAATATAGATGGCTCAGGGAATAAACATGTGAAAAATATACGTAATGTAAAGGAAAAGTTCTGGAAACTCGGATATGCTACACAAGCAGACGCAAACTATTTCTCTTTGAAAATTCTAGAGCAATACCCTAATATTTCTCGTTCAATTGCAATTAGGTTTCCTGAGATGATTATTGATGAAGCTCAGGATACCTCTGAGATACAGATGAGTATTATCGATCAGCTAATTGAAAACGGACTGGAGAATATTACGCTAGTTGGTGATCCCGATCAAGCAATATTTGAATGGAATAATGCTCGACCGAATCTTTTTACAGATAAATTTAATGAATGGATAGAAAATTCTATAATTCTTAATGAAAATAGAAGAAGCTCTCAAAAAATCTGTAATGCAACGGCTCAGTTAGCCTATTTTGATAATCCATCTACCTCAATTACCGAAACAGTGAAAGACTTCGAGCATATCCCAGAAATAATTGTTTATGATCCAGCTAATATTCAAGCTACACTAGATTATTTTCTTGAGCTCTGTGGGAAACATGAGGTTGAGGTTAATCACGATAATGTAGCTGTCATCTTCAGGAGCAAGTCTATTCAAAATTTAATATACAAGCAGCCTGATTTTATTAAGGAACCTTGGTTAGTAGGGAAAAAGTTTGTTAAGGATTTGGCTAAGGGGAAATATATGGCCGTTAATGGTGATTCGAGGGAAGCATTTCGGTTGATTGAGAGAGCTGTATACAAAGGTCAGAATTATAGAAATTACTGTTCGCAGTATGAGCTGGAACAGTGGATATCAAAAAAGGGATTAATTAATCATAGAAAAGAGATACATCGTATTATCGAAATGTTACCCGAACCAACAGGATCTATAAAATCTTGGGTTCTTCGAGCAAATACTGAACTCATAGCTAATGGTGTTACTTTACAATTACGTATTGATGAAGATAGTTCTGAATGTACCTTTGATCAAATATTTAAAGCTGTTACTGATAAAGACGCAATATTTAGGTTAGGTACGGTGCATACGGTCAAAGGAGAAACTTTTGAATCGGTTCTTCTTATTTTAAAAGAGAAGGGAGCAAAAGGACGCCTTTATAGAACAATGCTAACTCAAAATTATAAAACGATAGATGATGAAGAACTAAGAATTGCATATGTAGGGATGACGAGACCAAGGAAATTGCTTGTAATTGCTGTGCCTAATGAGTTGAATAAATCCGCTTGGGAAAACAGGCTGTTATTGAGATGATATTCTATAACAAAGTAATGAACATACCTAGGAGGTAACCTATGAAATCATTTAAGCTGTCGAACATTAAATCATTCTCTGAATATTCAGAAGTAGAATTAAAAAAAATAAATATATTTGTCGGAAGAAACAGTTCCGGTAAAAGTAGTTTAATCAGATTCCCAGTGGTTCTAAGCCAAACGTTCCAAGAAGATATACATACTCCATTACTTTTATTTGGAAAACTAATTGATTACGGTAACTTTGATGACGTGATTTATAATCATGAAGGAGAGAAGTTTGCGTTCGGATTTGGTTTCTCCGCTAAAGAGTTACGCCATGAAATTATGCGTAGAAATAATATACACATACATGACATGAAAAATTTGATGAGGCATTTTTATAAGAATTTTGATGAGGTAGATATTGAAGTTGAAGTGAAAAAAGTGAATAAAAAAATGATAGTTGATTCTTTTCACTTACTAATCGATAAAAAGTTGGTACTGACTATAAAAAGAGAAGCGAAAAAAAATAAATATGATATTAGAATACATGGTGTTCTAGAGATTGGGAAGATGGGTTTATCTGAGCTAACAAATCCAGAGTTAATAAATATGAATGTTTCATTTAATAAATTCATTCCTGACATACAGATGTATGGTGAAATCTTAAAGGATACGTTTAAGAATAATCTTGGAATAAAAAAAGAGGATGAAGAACTTTTTAATGTTATTTCAAATCACTTTACAAATAGGGAATATTTATATCAAGATTTATTTGAATTAGAATCAAATATTGCTGAAGGGATTATTCCTGAAGGTATGAAAAAACGAATTGAAGAATTAAATACAATTATGAAAAATTTACTTATTTATTCTGCAATTCTTTCGTCTATTTATACTAAACTCAACAAATTTTCAAACCAAGTCACATATATTGGACCATTTAGGGAAAACCCAGAAAGAGTATATAGAGATTCCGAGAACAGTTTTAATGATGTTGGTAAAAACGGTGAAAATACAAGTTTACTTTTACGGCAAGCCGATCAAAATAAGAATTTTTTACTGAATAAAGTATCAGATTGGTTTAAAGCATCAATGGGTTACACAATTAATATTGATGAAATTGAAAATAGCAATCTGTTTAAAGTAGTGGTTTCTTCAACAGATGGCAGGAGTAAGGACAATTTAATAGATGTAGGATATGGTATTGCGCAAGTGCTGCCAATAGTAACACAGATATTCATGGAACACAGCTCAAATGATGAATTTAGAAGGACAGTTTACAATATGGGAAAGAAATCGACAATAATTATTGAACAACCTGAACTTCATCTACATCCAGCTGCTCAGGCTAACCTGGCTAATCTATTCGTAGAGAAGTCATTGTCGGAAATTGACAGTAGAATTCTAATTGAGACACATAGTGAACATTTAATAAGAAGATTACAGGTACTAATAGCTGACCCTGATATAAAAATAAATCATCAGGATGTTGCTTTTTACTATATAGATAAAAGCAATGATGGTTCTTCTTGTGTAAAAAGAATGGAACTAAACGATAAAGGACAATTTACTGATAAGTGGCCATCAGGATTCTTTGACAAAGGTTACGAACTAAGTAAAGAATTACTGAGTATGTCAAAAAAGAGAGGAGATCGAGAAAAATGAAATTAGAGGTAACACTATGTTACTCATTACTTGAGAAGTGCTTTGATAGCATCACTAATGTATTTGATGAAACTACGTTACTTAATGAGTTAAAAAGAAGAAAACTAATAATACATCATGAGCTCGAGAACATTTATGAAAGTTACTTTAAACATGATAGACCTGAATTATTTGATATCTATGCTGCTTTTGTTAGTTCAATATTGAATAACGAGATGTATAGTAAAGTCGTGGATAATATTAATGAAAGTCCAGTTGTAGAGTTGATTTTTCCGGATTCTAATAATAATAGAATAGTTACTAATGTTTGTAATTCGACAGAGGACAAAATATTAATGAGTGAGCTTTTAAATGATTTTGAAAAAGAAAAGTTAGAAAATGAAATGAGTATATCTAGCTTTAATAGTACTGAAATTCTTGATGAAAACAAACCAACAATTCTTAATCACTATAAAATCCCGATATTTAAAAGGGTTCCTCAAGGAGAAAATAGTTTTGCACTTAGTAAGTGGTTAGGGAGGTTCCTAAAAAATGAAAAGGAAATAACAATTATAGACAATTTTTTATATGAAAACTCTATTAATTTTTATAATTACGTTATTAAATATATTGATAAAGATGCGAATATTAAATTAATAACAATGGTTAACAATAGAAATACAGAAGCGAATATTATAAATAAATTCAAATCATCACCATTTGACTTATGGAATATTTCCGAAATACATATTGTTAATATGAAACGTGAACAGCACGCTCGGAATATTCTTACTGAAAACTATATTATTATGATAGATAAAGGAATGGCTGTTTTTGGTACAGGACGTGTTAATAATACGGATCAATCCGACATAACAATTAATTATAGAAGTAAAGTACAAGAGTATTCACTCCCACTTAATATTAGAAAAATAGTCTAACTGAATCTAGGTTGATTATTATAATTGATTATTAATTGCTTTCCAAATACACATTCAGACATAGATAAAAGTGAGTAAAATAAAAAAAACAATTATAACCAGATTAGCTTCAGCTCAATAGAATTCCTACTTTGTGATAGGAGACTTACTAATGGATAAAAAAGTTGAAGAACTATTCGAAGAAAAATTAGAAATGTACCCACATCTTAAAAATATACGTAACAAATTGTGGGCAAGTGATGGTAAAAGTCGTGTCTCTGTCATGATTGGTGCTGGCTTTAGTTTGAATGCCCAGAAGATTGAAGATTCTTTTGAAGGAATGGCTGTTTGGGGGGATATAAAAAATAAATTAATTCAAGAGTTAAATCATCATAAAGGGATTACGAGTAAAGATGTTTTAGAGATTGGACAATTATATGTAAAAGAATATGGAAGATCGAGTTTAGATACAATTTTGAAAGAAGCTATACCAGATAATAATTATGAACCTGACGAGATTCACTATAGTCTCCTAAAGCTTCCTTGGACTGATATTTACACGACTAATTATGATACTTTATTAGAGCGTGCAAAAAAGTTTGTATATGAACGCAATTATCAGACTATTTACAATATTAGTGATATAACAAGTTCTGTTCAACCGAGAATCATTAAATTGCACGGCAGTTTTCCTGCTAATAGACCTTTCGTCTTTACAGAAAAAGATTACAACGAATATCAAGTAAAGTTCAGTCCTCTTGTAAACATGGTACAGCAATCAATAATGGAAACAACTTTTGTTCTCATTGGCTTCTCTGGTGATGATCCCAATTTTAAAAGATGGACTTCTTGGGTTTCGAATAATCTTGGGGAGCATATGTCTAAAATTTATATGATTGGTTTCGGACAAGAACATCGCAAATCTGAACTTGAAGATATAGGCGTTACTTTGATTGATTTTAAAAATATCTATTCGGAATATGACCAACCTTATAAAGCAATGTTTACAGATATATTCGAATTTTTAGCTTATAAGAATAGAGAAGAAAAAACAATGTGGCCACATAAAGTTTATAGTGAGGATAACGATGTACAATCTTTTATATATAATAGAAATACTTATCCTGGTTGGATCGTGATGCCAGATGAGATTAGAAGAAAATATGCTAAAAGTATTCGTCTATCTGCAATAAAGTTAGTAGATTATATTAAAGAGAAAACAATTGATGATAAATCGATTGATTTTTTGAATGAGATTTTATGGTGTTATGATAAATTTTACATTCCGCTTGAATACTATGTATATCAAATAATTGTAACCATTATTGATAATCAGGATCAGAATAAATTTGATGAAAGACTTTACCCATCACTTTTTTGTTTGCTAAAAGAGGCAAGGTTAGATTGTGATGAAGAAGCTTTTGTGAAATATCAAGGTATATTAGAGAATTTACCGCTAAATAAAGAGCAGTGCCATCATCTCATCTATGAAAAGATAATGTACTTCTTTATTCGTAATGATATAGAAACTCTCGAAAAGCTTTTGCTGGAATGGGATGTACAAACTAATGAGATTGAATGGGGAATTAAAAAAGCAGTAATCTACGCTAGAATAAATGAAAAAGATACAGCAAAGTTAATGCTTGAGAATTATTTACAAACGATCAGAGGACTCCTTGCTATAAAAAATGATGATTATCGTTTGCTTTCATTAGAAAGTGTGGCACTACATAATCGCAACAGAATTACCAGTGAATTGGACTATGGCTATGACCGCTTAAAATTTTTGAATGGTAAATCATGTAATGTTAACAAGGAATTTGACCAAACAATTCTATCAATAAAAAAATATGAAAATTCTATAGGTACAATAGAGAAAATAGGCTTCGATCCGGGAACTAGAAGTACTCTATCCAGCATGGGCGATTACATGAAACAAGAGCTATTAGACTCCTTTGCAGTTCTGCAACTACAAGAAATTTATGCATTAAGCATAAATGATAAGCTGCAATATGAATTAGCTCTTAAAAATGTAGAATTTTACTATCCAATATATTCACAGCTTAAAAGAATAAATATTATCACTCGAAAAAAAGTGGATGAAATATTTTCTAGAGAAACTGTTTATAAATCAGATATTATAAATATGACTAAATTAGTTAATATACTTAAAAATGCAATCAACTATGAGAATAAATCCAATATAGATATCAATGTGGCCCTAGAAATTTTGTCGCGTATTTATTTTGCAGTATCTATTGAAATACAAAAAGAAATAGATGGAATAATATTTCGATATATACAAAATAAAGAGAACTATAGTATTGAAGATATAGAAGTTTTAAATAAACTGATAACAAGGATATCTTGTGCTAAAAATAAAAAGGAATTTGAAATATTCTGTGAACAGTTAATCAACATTGAAATTAAGGTTCAGGATAAATCTGATTATTTTCTATACAACTCTAGTTTTTTTGAGCCTTTTTTAATACTACTAGGTGAGAAGAGAAATGAAACGAAAATAAAAATTTTAGAGGAACAGCTTGATTTATTATTTAAACACCTCAGCTACGAAAATACTTATAAAAGTATGAGAGAGAGCGCATTGATTAGGTTAACATTTCTTGCGTTAACTAATAATTTTTCTGAAAAGCATTATAACCAGTTCATAAGATATATACAAATGCTCCCTCGAGACAAGAAATTTGGGATAAGCGATTTTATATTTAGCACTACATTTGATAAGATTATTCAATCAGAAAGAGTATTAAGTAGAGAAGAAAAGATTGAGTTTTTAAAAAGAGATATTCCAGTGTTCTATTTTAAATCATCAATAAATGAAACTAGTGATTTAGATAACTATTTCAGGGAAATTAGAAATGTTTTTTTAGATTATATAGGATGTAATGAGGAAAATGTACCTGATCTTACAATTTATAAAACATGGTTGGAAAAGTTCTATCTATGGTGGGATAGTCAAAAAGAAGGGCTTTTAAGAGAGCAAGACAGGAACTCATTCATGCCAATTTCAGATTATTTTATAATAGTAATCACAACACTTAAAAATAATATATGGGGCACTATACCTGAAGAATATTTAAGTGAAGACGATAGAACTAAAATAGCTCAAATATTTAATGAAAGTGATGAAAAAAGACCAGATGTATCGATATATTTAATACCATGTTTAAACAGGTTAAATATAAATATTAAATACTCTCTAAAAGATGTTATAAACTGGTTGTGGGATAGTAATAAGACGAATGTGAAGGCAGCAGCAACTATATTATATGATTATTTGGTTTTTATTTACAAATCAGAGATTTATGGAGATTCAACTGTTATTAAGAATGAGTTGTTTAATATGATGAAATATGGATCAGCTAAGCTACAGAAAATAACCTTTGATTCAATCAGTCATTCACTAAAAAATAAAATAGATATTTTTAATATTAGTGACTGTGAATTCCTTGTTCAATATGCATCTAATTACTTACAAGGAATTAAAGAAACTAATATAGAGATCGCAACTCGAGATGATTTTGAACTGATTTCAAGTTTCTCCAATCTTGTTTCTCATATGTGTAAAAACAAATCTGATTTCGTTGGAAACAGACTTGATGAATGGAAAGAATATATACGCAATCATAAATTACCGGAAGTACGCACACATGCGGATGTGTTTGCTTAATGGAGAATTTGTAAGCAATGTTATTTGAGAATGGATACTTTAAATAGGGTGGTTCACAACTTTCTTTACATGGGAATTTCTAGCGGTTCACGATTTTCTTTATTTCGCTTTTATCACATGCCTTCAAAAACCCAATAAAATCAACAAAATCAGTTCACGACAGTTACTTCACCTGACAGTTGTTGTTGTAAAAAGAAAATAAAGTTCTAGACTAAATAAAGTGTTAGACTCGGTTAATCGTAGTAACGTAAATAGAGGATGGTTAGTTCAATATATGAGCTAATCTCCTCTATTTTTTGTTTAATAGAAATTTAAACTAAGGGTTTAAAGCTTAGTATAATTTATTTAATATATTGAGGAGAAAGGATTTCGTTGGGAGTGGAGCTGTGAGAGTACCAGAAGTAATTCTTAATGATAATAAAAAGAGATAGTTACTGTTGGATGAGGTAGGTGTTCCAGTTGTTCCTGTGATGAAGTATTTAAAATTCCTATGCGGAGGTATATCAAAAGATTTGAGGAAATGTCTGTTACCTTATTAAGCTCCCATGAAAATAAACTTTAAGGCTGGTGCAACCAGTCAAAAAGGATTAATCTCCCATAAGTGCTCCCCCTATTGGGTGCGACATTCTGTGATGCACCGTGATGGTTGGAGTCAGACTAACGGTTGGGCTCTAATGGCACCATAGTTCATAGACCTTCTTCTCCCAGCCCTACTAGAAGTATTGACAGAGTTCACCCATTTTCATCCTCTGTGGTGCAGCGCTGATCTTGCGCTGCATGTATGGCTAACGGGCAGTTTAGCGCAGCCATAATATTTGAAAATAAGATAAGGTTCACCGCTTTGTATCTAACGGTAATTTCTTTCGGAGCTTCAGATGTGACGCAGCGAACGTTTGTCAATTCCACTGTCGGTTCACCGACAAGAAGGCCTCACGTCTTCTACGTAACTATGAGCGTATATGGCAGAAGGATTATAAGTGTAGCTAAAAAGATTAGCTACACTCCAACAGCCCTCCCCTTCCACCTCTGAATAGGGCGAAGAGAAGAGCTACGATGTAATGACCTTGATTCCTCTCAGATTACGAGCACAGGATGAGGAACATAAGGCGCTTCAAGACGTGCGACTTCTCCAGGCGTAAGATTGATTGCCAACGCTTTGACTGCATCATCAAGATGATTGAGCTTTGTTGCACCTATAATTGGAGCAGTTACGGCTGATTTCTGCATAACTCAAGCCGGTGCAATTTGAGCAGGGAGAACGTTGTGTTCTGTTGCAATCTCACCGACTATTTCAACGACTTTTTTATCTGATTCCTCCATAGCGGAGAATAAAGTTTTAAATAAGAAATCCTTCTGTGAGCGTTCACTTATTTCGTTCCATTTCCGAGTCAATCGTCCACGAGCCAGAGGACTCCATGGTATGACAGCCACTCCATCTGCTTGACATAGAGACAGCATTTCACGTTCTTCTTCCCGATACAGTAAGTTTAAGTAATTCTGCATCGATACAAATCGCGTCCAACCATTTATTTGGGCGACGTGATTCGCCCTTTGGAATTGCCAGGCATACATGGAGGAAGCTCCAATATATCGGGCTTTTCCAGCTTTGACAACATCGTGAAGAGCCTCCATTGTTACCTCGATCGGCGTGGTGCTATCCCATCTATGGATTTGATAGAGATCTACATGGTCGGTGTTGAGTCTTTTCAAGCTTTTATCGATCTCAGTCATGATTGCTTTTCGCGACAACCCGCGCCCATTGGGTCCAGTATGAACGGGATTGCCTACCTTGGTTGCGATCACGACTTCATCCCTCTTCGCAAAGTCTTTTAATGCTCTTCCTAAAATCTCTTCACTCGTTCCGTCAGAATATATATTAGCTGTGTCAAAGAAATTAATGCCTAAATCCAGAGCTTTTTTAATAAAAGAGCGACTATGTGTCTCCTCAATTACCCATGTATGGTTTCCACGCTCGGGAATGCCATAGCTCATGCAACCAAGTACGATATGGGATACATCCAGACCAGTACGGCCGAGCTTCACATATTCCATACTTACCCTCTTTTCTATATTTCATTTGCAAACGAGTGGTACTTGTTGTATCTCATCTATTATTTTGAATAAGCATACTATTGAAGAGCCAGCGAAAGTTCCATCTGAAATATTGGGGTAGATGCCAATCTTCATAGTCTTTCAATACGCCTTGATCCAACCAGTAAGACTCTGATTTCCCGCTCGTTGCAGCTTTAGACACATAACTGATTGTTTCTTCCAGAAAGCGAATGACATCTGGAATTCTATCTGGAGTGGACACATCTCCATGCCCCGGAATGACAGTATCTACTTTGAGGTCTTTTTGAATGCGCCGAAGGATGCGTATCCAAGCGTATGGATTACCGTGTGGCATGACCGGAATCGTCTTGTTGGTTATCAAATCACCAGTAATCAAGGTTCGTTCTTCAGGAACGTACACAACGGCATCGCTTAAAGAATGGCCGCCTCCGTAGGATAAAACTTCGATAGTGCGCTTTGTTCCTTTAATAACTAGTTTATCGTCAAAAGTTATCGTGGGTATCACCCTTCGAAGGGAAGGGATAGCATCATACAGGGTTTTCTGCACGGAAAGATCATAGTCGATTTCGGTAAGCATGTGCGGACCTCTTTGTTGTGAACGTACTTGAATTAGGCTATTTATTAACTTCTGAGTGTTTTGTTGCATGAGATCAATATTCACTTCGCCCATATCAGATAGCAAATCTCTTGTCCAAACGGTAGATATAAATTCGCTTTTCATAAATGCCTGATTGCCGTTAACATGATCTCCATGAAAATGTGTATTCACTACATATTTAACCGGTTTGTTTGTTAACTGTTCAGCCGTTTGACGTAAGAAAGCACCAGAATGCGGCAGGTTGGTTGTATCCACTACAACGGTTAAATCCCCAAGATCAATAATTGCTGCATTCCCCAGAGAACCGCTACCTGGAACCGAAATAGCAGCCCAGATACCTTCCGATGCTTGTTGAATCGTGAAATATTTGTTGTTCATTGTTATGCCCCTTTAGTGTTTGTTGTCACTTGTATTTCCATTAGCAACTTTAGCCTACAAGTTAGAGTCAACTAGAAGTCAAGAGATTTTTAGGGTAAAGTTAGGGGCGATTGTAAATATTGACCTTGAGTTAACTCTAAGTTGTATTATAGTTTTTAATATCAACATAAAAAAGGAGGAGCAGGAATCGGATGTTTACGATAAGTCAGGTGTCAGAAAAAACGGGATTAACTCCCTATACGATTCGTTATTATGAAAAAATTGGGGTGCTACATGAAGCTAAGCGTAGAAATGGAGGGGCACGTGTCTATTCAGAAAGCGAGGTTTCGTATATACAATGTTTGAATAGATTAAAAAAATTGGGTATTTCGCTTGAGGAGATTACGGAATTTACTCGTGATGGATGTGTGCTGGATAAAATTCAACACGGGGAAGATCTTGTTAATTTTACTCCCACCTTACACAAACGGATTGAAATTCTTGAGAAGCATCTGGTGGAACTGGAAGCCAAGCGGCAGGAACTTGAGTACATTATTTCCCTCACCAAAGAGAAGCTTGCCCTATACCAAGAACTTATGAAAGAAGACATGATAAATACTAGATAATGGGATGTCTGGGCTACGTTCGGTCGCCTCGGTCCTGACAGGACGTATTACTCCCCCGAGCAAATCCACGAGATGACGTTGGTGAACTTACATGAGGAATTCGCTTAAATTCGGAAAGCTAGTGACATGTTCGCGATGCTTTAAACAGCCGAAATGATACATCATCCGTTCAACTAACGGTGAACGATAGTTGAACATAAAGGGTTTCACATATTAGTCATGACTAATATGTGAAACCCTTTATTATATCTGAATCTCTTAAATTTAGTTCTTGATAAACTCGGAAAATAAATTTGTAGACTGGCATGGCGATTAGCAAACGGCTGAGCAGCGAGCCTGCAGCTCGAGCTCCTGACTCTTTTGGATGCACCGTCACATCATTGTAGTGACCCAAAAGAGATGGGACGGATCTGGCGAGTAGTTGGCACTGCTATGGGAATGAAGTACGCATAAGGTGAACCATCGTGAAAGAAGTTCCGGCCATATACAATTGAATATGTAGTAGGCGCTTCTGGACTATTGCCGGGAGCGCCTTTTTTCGTTGTTATGATGATAATGCACAGAAGAAGCTCCGATTTTGTGAAAACCATGAAAGCACCTTCTACCTTTCTATGCAAGAGAGAACAGCCGGAATGAGAGAAGTAGGGAAATAAACAGCCAGCGTGATCCTTCCGGAGCTTCGACATGGTATACGACAAGCTGTTTACGTTTTACTGATAAAATCAATTTATGCAGAATATAGTTATATGATGATAGAAAGGGCTGGGTTAATCATTAGCTTGGAAGAAGGGAGGAATAGAAATGAAGCATTGGGCTTTGTGATATAATGAGGTAAAATCTTCAACTCCAAAACGAAGAGACTATCCCACATGTAGCGTCATCTTTCAGAGAGACTATCTCTCAATAACCATTGTTTCCGGAGTTCCTGGATTTGAAGAAATCCCAAGAGGAGGAAAACAGAAATGAAGAAGAAGGTTGTTACGACTTTATGCGGTACCATGATACTTTTAGTGGGCATGGGCACAGGTGCTTTCGCGAGCTCGCATCTCCAAGAAATTAAAGCGTTGTTAAACGGAGATATAAAAATCAGAGTGAACGGGGAGATTACCCCTCTCAAAGATGGCAATGGCAAAGCGGTGCTTCCCATTACTTATAAAGGAACTACGTATCTTCCGGTACGATCTGTTTCTGAGCTGCTGGATGTTCCGGTGAATTATGACGGAACAGCCAAAGAGGTGATTATTGGCGAACAGCAGGCAGGCGTTCCCGTGAAGCAGGAGGATTTTAACACCAGTCTGCATACCAAGGACCCTGCACTGACCAAATACGGCGGCAAGAATTATAAGGAAGTTCTGTACAGCGCACCTAATTCCAATATTAAATATACCGCGCTCAGCCCTAACGGCAAATATCAGAAGCTTGTTCTGCAATTCGCTGCAGTTGGCAAGGAAGTGGAGTCTCTTGAAATTAGGGATAATGACAAGAATGTGCTCCTTAAAAAAGTAGAGAAGATTTCGCCTAATAGTGATCTCCAGACGATTGAGGTAGATATTTCTGGAGTAAAGAACATCGCAATAAATGTGACACAAGCTGTTGACGGCGGGTTCATTATTCCGCTAGATACTTCAATTTACAAGTAAGGTTAAGCAGAGAAGCCCACAATGCCCGTATAGGCGTAGTGGGCTTATTTTCACGTAAGCCGGGATGTGAGGCATTGCGATTATACGAGGATCTTTAAGCTGAAAGTATTTTAAGATAAACTGACTCCATACTTAATGTAGAAAAGGCCCAGTCGAGTTCGTCAACTGGGCCTTTTCTAATTATAGATATATATGAAATTAATGGAGTTAAAATTAATTATTAGATAGAATTTAAGTGTATATAATGATAAATTTGTATGATTATGAAATATAGTGGTAACTTTGATGGATTAAAAAAACAAATAAAATATATTTGAATAGATGGAGGACCTAATCATATGAAAATTAGATCAGTTTCCCTAGGAATCATTAGAAGAGAAGAGGACATTTTAGTTCAAGTAATTAATTATCCTGGGATAAGTACAACTTTCTACCGACCTATCGGTGGAACTATAGAGTTTGGTGAAATTAGCAAACAAGCATTGATAAGAGAAATTAGAGAAGAACTTAATCAAGAAATTGAAGAACCAAAATTAATTTCCGTCATAGAAAACATTTTTGGTACTGAGGACGATATGGGACATGAGGTGGATTTCATTTATGAAGTGAAACTGAAGGAAAAGAGATTATATGATCTTGATGAAATTGAGGGAATAGAAGGAGATATTAAATATAAAGCTCAATGGAAACCTTTGAACTTTTTCAAAACAGATTCAGATGTAAGGTTGGTTCCAGATGGACTATTGGATGTACTTTTAAAACAAGATAACCAAAATATAAGCATAATCAAGCATGTAAGGAATAAGAATCTAATAGGAAATGAGATAGGAGAACAGAATTGAATAGAGTGTTAAGAAATTTAAACCGTTTCTAAATTTTATGATATGGGTCATGTTGATAGTGATAACGATATCAATAGCTTTAAATGTTTATCCTCAAGAATCAGGACCGCCGGTAATTGAACTGATTTTCAAACAGTGAGTTAAAAACTTGAATAGAGTGGGGTAACTCATGAACGATAGCCAAATAGCTAGTTTAATAATCACCCTTCTAATCGGATTAATCATTTGTGTAACTGGACTCATTGTGAAGAAAAAACCTCCGGAAACGATAAACTCAATATATGGATACAGAACCAGGAGATCGATGAAAAGTCAGTTATTATGGGATGAAGCCAATAGATACAGTGCAGAATTAATGATCAGATACGGGCTGGTGTATACATTAATTGGTCTGATATTAAGCTTTCTATTTGAAGGGACTTATCTTTCACTCGTTATTACTGGATTGATCTTTGTACCATTCACACTCTTGATTATAAAAACTGAACAACATTTAAAAGAACTTGATGAAGAGTTAGAAAGGAAAAAATAATTTTGTGGTGGATTTTTAGAAAAGCAAGATCAAAAGGTGGGACAGCATGAAAGACTATATAAATAACAATGAATATCAAATTAGTTTGCCGTACTTAGGGGCTAAATACGCAGCATTTTTTAGTATGATGGGCATTTTTTCAATATTAATTCATCAGATTTGGGACCTGGAGCAATGGAAAGAAATTTACATAGTAATATTAATAGCATTGATAAGTGTCGTTGGAGTATCGATGATAAAAGAGATTAGGAAAAAACGAAGCATTGTTATAACAGATAGCAATGTGATCATTGATGGTGTATCTCTTGAAGCTAATGAAATAAAATATACCAATATCAATAAATATTATATAGAATTTGAAACCAGTAAGAAAAGGTGGTCCCAACGTGTAATCCGGTTTGATTTTAAGGGCATAGAAAAAGAAACGCATAGAAATGACTTGAAGGCATGGCTAAGGCGGCAAAACATAACAATTAAATGAGAATTCTAGGCGAGCCAGCTTGAAAGGAATTGCCGGATGCGGATTCAGCAAAGTTAGGTTAGAAGATGACCTATACATTTTCGAGAAGAGGGTATAAGAATATGAGTTATCGAACCTCTAATACCGGTATTAAAGCAATCCTTTTCGATTCAGGTAAGGTGTTAAATGGTCCTGTTACAGGGCATTGGTTTATTAGCCCCAACTTTTTTAACTTTATCGATGAGAAGATATTCCGATCAATAGACAAGCAGATTAGAAATAAAGCATTTCATAAAGCAAATACATATATATCAAAGCAGAACTTGATTAGAAATGAAGAGGAAGAATTCCATCATTTCATTGAGTTCTATAGAATTTTCGCAGCTGAATTACCTCAGTTAGGATTAGATGAGGAACTGATCAAAGCTATCGCGTCTGATTTAGTTTTTAATTATGCTAAGTACAAATTCTATAGTGATGCTATAGAATTAATACCAGAGTTGAGCAAAACTTATAAGCTGGCTGTTGTTTCGGATGCTTGGCCATCTTTGGATAATGTATTTACACAAGCTGGGTTAAGGGATTACTTTTCATCCTTTATTATTTCCTCAATAAAAGGGATCAGCAAACCACATGAGTTAATGTACAAGGCTGCTCTTGAAGAGCTGGAAGTCTCTCCATCTGAGGCTATATTCGTTGATGATAACATTAGCAACTGTGATGGCGCCGAGCGGCTTGGAATTCACTCTATGATATTGAGCCGGGATATAAAGCAGTATTTATATACTAGGATTACTAGTCCCAGACATTCAATAGTACGAAACTTAAATGACCTTATGAAAAAAATAAAATAATTCGATAGAGACAACAAACGACCCGGCTTAAGATAAGAGTTATCTAAGGCTGGGTTGTTTTGTGGAGATGAGGTGGCTAAATTATGAAGTCTCAAGAAAAGAAAATCTCAAAATAAAAATTGAGAAAGGTGAGAGGATTATTGTAATGACGACGAAAATAAAAATTCTAATAATCATAGTAGGCATTCTAGTAACCGCATTAGTAATAACACCTGTTGCTTACGTTCAGGTAAACAAAATTAAATATGCAAATAGAGTAACGAACTATCTGATAGAAGAAAAGAAATATAGTAGAGAAGAAATAGCGTCCGTAAAAGGAGTATGGGGAATAAAATTACCGCCATTTTATGCGGTAGTCATTTTTAAAGATGAACCAGATGTTGAATATGTATATTTTGCACATAATGAAGTACTGCAGTTTAGTCATAGATTGACACAAGAAGGCAGAGAAAAAGGTATTACTAAATCGGAATTGAAACATTTTGTTCCATTAGAATAAACAGGGGTGGGTTTCATGAATGAAAAAATTAAAATTAGAGAATTCACTAAAGAGGATAGTCAAAAAATCTCAACCATTATTCGAGACAATCTAGCACACGTTAACAGTAAAGATTATCCCGAGAAGATCATTACTAATATGTATAGTATTTTTACGCCGGAGTATCTCGTCAGTTTATCAGAGCGTAGGAAAGTGTTTGTGGCTGTTATGAATAATACGATTATCGGAACTATTAGTTTGGATAGGGATACTATCTATACGCTTTTTGTTGATAAAGACCATCATCATTTAGGCATTGGACGGATACTTATTAATTTCATTGAAGGAGTTGCCCGTAATACTGGAATCACATCGCTTAAACTACCTAGTAGTATAACGGCACAAAGTTTCTATGAGAAGCTTGGGTATCATAAAATCGATGTAGTTGAATCTGAAGAATACGGCAGAGATATTATTATGATGAAGAATATAAGTGAGTGAGTGAGCGGGAGGATGATATTTATGGATAAGCGACTTACATTTAATGAGGATGTGGAGAACTACGATAAGTGGAGACCCACCTATTGTGATAAGTTATTCCAAGATATTATGGCCCACGCTCAAATTGAACAAGATAACAAAGCAATTGAGATTGGTATTGGCACAGGTCAGGCTACAAGACCTTTTTTGGAAACAGGCTGTGAATTAACAGCAATTGAATTAGGAACAGGCCTCGCAGAATATTCAAGATTAAAGTTCCGAGAGTTTGAAAATTTTACGGTATGCAATACTACATTTGAAGAGTTTGAATGCCCCGATAACAGCATAGATTTAATTTATTCAGCTACTGCATTTCATTGGATTCCAGAAGAAGTGAGCTATCCTAAAGTCTTGAAGTTATTAAAGAACGATGGGACACTAGCATTATTTTGGAACCGGCCCTTTGTAGCACGAGAAAATGATGAATTACATCAGCATATTCAAGCCATCTATCAAAAATATAGACCCTCTAATACCAAGATTATAGAACATGACACTGCAAGATATAACAACATATCCAAAACTATTCAAGCTTATGGATTTAGAGATGTTGTGTTTAAGCTATATCATTTAACTAGAAGCTTTTCTTCGACTGACTACATCGCATTATTGAATACATACTCAGACCATAGAACTATGCCATCCATTACAAAAGAAAGGTTTGAAACTGAGATTAAAGAAGCCATTATAAAATTTGGTGATGTGTTAAATGTTTATGATACGATCGACTTGTATTTAGCCAGGAAATGATTTGTTCTCGTTAAACTATCCAGAGATTACGGACGAAAGTAACTTTACTTATATTGCAAGCATTGAGGGGATCGATCTTAAACCAGTCCCTTCCGGAATGATCCAAAGAACAATACTTAGCTCAAAGTATGCCGTTTTCACGCATAAGGGTTCACTAAATAATCTAAAACATACATACAACTGTATATATGGAGTTTGGTAGCCGGACTGTAGTTATGAATTGGATGAACTTGATACGATTGAGTATTATGATTTGACTTATCCAGTTATGTAGCATATGATGAATACATCAAAAAAAATTGATGCATTGGATGGTGATAATAACCATGGAGCATTCGCTACTGTTTGCTAACTATGAACGAAAGTTCAAAGCGTTAGCAGATCAGAAGCGCTTGTCGATTCTATATGAGATCAATAAGCGTTCTGAGGTATGTGTGTGTGATTTGGAGGCGATCGTGGATCTGCCGCAATCTAAGCTATCTTATCATCTCAAATTGTTGCTCGATGCAGATTTGCTGAAATGCCGCAAAGAAGGCCGCTGGAATTACTACAGAATTAATGAAGAGGCCATGCAGTATTTATTGTCTGACGACGTTTGTTGTATTTTTTACCCGCCGAAAGGATAAGCGGGTAAAATTTTTAAATAATACATCAAAAAAAATTGATGAATTGGAGGTCTTTTTTAAATGATCAAAATAGAAGTGTTCGAATCCGGAGGCTGCTGCTCAACAGGTGTCACTAACCCGGAAGAAAAACGGGCATCGATTCGCTTTGCGGTAGCCGTTAGCCAGTTATCTCAAGCAGGGTTCGATGTTAGTGGATATAACCTTCTGAGTGATACAACGAAGTTTGAAGAGAATGAGGCAGTTAAGGAAGCACTAGCGAGTGATCCCAGCAGCCTGCCTATTACTTTACTCAATGGCGTTGTTGTGAAGACACGTTCATTACCTACCAATGAGGAACTATCTGAGTGGACGACAATGTCCCTTGAACGACTTGAAGGCAAAGGAGAATCGATATGATACCTTCATTTGATGTGAGCCAAATCCAAGTTACACCTTATTTATTTTTCACAGGAAAAGGGGGCGTAGGAAAAACTTCAACGGCATGTGCGACAGCAGTAGCCTTAGCGGATCAGGGAAAAAGAGTGCTATTAGTCAGCACCGATCCAGCCTCTAATTTGCAGGATGTTTTTCAAATGGATTTGGATATGAACTATAAGTCGATCCCGGAAGTTCCTAATTTGTTCGTCACTAACCTGGACCCGGAGGAGGCTGCAGCCCGTTATCGTGAGGATGTTGTGGGACCCTATCGCGGTAAGCTGCCGGAAGTTGTGATTAATCAGATGGAAGAACAGCTATCCGGATCTTGCACAGTTGAGATTGCTTCTTTTAATGAATTTTCTCATTTGCTAACCGATCAGGCGTTAACAGAATCGTTTGATCATATTATTTTTGATACAGCGCCAACGGGACATACTCTGCGTCTTCTGCAACTCCCTAATGCTTGGAATGAGTTTCTGCACAACAGTAAGGAAGGCACAACTCAGGGCGGATTACTTGCTGGATTGGATAAGCGAAAAGAAGTGTATAAGCAAACGGTCGATGTGCTCAGCGATCCACGGCAAACGTCTCTTGTGCTTGTAACAAGGCCGGATCACGCACCGCTGAAGGAAGCTGCACGTGCGTCCCAGGAATTGGCGGAGACAGGAATAAAGAATCAAATGCTTATTGTCAACGGCCTATTAATGAAGCCACTAACTGGTGATAGCACTGCGACAGCGTATACGAAGCGGCAACAAGACGCACTAGCTCAACAATCTACTTTACTGCAATCTCTGCCAACCTATGCCGTACCATTGGTGTCGTTTAATGTGGCCGGGGTCGCCAATGTTCGTCGTTTATTCGCTGATGAGCAAGATGTTTCTAATCCTGAAATGAACACGGCAGAATTAAAGGTTTCAGGGCTAGCCGCAATTTTGGACGACATTGAAGCTAAGGGTCAACGTGTTATTTTTACAATGGGAAAAGGTGGCGTCGGGAAAACCACGATTGCGAACGCTATCGCTGTTGGTTTGGCAGCACGCGGTCTAAAGGTACATCTTACGACGACAGATCCTGCAACACAGCTAGACCAAATCATGCACGACAACATTAAAGGCCTACTCAGCATGAGCAAAATTGATCAAAAAGTTGAAGTGGAGAAGTATCGTCAAGAAGTCCTGGATAAAGCGCGAGAAACTATGGATGAACAAAGTATCGCCTATGCAGAGGAAGAATTAAATTCACCGTGTACTGAAGAAATCGCAGTGTTTCGTGCGTTTGCTGATCTGGTGGATAGAGCAGATAACGAAATCGTAGTGATTGATACGGCGCCCTCCGGTCATACGCTGTTACTGCTCGATGCGACAGAATCGTATCATAAGGAAATTGCGAATGCTTCGGGAGAAGTGCCGCCATCTGTGAAAAAATTATTGCCACGGTTGAGAAACGAAGAGGAGACGGCAGTCATCATCGTCACCCATGCAGAAGTTACGCCGGTGTTCGAAGCGGAAAGACTCACGGCTGATCTAAGACGAGCGGGGATTCATCCCAAGTGGTGGTTGATTAACCAAAGCATGGCCCTTACCGGAACCAAAGATGCCATTCTACAGCAACGCGCAGCAAGTGAGCGAACTTGGATCCAGCGAGTGGAAGAAATCTCGGGTAGCCACTATGTTGTATTGCCTTGGCAATCCAACGAGGAGCACGGTGGTGAGCAGCAACATAAGATGAATAAAGACGGAGTCTCGATACTGCCGGGATCACGCACCAATGAGGGCTGCTGTGGACCTAAAACTAGCTGTTGCTAAGCATTTTATTGGAGGATTAGAGTTAAACAACATAACTTCTACTAGAGAGCTTTCTCTGGTAGGAGTTTTTTTAATACAATTTGAAAAGTGAAAAGAATAGAAAACAATCCCATCTTGACAATCTACCTTCTAGTAGGTAATATAAACGTGTACTTCGGTGATCCGCACATTGCTCGACATTGGGAATACGAAGTAAGCGATAAGCAATAAGAAGTAAGATTCAAGAAAATGAATTATAGAGGAATCATTATAACGATTAACTACCTATTAGTAGGTAAAAAAGGAGTGATGTCAACAAAATGAATACAAACCGACAGCTCATTAACGGGATTGATGTAGATGCGCTCAAGCAATTTGCAGGAAGCGTTGCAGATGATCCGAGCAAGGCACGCTGGATCTTCGCGGCTTTCTAGGTCTGGATGAGAATATTAAGCCTGGGTATGAAGAATTGCAGTATAAAGTGACTGTGTCTGGGCATGGAACGCCTGAGCAATGGCAACGAATTCATGAGAACGTGACGCGCACATCGCCCAACCGTTGGAATGTAGCCAATGCGATTCGGCTGAATAGTGAATTGATCATTGAAGAATAGATGAAACACTAACTAATCTAATTAACTAATCAACTTGAGGAGTGAATCCAATGAAATTTGAAAATAAAACAGTTATCGTTACAGGTGGAGGAACAGGCATCGGTAAGACTACAGCTAAGCGTTTTTTTGAAGAAGGAGCGAATGTTGTCATTAACGGCCGCCGCGATGATGTTTTGAAGCAAACGGCCCTTGAAATCGATCCATCTGGTAAAAGAGTGCTGGCGGTATCCGGCGACATTAGCCTTCCTGAAACCTCAGCCAATCTTGTGAAAGCAGCCGTTGAAAACTTCGGCGGTATTGATGTGCTGGTCAACAACACCGGCAAATTTAATCCAACTCCATTCTTGGACCATACGCCAGACGATCTGGAATCTTATCTGGATACGATTGTTAAAGGAACGTTCTATCCTTCGCAAGCCGTAGTGCCTGAATTGAAGAAAAGAGGCGGCGGTGCCATTGTGAACACTGGCTCGATGTGGGCGATTCAAGCTGTAGAAGCTACGCCGTCTTCAGCGTACTCTGCTGCGATGGCAGGACGTCACGCTCTGACACGCAACCTGGCAATTGAACTGGCTGGGGATCAAATTCGGGTGAACGCGGTAGCACCAGCTGTGGTGGAAACTCCGATCTATAACACCTTTATGAGTGAAGAAGAGGTGGCAAAAGTACTGCCAAGCTTCAACGCATTCCATCCGATCGGACGCAACGGAAGTCCGCTGGATGTAGCGGAAGCTATTTTGTTCTTGGCCAGTGATTCAGCGGCCTGGATTACGGGTGTCGTCATGCCACTCGACGGAGGGGTAACAGCCCGTCTGAGATAAATGTTATGTCAGGGTCAATCGCCATCGTGATTGGCCCTTCTTTTTTGGAGAGAAGAGGAAGGAAGTTGACAGCATACTTACTGAATGGTAGATTTTTTGTATGAATACGAAAAAAAACACACTGCAAAGTATTATGGATATTGGTCTGCAGCTGGTGCAGGAACGCGGATATAACGGCTTCAGCTATGCGGATATTGCCGAGGCTGTTGGCATTCGCAAAGCGAGCATTCACTACCATTTTCCTTCTAAACAGGACTTAGTACAGGCTGTGCTACTCCAGTATCGCAAGGATTTTATGGACCGGCTACAGGCGGTAAAGGAGCAAGACCTTGATTCTCAAGGCAAGCTTACCGGCTTTTTTGGATTGTACCGGGAGACACTGGAGGATAACGCCAAGTTATGTCTGTGTTCGATGATGGCTGCGGAGCTTCATTCTTTTCCTGAGGAGATACGTGCTGAGCTCAATCTTTTTTTCCGTGCGAATGAAAGCTGGGTTGAGGATGTGCTGGCACAAGGGCAAGAAGAGGGAGCCTTTAATTTCTCGATCAGTACTGGAGAGCAGGCGAAGATTTTGGTTGCCTTTGTGCAGGGGGCTCAATTAATGACACGCTCGTTAGGAGATATTCATTATTTTGATACGCTGGTATCGAGTTGTATGTCGAGTCTGAAATAAAGATCGTGTGCCTGTTGGTTAGGTGTCAGAAAGAGAGTCCATCTGAGGATGGGCTCTTTTCTATGTATAAATTTGTATCGAAAAAAGATTACCCCTTGACGAAAAGTTTTCTTTTGTCTATAATTCAATTATTCAATTGAATATATTATATTCATATACACAAGGAGGCTATTCCTATGGGAGCAACTGCACTGACTAAACAATCTTTTCAAAACGAAATTCAATCTGGTGTTACTTTGGTTGATTTTTGGGCCCCTTGGTGTGGGCCATGTAAAATCCAGCTTCCAATCGTTGAAGAGCTGGCAGGCGAAATGTCCGGTCAAGCAACTCTTGCCACAGTGAATGTGGACAATGAACCAGAATTGGCTTCTCAATTCGGCGTGAGAAGTATTCCGACACTGTTGTTGTTCAAGGATGGACAACTGGTCGACACAATGGTCGGCGTCAATCCGAAGAATGTTTTGAAGGATAAAATCTTGAACCTGGTGTAATTGCCAGGGGTTAAAAATCCCGGCGGTGCTTAGTACAAGCGCTGTCGGGATTTTTGTACTATAGGGAAACTCTGTAGTAGTAATGAAAAGAACGCCCTTCTTTTATTGAAAAAAAACGCTCCACTTCTCAACATAATTAACCGGAAATGTGCAGCACAGGACGAAAGCGGGCTTCCGCGTTCATCACCCGGTCAAAGGCTTCGCCGGCACGTTCCAGAGGGAACGTCTCAATCATCGGCCTTACATCTGTCAGTACACTGAATTTAATGGCTTGTTCTACCTCTGGAGCATGTCCGGTAAATGAGCCGCGAACGGTATGAGGGCCCTTCAAAAAGTCCATTGCTGACCATTCCAGTGGTTTTCCGGAGCCGGCTACAATAATGAGTTCGCTGTCAGAAGACAGTCCGCCCAGAAGCGCGGAAATGGCCTTGGCGTTCGGTGCTGTGGCTAGAATGACTTTGGCTCCGCCTAATGCCTGTAGTGCTTGAGCGGGATTTTCTGTGTCCGAATCAATGTAGTGGTGTGCTCCAAGCCCACGCACTAAGGCCTCCTTATCGGGCCCGCGAGAGATGGCCACTGTGTTGAAGCCTGCTTTGTGAGCGTATTGAACAGCCAGGTGCCCTAAACCGCCGATTCCGAGTATTGCTACGAGATCTCCAGGTCTGGCTTTGCTATTTCTTAGAGCAGTGAATGTAGTTTCTCCTGCGCACATCAGCGGTGCCGCTTCTAATGCAGTTAACCCGTCTGGAATGCTGGATAAGCTGTCTTCGTAAGCAACCATATACTCAGCGTAGCCACCGTCCATGGTCAACCCTGTGACCTGTGCATGTCCGCCATGCCACCCGATGCCGACTCTTTGCCCAATCTTCCACTTCGTGACATCGGTACCAAGTGCCTCAACGATTCCGATCACCTCATGTCCGGGAATACGCGGATATTGTGAGGCAGCGCCTCTAATAGCTAATGCGTCACCGTTGCATACGCCGCAGGCTTCGACACGCAGCAGCACTTGATCTGCTTCAGGTTGAGGGACCGGTACTTCGACACATTGCATCTTGTCACCTTTGGCCGGAATTTGCATGGCCTTCATCGTCTTCATGTATTTTCCTCCTTAGGGGTAATAATAAGTATGCATATCCGTGTACATTAGGAACACTTGAAGTATAAATGAAAAAAAGTTATAATTCAATTATTCAATTGAATTAGGAAAGAAGGAATTTGTATGAATTCCATCAATACGGATACATCTATCAAAGAGAGAGTCTATCAGCAATATGCTCGCATCGGTAAATGTTTATCCAGTGATAAAAGACTTGAGATTATGGATCTTCTCTCCAATGGCTCCAAAAGCGTCGAGTGCTTGGCTGAGCAGACCGGCATGAGTGTGGCGAATGTATCGCGTCATCTGCAAATTTTATTGGAAGCAAGATTGGTGAAGTTCAGTAAAAAAGGGACCTATGCCATCTATTCGTTGGGCGATCCTGCAGTTATAGATTTTCTAATGTCTTTGTGGAACGTCTCTGAGAACCGGCTTTCTGATTTGCCGCGGATCAAAGAGGATCTGCTGAAGCAATATGAAGGGGTACAGACGATTTCAAAGCAGGAGCTGCTGCAAAAGATGGAGACGAATGCAGTAATTGTGCTGGATATTCGCCCAAGGGATGAATACGAAGCCGAGCATATTCAAGGGGCTCTATCTGTTCCTTTGGAGGAACTGGATGAGTATTTGCATACGGTACCATGTCATATTGAGCTGGCTGCTTATTGCAGAGGGCCTTATTGCTCTTATACAACACAGGCTGTAGAGCATATGCAGAATAGAGGCTTCACAGCCTATCGCATAGATGAAGGCGTACACGAATGGAATAGAGACTGATGAATGTCAGCGATGTGAGGTAGACAGCATTTATCGACCCTGTTGATTTATTATTGGAGGTTTATGAGGGTGAAAGTAGAGATAGAAGAGAAAAGTAATGATCCAGTGGTCATTGTCGGAGCTGGCTTAAGTGGACTGCGTGCGGCGTCTTTGCTTATTTCACAAGGAATTCCTTGCGTGGTTCTGGAATCACGAGAGCGGTTCGGCGGTAGAGTCTTAAGCCTAGAAGCCCCGGACAAGCCTGAACTCGGCAAGTTTGACCTTGGACCAACATGGTTCTGGCCGCAATATGAGCCGATGATCGCCAGTCTGGTTCAAGAGCTAGATTTAGAAGTCTTTGCTCAGCATACCGAAGGAGCCATGTTATCTGAGCGATACAAGAATGAACCCGCGCAGCGTTTTATGCTGGCAGAAGGTACAGTGGAACGTTCTATGCGCCTCACTGGAGGGGTGCGGTGTCTTATCGATGCTGTAGCAGCTACGCTCCCACCAGGTACGATTCAACTGAATACGCGGGTCACCTCGATTCGGGCTGGCGAGGATCAGACCATTACCCTTGGAGCGGACTTTCCTGATGGTACACAGAAAAGCATAGCCGCAAGTGCAGTGATCCTGGCGTTACCACCTCGACTCGTGGCTCGTCATATTACATTTTCGCCGGCTCTTCCATCTGAACTTATGGCCAGTCTGATGGACAAACCGACTTGGATGGCGGGACAGGCCAAGGTGGTTGCAGTCTATGACACCCCCTTTTGGCGGCAAGATGGTCTTTCCGGTCTTGTTTCCAGTTGGGTTGGACCGCTGCAGGAGATTCATGATGCCTCACCAGCTACAGGCTCCGGTGCGCTCTTTGGCTTCTTCGGGATGAGGGCTGAGATGAGGCGGGAACTTGGGGAGGACAAAGTCCTGAGCCTCGTGGTTGAGCAACTGTCTCGCCTCTTGGGTCCATCTGCTGAAGCGATGAGCGGGCTCCTTTACAAAGATTGGTCGATGGACCCGGAGACAGCTGTGGAGGAGGATTCCACACCACTCGCCGACTTCCCTAATTATGGGCGTCTGAGCGGAGCGGGGGCTTGGAGCAAGAAAATCTTTTTTGCCGGAACCGAAACCTCGCCTGAACACGGCGGGCATCTGGAAGGTGCGCTTCAGTCAGCCGAACAGGTGGTTTCCGAAGTCATTCAGTTGTACCAAACACATGTATGAGTCTGTACGCTTATAGAGTTGTTTCGGGGCACGGCCGCTTAAGGCTGTGCTTTTGTTGTTGGTAAATGATGCTTGAGAAGCCTATGAAGCGAAGATGAAGCACTTTAATTTGTAATAGTAACTTGTGGCTTGACGAAGAACCCCATCAGGATTATAATTCAATTATTCAATTGAATAGTTGTTTTCGAATTGTGAGTGATTATTAAATTTAAAATGAAGCGTACCAGCATGATAAAAAACATGGAGGGGTGCAAAATGTATAAATCCGTAATCGTAGGTACAGGTCCTGCCGGGCTGACCGCAGCGATCTATCTGGCTCGTGCCAATATGAATCCACTGGTGATTGAAGGACCCGAACCAGGAGGTCAGTTAACCACTACAACTGAAATCGAGAACTTTCCCGGTTTCCCAGAAGGCATTCTGGGGCCCGAGCTGATGGACAATATGCGTAAACAAGCCGAGCGCTTCGGCGCTGAATTTTTTACAGGCTGGGTAAACCAAGCAGATTTATCCGAACGTCCATTTAAGCTGCAAGTGGAGGGCAAAGGTGAGATTGTAACGGAAACACTGATTATCTCTACTGGGGCAAGCGCCAAGTATCTGGGCATTCCGGGCGAACAAGAAAATGTCGGACGTGGCGTAAGTACATGTGCCACCTGTGACGGATTCTTTTTCCGTGGCAAAGAGCTGATCGTAGTCGGCGGGGGAGATACTGCGCTGGAGGAAGCCAACTTCCTGACCCGTTTTGCTTCCAAAATCACATTGGTTCACCGTCGTGAGGAATTGAGGGCTTCTAAAATTATGCAAGACCGTGCCCGCGCTAACGAAAAGATACAATGGGCGCTGAATAAAACACCTATAGAAGTCGCTGCTGGTGAGCGGGGAGTCTCGGGACTGAGAGTCATCAACAATACTACTGGGGAAGAAGAAGTGATACATGCGGACGGTGTATTCGTGGCTATTGGGCACAGACCTAACACAGGTTTCCTGAATGGACAGATCACCACAGATGATAACGGATATATTATAACGGTGCCAGGTACATCTGAGACGAATATTCCCGGGGTTTTCGCTTGTGGCGATGTGCAGGACAGCCGCTACCGGCAAGCCATTACTGCAGCAGGCAGTGGCAGTATGGCGGCCATTGACAGTGAGAAGTTTGTCGATGCGTTGGGACATTGAGCGATAGCCAAAGACATGACTGTTATATATACAGCCCTTATTATTGCTCTAGTATGGATGGTGCTTCAGCTTTGGCCGGTTCCATCGTTATCGTGCTTGCGAATGAATTTACAGGACAGTCTGATGGTTGCGCCATCCTCTATTAAAGTACTCGATGTCAGGGATGCCGTTTTATACGACAAGGAACACATCCCTGACACGATTAACATATCGCTGGGCCGCTTGCCCTTTGTGTGGAATCAGAGTTTATCCTCCGGGGATGCAGTGATGATCCTGGCGGATAATTATTGTAAAAGCAAGAAGGCCGCTCGGATTCTGCACAGAAGGGGATTTCGCCGATTATATGCGGTTCGCGGCCCGGTTCTCAAACACTTGAGCAGTGTTCATGAACCTTTGAATGGAGATTCCGTATGAAAGAAATTACAGAAATAACTTCAATTGAAATGGCTCATGAGTTCCTTGAAAAGAATGAGCTGAGCTTTCTGTACGTGTCCAGACCGGAGTGCAGTGTATGCCATGCGATCCTGCCCAAGCTAAGAGAACTGCTGGATGCATACCCGCAAATTCACCTCGGACATATTGATGCTAATGTAGTGGAAGAGGTGGCGTCACAATTTTTGATTTTCACAGTGCCTGTGATGCTGCTAATGGCAGGTCAGAGGGAGTACATCAGAGCCGACCGGTTTGTAGTCTTCGACCGGCTTCAGGAGCAATTAGAGCAGATCTATACGTTACATCAGGAAAGGTATCTATAGATAACGGGCAGATGCAACCAGTAAGTTTATTGAAGCGCACGGCTTGGATTGGTGATTGTTGCAAAGGTCTAGCATTCTATAATTGAATTATTTTCCTGTACTTGGTATTCTCTTTGAAAAGATCTCAATTTATTGAGTTGGGGGAGAGAGTCTATGTACATTAAGCAGACGATAGAGCAGCTAGCGCCTTATGTGCCGGGGATTCAGCCGCAGATGGACGGGCGAGTGATCAAGATTAACGCCAATGAGAATCCATATCCGCCGTCGCCACGGGTGAAGGAGATACTGAGTGAGTTCGATTATGGACAGCTTCGCTATTATCCGGACGCCACCAGCCAAAGATTAAGGACGTTAATCGGGACGCATTTTAATCTTAGTTCCGGGCATGTGTTCTGCGGCAACGGTTCTGACGAGATTATTGCGTATCTGTTTCAAATCTGTCTGGAAGAAGGAGATTCTATCGCCACTCCTTATCCTACATACACCCTGTACAAGACGATCGCGGACATTCATCGAGTGCATACCGAATATGTGCCGACACGTGATGATTTCTCCATTGATATAGAAGCTCTCATTAATACAGGGGCTAAAGGCATCTTTATCGCTAACCCTAATGCACAGACGGGACTGCTGTTACCGCTCGCCGAGATTGAATACCTGCTTCAGAACTATGAGGGGCTAGTAGTTATCGATGAGGCATATATCGACTTTGCGCCAGCAACGGCATCAGCTTATGAGTTAGTTGCACGTTATCCGAACCTAGTGGTGCTGCGGACCTTTTCCAAATCTCATTCACTGTGCGGTATTCGGGTAGGGTTCTGCTTAGCGGCCCCCATGCTGGTGGATGCCTTGGATAAATGCCGGGATTCCTACAATGTCAGTCATCTCAGTCAACTCATGGCTGCAGCGGCCTTTGAAGATCAGCTGTATTTGCAAAAGACCATTAAGCAGGTTGTTGCTACCCGCGAACGGGTCCGTGAGACGTTAATTAGCCTTGGTTTTGAAGTGCTGCCTTCGCAGGCAAATTTCCTGCTATGTAAGCCACAGCATCACACTGCCGGTGAGATTTACGAATTTTTGAAGTCGAAGCAGATTTATGTCCGTTATTTTGACGCCCCGCGGCTCTCGGATCAGCTGAGAATCAGTGTGGGGACGGATGATGAGATGGATGTGCTACTGGAGCAGCTGATAGAGTTTCTTGGCGATTAAATGTATACCTATTATTGAAAAGCCAGCGAGTCCACGTGTTACTGGAGACCGGCTGGCTTTTACTGTGCTTGTGAAAATATCTCTGCTCATCGAGCAGATCATAGAGAGATTCTACCTTTCATTAAGGTGAAGGTCTGCCGCTCCCATGCCCTCGATTAGTTGTTGCTCACCCGGAAAGCCTCCCAGGCCCCGCCCACAGCCGTGCGGCTGGCAACCAGCTTGCCTCCGTTATTTAAATCACAGGTAACATAAAGGTTATTGGCCAGTGCTTGCAGTGCAATCGTGCCATTCCCTAAATCCACACGATTAAACTTCTCCCACTGCTGGATGGTTGTAGCTTTGGCGATCAGTGCACCACCTGTATTGAGATCAGCGGTGACATACCTGCTATTGATTTTGGACTTGAGGGACACGGTGCCATCCGAGTTCGTGACTAATTCAAAAAGCTCCCAGTCTCCTGCGGCTGCTCTGTTGGCAACCAATTGCTCATTACCGTAGTTTTCAGCAGAGACGATTTGCTGATTGGCTTGGGCAACCAGATAGGAGTATCCTGTTGGATTGGGTGTCACATTACCAGTTACCTCGGAGTAAATGGCCTGAAGCAGTGCACCAGATCTGTCATTGCTGTACTCCCAGAACATAATGCCGCCCAGAGCATTATTCTTCACATATTGTACCTTCAGAGTGAGCGATTGCGGATCGTCATAAGAGATGAAGGTATTTCCATTAAACAAGTAAGGGGCTTGTGCACTGCTGTCCCAATACCGTGTATATCCGTTCTTATTCAAATACTGGCTGACAATCGTGTTGTAATCGGGTTCGAAGCCCCCGGAGCCAGGTCTGTCGAGGCCATTATTGCTATTCTGCACACCTGTCCAGGACCGGCCGTAAAAAGCTCCGCCAATGACCAGTTTGCTTGCGGGAACGCCGCCATTTCGGAATAAATTGACCGCTGAGGTTACGCTAATATCTCTTCCGGACAAATTCGTATGGTGACCGGTGGTCGCATCCCAGCTTCCGTGGAAATCGTACGTCATCAGATTGATCCAGTCCAGCAGGGGCGTGATATTATTGATTTCTACGCCATTCAGATAGCTGCTGCTGGCTCCAGCGGCAATAGTCAGCAGGTACTGCTTGCCATTAATTTGTCCTTGCGCGTTCAGTTTGTCGCGAACCTTCGAGAGAAGCAAGGTGAAATTTTGTTTATCCTGCGGCCGTGCAGTTGTGCCTGCTGCAGGGTTAGTTGGATATTCCCAGTCCAGATCGACGCCATCCAAGTTATTGGCGGTCACCAGTTGCACAAGGCTGTCGGCAAAGGTTGTACGGGAGGCGTCTGTAAGTGCAGCATCAGAAAAACCGTTCGCACCCCAGCCCCCGACAGATAATAGAACCTTTAAATCCGGATTTCTGGATTTCAGTCCGACCATAGTTTGCAGATTTGTACGGTCATTATTCGTAATAGTGGCTCTGCCGTTGGAGATCAGGGCAAAGGAGTAATTGATATGAGACAATTGCTCTGCTTTGATATCATTCGCGGTCAAGTTGGCCCAGCCGGCCACGTAAGCAATGATTTTTTTAGGAAGAGGAGCGGCATCAGCCTGCTGTGCTGGCCCCACGACAAGGCTCGAAGACACAAGAATGAAAGACAAGAAGAGGAGCATAACTATTTTACTGATAGATGGGGTAGTGCTAACTCGATTTTTGTTCATCACAAATTCTCCTTTTTGGTTTGAATTTTAAAATCTAGTAGCCTATCCATACCCTCCTCTCCAGGCGGACCACGCCCTTTCATTTGTATTTCTTTGTCCCTCATCCATTTTGCTGCGCAGCCATGCCTATTGACGCCCATCACTCTCATCCTTTCTGTTCTACACAGAATTACGACTATCGTGAGTGGTATATAACATAGTATGTAAGCGCTATCTATTGTTTTTAGAAGATCAACGAGTCTAGCAAAATGGACAGGGGTAGACAGCATAAATAGAGTTACACGCAAATAAGTGTGGGTAGGTTGTAGGTCTGGAAGAGGAAAGTGTAAGTCAACAGAGTACAGTGGCAATAATAATTGGAAGTTATAGAGTGCGTAGGATGGGGGAGGTACAGGGTAGATAACAGACGTTAATCTGCTACAGTCGTGTGAGTTTTGTTGCAGCATCATTAAAAACTATGGTATCTATGTAAAAATAAGGATAATATATTAATGCGATATTTGTCAACTAGATTTGATAAATTGTCTTTAAATGGGGTATTGGAACGAAATTTAAAATCAGGTCGATCAATTTGGCCAGACATTCGCAACACTTCTTGAGTGGATCGAAGGGTCGGCACTTACGCTAGAGGAAGATAACATTACGCAGATTGTCTTTAGATTAGCAGAAGATGCAGCCAGATTGCATGAATTCTCTCAGACATTAGTTCCACTGGATTTACATAGACCACCATGTAAAAGTGGAATATATCCCTGAGCTGGAGATTACGCTGCCTGTTGTGTCACAATAGAGGCGTATTACTGTCACAATAACTAGCCTTTAGACGGGAGTGAATGGCATGATCCCTATGCTTTTTCGTATCGATGGAGGTGGCTCTGAGCAAAGAGTTCCAACGCGTTCAAGCGAACTTTGCTTAGAGCCTTCGCCATACTGAAGAGCGGACTCTTTGCTTCTCTATATACCGAATTCTGCTATATAGATAGGAGCAAAATAATGAAATATCAAAATGCACAAGAGATGCTACCGGAAGAATTACTTCATAGCATTCAAGAATATGTACAAGCAGGATATCTGTATATCCCAGCCCGGCAAGGGAAGAAAAAACAATGGGGCGAATGTTCCGGGTATAAGCAAATGCTGCAAGACCGTAATGAAGAAATCATGCGTAATTTTCGTTCAGGTCTAACCGTCAAGGAGCTTGCACACCATCACTATTTGAGTGAACGCAGCATTAGACGAATTATTCGCAGTCAATAAGGTGGACACCTTTGATTCTGTATCATCTATGTCCTTTCTAACGCTCGTGTCATGTTCTACACTTATTCTTAAAGGACATGAATTCAGGAGGTACGGATGAACCCTTATCAACTGCTCGACATTGAATTTGAATATAGTGGACAACAACAGATCATTACCCCGGTCTTGCTTCAAGATGAACGCGATACGATTCTTGTAGATTGCGGTTATCCAGACTTTGTGCCTCTCCTAGAAGCAGCAGTGAACAAACATGGGGTTACACTACGTTCCCTCACCAAGTTGATCATCACGCATCACGACATGGATCATATCGGATCACTTGCTGCGCTGAAACGGGCATACCCGTACATCAGTATTATCGCCCATGAGATCGAAACACCATCTATTGAGGGTAAAACAAAGTCAAAGCGGTTGGAGCAGGCGGAATCGACATTTGATGCTTTGCCAGAGGAATCCAAGCCGCAAGCGGAGCAATTTATTAAATTCTTGCAGTCCATTGAGCCGGCAGCAGTTGATCAGACGGTATCTGGTGGGGAATGGTTGCCATGGTGCGGAGGGATAGAAATCATTTATACGCCAGGGCACACGCCTGGTCATATGTCACTGTATCTTCCTGCCAGCAAAACTTTAATTGCCGGAGATGCAGTCGTCATTGAGCAAGGCAGACTTGAAATTGCCAATCCACAATATACATTGAATTTGCCGGAGGCTGTTCATTCGGTTCAGCGATTACTGGAATATGACATTGAGCAGGTTGTTTGCTACCATGGGGGGCTTTTTCACGGCGATGTGAAGGAAGCCTTACAACAACTCGTACATGCGTATCAATCATAATGCAAAGCGAGAGGCGGGAATTTTTAAATATAGCAGAACTATAACTACTTTATGATGTGAACAAGCTGTATGATCAAGTCGATATGCAGAAGGGAGCGATCTAAAGTGGGGATGAATATGCCAAAATATAGACTGGAGCTAGCAGATAAAGAAAAGTTTGCCGTCTACCAGGTGATCTATGCCGATACGGATATTGAGATGTGGTACGACTGGAATACACGAATTCAAGATACGCAATTCAGCGACCGATGTTATTGGATTCTGCGTGACGAGGTGAGGATTGGCGGGGCAATAATCAATGATGGGACGGTAATGTACCCCTTTTTGATCTCACCTTTTGCTGACAGAACGGCTTTTTGGAAAGCGTTATTTAGTTGCAGTCATGATATTAAGCACATTAATGGAGTCTTACAACAAGATGTCAGTATTTTGCTTGCATTCGGATATAAGCTGGGTGTGATTCGGCTGGTCATGTGCTGTCCGGCTGATGATAGCATAACAGCAGTGTTGCCGGATGGATTTTCTATACACTCGCTAGATGAGACAACAGATATTATCACGGTGGCCAAGATCCTTATGAAGGGATATGCAGGGGGGATTGACTATGAAACTTATGGTACTCCCGATGAAGCTAAGGCCATAGCAGATGTTCAGCATCTGATGAAGGTCTATGAGCACCGCAATCTTTCGATTTATGTATTTGATGAGCAAGAGCAAGCAATTGCCGGACTTTGTATAGCTGGTATCTATGAAAAAATGCCCCTCGGTTTTGCGGAAATAGGGGAATTGTGCGTGCTTCCCAAGTATAGAAACAAACGGCTTGCAGAAGCTATGCTCAACTATGTTAGAGCAACCGCTCATGAGCATTCACAGGTCGTTAAGCTTTGTGTGACCGTTGGCAATGAGGCAGAGAACCTCTATAGAAAAGTTGGCTTTTACCCGGGACCCCGATTTGCAAATATGAGCAGAAGTTAGGCTTTGTCGGTTGATCCGATCCTTCTTCGGCTCCTTCAATCAAATAGATGCTGCCATGCTGCCATCCTGGGCAACATAGCAGCATCTTCAGTTCCTTAGCCTGCAAGGAATGCTTTGCCTTACTTGTTGAGAATACTATCTTCAAGCATTGCATGTTTGTCGCCATATTGCTTGATAATATGCTGCTCTCCCCAATTGCACAACGAATCAAGGATATCCTTCAGACTTTCCCCATATTCACTCAACTCGTACTCCACCTTTGGCGGAACCTGGTTATAGCTAATCCGGTTAATGATACCGTCACTTTCCAGCTCCCGCAGCTGCTGGGTCAGCATCTTTTGCGTAATAGCAGGCATCAGCTGCTTGAGCTCGGTAGTGCGCTTCTTGCCATGGGTCAAATGGCAGAGGATCACACATTTCCACTTTCCGCCAATGACCTCCAGGGTGGCCTCCACCGAAATATTATATTTTTTCTTAACCAATGTCATGGTTATCCCTCCATTTGTTAGAGTTTAATATTCCCATAGGTACTTTTTAGTTACTATGGTACTTTGAAGTGCGTACTATTCATTTTGAATGTTTTAACCTATCATAGCACTTGCAAGCATTGATGACTAGGGCTTGGCCGAGTGGCATATTATAAGCTCAGCAATTAATCATAGATGGAGGAAGATAGAGAATGGCTAACAATCTGCAAGATACAACAACCCTGTCCAATGGGGTGAAAATGCCGTGGTTTGGTCTCGGAGTATTTCAAGTAGAGGAAGGCGCTGAACTGGAGAACGCCGTGAAAACAGCAATTGCCCACGGCTACCGTAGTGTGGATACCGCTGCGATCTATGGCAATGAAGAAGGAGTAGGCAACGGAATTCGCCAAGGGCTTGAAGCTGCTGGTATTTCCAGAGAAGACCTGTTCGTGACCTCCAAAGTGTGGAATGCGGATCTCGGTTATGAGTCCACCATTGCTGCATATGAACTGAGCCTGAAGAAGCTTGGTCTGGAATACCTCGATTTGTATCTGATCCATTGGCCTGTAAAAGGAAAATATAAGGAAGCCTGGAGAGCACTTGAGACTCTTTATAAAGAAGGGCGTGTCAAAGCGATTGGAGTCAGCAACTTCCTTGAGCACCAGTTAAAAGACCTGCTCGAAGATGCTGAAATCAAGCCAATGGTGAACCAGATGGAATATCACCCGCGCTTGACGCAAAAAGATCTGCAAGCCTTCTGCAAAGCGCAAGGCATTCAATACGAAGCCTGGTCTCCACTGATGCAGGGCCAACTGCTGGACAACCCTGAGCTGCAAGAAATTGCTGCTAAATACGGCAAATCCATTGCCCAAATCATTTTGCGTTGGGATCTTCAAAACGGTGTTGTTACGATTCCTAAGTCAACCAAAGAACACCGCATTGTGGAGAACGCTTCGGTCTTTGATTTCGAGCTGTCCGCGGAAGATATGAAACGAATTGACGGATTGGATCAACACCTGCGTGTCGGACCAGACCCGGATAATTTCGATTTTTAATAGCGCATGAGTAATAGTGCATGAACAAGATCACTCCCTCGTTCTATATGGAATGAGTGGAGTGATCTCTCTTGTATCAGGGTAGTGTATACAAAGGAGGAATGGGCATGAAGCTACATTTAGAAGGCAAAACCGCACTGGTGACTGGATCAACATCGGGAATTGGCAAAGCGATTGCCAAATCGTTGGTGCGGGAGGGTGCAACTGTTCTGATCAATGGACGGCATAAGGACAAGGTGAATGATGCGATTCAAGAGATTAAGAAGGAGCATCCTGAAGCTGAGGTATACTCAGCGGTAGCGGATCTGGGAACAGAGGCGGGATGCAAGAAGCTTGTGGAGGAATTCCCGAAAGTCGATATTCTTATTAACAATCTGGGGATCTTCGAGCCTGCTGAATATTTTGATATTCCGGATGAAGAATGGTTTAAGTTCTTTGAGGTTAACATCATGAGCGGAGTTCGGCTTAGCCGTCACTATTTGAAGGGCATGCTGGAGAGCAATGAGGGCAGAATTATCTTCATCGCCAGTGAGGCTGCAGTGATGCCTTCTCAGGAAATGGCTCACTACAGCGCAACCAAAACGATGCAGCTATCACTCTCCCGCAGTTTGGCTGAGCTCACCAAAGGGACAAAGGTAACGGTGAATACCGTCATGCCGGGCTCTACCTTAACAGAAGGCGTAGAGACTATGCTGAATACCTTGTATCCAGAGGAGAAGCTTACAATCGAGGAAGCGGAGATCAGATTTATGAAGGAGAATCGTCCAACCTCCATTATTCAAAGGCTGATTCGTCCGGAGGAGATTGCGGATGTTGTCGTTTTTCTCAGCAGCCCGTTGGCTTCGGCAATTAATGGTTCTGCCATGCGAGTGGACGGCGGTTTGGTTCGCAGCGTGTTCTAAGTTTATTGATAAAGGATCACTTCATTGTTCCATTTTGGGACAGGGGTGATCCTTTTTTTTGTGATGAGAGCCTGGAAAGTAAGTCATGCGGTAGAGCGAGCGGAGTACACCGGGAGGAATGTGGAAACTATGACTTGCGGTACGTTTGATATTGACAGTTACTAGATTGCAGAATATATTGGTATTGCGATTTCTAATCATTATTTAACAAATTAACCAATTTATTTATGTTATTTGCCTTTTAACGCGTTGGCTTGTGCCCCTGCTTGTTGATCGCGAATCAGCATTTGAAGAGGAGATGATTAGATGGTGAAAAGGATAGGAAAGCTTAGGTTCAATTGGAGAACGCTTATGATGATGTGTTTAGCTATTGTTATACTCCCGGTGGGATCAGCATTCGCAGCAGTAAATAAGCCATTTCCACAGCATACGACTTATACGGCCGGTTCTATTAAGCCCAATAATGTCACTCAGACGAGCATGGATAATACAGTGAAAACCAAATGGGATGCGTGGAAAGCAGCCTACCTTAAGCCAGCTGGCACCGGTAAATATTATGTTAAATACAATTCGGCCGGGGAAACCGTATCCGAAGCCCATGGCTATGGCATGCTGTTCACCGTGCTAATGGCCGGGTATGACAGCAGTGCGCAGACTTATTTTGACGGCCTCTATAATTATTACAAAGCACATCCGAGCGCGAATAACCCGTACTTAATGTCCTGGAAGCAGAACAGCAGTTTTCAAAATATTGATGGTCAGGATTCGGCCACAGACGGAGATATGGACATCGCGTTCTCGCTGCTGTTAGCAGATAAGCAGTGGGGAAGCAACGGTACAATCAATTATTTACAAGCGGCGAAGAATATTATTAATGCCATTATGGATAAAGAAATTAACCAGAACCAGTGGACCATCCGTCTCGGCGACTGGGCGAACAGTGGCTCCTATAATACAGCTACACGGCCTTCGGATTTCATGCTGAATCATTTGAAGGCTTTCCAAAGTGCTACTGGAGATGTCCGCTGGAAGAACGTTACGGACAAGACCTACACGATTATCAACAGCCTGTATAGCGGGTACAGCGCAAGCACCGGTCTGCTGCCTGATTTCGTGATTTACTCAGGTGGTGTGTACAAGCCCGCAGCGGCTAACTTCTTAGAAGATGCTAATGACGGTAATTACAACTATAACTCCTGTCGTACTCCATGGCGGATTGCTACGGACTACCTGATTACTGGCGATAACCGTGCCTTGTCGCAGCTTAATCAGATGAACAGTTGGATCCAAACTAAAGTAGGGGGCGCTCCCGGAAGCATCAAGGATGGCTATAAGCTGAATGGAACTGTGTTCGGCAGCTACAACAGCGGTGCCTTCTATGCACCGTTCGGCGTTAGTGCGATGACCTCTCCGAGCTATCAAAGCTGGCTAAACTCGGTGTGGAGCCATACGGCAAGTAGTTCTGCCGAAGGCTACTACGAAGACAGCATCAAGTTGTTCTCGCTGATTGTGATGTCAGGCAACTGGTGGACATATTAATAAAGTTCTGTGTTTTCTCATTTGATATCTCAGGGATCCGGCTGTTGCCGGATTCCTTTTTGTTTGTACACCGTCTGCGAGTTATTCTGGATCGGCGATCAGATTTACTTTTTCAAGCGAGGGGATGAGGAATTTAGGATCAATAGGGGATGACATTACGATGAGAACGGTGTAAGTTCCATAGGGATCGCACTGGCTGCCGAATTCTTCTAGTGATTTGGTAGAGTCAGTCATAACCTTTAGCAGGTAGTTGTGTTCTCCGCTGATGCGATAGCATTCAACAACCTCGGGTGCAGAACGGCAAAAATCAAGGAAGGGATAACATTCTTTTGTCCTAAACAGTACATAGGCCACAGTACCTTTGCCGATTTTCTCCGGGGAGATCACTGTGCGGTACGCCTCAATGACCCCGTTCTCTTCCAGACGGCGGACTCGCTCTGTAACGGCTGGTTGTGATAGGCTGACACATTTCCCTAACTCGGTCATTGAAATCCTCGCCTGATTTTGCAAATGGAACAGAATCTGCTTATCTATATGGTCCATGAAAACGCCCTCCTTTAATTTCGAATATTTCCTTGCAAACTACCTTATTTTCCTTTGTAAACTGAAGCAACTAACTGGTTTGTCTTATGTAATCAAAGAGACTTGATTTATATAATAAACTCACCCCGGAAAAGTAAGCAACATGATATTGTTCAGAGAGGATGAGTGTCATTGAATAATTTATATTGGAACAAAGAGACGCAAGCGAATTTACAAGCACGTATAGATGAGGTCATCGATTTTACACTTGCTGATAAAAGGTTAGCCGGCGCCGTTGTTAAAGTGTCAATTGGCGGGGAGTTGGTGTATAACCGTGCTGCCGGTTTTGCTGATCGGGAGAACAATCGGCCCATGCATGAGGATGCGTTATTTCGGTTGGCTTCTGTGTCTAAGCCTATTGTTTCTACAGCTGCTTTAGTGTTGGTATCACAAGGCCGCCTGCAATTGGATGATCGTGTAGATCGCTGGCTGCCGGAATTTCGTCCAAGGCTGCAGAATGGTGAATCTGCGGCATTGACGATTCGTCACCTGTTAACACACACCGCCGGATTGACGTACCGTTTTTTTCAAGAAGAGAAGGGTTCCTATGAGCTTGCTGGTGTATCTGATGGGATGGATCTGGCGGATATCACATTGGACGAGAACCTGCGCCGGCTTGCTTCTGTGCCGCTTCTGTATGAACCAGGGACACAGTGGAAATATTCTATAGCTACAGATGTACTGGGCGCGGTAATTGAAAAGGTAGCCAAAGCACCGCTTGGGGACGCTGTTCGTTCACTGGTGACAGGACCTCTAGGTATGAGCGATACCGGGTTTACTGCAGTCGATCCGGAGCGGTTGGCTGTTGCTTACGCTGATGATCCTGCTGAGCCACGCCGCTTGCGGGATTTTGACACTATACCATTCGTAGAGGGGACGGCGGGTTTCCGGCTAGCGCCTGTCCGGGCAATGGATGCCACAGCTTACCCTTCGGGTGGAGCGGGCATGGTTGGCAGTGCAGGCGACTTTTTGAAGCTGCTGGAAACCTTGCGCAAGGGGGGAGAACCTCTAATGAAAGAGACAGTGGTTCGTGAGATGACTACCAATCAAATTGGTGACCTTCCAATGGCCTTTTGGCCAGGCAGAGGGTTCGGCTTAGGCTTTATTCTGCTCAAAGATCCTGCTGCTGCAGCTACCCCGGAATCACCGGGTACTTGGCGTATGGGAGGAACCTATGGTCATTCGTGGTTTGTGGACCCTTCGAAAGAGCTCAGCGTGGTAGCGTTCACGAATACGGCACTGGAAGGTATGTCAGGCAAGTTCACTACAGATCTTACAGACGCTGTCTATGCCGGGATCAGGGGAAAATGAGAACGATTAATCCAGCTTAATACTACCTAATTACCAGTTCATCACGTTAATTAAGTGCTTGAGCTGGTTTTTTCAGTGTAGGATCATCGTTCATGGCACCTCGCGTGGCATTTCCTACGGTCTACCTTAAAGATTATTTAGTTCTTGTCAATGTAGGGGCAGATGATTAGAATATAAGCATCGACTTATATAAGTGTAGAAGGAGGAAATAAATATGGAGCCACTGGGCGATATTGCAGACGATATGAAACTGCTGGGAGACAAGACGCGTCTGGCGATGCTTTCATTGTTGAAAGAGCGGGAGTGGTGCGTGTGCGAATTTGTGGATATCTTTGATATTTCACAGCCGGCGGTTAGCCAGCATTTAAGAAAGCTAAAAACACAGGGCATCGTTAAGGAGAGTAAGCGCGGGCAATGGGTACACTATTCCCTGAACGTCGAAGATAAGCCCCATATCCAGGCTGTTCTGGGTCAGATGCCGGACTCCAAGACGATACTAGCCCTTTTGAATAAAAAAGAAATAGTTGCTTCTTGCGAGTGATATGCGTTTGAAGTAATAAAGCTATGTCTTAAATATAAGTATATAGTTATATGGTTATTTAGTGTGATGAAGAGTGATCCTTATGTTCATATTTTAAGTTCATCTTATTGGATCAGAACCAACTGGAGGTTATAGCAGTGGCCGCTTGGGCAATTATAATTTTTATAGCCACACTAGTTTTTGTAATCTGGCAACCTAAGAACCTGTCCATTGGCTGGTCTGCCTGTGGCGGGGCGATCTTGGCGTTACTGGTAGGGGTAGTAAGTCTTAACGATGTGCTTGATGTCACCGGGATTGTGTGGAATGCGACATTAGCCTTCATTGCGATCATCCTGATTTCATTGATCCTTGACCATATCGGGTTTTTCGAATGGGCTGCTCTGCATATGGCCCGCGCTGCCCATGGGAACGGGATTCGGCTGTTCGTCTATGTGACCATTCTGGGAGCAGTGGTGGCGGCGTTTTTTGCCAATGATGGTGCGGCGCTGATCCTCACTCCGATTGTGCTTGCCATGGTGCGGGCCTTGAAATTCGATGAGAAAAAGGTGTTTCCGTTCATCATCGCCAGCGGCTTCATCGCTGATACAACTTCATTGCCTCTTATCGTCAGCAATCTGGTGAACATCGTGTCCGCCGATTTCTTCGGCATCACCTTCATGGAATATGCGGGCCGGATGATCATCCCAACCTTATTTTCGCTGGTGGCAAGCATTCTGGTGTTATTCTTCTTTTTTCGCAAAAGCATCCCGAGGAAGTTCGACAGCACTCAGCTAAAGAATCCCAAAGCGGCGATTAAAGACCAACAGATGTTCAAGCTGTCCTGGATCGTGCTCGCGATTTTGCTGGTTGGCTATTTCGTCAGCGAATTCCTGAACATCCCTGTGTCAGCGGTCGCCGGAGTGATTGCGATTTTCTTCCTGCTGATGGCAAGGAATAGTTCGTCCGTCAACACAAAGGAAGTGATCAAGGGAGCGCCTTGGGCGATTGTATTTTTCTCCATTGGGATGTATGTCGTGGTGTACGGGCTGCGGAATGCCGGTCTTACAGATTTACTGGCAGAGGTGCTGCGGGCGGCAACAGATCAGGGATTATTCGTCGCCACGATGAGCATGGGCTTTATAGCCGCGATCCTCTCCTCGGTGATGAACAATATGCCTACGGTTCTAATTGACGCGCTCGCCATTGATGCTACACATACGACGGGAATCATGAAGGAAGCTTTGATTTATGCGAACGTTATCGGGTCGGATTTGGGACCTAAGATTACTCCGATCGGTTCGCTGGCGACCTTGCTTTGGCTACATGTACTTTCTACTAAAGGTGTGAAAATATCCTGGGGAACGTACTTTAAAACAGGCATCATCCTGACGGTTCCCACACTGTTTATTACCCTGTTAGGACTCTATATATGGTTAATTATTCTGTAATGTAAAAGGAGATCAATGAAAATGGATAAGAAGACTCTTTATTTTCTATGCACAGGAAATGCTTGCCGGAGCCAGATGGCCGAAGGCTGGGCGAAGCAATATTTGAGCAAGGACTGGAATGTCTACAGCGCTGGAATTGAAGCCCATGGACTGAACCCCAAAGCGGTACAAGCCATGAGCGAAGCCGGTATTGATATTTCGGGCCAAACCTCCGACATTATTGATTCCCATCTTTTGAATAACGCAGATCTGGTGGTTACCTTGTGTGGCGATGCCGCAGATAAATGTCCAATAACCCCGCCTAAGGTAAAGCGTGAGCACTGGGGTTTCGATGATCCAGCCAAGGCTCAGGGGACGGAAGAGGAGAAATGGGCAGTATTTCAAAGCGTCCGTGACCAGATTGGCGCACGTATTAAGCAATTTGCGGAGACAGGGGAATAACTATGGCGGGCTATCATGAGCTTATTGAAGGTAAAGTGTATATCGGCGGGGAGAACGGTTTGCTGGAGGCGCTTCAGGAGCAGGAGATTTCGGATGTGTTTGATCTGAGGGACAACGGCACCAAAGCTGAGGGTTTTCCGGATAAGGTTAGCCGACATCATCATCCGATTGTGGAGCATGAAAGTGGACAAGACGCCTCTGTACAACAGGCAGTCCTAGCCATCAGTGAAGCTGTAAACAGTGGGAAAACCGTCTACTTCCATTGCGCAGGTGGACGTAACCGCACAGGAACGGTTGCCACGGGACTGCTGATGGAACTTGGGGTAGTTTCTACGGTAGAAGAAGCTGAAAACTTAGCGAGAGAAAAACGCCCGGATATCCAGATAAAAGGGGCAATGCGTGAAGTATTGAATCGATTGTATCCACCCGGAGTATAGGAAAGCAATCGAAGCATCCGTACATCCTTTTTGTTCAGTTAAAATTATGGAGTTCACCTATAGATGATGCTTAGGCTTTGTAAGGTTCCTTTCACTTGTGTGAAGGGGACCTTTTGTTTTAGGATTTATGTATTGAAAAAGGGGGAAACAAGCTCATGACAAGAATAGGCTGTTATCATGCGCATTATTCCAATATCGAGCACATCGAGAAAGCTTTGGCTGGCCATGAAGTGGAACTGGTACATTTTGTAGATCCAGGTCTGGATCGCATAAAAATGGACGCCGATTTTAATAATGAAACTGTGGAGACCAAGGTGAGGGAGACCCTGAGCTGGATTTCAGCCTGCCATGTCGATGCTATCCTGATCACTTGCACTTTTTTTACCGCGGTATATCGGGAAAGTCTTCACCCATTGCCTATTCCCGTCATAAAGATAGATGACCCATTATTTCAGGATGCCTGCCGGTCTGATGAACCTGTTCGCTTCGTTTTCACCAATCCAAATACGGTTACAGGGACGATGGAGCAGTTCCAGCATTATTGTAAGGCCACAGGACGTAAGGTGCTTGTAGAATCCAGCGTGCTGGAGCATACGTTCAGTCTGATTATGCAGGGGAAAAAAGATGAGTATACCGCGCTGGTGTCGTCTGGATTAAAGCGCGCGGCTCACGAGAATCCCGGTATCCGTATCGTTGCTGCCCAGCTCTCCATGGCTCCTGCGGCCCGGCAGGCAGAGCAGGAAACAGGCATCACCATCGGCAACCATCTGAATGCTCTGACCAGTTATATGATCGATAAGCTTTCTTTGCAGAAGAAATAAATGAATTTAAAATGAAAAGATTTGAAATGAAAATCTATTTACATTTTACATGGAAGGGACTATAATTCAACTATAAAGTTGCATCGAGGAAACTTTCGTGTATATAGACAACTTTCCCGGGCAAGAGGAGGGATAGACATGTTGGAGCAACAAGTTGCGGAACAAAAACTGATCAAAGAAAAGAAAGTCAAGATATCTGCCCAAGCTGTATTGGACGGAGAAGTCAAAGGTCTGAAACGGCTGTTGCCATTTCTCGGACCTGCTTTTATAGCAGCGGTTGCCTATCTCGATCCCGGTAATTTTGCTACAAATATTACAGCAGGGTCCAAGTATGGATATCTGCTGCTATGGGTGATTGTCGCCTCTAATCTGATGGCGGTACTGATCCAATCTCTGTCAGCCAAACTGGGCATCGCTACCGGTAAGAATTTACCTGAAATTGCGCATGACCGATTCCCCAAAGGCGTATCGATTTTTCTCTGGATACAAAGTGAACTTGTAATTATTGCTACAGACTTAGCTGAGTTTATAGGAGCGGCGTTAGGGTTATATTTACTATTTGGCATTCCTATGCTGCCAGCCGCTTTGATTACCGCCGTTGGGTCGTTTGCCATACTGGAGCTACAGCGGCGCGGGTACCGTTCATTGGAAGCGGGAATCGGCGCCATGGTATTAATCGTCGTGCTGGCGTTTACTTTCCAAGTGATTGTATCCAAGCCGGATATGGGCGCAGTAGCCGTGGGCATGTTTACTCCCAGATTCGATGGTGTGGACAGCATTCTTTTGGCCGCAGGTATTCTGGGCGCAACGGTAATGCCGCATGCGATCTATCTGCATTCCTCGCTGACGCAAGACCGTGTGGTCGGCCGGAATGAAGCGGAGAAGAAGAAGATTTTCAAGCTGGAACTGGCGGATATTATCATCGCCATGATCATTGCGGGTGCAGTCAACATGGCAATGATTGTAGTCTCTGCCGCACTGTTCTTCAAGAACGGCATGGTCGTTGAGGATCTGAATGTAGCCTTTCATCAGTTCCGCGAATTAGCCGGACCTGTTACGGCCGTTTCCTTTGGACTCGGGCTGCTCATTGCCGGATTATCCAGCTCTTCAGTGGGCACCATGGCCGGAGACGTTGTTATGCAGGGCTTCATCAATAAAAGAATTAATCTGTACCTGCGCCGGGCGATCACTACAATTCCCCCACTTGCGATTATTATTGCCGGTGTGAACGCTACAGACGCCTTGATCATGAGTCAGGTGGTGCTGTCGTTCGGGATTGCTTTTGCACTTATTCCTTTGATTATCTTCACAAGCAATCGTCAAATTATGGGCGGGCTGGTCAATCTGCGGATTACTTCCATCACAGGCTGGATTATCTCGGCTCTGGTGGTTCTGCTGAACTTGTTCTTAGTCTTTGAAATGTTGTATTAAAATGAAAAGATCAAAAAAGCCCAGGCCTCTTATCCTTGTAGAACGGATAAGAGGCCTGGGCTTTTGATATGCCATGGCGCGAATGCCTTAGCGCCTGAAATAATCGGCCAGCCCGTTGGCTATAGCCTGGGCGGCTTTTTTCTGATAGGAGGCTGTGCGGGCCACCGCCTCATCAGAGGGGGTGGAGAGAAAGCCCAGCTCCATCAGGGCTGACGGTATCGAGTTCTCCCTGAGGATGTGATAATCGCCGAAGGACACGCCGTTGCTCTTCAGGCCGATGCCTTGTCCCAGCCGGGCTTCAATTGCCCGAGCCAGCTTCAGGTCAGTGCTTTCGGAATAGAAGAAGGTCAACGTTCCGGATATCTTCTTCGGTGAGGAATTATAATGGATGCTTACAAAGGCATCCGCTCCGAGCGTCTTGCCGAGCTGGGCACGCTGAGCCAGCGAAGGCTTCACGTCTTTCGTTCGGGTCATCTCGACCCGGGCGCCGGCCGCCTGCAGGTAATCGCGGACATAGAAGGCTGTCTGCAGATTCAAATCTTTTTCGAGCGTGCCGTAGGTGGTGCCAAGCATGCCGGGATCACTCCCGCCATGGCCGGGGTCCACCACGATCAGCTTGCCCTTCAGGCCGCCGGAAGAAGGAGGCGGAGCGCTATTTGTGACCGTTGCTCCGCTGCGGATGTATTGGTCCGAGACCCAGCCGGTATCTCCGCTGGCTGTGCGGATTTTTAGCCATCCGTTCTGGCGCTGCAGGATGGTTACCGTATCCTGTGCTTTCAGTGAGCCCAGCGCGCTATAGCTGGTGCCTGGGCCACTCCTGATTCGCAGGGAGCTTGCGGTAACCGTGGCTTTGGCGTTCATGCTGTTTCCGGTGGATGTCTTAACCGCCGGCGTTGCCTTGACCGCTACGGTCGTTCCGGCAGTAGGCGTTCCGTTGGTCTTCAGAAGATAGTAGCCAGCAACCCAGCCGGAAGTTGAACCGGACTTGACCTTCAGCCAGCCATGTTGTTCGTCTGTGACACTTACCACCGTACCGTTCTTCAGTGACCCCGTGATGACTGCATTCTTGGCCGGCTCGCTGCGCACATTCAAGGAATCAGCATTTACTTTGGCAGTATAGCTGACCGCGGCAGCGGCTTTGGGAGGCTGCAGCCCTATGCTGAATATGCATAAGGCTAGCATAGCAATGCCTAATAGTTTCTTCATAGGTACCTCGCTTCCGGGAAATATTCTGGGGCTGAATCTGAAAGAATCAGCCTTAGGCTCATTACCCAATTCATGAACGAAAGAATTGGATAATGCCCGTGAAGCTTTAGATTATACCATGGAGACGCTACAAAAAAATCCGGCAGAAGGCCCTTTTAAAGGGAGACTGAAGAGGTCTTTTTGGCAATTTCCCGTCGTACGACAGGGGCTACTTTGGTAGCTAGCAGTTCGATGGCTGATGCCACCTTGGCGAATGGAAGTCCGCCGATATCCAGTTGAGTCATGAAGCGGTTGTGTCCGAATAGCTCATGCTGGTAAAGGATCTTCTCAATAATTTGCTGAGGACTGCCCACCGCTAAGGTATTATCGAAGGCAGCACATTGATCGAACTCGCTGCGGGATACTGTATATCTCTGCTCTCGGCTCGGACTAATGGAATTACGGTAGCTATAATAGTATGGATAAAATTCATCAAGCGCCTGTTGTGTAGTTTCTGCAATATAGCCATGACTTGTAATAGCAATCTTCAGGGATTCAAGGGAATGACCGGCCTCCATGCCGGAGCGGCGATAGCTATCGGCAAGCTCCTTGAAAGGCGCTGGATTTCCGTTCAGGATGGCAATGGCAAGCCCCGTGCCCAGTGCTCCAGCTTTCTTTGCACTCTCGGGTGAACCGCCCACTCCAACCCAGAGCGGGAGCTTATGCTGTACGGGCCTAGGCGCAATCTCCGCATTTCTGAGGGAGGAGCGGTACGAGCCTTCCCAGTTAATAATTTCATGCTGATTTAGCTCCTGGAGTAGCTGGATGTTCTCGGCGAACAAGCGATGATAGTCTTCAAGATCATAGCCGAACAGGGGAAAAGATTCCAGGAAAGCACCGCGTCCAGCAATGATCTCGGCTCGTCCATTAGATAGCAGATCAAGTGTGGCAAAGTCCTCGAAGACCCGGACAGGATCAATGGTACTAAGCACAGTAGTAGCGCTGGTCAGCTTGATTCGGCGCGTGACCTGCGACACAGCTGCCAGGACGACAGGCACTGAGGAGATGACAAAATCCAGCCGGTGATGCTCACCGACACCAAAGACATCAAGTCCCGCCTCATCGGCTAACTTGGCAGCGGCAATCACCTCATCCAGCCGCTGCCGCGGGGTGATTGTTTTTCCAGTGTGACAGTCGGTCACAATATCTCCAAGTGTATAAATGCCAAATTCAAATTCTGGAACTGCCTCTTGTTGTATAGGCTTACTCATACTTCCGAACCCCTTGCTATTCATAGATTAATTGGTTAAGCATGTCCGTATGGATGGAATACATGCATTATATCATAATCACTTACGAATTGTAAGTTTCTGAGTTATTGTTTTATTTCGCATATTGATCTTTCGGTCCGTCGATACTTAAGAATGGAATTATTATCGTACATTTGGAGCGTAATCGCCAGCGTCTGTTCTGAACAGATAAACTCCTCTATTCACATTGACTTTCATGCAGTTATACCAGATATTTATAGTAAAGAATTAAACTATTAAATAGCTTGCTTAATGCTAGCCTTACTCCACGAAACGGCGGTGGGACAGATGTTGGGGCATCAGTCGGATAAAGAAGATTCCCGGTTGAAAGATGTGCAAGACGGGGTAGGAGCAGGTGAGGCTTTTCTCTCCCCGGAAGAAACTTGGACAAGTGTTAATTCTGGTGTAACTGGATTGCTGGGTTATTCGGAAGAGCAACTACTGGGGCGGCCATTGAGTGAGTTTTTACACAGAGACTACAAGGAGCTTTACCACAAACAGATGGGAGCGCTGGCAGCAAGCGAGATCTCTTTTTTCGAGTGTACGTTGAAGCTGGTGCACCAGGCAATGAACCCTGTAGCTTTAATCATTCGGATTACGCGGATCAATGAACCGTCGACGGGGAAGCTGCTCTTTTATACGGTGCTGTTAAGGGGACTAACCGGGCCTGGGTGCAAGGAGGATTTTCTATCGGATAGCGCTGACTTGTTCCGGCTCATTGCAGATAATATCAGGGATATCGTATACGTGGCGACACCAGACAGCCTCTGCCGCTATTGCTCACCCTCAGTTCATGAAGTGCTGGGTTATGAGCCGGAACAACTGGTAGGGCAGAATGTCAGCAGCTATATTCATCCGGATGATCTCAATGCGCTCCAGATGCCGGGCGCGTTAGCTTATAGCAGTGTTCAGTTGCGTACCCGGCATGCAGAGGGGCATTATTTGTGGATTGAGTATACGCTGCGGGTGCTAGAGGATGAAGGCGGTCGGGGCATTGTTGCAGTAGGCCGTGACATTACCGAACGTAAGATGGTTGAACGGAAGTTGCAGGAATCGGTAGAGCGCTACACATCTCTTAAGAAGTACAACCATGATGCGGTAATTTCCCTGGGGCTGGAAGGCGATATCATCAACGGGAACGACAAGGCGTGCGAACTTACGGGATATACGATCTCCGAGTTGGCCGGAATGAACGTATCGAGCATTGTGGGCGCAGAGCACCTGAAAGACATTCTGGATCACTCTTCCGGGAATCACTGGGGAGAGCGGAACATCGAAGAGATCAGGCACAAGGATGGTCATATGGTCGAGGTGCTGACTAGTATAGCGCCTATTGTTATTAGTGGAAGCCGGGTAGGGTTCTACATTATCGTTAAGGATATTACTGAACAGAAAAAGCTGATGATTGCTAAAGAAACGGCTGAACATACGAACCGCGCCAAGAGCGATTTTCTGGCGATGATGAGTCATGAAATCCGCACCCCGATGAACGGAGTGATTGGAATGACCGATCTGCTGCTGGAGATGAGCGAACCGCAATCGGTACAGCATGAATACCTGGAGATTATTCGCCAGAGCGGAGATACGCTGTTGGCAATTATTAACGATATTCTGGACTTTTCCAAAATCGAAGCTGGTAAGACAGAGCTGCATGAGGATCGTTTCGACTTGCGGCTCTGCATTGCTTCTGTAATGAATGTGCTGAGTCATAAAGCGGAGATTAAAGGACTGTACATCGAGACCCAGGTCAATGCTGAGGTGCCGACACATTTGGTGGGTGATGGGGAGCGCCTTAAGCAGGTGTTACTCAATCTGGTTGGCAATGCGGTCAAGTTCACCTATACCGGCGGCATCCTGCTCGAGGTAAGGGTCGTAGAGCAGAAAGAAGGCAGAAGTATGCTGGAATTCTCCGTTTCCGATACCGGAATTGGGATCCCGGAAGAGCTGCAGGGCCGCTTGTTTGAGCCTTTTTACCAACTCGATCATTTTATGAATCGGCGGCATGAGGGGACAGGACTTGGGCTGGCCATCACGAAGAAGCTAGTGGAGCTTATGGGTGGACAAATTACCTTACACAGGAGAGCGGAGCCAGGGGCGACGTTCGTATTCACTGCGGTTTTTCTGGATGACGCCAATGTAACAATGGCCGAAGTAGGGCAGAATGACACACAATCTTTGACAGGCTCGGAGGATCGTCCCTTGCGGATTCTGGTTGCCGAAGATAACGAGATTAACCAGGTTGTTTTGAAAAAAATGCTGGAGAAACGCGGGCACTCTGTGGAGCTGGCATCTGACGGAACCGTCGTCATGCAGCGGATAACCTGTGAATCCTTCGATCTGGTCTTTATGGATATACAGATGCCACGGACGAACGGCCTAGAGGCTACGAAATATATTAAAGAGACGCTCCCGCCGGAGAAGCAGCCGATTATTGTTGCGGTAACGGCTAATGCACTAAAAGGCGACCGGGAGCTATGTCTGGCAACAGGTATGGATGAATATATTAGCAAGCCGGTCACGAGTGAGACCTTAACGGGAGTGATCCGAAAGTTTTTTTAAGCGGGCGCACAAGGAAAGGATAGGATGGGCCGAGAAGTTGGCTTATCCTATCCTTCAGCGTTCCATAAGCCAAAAATATCATTGCTATTTGGAGTTTAATTGTTTATTATGGACAATAAAGATCTATAATAATGATGATATTGAGGAGGGAGGAGAAAGACTTGCAGTTTTCCAAAAGTACAGATTACGCCCTACATGCGATAATTCATCTGGGACACTCGCAGCGCTGCAACAATGTCGGGATTAGGGAGTTATCTGGGATACTAGGTGTATCCGAAAGCTATTTATCCAAAATCATGTCCAAGCTGAGACAGGATGGAATCGTACGTGCTGTGCCAGGGGTGAACGGTGGTTACGAGCTTGCCCGGCCAGCGGATCAGATTACGTTTCTTGATGTGATTCAAGTGATTGAAGGAAGACAGCAGCTATTCGAATGTTCGAATTCGAGTTCGCAGCAGCACCAGTTGTTAGCGGAAGAAGGGGCTGTACAGAGAGATCAGAAGTATCCGGGAAAAGCATGTTTGGTTGAAAAAGTTATGAACGGCGCGGAACAACAGTTGCACCAATATTTGCGGGAACATACGATTCAGTCAGTATTGGATGAGGCGTTTAAGCGTTGCAGTCACGATGTAAACAAGAAGTGATGAGCTTCTTGTGCTCTAATTATGGATATTATAGATCTGCATAAATATATATGTTGATTTACATGGAGTAGTATCGAGAAGAGGCACGAATTTTTTTATTTTAATTATGGATATTGTCGATCTATATAGGCTTTGTTTTGAAATGGATATAAAGCTTTTCGACGTGGGAACTATTAGGGTGAATCAATAGGCCGGCTATCGGTCCGACCATTTCAGGTTTGATCGTTGACGGACTTTCATGGCGCTGGCTGTTCTATCTTGTACTGCCGTTTGCGCTGCTCTCGATTATCGTGGGGATTGCTGTCCTGAAAAATGTGTCAGAAGTCACAAAACCACGGGTTGACCTCTTATCCATCGTACTGTCAACGATTGGCTTCGGGGGAATTGTCTACGGGTTCAGCAAGGCTGGTGAGCTCGGCTGGTCGGTGCCGGAGGTGATTTGGCCAATTGCGGCAGGTGGCGTCGCCTTGGCGCTATTCGTGTGGCGGCAATTACTGCTTAAAGAGCCGATTATGGATTTACGGGCGTTTGAGGCGGCAGCAATGACAAGCCCGGGGATAACAAGAACGCGAGGCCTAAACTTGTCGAACAGCTTGCCTGAGACTGGAGCCATAATCCCGTTTACGACCCCACCGGGAAGCAGGATCAAGCCGGACTTGAACGCCGTCATCATCAGCACGCCCTGCATAAACATTGGAAGCATGATTGCCGACGAGAAGAAGGTCATCAAAAGCACGAACAGCAGCACTGCGACGAACGCGAACATGGGATACCGGTTTAGGAAAATCCATATCCCATAAAGAAATGTGAGGAATGATCATGAATAATTTTTTTGATGCAGCTAACTGGGAAAAAGCGTGGAAAGACGATTCTCTTTTAAAGAAAATGAAGAAGGCGGGAGTCGATCCCACGAGATCATTTGACCATAAGGCCAAGACTTTCAACGAACAATCGTTTAGCGAAGAGGGAAGAAAACGAACCAAACGGATCATGAACTGGCTTGAAGGGCAAGGGGTCCAATTCGAAAACGCCTCCGTTCTGGATATTGGCGCCGCATCTGGAGTGTTCTCGGTGCCGTTTGCGGAGAGAGGGGCTCATGTAACTGCCGTAGAGACCTCTCCCCCGCAGGTGGAATTGCTGAAAGAAAACATCTCGAAGTTCGCCGAAGATCAGGTAAAGATTGTGCCCGAGCCTTTTGAAAATATTGATGTGCAGACCAGGGGCTGGAACGAGGCCTTCGATCTCGTCTTTGTCTCGATGTGCCCGGTCATTCACAATTGGGATAGCGTGGAGAAGATACTCCAATGCGCTCGGAAGTTCTGTTATATCAGTATGCCGGCAAGTCCCCCAGAGCACAGTCTAGTGAATGAAATCTGGCCGCTCGTCACCGGTCAGCCGTTCCATACGAAACATATGGAAATGGGATACTTGCTGCATCTGCTATATCTTAAAGGTTATGCATACGAATCGCTAATCACGCGGGAAATGAAAACAACGGAAGTCACCAGGGAAGCGGCTTTGCAGGAAGCACTGACTTGGCTCCGTAATCACCGTCTACCTGTAGATGAACGGAATCGCAACATTATTGCTGACTATTTGGAGCAAGCCTATCCCTCCGGCAAAGTGGTCATTCATGAGGGTGGACGTTTTGGCAAAGTACTAATTCGATTGCAGGATCAGAATATGTATACGAAAGAGGATTGAGTGAAGCGACAAAGCGTTAAATGAACCACTTGCAACCGGCTTGATTTTTGATTAAGATTGCAGCAACCAGTATATAAAAGTACTGATATACAGGCAAGGACAATGACGAAGAGAGTAAGCGCAAGAAGCGGATCTTAACAGGGAAGGCGTGCCGGAGACTGAGAGCACCCTCATGAGACGGCCTGCGCTGAAGTTCACTTCCGAGTCGGCCCCTGAAGTGTTTTGCCCATCGGCACAAGCATGAGTAGGGTGGCCCGCGCCCCGCGTTACCGGGTGAAAGACAGAATGTTCTTTCGCGGCAGAAGCAACCGCCAGGTTTCTTTGAAAATGCCGATTACCGGAGGTCATTCTAAATTAGGGTGGTACCACGGCTCCTCGTCCCTTGCGACGGGGGCCTTTTTTGCGTTCCAAATATATGATGAAGAAGAGGAGTGGAAGGTATGAGTAATGTGGAATTGGATGAGCTGAGAGAGCGTCTGGATGGAATTAACGGTCAATTGTTAGAGCTGATTTCCGATCGGGCAAAGATTGTTCAGGAGATTGGTACTTTGAAGGAAAAGCAGGGCGTGCCGAAGTTCGATCCTGAGCGGGAGAAGCAAATGCTGGAGAAGCTGGTAGCGAGCAATAAGGGACCGTTTACCGACAGTACGATCCGCAGCTTGTTCAAGCAAATATTCTCAGCCTCCCTTGATCTACAATCAGCAGAACATAAGAAGACCCTTCTGGTCAGCCGGAAAAGCCAGCAGGAGGATACAGTCATTACTCTTCCTGGAGATGTAACTGTGGGTGGTTTGTCTTCCTTGATGGTGGCCGGACCTTGTTCGGTAGAAAGCGAGCTTCAGACCCGTACCGTAGCGGCAGCCTTGCAAAAAGCCGGAATCCGCGTTATGCGAGGCGGAGCTTTCAAACCTCGGACCTCTCCGTATGATTTCCAGGGCCTTGGTATGGATGGCTTGCGGATTCTGCGTGAAGCGGCAGACGAATACGGGCTGCTGACGATCAGCGAGATTGTAGACCCGGCCCATCTGGAGCCAGCGCTGGATTATGTGGATATTATTCAGATCGGTGCCCGCAATATGCAGAACTTCGAGCTGTTGAAGGCGGCGGGAGAGCTGAATAAGCCGGTGCTGCTGAAGCGTGGACTTGCAGCGACCATGGAAGAATTCCTGCATGCAGCCGAATACATCATGTCTCGTGGCAACACACAGGTCATGCTGATTGAGCGCGGCATCCGTACGTACGAGAAGTGGACTCGCAACACACTGGATATTTCAGCTGTGCCGATCTTGAAGCAGGAGAGCCATCTCCCGGTGCTGGTGGATGTTACCCACTCCACAGGACGTAAGGACATTCTGGTGCCTTGTGCCAAGGCTGCGCTCGCTGCCGGTGCCGACGGCATTATGGTTGAGGTGCACCCCGATCCGGCCACAGCATTGTCCGATGCGGCGCAGCAGCTGAATATTGATGAGTTCAATACGTTCTTCGATCAAGTGAAGGCTTCGGGTTTGTACAAACAATAAATTATTTAGATCAATTTATGTAACGCCGTTAAATATATTGAATTTGAGATAAATTCGCAGAATAAGCGAGAGAAGGAGAACTATAAGCGCTTACAAGACAGCAATGACTTTTTGTGAAGGTGGCGGGTAGTCGGGTACAATAAGCAGCATCAGCGTTGCACCGGACCCGGACTTATAGGATAAGTCCTTAATACCCTTAACATCATAGGAGGATCACAGACACTTGAAGCAGCTTACATTGAATAATGGGTGGTTCTCCAACACCCGCAGCGATATTCTTTCCGGAATGACGGTAGCCGTTGCGCTCATTCCGGAAGCGATCGCTTTCTCCATTCTGGCGGGAGTCAGTCCGATGGTGGGACTGTACGCTTCCGTTTGCATTGCAATGATTACAGCATTTGCGGGAGGAAGACCCGGCATGATCTCGGCAGCCACGGGAGCGATGGCGCTTCTGGTCGGCACGTTGGTGGCACAGTACGGAATCGAGTACCTGTTCGCTGCTACCGTATTGACAGGTCTGATCCAGATTTTGATGGGTACCCTGAAGCTGGGCCGGTTCATTACTTTTGTGCCACAGCCGGTGATGACCGGATTTGTAAATGCTTTGGCGATCCTGGTTTTTATGGCCCAACTCACGCATTTCAAAGGACAAGGCTGGATCATGTACGGTCTGGTAGCTCTGACATTGGTTATTATCTATGTGGTACCAAAGCTTACTAAAGTCATTCCATCCGCTTTATTTGCAATTATCGCCGTTTCGGTCCTCAGCATCTCACTGCATTTAGATGTAAAAACCGTAGGGGATATGGGCAATATTACGGCGGCTCTGCCGTTATTTCATATTCCACAGGCGCCTTTTACACTAGATACGTTACTGATTATCTTGCCCTACTCCCTTTCGCTCGCGGTTGTTGGCTTGCTTGAATCGCTAATGACGGCAACGCTGATTGATGACATTACCGGTACAGGGAGCGACAAGAACCGGGAAGCGAAAGGCCAGGGGCTGGCGAATGTCGTAACCGGATTCTTCGGCGGTATGGCAGGCTGCGCGATGATCGGCCAATCCATGGTTAACATGAAGTCCGGCGGGCGCACCCGGCTGTCCACGTTCGTATCAGGTATCTTCTTGTTGTTCCTGATCCTCGTTCTCGGGGATGTCGTCAAGCAGATCCCGATGGCCGCACTCGTTGGTGTAATGTTTATGGTCTCGATCAGCACGTTTGAGTGGGGTGCGCTCAAGACATTGGCCCGCGTACCTGTAAGCGATGCCCTGGTGATGATTGTAACCGTGGTAACGGTTGTAGCTACGGACAATTTATCCATAGGTGTGTTGTTCGGTGTATTGCTTAGTGCCTTGTCATTTGCCTGGAAAATCGCCTCTATCCGTGTTACCGTTAAGGAAGCCTCTTCTTCCAGAACCTATAGGGTATCCGGTCAATTATTCTTTGGCACAACAAGTCATTTCGTTCAGCATTTTCAATATGAAGCCGACCCGGCGGAGATCATCATCGACTTCTCGCATTCCCATGTCTGGGACCAGTCAGCAGTGAGTGCAATTGCGAAGATCATCGGCAAATATGCTCAGCATGACAAGAAGGTTATCATCACAGGACTGAATGAAGAAAGCTCGCGCCTGCTTAAGCGGGTTGGCTTATTCTTATCCGGCGGTCATTAGACTATATGAACATCAGGTGTTACTATTTTCAGACCTGAATGAAACAGCTCTTTCCTTAGGGGAAAGGGCTGTTTTTGTTGAGATCCAATTTATTGAAACTGATCAGTTACGACCACCGTATAGAGGGTTAAGCCAGCAGCTGGGCTACCGGCTGCTCATGATAAGCAGGAGGAGATTAAATGAATGTGGAGTTGAACCCAAAGACAAAGCAGTTCCACCCTGGCAAACTAATTGGTGGTATTGTCGCTGTACTGGTTGTAGCTGTGCTTGGAACTAATGCATACGCTTCGGTGGAATATGGTCATGTCGGTTTGTACAAAACCTTCGGGAAGCTAAATGACAACACCTTGGCACCGGGTATTCATTTTAAAATTCCGTTTATCCAGACTGTCATTCAGGTCAATACACAAGTCACCAAATCTGAGACCGATACCTCTGCGTCTTCCAAAGATTTGCAGCCGGTATCAACTCATGTAGCGGTCAACTATTCTGTCAACAAAGCTTCGGTCTTTCACCTGATGAACAATATCGGTGGTAATTATGATACAGTCATTATCAGTCCGGCCATTCAGGAGATTGTCAAAGAAGTTACCGCCAAATATCCTGCCGAGGATCTGATCACCCGCCGTGATGTGGTGTCCGGGGAGGTTAGCGACCAGCTCAAGACCCGTTTGGCCAAATACGATCTGATCGTTAATGATATTAACATCGTCAACTTTAAATTCTCCGACGCTTTCAACCAATCGATTGAAGCTAAGCAGGTTGCCCAGCAACAGGCGCTCAAGGCCGAGAATGATCTGCGGCGGATCGAGATTGAGGCCAAGCAGAAGGTTGCGCAAGCACAAGCCGAAGCAGAATCGCTGCGGCTCAAGAAGCAGGAGGTTACTCCCGAACTGGTGCAGTTGAAGCAAATCGAAGTGCAGGAGAAGGCACTGGATAAATGGAATGGTGTCCTGCCTACCGTGACAGGAGGGGCTACCCCGTTCGTGGATGTTCAGTCTCTCACACAACAGAATCCGTAAGGCATCTGAATCCGATCGCGATAGATTATATGGAAGGTTGTCCCGCATGCCTGGGAGGGGGCGGGGACAGCCTTTTCTGTTATCTATGAATTTAAGGGGGAAATCAACCTCTAACATAAAGGTTGGACAAGCACTGCAGCCTGTTGTAACATGTATTCAACCTCTTTAGTAATTATCTGCCATGCAGGTCTGAAGTTCTCCTGTCAGCAGGACTTCTATAACCGGTTCATGATAACGGTTTCTTTTAGGTGGAAATCTAAATTTTGTCCACGCGTTTTGGCCTTTGGAAGGAATAAGGGGATACTTTTATAAAATTCAATAATTCACACCGGAATAATAAGATTTTTTTCTTTTCAAATGACAAGGTTTGTGAGAAAATAAGTCCAACCAATTATTTGAATTCATTACTTTTTAAATTATAAGGAGGAAATACCTATGTCAGAAGAACGCAAGCAGTCCTTTGAAACGTTGGCCGTTCATGCCGGCCAAGAGATCGATCCAACTACTTTGTCCCGTGCCGTACCGCTCTACCAGACAACCTCTTACGGCTTTCGCGATACGGAGCATGCTGCGAACCTGTTCGCACTGAAAGAGTTCGGCAACATCTATACCCGTATCATGAACCCGACTACTGATGTATTTGAGCAGCGGATTGCGGCGCTTGAAGGCGGAGCAGGCGCGCTGGCGACAGCTTCTGGCTCGGCGGCTATTTCCTTCTCCATCTTGAACATTGCAGGCGCGGGAGATGAGATTGTTTCTTCTGCCAGTCTTTACGGCGGTACATATAATTTGTTCTCAACCACGCTTCCGAAGCTGGGCATTAAGGTGCATTTTGTGGATTCCGATAACCCGGAGAACTTCCGCAGTGCGATTAATGACAAGACTAAAGCTATCTTTGCGGAGACCATTGGTAATCCACAGGGGAATGTCCTGGATATCGAAGCGGTTGCGGCGATTGCCCATGAACACGGTCTTCCGCTGATCGTTGACAACACCTTCCCGAGCCCGTATCTGTTGCGCCCGATTGAACATGGTGCGGATATCGTGGTTCATTCCGCTACCAAGTTTATCGGTGGTCACGGTACATCTATCGGTGGCGTCATTGTAGATGGCGGTAAGTTCGATTGGAAGGCTAGCGGCAGATTCCCGGGCCTGACCGAGCCGGACCCAAGCTACCATGGTGTAGTCTATACGGAAGCCGTAGGTCCAATCGCTTACATTATCAAGGCACGCGTTCAATTGCTGCGTGATTTGGGAGCATCGATCTCGCCGTTCAACTCCTGGTTGCTCTTGCAAGGTCTGGAGACTTTGCACCTGCGACTGGAACGCCATAGTCAAAATGCACTGAAGGTGGCACAGTATCTGGAAGCCCATGATGCGGTAGAATGGGTCAGCTACGCTGGTCTACCGAGTCATCCTTCCTACGAGCTGGCGCAGAAGTATCTGCCGAAGGGCCAAGGTGCCATTCTTACGTTTGGGATCAAGGGCGGCAGCGATGCTGGACGCAAAGTGATCGAGAACGTGAAGCTGTTCTCACACTTGGCGAATGTCGGCGATTCCAAGTCGCTGATTATCCATCCGGCCAGCACCACGCACCAGCAGTTGTCTGATGAGGAGCAAGCTTCGGCAGGAGTAACACCTGAACTGCTTCGCTTGTCGGTAGGTACTGAATCTATTGACGATATTCTATATGATCTGGAACAGGCCATCGCTGCAAGTCAGCAGTAATCCTCTTCCACCAAGCATCCTGTGCTACTTGGTTATCAGCCTTTTTTCCAAGCAGCTGGCAGTCTTCGCCCCGATTTCGGGGGGGAGGGACCTGCCGGCTCTTTCGGAAGAAGGAAGATTCTTCGTAGTCCGGATGCTTTTTTTGGTTTTGTCCGCTCCAGGTGGATTTGGTAACGCTTGCATATTTCCGGCTGCATTCCAGTATTTATAAGTGAAGCATGAAACTGCCGATAATCCGGAAGTTGTCCTGTGAGGTGCCGGCAGGAATCAAAAGCTGAAAAGGTGGGTGCGGAAATGAAGGGTGAACGTCAGCAGCAGGATCAAATCCAAAAGAATGGGGAGCGCCCGTTAAAGAATAGCGCAGATGAGCAGGTTCGCGAAGGGGACTTGGCTCGAAAGGGTCCCGCAGTTCCATCACCTGCAGAACCTGAAGTTGGCAGTGTGCGCAGAGAAGCCGCGCTGCCGCTGAACCGCACGTATTTCAAGCGTACCGGCTTGCAGCCCTCTTTTCTGGTGCTGCGTGACGGTAGGAACGATCGCCCGGCCCCGCGTCCGGAGGGCGGGACCATGCCTGCAGGGCCTTGCCTGATCCGCAGCGAGGAATGGCTGCTGGCCCCGGAGCTGGCCAGCCTATACGACAGCTGGCTGGTCAGTGAGAATGGTCCAGCTGCGGATCGTGCGCTCCAGCGTATTTACTATCGGCTGCGGGCTGAAGCCGCCGAGCTGCTGGAGTCTGCGGACGGTGACTGGGCTGTCGTCACCCTGTTGTCCCCGCCGGAGCTTGCGGGACGGCGGTCCCGGCTGACCGCGCTTCAGGATGCGCAGCTGGAAGCGCTGTTCGCTGCGGTGGCGGAGCGGCAGCGCCAGGGCGGCGAGTGCCGCCTGGATCTGCTGGCGCCATCACCCGCCAGCGCGGCCGAATTCGCGGCACAGCGCGAATTCATCGAGGAAGTGGCCGATCAGACACTCGGCCACGCTTTTGCGGCGGCCTGCCGCATCGGGGCGCTTATCGCGCCCGATGCCGAGCGTGCCGCCGCCGGGGAAATCGCGCGTATCGCCGATTTCCTCGTGCTGGACGGCGCGGCGGGCGAAGCCGCGCCGGAGGAGAACGCCGCGCAAGACTTCGTCGCCGCGGCGGGCCAGGTCCTGGCCGCCGTGCGCCGCGTGCGGCCGGCGGCTGTGGTGTTCGCCGCCGGAGCTGCGGCGGCGCCGGCCTTGGCCGATCTGTATGAGATCGGCCTTAGCGGGATCTTTTGCAGCGCCGGTCAGCGGACCGAGGCGTTGCTGCGGGCGGCCTGCCTGACGTGGATCGCGCGGCAGGACATCATGGATACAGCTGCCGGAGGCGGGCTGTAGCAGAGCAAGAGCAGGTCCGGGCACCATGGACCTGCTTTTTTTTGCGTTCAACAGTACAATAACGCCTACATAAAATAGGCGCATCTATAATAGAACGCATTAAAAAACAAACATAGCCAAGAAATAAGAGAGCCTGCATAAGAAGAAGCATCGACGTGTAATTAACGGCATTTTTGTACCTAAAATCCTCCGCAGCTACGGGTTATTGGAGATTAAGTGCAATATTGTACCTTAAATCTTCCAGAATACCCTGTATACCGTGCTTTTCCGAAAAATAAGATACAATAATGCCCTTATTTGAATATTTTGTCTATATCTAAGAAAAATAAGGTACAAAAATGCCGTTAGTTGGGCAGATGACCTCTCTTTCTTACTGTTAAGACGACTGATGAAGGGGGAATTCCGCACTGCGTGCGCCTCCCCGCGCGCGGCTGCTTCTGGTGGTTGAAATCAGTCGACAGTCTATGACCCGTTGCTATCTCTCCTATGGAAAGCGTTCAGGCAAGCGCTATACGCCTACAGTTCCAAACTTCCCTGTTCGCACATCTTTGCTTTTTGTGAATTTCTTTTGTTCGGATCATCTAGCGCTTTACTTCTTTTGCGGAAAGGAGTATTATGACCTTAAGTTGCACCGAGGAAATATATTTGTACTGTTGCAACAATGATTATCGTTCTCAATGGCGTTCTCATCATGACTTATGGCAAATGACAACCTGAATACAATTCCATATTCTTTTTAACATGCTGTCCCGGCTAAGCCGGGGCAGCATGTGTCATTTTAGGGGTCATAAGAATGGCTCTCATTCTCAGTGAGAGGCGGGCGCATGCTCCCGAAGCAAGTTTTGTTGCGAAGGGACACAGGAAGCTTATGCTTCACAAAACTTTACAGGAAGGTGATTACTATGCAAGCAACTAAACATTTACCCCGCGAAGGGGCTTTATCTCGAGGTGCTAAGCCACCGGGTGCACCACAACCCCGGAGATTCGATCCCCGGGCCATGCTGAGCAACACAGAAATGCAAGCCGCGCTAGGCAGCGGGCTGATCATGCTGCTGGCTTGGGCAGTAGGCGGCTGGTCTCAGATTCTGTCTATTGTTCTTTACGTAATCTCATATACGATCGGCGGCTGGATCAAGGCTAAGGAGGGCGTGGAGACACTGATCAAGGAACGCGACCTCGACGTCAACTTGCTGATGATTGCTGCGGCGCTGGGTGCTGCGACCATTGGATACTGGAACGAAGGGGCTATGCTAATCTTCATTTTCGCCTTGAGCGGAGCGCTGGAGAGCTATACGATGGAGCGCAGCAAAAAAGACATTTCCTCACTCATGGCCTTGAAGCCAGCCACTGCGGTACGGATTGAACAGGGTGCTATGAACGAGGTGGATATCGAGCAGCTGTCGATCGGCGACCTGCTGCTGGTTCGCCCTGGCGAACTGATCCCTGCCGACGGTCTGGTTTGCCGGGGGGAATCAGCTGTCGATCAATCCTCTATTACAGGAGAGTCGCTACCTGTAGAGAAGTCTTCAGGGCATGAGGTGTTTGCTGGTACGGTGAACGGGGAAGGCCCGCTGTATATTGAAGTGACCAAAGCTGCAGGGAACACTCTTTTTGCCAGAATCATCAAAATGGTAGAAGAAGCAGAGACCGAGGTGCCGGACTCGCAGCGTTTCATTAAACGTCTGGAGGCGGTGTATGCCCGGGTGGTTGTAGGAACAACCCTGGTTCTGATGCTGGCCCCTCCGTTTTTGCTTGATTGGAGCTGGAGCGATACTTTTTACAAAGCTATGGTGTTCCTGGTTGTGGCTTCACCCTGTGCATTGGTGTCCTCCATTATGCCTGCGATGCTGTCGGCCATTTCCAAGAGCGCACGCAAAGGTATTCTGTTCAAGGGCGGGTTGCACTTGGAGAATATGGCCCGGACCGCTGTTGTTGCTTTTGACAAGACAGGGACATTGACCGAAGGCGTGCCACAAGTGACGGATTTCATTGCTGGAGAGGGGTATGACGAGCGAGAACTGCTGATGGTTAGTGCTTCGATCGAGAATATGTCCCGCCATCCGTTGGCGGAGGCGATTGTGCGCAAGGCCGAGGAAGAAGGGTTGGAGCTGCGGGGCGTGCAGGACAGTAAATCCTTGACGGGATGGGGCATTGAAGGAACAGTTGACGGAAAAAGCTGGCGGATCGGCAAGTCCAATCTGATGGATGAGTTGTCTTCATCCCCGGTCAGTGTTGATCTGGAACAATGGATGTCTACACGCCGCAGACTGGAGGGCGAAGGCAAAACGGTATCACTAATTATGGACGGGGAGCAGATCGCGGGAATGATCGCATTGCAGGATTCCTTGCGTCCACAAGCGGAGGCAGCGGTTCGGAAGTTGCAGCAGCTTGGGATCAAAGTGGCGATGCTTACCGGCGACCGGTCAGCAACGGCTGAAGCGATCGGGGCGAAGACGGGAGTGGATCTGATTTTTGCCGATCTGCTGCCAGAGGATAAAGTGGCTCATGTTCAGGCATTGCGTGAACAATACGGACATGTGGTCATGGTCGGTGATGGTGTGAATGATGCGCCTGCACTGGCAACGGCAACGGTGGGTCTTGGGATGGGCATGAAGGGCAGTGGTGCTGCCCTGGAGATTGCCGATGTTGTTCTGATGAATGACAATATCGAAGAGATTGCCTCGACCATTGCTTTGGCCCGGCGTTCTCAGCGCATTGTGAAGCAGAACATGATTTTTGCCGTAACAGTAATCGCCACACTCGTGATCAGCAACTTGATTCAGGGCATCGCCCTTCCGCTCGGGGTTGTGGGCCATGAAGGCAGCACCATTCTGGTTATTCTGAACGGACTGCGGCTGCTGCGCTGAGGTCAAGGGTGGAGGATATTTTATAATAAGATTCCTACTGAATTCGTTGTTCTGGCAAGTTCTGATGTTGGTATTGACCCTAAATTGAACTTGTGAAAATAACGTAAAGGCACCTTGTTCAGCCTATTAATTTCTAGAAATTGAATTGTTCACAAAATAGTCCGCGAGGGAGGAGTCTGGCATATTGACAGATTCCTTTTCTTTTATCATAATAAGTACTACATTATAATTATTTTAAATAAGAACTGACGCTAATGCCGTCCGTCATAAGGAGGATATAGTCATGTATAAATCTATTATCGTGGGTACTGGACCTGCCGGATTGACTGCTGCAATTTATCTGGCCCGTGCCAACCTGAACCCACTGGTTATCGAAGGACCGCAACCGGGCGGACAATTAACTACAACTACTGAAGTAGAGAACTTCCCGGGGTTCCCGGAAGGAATTATGGGTCCGGATCTTATGGACAATATGCGCAAGCAGGCTGAACGTTTCGGTGCAGAATTCCGCACTGGATGGGTGAACAGCGTGGAACTGGGCGAGCGTCCATTCAAGCTGAACGTGGAAGGTATGGGCGTTCTGGAGACGGATACCCTGATTCTGTCCACCGGTGCAACAGCCAAATACCTCGGTATTCCTGGAGAACAGGATAATGTTGGACGCGGCGTGAGCACGTGCGCTACTTGCGACGGATTCTTTTTCCGTGGTAAAGAGATCGTGGTTGTCGGCGGCGGTGACTCCGCGCTGGAGGAAGCTGGCTTCCTGACCCGTTTTGCCTCGAAAGTAACTTTGGTGCATCGCCGGAATGAGCTGCGTGCCTCCAAAATCATGCAGGACCGTGTCCGCGCTAACTCTAAAGTAGAGTGGGCCTTGAACCGTAATCCGCTGGAAGTAACCTCTGGTGACAACGGCGTGAACGGATTGAAGGTTCTGAACAATGAGACCGGACAAGAAGAGATCATCGAAGCTAGCGGCGTGTTCGTGGCGATTGGCCACCACCCGAATACAGCATTCCTCGGCGGACAGATTACTACGGATAGCAACGGCTATATCGTGACTAATCCTGGTACCTCCGAAACAAACATCCCGGGCGTATTCGCTTGCGGCGATGTGCAGGATACCCGCTACAGACAAGCTATTACAGCAGCAGGCAGTGGTTGTATGGCAGCTATGGATGCTGAGAAATACATCGAGAGTCTGGAGCACAGCGCAGTTATTCTGTAACTTGGTATATTACGCACTGCGGTGCTACAATAGATGATGTTATATTGGGTACAAAAGAGGGCTGTCGCCCCATATTGAACAGGAGGAGATCATACGATGGAAAACGTAATTGTGTACACATCCACCAACTGTCCGCATTGCCGTCAGGTAAAAAGCTTCCTCGGCGAGAAAGGCATTTCCTACGAGGAGCGCAACATCGAGCAGAACGATGATTTTGCTCAGCAGGTCTGGGATATGGGGATGAGAGCCGTGCCTGTAACTGTGATTGGCGATTTCAAAATCGTAGGCATGAACAAGCTCCAATTTGACAAAGCTTTGGCAACTTTATAATAGATGGCCATTTGGCTGGAGAAAAAGCCGCTTCCGTTATGGAGGCGGCTTTTTTGCGGGCAACGAAAGGCCAGTCGGTGGAGCAGACGCAGCATATTTCTTTTACCCTATTAAAAGTTAATGGGCTTCATTAATTCTTCTAGTTGTTAGACCAACAACATAATCATCTGAAAAACCACATATACGGCAACACCGCTGCCGATTAGCATGAATCCGGATTTTTTTCTGGACTGGAACAGGCGCAACACACCGAGACTGACTAAAGGCGCGATAATGAGCAAAAATAGCAGTACAGTGATGAACATTTGTGCCGAGATATCAGACGTATCCACATAGGTCATAGACGCTCTCTCCATTTCAGAAAAAAGGGTGATGGTGAAAAATATCACACCGCGTACCCTTCATTATATAGGATTGAAATTGTTTTTACTGCACCTGAGACCAAAAAAAATAGGCGATTTTACGTCATTTTACAGCTATGAGTTTCATTCGGCCGTCGATCGAAGTTCTTGCCTGATGAGGTCGAAAGGGATCTCCTACAGCGTTACGCGTGTGTCTCCGAGAAAATGCATGACAGCGGCAAAAGCAGCGCCAATCATGGCTCCACGGCTGCCTAGCTCAGAGAATATAATCTGGAGCTGCTGCTTGTGATAAGGCAGTGTTCGCTCCGCAACTACACGTTGCAACGGCTCGATCAGCCAGTCCCTGGCCACGGACAGCGTCCCTCCGATAACAATCAGCTCCGGGTTGAAGCTGTTGATCACGTTGGTCAGTCCAATGCCTAGCGCTTCGCCCATGACATTGAAATGACGCAGCGCATCTTCCTGGCCGATCTCCGCGTATCGGACCAGTTCCGGCGTAGTCCGCGCCGGGAGGTGGAGATCAGGCTGATCATAGGTTTTCTCCGAAGCATATAATTCCCAGCAGCCGCGATTGCCGCAGCTGCACGGCTGGCCGTCCGCCTCGATGGACATATGCCCGGTCTCCCCGGCATAGCCCCGTGCGCCCTTGTACAACTCGCCGCCGATAATAATTCCGGACCCGATCCCCGCTCCGGCACTGATATAGAGCAGGTGGCGGATATCCCGTGCTACGCCGAAGTTCAGCTCTCCTTGCGCCCCGGCGTTGGCTTCATTGTCGACAGTGACCGGAACGCCAAACTCCTTCTCCAGCAAAGCCCGCAGTTCTACCATTTCCCAACCCAGGTTGGGTGCAAACAGGACTACGCCATTCTCGTCAACCATACCGGGGACTCCGGCGCCGATGCCTACGATTCCATAAGGCGTGTTGGGGGCTGTAGCAATCAGGCTGGCGATCATCCCTTTCATCTCGCCAAGCACATGCGGCAGCTGGTGGTTGTCCAAAGGCCTATGGATCTCCTCCAGAATACCTCCACCCAGATCACAGAGAACAGCCGTGATCTGTTTGACACCCAGCTCAATACCTACAACGCTGCCAGCCATGCTGTTGAAGTGCAGGATCAGCGGCTTGCGGCCGCCGCTGGAGATCCCCGGTCCTGCTTCCGTAACTAGCTGCTCGTTGCATAGTTCTGCTACCAGATTGGATACGGTTGCTTTATTGAGCCCGGTCATTTCCGAGACCTTGGCCCGGGAGATGGGGGAATGCTTGCGGATGGTATGGAGCACAATCGATTTATTTATCTTTTTGACCAACGCCTGGTCACCGGTTACCTTCACGAATCACACTTCCTTCTTAAGAACGTTCCCACGAATAACATGCCATTTAGTCTAAAACGATAGTCAGCAAAATGCAACTTCCACCACTTACCCACGGGTAGAGGAGTCCAGAATTGCAGTTCGAATGGTTAGCATAGGGTGAGATAAGCAGTAAAATAAAAACTTTGTTTAACCAATATACAAAGTCTGAAAGGTGTGTTAATATGATGCTGTAAACGCTTGCGGGCGAGCATAATTGATGAGGAGGATTACACAATGGCCTATTTTGAAACCGTGAATAAGATCGCTTATGAAGGCAGCCGTTCCACCAATCCATATGCATTCAAATTCTATAATCCTGAGGAAATCGTAGCCGGCAAAACGATGGAGGAACACCTGCGGTTTGCCATGGCATATTGGCACACATTGACTGCTGGAGGCTCCGATCCGTTCGGCGCAGAGACTGCTGTGCGGAGCTGGGACAAATTGAACGGACTGGATAAAGCGAAGGCGCGGGTAGAGGCGGCATTTGAATTTTTGGAGAAAATGAACCTGCCCTACTTCTGTTTCCACGATGTGGACATCGCACCGGAAGGGGCTTCCCTGCGGGAATTCTATAGCAATCTGGATATCATTGTAGAGCGGATCGAGCAGGGCATGAAGTCTTCTGGTAAAAAGCTGCTCTGGAACACAGCCAATATGTTCACCAACCCACGCTATCTGCATGGTGCAGGTTCCACCTGCAACGCAGATGTCTTTGCCCATGCGGCGGCCCAGGTGAAGAAGGGACTGGAGATCGGCAAGCAGCTCGGCGCTGAGAACTATGTCTTCTGGGGCGGACGTGAAGGTTATGAGACGTTGCTTAATACAGACCTGGGTCTTGAATTGGATAATATCGCGCGCCTGTTCGGTCTGGCTGTGGATTATGCCAAGGAAATTGGATTCGACGCCCAGTTCCTGATTGAACCTAAGCCGAAGGAGCCTACCAAGCATCAATATGACTTCGATGCGGCGACAACTATTTCTTTCTTGCAGAAATACGGCCTCGACAAGCATTTCAAGCTCAACTTGGAAGCGAACCATGCCACACTGGCCGGACATACCTTTGAGCATGAGCTGCGTGTAGCCCGTATCAATGGTATGTTGGGATCGCTGGATGCCAACCAAGGCGATACCTTGCTGGGTTGGGATACCGATGAATTCCCTGTGAATATCTATGATGCTACATTAACTCTGTATGAGGTATTGAAAAATGGTGGCTTGGGCCGTGGCGGCATTAATTTTGACGCGAAGGTCCGCCGTCCGTCCTTCGAGCCGGAGGATCTGTTCCTGGCACATATCGCCGGTATGGACACGTATGCCAAGGGCCTGAAGGTAGCCGCCAAGCTGATCGAAGACCGCGTGTTCGACGACTTTATCGACAAGCGATACAGCAGCTTCAAGGAAGGCGTCGGTGCTGATATTGTCTCCGGCAAAGCTACCTTGGCCTCGCTGGCGGAATATGCGCTGAACAATGAGAACCCGCGTCGCAACGAGTCAGGCCGTCAGGAACTGCTTAAGGCGACCCTGAACCAATATATTTTGGCGGAGTAGGAAGGGGTCGATCATCTGAGCGTGCTTAGGGTACCAAGCTATGATGGCAATAAGCGAGTGGCAGACCATCCTGGTAAAATGTGAGCGCCAAGCCTTACTGGCAAGATGTGTACTGGCAAAAAGCAAGCATCGAGCCGTACTGGAAAAAGCGAGCACTAAGCCGTACTGGCAAAAAGCAAGCACCGAACTATACTGGCAAAAAGCAAGCACCGAACTATACTGGCAAAAAGCGAGCACTAAGCCATACTGGTAAAATGAAAGCACACAAGCCAGATCGCAACGGAGGTTGCTGAAGAGGGCATTCTTCGGCAGCCTCTTTTTATACCGTACTTTGGTAGAATAGACGTGCCTATTAGCAAACTAGGGGGATTATGATGAGATATGTAATTGGTGTCGACCTCGGGACCAGCGCAGTCAAGACCGTTCTGGTCAACCCGCAGGGGACGGTGGTTTGTGAGCATTCGGAAGCTTACCCGCTAAGCCGGCCCGAACCCGGCTGGAGTGAGCAGAATCCCGAGGATTGGGTGCAGGGGACGTGTGATAGTTTACGCCGCTTAATGGAGAAATCGGGGATAGACCCTTCTGCGGTAGATGGGCTTAGCTTCTCGGGACAAATGCATGGCCTGGTTCTGGTGGATGCTACTGGTCAGGTACTACGTCCGGCCATTCTGTGGAATGATACCCGCACTACGGCCGAGTGCCGCAAGATTGAAGCGACACTGGGCGCGATGCTGACCGAGATTGCTAGAAACCGCGCGCTGGAAGGCTTTACCCTCCCGAAGCTGCTCTGGGTGCAGAGTCATGAACCGGAGGTTCTGTCGCAGGCTAGCCTGTTCTTACTACCGAAGGACTATGTGCGGTACCGGTTAACAGGAAAATATGCGATGGACTATTCCGATGCTGCCGGAACGCTTCTGTTGGATGTTGGTGCTAAAGAATGGAGCGCTGACATCGCCGGAGCCTTCGGATTGTCGCTGTCGCTTTGTCCTGAACTGGTCGAATCCTTCGACCTGACCGGCACTTTGCTGCCTGAGAGTGCTGCAGCCTGCGGACTTCTCCCCTCCACGAAAGTATTTGCCGGAGGCGCGGACAATGCCTGTGGTGCATTAGGGGCAGGCGTTCTGGGTGAGGGAAAGACCATGTGCAGCATCGGGACCTCGGGGGTTGTTCTCTCTTATGAGAGCAACAAGGATTTGAATTTAGAGGGCAAAGTACATTTCTTCAACCATGGGGAGAAGGATGCCTACTACATTATGGGGGTCACCCTTGCGGCGGGGCATAGTCTTACTTGGTTCAAGGAAACTTTTGCCGCGGATTTAAGCTTCGACGAATTGCTGCAAGGAGTAGCCTCCATACCGGCAGGAAGTGGAGGGCTGCTGTTCACTCCTTACCTTGTCGGAGAACGGACTCCGCATCCTGATGCGACCATTCGAGGCAGCTTTATCGGAATGGATTCCGGTCATACGCTGGATCATTTTACGCGTGCAGTGCTTGAAGGTATTACCTTCTCGCTGCGCGAGTCCATTGAGATTGTCCGGGAGTCTGGTAAAGTAATTACCGAGGTTATTGCAATTGGCGGCGGAGCGAAGAATGAGACATGGCTGCAAATGCAGGCAGACATCTTCGGTGCCGATATCGTGAAGCTGGAGAGCGAGCAAGGTCCGGCGATGGGGGCAGCAATGCTGGCTGCTTACGGCAGCGGCTGGTTCGCTTCACTTGCTGAATGTGCTGATGCCTTCATCCGCCGGGCAGAGGTGTATACGCCACAGCCGCAGCAAGTCGAAACGTATGACGGGTTGTTCGGCCTCTATCAGGAAGTGTACGGGCAGACCCGCGAGTTGAACCGCAGCCTGGCTGCATACCGGAAATAATGAGATCTAACAAGTAAAATAAAAACGGCTATCTAAAAAGGCCAACCAGTAAAAAGTTACTAACTTGATTTTGAGTTAATAAGAATGACAGTTAGCTTTTTAATTAGTTTATGTTCGCTCTGGTTGACCTAATAAAACGAAGAGAATGTCCAAGAGCCACAGGCATAGGGACATTCTCTTTTTGCATGAACCGCCCTAATGGGATGAATCGTGGTGGTTGATGATTGATGGTTGGTACTTGGTGATTGATGGTTGGTGATTGGTGGTTGATGGTTGATGGTTGATGGTTGATGGGCGGTGATTGGTGGTTTGTGGTTGGTTGTTGGTGAGTTGATGGTTGATGGTTGGTGATTGATGGTTGATGGTTGGTGATTGATGGTTGATGATTGATTGGCGGTTTGTGGTTGGTTGTTGGTGAGTTGATGAGTTTGAGATTAGGGTTGGTGGCTTGTACGTCGTGGCTGGTAACGCATCATTCGTAGCTCGAAATCGGCAGTTCGCAATTTAGAGCTTATTTCAGAAGTGTAATTAACGGCAATTTTGTACCTTAAATTGTCAGTATTTAAGGGGGTGTGGAAAATAAGTGCAATATTGTACGTTAATTTTCCACAATAGCCCTCTCAGTGTACTTTTTTCAAAAATAAGGTACAAAAACGCTCTTATTCTCCCTATTTACCTCTATTTCGGAAAAATAAGGTACAAAAATGCTCTTAGTTGAGGAGGTAGGGCTAATTTTCATTGCTGGATTGGCTCCTGTGTCCATCCTTAGTTTGAAGTAGATACACTTTAGCACTTGGCGCGGACGCTCCGGGAACAAACATCCGGAGATTCCGGTAATCTCTGTTGCGCGGCATGGAGAAGGTGACGCCTCTGATCGACAGGCTTTCGTTTGCAGACAATCGACGGAAGCACTCTTTACTTAATAAAAAGTTTCGTCCATATGTTTTCCATGCAAATTTGAGGTTCCAATGAGCAGGAAGGCTCCTGCTTTTTTTTCATAAACATAGTTTACATTAGGCTCATCCTTATATCGTACCTCTGCTTGATAATCTCCGGATTTAAAGCTGTATACGCCTCTGATCCCTTGAATATCCTCCGGGGGATAAGATCTTGTATGAATAAGGTATGCCCTTACTTCGTTGGCTGCTTCGCTTTTCTTTTGTGGAAGCCCGGTCAATGAGAAATAGACAGCAGCACAGATAAGAATCATTAGCGTGAGGGAGAACACCTGAATCCATTTCCTTCTGCTCAAGAGACACCTCCAACTTATATGAGGAATTAGAATATTATAGTAATTATACCACGTGCATAGTGTTGCTGTTCATCTCCTGATCGACGGTGCAATCCATGGGATTGAGGACAAGACCAACTAGTCTAAAACTATCCGCTTGATCCTTTGAACGCTTAAGTTGATAATGAGAAGCAAGGGTTGAATAATCTTTTGTGGATATCGTGAAGATTGCAGTCGTGGAAACGGAGTTTCCGGCATTTAATATATAATCAGGCTATTGAATTGCGTGCGTGCTCTATTTAAGATTAAAGGTATGCAAGTAATGAGGCGCGGGAGGCAGAAAAATAGTATGAGGAAGATTCGTTTTACATTGGGAAAGGCTGTTCTCGGCGGGATCATCATTGCTGCAGCCATACCTCCGGCGATTTATTGGGGCTGGGATTATGCCTACGCGGCTGACAAGCCCGCTGCGCTCAGCTCGATATCCCAAATGGCCGAGAGACTAACGGGTGCAATGAACAATCGGAGAGAGACAATTACGTTTACTTACGAAGGCAAGACTTCCAATTTGAAAAATGGGATACAAACTGCACTGGATCAGGCGATGGGCAGCGATCCTTACCTATATTATATTGTGGACAGCTACGGCTTTACCTACCGGGGAAGCAGCCATTCCGCTAATGTCACCGTACAGGTCAAATACCGTGAAACCCTGCAGCAGACCGCATATGTCAATAAACAGGTGGCAACTGTGCTTAAGGAGATCATCAAACCGGGGATGAACAATCATGAGAAGGTGAAGGCGATCCATGACTGGGTGGTGCTGTACCTGAAATATGATACCTCCTACACCCGTTATACCGCCTATGAAGCGCTTCAGAATCGTAGTGCAGTTTGCCAGGGCTATTCGTTACTTACCTACAAGCTGCTAAAAGGGGCCGGTATCCCCAATAAAATTGTAGAGGGGACCGCTAAACCGGAGGGAGGCTCCACCCTGTCGCATGCCTGGAATCTGGTCCAGCTTGATGGACATTGGTACCACCTGGACACCACCTGGGATGATCCGACACCCGATCAGGCCGGTGTGGCTAGCCACAATTATTATATGAGGACGGATGCACAGATGCGTCGCGACCATACCTGGACCAAGCCTTATCCGGCAGCAACTAAGGGATACCACAAGACGCTTGCGGAGCTGGTTAGTCAGGGCGGACCGAAAGTCGCCGTGTACGAAAAACTGCAGCAAGAGCTTCACTATGAACTGTATGATGAAGGACGAGTCATCCGTTCGGTATCCGATCTGAAGTCGCTGGCTGAGAAGGCAGTAGCATCCGGGGAGCAATCGTTGTTGTTCCGTTACCGGGGCAGTGCCAAATCGCTTACAAATGATCTTCAAGTGCTGTATGCGTTGGGATTGAGCGATCCTTCCTACACTAGCAGCAAGTTCGACAATACCGGTGATCTTAGAGTGTATGTGGTTTGGAAGTAGCCTTGTATAAGAAATAGACCCTCGTCGGTATTGGTCACAGAATCATTTAGAAATGGACAGGGCCATGAAGAAGAGTGGGGTAGTTCTGAAGTATTTCGTCATTGTTAAAAGAAAAGTGCATATGTATTTAGCTACAAAAAAAGGAAGAGGCGCTTGAGCCTCTTCCTTTTTAATATGTTCCTATTCCCTTATCTTCCTATTCCCTTATGTTCTTATTCTTTATGTTATTAATCCCTTGCGCTGCTTGGGCTAACGCTTGAAATCTACTTGGCCTCAGGGCTGAGGTCGCATTGATCCAGCGGCACGATGGAGCTCTTGCGGAACCAGCGGTAGCCGACCCAGATCAACAGGAACAGCGGCAAGCTGATGTAGGAGACGAGAATGCCGTACCAGTCGATACGTCCACCTGTGAAGGCGCCCATGTTCTGACCCAGTATTGCGATCATGCATAGGACAAAGGCGAAGAGTGGTCCGAATGGGAACCATTTTGCCCGATAAGGCAGCTCATCGAGAGAATGCCCCTGCGCGACAAAGGCGCGCCGGAAACGATAATGGCAGACGGCAATGCCGAGCCAGTTGATGAATCCGCACATCCCGGAGGCATTCAGCAGCCAGTTATAGACGGCACCATCACCGAAAAAGGAAGCCAGGAAGGCCAGCATCCCGACGGCCGTGGTTACCAACAGAGCACCTACAGGTACACCGCGTCGGTTGAGCTTGCCCAGCGCACGCGGGGCCATGCCGTCTTTAGCCATGGCGTACAAGACGCGGGTGGAAGCGTACATTCCCGAATTCCCCGCCGATAATACAGAGCTGAGGATGACAGCATTCATGACCGAAGCGGCGATGGCGAGGCCTGCCTTGTTGAAGACAATCGTGAACGGGCTGACACCGATATCATCGATCCCGCCACGAAGCAGATCGGGATTCGTATAAGGGATTAGCATCCCGATGACGAAGATAGCCAGGATATAGAAGATCAAGATGCGCCAAAATACTTGACGGATCGCAAGCGGCACATTGCGGCGCGGATTTTCACTCTCACCTGCAGCAACGCCGACAAGCTCAGTCCCCTGAAAAGAGAATCCGGCTGCCATAAAGACCCCGACAAAGGCGAAGAATCCGCCATGGAAGGAGGTGCCGCCGAGCTGGAAGTTGCTGAAGCCGACCACAGTTCCGTCACCGCCCATGATACCGAAAATCATAAGTACGCCTACAGCGAGAAAGACAACGACGGTAATAATTTTAATAATGGCGAACCAGTATTCTGATTCTCCGTAGCCCCGTGAAGACAGGAAGTTCAGGCCGAACATCAACAGCAGGAACACTAGGCTCCACAGTACAGACGGGCTGTCCGGGAACCAATATTTGATGATGACGGTGGCGGCGGACAGCTCTGCGGCGATCGTCACCGCCCAGTTGTACCAGAAGTTCCAGCCGATGGCGAAACCGAAGGCAGGACTGATAAAGCGGGTGCCGTATGTGCTGAAGGAACCGGAAGCCGGCAGGTACGTAGCCAGCTCACCCAGGCTGGTCATTAGAAAATAAACCATGATCCCCACAGCACTATAGGCGAGCAGCGCACCACCTGGACCCGAGGCGGCAATAGCGCCGCCGCTGGCGAGGAATAGTCCTGTTCCGATTGACCCGCCCAGCGCAATCATCGTGAGATGTCTGGCCTTGAATGACTTCTTCAGTTCGGTTGCAGGGCCGCTCCCAGTCTGAGGATGACTTGTTTCTTGCATGAAATAAACACTCCTTCTATTCTCATGTTTCTGTTCATGAACGGGGAGTGTGAAGGCCATGCACCGGGTAACGGGGCATCTGCGTCAAATGATGAACGCAAAGAAACCGCAGACGTTCGCTGCGGTTTCTGGATAGACAGCTTCCGCATCATACTCCCTGAGAAGATAGCGCAACACAGTGCATTCCCTATGCAATAGGAAAATGCCCCGTGACAGTTCCGTTCCTTTCGGAAACGGTCCCAGCCTGCGCCGCAGGTAGAGCGGCAGCACAGGCTTCGGCGGATAGACCTTTCGGCAGCGTGTCATCGACGGCTCTTCAACGTCTCTACGCGCGTACTCTTCCTATCCGCGACCTCTACCTCATCCTAGGTATGATGAGGCTATCTTTACTACTTCATTCGTTTATAAACACAACAGCAATCAGTATAGATCATCTTCCAGCAGCGAGCAATGACAAAATACGGAAGTCTGGGCCTTACGTGCGGCGGCGCTCCGACATTTGCTGCCAGACCGTTCCGGCTGCTTCCTCGCCGGAAGCGATGCGCTCCAGCGCCATGCGCGCTTGCAAGCCCACCTCAAACTCGGGGTCCTCTGCCGCGAGGACCAGCGCATCCTGCGCTTCTGCGGTACCGACCTCATAGAGGAACCGGGCAGCGCGCCAGCGGACCAGCTTGCTGCTATCCGTCAGCGCCGCCGTCATGACAGGCGTGGCGGCGGGATCGCCGATGTCGGACAGAGTATCGCCCGCAGTACGCCGTACGGCTGGGGAGCTGTCCTTCATCGCTGCATAGAGCAGCTCCATCGCTTCGGGCGTGCGCAGGTCGCCTAAGTAGACAACCGCAAGCCTGCGAATATGTAGCTTGGGATCATGCAGTGCTGTGCCCAGCTCCGGAAGCAGCTCCGGCGTTGGCGCCAGGGCCTCCAGCGCGGCGTAGCGGACGCGCCAGTCTTCATTCTTCAGGTCTTGCAGCAGTTCATCTCTGTCCTTGTCGGCCCGCTGCTCGACGAATTCGTCCGCAGTCCCGTGGGCGATGGCCTGCTGGATGAGGGAATCCAGGCGTTCCTGCGGGTACGCTGCTTCCAGTTCCTGCTCCACCTCGCGCGCGATATCGGCGGGCTCACCGTATCGGACGCCGTAGTCCGTGAGCTTGCGCTCCTTGATCATCACGGCGCTGGCTACAGCGGTGACCGCTTCGGTGAAGCGGGAGGCCAAGCCAATGCGCTCTTCGTTCGCGCCGGTCTTGACGCGGATTTGTATCGGAATGCCGCGGAACATTTGCACGAATACTTGGGCTTCTCCGAAGTGGGCCCCGGCGTTCTCGTCGGTTAAGCTCCAGTCGTCGGTCAAGCCTTCGCCGCTCCCGAAGCGGGACTGAACCTCCCGGAGAATCGCTGCCCAGTCGGCACTGCCCTTGCGCTCCAGTGCGGCAAAGTCTGCGGCATGATAGATGCTGGTCACACCGGGAATGGTCAGCATTTCCCGCGCCCAGGACGGGGCGGAACGCTGGCTTTCCGGCGTATAGGTTCTGCGGATGCCCGCTTCGAGACTTTCGTCCAAATGAAGCTTCATCGTATTTGGACTTGGCGTCGGTTCAATAAAAGTAATCTTCATACGTAGCTCCCCCTAAAATGGATTATGTCCTGTCCACATTTTACATCATTTCCGCCGCTGAACACAAAGCCTGTCAACCTTTCAGCGCAAGCTTAGTCTATAGCAGGAATGGGTAAAATGAATAGAATCAGGCCCGGGTCAGGAAAAGTCCGGCAAGCGATTCTTCCGATAAAAGGGCGCACGCTTGCGCTGCAAACTGGATATTTTGCAAATATGTCTGTCAAAACCTATAGTTAATATATATTCGCTTGCCACGGAGTTTGCCCGGCAAACCTGTGAAGGAGAGATTGAGATGGCTAAAAAAATTCGCTACAACAATATCGATAACGTCAGCACCGACAAGAAGCTTAAAGAATTTCGCCAATGGCGGGAAGAACGCCGCCGGAAAATCAAGGATTACTCTTATGTAGTGCCGAACGTTCCCCCCAGATTGTCCTATCTGGCGGAGAACCGCCTGGAGACAAGTATCACCTGGATAGGGCATTCTACCTTTTTTATACAATATGAAGGCATGAACATTATTACCGATCCGATCTGGGCCCGGCGTCTGGGCTTTGAAAAACGGCTGGGAGAACCCGGCATGAGTCTGCAGGATGTGCCTCCGATCGACATGATCCTCATCTCGCATTCTCATTATGATCATCTGCATATCGCCTCCATCCGCAAGCTCTACGGTGCGGGAACGACCATTGTCGTACCCGTGGGATTGAAGCGGAAGATGGTCCGCAAGGGATTCCGCAGCTGTGTGGAGATGCAGTGGTGGCAGGAGCTCACCATTGGTAACATCAAGCTGTCCTTCGTGCCCACCCAGCACTGGACACGGCGCACTCCTTTTGACACGAACACCTCACATTGGGGAGGATTCATTCTGGAGCCGGCGCAGCCGGAGAAACATCCTGCTGAAGGCGGCACGAGACGTGAGCTGCCTCCTAATCTGTATTTTGCCGGGGATAGCGGTTATTTTCCGGGCTTCAAGGAGATTGGCCGGCGCTTCAAGATCCATATTGCCCTTATGCCAATCGGTGCTTATGAGCCGGAGTGGTTCATGACCTCACAGCATGTCAATCCGGAGGAAGCGATGCAGGCCTTTTTAGATGTAGGTGCGGAGACAATGATTCCTATGCATTATGGTACCTTCCGGCTTGCCGACGATACGGCCAGAGAGGCGCTGGACCGGATGGAAGAAGCAAGAAAGGCACATGGTATTTCGCAGGAGCGAGTGCGGGTTCTCAGCTATGGAGAGACGCTTGTCGTGAAGCCGGAAGCACGGACAGTAGAGCAATGAGTACGAAAGTGCATTTTTGGTGTAAACTTCCCGCTGGATACGCCACTTTGACGGGTAATTATAATGGGTTTTATGCTATAATGAGCCGGAAGCCTATGTGAAAAGGATGGTAATGCTTAATGATTAGTACAAGCGGCGTAACACTCCGCTACGGAAAACGCGCACTATTTGAAGATGTAAACATAAAATTCACTCCTGGTAACTGCTACGGCCTGATCGGCGCCAACGGGGCAGGTAAGTCTACCTTTCTGAAAATTCTGTCCGGCGAGATTGAAGCAAACACCGGGGATGTGCATATCACTCCCGGCGAGCGTCTGGCCGTCCTGAAACAGAACCATTTCGAGTACGATGAATTCCCGGTGCTTGAGACGGTAATTATGGGTCACACCCGCCTGTACGAGATTATGAAAGAGAAGGATGCCCTTTACGCGAAGTCCGATTTCTCGGAAGCTGACGGTCTGCGTGCCGGTGAGCTGGAAGGCGAATTTGCGGAGCTGAACGGCTGGGATGCTGAGCCGGATGCGGCAGCAATGCTGATCGGTCTGGGCATCATGCGTGAATTGCATGACAAGAACATGGCCGAACTTAGCGGCAATGAGAAGGTTCGCGTGCTCCTGGCGCAGGCCCTGTTCGGTCGTCCGAACAACCTGCTGCTCGATGAGCCTACCAACCACTTGGATCTGGAATCCATTGGCTGGCTGGAGAACTTCCTTATGGATTATGAAGGCACCGTAATCGTGGTATCTCACGACCGTCACTTCCTGAACAAGGTGTGTACGCATATTGCGGATATCGACTTCGGTAAAATCCAGATGTATGTCGGTAACTACGACTTCTGGTATGAGAGCAGTCAGTTGGCACAGACTTTGCAGCGTGATGCCAACAAGAAAAAGGAAGACAAGATCAAGGAGCTTCAAGCCTTTATTCAGCGTTTCTCGGCCAATGCTTCCAAGTCCAAGCAAGCGACCTCCCGGAAGAAGCAACTGGAGAAGATTACGCTGGATGACATTCGTCCTTCCAACCGTAAATATCCTTTCCTGAACTTCAAACCGGAGCGTGAAGCTGGCAAGCAGCTGTTGACTATCAGCGGATTGTCTAAATCGCTTGACGGTGAGAAGCTGCTGGATGAGCTTAGCATTGTAGTTAACAAAGGCGACAAGATTGCCTTCGTAGGTCCATATTCTCAACCTAAATCGCTGCTGTTCGATGTAATTATGGGCGAGAAGGAAGCCGATGCCGGTGAATATACTTGGGGGGTTACCACTACTCAAGCTTATTTCCCGAAAGACAACTCCAATTATTTTGACGGTGTGGACATGAACCTTGTGGAATGGCTGCGCCAGTACTCCAAGGATCAGGATGAGACCTTCCTGCGCGGCTTCTTGGGCCGTATGCTGTTCTCCGGAGAGGAAGCGCTGAAGAAAGCGAGCGTGCTGTCCGGGGGAGAGAAGGTTCGCTGTATGCTGGCGAAAATGATGTTGAACGGGGCGAACGTGCTGGTCTTTGATGAGCCTACGAACCACTTGGATCTCGAATCCATCACAGCACTGAACAACGGGCTGATTGACTTTGACGGTACAATCCTGTTCACTTCGCATGACCATCAGTTCATTCAGACGATTGCTAACCGGATCATTGAGATTACACCGGCTGGCGTTATCGATCGCACGATGAGTTATGACGAGTACCTGGAGAGCGATGAGATCAAGGAACTGCGCAAGCGCATGTACCCTGTAGAAGTTTAATTTAAAATTGTTGCTCCCTTGCAGGGAGTGTTAAAGACGAAGCAGCCTGTTCGATCCCTCGGGATTGAACAGGCTGCTTTTCTTAATGTTCTAGAAACAGCAAAAACGGCTGCATGCTCCCTTCAGGGAGTACGCAGCCGTTTGGCTGTAACCTATGTGCCTGCCCCTGAATCAGGCCGGGCTGTTTGACATTGCCCGACCGGGTAGGGGAACAGGACCCACTAGGACCCGCCAGTACGGCGGCGCTGATTGTTAGGCTTTTTGTTGTTCTGGCTTTTTAAGGGTTTGGCCGAACCTGCCTGGAATGAAGATCCCGGCTTGGCGGAAGATTGCTGCTTCTTCTGCTCAAGCTTTTTGCGGATCGCATCGGCAAGATTGATTTTTCCTTTTTCGGTGTTTTCGCTCATTGTGTTAACCTCCTTGGGAGCAAGTCCTTCACTTTATTCTAATGGTTTTTATTTGCTGCTACAAGGGCGAGAATAGTTGAAGGAATTCTCTACGTACGTTAATAGAACAGTAGGGGAGCAGCGGATTTGGGAGTTATTTATGAAGATATTGTCTCATGGTGAATGTGGGGGGCTTGCAGGTCATTTGGAACCTAAAGCCTAGGTGGGAATTCTATTTACCTAATACATTCCATCTTCCACCAAATCCAAGGAGGAATCGCGACTATAGACCTGTATCTTACCATAAAGTGGCATACTTATTTATGAAATTTGGGGCATGTTCTTAATCCCGGTCAAGCCTATAATGAGGGCAGAAAGCAACAAATGTAGCGCGCACACTTGTTGGTTCTTACTTCAATTAACCGGAGGAACGGAATGATCAAGTCACACAAACAGCTTACATCTACATTATGGGTTTCTGCTGCACTTGCGTTGACGCTTGGGGTTGTCAGCCCTCAGCAGGCGTCCGCCCAATCCGAATCGCTTCATTCATCTATGGTTGTGGCTTCTGCCGGACAGTCTGCCAAAATTGAATCCAGTGTTCGTCTGCGTACCGCCCCATCTGTGAACAGCAATGTGCTGAAGTATTTGCAGAAGGGTGAAATCGTCTCCATTTTGGAAGTGACGAACAGTTATTTCTATAAAGTACAGTCTGCTAGTGGTGATGTCGGGTATGTCAGCTCGGGGAGTCAGTATATATCTCTGACCAGCGCGGGCAGTAAGCCAGCTAAGCCTGCACCAACACCGACACCAACGCCAGCTCCTGTTGTTCCCAATCCGAGCAATGCAGTAGAACGGGTAATCAGTGCGGGTATGGGATATTTGGGAACACCATACGAGTTTGGTTCCAGCCGGAACAACACGAATACCTTCGATTGCTCCGATTTTATCCGCCAAATATTCATGGATGCTGGTGTTGTGAAGCTGCCCGCAGATTCCCGTCAGCAGGGGGATTGGGTGAAGCAGAATAGTACCGTGGTTAAGGATATCTCTGGATTAAAACGCGGGGATCTGATGTTCTTTATGAGTTACCGCGGGAATTCCGCATCGGCCTATGCTGGTGTTAATAAGTCGACTGAAAGAATTACACATGTTGCCATCTATTTGGGCGACAACAAAGTTCTGCACACCTACTCTGTTGCTTCCGGCGGGGTTAGAGTGGATAATTTAAGCGCTTCTTGGATGAACCGTTTCCTATACGGAGGATCGGTCATCCGCTGATATAGATAAGTAAATCAAGGCACAGGAGCGGCAGCAAGAGTATGTGACGGGTGAACGACAAGCGGGTACAGGGAAGAGGCTATTCCTTCAGTAGATGATCTACTGTGGGGATAGCCTCTTCTTTTGATGGATTTTGCCGGGACTTAGGCATCCTTCTGGAATAAAAACCATGGACAGGCACCATTTCCTGGGGCTATGGTAGAGTTATGGTGTAAATACATACGCAGAAAGCAGGGACTTGAACCCGGGCTTTACCCAGTCAGGTATTGGTTGGGACGTTTTTCCATTATTGTGATTGCTACTATCCTAGTAAACCAAAAGGAGGCCGTGGAATTACAAACAATATTTAATTTAATCTTCAAAACAGGGACTTGGGAATAAGCGATGATTACATTGATCTTCCTCTGCGTCCGGTAAAGAGCGAGACGATGAAGAGCACAAGAAAGATGTAGAACAGGACTTTGGCAATGCCGGCAGCCGCGGCTACCAGATTGAAGAAACCGAAGATTCCGGCAATCAAGGCAATCACTAGCAGGATTACAGACCATTTTAGCATGATAAGTTCACCCTTTCGTTTTGTCGATAGTCATTGTATAAACGGTGGGGCAGGGCATTGAAACAAGGGATCTAAGAATAGTCTTCAGGACGCTTGACAAGTTGTTTAAGCTTTTTCAGGAAGGGGTAACTATGCAGTATTAAGGCAGGTTAGCCATCATTCATTTATGATTTTGGAAGGGGTTTTTGGATATGATTATTGAACTTAGCGTAGCCCTTGTGGCTGTCGCATTCGCTGTACTCGTCTTCTTTTTAATCAAAACCTTGCGTTCGGCAAAAGATTCTCTCGATAATGTCAGCCAAACGCTGCAGGAGGTCCAAAAGACCATTGATGAGCTTACGTACGAAGTGAAAACCACAGTCCGGCATGCGAACGATATTACGGTAGATGTACAGAATCAGCTTCAGAAGATCGATCCCATCATGGACTCGGTGAAGAACCTGGGCGAGGTCATGAATGAACTGACGCTAACCGCAAAGCAAGTATCTGTGACCGTCATTGAGAAATACCGCAAATCCCGGGAACTGAAGGACAAGCGGAAGGAAGTATCCATTGATGATACCCCATTGACCCCATCTGAGGAACGTACGGTGAAGTCTTATGAAGAGACTTATGCCAAAAAAGAAGGGGGCAAAGTCTCCGCCGTACTGAAGGGTGTGGATGTGGCAGCGACCCTCTGGAAGAAGTTCCGGCCTTAGGCACGGTGTAACGGACAAGACGGAAGCAGATCAGAAAGGCGGAACAACAAGATGAATATGATCATTTTATTGCTTAGTCTCCTTTCTCCGATGTTGGATGCGGGTCCGCAGAAACAAGACTCCGCAGCCGTCTTGGCGCCGCAGGCGCAGGTAGTTTCGTCGTTGCTATATGCAGCCCGTCCCACAACTTACTTGGATAGCTTTGATTCCCTGGCGGGCGTTTCGCTGAATACCACACAGGAAGAATTGCTGCTGATCAAGGGGACACCGCTTCACATAGCCCAAGATCCCTGGCTTGATTGTCTGGAGTACCAATATGAAGACATGTCAGCAGGAGTATATGCAGGACAAGTGATCTATGTTCATGTTGCCCCCGTTCAGGCACGGCTTTATGGCTTGTTAATTAACGGGATAAAGATTGAACCGGAGAAGGATATTTTGCGTGAATTGCTGGGAACCCCGTATTTTGTGGCTGAGGATGGCGATGTATATATGAGGGGAAATGTAGCGCTCAAGATTTACCGGAATCCGGCGACCGGAGCATGGGATGGCATTGATTTGTTCGATGGGAATTCTTCCTAACCGTTTCAATAGGGGGAATTGAGGTTAATGAAAGATCAGCTGTATTTTTGTCACAGTGGCTCTTAACCTTAACTAAAGGAGAGTGAGATCATGGATTCAATCGGTACTGGGTCGTATGCTAAGGTGGTAGAGAACGGTGTTCAGGCGATAGAGGAAGTGAATCAACTACGGAGCAGCGGTTACAGCAAGGAAGACATTTATGTAATCAGTCATGACCAGGAACGTGAAGAAAGAATTGCAGACATTGCTGACTCCAATGAAGTTGGCTTATCAGAAGAAGGACTGTTTGGTACAATGGCCAACCTGTTCCGCTCACGCGGGGACGAGCTTCGCTCCAAGATCACTTCGCTCGGATTCAACGACGCAGAAGCTGATTTCTACGAGAAGGAGCTGGACCGGGGGAAAGTTCTTGTCATTGCCCGGAGAGCTCGTTTAATATGAAGCTAGTCTTGTAAAGAACAAATAGTCCAATAACGTAACCTCCAGAACCACTAGGTGTAGTGGGGCTGGAGGTTACTTTGTTGAATTCCTTAGGCAGATCAGCTGCCCTGTATGTTAAGGTTGTGAATGGAACCGTCTTAGCAAGTATCGTATGATTATGAAGATACAGGTTGTACAGGATGTTACGGTCGATATACTACTCATGCGAGGTGACGATAATGAGAATTCTAATCGTGGACGATAATCCGACTAATGTGATCATTATCCGTGAGATCCTGAAAAAAGAAGACTACCGGAATTTCATCACGGCCTCTTCTGCCAAGGAGATGCTGGATCTTCTGGGCATAGACCAGAATAATCCGGAAGGACGGTCCAGGCACTCGGACATTGATCTGATCCTGCTGGACATGATGATGCCGGAGATGGATGGGATTGAAGCTTGTCGTGTAGTTCAGCAGTATGAGCATCTCAAGGATATTCCAATTATTATGGTTACTGCTGTAGGCGATTCGAAAAAACTGGCCGAAGCGCTGGACGCTGGAGCTGTAGACTATGTCACGAAGCCGATCAACAAGGTGGAACTGATGGCGAGAATCCGCTTGGCGTTACGGCTAAAGCAGGAGAAGGACTGGCATAAAGAGCGGGATCAGCGCATACAGGATGAGCTGAAGCTTGCGGCACTTGTGCAGAATGCAGTACTTAGCCTGCCGATTGAGGGAGAGGATTTTGAGGTCCATGCGATTTATCAGCCGTCCTTTGAACTGGCGGGGGATTTATATGCTTGGTACGACTTAGGGGACGGCCGCTACGGCGTCATTCTTCTGGATATGATGGGTCACGGAATCTCCTCGTCCCTATTCTGTATGTTCATTGCCTCCGTGCTGAAAGACACAGTCACGACCTATGTTGAGCCGGAGAAAGTCGTGCAAGAACTGAACCGGCGTTTTAACCAGCTTTATATTGAGAAGTCACTTGTGCAGTATTATTTCACAGCCATTTATATGGTCGTTGATACACGCATGCGCCGTATTGATTATGTCAATGCAGGACATCCGCCGGCACTATTCTTCGAAGGTGATAGCAAGGAGCCGGTGCTGCTGAAGAGCAACTGCCATCCAGTTGGTCTGTTTGATCGTATGGAAGCCCAGCCGCAAAGCGTCAGCTTTGAGGAGGAAGGTCATCTGGTACTGTACACTGATGGGTTGCTGGAGATGGCAGAGGGTGAACAGGAGGACCAGCTGGACTTTATGATTGGCCATTTACGAGGTGGGCATGCGTGGCAGGAAGAAGCGATGCAGGCTGCATTCTTTAATGAAAAGCTGGACCGGGAACGCGATGATGACAAGTGCCTGGTCTGGATCTCACTGAAGAAGGAGACAGAGAAGGAATGAAGATCAAAGCCAAACTTCTTATCGGGTTCAGTGCACTGCTGGCGATTATGTTTGCCCTCACTCTTATTGGATATGACCGGTTAAATTATATGAACCATCAGCTAGACAGTTATCAGGACCGGTATCAGAAGGGGCGAAACTCTTCCGGCATGCGCGGAGAAGTAAACGATATGGCGCGTATATTGACAACTTCGATGTTGAATTCAGATTCTATGGCTATCGAGTCGCAAAAGAGCGAGATTAACGGGAAACTTGCCAAAGTAGATCAATATTTGGATAACATCAAGGAATCGATGACTAGTGCCGAAGAACTTCAGATTGTCAAAAGAATTGAGAACTCCTATTCCGCTTATAAGGATTATCAGGAACGGGCGATGGTGATGCTTGCCGCGGGCGACATCCAAAGCGCCAATGCCTACCGCAACGCTAAGGGTCAGGATGTACAGAATGAGGTGCTTGAGAGCCTGAACAGCTTGTCTGACTATAACTACTATAAGCAGAATGAACAAGCTGCCCAGGCGGAGCAGGCCTACCAGAGCTCCATCCAAATGGTTACCCTGATCATGATTACGGGTCTGCTGCTGGGGCTGGGAGTGATACTGTGGGTCATTCCCAGTATTACGCGCGGTCTGAATGTGATATCGATGATGATCAGCAGCTTCGGCAACGGCAGGCTCAGGGCTATTCGCCGGATCAAAGTCACTTCCAAGGATGAAATCGGCGAAGTGGCCCGGGTGTTCAAGGAAATGGCTGAGGATATCGAGCAGAAGCAGGAGATGGAAAAAGCCTACGCTCAGGCACAGAACGATCAGTCCTGGCTCAATGCCAATGTAGCCCAGGTTACGGAGCTGCTGCGTGGAGTTAGCTCGCTGGACGGCATCGCCCAGACCTTTATCAATGAATTCACCCCTATACTGAGTGCTCAGTACGGAGCGCTTTATTTGAAAGACCCCAATAATCCAGAGTCTCTGCGCAGTAGCGGCCGCTACGCCGCAGACGGTGAGAAGGAGCCGAAGGGAAGCTTCGCTATAGGTCAGGGGCTTGTCGGACAGTGCGCTCTGGACAAGAAGCCGATTAAGCTCGAGCAGGCACCGGATGATTACATCAAGGTGGCTTCCGGTTTTGGTCATGCTCAGCCCGATCATATTTCCATTCATCCTGTGCTGTTCGAGGATGAACTGCTGGGCGTGATGGAGTTTGCTTCATTTGAACCGTTTACCTCTCTGCAGACGGAACTGTTACACCAACTTGCGAACAACCTGGGTATTATTCTTAATAATGTTACACGTCGGATTGTTGTAGAGGAACTGCTTCGCGAATCGCAAGCGATGACAGAAGAGCTGCAATGTCAGTCGGAGGAATTGCAGACCCAACAAGAGGAGCTGCGCCGCTCCAATGAGAACCTGGAAGAGCAGACGGACGCGCTTAAACGCTCCGAAGAACTGCTGCAGCGCCAGCAGGAAGAGCTGGAACATTACAATACGGAACTGATTGCCAAGACCCGCGCCTTAGAGGAGCAGGTGCAGGAAGTCGAGGAGAAGAAGGACGAGATTGAGCATGCCCGTGGTCAACTGGAGAAGCAGGCGATGCAGCTGGCCGTGACCAGTAAATACAAGTCGGAATTCCTGGCGAATATGTCCCATGAGCTGCGGACACCACTGAACAGTCTGCTGATTCTCTCACAGCTGCTCACGGAGAACAAAGAAGGCAATCTTAACGATAAGCAAGTGGAATTTGCGCACACCATCTATATGTCAGGCGCCGATCTGCTGAAGATGATCGATGAGATTCTTGATTTGTCCAAGGTCGATGCTGGCAAAATGGAGCTGAATCACGAAGAGATTCGGCTGGCTGATTTGAACAGCTTCGTGAAGCAGAATTTCGGTGCGCAGGCACTCAAGAAAGGTCTATCCCTGCGTACACACATTGGCGAACCGCTGCCGGAGATCATCATTGCCGACAGCCACCGCTTGAAGCAGATTCTGCGGAATCTGCTCTCCAATGCCTTCAAATTCACAAGTGAAGGATTCGTCGAGTTTTCTATAAGCCCGGTAACAGGGAATGTGCCCGTCTATTTGCCTCCTGAAGCCGAATACATCGCCCTGTCTGTGAAGGACAGCGGCATCGGCATTCCGGCAGACAAGACGGATCTCGTGTTCGAAGCGTTCCAGCAAGTGGACGGAACGACCAGCCGCAAATATGGGGGCACAGGCCTCGGCCTGTCTATCAGCCGCGAACTGGCCCGCTTAATGGGTGGGGCAATCGTACTGGATTCCCGGGAAGGGCAAGGCAGCACCTTCACGCTGTACCTGCCGGTTCAAGCGAATTACAGTCAGCTATTGGGAACCGCAGAGGCTGCCGCCACAAGTGAAGCGGTGAATCTGGCCGGCTATGTCGAAGAACTGCTGCCGGTCAAAACTACCAACGCCTTTACCGTTACAGAGATTCAAGAGCTGGTTGTTGTAGACGATGATCGCGAGGAACTTAGTACCAGCGATAAGGTGCTGCTGATCATTGAAGATGATGAGAGCTTCGCGAAGATTCTGCTCGGTATGGCCCGTGGCCGCGGCTTTAAAGGGCTGGTGGCTCTGCAGGGAGATACCGGGATGCAAATGGCCAAGTCCTATTTGCCGGATGCCATTATTCTTGATATCCAGCTGCCGGTTATGGACGGCTGGTCTATCCTGCGGGAGCTGAAGGGTTCCTCACAGACCCGGCATATCCCTGTTCATGTCATCTCTGTGAGCGACGAGGTGAAGCAGGGACTCATGATGGGCGCGATGGCTTACTTGCGCAAGCCCTCTTCCCGCGAAGCGCTGGAGCGGGCGTTCTCGCAAATCGAGAACTATACGTCCAGCACGCTTAAGCATCTCCTAATTGTGGAGGATGATGAGATTCAGCGTCTTTCCATCATGGAGCTGATAGGCCACGATGATGTCGCCATCACTGCGGTATCCAGCGGCGGCGAAGCGCTGGCTGAGCTGCGCAAGCAGAAATATGACTGCATGGTACTGGATCTCATGCTTGAGGATATGAACGGGTTTGAACTGCTGGATCAGATTCGCGATGATGAGGAACTGAATGATCTGCCTATCATCATCTACACTGGCAAGGATCTCGACACCAAGGAAGAGATGCGGCTGCGCAAATACGCGGAGTCGATCATCATCAAGGATGTTCGTTCTCCGGAGCGGCTACTGGATGAGACCACGCTGTTCCTGCATCGGGTGGAGGCTAATTTGCCAGAAGACAAGCGCAAGATCCTTCAGAAGCTTCATAATAAAGAGGAACTGTTCGACGGCAAAAAAATACTGCTCGTCGATGACGACATACGGAATGTATTTGCTCTGTCCAGCGTACTGGAAGGCTACAATATGGAAGTGAAGTTCGCCGAGAACGGCCGTGAAGCACTGGACCTGCTCGTGGAGCAGGAGGATTTCGACCTGGTGCTGATGGATATGATGATGCCGGAGATGGACGGATATGAGGCTATGCGCCGGATTCGTGAGATGCCGCAGTACCAGAAGCTGCCGATTATCGCACTTACAGCGAAGGCAATGAAAGAGGATCGGGCTAAATGCATAGAGGCTGGAGCCTCCGATTATATGAAGAAACCGATCGAGACCGATCAGCTTCTTTCATTAATGCGGGTGTGGTTGTATTCGTAACCATGATTTTGGGGTAATAGTCTTAAAGATTAATAAACAGATCATCCCTGGGATGGTGTAGTGGCAAGGAGTCAGGATAACCATGACAGCAATGGATCACGGATATGAAAGTCAGCCTACATTGTCCGGGGGCAAGAACGAATTAGAGCAAATCGAGATTGAACTGCTCCTGGACGGGGTACATCGTTTATACGGATATGATTTTCGCAATTATGCGCTACCTTCCTTGAAGCGAAGAATTTGGCATCATGTCCATGCAGAGAATCTATCCAGCATATCTGCATTGCAGGAGAAAGTGCTGCATGACCGGTCCTGTTTTGAACGTTTTGTCTACAGCCTTTCTATTCCCGTAACGGAAATGTTCAGGGACCCGGGGCTGTTCCTGACCTTCCGCCAGAAGGTCATTCCGCTGCTGCGGACGTACCCTTACATCCGCATTTGGCATGCTGGCTGCTCTACAGGCGAAGAAGTATACTCCATGGCAATTTTACTGCATGAAGAAGGGCTGTATGACAAGGCACGCATCTACGCGACGGACATGAATGACCGTTCTCTGCAGCAGGCTAAGGAAGGCGTATACGAGATCAGCAGAATGCAGCAGTATACTAAGAATTATCTGGAGGCGGGCGGGACCCGCGCATTCTCAGAGTACTATACAGCGAAATACAATTCGGTGATTCTGCAGCCCTATTTGCGCAAAAATATTATTTTTGCCGAGCATAACCTGGCTACAGACACCTCGTTCAACGAATTCAATGTTATTTTCTGCCGAAATGTAATGATCTACTTCAATGATGACCTGCGAGACCATGTGCACGGGTTGTTTAATGAAAGCCTTGGCCGGTTCGGCGTGCTCGTGCTTGGCTCGAAGGAATCCATTCATTTTACCAGGTACAGCGATAGTTACGAACCCCTGGACAGAGTAGAGAAAATCTATCGGAAGATCAAATAGTGTGCTTAGGAGGGTCCCATGGGGTTTCAAGAGCCGATTCATATACTGTTGGTAGACGACCGTCCTGAAAATTTGCTGGCGCTGGAGGCAGTGCTTGAGAGTCAGCAATATAAGCTTGTCAAAGCCACCTCCGGCGAGGAAGCGCTGCGGTGTTTGTTGAAGTATGAATTCGCAGTTATTGTACTGGACGTACAGATGCCGGGTATGGATGGCATTGAGACCGCCAAGTTGATCAAGGCCAGAGATAAGACTAAGGATATCCCGATTATTTTCATTTCAGCTAACAGCAGGGAGGCGGAGCATCTGTTTGCCGGATACTCCGCCGGGGCCATTGATTATATGGTGAAGCCGTTCATTCCGCAGATTTTAAAATCCAAGATTGAAGGCTTTGTCGATATGTATTTGACGAGCAAGAAGCACCAGACCCAGACGATGCTGCTGCAGCAGAAGACGCAGGAGCTAGAGCGGATCAATGGGGAACTGATCAAGGCCAAGGAAGAGGCAGAGATCGCGGCCAAAGCCAAGACGGAATTTCTGGCGATGATGAGTCATGAGATTCGTACACCGATGAACGGCGTCGTGGGCATGATTGATTTGCTGATGGAGACCGAGCTTGAGCCGGAGCAGAAGGAATATACTGAGATTATCCGCAAAAGTGCCGACACATTGATTACCGTTATTAACGATATTCTGGATTTCACGAAGATGGAGTCCGGTAAAATGGAGATGGAGGAGCAGCTCTTTGAGCTGCGGACCTGTATCCAGGAGGTCTTCAACCTCTTTGCTATGGAAGCCGGGAAAAAGAACCTGGAGCTGGCCTATTTCATTGACCACAAGCTCCCGAGATTGCTGTACGGCGATATGGCGCGCTTGCGCCAGGTGCTGATCAATTTGGTCGCGAATGCCGTCAAGTTCACCAATCAGGGTGGAGTGTACCTGGTTGCGTCTGCTGTGCAAAGCAAGGATAATAAAATCGTAGTAGAGTTTACGGTTAAGGACACAGGCATCGGGATTTCCCCGGAGAAATGCGACCGGCTATTCCAGCCGTTCTCGCAGCTTGATTCCTCTATGACACGTAAGTATGGGGGAACCGGTCTTGGACTCGCCATTTGCAAATCCCTTGTAGGGATGATGGGCGGGGATATCCGGGTCGAATCGATGGAGGAGAAGGGTGCTACGTTTGTCTTTACCATCCAGGCAACTCTACCCGAGGGAGAACTGGTGGGCAGTGGAGAGAAGGAAGAAGCAGCCCACACTTTCCCGAGTGAAGAGGAACGCAGCAGGGTGCTTATTGTGGATGACCATCCCATCAACCAGAGGCTGATGGTCAGCATGCTGCATAAGCTTGGTTATGAGGCAGATGTCGCCGAAGACGGTAGACAGGCTGTGGCCCTGGCGCTGAAGCATGCTTATGAATTTATCTTTATGGACCTGCAAATGCCGGTGATGGACGGCCTGGAGGCTACAGCCGAGATCCGGCGTGGAGGCGGACCGTCTGCCGGAACAGCTATTATCATTGCGATGACGGCCAATGTCATGGAGGGCATCCAGAACCGCTGCCTGGCTTCAGGGATGAATGATTACATCAGCAAGCCGCTCAAGATGGGCAGCATCAAGCAGATCATTTCACGATATTCCCGAAAGGATACCCTGATCAATGAGCGTGGGACGTCCATTCATCATGCGTAATTCAGAAAATACCAGAGTCTGAATAACCGTTTTTTGTTTCAAAACTATGCCTTTAGGGTTATTGGTAAAGAAAACATATATCAGGAGAGATTGTCTATGAATACACATAAAAGCGAAAAGTTTCATGCAAAGACTAAGACCGAAGGCAGTGTATGTACAGTTTTCCTAAGCGGGGAACTCGATTTGTCGGTTGCTCCTGATTTTCGTCTTGTCATGGAGCCGCTTGTGGGTGAAGCTGGGCTGGACCTCGTCATTAATCTTAAAGAATTAAGATACATCGACAGCACAGGCATCGGAATTCTGCTCTCGATCCTGAAAGCCAGACATGGTATGGATGTTAAATTCATTGTGGAAGAAGTGCCTCCGCAAATTCAGAAGCTGTTTGATATGACCGGTATTGCTAAGTTTTTTGCCCCCCAAGAGAATTCCCACTAGGAAAGGACCGAACAAAGAATGAGTGATGATGTGCAAAGAGTAGTTCTCCAGTTGCCGGCCAGCGCGGAATATGTCGATATCGTCAGATTAAATCTATATGGTATTGCTTCAAAAATGGGTTTTACGTACGAGGACATTGAAGATATGAAGGTTGCCGTATCGGAAGCCTGTAACAACTCTGTACTGTATGCTTACGGGCAGGATGATGGATTGGTGGATGTGATTTTTGAGGTTGGCCCAGATGCATTGTCCATTATTGTCAAAGATGAGGGGGAGAGCTTTGACGGCGTGGACTCGGCTGCTGAGCGTACGACGCTGCACGACAAAGAGCTGAGTGACGTTCAGGTCGGAGGCCTGGGATTCTACCTGATGCAGGCACTGATGGACGATGTTAGCGTAGTAAGCGAGGCGGGGAGAGGGACGGTGGTTACCTTGACCAAGCGGCTTCATTATAGTGAGGAGAAAGTATGAACGAAAAAGCGACTCCCCCCGAGTCCATGAATGAAGCAGTGAGCCTGATCTGGGAATACCAGCAAAGTAAAGATAATGAAATAGCCACCACCTTAATTCAGAAATACGAGCCAATGGTCAAAATGGCTGCCGGCAAAATCGCTCGCAATCGTCCCGACCTCTATGAGGATCTGTACCAGGTTGGTCAAATGGCGCTAATCCGGTTGCTGCAGCAATATGATATCAGCTTGGGAATTCCTTTTGAACCTTATGCCATGAAAAGCATGATTGGGCATATGAAGAATTTCCTGCGCGATAAATCCTGGTACATACAAGTTCCGAGACGGATCAAGGAGAAGGGGGCCCTCGTTCAGCAGGCGATCGACGAACTGACGATCAGGCTGGAGCGTTCGCCCGCAGTGGATGAAATAGCCCACTATCTTGACCTATCTGTGGAGGAAACAGTAGAAGTACTGGCGGGCAGGGAATGTTATCACTATGTGTCACTGGATTCACCGCTCTCCCAAGAGGAGACCGGCGCAACACTTGGCGAACTGATCAGTTCGGAAGCCAATGATTTTGAAACGGTAGAGAAGCGCATGGACTTGCAGCAGGCGCTCGGTCAATTGAAGGAGCAAGAGCAGCAAGTGCTGCTACTAGCCTTCCAGGACGGGCAATCTCAGCGGGCCATCGCTCAGAAGCTGGGCGTTTCACAGATGAGTGTCTCGCGAATTCAGAAGCGGGCCACCGAGAAGCTGAAGCAGATCATGTCTAATTCTTCCTATTGAATGACGATCGGATATTATGAATGATGATCAGAATCGATGATGCCGTCTGCACGCTATTGCCTAACGAACGATAGGGTATGCTATTCTCCGGAACGGAGAGAAGCATACCCTTTGTTGTGTCAACGAGCGAAAGCCCCCTGCATACGCCGGGCTTCGTAACAATCGTTTAACGGAAGTCCTGGTGCAGGCAGCAGGGCGTGTTAATTGTTGGCATCAATATAGTTTTTAATCTCACCCAGATATTCTCCGATGACTGGCACATTGATGAACAGACTGGCTACATAACCGAGCAGACCAAGGATGATGAATGTCCCTAGTGAAAGCCCGAGTCCCCGGGAAATGCCAGCCATCAGGTTGGTGAGGATCCGTTTTTTCGGATTAGAATAATTTTCGAGAATATCTTTGAATTCTGCTTTTTCTAGCGAATTAGCAATTTGGTCGAGCCGCGCATTGAGCCGTTTGACCTCATGCCGCAGCTCAAAGGGATGCTCCTCCAATTCATAGGTTTTGCTTCTGTTCATCGAATCTCCCATATCGCTCCCCGCTTTCTTTAGCCGCAATATTTTTTTAAAATCGACCTTTAAGACATGGCAATAGCCAGCTACGGTGAGCTGGCTATTGAATAAATGGAGCATAGCTGGTTTTCACCGTTGATCCATTAGGAGGATTTATAGGTAGACTTGACGTCTTCTTTGGCGTTCTTGGCTTCGTCTGCTACATCTTTAGATGCGTCTTTCACATCTGAGGCCACGCTGGCTGAAGCTTCGCTGACTGTCTCGCCGATCTTTTTCCCGGTGTCTTGCAGGGTGGCCGCGATTTGCTGTTTACTGTCGCTGACGGTAGTATAAATGTCGGAGGCTTTGGTGGAAACCGTGTCAGCAAGGTCGGAGGCCTTTTCGCCTACGGTAGTTGCCAGAGCTTTGGTCTTTTCCGTCACGGCCCCAGCAACCTCCTTGGTCTTGTCTGTGGCAAGCGACAGCTTGTCCGACAAGTCGCTGCGTATCTCGCGGCCGGGTTTGGGTGCGAACAGCAGGGCGGCTGCCGCACCGATCAATCCACCGATAAAGACACCTTTTAGGAAGTTGCTGCCGTGTTCTGTTTCATGCTCTACGTTACTCATCACCGATCACTCCTTATCAGAATAGGGTATTCCAGAATCGTGAGGCGGGAATACCGCCCCCTTCATCGGGATTTCATGGGGATCTGAAGCTATCTTACTTGGTATATAAACGTTAGTGTATAGGCTGAAACAGCAAATGAGCAAGGGAACGATTAACGGAGAAATCTACAGATTGGGCGCAATAGAGGGGATTATAAGCACATAAACGGCTGTTTTTGCGGCTTTACAAACAACTCCTGATAGCCGAAAGATTATATAGTTTCTTGGAATTAAACATGAATTTATTTATAGAAGTTTTTAGAAAAGAGGAGAGACATCATGGAAACAGTGTTGGTGCGAGAATACCGGTCGGATTTGCTGGAGTGTGTCCACAGTGGACATATCGCCATCGTCGGGGAGGGGGGGCAATTAAAGGGATACGCTGGGGATCCCGGCTTTGTTTCCTTTACCCGTTCAGCAGCAAAACCTATGCAGGCCATTCCTGGTATTCGTGCTGGGATCGCTGAGCACTATGGCCTCACACCGCCGGAAATTGCGCTCATGACGGCTTCCCACCGGGGCGAAAGCTACCATGTGTCCACACTGGAGAGCATCTCAGCTAAGGTCGGCATTGAGGAATCGGCTATGATTTGCGCGACTAGCTACCCGCTGGACCGCAGCAGTCGGGAAGAAGCCATCCGCGGCTACAACAAGCGAAAAATTTATCATAATTGTGCCGGTAAGCATATGGGTATTCTGTCCTATAGCAAGCTGAAGGGCTTGCCGCTGGATGAATATGATCAGCCGAGTCATCCGGTTCAACGTGAAATTATAGATACGATTGCAGACTTGGCGAACATAGCTCCGGAGAGCATCGGGCTCGGAACGGATGGCTGCGGCTTGCCCGTATTTGCCCTCCCTCTAACGGCACTCGCTAATGCCTATCTGAAGATGGCCTGTCCCGGTCTTATTGACGATGGACCAACCCGTAAAGCGGTTGAGGTCATTACTTCAGCCATGAATGCTCATCCAGAGATGGTGGCTGGTCATGGACGCTTGGATTCAATTCTGCTGGCGGATGATAACATCATTGCCAAAGGCGGTTTCAAAGGGGTCTATTGCTTCGCACTACGTCGGGAGCGGCTGGGAATCTCGTTCAAGATCCTCGACGGCTCTGAGGAAGAGTGGGGCCTGATTGTCTACAGCATTCTGGAACAACTAGGTTACAGTGAGCAGACTACGATGGAAAAGCTACGTGAAGCCTTCACAGGTGTTATCTATAATGACGGCGGAACGAGAGTAGGGCATGCAGAGACGGTGTTCAAACTACAGTCTAATCTCGACTAATGTATGATTGACAGCGGATGAGTGAGGGTAAGAAATATATAATTAAAGCGCCTATTTACCAGTACGGTTCCAAGATATCAACATCTATGGAGGTGCAACAATTATGATCAAAGTCATCACATCCGCAGAGAGGCATACATCGAATAGGGACTGGATACACAGTGAGTTCAGCTTTTCCTTTGCCGATTACGACGATCCCAGCAATGCGCATTTCGGTGCGCTACTGGCCCATAACGACAACGAGTTGAAGCCGCAGCAGGGTATGCATGAGCATCCGCATCACAATCTTGAGATTATAACGTATGTGGTTTCAGGGGTACTGAGCCATGAGGATGACCTGGGCAATCAGATCGATCTTCATGCCGGTACTGTCCAAATTATGAGTGCGGGAACAGGCATTAATCACTCGGAAAAGAATCAATCGCAGAGCAGCAATGTACGTTTCCTGCAGATTTGGCTACTTCCGAACCAGCGCGGGCTATCCCCCAGATGGGATGCGAAATTTTATCCCCGAGAGCAACGTCTCAACAAACTGCTGCCGGTGGCTTCTGGAACTGGTGAGGATGGCGCGCTGAGATTCAACGAGAATGCGACTATTTATTTGTCGGTGCTGGAGACAAACCGTGAGCTGCGATATCCACAGCAGGAGCACAGGAGAACTCACATTTTCGTGATTTCAGGGAATGTGGAGATATCTTGTTCGGATGGCAGTTTTGACCTGAAAACAGGAGATGCTGCGCGCATCCGCAAGAACTGTGAGATGACCATTAGAGGGACCGGCAGTGATGGTGCAGCGGAGCTGATTTTGATTGATCTTCCTTAAGAGGGATTCCTCTAAAGGACAATCAACCTTGCTATTTTTACTTGCTATTTTTAATTGAAAAAAGCCCCTTGTCTTCATGGCTCATTCGCGGAATGGACCAAGACAAGGGGCTTTTTTGTGTGCTGTTACTTGCGGCGAAGACGTCCAAGCTCGGACACCAGCGCCTCAACTTGGGAAATGCTGAGTCTGTCGCTTCCCATAGCGACTTCGTACACATCGAGAATATCCTCATAATTATCTACCGAGAACGCAGAAGCTTGCATGGCGGCTGCACTAGCCATTTTCAGCTTATCTTTGATGGCTTCAATCATATATTCAACATTTTCCTGGCTTGGTTGTGTCAAATCCATTGGGTTTATTACATCCTCTCTGACCATTGATCCCTGTATTTTACCATGTTTGCAGGCGAGACCACCATTTTTTTGTCGAGGAGAATGAAATCGTGTAAAATGATAAAAGAATTTTGGAATACCGGAGCAGGAGAACAAGGAGATGGAGCAGATGGGGATCCGGGAGCAGGGGAATGGACGTCGATATAAGAAGGACACAGAAGGACTGACGGCGTTCTTCCGGGAAATTGCAGCTCTGCATACTATCGAACAGGTAACCTTTCTTTGTATTGGCACGGATCGCTCCACTGGAGATGCGCTTGGCCCGCTAACAGGCAGCAGGCTGTTGGACTATGGCTTTCCGTATGTAGTTGGCACATTGCCGAACCCCTGTGACGCAGATAATTTGCTGGCACAGGTGGCTGCGATCCCGCCTGGGCAGATTATTATTGCTGTAGATGCCTGTCTGGGGACGCTCCTAACCCGAGGTAGTTATCTCACTGCGGCAGGACCGTTGCAGCCTGCACAGTCAGTAGGTCTGAAGTTGCCGGCTATTGGGCATTACAGTATAGCGGCTATTGTGGATGTGAACGGACCCAAGCCTTATCATACTTTGCAGACAACGCCGCTGCACCGGGTGATGGTCATGGCAGAACAGATTTCCGGAGCGGCCGCCACAGGTTTCGGTTTGGAAGCTTATGGGCGTTTCAAGGGAAGCAGTTTGGCTTAAATATATATATCTAACGTGCTTCATAATCTTCTACATAGAAAGAAGGAGCAGCCATGGAAAAAGTTCGTTGTGAAGGAAGCACGATCTGCTACAGTGATCAGGGCAAGGGTGAAGCCATTGTACTGCTGCACGGATTTTGCGGCAGCGCTGAATATTGGGAGAAGGTGATTCCCCGTCTTAGCGGCAGCTATCGTGTCATCGCGCCTGACCTGCGTGGACATGGCGAATCGGATGCTCCGCTTGGGGCGTACACAATTGAAAGTATGGCCGACGATGTGCTTGCGCTGCTGGACGCTCTGGAATTATCCAAGGTGACGCTGCTTGGCCATTCTCTGGGAGGCTATGTTGCGCTGTCCTTTGTCCAGCGGTATGCGTCCCGTTTGACTGGTTTTGGACTGATCCATTCGACAGCCTACCCGGATACGGATGAGGCGAAGGAGAAACGGCTGAAGAGTGTCAGCACCATTCAGAACGAAGGAATTAACGTGTTTGTGGACGGACTTGTACCAGGTCTATTCGCACCAGGTACAGTAGAGTCTTCACCGCATCTGCTGGAGCGGGCGAAGGAAATCGGCTACAGAACACCTCCGCAGGGAGCTGCGGGAGTCGCTCTGGCGATGCGTGAGCGACCGGACCGCCGGGATGTACTCTCGGCCAGTGAGCTGCCTGTTCTACTGGTGGCCGGTGCGGAGGATAGATTGGTTCCTGCGGAGCGAACCTTCACATTGGACAAGCCGAGCGTCACTCAGGCCACCATTGCAGGCGTGGGCCACATGAGTATGTTGGAGGACCCTGAACGGTTATCGGAGATTATCGGGGACTTTGTGGACAAGGCTGTAGCAACAAATTAATATCTGATCTGTAAGAGAACAAAGAGGCAGCACCCGCAGGTTCACGGGGTGCTGCCTCTTTGTCGTTCAAATGCAGAGGGACCCGTCATAGTGCTTTTTTTGTCAAGCCGTTGTCCATCGTTTAAGATGGAAACAGAAGACACAGTTGAACATGAAAGAGGCAGCGTGGCAGCAGGGAGTTGTGTCTGTGGCCGCGGTATAGAAGGGAGTGTAAGGTATGTTCCGAAGAGATTATATTGTCCGCATGATTGAGGATATGACAGCGATGGTGGCAAAGGTTCTTACGCTGAAGCAGGAACGGAAGACGACGGAAGCCTTATGGGAAGTCGATGAATTACTGAACAGGCATTTCCGGCTCAATTCCCGCCTTTTAAATTCATTGTCTGTCGAGGACGTCATTGAGATGTTCCGGTTGGGCGGTATCATTGAATCCGATAAACTTCAGGGAGTAGCCAGGCTGCTCAAAGAGGAGGGCGGAATCTACACAGCAGCAGGCAACAAGGAAGAAGCACTGTTCCGGTCGATGCGGGCATTGCATCTGTACTTGTACGCCGATCTGCATGGGGCCGACCGGAGTCTTCTGTCTATGACGGAGGAAATCGATGAGCTACTGCAGGAGGTCCAGGGATACCGGGTTCCGGCCAAAACAGAGCGGTTGTTGCTGCCCTATCTGGAATCACAGGGCCGTTATAGCAAAGCGGAGGACAGTCTGTACCGGCTGCGGGAGCAGGGGGAGGATGTAGCCGTTGAAGGGAAGGCATTGTATGAACGGCTGTTGCTAAAGGCCCCCGAAGAACTGGAGAAGGGACAACTACCCCTTGATGAAGTCAAACAGGGGCTACAGGAATGGAACCGACTGGTTGACCGGGAAAAGGAATGGGAGCTGCAATGAGCCTGCCTTTATTCATTGTTGATGCGTTTGCCGATCGGGCTTATTCCGGCAATCCGGCCGCCGTATGTCTACTGGAGGGACCCGCTGGAGAGGAGTTTATGCAACAAACCGCCGCGGAAATGAATCTGTCAGAGACAGCCTTTCTCTGGCCGGAGGATGGTGCTTATCGGCTGCGCTGGTTCACACCTGCTGCGGAAGTGAAGCTATGCGGACATGCTACTCTGGCGAGTGCGCATGTATTGTGGGAGACTGGAATGCTGGCTCCCGATGAAGAAGCCAGGTTTCATACATTAAGCGGACTTCTGACCGCAAGACGGAAGGATGAAAGGATCAGTCTTTATTTTCCGCCTTATGAACTTACTCTAGTGCAGGAGGTACCGGGGCTGGCCGCAGCACTCGGTATACCCGAAGGAGATATCTCGCAGATCATGCAGTACGCTGACAATCTGCTGGTTCATGTGAATCAGGAATCTCTGGTCCGGGGACTGAATCCTGACTTTGCCCTGCTGGCTGGACTTGCTGCAAGGGCTGTTTCGGTAACAGCTGAGAGTAATGAAGAAGGTATCGATTTCGTCTCGCGTTTCTTTGCACCTAAAGTAGGTGTGAACGAAGATCCTGTTACCGGCTCTGCGCATACTGCACTCGGTCCTTATTGGGCCGCTAAATTGAATCGTTCCCGTCTGAGTGCCTACCAGGCCTCTCAGCGCGGAGGTCATCTGCTGCTAGATGTAGGCAGTGAGACGATAACTCTAACAGGTCATGCCATCACAATACTCAAAGGGCAACTGCAAGTGGAGTCAGTCTGTTTATAACCAGTATTGTTATGACATGCTATAATAGATGGACTGTCAGGAGAACATAGTTCTCCATTTTTAATTCCGAAAGTGAGATGTGCCCTGTGGAATCTTTAAAAGCTCTTATTGAACAAGTGATCAGTGACCGCACATTAATTACGGCGACGCTGAGTCAACTGCGAAGCAAAGGCGAAGTCGCCTACAGCAAGGTTGTAATCAAGCCTGTTGAGTTAAAAGGCAAGCTGCATTATCAGTTCGCCTACTATATTGGACCAAAGGTGGAGCATCGCAACATCCCGGCCGAAGAGGCAGCCGAAGAGATGACTCTGCTACTCAGAGACACCTTCCGCCAAGGATTGATCTGCACCATAGAAGCCGATTATCAAGTGCTGATTAGCAAGAAATACAAGGTCTCGATTCTGACGAAGTCCCCAACCAAGAAGGAAACGCCTGACCTGGCCCACAACCGCCGCAAGCGATACGTCCTGGAGGACGGGAAGCCGGTACCATTCCTGGTGGAGCTGGGGATTATGAATAGTGAAGGCAAGGTTTTGGCGAGAAAATACGACAAGTTCCGGCAAATCAATCGTTTCTTGGAAATGGTGGAGGATGTACTGGCCGATCTGCCAACTGGACGTCCGTTAACAATCGTGGATTTTGGTTGCGGAAAATCATACTTGACCTTCGCACTATATCATTATTTGAAGGTGCGCGAGAAGCGGGAGCTGAACATTGTCGGTCTGGACCTTAAAGTGGATGTTATCGCACATTGCAGCGAGCTTGCTGCGAAGCTGGGATACGACCAACTTCGTTTCCTGGTGGGTGATATCGCCAAGTACGACGAGTTGGAACAAGTTGATATGGTCGTCACACTCCATGCCTGTGATACCGCTACAGATGCTGCGCTTGAAAAAGCGGTCCGCTGGGGCGCTTCAGTCATTCTCTCCGTACCTTGCTGTCAGCATGAGCTATTCGCACAGGTCGAGAATGAAGTGTTGAATCCGCTGCTGTCGCACGGCATTCTGAAGGAGCGTTTCTCAGCGCTGGCGACAGATGCTATCCGTGCCAAACTGCTGGACCTTCTCGGCTACCGGAGTCAGCTCTTGGAGTTTATCGACCTGGAGCATACCCCGAAGAACATCTTGATCCGTGCTGTCCGCAGCGCTGGAGGTGATAATGCTGCCAAATGGCGCGAGTATACCGCCTTCCGCGATTTCCTGGGCGCCAAGCCCTATCTGGAACGCGCTTGTGCGGATTTGCTGCCGACGGAGGCATAGGGAAATAGTGGCCTCAAAAGTCCACACTGTTCTGCAATAACGGACTTCCCTCATGCTCAAACCATAAGATCCAGCGATATCGTATTGAAAAAATGGGGCACACACCATAAGATCCAGCGATATCGTGTTGAAACAAACGGGACACACACCATAAGATCCAACAATATCGTGTTGAAACAAACGGGACACACACCATAAGATCCAACAATATCGTGTTGAGAATGTAAGACTCGGTTCTAATGCGCTCGAAATCGTTAGGATCAACCCGGAAATGACCTCCGAATCCACGCTTCAGTGGAGGAAGAGGTTTTTTTGTAGCCAAAGTCCGTCTCTATGCAATATTCAGTCAGTTCTTGGTCAAAAGAGCTTCATCAAAACAACTGAATCAAAACAACTGCATTAAACAACTTCATGAAATTAATTATTCATTAGGTTAGAGCTAATGAATGGGGGCTAACGGACCGTATAGCCGTTATTTGCCGCTATAAAGTTGTTTTGGAGATGTAGTGGACTCAGAAGACGCTATTTCCTTCCAAACAGCGGTTTTTGGACAGGATTTCTCCCCATAACGCCTTTGGAGTCCGTTAGCTTCCTGAATGTTTGAATCTATAGGCAATAAGGTCTCTGGAGTCCGTTCCTTGACGAAGCAAGCACTGATTTTGAGAGATCCCAAATTCCTATACAAAAGATCTATCGAATATAAATATATATCGAAAGGTTTGCGGTATCCCTTTTGTATGCGTCCTGGGCTGGGAATACTGATGAGCATCATGTAGTACAGGGGAATATTCAAATGATCAATAATCAACACAAAATTTTGATGCAAACTATGTTCTCTTATTTGTGTGTAGCAATGGTCGTATCTGCCGGAATAGCAGCATGTTTACTGCGAGGTTTTTTTTTCACGCGAGAAATCTATTTCTTTCTGACAATATGGTTTGTGTTATGCGGCTTGCTTCTTTCACTGAAGCTAGTGCTGCTAGGGAGTGTGGGGAGCAGAGCCAATAATGAGGCGGCAATGATCTACATTGTGCTTCCCGCACCTGTTGTTATTCTTTGTCTGTACGGTATTCATTGGCTGCGCGGTCCATTGTCAGCACAGGCTAACTTTGATGAAATGCTACGGTGGGCGCTATACGCTAGTTTTGCTCTAATTGCCTATAGCAGCGCGGGCAGCAAGGGTGCTGCCCGGCTTTTGCGTGCAAGCTGGCATGGACTTGGCGTGACTCTGTGTCTTAGTGCGTTGCTCCCACTTTGTACTGGTTTGACGCTCCCCTTTAATGTAGCTTACACCAGTGCCCCGGACGTCAGTGTGACAGGCGCACGGCTCGCCGGACTGCTGCAATATCCCAACACGTTCGGCGCGGTCATGGCGGTCTTTCTGCTGGAGCGGCTATTTGCAGTCGCGAGTGGTTATGGCATTGCAGGGAGCGGAGCCGCGCTGCAGCGTGGGTCGCGGCTATTTTCTCATGAGGTCAAGTTGCTGCGCCAGCAGCGGCTATTCACGTATGCCGCCAGGCTATTGCGCAAGTTGCCGCTATTTCCTCACGCGGCCAAGCTGCAGTGTCAGCAGCGGCTATTCTCGTATACCGCCAAGCTGCAGCGCCAGCTACCGCTATTTCCGTACGCCACCGCGCTGCTGCTCAGCGAGTCGCGCGGCGCATGGCTGGCGGCGGCTTGCGCCTGCGCCGCCGTTCTGGCGTTGAAGCGGCGGCTTATCGCGCCGCTTCTACTTACAGGCGCCGCGCCCGTGGCCTGCGCGGCGCTGTTCTACCGCCAACTGGCCGCTGCCGGCCTGGCGGTAAAGCCCTTGCCCGGCCTGCTGCTGCTGGCCGGGTGCTGGGCCGGCGCTGTGCTAGCCGGCCTATGGCTGGAGCGCCGCTGGCACAGCACGGCGGGGCGCTCCCGGGCCGCGCTGCTGGCACTCGCGGCCGCGGGCTGGACGGCGGGGGGCACCGCCGTCCTGATGTACATGAGCGCGCGTATCACCGGACCGTCGTCCACGGTCGCCGCGCGCGGCCTGTTGTACCGCGATGCCCTGCGCCTCGCGGGGGAAGCGCTCTGGCTGGGGCGCGGGGGCGGAACCTGGCGCAATATGTATCTCGCCATTCAGTCCCGTCCCTATGTTGGCAGCCAGACCCATAACGGCTACCTTGATCTGCTGCTGAACCTGGGCGGGGTAGGTCTGGCAGTAGTTCTGGTCCTGCTGCTGGCAACGGCATGTTCTTTAAGAGCGACACCGCATCTGTTGGCACCGTTCCTGGTCCTCGTTCTGCATAGTGCCGTTGATTTTGATTGGAGCTATGGCCTGGTCTGGCTGCTGCTATTCTGGTTGCCAGCGTTGGCTGTCTCCCCAAGAGAAGGAATGGCAGTCTCGTTGCGTCCAATGCCATACAGCCTGCTCCGAAAGCATTCTCGCTGGATAGCAGGAGGATTAGTGTGCAGTCTTCTCTTGATGCTAGGGCTCAGCTCATTCCGTGCAGACCGGGGAGCATTATTATATCGTGCAGCGCTTTACGCTCCTAGGCCTGCGGAGAAGGTAAGGTTGTTGGAACAATCCATGAACTGGAATCCGCGCTCTACCGAGACACGGCTTGAGCTTTCAAGGCTGGTGCCAGACCGGCAGCGCGAAGCGCTATTGCGGACCGGCCTTCAGGAATCGCCAGACCATGCAGGCCTGAACTGGGAAATGGCAGAGCTATATATGGAGAAAAACGAGCCAGAAGCTGCGGTATATTGGATTCGTAAAGCCCTGCAGAGTGATACTTATAACTACTTCAAATGGACTAAGGCTATAGAAGGAATATGGGAGTTGGGCCATAACAAATTTCAGACTGGGGATAAAGAAGATGCCGTGCGGATCGCTGTCACCGGTATGGAATTACTGCAACAATACAGGTTTCTTGAATTGCACAGTGGGGGAAAGGGGAATGACCGACATTTCCGAATGACTGCACGAGCTGAAGTGGCAGGTCAGAAGCTGCAATGGCTGGCGACAAAAAGTCAGCAGGTCGCTCGGAAGAACCCTCCGAACCCGTAGCCGCCGCCAAGTTTAGCATCAACGCTCTGGTTTTGTTTGTGATATAAAAAAAGCAGTAACAATCCCTAATGGGTAGGCGTATAATGCCACACCCTAGACTGCTGCTGCTTTGAACTATTGTTTACCCTGAGATACGACGATCTAAAGACTGAACGTAAGGCCCGGTCGTTACTAGGATGAACGCCTGAACTTCTAGCCGCCTATTGTCTCCAGCGTCCATGAGATTATACCGCACATGTGAATAGAATTCAGAGAGCGCTGCGTCGGATTCGAGCGCAATCTCATGCCAATACTAGACCTTCAGCCGCTGTGCCAACATCCATGAATAAGCGACCGGAATGAGGGTAGTCAACACCAAAGCTGTCACAATCACTACCGTGTTCCATATTCCCCCTGTAAATATAGCTCCAATCATCAGCAGTCCGCCAATTACCCAGAGGCCGCCTGCCAAACGATGCGTTTTGCGCCACACCTCGGGATTATGCAGGGTCCATGGGGTATGTAGGCCAATGAAGTAGTTGTCTTTGACCTGAGGCATATAATTTCCAATAATGATAAACAGAATGCCGACCGCACCAATCGCAATTTTTCCTACAGGAAGATTGATGTTGAGTCCATACATGATGACCAGTACAAAAATAAAGTCGAACAGCAGGGCCATGGCCAGACGTGTCATGGCATAGGCATTTTCAAATTTCGCATAGTTTTCTTTTCTCGGATCAATGCTGCGTATAAAATGCATTAACAGTGGCATGAGTAAGCCGAGTAATCCGAGGCAGGCAATCGCGGAATCCTTACTCCAATACCGGTTAACTTCTCCCGTAACCCCGAATTGGGCTGGAAGCTGGTCCGGCAGAGCGTTGTAATTGAATAACGCAAAACAAAGTGAGGCCAGACCCAACACTACAATAAGCGTATCCTGCCATTTCCATTTGATGTTTCTCATCTTTCATCCTCCTTAGTCGCATGATTACGTTTGCTTGCTTTCTGGAGTGTGCCTGGAGTTTGTGTACTTTCCTGCTTGCCCGTCCCCGTCATCTCCAGCAGCCAGCCGACAACCTCATCAAGAACAGTGGTGTTCAGGGTGTACAGAATAAACTGGCCCTGACGCTCATCCTGCACAAGCCCGGCATGTTTAAGGGCATTAAGATGATGCGAGATGCTTGGCTTCGAGACGTTAAAATAATCGGCTATCTCACCGGCGGTCCTGTTCTTCTCCCGCAACAGACGGATAATTTGGCGGCGGGTAGGATCAGCCAGTGCTTTAAAGGATTCATTCATGTCTATCCGACCCTTCGATATTTAAATAATTATCTAAATATATAATAGCGATAATTTACCTGTTCTGTCAATCACCCAGTCGTCTATTTTGCGTGATGCACTGAGTAGGTCCACCATGTGTTCTGGAGATTCATTTTCCTGTAAGTAGAAGTTGTATCCTTCCATATGCTAGAATAGGCTAAGAGAAGACTGGCTACATAGAGCATAGCGATGCAGTGAGCCCTGCCGCCTATGCAAATAAAGGGAGGAGGAGCGCCAACATGCATGTTATCTCTGATCTGATCTCGAATCTTTTTGAATGGATTCAGAGCCTTGGCTACTTCGGGATTATGATCGGATTAATGATGGAAGTAATTCCGAGTGAAATTGTTCTGGCTTATGGAGGCTATCTGGTTTGGACGGGAGATATTAATTACTTTGGTGCAGTGGTATTCGGAACCATCGGCGGCGTTATTGCCCAGATTTTCGTATACTGGATCGGCCGTTACGGCGGCAGACCTGTACTGGAGAAGTACGGAAAGTACATTTTCATCTCCAAAAAGCACATTGATCACTCCGAAGAGTGGTTCAATAAATATGGGACAGGCGTTATTTTCACAGCCCGGTTTATTCCGGTTGTACGCCATGCCATATCCGTACCTGCCGGAATCACCCGGATGCCACTGGGTAAGTTCACATTTCTGACCACGCTTGCCGTTATCCCATGGAGTGCATTATTTGTATACTTGGGTATGACGCTAGGCGATAAGTGGAAGAACATTGATGAAGTCGCTGCGAAGTATACTCACGAAATTATTCTAGGTGCTATTGCCCTTATTGTTATTTATTTTGTATTCAAGTGGTACCAATCCAAGAAGAAGAGAGGGAATGCAGCATGAAGCAAAATGTAGCTACTAAATTTGGTCAAGGCCTCACGCCCCGTCAATTCGTTGAGGGTATGACCCGCAATCAGCAGGATTTCGAAGCCTGGTATGAGAAGTTTGCCTGGGAAGACGAGAGCGACCGGGAATTTTTCGAGAGCCTGAATCACCGCGATGATTTGCGTGTACTCATTCTGGCAGCGGATTGGTGCGGCGATGTTGTGCGCAATGTTCCTGCCGTGTTCCGTATCCTTGAAACCGCGGGAATCAAGACCGAAGTACTCATTTTAGAGGAAAATCAGGACTTGATGGACAACTTCCTGACCATGGGCGGTCGTTCGGTGCCAATCGTTATCTTCGCCGATACAGGCGGCTATGTGCTTGGTCATTGGGGACCTCGTCCTGAGCATGTACAACGTCTGATGAGAGAGTTCAAACAGGAAAATCCTGACCGGGAAGCTGCTGATTATGACAGCAAAATCGGGGACGTTCGCAAGGCAATGGGTCAAGCCTACGGGGAAGGAACGGAATCCCACGCCATTATCGCCAAAGAGCTGCGTGGCCTGATTTCCGGTTTCTAAAAATCATGCTTAATATTCGTTCATTTACACTTGGCCCGCTTCAGACCAACGCTTATCTGCTCACAGGGGCTGATCCAGCACGGGGCATCATTATCGATCCCGGTATGAATCCTGCTGCACTGGTACGAAGCATCGAGGGGATGGAGATTGAGGCGATCTTGCTGACACATGCCCATTTTGACCATATGGGCGGCGTGGATGAAATCCGCAAGCTGAAGAACTGCCCTGTCTATCTGCACCCCTTGGAGAGTCAGTGGCTGGAGAATCCCAAGCTGAACGGTTCACTGATGTGGCCGAATCTGTCCTCTCCTTTAACCACAGCTCCAGCGGAATATGATCTAGGAGAAGGTCAGGTTCTGGACTTGATAGGACATACTTTCCGTGTCTTCCATACCCCAGGCCATTCTCCCGGCAGCGTAAGCTTTCTGTGTGGAGATGACCTGTTCTCCGGTGATGTGCTGTTCAAGCTTGGAGTAGGGCGTACCGATCTAACTGGTGGGCGGGAACGTGATTTGTTTGATTCCATTCGGGGCAAGCTGTACCGGCTGGATGGAGAGGTCAAGGTATATCCGGGTCACGGCTCACGGACAACGATCGGGTTCGAGCGCGAGAACAATCCATACGTATCTTTATAAGTCTATCATTCCAGAAGTACTGACAAAAATCGGGAAAATACAGATGGACAAGAGAATACAAACTTGCTACAATATTGTTAATTAAATGTAATATTTACCTCGCGAAGCACGCAGACTGTGGAATAATCCCGGTTTGCGTTCTTTTTTTGTCTACATATGGGTTTGAATTTGATTTACATAGTAGGGAGGGCTTGAATTGAAGGATGATATGTCGGGGCACTTGGACTACGGATTCCCCAGATCTCAAGGTACATATGAGCACTTTTGCAGCAAGAACTGCCGCTTTTTTTCGGAGTGTCCGGAGAAAGGCGGCTTTTGTTCATTCATGGAGTACAGACAGAACGTAGGAGAAGAAGAGGCTACTGTTACGTCAGAGAATTTGGTTAGGGAGGCCTGTTTGAGCAGGGACTACGAAAGCGCTCAGGGGGGAAGCATAACGGATCGTCGTCGTGGGAGAGAAACGTTGTTCTGGTGTTTTCCTGCCGGGAAAGGCTCGATCCAGCCTTGGCGGCGCAAGCTTTGGGAGTACCAGAATAAATTATGAGTCGCTGATTGAACGATCTTTCCTCGCTAATCGTATTATATTTGCTAACAATTTTTATGGAGGAGGGGACCATGGACGATCTAATGAAGGAAAGGGTACGGCAGGCTCAGCAGGGTGATGTTTCATCACTTGCGGTGCTTCTCCGTGAACATTATACCTTTCTGTACAAATATTTGATCAAAGTGACCATGGACCCTTTGCTGGCGGAGGAAATTGCCCAGGATACCATGGTCAGATGCATGGAGAAAATCCGGGCCTACAATGGCTCCTCATCTTTTTCCTCCTGGCTGATTACTATTGCGACTCGGCTTTATATTGACCGGAAACGACGCTGGAAACGTGAGGAGCGATGGAAGCGGCAGGAACAGGGGGTTCGCTCCATCCGCTGGCAGTTTGAGAGCAAGGATGAGGAATGGAGCGACGTGCTGGATGCATTATCCAGATTACCTTCCGCTCAGAGGATAGCGGTCCTGCTGAAGCATTATTACGGTTACAGCTATGAAGAGATCGGAGAGATTTTGCAGATTCCTGCTGGTACGGTCAAATCACGGGTAGCCTATGGCCTGAATCAATTACGAAAGGAGCTGAGAGAAGACAATGAATAAGAATGACGAGCAGGAGGCGTTATTGCACAAACTTACTAGGGAGATGGGTCGTCTGGATGTGCAGTATGATATTCCCCCTCCATCCCTCAGAGCGCTGGAATCTTTAATTGTGGCAGAGGAACAATCGAGACGAAAGAAGACTCGCAAGGAGAGGCTGCTTTTCTGTATCGTCTCAGTGATTCTGCTCAGCTCTACATTAGCTTTACTTGGTTACGTGCCAGTAATCTATCTGACCCTTCAAGGAATTATACCGCTAGCCGCATTAGTAGGTCTGACGGTATCACGCTTCCGGCGCTGGAAAGAGGGTGCCAGGGAATGAACGAGCTGCAGGATGTGCCGCTATGGATATGGATCGTTGTGGCCGTTTGTTTATTTTTGCAAGGGAACTTGCTTTTTCGGGATGCAAAGCGAAGAGGCAAGATGGCCTGGTTCTGGGGGTTATGGGGGATTACCGGAGTCCCAACACCAACAGTTGTGTATCTGCTGTTCGTTGTTTTACCGGAATCCAGAAGACGAGGAGCCAATGGAAAGTAACAATGAAGGAGAGTGGCGCTATGGAGAGAGTGAATTGGGGGCTCATATTACCACTTCTGGCACTGCAAGTATTACTTGCGGTAATCGGTTTAATTTCACTTTGGAAAGCGGAGAACGTCCGGGGGCCCAAGTGGCTCTGGATCATCATTATTGTAGCCGGGAATTTATTGGGCAGTATAGCGTATTTCACGGTCGGTAGGAGGGAGATATGATGCAGCCGTTACTTCAAGTCTCGAATTTGCGCAAAAGCTACGGCAGGCACCTCTCTGTGGGTGGGATCAGCTTTGAGATTGCCCAAGGAAGCTGTGTCGCGCTGCTCGGACCTAATGGTGCCGGGAAGACAACGACGCTGCGCATGATTGCCGGCCTGCTCCCGCCATCAGCGGGAAGCATCGGCTTCACAGGGAGTTACCAAGGAGGAGATTTCCGGCGGGAACTGGGATATCTACCTCAATCGCCAGCTTTTTACGGCTGGATGAGCGGTCAGGAATACGTTGTCTTTGCTGCCAAGCTCGCGGGAATGAACAGGAAGGAAGCTGAAGGCAAGGCTAAGGCCGCATTGGAACGGGTGGGGCTGAAAGCTGCCGCACGCCGCCGCATCGCCGGGTACTCTGGCGGAATGAAGCAGCGTTTGGGTCTGGCACAGGCGCTTGTGCACCGTCCCCGCTTACTGCTGCTTGATGAGCCGGTATCGGCGCTTGACCCCATTGGCCGACGGGAGGTCATGGAACTGCTGCGTGAAATCCGGGAAGAGACAACCATCGTTTTTTCCACCCATGTGCTTCACGATGCGGAAGAAGTATGTGACGAGATTATAGTGATGAAGGATGGATTGATTGCAGAGCAGGGAGCATTGTCCGTGCTGCGTTCCAAGTACAGTCAGCCAGTCATAACGGTTCGTACGGAGAAGAATGCAGAGGCTATCCAGTGGTTAAACTCCGTTGGCGCCAAGCCCTTTATATTGGAGGCACGTCTTAATGGAGAGCATGCTGTGTTCAATGTGGACAATTTGAAGCAAGCACGTCATACCATTCTGAAGGAAGCTGCCGCTTCTAACATCCCTCTTCTGCAATTCGAAGCAGGTTCTTCCACGCTTGAGGATATGTTCATGAAGGTGGTCGGGGGATGAGAAATACATGGATTGTTTATCAAAAAGAAATGCTGGAAACAGCTCGGACTTATAAACTAATCTGGATACCTGTGGTCTTTATTCTGCTGGGAGCTATGCAGCCTATAATAACCTACTATATGCCGGAAATTTTGCAGGCAGCGAACAATGTCCCTCAAGGGATTTTGGAAGGCTATGTCATGCCAGGTGCAGGCACGGTGATGTCCCAGGCGCTGGGGCAATACAGCACAATCGGAATTCTGGTGCTGGTGCTGGTGGCCATGAATAGCTTGTCCGGAGAACGGTACAACGGTAGTGCAGAACTTGTGTTATCCAAACCTGTGTCACCTGCTGGATTTGTAATTGCTAAGTGGGCGGGGTTGTTTACCATACTGTTTCTTGCATTAGGCTTAGGTGTAGCTAGTGCACTCTATTATACGGAGCAATTGATAGGTTCTCTTCCCTGGATGGATGTCGTAGCGGCAGCCGCACTTTATGGAATATGGCTGTTGTGCGCTCTTTCGCTCACTTTGCTATTCAGTGCTTTTTTGCGTGCGCCTGCCGCTGCATTCCTGTCACTTCTGTCGTCCGCGGGAATGGCACTTGCCGACAGCCTGATGCCATCATGGTTCCAGTGGACACCAGCGGCCCTCCCCGGACTGTCTGCCAGGCTCCTTTCCGAAGGAAGGGAAGCTGTCGGAGTGAACTTAAGTCCTTGTCTGTCGGCAGCGCTGCTCATACTCTTTTGTGTGGCCGGGGCTTCTACGCTAATGGGCAGGAATAAATTACCGAAATGAGAGCGATGACACTGCAGCCAAGACTTTTTGCCAATCCCTAAGCATATTATGGAAAAAAGCTTGTGTGCTTCCTCCTTCCGCTAGACAGCTCTATTATTTTTTAGTAGACTGATGAAATAAGCAAAATCATCATAGATTTTGAGCCAGGAGGTAGGGCGATGCTGCGTTTAGGAGAGAAGATTGTCATTGTCGCGGACGCTTTCGAGCAGGGTCTTCCTATCGGGGACTACGGCTACCTGATTGCTTACGATCGCAATCCCGATAATGCGTTTGATTATGTCATTCGAGTTCCCCAGGCGAACCGGAATTTTTATGTTCCGGCAGAGGATATTGAAGCAGAAGAAGTTTTGCTGACTGTCGAAGCCGAGCGGGCGACGCATGAAGCGTTGATCGATTATGCCTTGTCCACGCATAATGAGAAGCTGTTCCATTATTTAATGAACGGCGATGCAACCGATGCGGAAGAGATAGAGACCACAACCAAAGAGAGTCTGTCCCAGGCGGAATTCATTAAGCAAGTGAATCTCCGGGCTTGGATTTAAGAAGGGCCGGCGCAAGCCGGCTTTTTTAACATGCCTGAGGCGTAGTACAAGCACATTGAATTGTCCAGGCTTCTACAATATAATTAAAAACGTTATCCGGGCGCTTTAGCCCTTTAATCAGGAGGGATGTTTGTTATGAGCATTACTGTCAAAGATGTGCAGCATGTGGCCAAGCTGGCTCGCCTGCAGTTAAGCCCGGAAGAAGAGGCAACCTTTACCGAACAAATGAATGCCATTTTACAATATGCAGAGAAGCTCAATGAGCTTGACACAGAAAATGTGAAGCCAACCACTCACGTGCTTCAGGTAAGCAATGTCATGCGCGACGATGTTGTGAAGGACAGCTTGTCTCAGGAAGAGGCGCTGCTTAACGCGCCAGATCAGGAAGACGGACAATTCAAGGTACCAGCGGTACTGGAATAACTACACCTATTAAGAAGGAGGAAGAATCTTGAGCCTGTTTCAATATCGATTGCCAGAAGTACATAACATGCTTAACAACAAGGAGATTTCTGTCAGTGAGTTGACTGAAGAATCGTTGTCCGCCATCGCTGAGCGGGATGCGCGCGTGCATGCTTTTTTGACGTTAAATGAAGAGGGCGCACGTGCTGCGGCACGCTCTCTGGATGACAAACTTGCCTCGGGCGCGGCACGCGGTCTGCTGTTCGGCCTCCCGGCAGGAATTAAGGACAACATTTCTACCAAGGGATTGCGTACGACTTGTGCCAGCCAATTCCTGACCAATTTCCAACCGGTCTACGATGCTACTGTAGCCGACAAACTGCGTCAGGCTGACGCTGTAACCATCGGCAAGCTGAATATGGACGAGTTCGCTATGGGCGGCTCCAATGAGAACTCAAGCTTTGGTCCTGTGCGCAATCCGTGGGATCTTGAACGCGTTCCCGGCGGCTCCAGTGGCGGTTCCGCTGCTGCTGTCGCAGCTGGCGAAGTTTTCTTCGCACTTGGCTCCGACACCGGTGGTTCCATTCGCCAACCCGCTTCATACTGCGGCGTAGTAGGTCTTAAACCGACCTATGGCCTAGTGTCGCGTTATGGCTTGGTGGCTTTCGCCTCCTCGCTGGATCAGATTGGCCCAATTACTCGCAATGTCGAGGATTCCGCATATGTACTGCAAGCTATTGCTGGATATGATGCCAAGGATTCCACATCCGCTAAAGTGGATATTCCTGATTATTTGAGCTCGCTTACTGGCGATGTATCCGGACTGCGTATTGCAGTACCGAAGGAGTATCTGGGTGAAGGCGTTGATGCTTCTGTTCGCGAGCCGGTTTTGGCAGCACTTAAAGTGCTGGAAAGCCTCGGAGCTACTTGGGATGAAGTATCCTTGCCGCATACCGAATATGCGGTTGCTACCTATTATTTGCTGGCTTCGTCGGAGGCATCCTCCAACCTGGCCCGCTTTGACGGTGTCCGTTATGGCGTTCGTGCGGATGATGGCAGCGGCCTGCTAGACCTGTATCACAACTCCCGCAGTCTTGGCTTTGGGCCAGAAGTGAAGCGCCGGATCATGCTGGGCACCTATGCGCTCAGTTCAGGTTACTACGATGCTTATTATCTGAAAGCTCAGAAGGTAAGAACTCTGATTAAGCAGGACTTTGATGAAATCTTCCAGAAATACGATGTTGTGATCGGGCCGACTGCCCCTACAACAGCATTTAAACTGGGTTCGCAGACCGAAGATCCGCTGACTATGTACCTGAATGATATTTTGACTATTCCTGTAAGTCTGGCCGGTATTCCGGCTGTCAGCGTTCCTTGCGGTTTTGCTGAAGGACTCCCGGTAGGTCTGCAAATTATCGGTAAGGAATTTGACGAAAGCACTGTACTGCGTGTTGCTCACGCATTTGAACAGAATACAGATCATCACAAGCAACGTCCACAGCTCTAATACGGACTTTGAAGCTTACGCTCTGAAGCAAGTTTTGCACAAGATATCTATATAAATTGGACTTGAAAATATACAAGAAGGGAAAAGTGGCGTAGGGGAATTTTGGAACTGTAGGAGCGATGGCGTTCGCCTAAAAGCTTTCCGAAGGAAAGCTCGCATCGGAAGCATAGGCTTTCCGGATTTTATCCGCGAAAAGCGGTACAATCCTGAGAAATCTGCAGACAACAGCGGCCGAAAGTCCAAACATTCTCTGGAGTCACGGCTCATCCCATAGTAGAAAAATCACAAGTTCAATCTATATAGTGAAGAATAGGCTCACAAAACTTTTAAGGGAATGAGATAACTTATGTCTAAATATGAAACGGTTATCGGACTGGAAGTCCATGTGGAGCTTCATACAAAGTCCAAAATCTTTTGCGGCTGCTCCACCGAATTCGGCGCTCCGCCTAACACGCACACTTGTCCAGTCTGCCTGGGCCATCCCGGCGTTCTGCCGGTACTGAACCGCCAAGCGGTGGATTATGCAATGAAGGCCGCAATGGCGCTGAATTGTACCATTGGTGACGTTAGCAAATTTGACCGTAAAAACTATTTTTATCCCGATTCGCCGAAGGCTTATCAGATTTCCCAGTTCGATCAGCCGATTGGTCTGAACGGCTGGATTGATATCGAAGTGAATGGGGAGACCAAGCGGATTGGCATTACCCGACTGCATCTGGAGGAAGACGCCGGTAAGCTGACCCACGTGGACGGCGGCTATGCATCACTTGTTGATTTCAACCGGGTGGGTACGCCACTGATTGAAATTGTCTCTGAGCCGGAGCTGAGATCACCAGAAGAAGCACGGGCTTACCTGGAAAAAATCCGGGCGATCATGCAATATTGCGATGTATCTGATGTGAAGATGGAAGAGGGCTCGATGCGTTGTGATGCGAATATCAGCTTGCGTCCGTACGGACAAGCTGAGTTTGGCATCCGGGCCGAGCTTAAGAACATGAACTCCTTCCGTGGTGTATTACGCGGATTGGAGTACGAGGAATACCGTCAGGCTGAGATTCTCGACGACGGTGGTGTTGTTGTACAGGAGACGCGCCGCTGGGATGAAGCTCAAGGCAAGACCTTGTCCATGCGCGGTAAGGAAGAGGCGCATGATTACCGCTACTTCCCGGACCCGGATCTAATTGTTCTTCATATTGATGAAGCATGGAGAGAATCCATTCGCGCGGGTATCCCTGAGCTTCCCGATGCACGAAAAGCTCGTTACAGCGAGGAATTCGGACTTCCGGCTTACGATGCTGGTGTAATTACCTCATCCAAGCCGCTGGCTGATTTCTTCGAGGGAAGTCTGGCATATACCCAGGATGCCAAGGCTGTAGCCAACTGGATCATGGGTGACTTGCTGGGTTATTTGAACAGCAACAATCTGGAGCTGTCTCAAGTGAAGATCACCCCTCAGGGTCTCGGCGAGATGATCGGCCTTATTGCGGGTGGAACCATCAGCAACAAGATTGCCAAGACCGTCTTCAAGGAAATGCTGGAATCCGGCAAACTGCCTGGAGCTATCGTTGAGGAGAAGGGACTTGTACAAATCAGCGATGAGGGAGCCATTAAAGGAATCGTTGAAGCCGTTGTTGCGGCCAATCCGCAGTCCGTAGAGGACTATAAAGCGGGCAAGCAAAAAGCGATCGGCTTCCTGGTTGGACAGGTAATGAAAGAAAGTAAAGGCAAAGCAAACCCAGGCCTTGTTAACAAATTGCTGGCTGAGGTTTTAGATAACTGATTGTCTGGTTGTGGGTAATATACTTGTAGCGATATATAACTTGGGGCTTGTCGGCAACGGCAGGCCCTTCGCGGCATATAAGGGGACGGCGGGAATGAATATAACAAGAATTGATCTTCAGGATGAGATGACTGTTGATGATTTATGGAGCCTTCAACACAAGGCATACCGCTTGGAAGCGGAGCTCATCGGATTTCATGAGATTCCTCCACTAATGGAGACGAGGGATATGCTAAGACAATCCCCGGAGATTTTTTACGGCTGTCATGACCACGCCTGTGAGTTGATGGGTGCAGTTGCTGTTGAAGAAGAATCACCTGGCAAGCTGACGATTACCCGGATGATGGTGAACCCGGGCCACTTCCGTAAGGGAGTTGGCAGTGCGCTCTTGGAATACGTATTTGAAAAATACAGTGAGATGGAACAGTTCATCGTTTCCACTGGCAAACTGAACCTTCCTGCGGTTGCCTTGTACACAAAGCATGGATTTGTTCAAGTGGGAGTAGAAGAAGTTGCACCTGGTGTTGAACTGGTCGAGTTTTACCGGAGGGGTCACCTTTGAGGCAGGACAAGGCAATCTTGGAGAGAGGAGGAGCCAGGAATGACAGATAAGCCGGAGTTCGTTCCCGAAGAAGAGCAGAGTGAAGTGGATGTGCAAGAGTCACTTCAGGATGAGGGTCAGCCTAAACGTATTCCGCCCCGGCCCAAACGGCGCAGACGCAAACGTAAATTTATTGCCGGCTTGCTGGCGGCGCTTATTCCCGGGTCCGGGCATATCTACTTTGGGCTGCTTCGCAAAGGGATATCTTTTATCTTTGCAATTCTTTTAGATATTTCTGCATTAATATATTTCTCGTCAATAGGCATGCAGATTAATGTGCCGCTGCTGATCCTGCTGGGGTTATTGATCCCTGTGCTTTATTTCTATAATGTATACGACGTGCTGCAATCTGCAGATCGGATTTTGCGATTTCCAGTGGAACAAGACCCCGGAATTGCTCCTGTGCCCTCCAAACGCCGGACCTTTGTTACTGAGCCTGGCCTATCGTTTGGCCTGATGCTGCTATTTGGCGGGACGCTGCTCTTTCTTTTCCGGCAAAAGCCACCATGGATGCAGTATTTCATCGAGCATCACGTGGAGGCTGCAATCGCAATAGCTTTGGTAGGAGCTGGTTTGTTACTGGGGACTAGGGAGATTGCCAATGGAGCTGCCCTGCGGAGACGGAAGGAGCGCCGGAAGCGTCGCGTTGGGAGATATACAGCTGTTGTTCTGCTAATTAGTGTCGGCATCCTTCTATTCCTCGATTGGAAAGATGGGACGGACCGGATGCTGCTCCTGCTGAAGTGGTGGCCAATGATCCCTGTACTTTGGGGTGTGGAGTACTTGCTTATATATGTCTTTGCCCGCCGTGTGAACGCAAACCATGCTGCAAGAGCGAAGCTTGATCTTAGAGGCCTGTTGTCTGCTATTGTACTGGCGGCGAGTGTCTTTCTTGTTGCGGAGCAGGAACATTATCTGCATTTATGGAACCGTGTGAGCCTCAATTTAACCGCAGCCGCCGTTGATTACGGGGAAGCACAAGGAAGGGAATTTAAGAAGCCCACGCTAATTGTCCCGGTTGAACTTAATACCGCGAAAATCTCAATAGACGGGATCAACGGAGATATCCTGCTGCACCGTGCTCCAGTGCAGAATATTGAGATCAATACTACCGTCTGGGTAGATCAATTAGAAGGTGCGGTGGCTGAAGCAATCTCCGAGCAGTCCTTTGTGGATGTGGTTGAAGGTCCCAATATCAAAATCACCCCCAAAAGCAAAGCCTACGGTGATTCAGGCAAGCGTCAACCGCGAATGAACCTGGATATTTCGTTACCAGAGGACCGACGGTTTGACGTCGAGGTCCGCACTATGAACGGTGGCATAACACTCCAGAATGTAGAAGCGATCAAGGACATTTCCCTGGAGACGGGCAATGGTCAATTGATTCTTCACCGAATCTACGGCGATGTTAAAGGGAAGACGCTGAATGGTGCGGTCCGTGCCAGAGCGGTGCAGGGTAGCGTGGATTTGACGACGAACGGTGGAGATATGAACGCCTGGGATGTGAACGGTGCCTTGAAGCTGTCGACAGTAGTCGGCAATGTCAGCGCTATGAACAGCAATGATAACATTGATCTTTCCAGCAAGAACGGCAATCTGGAGATTGATGGTGCGCCTCTGAAGCTGCATGCAGAATCCCTGAATGGTGGTATTATTGTTCGTTCACCTTCCGTTGGCGGGGACTGGGATATTTACAGCGCAGTGGGTGACATCAGCTTATACCTCCCCGAGACAGGAGATTACAAACTGAGTGGTTCCAGTGGATACGGAGATATCATCTCGGATTTGCCGGGAACGGTTATCGACAAAAAAACAATCTCTGGAGAATCGGGAATGGCAGAATTTAAGCTGCATGTAGAAGGAAACAGCAATCTAAATGTGAGGAAATATTGAATAAAGTAATTTTTCTTATATAATAATAAATATAATGTACTGACCACATTGACAATATTGAAAGAGCGGTCTTACAATTGTAAATATACTTTTACTGAAGTTTTAATTTGAAGGCGGTGGCAATTATGGGTAGTGGCGTACAACATGCATTGGAACAATTAAAGACAACCGGTGTCCGTATTACACCCCAGCGACATGCAATACTTACGTATTTGATGGAAGCGATGAATCATCCGACGGCGGACGATATTTACCGGGCGCTGGAGCCTAAGTTTCCAAGCATGAGCGTGGCAACCGTATATAATAATCTCAAAATGTTCATGGAAGCCGGTATGGTTCGTGAATTGACTTACGGCGATAATTCCAGCAGGTTCGACGCCAATGTCTCGGATCATTATCATGTGATCTGCCAGACATGCGGCAAGATAGAGGATTTCAGTTATCCGCCGCTTCATGATGTGGAACATCGTGCAGCAGAGGAGACGGGATTCAGAATTACGGGACTCCGTATGGAACTTTATGGAGTATGTGAAGAGTGCAATGACAAGAAGATCCAGCAGTAGAATTACAAGCAGCTGAATAGTAAAAGGCGGGAAAGCAAGGCACTTCGGATGATCCGGGAGACCTATGGCCTGTCTGTCCATGACGTGCGGAATCCGGTCAACGGAAGCTGCACGTTTTATTTTTTATAATTTTTTAAAAATATAAGGATATATATGTTTTCGCTATAAATCATCTTTAATATTTCTTTCTCCTGAAACGGATACCGTCCCTTAGAGGAAGGCAAACCGTTTCTACTTGCAGAATCAGGGATTTATTCCAGCGATTTTCGAAACAAAACAGGCATTTAGCGCGTATACTTAAAGTCGGTGCTAGCCGTATTTAACCTTAATTCAAAAATGTTATAGTTGGAGGATGCATCTTGGACAGAAGACATGGACAAAGACATGTTAAAAAACGCGGAAGCTTTTTTCGCCGCCTACTTGGGCTTTTGGTTATCGCAGCTGCAGCTTACTGGGTGGTCTTTTATATAATGCCGAACCGGCAGCATGTGGACCCGGACTGGAAGGGGCTGGAGAGACCTGTATTCGTCAAAGGAGAGCTGACCGGCTACTCCGCCACTGGAACGGGAGATGGCCTTCTTTTACCGCTGCCGCTGCTTCAGGAGTATGTAGATCCGTCTATCCGCTATGAAGCGGCTACGAAATCGGTGATCCTATCAACAGGTAATGAACTTCTTTATATGCAGGAGAACACAACGGATGCCAGTCTCAATAACAAGCCCCTGCAGCTTCGGCTCGCGCCGGAAGTGAAGGGTGGTGTGACTTATCTGCCAACAGCAACGCTTGAGGATTTGTACGGGTTTGAAGTCCAAGAGGACAAGGATACCGGTGCGGTCTTGTTAATGAGTGCAGGAGAATCGGTTCCGCTTGGAAAAGTGAAGGGGGATGCCGGAGGCAAAACAGTTGCCTTGCGTACAGAAGCCACGGTTCATGCACCAATAGTAGCGGACATGCCTCCCGGAGCTCCGGTGAGAATCTGGAAAGAAGCCGAAGAGGGCTGGTTGTATGTGCAGCTGGACAGTGGCTATACGGGATATGCCAAGACGGGCGATATTATCCCTGACGGTGATAAAACCGTTGAGGTGAAGCCAGTGACGCCTTCAAGGGCTGAGCGTAGCTGGAATGGAAAGCCTGTTAACCTCATCTGGGAAGCCGTCTACGAACGCAAGCCAGACCCGAACGCAATCGGCAAGCTGCCGGGTATTAATGTAGTCAGTCCTACCTGGTTCCGGATTGTGGATACCGATGGGAATGTTCGCAGCCAGGCTGACAGCGCTTATGTGCAGTGGGCTCATGCTCAGGGAATGGAAGTATGGGGCCTGCTCAGTAACAGCTTTGAGGCTGATCTGACAACACAAGCTTTGTCCACTTATGAGAAGCGGATGAGGACGATCGTGCAGATGCTGGAATATGCAGATCTGTACAATCTTGACGGGATCAACATAGACTTTGAGAATGTGTATACGAAGGACGGGGAGAACGTTACGCAGTTTATGCGCGAACTGAAGCCGATGGCGCAAGCCAAAAACCTCATCGTATCCATAGACGTCACCCCAAAATCGAACAGTGAAATGTGGTCGTTGTTCCTTGATCGTCGTTCCCTGGGTTCGCTTACGGATTTTCTGATCGTTATGGCGTATGATGAGCATTGGGCAGCTAGTCCCAAAGCGGGATCTGTAGCTTCACTGCCATGGGTCAAGAAAGCGATGAATCGCATTATCGATGAAGATGAGGTACCTCCAGAGAAACTGATCCTTGGTGTGCCTCTGTATACACGGATCTGGACCGAGACTCCAGTGGGTGGCAAGACGAAGGTCAGCTCCAAGGCAGTGAGCATGAATGCAGTGGACAAGATCATCAATGAGAAGAAGTTGAAACCAACTTTTGATGAGAGTGCAGGGCAGAATTATGTAGAGTACAAGGAAGAAGGCGTTCTTCGCAAAATATGGATCGAGGATAAGACGTCGTTGAAGGCTAGAGTGGAGCTTGCCCAGTCCCTCGGACTTGGAGGCATTGGTTCTTGGAACCGTAGCTTTGCTAATCCGTCGGCATGGGAAGCTTTACAGGGAATTCATAAGTAATATTTTGTTAAAATAATCTAAAAAGGGACTCCGGCTAACCGGATGTCCCTTTTTCTATGCATATCTAGTTGGAGTAACATTCAGATGGGGGGTGCAAGCAAGCAAGCAAGCATTTCTAATTCTGGTTAAGCTGCTGTTGTTTAAGCTGTTCTGCAGTAATATTCGCCTGGTTTGGGTCCAGTGTGAGAATGGTGTGACAGAACATGCAGCGGTCGGTTTTGCCGAGCATTTTGGTGAACTTATGACATTCCGGGCATTCTACCTGCACAGCGCTTGTAGAGAGCATGCCAGCCCAGAAATAGATGGCCATACTGGCGACCATCGCAATTAAACCGATTACAAGTCCAATTCCGGCAAATACTTTACCGGCCGGGCCCCAGAATACAATACCAGCAGTCCCCAAAATCATTAGTCCCATTCCAAGCATTGTGAGCAGAAGTCCCCATGTACGGAAAGCGTTGATCTTGGCCGATTTGAATTTCATGAGTATTAACTCCTAACTAAATATAGTTCGGTTGACCAGAAGGAACTAACAGCGATATGTAGAATTACATTACTAAGTAAATTATACCTGAATTATAACTGAATTGACGCAAAATCGCCAAATTTGATGGAGGGAAGTATGGAACTGTCCAATTTGACTTTGTTAAGTGGAGAAACGTTTGATGATAGTGTTCTCGGCGCCGTGGCAATGCGGCGGAAGGGGAACGCTCCTTTTCAGAGTGCGCTACTTCACGATTTTGATATGGTCGTGCTGATGCTGCATGAAGGGCAGGAGAAGGAACGTCTAATTAGCCAGACGATTGCGGGTGAGCGGCACACCCATTCTCTCCACGTAAGCTTGTCTGCTCTCGAACGGGCAGTTATGGCGGGGGATAACAATGAACTTCTTACTAGTTTGATGTCGGGAGAGGTAATCTGGGATCCGAAGGGCATTCTTGAGGACATGCGCAGGGAGATCGCTCAATTTACAGGGTCGCTAAAGGAACGGGTATTGTTTATGGAATTCGCCCGTTTTTTGCATATGTACTTGAAGGCCAAACGCTACCTGGAGGCCTCGTGTATTATGGATGCTTACAATTGTATATTGATGGCACTGTATCATTGGGCACGCATAGAAGTGAGCGAAAGTGGTTGTTTTCCCGAGCCGGCTGTATGGGATCAAGTTAAAAAGATGAACACACCGGTCCATAAGCTGTATGAAGAACTCACTGTAAGCACGGAGACGCTGGAACAAAGAGTGGAGCTGATCTTGTTAGCCTGTGATTTCTCAATCATGTCGAAGATGGTTGATTGTTGTAGTTTACTTCTCTCCATTCTGAAGAGCCGTAAAGAGCCATGGAGCATCGCAGAACTCCTTCAGCATTCAGGTCTAAAACCGCTGGAAGCCGAACTTCCGCTTGTTCTTCGTAAACTTGCCTCCCGTTCACTACTTCGAGAAATTACTTCCTGGGGTGAAGCTAATCCGGGGGAAGGTCATGCTGTTCGCTATACTGTATAGAGATAAGAAGAAGCACGCTGGAACGATATACTATAGATAAAAGCTGTGGGTAGGGAGAGGCGGAGCACTCTCTTTTTTTGTTTGTTGTAGCTTAGGAATGGGGATTGTGAAATAAATATAAATTTATAGTTGACTCATCGCATGAAGATGTGATAAATTATAACTCGTCCCTCTGAGACAGCGATTTGTTGGAAAACAATCGATGAACAACCTGAAAAAAGAAATTAAAAAAAAGGGTTGACGAAAACGAGGGCAACATGTTATAGTATAAGAGTTGCTGCTGAGACATTGAGCGGACAACGAGAACAGCTTGATCTTTGAAAACTGAACAACGAGTGAGTATCGAATTCACGAAAGTGAGTTCAAAAATGAGAATTTTAATTCTCGTCAGATGTTTCAAAATGAGCAATCGCTCTTTTCGATAAGTTTTCGGATGGTTATTTTCTTGAAGTAATTCGAGGAAGTGATCGCTCGAAAAAACCTATT
>NZ_JABWCS010000206.1 GCF_013359945.1 Paenibacillus agri | reverse complement strand
CCGTGCTTGGCAGGCGCTTGGCTTCGCATCAAGGGCGTGGGCTCGAAAAGCTAATTCCTGTTTGCTACGCAAATGCGGTGTGTGCTTTTCTCGCCCGTGCTTGGCAGGCGCTTGGCTTCGCTCCAAGCACCGAGGGCTTGAAAAGCTAGTTCCTGTTTGCTGCGCAAAAGCGGTGCGCTTTTCTCGCCTAGTGAGGTGCTCGGCTTCGCCAGAGCACCGAACCCTTGCTGTTGTGCAAGGTGCGAACTGCGGCTTGCGGCAGGGTTATCTGGTGGTTTGGAATTCATGGAGAGGAATTTTGGAGCTGTAGAAGCGTAGCGTTCGCCTTTATGATTGGATTTCTACCGCGAATAGCGGTTTAAATCAGGAAATACAATCATAACAGCGATCGGAAGTCCAACATTCATCGGAATGACGTCTGAAAACCACCTCCTTCCCTGCCGCCCCGTAAACGCACACTAAACTATATAAGATGAGGTGTCCAATAGTGTCGGAAGCTTACAAGAACGCCGGAGTGGATATTGCGGCTGGCAATGAAGCGGTAGAACGCATGAAAAAGCACGTAAAACGCACGTTCCGTCCCGAGGTCATGACTGAGCTGGGCGGATTTGGCGCGCTTTTCGGCCTCAATAAGGATAAGTATGAGGAGCCAGTTCTGGTATCGGGAACAGACGGCGTAGGTACGAAGCTGAAAATCGCGTTCGCGGCGGATCGCCATGACACCATTGGTATTGATGCAGTGGCCATGTGTGTGAACGATATCGTGGTACAAGGCGCGGAGCCACTGTTCTTCCTCGATTATCTGGCCTGCGACAAGGTAGTGCCGGAGAAGATTGAAGCTATCGTGGCAGGTATTGCCGAAGGTTGTCATCAAGCGGGTTGTGCCCTGATTGGCGGCGAAACAGCGGAAATGCCTGGTATGTATTCTGAGGGCGAGTATGACATCGCAGGCTTCACAGTTGGAATCGCCGACAAGGCCAAGCTGGTTACCGGAGCAACGATTGCCCCTGGAGATACAGTTATTGGACTGGCTTCGAGCGGTGTGCACAGCAACGGATTCTCGCTGGTACGTAAGCTTTTGCTGGAAGAAGACGGATATGCGCTGGATGAGACGGTTGATGAACTGGGAGCACCACTTGTAGATGTGCTGCTGGCACCGACCAAGATTTATGTGAAGCCTTTGCTGTCGCTGCTCGAACAGCTTCCGGTGAAGGGAATGGCGCATATTACTGGTGGTGGATTCATTGAGAACATTCCGCGTGTGCTGCCAGAAGGTGTGAATGTAGAGATTAACTACGGCTCGTGGCCGATTCTGCCGATCTTTAACCTGCTGCAAAGCAAAGGGGACGTAACCAACCGTGATATGTTCACCACATTTAACATGGGTGTTGGTTTGGTCTTGGTTGTTGACGCTGCGAATGGTGAGCAGGCGCTTGAGCTGCTCAAAGCAAGCGGCGAAGAAGCTTATATCATCGGTACTGTGACCGAAGGCGAGCGCATCGTTACCTTTACGGGAGCTGAAGTATAATGCAATTGAACCGCATCGCCGTGTTTGCTTCAGGTCAGGGCAGCAACTTTGCTGCGCTGGCTGAAGCGCAAAAGGCAGGCAAGCTTGGTAGCGGGAGCATTGAACTGCTTGTCTCCGACAAGCCGGAATCAGGTGCGGCACAACGGGCAGTGGAGGCGGGTATTCCGACCCTGCTCCTGCGCCCGAAGGATTTTGCCAGCCGGGAGCTGTACGAAGCAGAGATTGTGGCCGAACTTCAGCGCCGGGACATCGGGCTGATTGTGCTGGCCGGATATATGCGGCTTATTACACCTGTTCTGTTGACGCCATACGCAGAGCGGATTATCAATATTCATCCTTCGCTGTTGCCGGCATTTGCCGGAATAGACGCGATTGGTCAGGCACTGAATTATGGTGTGAAGCTGACGGGCGTGACGGTGCACTATGTGGATGGTGGCATGGATACCGGCCCGGTTATTGCCCAGCGAACGGTCGCTGTGGAGGATAACGATACGGCGGAGACACTCGCTGAGCGGATTCATCAGGTAGAGCATGGCTTGTATGCCGATGTGGTCGCTGCTTTTGCCGATGGGCGGATTGAACTGGTGGGCAGAAAGACGATCATTCGCGAAAAGTGAGTAGTTAAGGCGAATCGGTCGACTCCAAATGACATTTGAAGCTACTCTCCAGCGAGAGTGATATTTCTCGGGAAATATTGCACAAACTGCGAGTGATGTCGCATGGCAGGGGATACCGGTCGATGGTTTAACAGGAAATTCTCCCGTTAATGTGCCTCATTTCCGTGCTTTGGACGATTTAAATGGAAAAATTCCAGTTAATCGGCTCGTTTGTACAGCATTCGATGATATCGGACGAAATAACAGGAGATTTTCCCGGTAAGTTGTCAGAAAAGGTATGCATGGCTAAATTAACAGGAAGAAATCCTGTTAATTGGTAGGTGGTCGCGATTGAAGCTGTTATAACGACTGTTGTAGCTACTATTGAAGCTATGGTTATTGCGTGCGGTTAGCTGAGATCGTTCACCGTTGTAGCTACTGCTACTGGCCGCGACTACAATGCTTATGACAACTTAACAGCATTTCATTTTCCAGCAAGGACAGCTATTCTCACGTATTCAGATTCACCCCGTTTAGATTGTGGTCCCTTATTCTTTTCGTTTATCTTGGCTATTACGGCTTTATAAATTGCACGGAACATCCGGAGGAGGACTAATCAAAGTGAGTATCAAAAGAGCGCTGGTCAGCGTATCGGATAAACAGGGTATCGTGGATTTTTGCCGCGAGTTGTCTGCATTGGGCGTAGAAATCATCTCCACAGGCGGAACTAGCACACTTTTGGCTAAAGAAGGCGTGCCGGTCATCGGCATCTCCGATGTGACAGGGTTCCCCGAAATTATGGACGGACGTGTCAAAACACTTCATCCAGCCGTACACAGCGGCCTGTTAGCCGTTCGCGACAATGAAGAGCACACTCGTCAAATGACTGAGCTTGGCTTGGATTACATCGACCTCGTTGTCGTCAATTTGTATCCTTTCGCAGAGACGATTGCCAAGCCGGACGTAACGTATGAAGACGCCATTGAGAACATCGATATCGGCGGGCCGACGATGCTGCGTTCTGCGGCGAAGAACCATGCTTTTGTCAGTGTGGTAGTAGATGCCAGCGACTATGCAGCGGTGCTTGAAGAGGTTCGTGCAGGTGGAGATACGACACTCGAGACCCGCAAACGTCTTGCGGCAAAAGTGTTCCGCCATACGGCGGCTTATGATGCCCTGATTTCCGATTATTTGTCAAATGTAACCGGTGATCCGCTGCCGGAGCGCTATACGGTAACTTACGAGAAGATCCAGGATCTGCGCTATGGCGAGAACCCACACCAGAAGGCTGCTTTCTACCGCAAGCCATTGGCTTCGCTGGATACGCTGACAGCGGCAGAGCAATTGCACGGCAAAGAGCTGTCCTACAATAACATCAACGATGCCAACGCTGCCCTGCAAATCGTTAAGGAATTTGAAGAGCCGGCTGTCGTAGCGGTTAAGCATATGAATCCTTGCGGAGTGGGCGTAGGAGCAAGCGTGTATGAAGCTTACCAAAAAGCTTACAATGCCGATCCGACCTCCATCTTTGGCGGCATTGTGGCTGCTAACCGGATTATTGATGCGGATACAGCTAATCTGCTGAAGGATATTTTCTTGGAGATTATTTTAGCGCCAGGCTTCACGGATGAAGCGCTCGAAATTTTGACCAAGAAGAAGAATATCCGTCTGCTCAAAATCGGCAATCTCAGTGCGGCAGCTGCGCGTAAGAGCAGCTTTGTCGTGACCTCCATCGACGGTGGTATGGTAGTTCAGGAGAGCGATGTGCACTCCATTAACCCGGATGAGCTGCAGGTGGTAACTGACCGTAAGCCTACGGAAGAAGAACTGAAGCAATTGCTGTTCGGCTGGAAAGTTGTTAAGCATGTGAAATCCAACGCCATCGTGCTCGCAGCTGATGATATGACGGTCGGCGTAGGCGCAGGCCAAATGAACCGGGTCGGTGCGGCGAAGATCGCGATTGAGCAAGCCGGAGAGAAGTCCAAAGGAGCCATTCTGGCCTCCGATGCGTTTTTCCCAATGGGCGATACCTTAGAAATGGCTGCAAAAGCAGGAATTACGGCGGTTATTCAACCGGGTGGCTCCATCAAGGACGAAGAGTCCATCAAGGTCGCGAATGAGTATGGCATCGCTATGGTCTTCACTGGCGTCCGTCACTTCAAACACTAGAGCTGTCTTGGGAGGATTTCATTGTTATGGATATTTTAGTGGTTGGCGGCGGCGGCCGGGAGCATGCGATTATATGGAGCCTGTCCAAGAGCCCGCGCGCCGGTAAAATCTACTGCGCCCCCGGCAATGCCGGGATTGCGCAGCTGGCGGAATGCGTGCCGATTGGCGTATTCGAGTTCGACCGGTTGACCGCTTTTGCGAAGGAGCGGGAGGTTGGTCTGGTTGTCATCGGGCCGGATGACCCGCTGGCTGGAGGGATTGTCGATGCTTTTGAAGCAGAAGGTATTCCGGTCTTCGGTCCGCGCCGCAATGCGGCAGAGATCGAAGGCAGCAAGACCTTCATGAAGGATCTGCTGCACAAGTACAATATTCCGACAGCGGCGTATGAGAAATTTGACGATTATGAAGCAGCTGCGGCTTATCTGCAAGAGCAGCCACTGCCGATAGTGATCAAGGCGGACGGGCTGGCAGCAGGCAAAGGCGTGACTGTAGCCTACTCCAGAGAAGAAGCGGACAAGGCGCTGGCAGATATTATGGTCAGCAAAGTATTTGGTGAAGCGGGCGCTCAAGTTGTCATCGAGGAATTCCTGGCCGGGCAAGAGATGTCCATTCTGGCCTTTGTGGACGGGGAGACGGTGCGGCCGATGGCTGCCGCCCAGGATCACAAGCCGGTGTTCGACGGCGACAAGGGGCCTAACACTGGCGGTATGGGGACCTATTCTCCACTGCCGCATATCGACGAAGCCATTATCCGCGAAGCGGTGGAGAGTATCATTGAGCCTACGGCGAAAGCCATGGTAGCGGAAGGACGCCCGTTCAGCGGGGTGCTGTTCGCAGGGCTGATGATTTCGCCGGATGGCAAGCCGAAGACGATCGAGTTCAATGCCCGCTTCGGTGATCCGGAGACCCAGGTGGTTCTGCCAAGGCTCAAGAGTGATCTGCTCGAAATCTTCCTGGCAGTAGTGGAAGGGCGTCTGGCAGACATAGAGATCGAGTGGAGCGAGGAAGCCGCAGTATGCGTAGTGCTGGCTTCTGGCGGCTACCCGGGCTCTTATCCGAAGGGTGAACCGATTTCCGGTCTGGAAGAGGACGGAGAAGGGCTGGTCTTCCATGCGGGAACGGCCCGTGGTGAGGATGGAAGCTGGTTGACTAACGGCGGCCGTGTCCTGGGTGTCGTAGGACTGGGTGCGGATATCCGCGAGGCTCGCGAGGCGGCTTATGCCCGTGCCGAAAGGATCGCTTTTCCCGGAAAACAAAGCCGTAGTGACATCGCGATGAAGGCACTCGTCTAAGGAAAAAGGACTGTATCTAGCATTTTTTTACGCTATAAGTCCTAAAAAAGGACTGACAAGTGATAGAAAAAGTGCTATAATACAACACGTACGGGGGAAAATGTGCGGATATATACAGATAAAGGGGCCTTTCCGATCATGGAAAGGCCTTTTTTAAACATCAGCTTGTGCAAATTATGCTGTGCCGTTTTCTGGAGGTGCTTGAAATGTCATCTTACAGCACATATGATATAAAGGTTCCGTGCCGGAGATAACATACCAGGGCATGCAGCAGTGCGCTTGATGGCGTACATTCAGTCACAGATTTAAGGGGGAATTGGTTTTGAGTAAGGTTGGAAGAAATGACTTGTGCCCGTGCGGCAGCGGGAAGAAATATAAGAAGTGCTGTCTCGGCAAGGAGCAGAATGCAGTCGAATCCATACTGCGGCTCGTAACAACGGAAGAAGCCGCGGCACAGGAGATTTCGGCAGTTGCCCTGCAAACAGAACAACCGGCAGCAGCACAGCCCGCAGAACGCCCGGAGAACAAGCTTACCCTGGCCAAGCTTAGAAAAATGGTATCCCGTGACCTAAAATGGGAGCATCCGTCCCATGAGCAATTGGGGTTGCATCTCATAGAGAGCATGAGAAATAAATTCGACAAGGAGCTTATTCAAGAGGCGCTTGTCCTGTGGAACGGCTATTCTCGTCAAACCAAACCTGCGGTCAAGAAGATGGGTTCCTTCTGTGCAGCAATAGAGTATTTGCTGTCTGAAGAGTACGGCTTCCTGCTCACCCAGGCGGAACTGGCGATTAAATATGAGGTTACTGCGGCAACGATCTCACGTAAAGTGAAGGAAATGCTGAATTATATCGAAGAGTACGGTATGGGCGAAGCGCCTGACACATTGGCTGAACTGAGTAGCCTGGAGAGTCCAAAGGAGAAGGAACAAGCACTACTGGCAAAAGTGATGGAAACCCCATCGGCCAAACGCCGGGTACAGCTTGCACGTACGATTCTGGAAATTTACCCAGACAGTCCGGACGCTTATCTTGTTCTGGCTGAGGAATCTGAGGATGAGGAAGAGGCCCGTGCTTTTCTAAAAGCTGGGATGGACGCCGGAGCACGCGAGCTGGGCGAAGACTTTTTCAAGGAGAATAAAGGTTATTTCTGGGGGCTTGTAGAGACCCGGCCTTATATCCGTATCTGTAAGAGTTATGCTGATTCCTCTTGGTTCGGCGGAAATGCCGAAGAAGCGGTTAAGACGCTGGAGCACGTGCTGGAGCTGAATCCGGACGACAACACAGGTGCCCGTTATTTGTTGGTAGCAGCCTACCTCTACAACAATAAGCTGGGTAAGGCGGAGCAGATTCTTAAGCTATATGGTAAAAATGATGCCGCGGCTTCCTATGCCTATGGCCGTATGCTGCTGGAGTACAAGAAGAACGGGCTGACTGCCCAGCTAAAAATGCTGTACCGGGTTGCCCGTAATGTGAACAAGCATGTGCCTGAATATCTGCTTGGCACCAAGCGGCTGCCGCATAATCTCCCGGACTATGTTGGGCGAGGCGACGCCAATGAGGCGATCGAATATGTCATCGTGAATTCACGCCTTTGGACAAGCGTGCCGGATCTGCTGAAGTGGATGTTGAAGCAATAGTGGAAGAGTAATGTCTGAGGTGCCTATGCAGGCGTTCAGCAACGTATAAGAAGAGGTGTCACCGTAGTCATGGACAGATGACTGCGGGACACCTCTTATTGTGTTTTATACCTAAGAAAAACTGGCCTTGAAAAAAGTCTGAGGGAATAGTATGTTACAAGAAGCAAAACGATTAGACAGAGACAGTGAGGCGAGGAGAGTCATGAGAGAAGACGAAGACCGGATCTTGGGGATGGAAGATATTGTACGAGCACATCACGTGCTGCGCGAGGTCATTGTTCGTACGCCGTTGCAGCGTGATGCGGTACTGTCTGCCAAATATGAATGCGATGTGTACTTGAAGCGGGAGGATCTGCAAATTGTCCGCTCCTTCAAAATACGCGGGGCTTATAATATGATTCGTAGCCTGTCCCCAGAGGACAGAGAGAAAGGCATTGTCTGCGCCAGTGCAGGCAACCACGCCCAAGGCGTAGCTTACTCCTGCAAGGCGCTTGGAATTAAAGGCAAGGTCTATATGCCGAGCACCACACCAAGCCAGAAGGTGAAGCAGGTTCGGCGCTTTGGCGGGGAATTCGTAGAGGTGATTCTGAAGGGGGATACCTTTGATGATGCCTATGACGAAGCTTTGCAGGCCTGCATCGATTTCGGGATGACGCTGATCCATCCGTTCGATGAGCCGAGAATTATTGCCGGTAACGGAACGATTGGCATGGAGGTTATGGAAAGTCTGGACAACCCTGCCGACTTTATTTTCGTGACTATAGGCGGAGGCGGTTTGGCTGCAGGCGTCTCAACCTATGTCAAAACCGTTAGCCCTTCTACGAAGGTCATTGGTGTTGAGCCACTTGGTGCGGCTTCTATGAGTGAGGCCTTTAAGCAAGGAAAAGTAGTTACCTTGGATCACATCAACAAGTTCGTAGACGGTGCGGCTGTTAAGCGTGTGGGTGGATTGACGTACGATATTTGTTCACGTTCTCTGGATGATGTTGTTATGGTGCCTGAAGGTAAGGCTTGTACGACTATCCTGGAGTTATATAATGAAAATGCCATTGTTGTAGAGCCGGCGGGCTCCCTGCCTATCGCGGCCCTTGATCAGTACCGTGATCAAATCCGTGGCAAGACGGTGGTCTGCATCGTTAGCGGTGGCAATAATGATATTGACCGGATGCAGGAGATCAAGGAGCGGTCGCTGATCCATGAAGGTCTCAAGCATTATTTCATGGTGAATTTCCCGCAGCGTGCTGGTGCACTTCGCGAATTCCTGGCAGAGGTGCTGGGTCCGGAAGACGATATCACCCGTTTTGAGTATACGAAGAAGCATGACAAGGAGAACGGCCCTGCACTGGTTGGCATTGAGCTGTCCAGTAAGGAATCATATGCCCCGCTGATCGAACGGATGCAGCAGAAGGGCATGGATTACACGGAAATCAACAAGGATATGAATTTGTTCAATATGTTAATTTAATGGATACGGCTGAGAGAGCTGTATAGATCATAAAAAAGGCCCGTCCCACTTTTGATAGTGGGACGGGCTTTTGCTGTTTGATGCCGCGTTTTATTGTTTTCTGAAGGCTTGCATTGCCTTCTGAAGTTTTGTATTGCTTTCTAAAGGTTTGCATAGCAATCCTGGTTTGTGGAGTCTTCAAGGGTTATCTTCGCAACAGCTATGAGCTAAGTTAGAGGGACTTCCTTGGATCTGTACTGCTCTACCTTGTCGTCGAGCAGATAGCCGTTCTCTTTCAGCAGCTTCATGAAGCCTTCGAGCTTCTGCAAGAAGGGGCTATTATCAGGGTTCTTGGCCGATAACAGTCCGGCATAGGCCTTCTGTGCCTCCAGATCCATTTCGAGATTGTCGTAATGGAATAAGGGGGTATTGTTCAGGCCATAGAATGTGCTGGCGATGTACTTCGCGTACAGCTGCTTCGCGGCCGTGATCCGATTTGACTTCGGATAGCTCCGCGTGAACTGCTCTGCCGCCAGGGCGCGGGCGGCTACCTCGGTCCAGGCGATGACCAGCCCGTTGTCCTTGGCAGAGGGAAGATCAGACTCCGCAGCCATCATCGTTAGATAATCGCTGATGTCGTTCGTGACATATACTTTGTATTTGCGGTAGGCTGCATAATCAATTACAGGAAAGTAAGTACCTTCTGCCGTCTCCAGCTTATAACCGCTCTCTCCAGCCGTCTCCAGCAACGTTCGCAGGGCAGGGTCTTTAACACTTTCAGCCAGCTTGACCATACTAACCTGTGGTTTATATACGATAGCCAACTGGCGCTGCACATCACTTCTGCTGAATTTGTTCTCCCATGCCCCGAGAGCGGCCTTATGTAGGTTCTCAAGCTGCAAAGTCATCATTGTGGCCCGGTAAGAAGTCACGGCATACAAGTTGCTGTTCAAATATTTAATAGCCTGCGGAAGCTTGGACGACGACGAGAGCAGGGGCTGGGCAGCCTTGTATATAGCTTCCGAATGACTGTTGTCTGCGCTTGTTGTGGAAGTCTTGCCGGTGCTTTCCTGAGTGCTTGATCCGCTCCCCGCTGCATAAGTAGATGCGGTGGGGATGGCTTGTACACCGATGGTAATCGCAAGAACGGCTGCTAACAAATAGGGCTTCTTGTTCATATGTGCTTCCTCCTGTCTATTTGAAATGGAGTAAGAGAAGTATGTGACTTATCTTTTCATGAACAGCACTTTCAGGCCGATCGCTCCGACAGCGAAAATAATCAGGCTGATCCAAGGGGAAATCGAGAAGACGGGCAGCAACGTATCCAGGTACGTACCGACAAATATCACTACAGCGGCTATTGCAATATAGATGCTCAGTCCCTTGAGGTCAAAACCCTTTGTCTGCGGTGTGTCGCTGTCAGACAAGGCAGCCATCCACTTCATAAATAATTCAATGACGACAATGGAGCCAATACCTACGGCAATAAGGGTGAAGAGGCTGACCTGACTGAATATCCCCGATGAGCCGGTAGTCCATTGGAACAACAGGCCGAATGCGCCTAATACGCCGAACAGACACGTCAGGGCCGCCCATGGAATCATTAGGTAGTAGCTCAGCTTACTTCTGGCGGGAGCCGGCGGTACACTCTCCACGATCTCTCTGAAATAGTCTTCCGGATGCTCTCCAAAAATTTGTTTGGCGTTCCTGCCTTTGCCTTGTTCTTGAACCAGCAGCTTGGCCGCTTCCAGGAGCAGTTCCTCTGTACGAAGAGCATCAACCCGGCTGGCCCGCATCGCGAGAATCATATCCTCAAAATACGAGCGGTTGAACGGTGTCAGCTGCTCGCGAAGTGCGTTGTTTTCCTTAATCATATCTTTGACTTTCATGGGGCGGATATTACCTCCAATATCATAAATCATGAATACCTTAGCCTAAAGTATACGTTTGACAAGCAGGTCAGTGCAAGGAAATGCGTTTCGGCCTGTGATGCATAATCCTTATCAAAGCGTGAACACTGATAAGGTAATGGATTTGAACAAATACAGTACTTGGAAGGGCAGGGCGAGGTTATGGAACATGGTGATCAGAAGGAGCAGGACAGATTCATGGGCGATGGCTTCGAGCCTGAACCGACCCATGGCATGGTAGATTGGGGTGGCTCCGATGGCTTCAGTCTCTGGGATGCTGCCACGGAAACAACCGATAACTGGATGAAGGATTGGGAAGGCAGACAGGAAACGCATGACATGTTCCACGACAGTTACGACTGACGGGCCCTTTCAGCAACGGTGGCCTCTTTTGTTCCCGGTGAACAAGAGAGGTCTTTTCCTTTTCTATTGACAATAATGTTGGATACCGTATAATAAGAATATAATTCATACTAAATTTATCGGAATTACAAAATATATCAGACAGATATGTATTTTAGAAGGAGGACACGGCAATGGAACGCGCAATTGTAATCCGGCATAACCGGGAGGAACTAACCGCAAGCATTCATTATCCGACAAAAGAAAAAGGGACCACCGGGCGTTGCAAGGACCGGGTTCCTTTGGCGGTGATTTGCCATGGATTCGTAGGTAACCGGATCGGGGTGGACCGGATTTTTGTCAAAGCTGCCCGGGAATTGGCTCAGGACGGTTACATGGTTATTCGCTTTGACTATGCAGGTTGCGGCGAGAGCACCGGGAATTATGGCAGCGAGGATATGGAGTCCATGATCGCCCAGACTCGTGCTGTACTGGATTACGGGATTAGTTCCGCAGATGTGGACCCGCAGCGGGTAACGCTGATCGGACACAGTCTTGGCGGGGCCGTAGCTCTCTTAACAGGGATTCGTGATCGCCGGGTTAAGAACCTGGTTCTGTGGTCAGCGGTTGGTTACCCGTTCAATGACATTGTGAAGATCGTGGGCCGGGATGCGTACGATCAAGCGGTGAAGACTGGTTCGGCAGATCATGCCGGCTATTCCTTTACCCCTGTATACTTTAACTCCTTGGCGGCGTTCCAACCGTTCCAGGAAGCTGGCAAATTCAGCGGTGATGTGCTGGTTGTTCACGGGACTTCGGATGATGTTATTCCGGTAGACTATGCCTTTCTATACCAAAAGCTATTCTGGACCCGGCCGGAGGGCCGCTGCGATAAAGAAATTATTTTTCAGGGGGATCATACCTTCTCCACTGGCCCGGCGCAGGAGCAATTGCTTAAGCGGACTCGGGAATGGATGAACGAGCAGGAGCACCTGCAGGAGGAATGGCAGAACTGGATGATATAGAAAGCCGTTCTCTGTTCTGTACTCGCCAAACAGGGGAAGAAGGGGTAAAATAAAGATGCAGGCCATATACTGGGTTAGGAGGTTGGCATCCTATGAAATTACCCGCATTTTTTATCGCGCATGGTTCCCCGTTGCTTGCCCAGGAGGATAATGAATATACCCGGTTTCTGGAGCGACTCGGCCGTGATTTGGAAAAACCCCGCGCTATCGTTGTATTCACGGCGCATTGGGATAGTCCGGAGCAGCTATTGACCGTGGATGCTCAGCATGAGGCGAAGCACGACTTCTACGGATTTCCTGAGGAGATGTACTCGCTGACCTATCCGGCTCCAGGTGATCCTGAGCTGAGCCGCGAGATCTCGGAGTTGTTCAAGGCACAGAATCTGCCGCATCAGCCAGTGCTTGGCCGTGGACTGGATCATGGCGTATGGGTGATCTTGAAGAAGCTGTTTCCACAGGCTGACGTACCTGTAGTTGCGTTATCAGTAGACTCTTTGCGTTCCCCTAAGGAGCAATACAACATCGGACGCATGCTTGCTCCGCTGCGAGAGCAGGGGGTGCTCATTATCGGCAGTGGCGGATTGGTGCATAACCTGAGACTGCTGAGAGAAGATGATCAGCCTGAAGCATGGGCGCAGGAATTCGACAGCTGGGTGGCTAAAGGACTCGAGTCCTGGAATCTCCCTGAGCTGTTCGCCTATGAGAAGAAAGCCCCTCATGCCAGAGAAGCTGTCCCGACCTATGGAAAAGAGCATTTTGTACCTCTCTTCTATGTGATGGGAACCGCAGATGAGGGCAGACAGGCACAGCTAATGATCCAGGCTTACCAATACGGAACTCTTAGCCTGAATTGCTGGATGTTGGACTAGAATTGAATATAAGATCTTGAGATAAATGAATACAGGGTGCAGCCGGATTTTGCCGGCTGCACCCTTTTTGAGTCGTTTTTATGGATTAACACTGGTGGGGGAAAGAACTGTTAATTTCCAACGCCATGACTATTAATAGTGATAGTCGTTTTTACGGGTTTCTCTGAATCATTGGATGGATTGGGAAGACCAACAACAGCAACAGCGCTAAGAATACTACATGTAGCCAAGAGAAAAGCCAATTTTCTTTTCATTTAACTTTTGCACCTCTCTAATTAGAATAGTATATCTATTTTGAGATTCTGCAGGTGCATGATGCCTGAATTGTTCGTATAATCCCACACATCTCAGTATTGCACTATCACACTTTATTTTAATAGAAGATTCCAAACTTTCCAATACTAGTAATATGCCTTTTTGAAATTTTTTGTTGTTTAAATAATAAAGACCTAGTTCAGCCAGCAATCGCGTATGACGATCCATCGTGATTAAACTGTTCACTTCCCCAAAGAGTCCTTCTTGGTCTTTTAATCGAAGATGTGAATCAAAGCGTTCAAGAACAGGGTCTATATTGAAATGGTACGTATTCGAAGCCGCAACGATTCTGCATAATCCGACGAAAACCTCGTCTTGTCTGGTTGAGAGATAGTCAATGTATTCCGGCAAAACCTCAGCTTGCCCTCGCATTAATTTGTACATATAACGGTTTGCTTCAGACCATTCATGGAACTGATATATGATTTGCGCCTCTTCGTCAGAAGGGGAATCCACCCAATCTGCTGTGCCATATAAATCTGCATATTCCAAGGCCGTCTCATAATCCCCATGTTGACTGTAAACATTACCGAGCGATAAGTGAGCGTATAGGACGTAAAACACAAGGGGCTTGTTCGGTTCATTGTACGGATGACTTTGTCCACGGGATTGCTCGTATTGAATCATAGCTTTGTGTCCCATTTTTTGCGATAACAGCTCAACGGCCTGCCAACGATGGAGAGAGATATTCACATTGATCAATTCATTAAGCGCATCCAACTGGTACATTTCGTCCAGCCGGTCAATGTAGGGCTCAAATTGAATAGCAGCAAGCGTATTTAGATCCTGGTCTTCACATAAGTTAATGATGAACAAACGGTAATGACAAAGGGCCAGTCGTTCGGAATGTTGATACTTCTCAGTTTCGGCCAGACTTTCATAGAGAATCAACGCTGCCGCTCTCTTGCCATTCCTAAAGAATTCTTCAGCAGCCTCAAACAGCAAAGGTGCATAAGAGAGTCTGTCCAGCATCAAATGAACGGTCTGCCGAATATAATCCAATTTATTCAATTCTGCACAGCGATTAAGATACGGTCCTAACCTACGCCAATCTGGTGAAGAATGAAAGAAGCAGTCCTGAATGTACAGATCATAAAAATGTCCTTCTTCGAGCCGCATAGCTGACGTGATCTTGTCTAACTGTTGCATGGAGATTGTTTTTTTGTCGTTAAGAATATTGCTTAGTGTTCCAGTATGTAACCCGGCTGCTTCTGCAAACTGACTGACAGTTATCTTTTTCTCTTTTAAAAAGCTTTCTAATTGTGCGGTTATCGTGGTTGTCGGTTCCATATGAACACCACCCTCACTATAAACCAAAAATAGGAAACTTATGTATTCAATTTATATAATATTACTTATAAATACAGTGGTCAATCATAGAGATCACTAATCCTAGCGAAACCAAGACAAAATGGACAGGCTGTGATTAAATGGAAGAAACGCTTGAAAGAGAGGAACGACCACCTTATGATATTGAACCGTGCTTCTTCCCGTTTGCTGTGCAGTTTTCTTCTTGCCGGGGGGCTGTTGTCCGCTTGTGGAACCGAGGCTGCACTGAATCAGCCGGTAGCAACTACTGAGTCTATCCCCGAGCCGACGGTGTCCAGTGAGCCTTCGCCATCTCCGGTACCTGTCGGAGGGCCAATATCCGGTTTGACGGGACTGCAGGTCCCGGAGGAGACCGCGCTGCCGCGGCCATTATCCATAATGATCAACAATGCACCTGCCGCCCGCCCACAATCGGGGGTAAGCGAGGCGGATATTCTGTATGAGGTGCTGGCTGAGGGTGGGATTACACGTTTGATCGGTGTGTTCCAGAGTCATACCGGTGTTGTGAAAATAGGCCCGATCCGCAGCATCCGGCCATATCTTATTGATATTGGCGAGAGCCACGGCGGAGTGACCGTGCATGCGGGAGGCAGTCCTGACGCTTATGCCATTCTGCAGAGACAGAAGAAGGAAGACCTCGACGAAATCGGAAGGGCCGGGGCCTATTTCTGGCGGGACAAGGATCGTAAAGCCCCACATAATCTGTACAGCAACACAGCAAAGCTTAGGGAAGGGTCGGAAAAGCTAGGATATGCGCAGGATACGCCAGTGCCCGGTTATCTTTTCAACAATCCTGATGCCCAGCCAACCGGAGGACAAGCCGCGCTCGAATTCAACGTGAATTTTCTATTGAAGAGCTATGATGTCGGGTATAAATATAATGTCGAGCGGGCGACTTACCAGAGATGGGTGAACGGCAAGCCGCATCTGGATCTGAATAATGACCACCCCGTGGAAGCTGCGAATGTTGTCGTAATGGGGAGTGACCATAAGGTGCTGGATGATGTCGGCAGGCTCCAGGTCGATGTGGAACTTGGAGGAGAGGCGCTGCTGTTCCAGCGCGGAGAAGTCATTCAAGGCCGCTGGTCGCGTAAGCCTGGTGATATCATTCGTTTTGTGAAGGATGGTAAGGAGGCACTCATGTATCCAGGTGTCACGCATATCCTGATTGTGCCCAATGCACCGTCATTCAACAGTCACATTACTTATCCGGGGGCGGAGAAAACAACTTAGGGAATAAGTTCATTCGTACAGGCGAACAGTAAGGTATGCCCCCAGCCGCTTGGCAGAGAAGGCAAGTTACTTGAAAAAGCGCATAACATAGCCTTTTATTAATCCAGTATGTCCCATTATTTCCGTGAATGTAGAAATATTATTGCTATTCAACGAATTTGTTATCATACTGTAAAAAAGTTGTCGTTTTTTACTTCTATCCCTTCCACTGTTATGTTAAGATAACAGAGTTGTCATTCATTTTCATGCTTTTTCATTTGGATGACTTCGCGTTTAGACCGTTATTTTATGTAATTTATGTAAAGGGGTTTAAAATGATGAAGTTGAGAAAAAAGGACATATTCTTTGAAACGCTGGAAAACATGGCGGATACCATTGTCCAAGCTGCGGATTATTTTGCTCAAAATATTACTAATCTTCAGAATAACGTGGAGAGCTTTGCCGCAGAGATGAAGAAGTACGAATCGCAGTGTGATACTTACACGCACACCGTTATCAAAGAATTGAACAAAACGTTCATTACGCCTCTAGAACGCGACGACATTATGGATCTGATCACGAGCATGGACGATGTCATTGACGGTCTGGAAGCTTCAGCCTCACGTTTCTATATGTATAACTTGCTCGACGCGGATGAATATATTGTGCAATTTGCAGAAATTCTCCGTCAAAGTGCCTATGAAATTCAAAAAGCGGTTCACCTGCTGTCCCAGAAAAAGCTGCTGGCGATCCGTGAATATACCATTCGCCTGAACGATCTCGAGAACCAGGGCGATGAAGTATTGCGTACTTGCACAAAAGTCCTGTTCGAAAAAGTGAAGGACCCGATTGAGCTGATCAAGCGCAAAGAGCTGTACGAACGGTTGGAGACGACGACTGATAAATGCGAGGACGTCGCTAACAAGCTGGAATCGATCATCATGCGTAACTCATAATAAGGGGCCTTCAAATATATGGATACATCATTACTAGTGCTTGGCATCGTTGTATTTCTTGCGCTTGCGTTTGACTTTATCAACGGTTTTCACGATACGGCCAACGCAATTGCTACCTCTGTATCAACGCGGGCACTCCCGCCGCGTACAGCGATCATTTTGGCAGCGACCATGAACTTTGTCGGCGCCCTGATGTTTACCGGTGTCGCTAAGAAGATTGGTGGAAGCATCACAGACCCTACCCTGCTGGATAACGGGATTCAAGTCGTTATTGCAACGCTTGTCGCTGCGATCATCTGGAACCTGGTAACGTGGTGGTTCGGAATTCCTTCTTCCTCTTCACATGCGCTGATCGGTGCTTTGGCCGGTGCAGTATACGTGGGAGCTGGTTCCGATCACATCAAATGGAGCGGTTTTATTGAAATCGTGGAAGGTCTTATCTTCTCGCCACTGATTGCTTTTGTTATTGGTTATATTGTAATGATTATCCTCAAATGGATATTTGCCAAACGCAGTCCGCATACCGTCAACAAAGGCTTCCGGACGATGCAGATTATTACGGCTGCACTGCAATCCTTCACCCATGGTACGAATGATGCGCAGAAGGCAATGGGGATTATTACTTTTGCCCTAGTGACCTCGGGTCGTCTGGACACCATGGAAGTGCCACTCTGGGTTAAAATCGCTGCAGCAACTGCGATGGCGCTCGGAACCTCTGTGGGCGGCTGGAAGATTATCAAGACGATGGGCTCGAAGATTTTCAAAATCGAACCGATCAACGGTTTCGCGGCCGATATTTCGGCGGCTTCCGTTATTTTCTCAGCCACACTGTTGCATTTGCCTGTAAGTACGACTCACGCCATTACTTCGGCTATTCTCGGGGTTGGATCGGCCAAGCGTTTCTCCGCTGTAAAATGGGGTGTAGCTGGACGGATCGTAGTTACGTGGTTCATCACCATTCCTATCAGCGCAGTGCTGGCAGGACTAATCTTCAAAATTTTCTTCTAAAATCATAAGCAAGTGTTCAGATAAGAGCCTGGTCGACATTGGTCGATTAGGCTCTTCTTTTTTGTAGTTGGGAGGAAGGCCATCAATGCGGTACAATGAACAGAGAGGCTAAGGACAGAACGGAGGATTTCATCATATGATACGTACGATGGCGGTAACCCATCAGGGTGAGGTGCTGACAGGGCTGCTGCTTCAAGAAATCCAAATGGCGGATTACGCCTGGATCTGGGTTGATTTTGCAACACCTACAACAGAGGAGACTTCACTTCTGGATTCTTATTTTCACTTTCATCCGCTGGCGATTGAAGATTGCATGCATGTGCTGCAGCGTCCTAAGCTGGACTATTATGAGAATGCGCAGTTCTTCGTGCTGCATGCGTTAAATGAACGCACATTGGAAGCGGAAGAGATTGACCTGTTCCTCAGCAAAAGCTTTCTCGTCTCCTATCATCATCAGGAGAAGACGGAGATGAATGAAGCCTGGGAGCAGGTAAAGCAGGAAATTCATAGCCGCAAAGGCTGGTCAGGCGGACCCATGGCTGCGGCTTATACAGTGATGGACAAGCTGGTGGATAAATATTTTCCAAGTCTATATAGTATCGAGGACGAACTGGCGGATCTGGAGAGTATGGGCAGTAAGGAGTCGGTGGAGGAGTTAATGAGCCAGGTGTTCGATGTCCGTGGACGTCTGTTGAAGCTGCGCCGGACCATTGTGCCCATGCGTGACCTGATGTATCGGATACTCAATTCACAGCATGTGCAGAGCAATGGGGAGGAACGGATTTATTTTGGCGACATCTATGACCACCTGCTGAAGCTGACCGATATGATCGAGGTGGACCGTGAAATGACCGCTGATCTCCGGGATAGCTATATCTCGCTGAACTCCAACCGGATGAACTCTATTATGAAAACACTAACGGTCATCACCACCATCTTCATGCCGCTGACGCTGATCGCCGGGATCTATGGGATGAATTTCAAGATCATGCCCGAGCTGGAATGGAATTTCGGCTATTTCGCCGTCCTGTTGCTTATGGTAGTCCTCACTGTGGGGATGATCGCCTGGTTTAAGCGGAGCGGCTGGTTTAAATAGGCTGAGTGGAACAAATAGATGAGGCAGCAGCGCAAATGTTCTGGGACATTTACGCTGCTGCCTTTTTTGGATAAAGTGTCGGAACTTGGCGGAACGAGTGGTACCCAATAGGCAGGAGCTAAAGAGGCAGGGTTGTCGTAGAGATAGCACAGAAAGCATAGAGGGCCAGAGACCATAGAGACCAGCTATCACAGAGACCGCAGAAACCATAGAGACCATAGAAACCGTAGAGATACTGCAGAGATCGCAGCGACTGTAGAGATCCACGGTGGTTAATACTGCGCAGCGAGCTGCCTACTCTAGTCAACGATCAGATGTTTAATATTTACGACGGCGTTTGCGGGAGGAAGTGGTACGTTTGCTAGTGGAACGGGAAGATTTTTTGCGGCTCCCGGAGGCAGGCGACTTTTTTCTACGACGTTTGGGTCTGTACATAGCGGCATCCTCTTCAGCGGCTAGCGCTCCGGAGGACCCTTTTCCCTTGCCAAAAGTCCCCATGACCAGCTTCACCATTGGGGCCATCTGCTGAAAGCTCGACATCACCTTCTGGACCTTGCCCATCGAACTCACGATTCCTTCAATGCCACCCATCCGGTCGACAAAGCCTTTGATCTGCTCCATGTTGGCTAGATTCCCCAGATTCCCAAGTCCACCGAGAAGTCCCCCTGCTTTGGTAGTGACCTCCTCGGCTGCTGGGACCAGTGCCGCATCTGCAACCTCTGTTACATCCAAACTGGGTAAGAACCCGGTGTCTCCCAGCTCTGGTGTATGTCCGTAGGGACTGATTCCAGGATAGGGTGATGTATTCAGCGGATCAGCCAGCGAACGGTGACTCCGGCGGGAATGATTATAGTAATGCTCAGGCATAATATCACATTCCTTCGTTATTGGTTTGCTATAATGTATGTCATGGGCGAACATAAGGTATAGACAGATGCCCGGATTACCGGGATAGGAGCGGAAAAGGGCGTATGCCCATATCAGGGGTGTGGAAATGAAAAAACCGTGTCTGCGCTTGATTTTCGGCGCTTTTGTAGTACTATAGGGAAGGCGGTTTAAGATCAGGGATGAAAAGGAGAGAGGTCTAGTTCTAAAAAAAACATGTACACCTGGGGTGGACAAATGTCCGTCGATTTCATTCTTTACAGCGTGAAACCGTTAATGCTTGAAAAAAGCGCTCCAGTACAATATAGTTAGAGGCAGAAGTCACAATAGGGGATGATTAATTAATGCAGCTGAAGAAGCTAAACGATAAAAGTGTGGATCAATTATTCGAGGCTATTTTAACTTTAAAAAATATGGAAGAGTGCTACATATTCTTTGACGATCTATGCACGGTGAACGAGATTCAATCGCTGTCGCAGCGTCTTGAAGTAGCCCGCATGCTGGGCAAAGGCTCTACCTACAACCAGATTGAAGCAGAAACAGGAGCGAGCACAGCGACCATTTCGCGTGTCAAACGCTGCCTGAACTACGGCAATGATGGATATAAAATGACATTGGAACGTTTGGGACGCTAATTCGTGAGACCGGGCGTACTGATGATCAGTCACGGTTCACGCGACGATGCCTGGGTATCTATCGTGGATGAAGCCGTAAATGGCGTATCGCTGCGGGAAGACCTTCCCGTGGCGGTTTCTTTTTTGGAGCTGGTGGAAGGCCGTCTCATTCAGGACGGAATCAATGAACTGGAACAGGCAGGGGTCACGGATATCATGGTGGTACCCTTGTTTGTTTCGTCTGGAAGTACACATATTGATGAGATAGCGTATGCACTGGGAGCGAAGCCGGAGCCTGAACGAGAGACCGATCTGGAATGTTTTCAAGTGAGCGCCAAGGTTCACTTCGGCTATCCTGTAGATGATGACCCGGATATTGCCCTCATGATCTGGGACAAGATTCGCGAGCTCTCCAAGCAACCGGAGCAGGAGACAATCCTGCTGGTAGGGCATGGAAGTGTGCATGACGGCTTCCGGCAGCGCTGGGAGCGGGGGATTGCTTCCCTGGCTCAGCGTGTAGCCCAGGTCAGCGGCGTTGCGGCAGCGGATTATGCGCTGCTGAACCCGGACAGTGTGCGCAGCAAAGCAGAGTATTGGCAGCAACAAGGCCACGAGGTGTTGGTGGCGCCACTTTTTTTGAGTGAGGGTTACTTTACGAAGCGCGTGATTCCACAGCGGCTTGAGGGCGTAGGTTATCGCTACTCTGGGCGCACGCTGCTCCCACACCCCCTTTTTCCAAGATGGATTCAGCGGCAGGTAGAGGATTGGTTAGCGTCTGTGCGGGACTGTTCAGGGGAATAATGGGGCTGAGAGCTCTTGGTGATATGTGTAGAATAGCAGCCTAAGTGCTCGCCGAATTGTGGTGAAAAGACCTCTCGTTGCATACACATGTAAGATAGTTATATTGAAGCTAATAAAAGCTACAGCCTGTATATCCGCTTATTTCGCAGCTGTGCTGTGGCTTGCATTTATAATGGAACTTCAGTTTTTCGAAAAATGCGGCAAGTGTTTATGTATATAATAGGTTCTTCAGATGACGTGAGGTTTGTATTTGCCTTAGAGGAAATTTATGTTCGACAGTCGCCGACATTGATTGTAGGGCATTGAATTGGGTATAATCAGTTAGGTTATCTATTAAAAAAACAGGTGGCGTTCCGGTAATGAAAACTGCGAGATTGATTTATAATCCCACTTCTGGACGGGAAGAAATGAAAAAGCGACTCGCCGATATTCTGGACCGGCTGGATGTGGGCGGAATTGAAACCTCCTGCCATGCAACGACAGGAGAAGGCGATGCGACAGCAGCCGCTGCAGACGCGGTTGAACGCGGCTATGATCTGATTATTGCAGCCGGCGGCGATGGCACGCTGAATGAAGTGATTAACGGTATGGCAGAGAAGCCTAATCTTCCTCCGCTTGGCGTACTGCCACTAGGAACGACTAACGATTTTGCACGGGCGATGGGCATCCCGAAGAACTGGGAAGAATCTGTGGATATGATTATCCGCCAGCAGTCGCGGCTGATTGATCTCGGCAAAGCCAATGATCGTTATTTCATCAATATCGCCGGCGGCGGAAGCCTAACCGAGCTGACATACGAAGTACCCAGCAGGCTGAAGACGATGATGGGCCAGCTTGCTTACTATTTAAAAGGCATTGAGAAGATGGCGAGTCTGTCTCCACAGGAGCTGATCATCCGCGCCAATGGCCAGAGCGTCATTCATGACGAGTTCATGCTCTTCCTGATCGCCAATACCAACTCGGTAGGCGGCTTCGAGAAGCTTGCTCCCGATGCCCGGATCGACGACGGTTTGTTCGACGTTATTGCCGTGAAGAAATGCAATCTCGCCGAGTTCATTCGCTTGGTCAGCCTCACCATTCGTGGCGAGCACTTGCAAGACAAGAAGGTCGTATACTTCCGCACCGATGCCATGGAAGTGACCTCCCCGGGCCATGTTCAACTGAACCTGGACGGCGAGCTAGGCGGCAGCCTGCCGGGACACTTCCGTATCTTGCCGCAGCATCTGCGGATTTTTGCGCAGAATAACTGAGGTAGCTAAGTGGAGTGGGAGTGAGCTGTAGAGGGAATTAACTTTCTGTATCACTTAGCTCAAACTCGAAGCTCAAAACTCGAAGTTGAAAGCTCAAAGCACAAAGCATTTATCTCGTTGTTGCCATAAACTTCATTAATGCCCACTCTTTCGCAGCCTGAGGGTTGTTAATAAACTACGTGCATGTTGGTGGAATGAGCGTATGTTTATGGACTAAATGTGCGTTGGCAAACTGAATGTTGCTGATGGAATACGCGTATGCTGTCTAAATGAATGTATGCTAATGGATTACTGTATAGTGTCTAAACGATAGTACGCTAATGGTCTAATGTTTGATCGAACAAAACTAATATCTGATATCTGATATCTGCGTGCTCCATCGTCTAGATTAGGTGAATAACGGGATTTATTCCCGTTAAAACCCTGCAAACTACTGTTTTCTGAGAAATAGCTGGAATATCTCCAGTTATTTCTGTACACATACCCGATTTCACAAGTTATACTCAATAATAACTGGAGCTTTTCCTGTTGTTATCTTCTCATATAAAGTTTAACGGAGCATTAACTGGAGGAATTCCAGTTAAAATTAATTTTACATGGCAGTGTACGGCCTCAGCATGGGGTGTCTTGCTCTAATCCATTTTGTATAACAGATATTTAGCGTCATTAATAATGAAGAATATGAAAGAAGTGAATGTGAACTAATGAGTAGACACCGCAGCGGCCGCAATACAAGCCGCCGGGACGGCACGGCGCAAGTGGCCGGACTGCCTGTGAACAAGAATGACGAGGTTATGCTCGATATCATCGGCATGACCCATGAAGGTGAAGGGGTAGGCCGCGTAGAGGGCTTTACCCTTTTTGTGCAGGGCGCTTTGCCCGGGGAGAAAATTCGGGCAAAAGTGCTCAAAACCAAGAAGCAGTATGGCTATGCCAAACTGCTGAAGATTGAACAAGCGAGCGGCGATCGCATCGCCCCGCCGTGCGAGATCTATGACATGTGCGGCGGCTGTCAGCTGCAGCACATGGATTACGCCGCCCAGTTGGCCTGGAAGCGCCAACTGGTGGTGGACAACCTGGAGCGGATCGGAAAGCTGCAGGTGACTGGGGGGCGGAGCGCATCCGGAAGCAGCGTGGATAACGGAGCTGGCGTGGTGCCTAATGTAAGCAATGGTAATGACTCTGCGGATGGAACTACTGCACTTCCTACTAGCGGTATTATCGTTCGTCCTACCTTGGGAATGGACGAGCCTTGGCGCTACCGCAACAAAGCCCAAGTACCGATTGGCGACTCTGAGGGCGGCCTAGTTGGCGGCTTTTACGCACGTGGCAGTCACCGGATTATCGACATGGAGACTTGCCTGATTCAGCATGATGAGAATGACAATGTTGTCCGCCGGGTCAAAGAAATCGGCCGGCGACTAGGGATTACAGCCTACGATGAGGAGACTGGCAAAGGTCTGCTCCGGCATGTGGTCGTAAGAGTAGCCTTCGTCACCGGTGAAATGATGGTTGTTCTGGTCACTAACGGTGATCGCATTCCTCGCAAGGAGGAGTGGATTGCAGAAATTCGCCGTGAGCTGCCAGCAGTTACGAGCATCTGCCAGAACGTAAATACCCGGCAGACTAATGTGATTTTCGGAGACGTAACCCGCACCCTTTGGGGCAGTGACGTCATTTATGACTATATCGGGGACGTGAAATTTGCAATCTCGGCACGCTCTTTTTACCAGGTTAACCCAGCGCAGACAGAGGTTCTATACGGCAAAACCGTAGAATACGCCGGACTCACCGGCAACGAGACTGTCATCGACGCTTATTGCGGCATCGGCACCATCTCCCTGTTCCTGGCGCAGCACGCCAAGCAGGTCTACGGTGTAGAGATTGTTCCTGAAGCCATCGAAGACGCGCGGGCCAATGCCCGCCTGAATGATATGGACAATGTAGTCTTCGAGGTAGGTGCATCCGAGGATGTCATTCCGAACTGGAAAGAGCAAGGCATCACGCCAGACGTCATCGTGGTCGATCCACCGCGTAAAGGCTGCGACGCTCGGCTGCTGGAAACTATCCTTGCGATGAAGCCAGAGAAAGTGGTATATGTTTCGTGTAACCCTTCCACTTTGGCGCGGGATTTGCGTGTACTTGAGGATGGCGGGTATCGTACGGTGGAAGTGCAGCCGGTGGATATGTTTCCGCATACTGTACATGTGGAATCGGTGGCGTTGTTGGTACGGAAGTAGTGTGAACATCTCAAAAAGTTGACCTAAGAATTTTAAAGTTGTGTTAAAGCTTATAAAGTCGTATCAAAAAGCCGAGCGAAACTCAGGTATCCACTCCTGTTTTCCTCGGCTTCTTTTGTTTTTGGAGCGGGACAAACAATCCGCCAATCCCTTGATAAATCAAGCTTTTCTCCAATTTTCACTCAAACGCTATTCCCCTGCTTTTTAAACTCGACTTTATTTACTTTTTTATCACCGTTTTTCTCCAATTTGCCCCCGATTTTACTCCGATTTGTAGGACGACTTTATTTGCTCGTGTTGAAGCAAGGGGTTAAGGGGAAAAGGCTTAGAATGCTGGAGTAGCAAGGGTTTTCGGCGATTTGGTGGAAAAGAATTCGTGATACGACCAAGTGGGCACGATAGATTGCTAAGTCAAGGTGAATCTCATATGGCTCGTCGGTATTCGCAAGCAATCGTGTTCATAGAGGCTCCATGTCAAGTGGGCTCACAAAGGATTTTTTCTTTCTAGATACATTAGAAACTTCTCGTCCTAAAAAGAGGAATTTTTGTATTGGAAACTAATTTGTATTTAAGAAACGCATTAATGGGAGTTGATTCGATGCCGCCATATTTTTCTATTCAGTATTCTTTTCCGTTTTCAACATTTAAAGAGAGCTTTGTGAGTGATATTTACAACACGATATTTAGCCAATTTCCATTTAAGTCAGGTTATTGGATGTCAGAGAACAATTCGCTAGAAGAGATAATAAGTTGGAATACATCCAAGCTTTCCAAGAAGTTCAAGTTGGGATTTTCTCAACATGTAAAGCATGATTATAAACAAATTCTTCTTGAGTCTGAGTTATTCAGACATTTTCGATTATATTGGATGTACCAATCAAACGAAATTGTCTTGAATATGATTCTCCCTGAAGATGACCTATTTGTTGATGATGAATATATAAAGTACGACAGTACGAGGTTAGTGCTTCTTCTTAATATTTCCGTAAAGATATGGAACTCTTTTGAAATAAACACAATCCAGACCTATCATGAGCTAGGAGCCCCGACAAGATATAAGGACGTCCTGAACGGTGAGCAGCCATCGACAGAACCATACAGCATCTTATCACCTGAAGCTTATAGTCCAATTAAAAACGCCTTAAACGACAACTTTATTGTTAGGGAATTTAAAAATGGTGTTCTAGTAATTGAGAAGGACAATGATGTTGTGGTGCAGTGCTTGCACTGCACGGGTGGAACGGGCAGGATAGTCAAGTAAGTCAGACTGACTATTGATTTGATAGGTACCTTCCATAAGGAGAGTGGTGATTTTTTTGAAAACGTTCAGTAAAAGAGAAAAACAGATTATGATTTATGGTTATCGATTTCACATCGTTATTAATGAAATACCTAGTAATGAATTTGTCAGATTTAAGGTATATTCATCCAAAACCTCATATTTTGAAGTATTGTTTACATGGAAAAGCAGTTGGCACTTTAACCCTCATAGACCAAAGAATTGCGAACTTTTAATTAAATATGCAATTGCAAATGGGTGGGAATATAGTCTAGATAAGAAAACGTTGGAAATTGGACAAGGTGATTTTCTAATTGAACAATTAGGATTGGATGTTTGATTTTCTGCTAGCGGTCGGGTAACGATAGTTTAATGAACCGCGATTAAAGTAGCGGTTCATATTTTAACTAAAAACAACAATATTTGCGAAAACAGCGTAAGGTGAATACTGCTGCACCCGTTTAGTTGGTGTCAATAATGCTCAATCCACACATGTGGAGTGTTGTATGTTGTTAGTTGTCTTGCCAATTCTGATGTGCCCTGATGATTGCGATTTATGGTGTACTTTAATTATATCATTAAAGCAGATGGTTTTATCACCTGGAAGCATATCGGAATCGATAAGAGTACAAGGGAAGATCTGCTTCAGGGATATGAAGTTTGGGAACAAAAGTAGATTGGCTAGATAAAATACCTCCAATGATATTCGAGGAATCGCAATACGATGCTCAACTAAGCAAAGTTTACGATTTAGCTATCGGGTGACGAAGCAGAAGTGAGATGGTTGTTAACAAATGGATACTTAGTCCAAAAAGACTCCGTCGCAGCGATAGATAAGGTGAGAAGATATGAACTACCAATATTTCAATGTTCTTGTTGAACGATTTAAGAATAAGGAATTCGGTATTGAAGAACTTCAAAGTAGATTGAATACGGCGCTAATCCCCGATAAGCATGTACATGATTTCTCAACTAGGGTTCATAACTTGGATAATGAGTTAGAACTTATATTGTATACACAGTTAGAGTCGGAGCATTTTCGATTGGCGACAAAGGTATTGGATGATTTTCTTGTGTTTTTAAGTAAGAACTATTAAAGGGGTATATCCAGTGGTCTCAGAAAATATAGATTGCCTAGTGAACCTGATTTTCGGGCAGTCTACGAATGACGTAACAATAACTGGATTGTCAACAGTAAATCAAACAACTTTTTTAAGGGCTGCATAGCGATACTGAATAGGTGTCATATAGCCTAAAGTTCCATGAATCCGATGCTTGTTGAACCAGTTAACATAATCGGATAATTCCAGTTCTAACTGTCTTAGACTCTGGAAATTCATCTGGTTCACGAACTCTGTTTTCATGATTTTGTAAGTGGCTTCGGCTACGGCGTTATCATACGGGCAGCCTTTCATACTGAGAGATCGACCGATCTCGAAGGTTTCAAGAAGCTCATCCATCTTTTGGTTTTTAAACTCACTGCCACGATCAGTATGGAAAAATTGAATTTGACGTAGATCGCCCTTTACGGTCGCAAAGGCGCGTGAAATCAGAGCAGCGTCCTTGTTCGGACCTGCACTATGTCCAATAATTTCTCGATTAAACAGATCGACCAGTACACAAATGTAATGCCATCGGTTCTGGACTTTTACATACGTTAGATCGCTGACAACGAAGCGTTTAACCTCCGATTGCTCAAACTCACGATTCAGGACATTTGCAGTCGTTGCTTCGTTACATGCCGTTTTGTGGGGCTTGTATTGAGCTACCGTGTACGTCGAAACCAAGCCATTCTCTTTCATAATCCGACCGATTTGGCGTCTGGAGACAACGAGCCCACGCTCATGGAGTTTAACTTTAATCTTTCGTGTACCGTAGGCTTTGCGATTCTTATGGAAAATCTCCACAATAGCTTGGGTTACATCGTCTTCTTTCGTTTCTGCTTTGACTTCATAGTAAAACGTGCTTCTTGCGATTTCTAGGACGTCGCACATTGCTGATACTGAGTATTTATCACGGTTGCTGCGGATGATAGCTACTTTCGTCCCATGATCAGCGCGGCTTGCTTTAAAATGTCGACCTCCATTTGGAGACGTTGATTTTCTTTCCGTAGAGCCGCCAATTCATTTTCTTAGGATGAACGATTGTCTTTTTCTTTGAAGGAACCCGTTGTCTGGGCTTGCTTAATCCAGCGATCTAGAGCCGAGGCTGTAAGGCCGTATTCCTCCACCAAATCTGCTCTGGGTTTTCCATTCTCATAAAGTTGCACCATTTGCTTCTTAAACTCTGCTGTAAAAGTACGTCGTTGTTTCGGCATTGTAGAGATCCGCTCCTTAAGGTGATAGGTTTATTCTACAAGCCCTTATTTTTATTGTCCAACTAAGTGTAGACGATCCATTCGAAAGGTCAATGATTATTGAGAGAACTCAGGCTGGTAAAGCAATAGCTAGGCAAAAGGAGGGGTTCCGTGAAGGAAGACCCCCTAAATTCACAAAAAGACAAATAGAACATGCTATTGAATTGTTACAAACACGTACAATGAGGGAAGTTGTGGATTTAACTAGGATTAGTGAAAGTACAATTAAAAGAGAACTACGTAAAAGACGATAGACTTTGTAAAAGTTCTGAATTATTGTAACATAGAGAGCAGGAGGTTTTCTTAAATTTTATAAGGAGCCTTTTTTACTGCCTTCTTTCTTCTTTATTTTCTTTAATTCTGCTGTTTGTATCTTTTGCAATTCCTTTTCCTTCCGTTTACGGTCCTTTTCTTTCCACTTATTTATCCTTGCTTGATTACGTGGAAACTTATTCTCAAACCAATTTCTTTGCTCCACTGTTACATCAGACCAATTATCTCTAGTTAATGATTCGCTCAATCTTTTGCAAAAATGTTCTTTATCTTCGAACAATCCCAGTGTCATCAAGTTATACAATGGTTTCTGGTCAAAAATAATCATCTGCTCTAACAACTTTCGATGAGCAGATTCTTCTATAGATAAATCATAAATTCTCAAATATCGAAAGCGAAGAAAGAGCTCATATGCTACGGTATTTGTATCACCTTTAAGATGCTCGATAATGGTACGTGCATATAATCGATTAGTCTCACCTACATACAAGGGCTTACGATTGCTATCATAAAAACAATACACTGCTGGAATAACATCATATTTAGGTTGAGCTGGGTCTATCCATTCGTCATTAATAAAATTTTCCCAACCATTCACCAAATCATAGCAGTGATTATCACTTTTAATAGCTAACCGAGCGCTGTATGTAACTTTATTTTTACCATCCTCCTCCCCAATTGATTTTCGGGAAATTTGGACCAGTGTATAGCAATCTGACATTCAATATATCCTCCTAAGATTATTTTCTGTACAGATAATAACTACGACCTTTGTTATTGTTTACCTTCTGATTATCTATTTTTGCATTGCAAAATGTTCTACAATAATCTATATTCTTATAAATAGAATCTGGCTAGGCGGAAGAACCGTAAACTAACCTATATAAGGTGAAGTCTGCGGTTTTTTTTGCGTCAGTACAATTGGAGGTATGATCTAATGTTTTGTTGCTCATTATGTTTAAATGCAGTAGATATGCTTTTTTCTCATTCGGTTAACAATTTGGGGACGTTATGTATAAAATGCTATATGAAAATACATGCATCTTGCGGGGTGTGTCAAGTAAGTTTTTTACCTGATAGTACTTTACCTGAAGTGAATTTCGACTTGAGAGCTAAATTTATTGGTAATGGGAAGAAACATTTTTTAGTTTGTGACCAATGTGACGATCATATACGTCAGAAGCTACAGCACCTTTAAGTTGCAGCTAATGACACTAATTAAATAGATAAAACATAAATTATTGTAGCGTGGAAGTGAAGCAGCTTAAAATTATAAGTAGAAACGAATAGAGCCACATTCTACTTTTATGACAGAGGAGACAATAGCTGATGATAGAATTTAGGACGGAACATGTAAGACTATCTGTGTCGGATATCAAGTATAGGGGCTACAGAACTACATATCAATATGACCCTGATGAAGATGGATTGGAGCTTTATAAATACCTAATACAATGCGAAGATAATGGAAAGCTTTATGAAATCGAATTTATCTCTGAGACTAAATATGGAAATGTAGTCCTGCAATGGTGGAATCATCAGTTAAGCCAAGAAAAAATTAAGTCTTTAGATTTACCTACATACACTAAATTAGATGCACTAACAAGTCAAATTGAAGAAAATATGCTAAAGAATTGCTATAGATTAAAAGATTTAGTGCAGCAGGACACTTTTTTTGGAATTAATGCATTGATTCTTGATTTTCCAGGAGATGAGCGTTCAGGTCACATTCAAATTCTCAATTATAAGGAATATGAAAGAGGACAATTGATTTATCACAAGGGTGGGGTAATAAGCTACAATGAACAGCCCATGAAAATTTCTGAGTATAGAAATCTAATTGAATGGAATCCAGTTCAAATGACTGTGCGACTTATAAATTTAGGAATCAAACAGGGTCAAGAGTATGCTGGAAAATCTCGAGTAGTCTTTGAACTTAGTTATAACAATGAGAACTCTTACTTGAAGTATGTCAATCCTGAATGGGAACCTAATAAAAAGACTATATCTAAATGGATGGAATATATACGTTGTATAATCAATGATCCTGATGTATTGAACGGAGTGAAGTTACAAATTATTGCAGTTTAGCACTCCTAATGATCTTCAGTTTTTTTTTGGATAGACTCATAGTAGGTCCCAAAACTCTTTATAAAAGTAGAATGTCCTAAATCGACGGCGAAAACTAACAGCTTTCGACAGAAGGGTTAAGTTATAATATTAGACAATAATCTACAAAATAGGAATGGAGAATCACTATGAGTCTATTTAGGAATAGGATTAGAGGTGGGGGCGGCGGCGGTCCGCAAAAGCCCATAGACCCAATTGAAATATTTAAGACGTTAATTCACCAAGAGGGGTATGACTATCTCCGTGATATCCAAAGTGATTTTTTGAAATTGTGGCATAGTAAGCGTGTAGACAGGGACGTAGTTGGAATATTAAATACAGGTGCAGGAAAGACCTTGATTGGTCAGTTGATGCTTCTGTCTAAAATGAACGAGGGAGTTGGAACAGTCGTTTATCTTTGTCCTGATACTCAACTGGTAGATCAAGCTGTTGAACAAGCTGCAATTCATAATATCCCTGTAGTTACAATCGATTCAGAACCGGGACAAGCTGCTGAGTTCCCGGTAGATTTTTTAAATAAAAAAGCAATTCTTATAACAACATTTGAAAGAATGTTTAATGGCCGCTCAATTTTCGGTGTTGACGGATATGGTTCTCGTCCCATACAAGAAATAGGTGCATTGGTCATCGATGATGCTCATAGTTGTATTAAAAAAGCTCGTCAACAAAGTACAATATTAATTGAAAAAAAACATCCTGCTTATTCCCAACTATTCAAATTATTTGAGGCTTCTATTCGTGAGCAGGGTGAAGGGGCACTTACATCCATAAAGTCTGGCAGCTCTACAGTTTCTCGGCTTGTCCCTTATTGGGTTTGGAGACAGCACAAAGATGCGATACTTAATATTCTTCAAAAGCTACATCAAGATGATGACGCGACAGTTTTTTTTAATTGGGGCATTGTTGGAGATGAGCTATCTAAGAGTCAATGTTATATAAGTGGTACGCAGATTGAAATTACACCATTACAAATTCCTGTGCAAAGAATTCCTTCCTTTTTCAATGCAAAACACCGTTTTATAATGTCAGCGACGTTTAATAATAATACTGACTTAATAACTGAACTTGGAATTGAGAAAAGTTCAGTTGTAACTCCTTTAGAGGTTGATAACCAGGGAGATGCAGGTGAGCGGCTAATTATTGCTCCAAAGAGATATTATGCTGATTTGACTGACGAGATTATGCGGCCAGTAATAGCAAAATATGCTGAAAAGCATAATGTTGTGGTGATTGTGCCGAACAGTCAAAAGGCAAAGGTGTGGAAAAAATATAATCCGACAATTGTGGACAAAGATAACATCTTAACAGCAACTAGGACTTTGCGAGAATCTAAAGGGAATTTAATGGTATTTTTGAATCGATATGATGGTGTTGATTTAGCCGGTGATTCTTGTAGGATTTTAGTCCTAGATGGTAAACCAAGTACAGCTACAACCAGAGAACGTTACATTTCAATTGTTCGCGAAGGATCACCGTTTTTACTTGCTCAAACAGCTCAAACTATTGAACAGGGGTTGGGAAGAGCTGTCAGATCAGGTAGTGATCATTGCGCTGTGTTTATTTTAGATAATTCACTTCTAAGCTTTATTGGTATCGATGCAAATCAGGCATTCTTTAATCCTTCTACAAGAGCACAGATTGATTTTGGCCTTAACCTGTTCGGTGACCATAAACCGAATTCCTCTGAAGAGGCGTTAAATGAAATTTCTGCAGCAGTAGAGGATTGCTTAAAAGGAGATCCAGAATGGCGTCAATTTCACAAGGATATGATATTAAATGCTGAACCTGACGATAAGAGTGCGACATCTTACCTTCTTGATATTGCAGAAACTGAGCGTGTAGCGCTTGTAAAGTATCACGATGAAGATTATGAAGAAGCTTGCGGTACTATAAGCGATATTATAAATACGCACAAAGCTGCTATGAGTATAATTGACGAGGCATATTATCTACAAATGGGAGCGACTTTATTAGATTCGATAAATCCTGTAGGTGCTTCTGATATGCAGGTGAAGGCCAGAAAGCTTTCATCGAAAGTACTAAAAACACAGGCACATACTTATTCTAAGTTAACCAAGGTAAAGGGAAAACAAGCAGATATTATTGTAAAATGGCTATCGCAATACTCTAATGCAACAGATGTAATTATTGCCATTGAGCACTTATATGCAGATTTAATTTACTCTCCAGATGTTGATTCACATGCGTTTGAAAGGGCAGTTCATCAGATTGGAGATTTCCTCGGTTTCACCTCACAGATGCCGGAAGAAGATGAAGGTGATGGGCCAGATAACCTTTGGAGATTAGAGGACGGTGTCAACCTTATCATTGAAGCAAAGAACAATAGTATCAATGATAAAATTTCTAGAAAGGAAGTAGAACAGTTACTACATTCGATACAATGGCATAATGATAAGTATGGTACTGAACAAAAGTTCATTCCTATCATGTTGCATCGGGCCACAAAGTCTTTAGATAATACCCATCCTTCGGACGATAGTAGAGTTATGAATGAAGCATTGCTAAAACAATTTAAGGATGCTCTGTTGAATTTCGCTAAGGCTCTTTCCCAAAAACCCCCATTGTATTGGAAAGTAGCTGAAGTCCATAACCTACTTTCTACCTATAATCTTTTATATAACCAAATTGTGGATAAATTCACAGTTCCATTACGATAAAGTTAAGAGTCGCCGCAAAAGGGCGACTCTTAACTTTAAGCTAAAAGTATAGAATGAAAAGGTGATAGATTGATGAATGATGAGACGCATCGAATTTTGGAAATTACAAGTTCATTAGTAATTAAGAAGGAGTTGTCCTCAGATTATATACAAAAAAAAATAGATAGCGAACAGGGAATGGCATGCAAGAGGTTAGCTTTTAGTGAATCTTTGTATGAAGGAATACTAAGAAGTTCATCACAAATAATCAATGCTCTTCTTCAAAATGAGCCTGATCTATACTCAATTAAGAGATACTATTTAAAACCCTTACTTGAGGATTTTGTGAATATATACAATATTAATAAATTTGGCAAAGAATATGCACGTGCGATGCAAGTTCATTTTATGTCAGAGGATTATGATATTGATTCGAAGTATAGAAATGACTATGATCAGTTAGGCGTAAGTTTTAACAAAAGTGAAGAGGAAAGTAAGGAACATGTCGCCCAAAAGATGAATGATCACTTTAAAAAGCTCCCATCAAACCTTAGTCGAGAGTTTAAGGGGCGGGGTAGTAGGAGGATGCTTCCTATTAGTGCTCGTATCTCTCTTGCGAATTTACCGAATTATAACAATATTTCTTTGAAGGCTCTATATGACTATGCAAACGTACATCATCACTTTGATCTTCGATTTGACTGGCTTGTCGAAGAAAATGATATAAAATTCACTAATTCACTTTTGTTAGAAATAGAAGATATCGTAAAGAAAAGTAGTGAGATTTTCCATGAATTATTTAAAATTAATTGATATAACTAATGTTAATCAAATCTGTTCTTGCACTCCATGTAAGAACGGATTTTTTTTGTTATGGTGTGTTATCCCTGGGCATCAAAGACTTATGGAAAATTGAAAATTTGAAAATGATTTTTGTTGACATTCGTATACATAAACACCTTATAACTTTACGAGTGTTAATAAAATAACTTTAAACTAGACAAAAAAGGTTAATTGGTATAAGTTAGTATTAAGGGCATAGACAAACGGGAGGGATATAATATGAGTACAGATATATATCAGAAATGCATGCTTCTCTTGGAGCAGAGAACAGTTATACGTGAAGGTATACGAAAAGGGTTTAAGCGGCATCAGTTATACCTAGAACTATTCTCTGATATAGTAACAGATACTTCAATTCCTAAAAACCGTTATGACCTTGTTAATACAGAGGTAACAAAATCTATTGAGAATAATCCACATCTGCAAATAGAGTTTGAGAAGAAAAAATCGGGATTCCATCCCTATATAGTATTAAGGGAGAAGCTAAGAAATATATCTATCCTTGTCTTACCGTTAGCTACTAAAAAAGACATGTTTGACAGTGCGAGTACGTATAGAAAGAACTTTTCTGTCTCAAACATCCCAAGGTTAATTGAGGAAGGGTTACCTGAGGACTCTCCAGATATTGATATTCAATACCAAAGGGCAATGCATCCGTTAGGCACGGATAATTACCCTTTTGGTTTAATTGTTGCATATGATCCTTATGATGGTTCGATTAGAGAAGGTGCATTAATGCCGGATCATACAGATTGGATATTCCTAGAGAATACTACAAGTATGGTATTAGATGATATCGTAGACAATGTAAGGACAATTAATGTGTATGAAGACAGTGAAGATATTAAGATATCGTTTAAGGAGACAGCGCATCAAACTGACGAGGATATTCCTCTGAAACTCAAATCTGATCCGTCAGTATGAAAGTAGGAAAGTATTATGTTCAAAGAAGATCAGGGTATCATTCCGGCTAGACTTAAGGAGGCTCGTTTAGTAAGAGGCCTAAGTATTAATGAGCTAGCGTCGAGAGTAGGCCTTTCTAAACAAGCTATTTCTCAATATGAACTGGGAGAAAATGAACCAAAGCCAAGCACAATGATGGGGATTATTCGTGAGTTGGATTTCCCCAAGAGTTTTTTTTATAAGAATTATGAAGAACATATCATAGGTAATACTTTCTTTAGGGCATCTGCAGCAGCAACGAAAAAGAATAAGGAAATTCAATATAATAAATCAAAGCTTGCAGGATATATATATGATTATCTGCAAAAGTACATTGAATTCCCCGAATTGAACTTGCCTGATCTTTCTTCATTTGACCAGGAAGAATGGGATAATGATGCTATAGAATTACTTTCAGAGCATGTCAGACAGTTTTGGGGACTTGGAGAAAATCCTATCAATAATATTGTTAATCTTATGGAAAGAAACGGCATCGTTGTTTTTTCTATTGATATGGAGAGCTTGAAAGTAGATGCGTTCTGTCAATCCAGAAAAGGGCGCCCTTATATTTTCTTAGGGAATGATAAGGAGTCTGCTGCAAGAAGACAATTTGATGCGGCGCATGAAATTGGCCATCGCTTGATGCACAATCATATTCACAATCAGGATATCCTCTCAAGAGAGGAATTCAAGATCATTGAGAATCAGGCAAATCGCTTTGCATCAGCATTGCTATTACCTGCAAAGGCATTTGCAAAGACAGTTACTTCTACAAAGTTGATTCACTTCATAGAGTTGAAAAAATATTGGAAAGTATCAATCGCAGCTATGTTATACCGAGCTCAAGAATTAGGAATAATTGATCAGAGCAGATATACTTCTTTATTGAAGCAAATGTCCATTCACAAGATGAGATCAAAAGAACCGTTAGATGATGTGATTCCGGTTCCTAAACCTATTCTGTTGAATAAAGGGATAAAAATGCTACTACAGGATAATTTCAAAAATGAGCTACAAATTATCAATGAGTCTGGCGTACCGCGAGAGTTTATAGAAATGCTTTGTACCATGGAAAAAGGATCACTTAAACTTAAGGAAATTGAGCCTACGCTTAGACTAATCGTTAATAATCAACAAGATGTGTGAGTGCAGTAAGAATCAAAAGTATTATGTATAACTTAGTGATAACATTAGAGAGAATCTATCTTAAGTAGGACTATATGTAAAATTAATTGATATAGATTAAAACACTTTTTGGTATTATTTTTGAAAATTTCGTGAAAATCAATTCCAGGAGGGGTTTGTAATGACGACAGGCTGGGAAGTGTCTGCACAAAATATAACAAACTGGGCTGATAATAATCGTAGGCAGGCTCAAGATACGCTTCCATTATTGGTAAAAAAGCTAATAACTGCCAGTTCTAAGCCCGAAAGTTTGAGCTTCCCTTCAGGTGATAGTGTTTTAGTAGGAGGATGGGATGGCTTTCTAGAAGTAGAAAATGGGAATCAATACATCCCCAAAGGAACTTCAGTTTGGGAATTTGGTACAACCTCAGGTGTCGGGACAAAGGCTAATGATGATTATAATAAACGGACGGCAGACTCCTTGGGGTTAGAAAAAAGTGAAACCACATTCTTGTTTGTTACTACTAGAGTGTGGCGTGATCGTGACGATTGGGTCAGTCAAAAACAACAACAAGGTCAGTGGAAACAGGTCATCGGCTTGAATGCAGATGATTTGGCTTCTTGGCTTGAATTATGTCCTGCAGTACATCGTTGGTTTGCACGTTTCATAGGCAAAAGACCATCGGGTACTTGGGACATTGATCAGGCTTGGAATAATTGGAGTTGTGCAACGGAAATAAATACAAATTCTGAGCTTGTAATTGCAGGAAGAAGTAAAGAGTGTCAAAAACTTATAAATACTCTTGCAGAACCTCCATCAGTTATACGTATCACATCGGACTCACGAGATGAATCGTATGCATTTGCTTTAGCTACCTTAAAGGAAAATGAGGACTATAAATCTCGATTCGTAGTCGTTCTTGAGCCTAATGCTTGGGATATACTAGTTGAAAACGACTCACCACTGATTCTGCTGCCCTTTTTCAAAGAAACACGTACTTTTGCCGCAGCAATAACACAAGGTCATTATGTTATACTACCAGAGGCCAGTGTTCAGAATAGCCGATCTAAGATAGTGGTCCCTCTAAATAAGGTTGATCGCAATGTTCAAAAAGATGCGCTTATTAAAATGGGGTTAGATAATGAAACAGCCGCAAGGGTAGTTGAAACTTGCCGAGGAAATCTCAAGGCCATCAGAAGACACGAAGCATTGATTCCCTTGGAGATGCAAACACCATCTTGGGCGAGACAAGGTGAATTAATTCAACCGGTGTTAGCAATTTTATTGGCCGGAACTTGGAGAGCTAATAATGCGGCTGACTGTAATAAACTATCCGAACTTGCAGGTATGCCTTATAGCGAATTCGAGCAATACTGCAACTCACTTGCCTTAGCTGAAGACCCACCTATAAGACGTATAGGAAATACTTGGACCTGTTTGTCAAGACAAGACGCGTGGACCTTACTTTCACAAAATATAAATGAAGCGGTGATCGCGCGTTTTTCTCAGGTAACTAAGGATGTACTATCTGAGATAGACCCTAGGTTTGAAGCTTCTCCAGAGGACACTTGGATTGCTGCTATAGAAGGAGAAAAGCTTCAATTCTCTGAAGAGTTGAGACTTGGACTATCAGAAATGATCAATTTTCTTGCAGTTTTCGGGGACACTGATTGTAGAAACATTGGTGTGACTACAGTTCAGGATAAAATGGCTTATTTAGTACGCCAGCTACTGATTGACGACAAGTCAAGTACTCGCTGGTATTCATTGCGAGAAGTTCTTACGTTTCTCGCTGAAGCAGCGCCAATAACATTTTTAGAAGCTATTGAGGTTGACCTTAGGAATGGTGATCCAGCTATTAAAAGTTTGTTTAGAGAAAATTTTATGATTGGTGCATCACAGGCAAACTTATTATGGGCTTTAGAAATAGTTAGTTGGAATTTGGAGTGTTTTTCTAGAACTGTAAGATTGTTAGCGAAATTAGACGTGTTAGATCCGGGTGGGAAATATAATAATCGTCCAATTAGTAGTTTACGGGAAATATTTTTAGGATGGTTACCACAGACAACAGCATCATTGGATATCCGCCTTCAGGTCATTGATATGTTAATTCGACTTGAGCCGATAACAGCTTGGAAGTTGCTTCTACTTCTTTTGCCAAATCCGGGGGAAATTTCATCTTCGATCGCACGTCCTAAAAAGAGACAATGGGATGCTGGCTGGCTCAAAAGGGCAACAATAGCTGATAGAGAGCGTCACGTGGAAGAGATAACTAAAAGAATTTTAGCAAACGCCAATATTGATAACAATTTAAGGTGGAAGCAAGTTATCGAAGTACTTCCCAAATTGCCTCCTTTGTGTATTGAAATGACAGTTTCGGAACTGGAAAAATTAAAACCTATAGATTTTATATCGGATGCACTGCTCGAAATCTCGGATAAACTGCGCGAAATGATCAGTCGACATCGTAAGTTTACTGAAGCACTATGGGCACTTCCTGAAACCATTTTAGCTAGATTGCAAACGGTTTACGAAAGATTCGCATCTAATGACATAGTATCAATTAATATGTACTTATTTAACGAATATTATCCTCTATTAATTAATTCTGAACCGATGAAGGACTATGAGAAGTCTAGGCAGAAAATTGAAGAGTTTAGAATTCAAGCTCTTGAACAGATTTGGGCTTCCGAAGGCTGGGTAGGTATCGAACGTCTATTAACTGAAGCTTCACTGCCTTCCATAGTCGGTTCTGTTTTGGCTAAAACGATATATTCTGATGTTGTTGAAGATCAGGTGCTTGAACTGCTAAGTACATCGGATGATAAGTTTGGAAAATTCGCTTATTCATTCTCAGCACATAAAAGTTACGTTATTGAAGGATGGGTAGGGAAAATACAGTTAAATAAGAAAGAAAGCTGGGATATTGAAAAATGGACGGCATTCTCTTTGACACTGGAGTTTGGAGCTGAAGTTTTCGCGTTATTGGATGAACTCGGGGAAGCGATTTCAAATAGATATTGGAATCTTATATCAAATTTTCATTTAGACGAAAAAGACTTTGAGTACGGTGAATGGATTATAAGAAAACTAATTGAGTGTAATCGTCCTTTAGCAGCACTTGATGCAATTCATCGTTTCATGAGAACAATTGGCACCAAAATTACTATTTCTTCTGAACTAATAGCAGAAGCCCTTGAATTGACTGCGACAGATAAGGGAACGGCAGAAAACACAGCATATTTTAATCAAATCTCTTATGAGATTGCGCAATTGTTTGTGAACCTTCAAAACAGTGGCGATCTTCAAGAAGGACGAATGGCTAAGCTAGAGTGGATGTATATGCCACTATTCGAACATCGTGAAATCAGACCACAAACTCTGATAAAAGCTGCTTTAAATGAACCAGGTGCATTTGTTCAACTTATGCGAATGTTATATCGCTCTGAGCCGGAGATTGAAGATGAGAATGAAGGCTTATCAAGTGAAACAGTAACACAAATGGCGAAGTCTGCTTATATGTTGTTAAACATGATAACCACGGTGCCTGGACAAAAGGACAATGAAATCGATTCAGTTATGTTGAGAGACTGGGGCGAGCAGGTCCGTCGTTTGGCAAATATATATAATCGTAGTGCGGTTGTCGACAGCAGAATAGGTGGAGTTCTTGTTCATTCACCGATTGGTTCCGATGGAATATGGCCACATGAGTCAGTGAGAGATTTGTTTGAGTACTTTGAAAGTGATGTTATTGAACGAGGATTTATTATTGGGCAGTTTAATCAACGTGGTTTTACATCTCGTTCGATTGGAGAGGGTGGGCAACAAGAGAGAGAACTTGCTGCCAACTATGAAGGTCAGGCTGCTGCTTTGCAATTTGTTTGGCCAAGAACCGCAGCGGTACTAAGACAAATATCTCAAGGTTATGTACGAGATGCTGCTTGGGAGGATGTAGAGGCTGAACTTAGAAATTTTTAATTTTTAAGGTAGGCGCTCTGGTAAATTCAACAATGAAATTGAAGGTGCTGACAATATCAGCATCTTTCTTCATGCCATATGATAACTTCCCGCTCACCAAAGCACTGAACCTGTTTTTTTAACAATCTCAGCAGTCACCGAACAAGATGATTTATAGGAAGGGTAAGAAACTTGAATCAAACATTGACTTCATAGCGGTATTTGACCAAAGCATTCTCTTCGAATGGAACGCAACGGTGAACCTTTCTCAGTATTAAATATTTTGGAACAAGGATATATAGTGGAGTAGTGCTCTTCTTGATGGGGCGCGATATTGCACTCCTACCCCAGATTGGGAGTTCCTCTACTTTGTAGAACATAGGATAGACCCTGATTATTCACTAAAGTATTTTACGAAGGATAGCCCTTCTTATAAGCTAAACAAGTTTCTCTATGATGATAACGACCATGAGGCATCTTTCGCTCGAAGGAGCTTCTTAGAAGTTGTTCTGTTATTTGAAAACGATTTTGAAAAGAATGCATTCCTTACACATGTTGAACATGAAAAGAATGTCTTTCTCGATAAATTTAACAGCCATGCTAGAGAATTTTCATGGGTAGATGCAGATACAGAGAAGCATCGAGAATATATCATATCATGCTTGAAGACAGGCGAAGTATTGAATCAAATGCTTTCTGATTTTCGATCCATTCATTGATGGGGGCTACTATGGATACGGTGGACTATTTAGCGCAATACGATCAAGAAGGTTATGTATTTAACTTAGTTCAGAAGCGTTTCGTAAGTCAGGGATTTTTAAACGCATATGATTTCTTTTGTATTATCATCTGGAAAGCTAATCGAGCGAAGTCAAAGATAGCTCAACGATTAACTAAAAACAGTCAGTTTGACAATCTTGAAGACGCAGTTAAGGAGCTTACCGATAAGATTTATAAAGCTCCTGATAATAATAAGAAATTACGCTTATTGATTGTTGATTGGGGGTTCCAACTCCCTATGGCTTCGGCGATATTGACTGCTTTGTATCCAAACGACTTTACGGTATATGACATACGGGTTTGCGACGAGTTGAATGAATTTCATGGCCTAAAGCACATAATTAATTTCGAAAACATTTGGACTGGCTATCAGGCTTATAAACAAAAGGTAGAATTAATCGGACCATCAGGTCTTTCGCTTCGAGATAAGGATCGTTACATTTGGAGTAGGTCGTTTTCAAAGCAACTTGAAGAGGATCTCAAGAATTGCTTTGGAAAGGGAGAAGAAGGAGTTTGAATTTATGAACCTTGATCTTATTAAGAGTCTAAAACCAATTGGTGATGGCTCTTTTGATAAAGAACCTTTCGAGGAGTATAAGAAGCGCGCCGCTCCGTTACTTCCAAATTTCCCTGAATGTCCATTGGAGAATTGGATCTACAGACATTATGCGGATATCGATGATTACGCATTTCTCGGTTTCGAAAAGATGTTCTTTAAAGAAGAACTTTGGTCAAAGGATTATATCTACGACAATATAAAATCATATTATCCTGACCTTATCGATTCTTTGGGATATCAAATTTACGAACGACATGATAAAACCTGGTTGCAGAGGTACATGTTAAAACATAAGACATGGAATGCACCTATTATTGTATTTCAAAACACCATTCACTCTGATATGGGAAAACCATATCACCTGTTAGAAGGTCATCTGCGTCTTAACTACTTCAGGACAATTTACCGTAAAGAAAAAGAAATCCTGCAGGATAAGCATAGGGTTTGGTTAGTCACGATTTAGATGGCTTCTTGATTTGCTTAGAAAACGGCAGCTATTACTTTGTTATTGTTGTTTCTTCAGCTGTCGATTTCTTCGACAGCTTTTTCATATTGTAATGTAGTCATGTTTAGCCGCGGCTCGGCAAACAGCATGCTGTTTGCCCTTCAAAATCATCTGCAGGCTGCAAAACCATATATTATGATGTGGAAAAATACGGCATACGGAGGTTTTGAAATGTCTGTTCCTGACAAGGAAATCGTCGTTAACAAGTTGAATCAAAAGTACGGGTGTTCCCTCTCTACCATCAGCAGAAAACAAATTATGTATCAGGGAGAGAGCGGTGAAAAGCGGATTGTCGTTTGCACACCGTACTCCAAAATCCACACAATCGGTAAGGGTTGGTTCGACCTGAAGATAACACAGGTAGAGCTTTTGGATGATGCTGACATATCACTTTTAGTGGTTCGATTGGAAGATGGAAGATTCTATTATGTAGATTTCAAAGAACTACGTAAAATGATAACTCTCGAAAATCAGATTGTGAACTCTAGAGAAGGTAAGCATTGGAAGTTCTATATTTGGGGAAATATCATTCAGGTGAGGGGGTGTTCGGATAAGTTTCTATCAGTATCTGAAATATTGATATCATAACGACTTGAGGTAAATGGTTTGACTAAACTATCTTTACATAGTAGAGAAATGAAAGTGTATTTCACCTCTTGGTAGAGCATGAGAACGATATAAGCTGCAGTGTTCCGAGGGCTTTTGCTACGACATCTCAAGATGTAACTTACCGGACGAAGAGAAAGGAATTCATCTATGAGTTGATACCAGTACAGCAACTTGACACTTACCTTTATATCAATAATTTTCCAGAGGATCGTTAAAAGAAAAGGAGGGCGCAGCTAATTAAGTTGAGTCTATGCCGTTATCTGCTACCGAGAAGGAGCAGTTGATTAAAGCCTGAATCGGTCATGGTAAGTTCAAGGGAAATCTATTGAAGCTAAGCAATAAATGCCGACTATGTAGTATTGCCGATGAGCGGTTTCTGATTAGAAGGCACAACTAGTCTTGGAGTAAGTGTGATCTATCGGACGATAGGGTAAACCTCCATAACGGATTCCTGCTTTGTCCCAATCACGACGCCTTATTCGATAAGGGGTTGATCTCCTTCCAAGATTCAGGTGAGATAATAAGTAGAATAAAACGTTAAGAAGAGTTTTTAAAGTTATTCAGTGATTGGTTAGTGGCAAAAAGAGAACAAGTATTACTCTGATTCCTCGTAGGGTTATACTTGCTCTGGAATAGGGTTTAGGCATCCCCGTTATTTGTTATTAAATGTGTTGACTCTGCTTACTCCACACATGTGGAGTGCTGTGCGTTGATAGTTAGGAGTAAAGAATAAGCAGAGGGGGAGCGAGAATCTATAGAAGATTCTCGGACTCCCATCTGCTTTTATTTCAATACGGTCAATAAGTTTATGAAGCAATTCTGGAGTAAGTTTCTTGAATGACATGAAGTTTTCAAGGTCCTTTTTTAGTTCTTTGAAGGCTAAAGTGTTATCACTTACTTGAAGTGATTTTTCGAGTTGATACTTCTTTTGTAAGATTTCATCGGTTTCTTCGTTTATGGAAGTCGCGTATTCGTCATATATTCATTTTTTGGCATCTCACCGTCAAATAACTTGTCATTAGCAAGCCTCTTACGTTTGGGACCAAAAGGTTGTAAATGCCGATCATTTTGACATGAAATTAGAGACAATTGACCATGGTGAGGTCGTTATTCACTTCTTATTTCAGCAAGACAACAACTGGAGGATTTACTCAATTTGGCAGAAGTTTGTAGCCCTAGAATACGTTTCGACATCGTCATTACTAAATGCTTTAATAAAGTTTTTTCATGAGCTGAATAATGAACTTCATAAAACCAATTATGTAATTACTTTAAACGAATATCTCCAGTAATTCGACGGGTTATGCTAACAGATGAGAGATTAGGTGTATGGAAAATGGATGCGTTAGTCCAAAAAGACTCCGTCGCAGCGGTAGATAAGGTGAGAAAATATGAGCTACCAACATTTCAAAGTTCTTGTTGAACGATTTAAGAATAAAGAATTCGGTATTGAAGAACTTCAAAGTAGATTGAATACGGTACTAATCCCCGATAAGCATATACATGATTTTTCAACTAGGGTTCACAACTTGGATAATGAGTTAGAACTTATATTGTATACACAGTTAGAGTCGGAGCATTTTCGATTGGCGACAAAGGCATTGGATGATTTTCTTGTGTTTTTAAGTAAGAACCATTAAAGGAGTATATCCAGTGGTCTCAGAAAATATAGATTGCCTAGTGAACCTGATCTTCGGTCAGTCTACGAATGATGTAACAATAACTCGGATCGCCTGAAATAGCCGATATACGAGCATAATCTTTATGGGGTGGAATGGGGCGATTAATATGGGGCAAAGAATGAGAGGGATAAGTTTCGAGATCCCCAATGAGTACGGAAAATGGCTTTCTCACATTCTGAAGCCCTTTAATTGTAAGAATTATTATTGGTTAGTTGGAGCTGGAGAAGAATACAAGTGGCAAGATAACGACTTAAAGCCGTTATTTCCAGATGACGTAAATATTTTAAAGGGTGAGGATCTGCTTCAATTCCTTGACTCAGAGGAACCTCAATATATAGTTTTTGCTGACCTGAAGGCTTTTCCAACAGGAACGAATATACTGAACATTGATAAATACGAAGATTTTATAAATAGTGACTGCGAACTGATATTGCTGATTGTTGATTCTAGCTATACATCAATTTACTGTAAAGATGTCGAAACCCTGAATCAATTACACGCTAATGCGAAGATGATTAACGTCGACTCATTAGCATATATTACAGATGATAATGACTTCAGAAAGACATTAAAAGCTAGATAAACTCCACAAAGGAATGTGTGATCGCAAACCACTGCACTCACAGGCAGGGAGTTTACAAGCGTTAAGTTAAATTTGCAGGTGGAGGTGAATTGTTTATGGAAGCCTGGGTTCCATTTGAGAAAGTTCGAAAATCACCTCCTGATTTTAGAGTAAGGTATAGATTATATTCCGAAGAAGAGGGCGGAAGAAAAAATCCCACGTTTTAGGGCTTACGTTGTGATTTTCATATGACGGAGACGAAATTCAAAAGGCATGCATGTGCATCGAATTGTAATAGGAGTAATCGGTTATTTCATGGCGGGGTCAAGAAGATTGGGCCAAGTCGAAGTGATTGAAATTCTTGGCTTGTATACGAACGCTGAGACGTTAACTTAAAACGATTATGAACCAATGAAGGTGATGGAATGAGTTTTCAAGATTATTTGCTATCGCACCTACAAGGAATATCATTAGAGCCTCCTCTTTTTTATAACTCAAATATAGGAATTCGCTTTGAATTGGGTGTCCCATATAGAGGAATAGAGGATCCGCTATATTTTGAAACGGTTAAAAAGCGTTCAGAAACTTTATTTGAGTCGGTATTTTCGGAAAGTAGTGAATTGTATATAGTTAGGAAGACGTATGAACCGCAAGCCCCGTATGAGGTTTTTAATCCAGGGGTGGATGTGTTTGCAGAGTACGTTGATTCGGCTATCATAAACAAAGTTGTTTGTTTCGAGAACAAACCAGATTATGATGAAGACACAAACCAGTTAACGGGATATTCAAAAAGTTTTAGTTTATTATGTTGTTTAGAGCACATTGATTACAAAGGCATCTTGAAAGCGATAAGTTATTCAGAATTCCCGAGTAAAGGCAATTACATTTTTGATCGAATTTACTTCATACATACAAAGAAGAATATTGTGTTTCACATGTACGATGACCGTGGATTGGATATAGTTGCGATTCGCTCTGAGAATCTAATGAATTTGTTTAATGAATTTAATGACTGGATTTTAGATTATGACAGGGAAAAGATCGAACGAACATTTGGTAAGGGATGAAACGATTGAGAGCCAACGGAGAATAGTCGCATCTATAGAATGATGGTGAGTAAGATGCTTGGTGTTCGGTGAACACTATAACATCTCAATTATTCATTTTCTACCGTCAGCACTCATCCCATGTGGAGTCGGTGGCGCTGTTGGTACGGAAGTAGTTGTGAACATCTCAAAAAGTTGACCTAAGAATTACAAAGTCGCATCAAAGCTTATAAAGTCGTCTCACCAGCCGAGCGAAACTCAGGTATCCACTCCTGTTTTCCTCGGCTTCTTTTGTTTTTGGAGAGGGGCGTATGAACCACCAATGCTTTGATAAATCAAGCTTTTCTCCTATTTCACTCCAAAGCGCTTCCTCTAACTCCATTCATTTCCCTTGTTATTCCCCTGCTTTTTCAACTCGACTTTATTTGCTCGTGTTGAAACAGGGGGGTGGGGTGAGAGGCGTTCAAGCCAAGTGGGAGAAGGCTTTGCGGCAATTTGATGGGAGGGGGGCGTAAGAAGACTATTTGGAAATTGCACAGTAATAATGTAAAGCACATTTACCTGCAGAACCCAAGCTTTATCGGCTTGGGTTCTTAATTTTTGTATCATTGGTAGTAGTAAGGAAGAAAATTGAACTAAGTGTTGGAGCAGCTATGCTACTAAAGAATCATATCCGATAAAAGCATTTAAAAAACGACATCGATAACCGATACAAGTAAGAACAAAGCACTTTCGAAAAGTGTTCTGTTCTTTACTATGATCATAGAAGGGAGAGACCTCAAATGAATAAAATAAAAGTGAAGCTAGCCATATTTCTGATTATTCTGCTAGGTTCGACTCATTTCAATCTATCCAAGCAGCTCCTACAGTTGTTGAGAAGTTTGAGGTCGTAGATCATTGGTTTCCTAATGTGCGAATGTACCCTATCATTGTTTTAGCAGAATATAATAACGGAGTTTATGAACGAAGGCCGAACAGAGCAGGTCTACCTGATGGTATTTTAGCTTATTGCTTTGACAGGTCGAGACAATATCCACTTACGAAAGATCTTTTCGGTTATCGTGACGGTGAAGAGTTCTTTTCACCACTTAAAGAAATTAACAACTACTCCATTAAAGGAAAGGTGATTAATGGGGATATGTTAAGAGCGATCCTGCTCAATGGTTTTCCAATGAAGAGTGTTGCAGATTTACAAGCGGCCACTGGTATTACAGGTTTGGATGAAGACATGGCACTTTGGGCTACCCAATATGCTATTTGGCATTACACTAATGGAGCGAGTTTGAATGACTGGCGTGGGCAGCATTATCCGCCAACACCAGCGGGAGAGGATTTGTTTAATTACTACATCAGTTTAGCGCCTATAGGGCCAACGTATACAGAAGCCGATGTGGATGTATATGATCAGCAATTATCATTTGATGCGAATGATAACCTTGTTGTATCAGTATCCTATAAAGCAACAGAAAAGAACTATGATGGAACTGTCATTTTACCATCAGTCCAGCTTGATAATGCTACGGAGGCTAGATATCCAAAAGCGACTGTAGTTGAATCAACATACACCAATCCAAGTCTTAACAGTAAGACGATCACGATTACAATCGCTGATGGCGATTATGATGATACGGCTTCAAATGTAGATATTGGACTCCAATTTATGATGCGTCAATCTGTCAACGATGTGTTCATCACTTCGTCAGTGAAATATATCAATGATATTCAAGATTTTGGTGCGGTCGCAGTCAATGTATTGGATGTGCAAAGAAATGTGCTATTGAACTTTAAACTTCCCGTGTCGCCAACACCAGCACCAACAGCAACACCAACGCCAGCACCAACGCCAACAGCGACACCAACGCCAACAGCAACACCAACACCAACAGCAACAGCAACACCAACAGCAACACCAGCACCAACAGCAACGCCAGCACCAACAGCAATAGCAACACCAACGCCAACAGAAGAACCAGAACGGGTAGAAGAGCCAACGGCAACGCCGACGCTGACTCCAACAGAAGAACCAGGACGGGTAGAAGAGCCAACGGCAACGCTGACTCCAACAGAAGAACCAGGACGGGTAGAAGAGCCAACGCCGACGCTGACTCCAACAGTAGGATCAGAATGGGTAGAAGAGCCAACGGCAACGCCGACTCCAACAGAAGAACCAAAACGGGGAGAAGAACCAACACCAACGCCACTTGAACCGACAAATGCAAATGAAAAAATAACCGTCCTTCCTAAAACGGGTGAAGAAAGTAAAACTTTATTTTATATTATAGGAGCGGTATTTATTGTCGCCGGTTTGTGGCTATTTAGAAGAAATAGCATGGGTAGAGGTTGAGTAAATGATGTGCTTTGAAAAAAAGGCCGAAAGCTGCTCGAAAGAGGGCTGACCCTCCAGAGACACTCATTCTGCTGATTCGCCCTACTCTGCTATGTCGGAACAGATTATTACGGGGATGGCTTCTCTCTCAAGGATCATCGCGACCTTGCTCGTCTGCTGGCGAATAACAAAAGCAAGGCGATGGTGCTACACAGCTCGGAAAATGCGCTTGATTGAACGCATCGAGATCGAATTGGGTGGTGGAATTATTATCCACTATAATTTCGGAAATCCGTTGTCTACGGGGGCGTAATTCTCCCCTGTATTCACGTCAATATTAAGCACTCCACACATGTGGAATGTACAGTAAGACTTGAAAGAAAAGACACAGTCAATTAGACTGTGTCTTAGTTTTTCGCTAGAGGGTTGCTGGCTCCATGTAAATATTTCGAAAAACTCTTCTAATGTACCGGAACCACCTGGAAGCGCAATAAAGCCATCTGCTAACTCCATCATCTTGCTTTTTCGCTCGTACATGGCCTCAACAGTAATTAATTTTGTTAAGTTTTTTTGTGATATTTCTCATTCCACAAGTAGCCATGCTATAGAAGATCCATTACTAGATCCACAAAAAAACAGCTATTTTATTCATTAAAATAACCCCATTCCGAAGAATATTATATACTTATAATTGTTGTTGAATTCTGCTTAATTCATAGGGGGCACATAAATTGGACGTAAATGCATTTCAAGAATGGGTGAAGGATTATTATGAAGCACGAGGTTGGTCAGAACTCGATATTTTCATTCGCATAGGCTTTTTAACGGAGGAAACGGGAGAAGTAGCACGTGCTATTAGAGCTTTAGAAATTGGTCGAGATCGTCCAGATGAAATCGTCGGGACATACGCTGAAAATAAGCAGGAGTTAATAGAAGAACTTGGTGATGTACTAGGGAATGTTATAGTCATTGCTAACAAGTACGACATTAGCATTGAGGATATATTTAAATCTCATCAAGAGAAGTTATTAAAACGTTATAAGTAGAAGTTCACAGTATTACAGAATTGTAGATTTACATATGAATTGGAATTACCCCGTCACCTTCCGTTATTTTAACGGTTAGCAAGCGGGGTTTTTTAAGGTGTTTTCGATAGACAGGCACAAATCCTTCTTCTATGCAAAACTATATCGCTTACAGCAATCTGGAGATGTTCTAAAATAGCACTAGGGTTGTTTGGGAGGGTACGGGAAAATAACATATGTGAGATATATCGATGATATTCAAGATTTTAGTGCGATTGCAGTCAATGTATTGGATGTGCAAAGAAATGTGCTATTGAACTTTAAACTTCCCGTCCCGACAACGCCAGCACCAACGCCAACAGCAACACCAACGCCAGCACCAACACCAACAGAAGAACCAGGACGGGTAGAAGAGCCAACACCAACGCCATTTGAAACGACAAACGTAAATGAAGAAGTAACCGTTCTTCCTAAAACGGGTGAGGAAAGTAAAACTTTATTTTATATTATAGGAGCGGTATTTATTGTCGCCGGTTTGTGGCTATTTAGAAGAAATAGCATGGGTAGAGGTTGAGTAAATGATGTGTTTTGAAAAAATGGCAGAAAGCTACTCGAACCGTTGTCAGTCAATGCGAAGCCAATGAACGTATTAATTAGCGAAGTCAGGAGCTTTGCAGAGTTACAGATTGATGATGAGGAAGCTTCGGGAATCCGTTGTTTGTGGGGGCGTAATTCGCCCCCTTTATTTACGTCAATATTAAGCACTCCACACATGTGGAGACTATAATATTGATGGTTCGAAAATGAAGATGTGACAGTGGTACTCAAAAGCTGCTATTTAGCTGCCGGGCAGATTGGTTTATTAACCTATATAGTGTTATTATTTTCATAAATGTGGTAATTTAATTTCTGATATTGATATCATCAATGGGAAAAGGGAGGAGTAACATGAATTCAGAGTTCGCATTCATTGATTTCCCTCAGTTAAAAACAGAACGGTTCATACTACGGAGGGCAGAAGAAAAAGATCGCTATGATATTTTCGAACTTTATTCAAAAGAAGCCGTTGCGAAATATATGCCATTCATACCATTTACTTCAGTCGATAATGCGATAAATGAAATGAATTGGTATCAGAAAATTTTCAAGGAACAATCTGGCTTACGATGGATGATTGAAGATAGTGAGTCCAAAAAAGTGATTGGAACATGTGGATTTCTAAACTATGAGAAGATGCACAATCGTATTGAAATTGGTTATGACCTAAATCCTGATTTTTGGGGAAAGGGTATTATGACAGAGGTAGTGAAATGTATCATGCATTTTGGTTTTTTGACTATGAATGTCAATAAAATTGAAGCGAAAGTGGAGGCAGAGAATGAGGCGTCGATCCGATTGATGCATAGGCTCGGCTTCCATAAAGAGGGTGTCTTAAGGCAACATGAGTTTGAAAAGGGCAAATATGTTGATCTTGCTGTCTTCTCTAGATTGAAAAGCGAATATGAACCTTCAGAGCAATAAAACGGCTTAAGTTGCCTCTTCTATTTTTCCAATATTGAGCATTTTGCACATGTGGAGTGTACAGTAAGATTTGAGATATATGAATTGGAATTACCCCGTCACCTTCCGTTATTTTAACGGTTAGCAAGCGGGGTTTTTTAAGGTATTTTCGATAGACCGGCACAAATCCTTCTTCTATCCCAAACTATATCGCTTACAGCAATCTGGAGATGTTCTAAAATAGCACTAGGATTGTTTAGGAGGGTGTGAGGGAATGGAATATTATGGTCATTGGAGAAATAGAGCATTTTTTTTGATTCTAGTTATAATTATATTGATTACAGCCACGTTATCCAGCTGTGAAGCAACTGATCCACCGGATAGCGATATAGAGATCATCTCTAAAGAATTAATAGAAGTACCTGGTCAAAATCCGAATATTGATATATACAAGGTATTTTATAAAAGTGATAATATCAAAGTCCTAGCATATTTGACAGTTCCCAAGGCTGCCGGAAAATATCCACTGGTTGTTCATCTTCATGGGGGATACGCTCTTGAACGTAAGGAACTTTCTCATTACGATTTTGGCTTTACGTTCGGTTTTAGTTATATGAGTGACGAAGTGGTTTACTTGTACCCGATCTATCGTGGATATTTGGAGAGCGATGGCCATGTGCAAGGTATTGCGGAGAATACACGGGATGCAGAGAATGGAATTAAAGTGGCAATGTCCACCGGAAGCGTAAAATCGGATTCGGTATACCTGCTTGGTGCATCGATGGGTGGCGGTGTGGCTTTAAGATTAGCTTCTGAGCGGCAGGATGTAAAAGCTGTTGTCGGTGTGAGTCCTTTTGTGGGCTGGGATGTCAATTTACGCTGGTTATATGAGCACCCGGACGCAAATTCACCTGAAATTGTAGAGGAAAATAGAAAGACGGGAGAATATGTGAGATTTGGCTTGATTAATGCCAATCCTGAATCAAAAGGGGATTATTCGATACTGGATCGAATTCCCGACATTAAGGCCCCGGTACTTCTGTTGCAAGGGACTGCCGATGAGAGTCTCATTTGGCAAACCGTTCAAGATTTTGCAGGTGATTTGGAAAAGGCAGGTAAAACCGTGAAGCTTGTTCTGTACCCGGATGGTCGGCACGGGTTAGCGGACAAGTATCAAGACCAGAGGAACCAAGAAGTGACGCAATGGCTTCATACGTACGGCATGCCCAAATCATTTGCCCTACAGTAGGAAAACGGGTAAGAATCAAACCAAGACGGGAGAAGCCTGAGGCTCCCATCAAGAGAATGGAATCGAATGTATCAACAGCAGCTTGTACACTCATTAGAATCAATTGTAAGATAAGATTAAATAATATTATTGCGGGATAAAGATTTATCCTGGTATTTATAGAGAGGGTTTAAGATGATGAATAATTTTTGGCGTGATTTACCACGGCCTTTTTTTATACTGGCGCCTATGGAAGATGTGACGGATGTTGTGTTTCGCCATGTTGTCAGTGAAGCAGCCAGACCGGATGTGTTTTTTACGGAGTTTGCGAATACAGAGAGCTATTGTCACCCGGAGGGGAACCATGCTGTGCGCGGGCGTTTGACGTTTACAGAGGATGAACAGCCCATCGTAGCTCATATCTGGGGAGACAAGCCGGAATTCTTCCGTCAAATGAGTATCGGTATGGCGAAAGAAGGCTTCAAAGGCATCGATATTAATATGGGTTGTCCTGTAGCGAACGTAGCAGAGAACGGGAAGGGAAGCGGCCTGATCTGCCGTCCTGAGATTGCAGCGGAGATCATCCAAGCCGCCAAAGCCGGCGGACTGCCCGTCAGCGTAAAAACAAGGCTCGGTTTTAGTGAAGTAGACGAATGGCGCGGCTGGTTAACCCATATTTTGAAGCAGGATATTGTGAATCTGTCCATTCATCTGCGCACAAGAGAGGAAATGAGCAAAGTAGATGCTCACTGGGAACTGATTCCGGAGATTAAGAAGCTTCGTGATGAGGTGGCACCAGATACACTACTGACCATTAACGGGGATATCCCTGACCGTGAGACCGGCCTTAAGCTCGCTGAAGAGTACGGTGTGGATGGGATTATGATCGGGCGTGGTATTTTTCAAAATCCGTTTGCTTTTGAGAAGGAGCCGAAGGAGCATAGCAGTGAGGAACTGCTGGATCTGCTGCGGCTGCATCTGGATCTACATGATCAATATTCGGGACTAGAATCCCGTTCGTTCAGACCTCTTCAACGGTTCTTCAAAATATATGTCCGCGGATTCCGCGGAGCAAGTGAATTAAGAAATACCTTGATGAACACCAAGTCGACAAGTGAAGTGCGTGCGCTGCTGAGTGAATTTGCAAGCAAGGCGCAGGATGAGGCAGAGGAACATGGGGATTAAGCTGACGAAATTGTAGAAATCCGTGTGGAAATAGAATAAGACGTACAAATTGAGGATCGGATGAATGGAGAGGGGACCAACCCGGAGCCAACCAGCCTTTCCTCTGTTTTGTTATGGAGGGGATCACATGTCCTGGAGCAAATTGAAGCAACAACTGGAGGGCTTTCTTAGTCCTGCGTTAGAGGGAAGGGTAGAATACCGCGCACCGGGTTACCGTTATCTGCCTGATAAATCAGGGATTTGTTATATTACCGTAGATAAGAAGAACATCCTCAACATGAGTGATAAAACGAATCCTATTAGATGGTATCAAACAGAGCTGGAAATTAAGAATGATCCAGACATTCAAATTCCTATCAGCAGTGACGAAATTGAAGCGGTCAGAAAAGATACCAAGGGGCCAGTGCCAGAGGATCGCCTAATAGTCATTGCCAGAGGCAGAAAAAGTACAGAATATGCAAAAGAGCTTTTGTCAGCACAGGCTGCATTAAGTAAGTCGAATTTTACTGTTGTGGCTAATAAGTTCCTAACTACTCCTATAGAGGAGAGCTTGGAGAGCAGTGAGATTCTATTGAATGTGTTGGCTTTGGTGGACAAAAGGGTTGGGAAGAAGCGGATTTTGAGCATGGCTGAGAAGATGGAGTTGAAGCATCCGGTTGTGCGGTATTTTTATGATTTGCGGCGGGGTGGGTTGTAGGGTTCAAAGCCATATTTAGCTGTATGATTTTAATAAGGGCTTCTGATTAACAGGAGTCTTTTTTCTATTTAATTTGCAGGAAATTCGTGGATTTATATTAAGGATTGGGCTATCATATTTTGTGCAGAGCAATTGTAAAAAAAATGAATTTGATCAACATGACGGAGGTACAAATGGACGAATTAATTGAGAGAATCATTCAATTTCGCGATGAAAGGGACTGGAAGCAATTCCATGATCCTAAAGATCTGGCGCTCTCTATCTCTTTGGAGTCTAGTGAACTGTTGGAACTCTTCCAATGGAAGAATAGCCAGCAAGCCATAGAACAGAATTACTCTGACATGCAAGATGAAATCGCTGATATTCTCATCTACACGCTAACGCTCGTTCATGATTTAAATATCGACGTAAAGGATGCCATCCTTCAGAAAATAAACAAAAACGCGGAGAAATATCCGGTATCCCGTTTCAAGGGAAGCTCACAAAAAAGCACGCGGTAGGGAACGAATAGGGGAGAACTCCATGATTATTTATGAATCGACCAAGCAGCAATTTATGAATGATGTAACAGAAGACAGCATTGCGGTAAAAATTCATAACCAGTACGTGCAAAAAGTCGGCAAGGCTTCCATGAGCGAAATTAACGCATGGAACAATTCCATGAACTACCTTTATAAAGTATTAAACACATCGACCATTCCGGATGACGTAGGAATCGCGATTGAATATAAAGTTCCAGCGACCTCGAGAAGAGTCGACTTCATGATTACAGGCTTGAACGAAAAGGATCAATATTCCGTTGTAATCATTGAGCTTAAGCAATGGACAGAAGTTGAAACGGTTGAGGACGCGGATGGCCTTGTTAAGACCTACTTTAATCGAACGAAGACGAGAACGCCGCATCCTTCTTTTCAGGCATGGTCTTATGCTAGGCTGATTAGGGATTATAATGAGACCGTGCAGAACGAAGCGGTCCAGCTCTATCCTTGTGCTTATTTACATAACTATATACGGACCGATAACGACCCTCTATTGCATCCTGTCTACAATCAATACATTGATGAAGCTCCTATCTTCTCAAAGGGGGATGTTCTAAAGTTAAGAGGGTTTATTTCAACCTACATCAAAAAAACGGATAGAAGCAAATCGCTGTACCTCATTGAGCATGGCAAAATTAAACCCTCAAAATCGCTGCAGGATTCACTCCTCAGCATGCTGCAGGGAAATCAAGAATTCATCATGATAGACGATCAGAAGGTAGTATATGAGGAAGCGTTAAGATTGGCGCAGCAAGCCCAGTCGGGCAAGAAACAGGTCTTAATTGTCGAAGGTGGGCCTGGGACAGGTAAGTCGGTGCTCGGAATTAATCTTTTGGTAGAGCTTACGGCACGAGAACTAGTCTGCCAATATGTAACCAAGAATAGCGCGCCCCGTGCCGTATATATGAAAAAGCTGCAGCAAAATGTGAAGAAGTCGGTCATAGATAACTTGTTTAAGGGATCAGGTGTTTACTATGAAGCGTTGCCCGATGAATTCGGTTGCTTGATTGTTGACGAGGCGCATCGCTTAAATGAAAAGTCGGGTCTGTTCAAGAATAAAGGAATTAATCAAACCATGGAGATTATCCGCGCTGCCCGGTTTTCTGTATTTTTTATCGATGAATATCAGAAGATCGCGATGCACGATGTGGGCAGCAAAGAGCAGATTAGACATTATGCCGAACAAATGGATGCGGATATCACGGAGCTGACATTGGCTTCTCAATTCAGGTGCAACGGATCCGATGGATATCTGGCATGGCTCGATGATGTACTTGATATCCGTGAAACGGCAAACGCAGATGGTTTCGATTTCGACTATGACATTCGACTCTTTGATGACCCGAATGAATTACGGGACGAAATCTTCAGCAAAAATCAGATCAATAATAAGGCAAGAATGCTTGCCGGATATTGCTGGGATTGGAAGAAGGATGGGAAGAACAATCCTGGCGTTCATGACATTCAATTAGATCGCTATCAATTCTTCATGAGCTGGAACCTTAACAATACGACGACCTGGGCAATCGACCCTGAATCCATCGAACAAGTGGGCTGCATACATACCTCACAGGGACTTGAATTTGACTATGTCGGAGTCATCATTGGCGAAGATATGCGTTTTGAAAATAACCGTATCGTCAGCGATCCGTTCAAACGTGCGAAAACGGATAAGTCTCTCTCAGGCTTCAAGACCTTGTATAAGAAAGATAAGGACGAGGCGCTCCGAATGGCCGATCAAATTATACGAAACACCTACAGGACGTTAATGACTCGGGGAACGAAAGGGTGCTATATCTACTGTGTAGATCCTCATTTAAAAGCGTATCTGCAAAGGAGATTGGCTATCCAAAGTTCGGCGGTAATTTCGGGATAAGACCAATTGAGGGCGATCGAGAGTTATATTGATTTGAAAAGATGGAGGATCGGATGAATGGAGCGGGTGTAACCCTTGAGCCAATAAGCCTTTCCTCTGTTTTGTTATGGAGGAGCACTTTTAAAGAGAGTATGATAAGAAGGACGGTTGATCTCTTTTTTGTAACCAAATCTATCTATATTCGCTAAATATTTTAGAAACATATGGAATATGATATAATTTATAATGTTTTCAAATAGTACAAAAGTAGGATGAAGAATGTCTACAATCCTTGAGACTTCAAGAATTAAATTGTTACGAATATCAAAGTTACTACAGCTTCTTTTTTTGGAGAAACTCTGACATGGTGGAGTTCTAACAAGTAAATCTAGACTTTCTTTCGAGCCAATTAGGGATCTCAATTTTTCTTCTTTAATATTTCTGAGGCCTTCAACTAGTAAATGTTTATTGCCATGATTAAGAGCATATGACTTTGCAATTGTTTTATCGAACTATATTAAACTTATCTTTTAAGGCGGTGGAGACCCCACCAGCCCCCGAAAAGAGATCCAGCGCGTTGAATCTTTTAAGCAGGTCTCATCCCCCACCCCTCCAAAGTAGACCATACGTATTTATTTTAATCTTCACTAATAGAATTTAGTAACATTTTTTGACGGAGACGGAGGTTGTGTAATGAGTGAAGTTTCGTTTAGACCAAAGGCTAGAACAATGATTCTTTTAGGTGAAGAGCTTATAAAAGACGACTTAACAGCCATAACAGAATTGGTGAAGAACTCCTACGATGCGGATGCAACTCACATCATAATAGAAGTTTCTAATGAGGAGTCATTTATTAGACTATGGGATAACGGTCATGGAATGACTTCAACTATTATTAGTACGAGATGGATGGAACCGGCAACGAATTTTAAGGCCATGAGAAAAAACGGTATTAAAATGAGAAGTCCAATATTTGGACGGGTTTATCTTGGTGAAAAGGGTGTTGGACGATTCTCTTGTCATAGATTGGCTCAAAAACTAGTTTTGACTTCTAGAGGCACTGATCAATTTATAGAGGAAAAAGTTACAATTAATGAGGAAGAGAAAAGAGTTGTTCAAAAAGTTCCTTCTGGCGAAGAGTCAAAGCTCATTGTTGATTGGAATCTGTTTGAAAGTGATTCATATTTGTCTGATGTAAAGATTCCTTTTGACATTGGTAAACCCAATATATTTTTAAATAATACTGGTACAGAGTTATTAATGCAAGAGCTTAAAGAATTTTGGGACGAGGATAAGACTAATGCCTTAAAGATTATTTTGATTAGATTAATTCATCCTTTCGGCGAAAAACCTGAGCTAAAGATCGATTTTATTGTCGATAATCAACCTGTTCAACTTGATTTTAGTGTTTTTGAATATATTAACAGGTCTGATATTAAAATTAAAGGAAATGTAGATACAAAGGGAAACTTCACAGGAAGCTTAAATGGGGAGAAGATTACTGAATCACTACCAGTATACGAGAGAGATTTTAGGAATAAAGAAGCAAGTTGTGGTGATTTTAATATTGAATTTAGTGTGTTTGAAAGAAATGATCTGGCATCACTGAGAAAGAATTATCCCCAGATCGATAATATTTCCTCTCAATATGGTGGTGTTGCCATATACCGTGATGGGTTCCGAGTACTACCTTATGGCGAAAAAGGTGTTGACTGGCTAAATCTCGATGAGAGAAGAATTAGTCGCGTTAGTGAACGGATTGGAAATAAACAGATCCAGGGGCTAATTTCAATTTCAACTGACAACAACTCAAAACTAACTGATAAGACGAATCGAGAAGGATTAATCGAAAATCAAGCATATTACGATTTTAAAGAGCTTGTATTTCGTGTTATAAAATTTATTGAAAATCAGCGTATAAAAAAAACAGTAAAAAAGAATAAGGCTATAACTAATACTGAATTTATTAATAGGATTAGTAGTATTGAAAAAGTTATCAATGAAGAAGTTCCTATTCTTTTTAAGCAAGATATTGTCGATGATCTAAAAAAGGTTAAGGATGCTTATATCAATGAAAAAAAGCAAGTACAAAATAGAATGGAAAATCTTAGCCAATTATCAGGGATTGGAATAGCGGCTGAGAGAACAACACATGAAATAGGACACTTAGTAAATAAGTTAAAGGCTACGATTCAGGAGTTAAGAAAGCTGGTTTTGAATTCTGATGAGGGACTTAATTTAGTTGAGACAATGCTAAATTATACTTCAGCTCTTGATAGCGAACTGAAGCTTTTAAACCCCCTTTTTAAAGCCAACAGATTGATGCGAACACAACTGGATATAAAAAAAGTAATAAACAAAACGACATTATTTTTTAAGAATGCTTTTCAAGAACACCATATTGATTTTTCCTTAACTGAGGACAGTCCCTTAGAGGTTTTTGAAAATGAAGGAGTTATTATTCAGTGTCTGATTAATTTATTTGATAATGCCGTTTACTGGTGTGTTCAAAAAGCTGAAAACGAGCATTTTATTAAGGTTCTAATAAATGGAACAAAAAAAACAATAACAATCTCTGATTCAGGACCTGGGGTATCACAGAAAGATGCACCATACATCTTTGAGCCCTTATACTCCAAACGGAAAGATGGAAGAGGGATGGGGTTATTTATTACGGAAGATGTATTAAACTCGAGAGGTCATGAGATCCGACTATTAGAAGTTGATCAAGTTACAGGGGCGTCATTCCAAATTAAGTTTAACTCAAAGGGAGAAAACGATGATTAATAAGATATTGATTTTAGATGATAAAATTGAAGAATTATCTGACCTCGTCGTAAAGTTAAATCAGAGTTCAGAGCTTTATGTAAAAGCAACGAATGATATTGGGAATATGGAGCTTTTTGAAGCAATGGACTTATTAGTCATAGACTGGGATCTTACCGGCGTAGATACCGATGGGAAAATTTGCATGAGTTTACTTAGGGAAGTGTTAAGTAAAAGAGTTGTCCCAATTATTATCTATTCAACACATTCTGAGGAGAGTATAAAAGAAGTACTACAGGACTTCACACCGTTTCAGCTTAATTTTATTAAAATTGTAAGAAAAGGTGAACAAGAGACTGCAATTGAACAAATAAAGTTAGTGTTAGAAAAATCAGAAAATGTAATTGTGAGAATATCATTCATGTGGAAGGCTGCATTAGCAAAGGCGTTAGATAAATCTTTAAATACTATTAATAGTAGACTAAACGACTATGCTATCTCCTTATTGCAAAAAGAATGTGAGTTAGATACTCAAGATCTTTCAAGTACTGTTAAAGAGTTATTGACTGATTTATTGGCTGGTGAATTAGAAACTCTCCAACCAAATATCATCCAAATGGAGAATCACTTACAAGAGGGTTATGAATCGTATAAATGGTTGTTACAAATGAGAAAATATGCTCTTCCAAGCCCAACTAGGACAATTTTTACAGGAGATATTTTCGTGATTGGAACAAATCAATATGGAATAGTTATAACTCCTAAGTGTGACTTGGCTAGACTGACACCTGGATCTTACGTCAATTATGTAGTTGGATATGATATGTTTAACAAATTAAAGGGCGATGAAACACTTGAACAAGTTAAAGAAAAAACTGCTAATTTTCTTAGAAATCATATAGTGACCCCATCCGAAAAAGAATATTGGTTATTCGACGTTCCGGTTGGGGAAAAAGAGATAAACATAATCTTTACATTTGGTAATATACAAACCCTTCGATTAGATGAATTTGTAGAAAAAGGTTTTTCTAGAGTAGCTTCAGTGAAATCGCCTTATTTAGAGGACCTCATACAAAGTTATTCTAGATTTCAAATGAGAGTAGGAGTGCCTTCTAGGCCATTTAAAAAAGAAGACAAAATAGACAAAGAAAGCTATATTAACGTTTTGTCTGAAAACTATGCGAACAAGTATGTTGCAGCTTCAAAAGCTTAACAAAGTAGTGGTCACATTTTTGGTCACATGTATTTTAGCAAGAGTGTTATGAATTTCAGGCAGGATGAATTGATTTTTCTAAAAACCTTGTCCCACAAAGCTTTACCTTTCGTTTTACTAAGTGTAGATAACCCATCTCTCACTGGCAGCGATGAGGTTAGTTAGGGGTTCGAGTCCTCTATTCTCCACCATACTTTAAATCAGAGACGGCAGAGATGCCGTTTTTTATTGTTTGATTGTGTTGTAGCACACCAGACATTTAGAGTGCTGTGCGTTGTGGTACGGAATCAGTAATTTGAAAGCCGTATTTACCTGGGGTTAAGACCCTAATACATTAAAACGCTTGGGGCTTTAGTTTATTGGGGGAAACGTATTTCATTGTGTTCACTTCAACAGGCACCACTTTAATTGTTAAATTTAATATTAACTTCAACGTGCTTATCTCTTTGTAATGGAGAAGCAGAATCGATAAGCGGCCAAGAATAAATAAATGACGTTCTGAAAATGTTGGAAGAAGAGCAGACGGTTAACATGAAATCGCCAAGGAAATATGAGATTAGCCAAGTGTAAGCCTCTGGAAGGCCGAGTGTTTGGGACCAGTGTCCACGGTGTATCATGATATCTTAGTTTAAGTGCGTTTATTCGGTAGTTAAATTTTTTGAACCTTCACTGTACAAATATACTTAAAAAGTATTTTCATTCTTTTTTTATAATTATTGCAAATTTAAATATTTAAAGTATGAGGATAGTATATCTAATATCCGATGAGGTAATGTATGTCTATACCCGATTTTGCTGAACTTGAAGGTTTGAGGCATATAATAAAAAATTAGTAGAAATCTGAGACTTGGCAAAAGAAGGAAAAAATGAAACATTAGCAAGACAAGCACATATTATAATAACTATGAAACAAGATTCGTCCCCAGGTATGAAGAAACTAATGATTATTGTTACACAAGGTTAGGTCGATAGGGAACTGTAGGCTATTGTGTATATTTTACGAATTTGGAGTTCTGAATTACCGGTGCAGAATAGAAATTGGTTGATCTGGACGAACAAAAGATATTGATGGGGACGAATAACGTGTATGTATTTGTAAAATATTCATCGGAGAAATAGTGTTAATTCTTGAATATAAAAAGAAGGATATGAGGTAGTAATTTAGAATTTAGTAGGGCTTAGCTACTATCAGTCATTTAGGAACTGGTGCATTAGGGAGATGAGTATAGAATTAAGAAGTTCTTTAATGTTTCCACATCTATCCAAATTAATACTTATGTCATATAATTACATAGTTCGGAATGCTCAGAAAATAAATTTTTGAAGGATTTAAGTGTTGATAATGAATGGGAAATCACTATATTTCAGTACTTAAATAGAAAAAAGGCTAGTTATTAAGAATAAAAATCGACTTAAAGGAAATTTAGAGATGGATGTTTGTTTGGGGTTACGCGATAGGTTTTTGAGGGGATAATACAATTGCTTATAGAAGGAGAGAATGAAAGAATGATTAGTACTTTAGATATGAAAGGGTCTTTTTTTACTTATTTGAACGAAAAAAACAAATACTCTGTTGAGATGATTAAATGTATGGAAAGAACTGTTCAAAAGCTGCTTGACACCGAAACAACATTAGATCGTCCAGGAATGCTGCTTGGGAAAATACAATCTGGTAAGACACGGACTTTTCTTGGGGTAATGTCTCTAGCATATGACAATGGCTATGATGTTGTTATTATATTGACTAAAGGAACAAAAGCACTCTCCCAACAAACCTTGGAACGATTAAAGGCTGAATTTAAGGATTTAAATGAAGAAGACAAAATTCAAATATTTGACATAATGGTACTTCCCACACTGACTCGATATGAGCGCCACCAGAAACTTGCTTTTGTAGTCAAAAAGGAGATCCGCAATATGGATCGTTTTCACCAGGCCTTCTTTGAAACATATCCTGACCTCATTGATAAGAAAATATTAATCATTGATGATGAGGCTGATTTTGCAAGTATTGGTTTTACCAATAAGAAGGATGAAGAACCAGAAATTAAAAAGATCGCAGGAAAGATTGATGAATTCAGACAAAGAGTCGAGGGATGCAGCTTTTTACAGGTAACAGCTACTCCGTACTCCCTCTATTTGCAACCGGAAGACATTGCTATTGATTCCGAAGTGTTTAAACCTATTAAACCAATTTTTACAGAATTAGTTCCAATTCACGATAAATATATTGGTGGAGAATATTATTTCCAGAATAGTGAAGAGGAGGGGAGCATAGCATACCATCTATATAAGGAAGTTCATAAGGACGAATTGTCTGTTCTAAAGAAACAGGATCGTCGAGTTTTTAAGATCGAAGAATGCTTATTCAATAATAAAATTAAATCTTTGCGTGATGCTGTTGTTACTTTTATTGTTGGGGGCTGTATCCGGCGTATGCAAGACAGACAAAAGAATGTTGTTTTAAGGAAATACAGCTTTATCATTCATACCGAACAGGCTAAAGCTGCGCATGAATGGCAGGAAAGCATTATTGATGCTATTGTAGAAAAGTTGTTACAAGAGTCCCGAGAGAACTCTCCTTTATTTCATCGATTAATACAAGATGCTTATGCGAATTTAGAGAAATCCATTGAACTTTCTCCACTTATGATGCCTGGTCTTCCTGAGGTGGTATTGGAAACAAAGAAGGCACTGGATGAAGGACACATTATGATTACGAAGGTTAACTCTGAGAAGGATGTAAATCAACTTTTAGATACATCCGGGCAATTAAAACTCAGAACACCACTAAATATATTTATTGGTGGACAAATTCTTGATCGTGGTATAACGATCGGAAATTTGATCGGTTTTTATTATGGAAGACGTCCAAAGACTTTTCAACAGGATACGGTATTGCAACATTCCCGTATGTATGGAGCAAGGCCCATTGAAGATCTGACAGTTACACGATTCTACACTACATCCGACATTTATTCTGTCATGCAGCGTATTCATCAATTTGATTCGGCTTTACGTGAAGCATTTGAGAAAGGAAAACATGATAAGGGAGTCGTATTCATTCAAAAGGATGCGAATAGTCAGATCATTCCCTGTTCGCCTAACAAAATTCTGTTATCTGAAACTACTACATTAAAACCCAAGGCTCGCCTACTTCCGGTCGATTTCAAAATAAGACCCAAAACACATGTTCAAAAGCCAGTAGCTGCTATCGATACTATAATCGGTAATTATTGCAAGGATTCTTCTAATAATCCAGATCCATTCATGATGGATGTCAGTGATGTGGTTGAAATAATTAATCATATTGGAACAACCTTTGAAGAAGGGCATTTATGGAATAAGAAAGCATATATCGCTAGCTTAGAATATTTGACAGCTTTACCTAAGGACAAAATGCTTAAAGGAAAGGTTTGGGTAATAATAAGACGTGACCGGGATATATCTCGGGAGAAGAGCGATGGGCGTCTTGAGAACTCGCCGGACTCTTATCAAGAAAAAGGTTTGGCAAAAGATATAGCTATAGATATTCCAGCAATAGTTTTATTGAAGCAAAAAGGTACAGCTGCTGGTTGGAGTGGGTCGCCTTTCTACTGGCCTGTACTTGTTGCACCGAAAAAGATGCAAACTGTTGTTTTTGCTAATCATTTATTTGCAGATTAGAGCGTATCTTCAAACAACAAATGAGGTCCCAAATATGGTGGACTTCCTCTATGAAAAGACGAAGCGCAATACGCAACGATCAATAGGATCGAATTAAAGACGTACTGCTGCCAGAACCAAAAAATAGGGTGGACGAATTGGCATAGATAATTGAATAATATTAACTGCTTATTTTAAATGATTTTTCTGGTTCGACTTGGTAAAATATACTTGGTTTCAGCGCTGGTAAAAGGCTGGCCTATGGAATCATTTTTTAGGAAACATCCATATCAAATTCGATATGGATGTTTATTTTTGGAAAGAAAGAGATTTATTTGTTTAATTTTATTATTTATAAGGTTGGTTTTGATTTCGGTATTTATTCGAGTGAGAAAATGATTTTTGTACGTTTGCCCACAGATCATAAATAATTGTCCCCCTTTTTGTTGTTTACTATAAGTGGGAACGTCAGTTCTGAATGTAGATGATCAATATAGATGATACAATATATCTATGATTACCGAATATTTTCCTTAAATTAGGGGGAATTTTACATGGCGCTTGCAGAACGGGAAGTACCCGAATCTGAAGAGAATGTTAGTGAAGTAACTGAGCTCCTAAGATTGATAAGATCTGTAACAAAAGATGCTGTGATTCTTTTTATGAAACTAAAGTATGGATCTGAAATTAAGAAGACAATTACATTGACTGAGTTAGGTAATCTGGTGGCTAATGATCAAAATAATGAATTTATTATCAAATCATTAATAGACATAAGTGATTGTATAAAAGAAATTAATCATGATACTTTTGCTGAACTTTGTGAAATTTATGAAGTGAAGGACATCATATTTAATGAGGATATACGTTTCACAGTTGTTAAGTGTTATTTGGCGCTTGATATTACTACATTTCAACGCATTAAAGTAACTGCAGCAGTCAACAAAGATAAGAGTTTTGAAGTTTTAGCAGGTAAAAAGGTAGATGAACCCATCGTTTTCAATAAAAAACACAAGCAAGAGATCAATGATGTCATGGGAGGATTAATAGAAAAGGGTAGAAACTATATTATAAACACAGAGGTTGTTAAAGATGAAATAATTATGACAGCACATTTTGAACAACGCAAAAAGACTTTTACTACAATAGGTAAAGGAAAAACCATTTCATCTGTTACTGTAGTCCCAACGGCTAAGGCAGTTGCTAAATATGAGATTAAAACAAATAGAATTCAGCTGAAGTGTGGAAAAAACAAAAAAATTAAAGATAGCATTATAAATGCTTTCGGAGTTGTTTTTTTTAAAGACATTAATCATTTTTCCGATTCTGATCAACAGCGTGTCTATAATTTAATGCAAGTGAAAAGAGAGGGTTTTGAGGTTGTATTGAACGAGGAGCTGGCTCAAGAAATAGAAACAGCATTTATAGTTGAAGAAACCTTGAAAATCCCCGTCGATAACTCTTGGGCTATTATGACACTGAAGTCTATGGATGTAGAAAAGTTGCTTAAAGAACTTTCAAACAATAAGTATGATTTGAGTTCTATGGAAAGAACGGAATTAACCATAGAAATAAAGTTAAAACCGAAACTTGACGATGAAAAGGCTAAATCTATTAAAGTGACTGTATCTAATGACAGTAAAATAAATTGTGATCCTAAATACATTAGTGTAATCAACAAATGCCTTTCTGCCTGGGGGATCCATGTTGGATAATGAAAAACATAGACTGATAGATGATGTTCTAAGCAGGCTAAGCAGGAATCAACAAGACTTTATTACTCGAGAAGAGTATCTTGAAATAGAGTATAGACATAAGGACGAATGGTTTACTGAACTTAATATGGATTCAAAAGTGTGTTCTTTATGTATGGGAAGGTCATGCAATATTGAATTCCATCCATTGGACCGTGGTGTTCCATGCCCTCATGGAGAAAACCAAATAATTAAAATTGAAGACAGTGATCGAATTAGTTATAAATTTGGATTTGACCAGTTTATTAATGAAATACAAAGTTCTTTTGGAATAAATCAAGATATAAAATTAGAATCCCCCTTTTACTTACTCGGAGATTTTAATATTGAAAAAGATGATTGGCAAATTCTATTTTGCTTTAAAAAGCACTTATCACTAGGCGCTCTCCTGGAATTTAAATATAAAAACCAATCACCTCTAACTCTTATCATAGTAGACACAGACGGAGCTAATACATTTGATAACGCTATTTTAAAAACATTTGGAGTTCTGGTAGTGGACTGGAATGAAAATCCAGTGAAGTATCTGGAACAGAACTACGAAGATAAACCAGCTAATTTATTAGCCCTTAAAGAATTATCTCAAAATGCGCAACTCCATAATATTATTAATGAACAGCTTAAACGTACTGCTTCAGATGGAAAGGGTACCCCATTTGAAAAATCCGTATTTGAGATTATTGAAAAAATATTTAATGTTGTTATCCCCTTTGGCGGTAACCTTAGCGGTTTTAGTATTCCAGATGGTTTAATAATGGCTGATTTGGATATTATGAAATATCAAACATTGTTCTATGATTGCAAATCCTTTATTGGTGATAGATATAAGCATAGCGCTGGTATTCCGATGCAAGTCAATTATTATCACGATTTTCTTAATGCTTTTTATAATGTAGGATCATATAATAAAACGGGATTTATTATTTTTGCTAATTCATTTCCTGAGATTGAACAAAAACAAATCACTGGCTCTCCGCAATGGAAATATGTATTTGAAAATTTTAAAATATTTTTTATTAATGTTGCGTTTCTTTCGAAAGCTAATGAGCTTTTTGATATCTTCACAATTCAAGGTGACCAAATGAATAAAACTGATCTGATAAAGTTTTATTTTCATGAAGATCTTAGTGTTTTGCAAGATTCGGAAGTAGAAAATTATTATAAATTAATTAACAACAAAAGTGCATATGAAAATTATGGTTTTCTAAGTGAAGTGGAAGCTGAAATAGGAATCGTATTATCAGTTATTAACTCAGCAAAAGCTGAAAATTATCCTAGTATAGAATCCCATCTTAAGGATGTTTTAAAGCGATCAAAACATGATAATTTAAAAAAAAGTGTTAGTAAACCGATTTTAACACCATATTTAAGAGAGTTTGTGAAAATGGCGAAAGAGGAAAAATTGGATTCCGTGCTTCATCCATTATCCATTTTACTTACTTTAAACCGTTTTGATGATGATCTAAATTTACAATTAAACAATTATGATATTTTATATCAACAGACTAAAGATAAGTTAGTCGAATTAATAGCTAAAATCTAGTTGGAAGTTTTAAAGATTAATCTACTGTAAGAGGGATGAATGAATGTGAGTTTCAAGCATTCGTTCATTCTTTTTTTTAGTTCACAACAAAAACAGAACACATTTTCTAAACAGAACGCACGTTTCATTTTTCGTCAGTGTTTGATATAATAAAGTCCAGCTCAAAGCCTTATGTTAATGTGATATAAATGGATTTTATTCTAAGAAAATTGAAATTCTGCAATATATGGAGGACACCAACATGAAAAGAGTCTATACTAGCATCGAGTCGTTTTGTGGTGCAGGTGGCCTTGGTCTAGGATTACATGAGGCAGGCTTCAAGATCGGAGCTGCTTTCGACCTTAATGAACCAGCAGTTTTGACTTATCAGAATAACCTTTCGGAGAAAGCCTTTGTTGCGGATGCTACAAAGTTATCTGGGGATTATTTAATGGGATATACTGGGATAAAACGTGGAGAACTTGATATATTTGCTGGAGGACCTCCATGCCAAGGCTTTTCGAAACAAAAGCGCGGAGCTCACTTAGGGGACGATGAAAGAAATAAATTAGTATTGGAATTTGTACGTTTAGTAAAAGAACTTGAACCTAAATTCTTTTTGATGGAAAACGTTGCAATGTTAGGACAGAAGCGCGGTGTGTTTTTCATTGAGGCCTTAAAAGAGGAACTTAAGGATTATGTATTATATCCACATATATATAATTCGGCAGATTATGGATTGGCACAAACCAGAGAACGGTTCATCATTGTTGGGAAACATAAAAAAATCACTGCACCATTCGTAATTCCGCAACCAACTGTTGAAGTTTGGAAGACAGTAGGTGAAGTTCTAAAGGAATTACCTGAGCCACCTGAAGATCACAGAATTGAACATCCTGATATAGCTAATCATCAAAGAGCAAATGTATCAGCGATGAATATTAAGCGCTTTTCGTTTGTTCCACAAGGTGGCGGCTGGAGAGATATCCCAATGGAATTCCGATTAGAATGTCATAAAAATGCCGATACCTCCAAAGGTGGATGGCCAGATGTATATGGTCGCCTTAAATGGGATGGACAAGCTTCAACGATAACTGGCGGCTTCGATAGCTATACTCGTGGAAGATATGGCCATCCACTCCAGAATCGTCCATTAACTCCGAGGGAGGCAGCATTACTTCAGGGATTTCCGATAGACTTTCGGTTTTCAGGAAATCGGCATGAAGTAAGACATCAAATCGGCAATGCTGTTCCTCCCCTGCTGGCCAAAGCGATCGGCTCAGAGATATTGCGTACATTAATGATTGAAGACGGGGACATTTTGGATTCACACGAAGTAAAACAAGGAATTTTAGAAGTGGCCGCAGCACAACAATAAAAAAGGATCCGCCCTTGAGGCGGATCCTTTTTTAACTATGTATTTTGGAATAAGTCATGGACTTCGTAAAAAAATTCCCCTAATGGTTTAACGTGAATCGGTGGGAAAACATTATTGAGTGCTAAGTATTTACTAGGTGCATCTAAATAATAAACACGATACAACTGGGCAATAAATAATTGATAAGCCCGCCATTGTTCAGGTAGGCAAATGTCCGTCACTTCGAGCTTTTTTTGATCAGTCTTTGTCTCAGATAAACATACCAGCATACCTAAGAATCTTCCAGTTCCATAAACACCATCCAAAACGCGTTGGTGAGCCCAAACTTGAATTACCCGCTCTCTGGTTGATGTTTTTACAGGTAAATGAATCTTGGGGCGGTTATCCCCCAGATCGAAAATATAATCGGTAGGCAGTGAAGTGTCCCTATCTAAATTTAAGACGCGTATTGCTGTTTGGGGCTGAACTGAGAGCGTTCGCGCAAACCAGTGACTTGCAAAATATTCAAAAAAAGTGCCTGGAGTTTTCTGATCACCGCTTTTCTCTAAGTCAACAACAGCACAGAAACTTATAGCCATAGTATATAAAGCTCTAGTGATTTCTCCAGAAGAGGTATTTCTTAAATCATTATTTATCAAATAATTTATAGTGGTTTCTACTGTCAAAACATCATCAATATACAAATCTGAATTTATTGCTCTGGAGTTTTTCTTTTCATTCTGAAAGACAAAGTATTCCTTATCAGGAATTTTAGATATTAAAGCTACTCTCCTTACGGAGGCTAGAATGTTACGACATACTTGATGAAGCTCAATGAAGAGATCTGTTATTTCTGGATTTTGTGCATTCACTTTTGCAAGAACACCGATACGTTTATATATTCCGATTGCTGTTAGCATGTATTCTCCCGTCGTGCCATACGTAGTAAGTAAAGAAGCTTTGAGCTATATACCTTATCTTGAGAAAATGTGGTATTACGTACGGTAGTTATAGAATTTTTTGGTGTAAAAAGTGTTAACTTATAATTGTAGTTATGTTACAATCAATGGTCATTTTAAAGAGTCCGATTATTAAAGATTAATTCTTAGAAAGCTGTCCATGAATACTCGCAGTATTACTGGTCAGTTTGTATCTACTGTGTCAACTAAATCAATAATCTCTCGAATATCGCTAATGTCTAAAGACTCTGCAATTCTAATAATATGATTAAAGTTAATACTTTCTCTTTTATCATTGGCTAATTCACTTAAGGCAGCATGTCTAACATCGGATATTCTTGACAACTCTCGCAGAGAGATTCCGTGCTTTTTTGTCAATTGAGTTATTTTCACGATGACTCTCTTTCCCACTAGGATCTCCTCGCTTGTTCTGAATCTTGACTATACGTATAAGCGTACCGTATAATATTTCCAAGTATGGTACTCATATGCGTAACATCGCGAAACTTATTGTTCTTGTTCACATGTATTTTTATTTCATTCTTGAGTTATGGCCAAATAGATTTACCAACAGTTCATAATCAGTGCAAACGATGTCTACAGACATAGCTTGCCCAGGAAGGAGGAGATACAATGCAACATCTGATGCAGAAATATGAGGAGGAACAGCGCAAGCTGAATGAACTCGGACAGAAATCATTGGAGCAGGGAATTCCGTTAAGTAGGAATGAAGAACTTCAAGCTCAGAGTCGCAGGGTGGACGAACTCATTAATCAGATGTATCAGGAAAAGAACGCATATTCAGAGAATTTCCGTCTAAACTTTTGTCTTGGAGGAGATGTGATGAGCTTTCCAGAGTGGTTTATACAGACGTTTCAAGCTCGATTAAATGAAGTAACCGCACAGATCGAACATCAATCCGAGCCTAGATATGTTTTTGAAGAAGAGAGCAAAGCTTTTCAAGCGTTATTTAATTCCATGGACATTGCACGTATGCCAGAGTTTGAATATTGGGAGGATAAGCTTCAATTGAAGCAGTCCATACTTTATGAACGTCTATATTTACAAGGACTAAAAGACGGTATGCAGCTCGCGAATGCCTTTATTGCTCCTTCTGTTCTCTCGGATTAAGACCCAGTCAAAAGCATTCACATATTTATGTTTGGACTGTCCATGCGACAGTCTTTTCCTTATGTATATGTTTGGAAGGGATACATTCCCATATTGTCGAATAACCATACATATTGTAAATCTGGAACAGATGAGGTTTTGTTATGCTGAAAAAGCTACTGTCTCTCTTTAAAAAGTCCCATTCTAAACCGCCACAAGCTGTGCGCAAGGCGCAAGCTCCCAAGCAGAAACCGAAGGTTGCTGCCACAAGAATTGGAGAGCTAGGTGAGCATAAAATTAATATCCAGCTTGGCCAGTTACCTAAGGAGTGTAAATCGTTAAGCGATCTAATGCTTCCGAATCCCAAGTCTCGAACTGGTTACGCACAGATCGATCATATTATAATCTCCCCATATTGTTTATTTGTCATTGAGACGAAAAACTACAATGGTGAAATTAAAGGTGGGCGGACGGATCAACAATGGTCAGTAAGCAACCGTTACAAGATGTATAATCCGCTGAAGCAGAACTATGGACATATTAAGGCCATTGAGAGTCTTCTTAAAGGTGTTCCTAAAGTGAAATCTGTATCGATTATTTCATTTACAATGAGATGTCGCTTTAGCATAGATCCAGAGCTTCGCCAAATTCAGTCTAACGAGCTTGTTGTTTATGATGTGGAGTTGAGTGAATTTATCTCCAGGAAGCTGCTCCGTTTAAAGACAGAAACCTCTGAACCTTTGTTTTCCCAAATGCAAATTCAATCAATCTATGACCAACTGAGCCAAGCTAATATTACAGATACAGAGATCCGTAAACATCATATAGAAAAGATTACGACTACCAAAAATCGTTAACTACCCTTGGAGGACAACATGCCTTTACCTGAATCAATCACGCAGATTTTTAAACGCAAGCAGAAATCCTATAAGATGGTCCTCATTATATCCCTAATTGAAGAAATGAGAGCAACCAATCAGGAGCGTGTCTCGTTCGATAGAGTTAAGGATCGGTTCCTAAATTACTTCATAGATGAACAGGAGAAAGGAAACTGGGTAGATAAGCCTTCAGGCCGGGAGTTATGGAGAAATGCTCCGAAAAGCCAGTTGAAGGATATCATCAACAGTCCTGTTAATGCTCTTTCGCAGGATTTTATATATATGAATTCGGAAGAAAACACAATAGGCTTTCATATCCAGATTCAAAAACAACTAGGGGATGAAGAGCTTACGGAGTTAGAGAAGCTGGCTCATGAGGAGCTTAAGTTATATAACGCAGCAGCCAACGACGAGGAAGTGGAAATATTGCCACAAGAAGCCAAACCTCTGAAGGACGAACAGATAACAAGCATCCTCCACCAAATCCAATACCACATCCGCCGCAAAGGCTTCTTCTTCCCTGAGCACCTCATCGAGAACTTCTACCTTTCGCTGAAGACCAAGCCATTTGTCATCCTGGCGGGTATCTCAGGCACGGGGAAGACGCGACTAGTGAAGCTGTTTGCTGAGGCGCTTGGGGCAACGGGAGATAATGGTCAGTTTACCTTAATCCCGGTACGGCCGGATTGGAGTGATCCTGCGGATCTGCTGGGGTACAAGAATCTGTCGGGCTGGTTCAAGCAGGGTCCGCTCACGGAAGTGTTGGTAGAGGCGCGGAAGCCGGAGAATGGGCATAAGCTTTATTTTATCTGCCTGGATGAGATGAATCTGGCCCGGGTGGAGCATTACTTCAGTGACCTGTTAAGTGTGCTGGAGACGCAGGATTGGCAGGAGGGGAAGATTCGCACCCAACATCTTATCTCTTCTACGATGCTGGATAAGCCTGAGGATCAAGTGAAGTATGGGAGCCTGGGTATCCCGGAGAATGTGTTCCTGATCGGGACGGTGAATATGGACGAGACGACGCATTCTTTTAGCAAAAAGGTACTCGACCGCGCCAATACGCTAGAGTTCAATTACATCAATCTGCAACAGTATCCAGACATGAATGAGCAGGAAGAAGCGGATGATCCCGCTGATCTTGCTGAGCTGAACCATCTGTTTCTGCGCTCCGATTATTTGCAGCTGGTTGATGCCTATGATACCAAAAAGGAGCTCGTTGTGCGGACGACTGAGAGATTGGTGAAGATCAACGCCTTGCTGGAGGAGATTCACGCTCATGTGGGCTTCCGGGTGCGGGATGCAATTTGCTTCTATATGATCTATAACGATCGGTACAAGCTGATGGATGAGGAAGAGGCGTTTGACTGGCAGCTGCTGCAAAAGATTTTGCCGCGTATCCAAGGTAGCCACTCTACGGTGCGCCGGGTCCTGCTAAATTTGATGAAGGTTGCTCTAGGTACCGGATCTGGTGTTACAGTAGACATCTCTACACTTATAGACGACGCTTCTCCGCTTTATATGAAGTGGGCTGCTGGCCAGACTCCGCCTGCGGCGGTACATCCGCATAGTGCGCGTAAATTGGCTTTTATGCTTAGGAGGCTGGAGGAAGATGGATTCACCTCATACTGGCTCTCTTAATCAGGCGGTAGAATTGCTTCGTGTGGACACGGAGCTTTTTACGCTTTACATTCAAGGACGGCCCTATCATCCTACGGTGGAGACCTTGCAGCTTCATCGGTCCCCGGACCAGGAATGGGTGAATGCGCAGCTTGGAATGGTATGCTCTAAGCGGCTTGGTGATGTCCAGATCAAGGTCTTTTCCCCTGAAGCTTACGGGTTGGTGGAGTGGCAGCCGGAGAAGGCAGCGTTTCCGTGTTTCTATGAGACGCAGTCGTATGAGCTGGTGATTGAGAAGAAGACCCCTGTGGACCTTTCTTTTTACCATGATAGTGTGCTGCTGCGGCAGGCGATCAAGCCTTTAGGTGATTCGCTCCTTGTCGGTGCGCTGAATTTCGGGAATGAGGTCGGCCTGACGGAATGGGAAATCCGGGGTGAGGGGCAGACGCTGCTGCGGGTGGAGATGGAGATCTTCCCCTCGAAGATGGATTACAAGCTGGATTACCAGAACATTCTGAATGAAGTGAATGAGCAGATTTATAATTTGGCGTTTGATTTCTTTAAGCGAACCTATCAGCTGACAGGCACGCGGGAGACGCAGCATCAGAGCTTGACGGAGTTTTTCGCTATCCTGCAGCAAGTGTTCAGACAGCTCCTCGATGCCGTCGAACGGATTAACAAGAATCCGAATTATGCGCTGTTACAGGACCGCCGGCTTGTGGATGCCAATCGGGTCAAGAAGGCGGGAAAAGAGAATATCCGCGAGCTTGCCAAGCATCCCGAACGGCTGAGAGAAGATAAGAACCATGGATTTTTAACCATAGATGGCCGGAGCTACTCAGCTACACATTTACTGGAGACACGCAGACGCCTCGCCTATGATACGAATGAGAACCGGTTCATCCGCTGGATGCTGGAACGTATTCAGGGGAAGCTGAAGGTGCTCAAGGGTCGCTGGAAGCTGAACAACCGGACCGAAGATCCATTAATCCTTAGAAAAATCGACACTATGCTTACCCAGCTGGAGCGGGTGCTTCAGATGGATTTCTTACGTGAGGCCGGGATGCTGAAGCAGATGTCTGTTACGCTGGTGCTGCAGATGGCGCCTGGATACCGCGAAGTCTATCGCTTTTACCTCATGCTGCTTAAAGGCCTGTCTATTCAGGGTGAACTATTCCGCTTATCCATGAAGGATGTCGCTCAGCTCTATGAGTATTGGTGCTTCCTCAAGCTGAATCAGCTCCTGGGGCAGAAGTATAAGCTGGTGCAGCAGGATATGATTAAGGTGAACCGGAACGGGATTTTTGTGACGCTGGATCAATCGCGTAGTGCGCAGATGGTGTACGAGAATCCGGTGAACGGAGAGCAGTTTATCCTGTACTATAATGCGATACCTGATTCAGATAAGACACCGACACTCAGTCAGCGTCCGGATAATGTACTAACACTGAAGAAGAAGGATGCTGGCAAAATCAAAGAATATAAGTATGTTTTTGATGCCAAATACCGCTTAAATCCTGCTTATGAAGATACTGCTTACCAGAAAAAGTATAGACAGCCTGGGCCTGAAGAGGACGACATCAATACGATGCACCGCTATCGGGACGCCATTGTGTATCAGGAGAAAGGCTCAGGGGAATATGAACGAAGCATGTTCGGCGCGTATGTGTTATTTCCGTACCCTGACGAGGAGCGGTATAAGACCCACCATTTCTATAAAAGCATTGAGCTGCTGAATATTGGCGCCTTGCCGTTTCTACCGAATTCTACAAGCTTGGTGGAGAAATTCCTGGATGAGATTATTCAGGATAGTCCGGAAAAAGCTTACGAACGTTCCACACGTCCACGCGGGACGAAAGAGTATTATGCGAACCAGCTTGCGGGCAAAAATGTGCTTGTCGGCTCTGTCCGGGGACCGGAGCAGGTGGAGGCGGCGAGAAAGCATTCTTTTTACCATGTGCCGTTAAAGAACCTTTCGGACGTGAAAATCCTCACCCAGATCGAGTACGTGGCGATGTGCCAATCGCGGAAAAAGTTCTTTGATCCTGCAAAAACGGGCATTCACTGGGTAGGCAAAGTTACAGATTGGAAGGTGCTGCGGCGTAAAGAGATTAAGGAAGTCCCTTGCCGTCCGGGGACGGAGGAAGAGTTGTATGTCCGATTTTCGATTAAGAAATGGGAGGAGGTAGCAGCTCCCATTTCACTAGGAGGACAGGGAATCTACACAGTGCTGTATACGAGCAAATATATCCTGGACCGGGCCCTTGAGATCGCGGAGCTTCGTTTGGACACGGAGGAAGATATTCAGGAATGGCGGGAGAAGCGCCGCAAGGGCAGAGTGAAGGTGAAGCTGGATCATGAGCAGTATGTGGATTTAGGCAAGGTTGTGGAAGTTCGGAATATTTAAAGTCAGTTGGACATTATATTATGGATAATAGAACGAATTCGACATAAAAAACGTGAGATGACGCTCGGGAATCGATCCCCGTAGCGTCTTTATTTTTGCTCTTTTGCTTTGATATCAACCTTAGAAATCTGTGAATTACAGTAAGTCAATAGTGTAACCTGATGACTCTCTAATCAGCAAAATTATGGTTGGGCCGACCGCGTTACTTTGAACATTCCAATAGAACGAAAGCGAAGGTAATATGACTGGCAACAGAAAAAGGATTGCACGAATCAATTGCTTCCCTACTGTCACAGATTAATAAGTAACATCGTTATATGTATGAAAATCGAGCATGTCACAAAATGAATCTCATCGCCGTTATATTCACGTGTGCGAATGACAAAGGGGGTAAAGCCAAAAGGCACGGCTAATTAAGCTTCGGCGGATACCGTTTGTACGATAACTTATAGTTTGGGGATAATCACCATTGTTCATGAAATAGAAATCATAGATTAGAAAAGAGAGGTAGTGTAGTTATGGCACAACGTATAAATTACATGCAACAATCACCGGAATTTTTCAAAAAAATGATGGAATTTAGCAATTCCGAGAAGGAAAGCTCAATTGAAGAGAAAATTCTCGAACTCGTTCACATCAGAGCTTCGCAAATGAATGGATGTACATTTTGTCTGGATATGCATGTCAAGCAGGCCAAGATCCATGGCGAGAGTGAGCTTCGTCTATACCACATCTCGACTTGGCGTGAATCAACGCTATTTAGTCCACGCGAACGGGCTTCGCTAGCATGGACCGAGATTCTGACCAAGCTGCCAGAGCAAGGTGTACCTGATGACATCTATGACCGCGTTCGCGGGCAATTGTCGGAGAAAGAAATATCAGATCTTACCTTCTCCATTATGGCGATCAATGCCTGGAATCGCATTAACGTCGCCTTCAAGACCGTACCGGGTTCTGCTGACGCAGCATTTGGATTAGCTAAAGCCGGCTTGAGCTAAGCTGTAGGAGCAGGTGTTGTTTCTTTTAATAAAAATATAACTCTAGCACTCGTCTAACGAGCTGCTAAAACCAGGAGGTTAACATGAAAATTGTCGTTATCGGAGGAAATGGGCTTATTGGAAAACAGTTGGTGGAAAATCTTCGCAGTAATGGCCACGAGGCAGTAGCGGCATCCCCTTCCTTAGGCGTTAACACTGTCACAGGCGAGGGGCTGGCTAAAGCTCTTATCGGCGCACAGGTTGTTGTTGACGTGTCGAATTCACCTTCGTTTGAAGACAAAGCCGTGTTGGAATTCTTCGAGACCTCAACTCAAAATCTTCTTGCCGCCGAAGCAGCCGCAGGCGTGGGGCATCATGTTGCGTTATCGGTCGTTGGCACTGACGGGCTTCTCCAGAGCGGTTATTTCCGTGCTAAAATGGCTCAAGAAAAGTTGATCCAGGCTTCCAAGGTTCCTTATACAATCGTTCGTGCAACGCAATTCTTCGAGTTTGTTAGCAGTATCGCCTATGTCTCCACTGAAGGCGAAACGGTTCGTCTGCCATCCGCTTTAGTGCAACCCATCGCTTCTAAAGACGTTGCCGCAGCGCTAAACGACTACACGGTTGGGACACCGGTTAACGGTATCGTTGAAGTGGCTGGCCCGGACCAGATGGGATTCGATACATTCGTCGGTTCTTTCTTAAGCGCTCAAAAGGACAATCGTCGGGTGGTTGTAGATGACAAAGCGCCATACTTCGGCACGGAGTTGAACAAGCATTCTCTTGTTCCGGCTGGCAGTGAAGCTTACATCACATCAACGCACTTCAATGATTGGCTCAGTCAGTCGCAGGGGTGATGTCTAGCAGTATCGGATGTCAAAACAGAAGCACAAAGAACCTTGCGAAGGTTCTTTGTGCTTCGTTTCATTCTGCAACGTGCTTCAGCTTGTCCGGGTTTCGTACAATATAAATGTTACGAATTCGATTTTTCTCAACATGAAATATCCCGACGGTATGAATCCCTTCGCTAGATCGAAGAATAAATGCAGGTTGTCTGTTCATCTGAACAACCTCGATATGAACGCCATCGATCGTTGATGCTCGGCGCAATGGACCAAGCAGGAATTGTGCAACAAGTTCACTTGTAGAGATAGGCTCGACAACGGCCGAGACTTTGCCTCCTCCATCGGAGACAAGAACAACTTCTTTATCCAGAATAGCTAAGATTTTATTGAGGTTGCCCTGTTTGAGAGCATTCAGGAAGCCATGGACTAGCTCCGGGGTGGCTCCTTCCAAATGAACAAGTTGTTCAGATGTAATCCCCATCTTTGCGTTGGCCCGACTGAACAGTTTGCGACAGTTCACTTCGCTCTTCTCCACCAGTTCGGCGATTTCATGATAGTCTAGACCAAGCGCCTCTCGAAGCACAAATACGACACGTTCCGTTGGTGAGAGTCTTTCAAGCAGAACAAGCATCGCATAGGACAACAGATCGTCGCGGACGACGGCATCCATCGTATCGTCATTCATGCTGTGCAGGGGCTCTGGGAGCCATTCCCCATAATATTGCTCCCGTTTCCTGCGTGCCGATTTTTGCAAATCCCGACAGCGATTTGTTATCATCTTACAAAGATAAGCTTTAGGCTGTGCCAGCTTCTCCGGCGGTACATCGGCTATTTTCAAAAAAACATCGTGTACAACATCTTCCGCGTCAGTAACAGATCCGGTTAGTTGGTAGGCGAGCTTAAAGAGCAGTCCTTTATACTTCTGATACAATTCCTCCATGTCCTCACTTCCGATCGGTTCACATATATTAGTCTATTGCAAGATAGGCCTTAGATATTAAACGAGTTCCGGGGGGAGTTTGTGACATTCTCAAATTCAAATTCTGCATAGGACAATTCTAATGCCAATTCTTTACCAATGAAAGTAAAGCCCGTTAGATACGTTTGAAGTGCTTTCCTTTTGAATTCTTCTGTGTAGCTTGTAAAATGTATCCCTTATTTCCACTGAAATTAAGTCATATCTACTAATTTACGACAAAAATCTACAACTTTTGACCTAATTATCCGATATTTAGCGTAGAGGGTTTGCTAAGGTCTGTAGGCTATGAGTTGTGGTTATCCGAACTGAATTTGGCAAGCGCCACTGAAAAAAACCGCCACTAGGGCGGTCTATTCGTTCATTAATATTTATGTTAATTTTCTGGAGCATCAAGGTAAGCCTGAGCATCTTCAACAGTATCGAAGAACTTGATGAATCCTCCAAACATCCTTTTTTGTTGCATTCTATAAATTGAGCTAGTTGTGACAGTGGCCCAGCTCTTCTCCGTTGAAAGGCCGTACTTTACGACAAGTTCATTGGAGGAGGATAGTTCTTGCGCTACATCTTGGGAAAGGACTTTGGCTTCGGATAAATCACCAATGGCGGTAAATCCAGGTTGTGTTTTTTTAAGGTTGTCGGTAAGCTCATCGACATATTGTTGAACATTATCCTTGGTAACCGAATAGATTTTGATATACAGTCTATTCTTTTCTTGATCGTAATTGATTGTGAACATTATGTATTCCTCCTGATTGTCTTAAAATCAACTTAACTAAAGTATAGGGTATGATTTATTAATCATTCCACGGACTATAAGTCACATAGATTGAATTTCTCCAAAAGTATTTCAAGCATGCATAATCAAATCTTTATTTTACATATAGAAGAGGCTGTTGGAGGTTGTTGTATGGATATACTTGCTGAGTTTGGAAACAGGGTTAAGGAGCTGCGGGTGCGTAGCGGAATCTCGCAAGAACTGCTGTCGCATCGCTCCGAGCTGGATCGGACATATATAAGCGGAGTGGAACGTGGTATGCGTAACATCAGCTTAGTTAATATCGAGAAGATTGCAAATGGGCTTAGCGTCCCAATGAATTACTTGTTTTCAAGTGAGCGGTTTCCAAGCAATCCTGTTTGTATAAAGAAAGATGTTGAAGTCCCAATCTCCGAACGATTCAAGTATCATTTGGACTGTGACCACAAGCTACTCACTATCCAGATACAAGGATTACTAACCGGAGCCAATGTGGATTATATATCGAAAATATGGAAAGGCATTGTCTCTAACTTTGCGGAGGGAGAATTAAGTGTTTTCGTGGATCACAGAGATATGAAGGCATCGGACGGGGAGCCTGTTGTTTTTTTTCCTGAAGTCATTGAGAAGGCTGTTTTGCTTCAACAGAGTGTGATCGCGCGGAGCAAAAAGGCTATAGTATTATGTAATTCAGAATTCATGGTACATCAATTGAATTATATGACAACCAGAAGTGGGGTATGGGATAAAACTAATCCCTTGTACGGCAAGGATAAGGAAATGGTAGGTCAGGCTTACGAATTATTAGATGTTCACGGGAATGAATTAATTAAACCTATGCAATAAACCGTCCGCGATTGCTGACGGTTTATTTTCTGCCTAAATACCGCTTTTTTAAGATGAAAATAATATAGGCGAATTAAGTTCGAAATACAAAATAAGTGCTTTGTTTTAAAAGAGACAAAACACTCAGTTTGTTTCTTTTAAAGTGGTACTAAACAGAATAGACTGGAGTTGCTCACGGCAAAGAAATGTATATTGAACCCACTCCAAAGGTGGGAGACACCATGGCAGAAAAGGAGGGAAACGACGCTTGCGCGTATGATATGCGGAACTAAGTAGCTGCGGCTATTTATGTGAAAAACATCACAACCATAGAGTAAGAGAAACTAAATCAGGTATGTGTTTGTGCAGTTGCATTAAGTCCGCTTTTTAGAATATCGGGCATGTTATTGCAAAGTAACGCCGCCAATTCCTTCGGCGAGAGCTTCATATCCGAATTTACCCAGCTAATGAATATCTGAATGGTGCCTGCGCAATGATAATCAATCGCGAATTTAAGCTCTGTGGATACTGCTTGAGAGTTGTTTCTTGACACATAAGTGGCAGTGCAAAAATCCTGGTAATACTTTTGTATAAACTCAATAAATGAGTTTTGTCCTTTGTATTTTATGGCGTTCTGAAAAAAAAGCTTCCGCTCATAAATGAACTCAGCGGATTTGTTGCATATCTGCTCCCAGTTATCCTCGGAGTGAAAGAGTTCTTCTTTTATATAGGAAGCGTAGTACCAGTTCATCAAATCGTATTTGTCTTTGAAATAACGATAAAACGTCGCACGTGATATATCACTTTTTCTCAGAATCATGTCGGTGGAGATTTGATCGATGCGATGATCCTGCATTAAATCAAATATGGCATTATACAGATGCTTCTTCACATTCATGTTGTTTACCTTTACATTGTATGGAATTTAAGCCGTGCAAGAGCGTTGAATAATGTCACTATTATATTGTGTGGGGTAGGCAATGTAAAGCAGAGGATAGCAGCCATACTCGATGATACTTAATTCAAGGAGTTCGAGATCGGGCTGCAGGTTGAGTGTAGCAAAGGGATAAATGATACCGTTTTCAACTAGACATAGGAGGCATAATTATGTACGAAAAATTGTTTCAGCCTATTAAAATAGGTCAGGTAGAATTGAAAAACCGCCTAATCGTTCCACCCATGGTGGTAAACTACTGTACCCCGGATGGTATGGTTACTGAGCGGTTTATCCGCTATCACGAAGCCCGTGCCAAGGGCGGCTGGGGCCTGATCACGGTAGAGCAGAGTGTGGTGTGTGTGGAGGGAAAAGGACATCCGGGACAGCCCGGCCTTTGGTCTGACGATCACATAGAGGGGCTTTCTCGACTGACGGAGCGAGTCCATGCAGCCGGTGCCAAAATCTCCATACAAATCAACCATGCCGGTCGGGCGGCAAGCAGCTCTATCACTGGCTCCCAGCCAGTAGGACCTTCGCCGATTAAGGGGATCAGCAGTCTAGAAACGCCGCGTGAACTGAGTGTCGCGGAAATTCAGGAAATTGTACGTCAATACGGGCAAGCCGCACGACGTGCCAAAGCGGCCGGTTTTGACATGATTACTGAACATGCCCATGCAGGATACCTCATTGCTTCATTCCTTTCCTCCACCAGCAACAAGCGCACGGATGAATATGGCGGTACCCTTGCCAACAGGGCTCGTCTTGCACTGGAGATTCTAAAGGAGATGCGCGCCCAGGTGGGGAGTGAATTCCCCATTTTGTACCGGTTTTCGGCTGAAGAATATGTGGAGGGCGGCTTGACCATACGTGATACTGCTGCTCTGGCAAGATTGATGGAAGACGCTGGGGTCGATATGTTGGATGTTTCAGTGGCCAATGACACCCCGCCTTATACCGTGCAGCCCGCAGCGTTGCCACATGGTTTTGCAGCAGAGTTATCCCGGGAGATCAAAAAAGTGGTATCTGTTCCGGTAGCAGTGGCGGGACGGATTAACGACCCGCTTGTTGCTGAAAGCATTTTGGCTTCGGGTGATTCCGATTTAATCTCCATGGGCAGAGCGTCTATCGCTGATCCGGAGTTTCCTAACAAAGTGAAAGAAGGACGGCTGGATGATATTAACTACTGCGTCGCTTGTCTACAGGGCTGTGTAAAAAGCGCTGCTTCCTATTCCCCAGTCTCCTGCTTGGTCAATCCTGTTACAGGACGTGAGGAGGAATTTACCGTAGAGCCGGCTGCGCAGCGCAAAAAAATATTGATTGCCGGCGGAGGTGTGGCAGGCATGGAGGCTGCAATCGTCGCAGCTCAGCGAGGCCATGATGTTCACCTCTATGAGCAGTCTGACAGGCTGGGTGGTCAATGGCTGTTAGCTGCTGTTCCTCCTACCAAAACGGAGCTTAATTATTTTACCATCTGGCAAAAGAACCAGCTAAAAAAGCTGGACGTAAAAGTCAGCTACAACACATCTGTGGATCGCAACCTGGTGTTGCAGGAACAGCCGGATACTGTAATTATTGCCACTGGTGCCAAACCAATCGTTCCTCGCATCAAGGGAGCGGACAACCCAAATGTGGTACTGGCTTTTGATGTTTTAGCAGGTAAAGCAGAAGTTGGCAATCGAGTAGCTGTGATCGGCGGCGGTTTGGTAGGTACAGAAACCGCTGACCATCTTGCCTTACATGGAAAACAAGTGGTTCTGATGGATATGCAGGATGCTATCGCAAAGGATGGCTTTGTGTTTAATAACCACTATCTGCTTGAAAGTATTAATAAACATCATGTAGAGGTGATCACCTCCGCGAAAGTGCTGGAGATTACTCCTGATACTGTGATTTATGAAAAGGGTGGCGAACCACTTCGGGTAGAGCAGCTTGATACTATCATTCTTGCATTAGGGGCTGTACCTGTTGATACGTTGAGCCAGGAATTTAAGGATATGGGAATTGACGTGAAGGTTGTGGGAGACTCCGCAGTGGTTAAACAAGCCATTGATGCGATAAAGGACGGATTTGAAGCAGGATTAGCAGTATAGGTATAGTCGATACGGATAGATAATAACGAAATTGGAGAGATTGCCGCAAAATATAAATATGAGGCGACCTCTATGGCACAATCTCAAAAACAGTGCCCTGATTAGCATCAGCCACTTTCATCGAGCCATACACCCCTAAAAATAACCGGGTTTGATCCAGATTTGTTCCTAAACTAACATAATAAGCGGCGTGAGACCCGAAATTATAATCAGTTTCAATAATATTGTAATCACTTTGTTTACAATCTTCTCTTACTTTGGTATAAGCTAAAACTCCTCTAACTGGAGGTTGTGATTGTTTCCGAGCCAGATCGGTAAACACGACGCTCCCTGTTAAATCGGGGAGTTCATTTCCGTTATAAGCCTGAACTCCTGTGAGTGCAGTTCCTGCAAACTTACCCGGGCGGGGGTCTTCATGATAATAACTGACTAGAGGCGGAAGGCGCAGCACTGAAGTAGTCACAGCCTCATCGAAATAGGCAATATTTTTCTCATTCAGAGTGGTATTTCCAGGGCAGCCTCTAGGTACCGCAGTCGGTAAAGTACCTTCCCACCCTCGCCAGCCAAAGTTAATAAATCCTTCTTGGTTAGATGCAGGCTCCATCATAGAAGCTTGGACGAGCTGAGTAACCGGTATGGGTTGATAATGAGCGAATGAAAAAATCGATTCCACCAGTTCCTGTCCGACACTCCCTACGTATTTAATATACTTATTATTAAACCTTTGAAATGATATGCCTGTTAGATTACGTCCTCCTTTGGCAATGACCGTAAGCATTTCCTGAATAGGTTCGGGCAGCTCATGGAAACGTGTAACAACGGTTGGATTATCAATAAAAGTATGTATGCCTACATCAATTTCAATGACTTTGCCGGCGATTTCCATAATGTCCTGGCTTAGATTAAAGGGGTCATATGCTGATCCGCCATCTCCGGTCGTTAAAACAAGTTTTCCTGTTTCAGGTGAGAAGTTTAAGCTATTAACACCATTATGATTTAAAAAGGGTCTTCTTATATTAAGTAATGAGCGCCGTTTTTGAGGTTGAACATTCGATTGTAGAAACCATTCTTCTTCAACCGTATCGATATGATCATATTTTACGTCTCTATTGTCCCACTTTAAATTTAAAGTGCTGGGATCACACGGGTTAGGCTTAAAAGATTCAGAAAAAGCAACTGGACCTTGGCTTCCAGCAACGGAGTAATGGAGATAGAACAAACCGTTATAGTAAAATTGGGGATGAAAAGCTAAGCCGATCAGCCCTCTTTCATCGTATCCCCCACCAGAAGTCCCTAGTTTTAAGATTCGCTGGCGAATATCTAGAAATGTCCCGATCACTCCGTTTCTAATGTAAAAGATCTCTCCGACCTGGGTTACAATAAATAGGCTTTCGAAGGAGTCACCCGGGAGGATAGCTGTTTTTACAACAGTAGGCATATTTATCCCGCTAACAATAGGTCGTAGACTGACTTTAACTTTTTTCAACGAAATTCCCCTCCCGGTTGTTGGCATCTTTTTAAGAATATGATGTGATTTGTTTCATTAGCACGGGGATTTTAGAAATATGAACCGGATAGAGAAATCTAATTGAGTTGACAAGTGTTGACGAAATAAGTAGCCCTAAATTAGAAAACACCTGTTTTTAAACAGGTGTTTTTTCACGTTTTCAAAGATATCGGCGAACTATTCAATCAAGAGGGAATCATTCGAATGGCAAACTTTCTCCCGGTCGTAATACTTTCACCATGTTCCTTTAGGTCGAAATGAGCGATTATAGAACTGCAAGACACATCGGTTCTTATTCGGACGGACGTAACGAGGCGGGGATATCCATATATCCCGCAGTGCCGTGCATGGTATGTTACGGTATCCTGTGCGAACCGGCTCGGTAAGAATCCACTATTTGGGGTTCGATTCCCCAATCGCCTAGGGAGCGATTCTGGTAGAATACTCGACTTTCAATCGAGCAAAAAAAAATTGAGCAACAGAAAGACCAAAGGATAGAATCCCTAGCGGCTAGTTTGAGCGCACTGCAGGCTGGCTTTGTAATCCGTGGATACCGCTGGAACGAAACTCCGGGGAATTCGCTTGGATGGAGGATCAAGAAGGACGACTGAAGTGTAGTCAGCCATCTTCCCAAAACCCTTGAAAATCACTCGCAGATCGTCCAGCTAAAACGAGATTCCGTCAAAACCACAGTGGGATTTAATCCAATGGTCGAAATATTAAGGGGGAACGAATATGTTAAAAAAAGTAACCATTCAAGCGGACCAGCGAGGTTTGCTCTTTCATAAAGGAAGTTATGTTAAAAAACTCATGCCGGGAACGTACAACTATTTCTCGTGGTCGCAAAGCACAGTTGTGGTAATGAATATCGCGAAACCGTTCGATGTAGAGGGCAAAGACTTGCAGTTGTTCCTTCACGATGAGGATCTCGCGCGAGAACTCAATATCGTACGAGTGCAAGACCACGAGTATGTCCTGCGTTACGAGGACGGGCAATTCGTACAACTTCTTAAACCGGGTATCTATGCTTTTTGGAACATACTTAGAAAACATACCTTTATACATACAGATACCAGACAAGCTGAGCTGTCTGCCGAGGTAGATCGTTCAATTTTACCGAAGCTCACAGCCTATGTGCAGGCCTTCGAAATCGCGAGTAACGAATCTGGATTTTTATTCTATGATCACGTTCTGCAACGAGAGATCTCTCCCGGAAAGTATTACTTCTGGAAAGGCCCAGTGTCGGTTATGGTCAAGAAGATTGATCTGAGACAACAACAAATGGATCTTATCGGCCAGGAAATTATGACGGAAGACAAGGTTACACTACGGCTGAACTTCGTTTGCCAATACAAGATCGTAAACCCGCTGCGCGCTTTGGAAATGAAATCGTTTGACGAGCAAATTCATATCCAGCTTCAGCTTATGCTGCGGGAGTATGTCGGGACGCTTAAATTAGATGATCTTTTGAAACGGAAAGAGGACATCGCGTCGTTCATCCTGTCTCGTATGCATGAGAAGAGTGAAGAATTTGGCGTACAGTTCCTGGGCGCGGGAGTTAAGGATGTTATTTTGCCAGGAGAAATGAAAGAGATCTTAAACACCGTCCTAATGGCGGAAAAGAAGGCCCAAGCCAATCTAATTACCCGCCGGGAAGAGACAGCATCGACTCGAAGCCTGCTTAATACCGCGAAGCTAATGGATGAGAACCAGACGTTATTCCGATTGAAAGAGCTGGAATTCTTAGAGAAAATATGCGAAAAAGTCGGATCCATCTCTTTAACGGGCGGTGGAGATCTGCTTGAGCGGCTGAGTTCGCTTATTGGGGAGAGAAAGCCAGCGAGTAAATCGTAATAAGTAAAGAGGGGCCATCGCCCCTCTTTTTGTTTAAATCAGAACACGCATTTATTCCGTCAACCGAACCAACTCCGTGAAGTATTTCAATCCCTCTTCATCAATATCACTGCGCCCATAGGCATCCAAAAACAATTCTCTATACTGATCGGTCTTCAGATTATAGTTCAGAGTCCATATTCCCCAATATAAATCGTAGTGTCTGTCGCCAACCCCGCCATATCCCAGATCAATAAACCCGTTGAGCGAAAAGTGATCCATGATGATATTCGGCAAGCAGTAGTCCCCATGAATGATCACATTGTCTGCGGGAGAGTAATTGAACGTACTTAAGAGACTACAGTCGCTCCCCTTAACATAAGCCTCATTTAAAATTTCCTTCGTTCTATGGTTGTAAGGACATTCCGCAGTAGGCAGTGAATGCAGCATTTTAAGATATTCCCCGAACACGGATACCAATCGGCGTGGGTCCTCTAGGTGATGTGCGGCTGCTCCATCTTCACCGTTTACCGCTTCTGTAAGCAGATAATCATACTCTGAATCCGATTCATAGGCTATGGCATTAGGTGCGACATGATGTCTATGTAAAAAAGAGGTCATTTTATATTCGCGTTCAAGCGAGTCTCGTTCGCTTATTTTCAGAAAAGCACGTTCATCGCCTGCAACTAATAGTGTTTTTGCATTTTCGGAAGAGCTGCTGTCATAAAGGGTTGCTCCTTTTAGATATTGCCTGATAGTTGCGGGTACGGTCTCAATATCAAAGGAAATCTCAGTACGTTTCATATTCTAATGCTCCGCTCAAATTATATTCTATCAATCCCATAAAGCGCTTGCTCAGCGTCGTATCTCATGATTTTACGATCTAATTTCATGCCTACTCTTTCTAATAGCTTGCAAGAAGAATGATTAGCCGTTTGGGTCTCAGCAATCACTCTGTTTAAGTTCAATTCATTGAATGCGTAAGTAAGGACTTGGGCAACGGCTTCTTTCGCGTACCCATGGCCCCAGGAATGGGGGAGAAGCTCATAGGAGATCTCAGTATCTTGACCATCAACATGTTGTTCCAAAGAAACTAGTCCTATAAACTCGTTACTGATTTTCAGTCGAACAGTCCAGTAATATGAATCTGTCTCAGAACGTTGTAATATATCTAAAAACTTATTTAATGCATGCTCCTCGGGTATTGCTCCACCCAAGTATGTTCTTACTTGTTCGTTCCCATAAAGAGTTTTTACAGCTTGATAGTCACTTTGTTGTAGTCTGGTTAAATTGCATCTGTGTGTCTCCAAACGAGTTCGCCTCCGTGAAATCATTAAATTCCTCTTTCTAATCTTTCCTCCCAGTCTAGCCACAGTCTGCTTTCCCAATTTGACCAAACCTCTTTTACTTTGTTGATTAGCCATTCTCCGCCAATAGTTATTGAATTTTCATGGGAGGCGTAGATAACCCAGTCCATTTCTTTACTACACCAGAAGCCCTCCCCATTAAATGTATAAGTAGGAGTAAATGCTGAGAGCTCCAGTTCATATTCAGGTGAAAATTCTAATTCCCTTAACTCATAAACATGATTAACCCCATGTTCTTTTAAAAACTTACGGAGTAGTTCGTAGCCAACTTCTGAATCAAAGTAGTCATCCATAAAAGCTAGCGTGAGTTCATTCTGACTACCATCAAGTGGTATCCAGGGCCCTCTCGTTTTTATAGCCCATATATCATTTAGTTGAGTCCAAAGTAATTCAATTTCTGGCACGGATAACTTGCGTCTGTAGAATAACGGTGGTTGGCTCATGACTTTTGCTGCAGATACATTCTCAAGATAAGAAACAAAGCTACTTCTCTCTTCAGACATTGTGTTTCTTGTAACATTATCATCGTCATTTGCTTTTGTCATAAAACTAACAGCTTCATTTATAACTTGAGTGATCTTGACTTTTGCCTCTGAAAAAGAGTCAAAGTCTTCGGGTATATATCTTTCCAATTCAGCTAAAATAGCTTTCAAAACAATATATCTGGGGAATAATTTCTTGGCTTCAAGAGAGTGGTCAATTCCGTCGGGTTCCCGATCCCTACCTTGATCGATTAATCTACTATACTTTCTGCCCCAATAATCAATTTTTGTTATGCAATATCTCCTTGCTAACGAATGCAGGCCTCTTGTTAGCGATGCTTCAAGCATGTGTTCACCTCATTAAAATCTCTCATTTCAATCCATACGAAAAACCTTCCCCTTGGGTACAAACGGCAAGCTTTGTCCCTTGGGAATAAGAAAGGCGTGCTCCCGGCGAATGGTGACTCTATCACAGAAGCCGTCTGTGATGATCAGCAAGGGGCCGTTTTTGGGGAAATCCTCTGCACGCTCTAGCAGATCGATTCCCGGTTGGAGGATGGTGCCCCCGCGGCCTTTGACGGATATGCGATCGGCGATGACCTCTGGGGCGAGATACCCTTGGTCGTAGACAGTAGCGTCGCAGAACACTACACGTACCAGTGGAACATCTCTAGATAAGCTATAGCTGGCGATGGCACCCAGAGCTTTGCCAAGTAGCTTGGTATCCATGGAACCGGAGGTGTCTAGTACCACTCCGAACGTACGGCCATCTTCGTCCCCGGCGTCTGGTACCCAGCGAGGTCTGGGAATGTCGGGGGTGGAGGATTGTCTGCGGCTGATTCTGGAATAACTCCGAAACTTTTCCACTGGAGAGAAGTAGTGATCGAACCATTTCGCAAGCTCTATATCCCATAGGATAGGGGGCTGAGACAATGCACGAATTTCTTCTACAAGACCTGCCGGAAGTAGCCCGCGATGCTGATCATAGTGATAATCAAGACCTTGGCTGAGACAATTACGGTAAAAATCATCAAGGGCAAGTCCATCATTCCGCTCCCACCAATCAGGTTTACTCGGCGGTAGGATATCTCCAAGGCCCATTCCCCGAAAGGTAGCGACTTTACGATACAACCGGAGGTCGTTAACGATCCGGTCATAGATCGATTCGGCAGATAAGCCCTTTAATTCTGGATCATAAAGCCCGCCAATTCTAGGGAAAGCACCTAATCCCATCTCCATCAACCACTGATTGATGACATAATCACAGGCCACATTCCATAAATACGGAACACGTCCGTCAGCGCGGGCATGGTGTCTTAACCCGACATGCAGAAATTCATGCGCCAGCACAAACCGGCATTCCTGCTCATCGAGGCCTGCGGCGGGATTCATGTAGATTTCTTTGGCCTCGGCATCTACAGCGGCGACAGTGATGGACAATCTATTGCATAGAATGGGGTCCTCAATAATGGTAAAATCGGCAGCCATCGCTCCCATAAGCGGATAACTGCTGATGAACCAATTGCGGGCTTTTAGGGCGGGCGTGAGGACTTCTTTCTGAGCTCCCAGGTATGCTTCGTATCCTGCGGTCACATTGACTGCACTGGTGACAGCCATGGATAAACCCTTCCCCAGACAATCCTGCCAATTCACTTGACGGTTGCTCCAATAGTAGCCCGTATCACGGGAATTCAAGAGCATGTCCTGAAATCCGTGCCCGGCAGAGCCGAGGTTGTGGAAGGAAGGAGGGAGCCCCCGCTCCACGAAGGTGTCATACAACTCTTCTTCGCTTTTAGCAGCCAATTCTACTCGTCCGTCCATACCTGCAGGCGGTCGCCCAAGCTTCATGTCATACAGAAATTTTGCAATAAAAGCATCGCATGCCGCATTCCATAGATCCTGACGTTCCATCACCCGGAAATGTCCAAACCCAAGATGAAGCAAGGCATGGGCAAGAATGTACACCCATTCCTCCGGTAGACCTCTTCGCTTAGGATGCACATGAATAAAACCATCACTAGTGGTGACAGCCCAGCCGTGCTCTGGACACTGATTACCTTCCCGGCGGATAAAATGAGCGTGTAGGGCAAGCGGAGCGAACATGGGATGTTCGGTAATGTATTGAAGACCTTCGTTATAGGCTTTGGTAGCGGGATCAAGTTCTCTGGACTTAGGTTTCGCCATAGTTATACTTCCTTCTTCTGAACAAGTCGTGGCAAGTCACGGACAATTTCAACAAGGAACCAATCCGGCAGGCTCTCACCGTTCTCATTTCGCGCAACCGTAAGCTGAGCGATTTCGAGACTGATGGTGCTTAAGTTTTTAATCAGAGCCTTGGAACGGTGGGCAAGTCGCTTGTGATGCTCAGTAAGATTGGACTTGGATTCCGGCAGCTCTTTAATAAGATGTGCACGGAAGGACTGTGCCATAAAGTACAGCACATCCCGATCCTCTGGTTCATGAGGCCAATGGAGTTCACCTTCCAGGATGCATTCAATTTGTATTTGTTATTCGTTTGTTTGTAGAATGCTTTGAATTGCCCGGCATGATGAGGAGATAGACAACCCGTGGCCAGAATATCCAAAATTTCAGGCTGCAGGCCGTCACCGTATTCTTTTAACGCATCACTTAGCATATGCCAGGATCTTGGTGTGGAGAAGGGTACTTCGTGTTTCGGAGGTTGAACCCAAAGATGGTCTGGACGAGTCTCTATATATTGGATCACTAGCGGGTGGATTTCATTCTCATACGCCCACGCTAACCATTCACGGTGAGATACTCTCAATTGCACATGAAACATGCGGTTGATCAGTGCGGATGACATGGGTTTGACGATAGCGCTATCCTGCGCACGGTTTCCCGCACCAATGACGATAGAGCCCTCCGGGAGGCGGTATTCCCCGACACGTTTTTCCAGGATCAAGCTATAAAAAGCTTTCTGAACCTCATGCGTACAAGCGTTAAGCTCATCCAGAAACAGGCAATAAGGCTCGTCGCGGGCGATGATGCTTGGCGGACAGAATCTGCTTTTTCCATCTATAATTTGCGGGACGCCAATGAGATCCTCGGGTGCAAGCTGACTTCCCAGCAGAGAGACACAGGGCAGACCCACCTGATCGGCAAATTGCTGAACTAAGGAGGATTTTCCGATTCCCGGAGGTCCCCAAATAAAAACAGGACGTGCGACGGCGATGTTTAATAATAGATCCATGATCTGTTTAGATGACACTGTTGTAGAGATATTCATTATTGATTGTTGATTCCTTCCATATTTAAACGTTAAAGTAATGATACCACAAGATAATTGTGGACCTGGTGATAAAGAATGGTTATAAATTAAAGATTCATAGGTTAACCTTGCTTAGATACAGGCTGTATTTTTCAGCTATAATCAAAAACTACCGCTTCTTAAGGTGACATCAGAGTATAATGCGGTTAATGGAAGTTGAAATGAAAAAGGAATTTAGGAAGTGAAGGTAAATGTTAAATCAAGCTGCAGAAAAAAGCTTAAGCAAGTTAATGACCAAGATTCTCCGTCATACTCCTGGGGAGTTTGGTGTCGTTCTGGATTCTGGAGATGGATCGTGTCGGCTGAGTGTTTTATTGGAGGCGATTCAAGCCCAGCCAAAGTGGTCGGGAGTTACGTTAGCGGATATTGAACAGGTGGTTTCTCAATCGGACAAACAGCGTTTTGAAATTAAGGATGACCGGATCAGAGCGAGGTACGGTCATAGTCACGATAAAATTCAGTATGCCCCCGGTGAGCCTCCGGTGCTACTGTATCATGGTACGAATCAGAAGGCTCTCCCTGCAATTTTGCAGGAAGGGTTGAGCCCGATGAGCAGGCAGTATGTTCATTTATCGGAAGGGACTCATTTTGCAACATTGGCCGGGAGTCGCAGGGGAACGTTAGTTATCCTTAAAGTGGACACGCAGCGCGCACAGCAGTTAGGCGTTAACTTCTATTACGCTGGAAATGAAGTTTGGTTGGCAGAGCATGTGCCGCCTGTGTGCTTCTCGGTCTTAGAATCTGATGAACAAGAGGTGCGACAATCATGAATCAACCTATCATCGATATCGGCGTTAATCTGATGCACCGTTCGTTTCACCAAGATCGTGAGCAAGTGGTGGAGAGGGCAGTCGCTAAGGGCGTTAGTCCGCTTATTATTACAGGAACAAGTCTTAGGAACAGCATGGAAGCGGCCCGTTATGCTGGTCGTTACCCGGGGAAGCTCTATACTACAGCGGGCGTGCATCCGCATGATGCCAAGAGCTGCAATGAGGATACGATTGCGAAGTTAAAGGAATTAGCGGCACTTCCGCAAGTGGCAGCGATAGGTGAATGCGGTCTGGATTATAATCGTGATTTTTCCCCGCGGGATGTGCAGCGAAAATGGTTCAGGGAGCAGGTTAATCTGGCTGTTGAACTGAACATGCCGTTGTTCCTGCACGAACGGGAAGCGGCTACGGATTTTAAGGCTATTCTTAAGGAACAGGCATTCCCCAAAGCTGTTGTCCATTGCTTTACCGGAACCCAAGCAGAGCTCATCGCGTATCTGGAGATGGGTCTCTATATTGGGATTACCGGCTGGATTTGTGACGAACGAAGAGGGAAACATTTGAAGGAACTGGTGAAGCTGATTCCGCTGGACCGGCTGATGATCGAGACGGATGCGCCATTTTTGACCCCGCGCGATTTAAAAGAAAAGCCGGTGGATGGGCGGAACGAGCCAGGCTACCTGCCGCATATTTTGGAGGCCGTAGCGCGTTGTATCGGTCAGCCCGTGGAAGAGGTCGCCAAGGTAACGACAGAGACAGCGGTAGCGTTTTTTAATTTGAAGAGATAGAAGAAGATCTATTATGGTTTATGCAACGCTATTGATAATACTAAATCCAACAAGTAAATCTTGTTGGATTTTTTTGTTGAACATAATCTTTAAACCATATAGTAAGACGACAAATCCTACCTATTTGTTTAATATACAACGGAACCGCGATGTTGTTGGTTGATAAACAATAAAGGAGACTGATATCATGACAAGTGTATTATAAATAACAGTTGTTGTTTAAGGAGGAGCAAACATGAGCACCAATTATAAACCCCAAGCGCAAGTCCCTAGCGTTTTTCATAAAAAAATCGGTGGTATTATCGTTACGGTATTATCAGACGGGAATTTGGAATTACCATTGGATGCCTTCTTCGAACTAGAAAAAGACGAACCGATTCAAATATTGAGAGAACACCTTCAAGCTGTGCCTCCATACATGAATACAAATGGATTTATTGTTAATAACAACGGACATATTACTTTAGTGGACACGGGATTTGGATCTAGTTTTGGGCCAGGGGCAGGCCATCTAATCGATAACCTAATAGCAGCTGGCTACTCAACAAAGGATGTCGATACCGTACTTCTGACTCATATGCATCCGGATCATGTGAATGGTTTATTGTTGGCAGATGGAACGAGAGCGTTTCCTAACGCCAAAGTCATTGTACATGAGAAGGAATATGGATTTTGGATGAAGGACAATGTTGAGGATCATTTCCAGGACGATTTAGGAAAAATGAGTGTCCAAATGGCTCGATCAGCACTCGCTCCGTATAAAGATGATATTGTGACTTTTTCCGATTCCGTTGGTATTCCCGGGATAACCCCAATAGAGGCCCATGGACACACGCCTGGTCATACCGCATATCTAATAGAATCTGAAGGAGACAGATTGTTAATTTGGGGGGATATCATTCAGAATGCAACCATCCAGATGTCACAGCCAGAATTGAAGTTTGCTATGGATATTGATGCTGACCAAGCGTCAAGAACACGCATTAAACTGCTCGACTTCGCATCAGAGGAAAGAATCCGGGTAACAGGAATGCATATGGATTTCCCTGCTTTCGGGTACGTCAAAAAAGAAGGTAATCGTTATATTTATGTACCGGAGCAATGGAGAGCTAATGACTTATGAGGAGAGTTAGAAGTTAATAACTGACAGTAGCAGTCAGAAGGCTGACGAAAGTATAGCTCCCCTCTAGGGAAAACTCATAGTGTAGCGAAGGACCGCTCCTCTAAAACGCTGGACTTGGAATTCCGGCTCCAAGATGTAAAAACATTTTGCTTTTACTTAGTCCAAAATATAAACAGCCTGTTGAGTTTCCTCAGCAGGCTGTTTGAGCGATATGTATCAAAGTTTATCGGTGGCTCCGGGTACTTTGATAAACATTGCCGTAATCAGTCCCAAACACATCATAACGGCAAAGGTGAGAAAAGGGAGGGAGGCTATGCCAGACTTCAGCAGGCGTGTCGTTGCGAGTGGACTTACCCCGGCCCCGGCAAATAGAACAAAGGTATACATGGAAGTGGCGATGGCCCTGTTCCTGCTTCCTATTTCCCCAACCAAAGAGATGATGGCTGGTACAACCAGCGAGATGCCGCCTACAAAAACAACACTCATGAGCATATAGCTGCTTAGCTGTTGAACCAACCCCATGCTCGCTAAGCCCACGATGGCCAGTGTTAGGCCGATGCGCAGCGTCGGAAGTGTGCCCCATTTTTCAAATAGATTACCGGCAAAAGGGCAAATCAGCATACCAATGATGCCGAGTGCGCGCACACCGAATAATTGTATGCTGCTAAGCCCAAATGGTGCTTTCTCAAGAACAGTACCCAGCACGGTATACATTCCTACAAAGCAGAACAGGATCAAAGCGGTAATTCCGTAACACAGCAGCAAATTCGGGTTGGACCACACCTGTTTCCACTGTTTAGCATATGTCCGGGCATTCCAAGAGGGCCGATCCATTTTCTCTCTGGGCAGCAGGGTAATAATAAGCCCCAGGGTCAGCAGATAAGCGAAGCCCAGGACCACGAATACTTGATGCCAGCCCAGCAAATCCGTGAAAAAACTTCCCCATAGCTGTCCGACAATCCCGGCCATTAGAAATCCGGTGCTGACCACCCCGATGGCTGTCCCTCTTTTGGAAGAAGGAAAAACTTCACCAATGTAGGTTAAAGCTACGGGGGAGAACGCCGCAGCGGCGATCCCCTGCACGCACCTCAGGAAGATCAGAAGGTTGAAGCTGGAGACGAAGCCCACAGATAAAGTGGCCAAGGACAAAACAGCAAGCCCGATAGAAATGACTGTTTTTCTTCCTAACCAATCGGATATCGGACCGTGAATCAAGCAGCCGATTGCGTAAAAAAGAGAAAAGGAGCTTCCAAGTACAGCAGCCTTCTCGGACGACAGGTGAAAGCTCTGTGTAATAGTGGGAATCAGCGGTACGGATACATATAACGAAGAAAGAACAATCAACCCTGACCAGAACAGCAAAGCGACAAGCCGCGTGTAATTAGGCTCTCTGATTTGTAAGTTAGTATTCATAGAATCGACCAGCTCTCCTTTGAAGGGGAAATCCATAAAACAGATTATTCAATAGATCATCTGATGTTTGATTTTGTCTAACATAACTTTTAGTAAGGTGATTTGTCAATAATACATGTAATGTAACATTACATAACTATGAAAAAATAGCTTGTTTTTTACGATATCACTCACTATAATGTGAACCATAAACCGAAATGAATGAAATTGTGTTAGGTAAAATAACATATACAAGAGGCGGTGGTCCTATTAGCACCTATGCAGGTTTTAAAACTGTTCAGCGTCGAAAGCTGGTGGATGAAGTGCTTGACCAGTTACAAATGCTGATTGGCACGGGAGAATATAAAAATGGCGACAAGCTGCCGGCTGAACCCGAATTGATGCGGCTGCTCGGCGTTGGTCGATCCACCATTCGTGAAGCGGTCAAAATTTTGGTTCACGCCGGACTGCTGGAAGTCCGCCAGGGAGACGGGACGTATATCCGTTCTTCCTCGACAGTCATGAACGGGGTCCGGCAGACGCTGGCTCCGCATAACTATGCTCAAATTCTTGAGGTGCGCCGGATCCTGGAAATTGAAGTGTCAGGTTTGGCGGCAGACAGAAGATCGGAGGAAGATCTTGTGCGAATGCGCCAATACCTGAACCAGAGAAACGAAGCTTTGGACAAGGGGCGGTATGCCGAATATGTAGAGGCTGATCTTTCTTTTCACATTGCCGTCGCTGAATCGTGCCACAACGAAGTGCTGCTGGAAATGTACAAGGTCGTGGCTGAAGGACTCAAGGCGATGCTGAGCCAGCTAATTTTGGATACCCGCCATTATGAAGATAATACAGCTTATCACGAAGCGATTTTTGCAGCGATACAAGCGGGTGACAGTGCTGAAGCCAAACGGCAGACGATCTGTAATCTGGAGGCTGTGGCCCAAATTCGGATTTCCTAAGCTCTAAACATCAGATGATATGTTGAATAAGGATAACTTGCCCCGCCAACCACATCAAAGGAGTGAGAAAGTATGAGTCAACTTCATGAGGAGAACCAAGTTTTGCAGGTGGGCATTGAAGAAAAGCTTTCTTTCGGAGCCAATTTGACTTACGGGTTTCAGCATTTGCTTGCTTTAACAGGTATATTCCTGTTTCCGGTGTTAATTGGACAAGCGATGAAGCTCGAGGCCGGCACCATTGGTTATATGATTCAGGCCTGTTTTTTGACCACGGGGCTCGTTACCATTCTCCAGTCAGGTAAAATGCTGAAGCTCCCTGTCGTTCAAGGACCGACGGCCGCCTTTTTTGTAGCTGTATTATCTGCAGGTACTAGCGTAGGGCTGGGCACTGCGTTTGGCTCTATGGCAGTTGCGGGTGTGATTTTCATGCTGCTGACCATACCGATCCGCAAATTCGGGTTGATTGGACATGTTAACAGGTTTATATCCCCACCGATTGTATATGGGACCCTGCTCATTATCATTGGCGCCCAGCTCGCGAACATCGGCCTGAAAAACTGGTTCGGCAGCGCCAATGAGGGAATTAACTTCGCTGCTGCCGGGGTTACCGTGATTTGCGTGCTTGTTCTGATGATCGTTGGAGGCAATACGCTGCTTCGCCGGGGTGCCTTGTTGTGGGGGATTGTGATTGGCACTGTATTTTACTCGATTTTCGGGACGGCTAACTTCTCTGCAGTTGGATCAGCCGGTTGGTTCAGTCTGCCGTCGATCTTCCCCTTTGGTTTCGGTGTCTCCATTCCGGTAGTAATCCTGATGCTCCTTGCCTTTCTTCAAGCTTCGGCTGAAGCCGTCGGCATGTATACGCTGCTTACCAAATGGGGCGGACAGAAAATGGATTCCGAGCGTGTGAACCGCGGGTTGTTCGGCGAATTTCTCGGCTGTACGATCGGCGCTGTGTTTGGCGGGCTGGGCACAACTTCGTATCCGGAAAATATCGGGATTGTGCGGGTATCCGGTATTGGAAGCCGCTACGTTACGATGACAGCCGGCGTGATGGCGATTATTCTTGGTCTGATTCCTAAGGTAGGCTTGTTCATCGCTTCTCTTCCAGGTCCGGTCCTTTCGGCAGCTTCAACGGTGTTGTTTGGCATTATCGCAGTCAGCGGTATTCAAATGGTCAGCAAGGTCGTTTGGGACGAATTGAATCTGGTTGTCGCTGGTTCTTCCTTCATTATTTCGCTGGGTACGATGTATCTGCCTACAGAATTGACCTCTAAGCTGCCACTAGCAGTTCAAAGCATTGTTACCCAGCCTATGCTGGTGGGGGTTGTCCTGCTCATCGGATTAAATACGGTGGTTAACATCTGGATCAGACCGGTGATGGAGCAACGGTCCGGCGGGGTTAAAACGAACACGGAAGTCCCGACAGAGGTTGCCTGACGACGGGTTGTAGTCTATATATTCAATTTATCCGATTAGAGGAGCTGGGCATATGAGCTTTAAAAATAAGGTGAGATGGGAGATCAATCCCACTAGAACGGCAGTGATCGTGGTCGATATGCAGAATGTATTTTGCCAGCCGGATGGCGCGCTTTACGTTCCTCGTACCGACAATATTATTGGGAATATTCAGGAACTGACTGTAGCCGCTCGTGAGGCCGGGATGCCGGTCATTTATCTTCGCCATATCGTACGGGGAGACGGCAGCGATACCGGTAGGATGAAGGATATGTATCCGAATGTGGATGAAATATTGAAAAGAGGCACGCATGGAGTGGAGATTATAGACGAACTGGAGCCGCTTCCTGGTGACATTATCGTGGATAAACTGTTCTACAGTGGCTTTCATGATACCGATCTGGATACTATTTTAAGAAAACATGATGTCGATACGCTTATTATCTGCGGCACAGTGACCAATGTGTGCTGCGAAACAACGGTTCGCGATGGGGCACATCGGGAATACAAAATTATTTTTCTGAGCGATGGCAATGCAGCAATGGATTACCCGGATATGGGCTGGGGGGCCATTGCTGCCGAGGATATTCAGCGTATAACGCTGACAGTGATTGCCTATGAGTTTGGGCAAGTCTCGCCAACGGGTGAAATTATTCAAGAGATTCGGGAACGAGCTGGTCATTTGATTGCAGGGAAGTAAACCGTTATAAATTAGAACACCTGTCAATACTGGGCAATAAGAGTCCGGTATTAACAGGTGTTTTGAATTGTTGAGGACAAATCGAAGCGAAGTTACAAGTGAATTAAGCCTCAGAGGAAAACGGTTATGCGGGCGATTTAGCTATGTTGAGGTTTAGTTTCAACCCATGCAACCTTAAGATCTCTCTTTTTGAAGAACCAGGCATTGTTAATTTTGACGAACTCGTCGAAATATCTGATCGTTGCCACCATCAAATTTTTGTTATCTCCATCAACGGTTAAATGGTGCGCGAAACAATAGGTTGTCCCAGTCGCAGTATCACCAGACAAGTTGATCTTGCTTTGGCCATTAAAATGCATAGTGGAGGTATAGGTGTTCAGGTTGTCAAACACAGGGAACAAATCTTGTCTACTATTAATGACTTGATCTGGTTCTGCCTGACGTTCATCCATAAATACTCTAAATAGCGTATCTTCAGTGAATAGAGCCATTTGACCTTCAGCATCTCTCGTGTCTGCACAGAATGCATAGGCATCAACAAGATCGCGGATGGCATCACGGTCAGCAATTTCTTCAAGGGATAATTTTTTTACAGTTGTCATTTTTTCCACACCTTTTCCTTCATATATTTGTGTATCTGTTCTTGCTACATATATTTTGCTTGTTGCATAACTTCTATCCTTATAGTAACCGGGCTGAAGTTTTAAAGCTTTGTCGTACAGGTCATTTTTGTTGTCAATTCGGCTCATTCGAACGAGCATTGGATTGTCTTGCTGCCTTTGTGTTATCTTTTACTCAGATAAGGAGTGAGGTGAATGGGGTCAGTAATTAGAAAGGCTGTGAAAATGCCTCAGAGTATAGCTAGCGTTAGCATGTTGAAGTTAAAAGGATTATCGGTCATGGGAGCATGCGGCTATTCGGATATCAAGACCGGAAGGATGTATCTGCAGGACCATGTTTTATTGGTTGTTCTGGAAGGGGTCTACATCGTCAGATACGGTGAGCAGAAATATACGGTAAGGAAAAATGAAATGTTACTTTTGCATAAAGGCATCGCCGTTGAGTATGAGAAGTATGGGGAAGAGGATTCGAGGCATGTCTTGGATTATATGATGTTCTTTCTGAAAGATGAGTTGCTTCATGAGTTTATGAAAATATCGAGTTTTCCTTCTTCTGAGCCTGTATCACCTGCTCCGACTGCTGTTCATTCGGTGAATGAGCGCCTGCTAAGCTATGTTGCATCACTCAAACCCTATTTTGAAAAACCGGAGGCCATTCAAGACGAATTAATAAAACTGAAAATGCTGGAGCTTCTATTTGATATATTGGACGCGGACAAAGGGTTATTGAACCAAATTCTACAGCTCAGGCAGCAACGCCCTACAAGCATTGTAGAGGTGGTGGAAAAAAATCTGCTGAACCCTGTATCGCTTCAGGATCTGGCCTATTTGTCCGGCAGGAGCTTATCGACCTTCAAACGGGAATTTCGGAAGATCTATAATGAGCCTGCCATTCAATGGATTCGTAACCGCAGGTTAGAGAAGGCCAAGGAGCTATTAACCCATTCGGGAATATCCATAACGGAAGTCTGTTACGCCACAGGCTTCGAAAATGTTTCGCACTTCTCAAAAGTCTGGAAGAAGAAGTACGGAATTCCTCCATCCGCCATGAGACAGCGTAACGTTGCCGGAGTTTCTATTGCTGAGGGATAATCTGATATTAGGCACGGAATGGTTCTTCCGTGTCTTTTTGCTATTCTATAATGGATTCGAACTCAACTACGCTCTGGCGTGAATTGAAAGAATAATGGCGTGAAATGTCGTTAAAATCGTGTGGCCTAAAGGATATAATGTTTAACATAAGGGAAGTTGAATATATAGATGCAATTATGACTAAGTATCTGTGAAATAGTAGGAGGGATATATGTCTAATAGTAGAGTTGTAATAGATAGGAGATTTGATGATTTAATCGAGAAAATTGGAATATCAACTATAGAGGCCCTGAAAAAATCCGACTTGCCTGAAGATTTATTTACTCGTCCAATATCTTCATTAACAGCTACTGAATATATAAGATTCATGGAAGCACTTAAAGAACTGTCCATTGATGAGTGCGCGCCAATAAAGATTGGTACATTAGAAAGTATAGAAACTTTTTCTCCACCTGTTTTTGCAGCTTATTGCAGTAAGAATGCATTAACTTGTATGAAAAGAATAGCGACATATAAAAAACTTACAGGTCCATTAGTATTTCTAATTAACGAAAACAGGGATTACATAACTTTAGAGATCGTTTTTGAGAATGAAGAACATGAAATACCAGAGTTTTTAACTGCATTAGAAATGGTGTTTTTAGTACAGCTTATGAGAAATGCTACAAAAACTCATATTATACCCATAGAAGTGATGACAAAGCATAAGATAGATCATGATGATTATGAGAAGTTTTTTGGCGTAAGACCTAAAATAGGACCAAGAAACGTACTGACTATATCAAAGCAAGATGCGCTTTGTCCTTTTATAAGCCAGAATGATGCCATGTGGGAGTATTTTGAGCCAGAATTAAGAAGACGGCTTAATGAATTAGACGTAGATGACACTTATGCAGCTAGAGTTAGAAGTGCACTCACAGAGCTTTTACCCGCAGGAGAAGGAAGTATAGATAATGTATCATCAAAATTAGGCTGTAGCAAAAGAACGCTTCAAAGAAAATTAAATGAAGAAAATACTACATTTCAGAAGCAGTTAAACCATACTAGAGAACTGCTTGCAAGGCATTATTTAAAAAATTCTGGGATGTTATCTGATGAGATAGCTTATCTCTTAGGATATCAAGATTTAAATTCATTTGTAAGAGCATTTCATATGTGGACAGGTATGACGATAAGTGAATATAAAAGACAATAAATATATATAGTTTATTTAGAATAATTGAAAAAGGATGAGGTCTCTATGTATACATTTGATAATCAATTACCCAAAACAACTACCTATTGGAAAGAAGGAGGGATTTTTTATATTAAACATGCAAGCTTTCGTGTAACCATTGAGGAAGCATATGCCATTGCGGAATTGTTAAAAGCATCTGTTAAGGATCAAGACACAAAGGCAATTGTGATAGATAACCGTGAAGCAAGTGGGGTTTGGACACCAGAAGTTAATAAAGTTTGGGATGATACAACGGTTGGAATTAGTGATGAAATACCAAAGAAGTTTATTACATTAACGAATAGTGTTACAGCTGCAATGCAGATTAATCGGATTTCTAGAAGAACTGGTAATGAAAATAGGTCTAAAGCATTTTACAGTGATTTTAATGATGAGGTAAAGGCATTTATAAACGCAGATTAGAAATTCCGACCTGAAATCTACTCACCCTTACCCTTACATACACGCAAAAATAAACGGTCTTCATCCTTGATGGATAAAGACCGTTTTTAAGTGGGGGATTATTTATAAGTTCCCTCGAAAACGACTTCGCTAAGCAATTTTCGGCTACTCGGGACCTCTCTCTCTTGAATCGGAGCAGGCAAACTACTCTTATCTCCTTGGTAGCCAATGGCAATGACGGCATGGAGATCGTACTGCTCAGGCAAGTTCAAGGCTGCTTTAGCTTGCTGGCGGTCGAACCCGCCAATGGCATGGGTTGCAAGTCCTTTCAGCGTTGCTTCAAGTGCCAAATAGCCCCAAGCAGTTCCTGCATCAAATGCATGCGCTCCATTAGGATCGCCGTTCTCACGTTTGGTATCGGAAGCTACGAGCACGAGCACTGGCGCTGTGGACGCCCAAAGCTTGTTGAAATCGCCCAGGAACTGATGAAATACAGCCAATTGTTCCTCTGTCTTTGCGACTACAAACCGCCATGGCTGATCATTATATGAGGAAGGTGCCCAATGAGCGGCCCCCAAAATCGCATTTAAATCTTCTTCGGATACTTTGCGATCCTCAAATGCACGCGGCGACCAGCGATTCAGAAACAATGAAGAGACACCGTTCTCAGCGCTGCGGTAAGGCTGAACCTCTGCCGAGATTTCTTCTAAAATACGAGTTGAGCTCATTTAAAACACACCTTTCCTATGCGCATTATTTGAATTTTGTTTTATTGTATCATGTTAAGATAGGCAAGGCAAAAGATTTCTATTCATGGTCTAGAGCCCTTCTAAGTTCGTCTTATATAGCGAAGGTTTGTTATATGATTTATACTGATAAAGCCAATTTAATTCGTAGGAGTTGTTTAACGAATCATGATAAAGAAAGAAGTCGCGCATATACGCAAGCAGTTTAAGTTGGATCACGATTTGCTGAATATTTACGACATTCTCAACGTGTATATTATGAAGGAAAGCAACGAGATCTATCACTGGGAGCGCCAGCCGTTTGGACTGGTGGACAGAGAGAAGCAGGAGCTGTATATGGGCAACTTCAAAAAACTGCTGACCGGTGAATTGGATCAGAAGTTGTTCGAGTTGAAGTTTCAAGCGGAAGCCGAGGAGCCGACGCAGGTAATGCTTCACCAAGCGTTAGTGACAGGTGATCCGGATGAATGGCAGGATTTGATGCTGCTGTTGGTGGATAGAATGATGGCGGATACCCATTTTGAACGGGATACGGTTGTTACTTTCGTTCGCGGACAATATTACCGGCCGACCAAAGAAAGAAACGATGAAGCTGAGGAAAGCGAGAAGAACGAGATGTTCGCGCATCCGTTCATTTTATGTAGCGTGAATTCCACGGAGAAGCAACGGAAAGCTCTCTTATTTGATTATGTGGAGAAGGAATATAAATACAATGTCATTGTAGATCCGATCGTCAAGTTAAGTACGCCGGAGCAGGGCTTCTTTTACCCGAGCGTGACGGACAATTATTCCGATGTGAACCGTATTCTGTATTGTACGGGAAAATCGAACTTTCCAGATCCGCATTTCATCGAGCAGGTCTTGAATGCCGAAAGATCCGTGACGGCACTGGAAGAGAGAGCTATTTTTGAAGATATCGTGAAGGAAGTGGCAGGGGAACAAATTGACGCAACCACCCTCGCACAGGTGTATGAGGAAATCTATCAGGTCATCGAAACTAACGAAGACCAGGAAGAGCCTCCACGGCTCGATTATAAAGATCTGGAACGCGTCCTAACGGTAAGCGGCGTAGAGAATGTGACTCCGGAGAAAGTGGAACGGGCGTTTGAAACGATCGTCGACAATAAGCATTATGAGATGAAGGCGAGCAGCGTGATGCCGAAATTCACTACCAAATCGATTAAGATCGATACAAAGGTAGCTACGATTTCGATCAGCCCGCAGGATTTAAAGTATGTGAAGCAGGTGAATTATCAAGGGAGACGCTGCATTTTGATTGAGGTTGACGAAGATGCTGTGATCGAAGGGTTTACGCTCACTACAGAGACGCTGTAAGTTTTGGCGTCAGGAATGAAGGGAGAGCTGAGGAAGTGAAGCGCTTGTCTGAAAGCTTTCGGTAGGAAAGCTCGCCCCCATAAGCTGAACTGTCTCCGGATTTGAAGAGCGGGTGTGATTCTGGTGAAGTCAGGGCATTAGAGGTAAATCTAGTTCCTCCACTCCTCTTTCTCCGTCTTCTTAAACGTGAAAAAGGGCTCAACTTTCCAACTAACAGCATTTTTGTATCTTATTTTTATTAGATGGAGGTAAATAATAGAAATAACGGCATTATTGTATCTTAATTTATGGGGAATCACACTTAAAGGCGTATTGTGGAACATTTAAGGTACAAAATTGTCCTTAGTCACCATGATCTCTTAATTGTTGGGCGTTTAAGATACAAAAATGTCGTTAATTACACTTCAGGAGTCTTTACTAAAAGAGATCACATATCTCGGATCAATAGGAATCAGATTCATCATAAAAAAGGGCTGTCACCGGATCTTGAAGATCCGGCAGACAGCCCTTTTTAGCTGAATTGAACTATGATAATTGGTTTCTACTAAGCTTTAGCGTGAGTGCTAAAACCAGAATTGATGTCATCCGTACCACTCACTTCATCCAGTGAGGCGTCCTTCTGTTTATTGAACATTTCGAGGACAGCAGGCGTAGCCGGGAAGATGAAGCTGAACAATACAATGGTAATGCCTGACAGAACCACACCGGAAATGCCCGGCATCATCCAGAGTTCGGTCACCAGACCAAAGAATCCAGTGGATTCGGTAGTCCATCCCGGTACCCCGGTGAAGGAAGTGATGATGTAGTAGAGCAGGCCGACGGTGATGCTGGCCCACACGGCAATGGTGGAGACTCTTCGCCAGAATGGACCTAGAACGAGCGGCCAGAAGACTGTGACGAAGATGATATCCCATGCGAGGTAAGCCAGATCAATGATCTGCTGAAAGTTAATCGCCAGGATGAAGCCGATAACGGCACTAACCGCAATTCCGATCCGCGAGACGCGAAGCAGCTTCTTCGGTTCAGGGTTTGTATTGATGAAATCCAGATAAATGTTCTTAGTGAACACCCCGGAAGAAGCGACGAAGCAGGCGGCTAGCGTCGACATTCCCATGGCAGCCAGCGCAGTCAGGAAGATCGCGGAGACTAGCGGCGGGAAGTAACCTTGTGCGAAGGCCAGCATGAGGTTCTCCGGATTTTGGCTGCCTGGGTAAATGAATTTATAGGCTTCGCCTAGCATGCCAGGAATCCAGCTAATTAGAATTACAATGACACCGGAGATGATCATCCCCCGCTGGGCAATCTTCGGATTCTTGGCTCCCGCTACCCGCTGCCCTAAGTCAGCTGCAGGAATATCACCGAAGGCCAGGACCAGATACAAGCTCCAGAATGTAGCGCCGCCTTTATTGAATAGTGTACTTACGTTCCACCAATCGGGATGGAAGATGTTGTCGTGGTACGAGTAAATGACTGCAACGGTAATCCCCAGGATTCCCACAATGGAGAGAAGGCCTTGGATGACTTCCGTATAAGCAACAGCCCATAGTCCGCCAATGATAGAATATAGCGCCGTCAGAAGCACGAACAACAGTGCAGCCGGGATAAAAGGAAGATCGAAGATCGCTTGGATGATGTAGGTTCCTCCGACCGTCAAAGCCCCCGCATTAAAGAAGCCGAAAGCGACGGTCATTACAGTTCCTGAGTAAGCACCCAGCTTCTTACTGGCATAGCGCAGGCCGTAATAGTCGGCAATGGTCCAGCCCTTCAATCTGCGCAGCGGCCGGGTCCAGATGAACGCACCCAGTACCATACAGGTTCCAAGTCCGGCCATCGTTGCTGTTCCTTCAAAACCGCCGGTGGTATAACCGGACCCGATAGCGGCGAAGAAGAATGGTGCGGCCAGCATGGCAGCCAGGAGACTGCCGGCTACGACGTAGAGCGGCATGCTCCAGCCCGCTACGAGCAGGTCTTCTGCGGTTTTGATTTTTTGGTATCCTTTGAAGCCGATGTAATAAATAAATACCAAGTAAATGAGAAATACAATTATAGCTGTCATGTTGTTGCTCCTCCAGTGATTACCGCTGAGATGACTTGAGAAAATTAGTTCATTACACTGCCGCCATTGGCACCGAGCACTTGCCCTGTGTAGAAATTGGCATCATCGGAAGCCAGGAACAGAACGGATTTGGCGATTTCCTGCGGCTGTGCCAGACGCTTCAGCGGGTATTTGGCCGCTTCTTCCTCTTCGTAGCCTTCACCGAAGTCAGCCAGGATGTCGGTCAGTGTTCCGCCTGGAGCTACCGAGTTCACGTTAATGTGCGGGGCAAGTTCCCGTGCCAAAGCTTTGGTGAAAGAAGTAATTCCGCCTTTGGCCGCTGAATAATGCGTGAATTCTTCACAACCGAGACTCGCTAAGTCTGAGGAGATATTAATGATTTTGCCGGCCTGGTTATCCCACATGCGGCGGGCAGCTTCCCTTGCATTATAGAAAGTTCCATATAGATGTACTTTGATCATCCGGTCCCACTGCTCATCGGTCATGTCACGGACCGTCACGGCCTGGGCAATCCCCGCATTATTCACGAGGATATGGAGTGTACCGAATAGCCGGTCGAATGCCTCGAACATCTCACGCACCTGGGTGGAATCACTGACATCCGCGTGGTGAATCTCGGCTTTGACACCATATGACTCCGCTTCTTTTTTTACTTCAAGTGCTTCCTGATCATCGCCAATATAATTGATCATCACATTTGTACCTGCCTTGGCGAATTCGAGCGCCACTGCTTTTCCAATTCCTTTGCTTGCGCCTGTAATCAGCGCGTGCTTTCCTTTTAGACCTGCATAGCTCATCTATGATCGCTCCTGTCTACTAAATTAAACTTTGAATTGTTGAATTAATTCCTGAAGAGACTGCGAAGTATGGCTTAAAGATTCGGTAGCCTGGGCTACTTCCTGGATGAATTGCAGCTGTAGCTCGGAGGCGCTGGAGACTTGGTCGGAGCTCTTGGCAATCTCTCCCGAGACATTTCTAAGCTCTGTCATCGAAGCGGTAACCTCTTCAGAAGAAGCGGAAATTTGCTGGGAAGAAGCGGATATTTCTTGCATTTGCATAGATACGTTCTTAGTAGATTCGAGAATCTGATTGAAGGACTGAGCGGCTTCTTTCATCAGCTCAAGGCCTTTATGAACTTCCCCTTGTCCCTCTTGGGCGATGATCTGTGACTGAGTGGTGCTCTGTGTAATACTTCCCAGGTGTTCAGCAATTGTATTTGCAGAGCGGCCTGTTCTTTCAGCGAGCTTCCTGATTTCGGTGGCAACGACTGCAAATCCCCTGCCATGTTCACCTGCACGCGCAGCTTCAATGGAAGCATTGAGCGACAGCAGGTTCGTCTGTTCTGCCACATCGGTAATCAGATTTGTCATTTCGTTAATTTCACTAATTTGGGAATTGAGTACTTGAATCACATCGGCAATGCGGGTAACGGATTCTGTAATATTATGCATTTGATTCTGCAGCCTATCTAAGGAGTCATATCCGTTCTGAGCACTAGCAGCCATTTGTTCAGATTCCTCTGAAGCGGTAGAAGTGGATTCGGCAATACGCTGGATGCCTATCGCGGTCTCTTCCAGTACAGTTACAGTTTCTTCCGTAATTTTAGAATTCATCAGGGTCTTCTCAGCGATTTCTGTCATATCACTGTTCACTTTTACAGAGTAGGATTCAGTTTCCTGGGAACTAGCGGTGAGCTGCTGAGAGGAGGTAGCCACATGCTCTGAAGAGTCCTGGATATTCAAGATCAGAGTGCGCAGGCTATGTTGCATTTTGACAACCGCCGTATTAAGCTGACCTATCTCATCGTTTGAGTCGTAGCTCAGCGGATTGCTGCTCAGGTCTCCTTCGGCGATACGGTTAGACACATTTACAATAGATTTCAATGGTTTGAGTATCTTATTGATAGCGGCATAGATTACAAGAGCTATAATGATCAGACCAATAATTGTAATTAATAGCTGTTGATTCCGAGCCTGACTGGATAACTGATTTATATAGTCAGCAGAATAGTCTATCCCGATTACAGCAATGACCTTTCCATCCTGCTTAATAGGAGAGAATACGGTTCTCCATGTGCCGAACGGATCTTTAAATATATCAGTGACTTCAGATTTTCCTGTGGAGTACACCTTCTTGGCAGCATCTAAGTGGATGGGAGCAAGATCGGCGAACAAAGCACCTGGCTTATAGATATCATTCAAATTGGAAGTGTACGCTTGAGTGGTCACTTGATCATCCTTCAAGGTCCAAATATAACTCCAGCTCATCACACCTTGATCTTTCTGTATTTGGTCAAGCTGTTTCTGCAGACTTGTGAAGTCAGGATTTCCTTCTCCGTTCTTGCTGAGTAGCTTACCAACCTGATCCGGATTAACCTGCATGCTGGTCAAGGTTCCTACACTAAGAAGCTCACTCTTCAAGTCATTCGAAAGATTGGTTTTAAGAATGTTTAAGCTGAAATAGGTGACTCCGGCAAAAATTAAGACAACCATGATAATTACAATCATGGATACCTTATACTTTAAAGATAAATTTCTAACTTTTTCCACGATATCCTCTCCTTTTAAATGATTTCTCTCTCTTATGTATCGTTTCTCTTTTTAGTTATCGACATTAATCTTCCTAATAATTAGAAAGGTAGGTCTAAAGGTTGAAAATATCCCAGTATTCTTCTTGGAAGGAGAAAACAATAAGTATATTTAATATCTCCCTTACTGAACATAACTTGCAGCTCTCAATATGCCTACGAAGATTAAGTATGATACGATAAGATATATTTAAATTCCCCGTAGGGGTTAGAAAAGGGAGCAGCATGAGAATCATTATTTCACCTGCCAAGAAGATGAAGCGGGACACGGATTTCTTGGATTGCCGCCAGATGCCGCAATTCATAAGCGAGTCACAGACTCTTTTGGCCTTATTACAAAAATTGAATTATGAAGAAGCCAAATCACTATGGAAATGCAATGATGCCATCGCCACACTGAATGTGGAGCGGATTCGGGATATGGATGTAACACGGAATCTTACACCGGCTATCTTTTCTTATGAGGGTATCCAGTACCAGTACATGGCTCCTGGGGTACTTCAAATGGAGGAGCTAGAATATCTTCAGCAGCATTTACGGATATTGTCCGGGTTCTATGGGATTATCCGGCCATTTGACGGGGTTGTACCGTACAGGCTGGAGATGCAGGCTAAGCTTAGCGGACCTGGTTTCAGCTCGATCTACGAGTTCTGGAACAGGAAGCTGGCGGATCAGTTATTTTCGGAGAGTGACATTATTCTGAATTTGGCCTCTAAGGAATACAGCAAGTGCATCTCCCCGTATGTTGGCGGAAACGTTCGAATGATTAGCTGTGTATTCGGGCAGGAAATCGGCGGTAAGGTGGTTGAGAGAGCGACTCTGGTCAAGATGGCTAGAGGTGAAATGGTACGCTTCATGGCCGAGCGCCAAATCACCTGTGTGGAGGATATCAAAGGCTTCGACGGGTTTGATTTCAGCTTTGATGATAAGCTGTCGGATGAGAATACGTATGTGTTTATACAAAAAAAGAATGAATAGAGTAAGTAGTACATTAAAGGTAATCTTGAAGGCGGCTCTACAACCAGCTTCAGGGTTACCTTTATTTATAAAGGAAATGTATTGCAGAATAGAGAATAAAGTGTGGATGGAATAAGAACAGGCGTATTAGGAGGACTTATGATTTTTAAAAGAGATCCATTGGACAAACAGAGCTTACTTAAAGAATTGGATTCACTAGGCTATTCCGACAGACTTAAAAAAGTAGCGAAATTAGGCCGTGATCATCTTGGATCTGCCCAGTACTCCCAATTACTGTCCTCTTTGCTGGAGGATGGTGTTTATGAAGCACGTCTAGCGTTAATCGGTGCCATTGCAACACAGGATACCGCTATTGTTCTATCAGGACTGCGTCATCCCATGGCAAGTATCAGAAATACGGCTGCGGGTCTTTTGGCAAAGGTAGCATCTGATGCTGATATTGAACGTGAGCTTCCCCATTTGTCGCATGATTGCCGCCGCAAGCTGCTGCACAGTATTTCACAGATTAACCGTCAGGAATTGGCGGAACGCTTATTGCCTGTAGTGTACGCCCGGTGGGGCGCGGAGGAGGCAGCAATTGTTCTGCAGGCCTGTAATACGGCAACGGTTAGTAAATGGCTTGCTGATATTGGATATGCCATAAAAGACTGGAAGAAATTATCCACCAGGCATCTTGACGTAGTTGCGGAATACTTTGTAACCTCTCTAGAAAGTACGCCACCGAGGGAAAAGGGAGCTGTCTGGTGGAGGTTCTCATCCGCTATGGAGCTCCTATGCAATCTAAAGGCGGACTTGGTGCTGGATTGTGCGATGAAGCATGGACCCGTGGGCAGCATACCTCCTGTGTTAAAAGAACAACTTGGCACGCTCGTACGCCAAAATCCTAACGAGGTGTGTCAGTTGCTGACGCAGACGGAGTCGCGGAGTGATCTGACTACTTATGGTGTTCCTGAAGGGGTTCTAAAAAGAAAAAAATATTTATCCATTGATCAATGGATCGCGATAGCGAAATTACTCGCAGATCACCCTATGCATTTAGCGAATCTGCTTCGTAATATGGCACCTTCTAACCGCAAAGTCATTTTTGATGCCGTATATGAGGAAGATAAACGCCAAGAGCGTATTTTTCCGGAAAGCTTACTCTACGTATTACCACATGCCTTGCGTGACAAGGAAGCCGCCCGAATGCTGGGCCTTCGTGAAATCAAGGATGACCCGGATCGAACCATCAGAATTACGGCTTGCCGATCCATTGTTCATTCAAGAGTGGGGCTTGAACAAGCAACACGGGTATCCAGCGCAGATCAACGCGGCACGGCGCTTATGCAGTTGATCAGAAGTACAGTTCTGTCGAGACAGGGTATGAATGAGACTTTGGTGTACTTGGGCCGGATTCGAAATGAGCAGGACCTTGTCCGGGCCTTTGTGTTTAAAGAGCTTTCGGAAAGTCCTGCGTCTGTGTTCACGGATGACCATGTCCAAGAGCTTACTTTGCTTGTTGATAGTGTTATAGATGCCAGAGATACTTCCTATGGTACGAAGTTTTCCGTTCAACAGCTGGCCTTTGCTATTCTGCGGCATAACGTGATGCATCCTCACGGTGAGCTGTTTAAGTTCTCTATGAATACAATACAGAAACTGGCCAAGCAGAGTGGGCAGCTGTCCCTTCCATCACTCGAGAAGAATTTCCCCCGGGGAGTAGAAGAGATTATCTTCGAAGAAATGTATACACTAGCTGTACAAGCCAACCGGAGAGAAGACTACAATCTGGTGCTTAGCCTGGCTAGCTCATTCGGTAAAAGAGGCCATGGCATCATAAAACTTCAGAATCTGTTAAAGGAAGCAACGAGAGCAAAGGCAGATTCTACAGCTATACAAGCGGCCAGACATTGGCTTGCGCCACATATAACGCGTGATGCCAGAGTTAAGGAATTATTGGCTTTGGATAAATCGTATATTACGATCCATGAAGTGTTTCAGCATCTGCATCTGAAGCGTCAAGAATGGCTCGATCCTTTTATTTCGGGGGCTGTTATTAAGGGCAAGTTCCTATCGGGTAAAACGATCTATCCTGTGCCGGCTACGGACGGATTCAACAGGTGGCTGCCGCGTCAGCAACAAGCATTAAGCTCATTATTAGAAAAAATAGCATTCGATGCCAAGCGCAACCTTTGGGAGCGTGCAAGAGTGATTAAGATCATGGCAAGGATGCCTGATCTTGGTCCGGATAGGATACTTGAGCTTGTACAGGATAAAGAGATCACTGTAGTAGAGGCTGCGCTGCATGCTCTTTCACTCATGGAGGAACCGGAGAAGGCACTTCCCATTCTAATGGAGAATCTGGATGGGGATCGGGCCCGTGTTGCCATGTACTCGATACCTAGATGCATCCGCAGAGTGAATCCGGTGTTGCTGGTTTCTATGCTGAAGGAACTGTTAGATCGGGACAAGCTCAAAATCACTGTAAGAAAAGAGGCCGTCCGGTTACTGGGAGCATACAGAAGCGAGGATAGCATTCCGCTATTGATGAACGAGTTCGAGAAACCAAACGCACACAAGGATGTAATCATAGCCATAGGGCATGCTGCGAAACAGCTTCTAGATGATGAACGTGCTTGGGATATTTTAAATGCAATGGCTTCTTCATCGGAAAGTGACATCGCAGGAAGTTTATTATCTCAACAGCCTGATGCTATTCCGCTAGACTATAGACCGCGCTATCTAGGGTTAATCATTGAAATTTCCAAGCACCAAGATGCGTTTATTAGCAGATATGCTTTCTTTTCTATGATGCGGTGGACAAATGGAAATGAAGGGGTTATTGCAGCTGCCACTGCCCGGGCTATTGCGGATTTAGAAGACAGCACCAGATGGGAATTTGCTATGAACACGCTGATAGAAACATGCCGCGATGGTGAGGTCAATGAGGTTGTAATCGATGTTTGTCAGAGACTGGCAGGTATGGCGATAAATAATGAATGGAATGCAACTACCAGAAGAGATTTGCCTCATCGGCAGCGTCTCCTGAAATTGGTTGATCAGTTGAACGCTTTACCAAAAATCACACGAATGAACCTAATACCTTTGTATACGGGTCTGATTGACTGTCTGGCCTCTGATGAGACTTTACAGCAAGCTGTGATGAAATTGTATACAGCAGTAATAGACTGGAATAAGGTGGAAGAATCGGCAGCTTATCTGAATCGGATGATTAACTGTATTTCAGATCAGCCCCAGCTATTAAGCGATGCCTATAAGCAGGTCGCTCATAATTTAGAAGACAGTGTAGGGTACTGGAGTCCGGAGACTTTATTGGAAATTGTAGATGTGCTAGGGGCTGAAGGTGGTTACGAATCTCAGTATATTGGACTTTCGCTGCTTGAAGTTTCCGGAAGTGCTCTATTATGGAGTTCAGAGCCTGCAGAGCGTTTGAGGTTGTACAGAAATCACCCGAACATCGCGGTTCGCTCACTTGCGCTAAATGTTTGGACGGCGATAGATTGACCATCGAGAATGGAACTATATTTTTCCAGGAAAATAGCACAAAAAAGCTCAGGCTGCAAATTAAGCCTGAGCTTTTTTGGTGCTTATTCAATTAAGTGCTTATCTTCAATTATGCTTCCATCTTCTGCGCCGTATAGAGCCGGTGATAGAGTCCCTGCTTTGCGATCAGCTCATCATGCGAGCCGCTTTCTGCAATGCCTTTGCCCGACACATACATAATACGGTCACAGTTTTTTACCGTAGAGAGACGGTGCGCGATAATGAACGAGGTACGGCCCTTGAGCAGTTCGTTCAGACCCTTCTGGAGCAAGCGCTCCGTCTTCGCGTCGATAGATGAAGTAGCTTCATCCAGAATGAGAATGCGCGGATCAGCGAGCAGTGTTCTTGCGAACGAAATGAGCTGCCGCTGCCCCTGAGACAGCTTGGAGCCGCGCTCGTTAACTTCTGTCATATAGCCTTGCTCGAATTCACGGATGAATTCATCCGCGCAAACGGCCTTTGCCGCGGCGATCACTTCTTCTTCGGTGGCATCCAGTTTACCGTAACGGATATTGTCCAGAATGGTACCGGAGAATATGAAGCTGTCCTGCAGCATGATCCCCATTTGGCTACGAAGGGATTTCAGTGTGATCTGTGAGATATCCTGGCCATCAATAAGAATCTTACCGCTTGAAATGTTATAAAAGCGTGAGATCAGATTGACGACTGTTGTTTTGCCTGCGCCTGTTGGTCCTACTAGAGCGATGCTTTCTCCCGCTTTGACCGAGAAGGAAATATTCTCAAGGATGTTGAGCCCTGGATCATAGGCGAAGGTCACATTGTCGAAAGTGACATGGCCCTGTACAGCTGGCAGTGTCTTCGCATTCGGAATATCGCTGACCGTAACCGGCTCATCCAGCGTTTCGAAGATACGCTCTAAGTAGGCAACGGCGTTGATAAAGTTATTGTACAGGTTCGAGAGGTTCAGAATAGGCTGCCAGAAGCGGGCAGCATAGCTACTCATCGCTAGAATGACGCCAAGCGTTATGTTTTGCGGACTAAGTGTCAACAGACCCACTAGAAAAATCAGTGCTGTAACGATCGTAGACAAGTTGTCTACTGAGAACGGAATCAGCATGTTGTAACGTAGAGCCTTCATCCATTCCGTACGGAAATTGCCAGCCAGACGCGTGAAGATCCCCTCATTGCGCTGTTCGCGGGAGAACATCTGCGTTACACCAATGCCGCTGATGCTCTCTTGTAAATACGCGTTCAGATTGGAGCTTTTATTGGACACAGCCTGCCATGCCCGGCGCTGCCGGGTTTTGATCAGCATCATGATGCCGAAGAACACAGGTAACCCTGCCAGAATGACGAACGATAGGCGCACATCGACGGCGAACATGAAGGCAGCGATAAAGAGCAAGTTCACGATTTCCAGAATGAAGTTGATAATCCCGTTGGACAACACATCTGAAACCGAATTGACGTAATTCACGACCCGTATAAGGATCTTACCCTGCGGCCGGTCGTCGTAATATTTGAAGGGCAAATCCTGCAGATGCTTAAACAAATCGGTACGGATATCGAAAATAATATCCTGCCCGACACTTGTCATGATGCGTGATCGGACGGTTGCCAGATAGACGCTGACCACGATGGTCACAAGCGTCAGGGCAGACCAGCCCAGCAGCGCAAGTTTGTTTTTTGCCGGAATGGTCACGTCGACGACATGCTGCATGATCAGCGGAGCCGAGAGTGAGATGCCAGCTGAAAGAGCGCTGAGTATAAACGCTACAATCATGGGTGTTTTCTTTCGTTTGATGTATACCATCGCACGTCGGAAGTGTTTTATGTTGAACGGCGATTCCAAATTCTCATCGACGTCGAATTTATTCCGTGCCACTTTCGCTCACCTGCCTTCCAATACCCTCGTTCTGCAGTTTAAATACATCGTAATAGTAGCCGCGTTTCGCCAGCAGTTCGGCGTGTGTACCTTCTTCAATCAGCTTCCCGCCATCCACAATGAGGATACGGTCAGCCTGCGCAGTAGTAGACACGCGCTGCGCGATAATAATTTTTGTACAAGGATAATCGAGCTCGCGTAGACTTTTCTGAATATGTTCCTCTGTCTCCAGATCGACAGCAGAGGTCGTATCATCCAGAATCAGGATTGGACGGCGGACCGCCAAGGCCCGTGCCAGTGCAATACGCTGCTTTTGTCCTCCAGACAATCCGACTCCGCGTTCCCCAACAACGGTATCATAACCTTCAGGCATTTTGGTGATGAAGTCGTGTGCGGCTGCTAGCTCGGCATAGCCTTTCGCATCCTCTTCCGGAAGATCAGGATCGCCATAGGCGATATTTCCGTCGATGGTATCGGAGAACAAGAGTACATCTTGGGTCGCCATGCCGATATTACCGCGGAGTTCATCCAGCTCCAGCTCTCGAACATCGATATCGTCTACCAGCACACGTCCTTCGAATACATCGTAGAAGCGAGGGATCAAGTTGATGATTGTTGTTTTGCCTGATCCCGTCGAGCCCATGATTGCGATGGTTTCACCGGGTTCAACAGTAAAGCTAACATCGTCTAACACGAGAGCGCTGTCATATTTGAAGCGGACATGATCGAACACAATGCGGCCTTTATAACGGCGTTTCTCTATGGACGAGTGTTCGTTTACTATATTGGGCTTAGCATAATAGACATCGACGATTTTGGATAAGCTCGCGAAAAAGCGCTGAATATCGTTGATAATAATGCCGATGTTGCGCATAGGGTTAGATACGGCCCATATGAGCGAAGAAAAGGCTGTGAATTCACCAAAGGTGATCCGGCCATCCATAAGGAAGTATCCGCCGGCTAACATTAGGACTACGTTGAAGCCTTGCGCGAAGGATTCCAGATAAGGAAAATAATCAAGCCATACGAGGGCGGCCTTTTTGTTCGCCGTGGAATAGTTGACATTCTTCTCCGTGAATTTTTGGATCTCGAACTCCTCGCGGGCAAAAGCTTTAACTACACGGTTGCCTGAAATATTCTCCTGAGTAGTCGTGTTAAGCTGGGACAGTCGCTCGCGCAGGTCGATATACATGGGACGGACGCGTTTGGCGAATATGTAAGCCACGATAAAGATTGGCGGTGACAGGATCAGCATCCACAACGTCAGCTGCGTATCTATTGTGAAAAAATAGATAACGGCAGCAATGAAGATTGTTAACGATTCGATGATCGTCTTGAAAATCCATGCCATGGAGTGTCTGACCATGTCCAGATCGCCAGTCATCTTGGTCATAAGATCGCCAGTGCGGTTATGGTCGTAATATTCCCTGTCTTGCCCCTGGATCTTGTTGTACAAATAAATACGGATGTTGTACATCATGTTTTGCGAGGACTTTTCATACTGCATGGTCGTAAAATAAGCGAGCCCTGTACGCAGTAGAGAAAATCCAATCATGCCCAGGCAGAGCATTATCAATAGTTGCCGTTCTTGTGTAAGATTCTGCAGCGCGTTGTCACCAGCTATAAACGTATCGACAATGCGTTGACTGATGTATGGGTTCACGATCGTGAGACTGGAGCCCACCACCGAGAGGCAGAGCGCCATAATATAACGCGTCCGGTTTCCCTTTAAGTTCTGCCATAGCCATTTAAGTTCGAACATCTGATCACCTGTTTCTGATTGTTCTCTCACCCTTGCCTGAAAAGAGTGGCTAAATCAAAGTGATTATAACATTATCAAACGCCCAAGTATCGATTACGGAAATATTTTTCTTGTTACAATCGATGGAACTTTTTCAGAAGATCGTTTGTTCCTTGGTTTATAAGGTGATGCTAAAATGACCGCGTTCTTTTCTATAACGAGCATTGGATAGATAGTGAAGAAGACGGGGCTTGGTTCGGCCAGAGACAGGAGGATGAGGGATGAGCTTTGTTGCAGTAAAAGGGGGATACAAACGTTACAAGATGGGTGAGACTGTGATTGTCGCGAGCGACGGGATTGATTTTGAGATTAATAAGGGGGAATTTGCGGTCATTGTCGGTCCAAGTGGGGCGGGCAAATCGACTGTGCTTAATATTCTTGGCGGGATGGATTCTGCTGACGAGGGTCAGGTCATGGTGGACGGTACGGATATTGCCAAATATAGTGCCAAGGAGCTGACAGGCTACCGCCGTATGGATGTGGGTTTTGTCTTTCAGTTCTACAATTTGGTGCCCAATCTGACCACGCTGGAGAATGTCGAACTGGCGTCCCAGATTTCCCCGCGTGCCTTGGATGCACGTAAGGTGCTGGAGGATGTGGGACTGGGTGAGCGGCTTGATAATTTCCCGGCTCAATTGTCCGGCGGTGAGCAGCAGCGTGTCGCCATTGCCAGAGCGTTGGCCAAGCAGCCGAAGCTGCTGCTCTGCGATGAACCAACAGGCGCGCTAGACTACAACACCGGCAAGCAGGTACTGAAGTTGTTGCAGGATACTTGCCGCAATACCGGGACTACGGTCATCGTAATTACACATAACCTGGCGATTACGCCAATAGCAGACAGGGTCATTGAGATCAATAACGCTAAGGTACGGAAAATGGTTACCAATCCTTCGCCGGTATCCGTTGACGATATCGAATGGTAGGGAGAAGAAACGGATGAACAAACGCGCGTTGTGGAGTGATATTTTTCGTGAAATTTGGCGCACCAAGGCTCGTTTTATTTCGATTTTTGCAATCATTATGCTGGGCGTCAGTTTTTTTGCCGGGGTCAAGGCGACGGGGCCGGATATGCTGGATACAGCCGAAACGTTTTACCGGAAGCTGCGACTAATGGATCTAAAGGTGCAGACTACCTACGGACTGACTGAAGACAACATAAAGCTGCTAAGTAATGTGCCAAGGGTCGATGTGGTCCAGCCAGGGTACAGTGCGGATGTGTTCACCGGCGATAAAGCTTTAATACTTAAAGTCTACTCCTATGACACCGAGAAACCGTTAAATCAATACCGTATTATTAAAGGTCATCTTCCCAAGCATTCGGGAGAAATTGTACTAGATGACCGGCTTGATGGTGAGTATGGTCTAGGGGACAAGATTACGTTCACGGGAAACGGTAAGGATGCCGAACTGTCGAACCGCTTCGGGGTACTGGATTATACCGTAGTGGGTTTTGTCCGGAGCCCCCAGTTTATTGAGAAGAAGAGCCGGGGCACCAGCGGGATCGGCAAAGGTCAGGTAGATGCGTTTGCAGCCATCCTGGCGACAGACTTCAAGCTGCCGGTGTATACAGAAGTGTATCTGTCCTTCACAGATACCTCCGCGTTGAAGGCCTATACGCCAGAGTATGAGGCGCTGATGAAGCAGCATACCAAGGATGTAGAACAGGCGCTGTCCGCCGGGCTGGCTTCCGCGAAGAAGGATTTGGTCGAAGGGGAGCGAAAGCTTGCAGAACTGGCTTTGCCCAAGATCTATGTCACTGACCGCAATGATAATCCGGGGTATGCCGAATATAAAGACAATGCTGACCGGTTGTCGGCGATTGCGAGCGCGTTTCCGGTGTTCTTTTTCTTGATTGCAGCACTGGTCAGCCTCACGACGATAACGCGAATGGTGGAGGAGCAGCGCTTACAGATTGGTACTCTTAAGGCGCTTGGGTATGGTAACCGTGACATTATAGCTAAATTCCTCGTCTATGGCACGCTTGCCAGTCTGGCGGGTTCAGTTGTGGGGCTCGCGTTGGGTTTTACCCTGTTCCCGACATTTATTTATAATGCGTATAGTTCGCTCTATAACCTCCCGGATATTATCAAAAGGTTCTATCCTGCGTATTCCATCATCTCCATCCTAGTGGCGTTAATATGTACTACTTTGACGGCCTGGATTGCTTCCCGTGTAGTGCTTCGCGGCAATGCTTCCATTTTGATGCGCCCGAAGGCGCCAAAGAACGGGCAGCGGATTGTACTGGAGCGGTTTTCCTTTGTATGGAAAAGGCTGAGCTTTGTCCAAAAGGTAACCGCACGGAATCTGTTCCGCTACAAGCAGCGGATGTTCATGACTGTGTTCGGCGTGGCCGGCTGCACGGCGCTGATCCTGACTGGATTTGGTCTCAAGGACTCGCTCGGCAGCATCTCGGGACGGCAATTCGGGGCAATTATGAAATATGATGTCCTTGTAGCTCTGCATGCAGATGCGTCCCCTGATGTAGTGGATGCCTATAAGAAGTGGATCACTGACGAATCTGCCATAACCGGTACGCTTGAAGTGGCACAGGAAACGATGACCGCGCGGGCCAAAGGTATAAATGATCAGGATGTGAATCTGTTCATTCCTGTATCCGTTGATTCTTTGGCACAATTTGTGGAGCTGAGGGATCGATTAAGTGGAGAAAGGCGGAAGCTTACGGACAAGGGTGCTATCGTCTCGGAAAAGCTGGCTAAACTGTACGGGCTTGAGCCTGGTGGCTACTTGACCGTGGTGAACAAGGAGAACGAAACGTTCAAAATACAGATCGCTGGGATCACAGAGAACTATGTAATGCACTATGTGTATATGACCCCAGCCTATTATTCTTCCGTATTCGGGAAAGAGCCCGTATTTAACACAGAACTTCTGAACAATACCGTGCAGGATAAAGCCTCGGAGGATACATTCGGCGAGAAGCTAACGGATAGTGAGCATGTTGCTGCCGTTAGCTTCTCCAGCAGCTTAGGCACTGCCTTCGACGATATCATGAAAAGTATGAACGTTGTGACCTGGGTGCTCATTGTGTCGGCGGCGGCACTGGCTTTTGTCGTTCTCTACAATTTGAGCAATATTAATGTGTCCGAGCGGATCCGGGAGCTGGCTACGATCAAGGTGCTGGGTTTTTATGATAAGGAGATAACGATGTACATTTATCGGGAAAATATTTTGCTGAGCGTAATTGGTATCGTGGCTGGGTCGGGTCTCGGTATCCTGTTACACAGCTTCGTGCTGAAGACGGCCGAGCTAGATGCAACCTTGTTCGTTCCGATCATCAAATGGCCCAGTTATATTTATGCCGCACTCTTAACGCTGTTGTTCTCGGGCATGATCATGGCTTTCATGCATGTCAAGCTCAAGCGGATTCATATGATTGAGGCGTTGAAGTCGGTGGAATAGAACAGTCCATACCTTCCTTCCCGTCAATCCATTTTAATCTGAAGAGGAGGAAGCTACTGCGGCAGCTGATGCAGCTGTAGCCCCGGCTATAGCTGCCTGTTGTGCAATCACAATATTGGTAATGCTGGTGGAGAGCATCGTGGTGATCATGCCATTTCGCACATCATCCACATATTTGAAGGCCAGCAGCGAGGCGGAGAGCAGCAGCAATTCCTGCTTGCTGATGGACCAGCTGCCGAGGCCTTTTTGGGTGCGCAGAAATTCGTATGTCTCTGAGACATCCGTAACGATGTCCTCTCTGTTGCTGGGAAGCAAAGAGAGCACACCAAGCGAAGAAAGGGTATATTCCTTGTCCAGACGGATCCCCTGTGCACGGAAGTCATCGCGTAAAGCAAGAACACGGGCCGCTGCCTCTGGGGCTTCTCCTCCAAGAATCAGGACCTGCGTCAGGGCTTGCACACTGTTCCCCGATAAAAACTCAGGTTTAAGCGTAGAATAGAGCTGCTCCATACGATCGATACCTTGTTCAATGTCGATATCGGAAAGACCGAGCATGGCAGCAAAGATATAATCATCCTGTCCGGTAAGGAAACGGTGCTTCGCCTTCATACTGTCGTAAAATTGCTTTGCGCGTTCTACCGTACGGGGATATTGATCCGATGTCGCATGGGCAGCGATCTGATAGGCGGAAATGACGAGATAATCAGAGGCTCTAAATTTGGCTTCCTTCATTAACTCATACACGGTCAGTGTGTTTGTGAGCTGTTTTTCTTGATCGGCAGAAAGAGAGAGCAGGGCAGCTATGCTGATAATCGAATTACCCCTGAAAGCAGAGAACCATCCGGTATTCTCTTTAATAAGTTCATAGCTTGCGCGGATCGCTTCATCATCGGCAATTTTGTTCTCTGCCGTGTATAGCAATGCCGCCAAACGGTTAACCATTACATTTTGCCAGGCGAACGCTTTTTTCAACTTCAGCGCGTTTTCTGCGAACAATTCAAGCTTTGCTGTGTACTGCTCCTTCATTAGATACACTCCTCACCTGTACTATGCTTTATTTGATACACCCTTCCAAGATCCGTTGATGTATATTCATTTTACCAGATCATCTTACATTTTTATCCTTTATTTTACGCTATGAAAGCGAGAGAAATGATTTACAAAAAAATTGCAAGCGACTATGATATTTCTATGCGTACTAATTTCCTTTTTTATCTATTTCATGGGGTCAGAGGGGACAAATGGAGGTCTAAATGAAGAAGCATGACAAAGTCATATCCATCATTTTTGTACTGATTATGGCGGGTATGGCTATTTTCTGGGCAGATTCAAATCATAGTTGGACAGTGCTAGGCACTATCGCCACAGTTGCCTGTTTCGCACTATTCGTGTTATTAGGTCTGCGCACGATACCCGTTTTATCAGAATATATTCTGACCAGCAAGCAACCGGAAGAGATGCGAGCCCATAGAATCGAACCCGGGAGAAAACAGACTTGGTTGAAGATTATTGGCTGGATGTTAATTAGCCGTGCGCTTCTCCTGATCATTGGTTATGTTTTTCTAATCATACAGAATGGTTATTCCGGCGGTCTCTTCAGTAAGGTGATGGAGACATGGCATATATCGGGGATCGATGCTGCATCCTATCTTGGTATTGCGGAGAACGGGTATGTGACAGAGGGAGATGCTAAATTTCACCTCGTGTTTTTCCCCTTTTTACCCAATCTGATAAAAGTGGTTGAGATATTTACCGGGAGTTATCTTGCGGCAGGATTTGTTATCTCTATCCTCAGCTCGATCGTTGCAGCTCTATTTGCTTATGAACTTGCCCGAATAGATATGTCGCAAAGAAATGCTCTACGAGTTGTAAAGTATATTTTTATATTTCCAGCAGCATTCTTTTTCCTCATTCCTATGACGGAATCGCTATTCTTGGCACTTTCTCTGATGTGTATCTATTTTGTGCGGAAAAAGCAGTGGTTCATCGGATGCTTGTTCGGGGCACTGGCAGCCTATACGCGTTCTCCGGGGATACTTCTGGCAGTACCGGTCGCTATTGAATTCGTTCGGGAGTTGCTAGGTACATATAAAGTTGTAAATAGAAGGGCATGGATAAGCAGACTTGTTGGTGCGTTTGCCTGTCTCTTCATTATATCGCTGGGGCTGCTAGCCTATCTTTATATTAATTATGAGGTTACAGGTAACGCGTTTCAGTACAGCATCTATCAAAAAGAGCATTGGTTCCAAAAGCTCTATTTCTTCTTCGATACGGTAAGATATCAGATGGAATATGCTGTTCGTACTTTTATTGAGGGAGATAGCCGTAATTTTCTTGGATTATGGTTGCCCAATTTGTTGACTATATTCTCCGCTCTGATCGTAATATATATGGCTGCGAAGAAGCTGAATCCCGCGTATACAGCGTATTTTATCGTGTATTTTGCTTTTGTAGTCGCTCCGACCTGGTTGTTGTCTGCCCCGCGCTACTTTATCGTTGTGTTTCCGTTAGCTTTTGCAGCCGTAGCGCTCACAGAGGAGAAATCTAAGGATGCTGCGCTTACGGCAGTATCTGTTATCGGTGGCTTGCTATATCTCGCATTGTTTGTAGCGGGGTATCCTATATATTGATAGGTTCTAAGCGGCGATCTGCTGTCGGTAGTTGTTCTATCGGTGACCGGTCGCTGGGTGTTATCTGGAAGTGTTGGTCATTACGCGTGTAAAATAAAATGCGCTGGCAAAGAAGGGAAAACCTCTCTCGCCAACGCATTTTATTTTCATAGTATGAGCAGGATGGGATTTCGAAGGTATTGTTATCAATCTAAGGGCTTTTCTTGGTGCTTCTCAATCCAATACGGATAATACTCGTTCTCCCATGTTGTACCGTCATAGTATTCTACACTTTTTACACAGGCAAGCACAGTTGTTATACCATGGGTGCTGTCGAGGCCCCAGCCTTTTCCTGAACCAAAGGTAGCCTTTGGTACAATGTTTACATTTTGAGCGAGTCCTACAAATTCTAAGGAACTATCTCCATATTCTCGTTTAATCTTTATAGGAAGCCCGTTATTATCAAAGCCCAGCATAGAAACATCCATGTTTTTAACCACTTTATTGGTGTTATTCCGTGTTATGACTTGAATCATATCAGGATATAGCGTTTTGTAGGTATCATCTTGAACGATTATAGATGTTTTCTCTACAGTTACCTCTTGATTTTTTTTGGCTTGTTCCATTTTCTCTTTGCGTTGGAGGGCTAGTTGTTCTTCATTTTGTTTTTCATAGACTGTTTTTTTAGCCATCAAATCAGAATCAGTAGACATGATGAATAATCCTTCATTTATAACTTTGATAGCTTCATCATACTTATGATCTGTTGCGAGTTTTTGAGCATCATCTAAAATAGATGTTTTATAGGCAGAAAAAGTATCCTTAATTAAGGTTTGGGCCTTCGAATAGTTAGCTTCGTCAACCTTGCTGACCTTCTTTAATTCCGTTAGGGCATTTTTCACATCGTTATTTTTCAGGAGTTCTTCTCCGGTCTTAAAGGCCGTTCTTGAACCATTCAATTTATCTATATCCGATTGAGCGGTTCTCACTTCCGAATTCAAAAGATTCGTTTTCTTAATGATTTCCAGTTGGTTTAAAGCAGTGTTATAATCGATCTTTTCGTCAGTATAATCTTTTTTAATTTGTTCTAAGCTGGTTTGAAGATAGATTTCGACTTCTGATTCCTTTTCTAAATCGCCTTTGATTTTGTTTTCATAAACTTCTATCGCATTTCCGTATTTATTATCTTTAATAGCATTCTTGAATGCATTCACAGGTCTGTTGTTTAAGGTCAAGAATATCAAGGCAATGATGATCAAAGCTCCAATAATACTACTGCTTAAAATCCACGTTTTTTTGTTTTTTTTCCTTCCAGAAGCTCTACTCATAGTCCTGGCTCCACAATTGTTACAGAATAGGCTATCCTCAGGCAGCTCAGTGTTACACTTGCTACAAAGCATGTTCATTCCCCTTTTATTTTACTTGCCTGTTTAAGTTCTTCTTCAATCTTTTAGTGAATAATGTCGAATTAGGTCTTAAGTTGTAGGCATATAATACCATTATACTTAAATAAACAAAATCATCCAATTAATTAAATTTTATTAGAAATAGATATTGGATACCTGTCCCTACTACTCAGAAACATCCATTGAATTACATAGCATCGCAAGTTATACTTTGATGAGAAATAAGTCACACTTGTATCCTGTAGGTCCGTTCTGCAAAGGGTTGGATCTTATTTCTTATAAGTTCATTCAGCTATACATTCAGTCAGAGATGGAGGCGTAACATTGCAGCTAATCAATCAGTCAGAAATACAAAAAAGAATTGACCGACTTAAAGATCAGGAGCTGTATATCCATCTTGAGTTAACAATGGGGGCATATGCAGCCCACTTGGATAGCTCTAAGCACTCGGCTTCTACTTTCATCACCAATGCTGTCATTCAATATTCTCATGGGTCGATTTCTGGAGAAGGACCTTATCGTATCGGTCTGAAAATGTCGCAGGGTTGGGTTTACTCAGAAGGTTTAACTCACTATGAAGAGAGTGAGACAGATAGATTGATCATGGCAGGGCACGACAGTCAAGGCAAGCTTATCGTATCTTTACAATTAAGCCGGGAGCCTTTCTAATGCATGAGGAGATGAAAAATTCAGTGGAAAGACATATTCTTGTTGTATTGCCACACCCGGATGACGAGGCTTTCGGTGTAGCAGGAACCCTGGCGAAGCATATACAGAATGGAACTCAGGTAACTTATGCCTGCCTGACATTAGGAGAAATGGGCCGGAATATGGGAATTCCGCCTTTCGCCAATCGGGTAACCCTTCCCGAGATACGCAAAAAAGAGCTTGAAGCATCTTGTGAGGCCATTGGGATACAGGATCTAAGAATGCTTGGTTTCCATGACAAGATGATTGAATTTGAGGATCAAGACTTGTTGGATAGTCAAATTGACGCTCTTTTGAAAGAGCTTAACCCTTCGTTAGTCGTTACGTTCTACCCGGGTTACAGTGTTCATCCCGACCATGATGCCACTGGAGCCGCAGTTATCCGTACGGTTGAAAGATTACCTAAGGCAGAGAGACCTCCTGTTCATTGTGTGGCCTTTGCCCGGAATACGGAGCAAGAGATTGGCAAACCTAATGTTATCATTGATGTCAAAGATTTTCTGAAGCCTAAAATGGCATCGATTCAGGCGCATAAATCACAATTCCAAGCCGCTGAGTTAGTAGGCAGCAAAGAATTGAATGATGAAGAGATTCAAGCGCGTTTTGGAACAGAACATTTTTGGATTTATCCTTTTAAATAAGGAAGTCAAAACATAGAGTAAATTTAAGCAACCAATCACCAGAAGATTATCGGTGATTGGTTTTTTTATTTCGTTAGTTATTATTTTAAATTCTTATTGGAAAAGTTGGTTTTTTATATTGAATATCTGAAATTTGCATGATATTATCTAAATGCAATAATTAATTACCTATATTTGATATTATTTAGAAGGAGGAGAGTACACATGTCTAATAAGAAGAAATTGCAGTTTGATTCAAATCCAAGACGAGTAAGAGTGGAGTTTGAAGGGGTTACGATTGCGGATAGCAAGAATGTGATCACGGTTCATGAGAGAGGGCATCTTCCGGTTTATTATTTTCCCGAGAGTGATGTTCGCAAGGATCTGTTCGTAGAGTCGGAGCATCATTCCCACTGCCCATGGAAAGGTGCAGCATCTTACTGGAGTATCAAGGTTGGGGACCGGATTTCAGAAAATGCAGTTTGGAGCTATCAGAACCCCATTCCCGAGAGTGAGCCGATCAAAGGATATGTTTCATTCTATTGGAATCAAGTAGATGCCTGGTTCGAAGAAGATGAAGAAATCTTTGTTCACCCGCGTGACCCTTATAAAAGAGTTGATGCGCTGCAAAGTTCTCGGCATATCCAGGTAGTGATTGATGGTGTAACGGTTGCGGATAGCAAACGTCCGATCATTGTATTCGAGACTGGTGTCCCTGTTCGTTATTATTTACCGAAGGAAGACGTGAAGCAGGAGTTCCTGCAGGAAACCGACTTGGAAACGAGATGCCCTTACAAAGGAAAGGCTTCTTATTGGTCCGCTGAAGTGAATGGTACCGTTCATGAAAACATTGTGTGGAGCTATCTCAATCCGATTCCCGAAATTCCTAAAATTAAGGAATATCTCTCCTTCTATAATGAACGTGTAGAGATTTATGTTGACGGCGAGAAAGAAGGAGAGACTTCTTGGTATCGCTCCGCATTGGATTTTTTTAATGCTAATGAGATTAAACCTGCGCTTGTGGAAAGTAATTAATTCTTAAGGATAACCGCATAGTAGTCTAATATGGCTGACCTGATCACAGGAGGTCTTTTTTTATGCCCTAAAAAACATAAATCATCTCGTGATTTGAAAATTTTAATCCGATGAGTTTACTTGTTTTTAATGATTGACAAAAAATTAGACGTAATATAATATTGCATTAAAGTATTACATTACAGTATTGTATTATCGGATGTTAATAATAGAAGAGACTAACCTTACAAACGGAGGTCTCATTTCCCTTGCAGCTACATGAGGGAGATGTGATCTTTTTTTATATTTAAAACCGACTAAAATTATGAATTAAGTTGGTATATTTTGAGAAGAAGGATGAGTGAATGATATGGGTGTTGATGTAGCCGCAGTACAGTTCAAGCAAGTGACTAAAAATTATGGTTCAGGTAATGTGTTGGAGAATTTTGATCTAACCATACCTAGTGGTCAAATCGTTACCATTATCGGACCGTCAGGTTGCGGGAAGACAACGCTGCTTAAAATGATCAATCGCTTGATAGAGCCGGAGTCTGGTTCTGTATTGGTAGAAGGGCAGGAGGTCAGCACACTTAATCCGGTTGAGCTGCGGCGGAATATTGGTTATGTCATTCAACAGATCGGATTATTTCCTCATATGACCATTGAACAGAATATCTCTATCGTTCCAAGGCTTAAGGGCGAGAAGAAGAAAGATTTGGTTCAGCGTACAGAAGAACTCCTGCAATTGATTGGTCTTGATCCACAGCAATTTCGTAGCCGTTACCCGCATGAGCTAAGTGGTGGACAACAACAGCGCATCGGTGTAGCTCGTGCACTTGCTTCCAACCCTTCTATTATTCTTATGGATGAACCTTTCAGCGCATTAGACCCCATTAGCCGGGTACAGCTACAGAAGGAGCTTATTAAGCTGAATGAAAAAGTGCAGAAGACCATCGTGTTCGTAACACATGATATCGATGAGGCACTTAAAATAGCCGACCAGGTAATTCTGCTAAAGGATGGCTTTATTATTCAGACTGGAACACCTGCGAATTTACTGGAGGCACCTGCTTCTGACTTCGTTCGTGAATTTCTAGGTGCAGAGCGGTTTGAACAATATTCAATTTGATCTCGATTATCAATGAAAGGGAGTGGTTATGGGTGGATCAATTTTGGAATACCTTGCAAGCAGATTGGCCTATGATTTTACAGAAGATGGGGGAGCATATCAATCTGTCACTGATCTCGGTTCTGATTGCTTGCCTGATTGCAGTACCGACCGGAATTATTCTTACTGCCTATAAACGTGTAGCGAACACAGTCATAACAACGGTATCTGTGATTCAGACCATTCCCAGTCTTGCATTATTCGGATTTATGATCCCGTTTCTGGGCATTGGAACAAAGCCTGCGATTATCGCGTTAACGCTGTATGCGCTACTTCCGATTCTTCAGAACACCTATGTAGGTATTGGGGGCGTGAATCAGGCGTTAATTGAAGCTGGTACGGGAATGGGAATGACCAGATGGCAGATTCTGTGGATGGTTCAACTTCCTATTGCGCGCAGCGTTATTATGGCCGGTGTAAGGCTAGTTGCGGTGCAGACGATCAGTATGGCTACTATTGCTACTTACATTGCTGCTGGCGGACTAGGCGATATTATTACTAGAGGGATAGCGATGATCAATACGGTAACTATTATGGAAGGTGCAATTCCTGTATCGCTACTCGTTATTGTCGTTAATTTATTGTTGCTAGGACTGAATAAGTTGCTTACGCCAAAAGGCCTGCGTCAATATACCAGAAATTAATATTTAATAGCGAAGGAATGGCTGGAGAATCAAGGCCTGCTGTAATTAACAGACAGTATAAGGGATGGTGTATAGAGATGAGTAATAACAAACGACAAATGGCACTGGGAGCGATGATGTTCTTTCCGGCAGGTGAGCATATCTCCAGTTGGAGACATCCGGAATCGGATGCAGCCGGTCTGCTTGATTTTAATTACTACAAGCATATTGTGCAGACTGCTGAACGCGGGAAATTTGATATGTTCTTCTATGCAGATGAATTATATGTCTGGGACAGATTTCAGTCAGGGATCACTGCGGCAAACAGCATTCGTCCAGAGCCATTCACACTACTATCTGCACTATCTGCGGTCACAGAGCGAATTGGTCTTGCAGCAACCGTATCAACGACATATAACGAGCCGTATCATATTGCCCGAAAATTAGCCACACTGGATCACTTAAGCAGTGGACGTTCAGGATGGAATATCGTTACTTCGCAGACGGATGAAGAAGCCCGGAACTTCGGTAAAGATAAACACCTGGAGCATGAGAATCGTTATGGAAGAGCTGGCGAGTTCGTCGATGTGACTCAAGGGCTATGGGATAGTTGGGAAGATGATGCCATTGTATTGGATAAGGCGTCAGGTATTTTTGCGGATAAAGACAAGCTGAATAATTTGAATTATAAGAGTGATGAGTTCCAAGTTCGGGGTCCATTGAATGTATCACGGCCTCCGCAAGGATATCCTGTATTGATTCAAGCAGGGGCTTCGGAAGCAGGCAAGGAGCTGGCGGCCGCATCAGCAGAAGTTGTATTTGCACCAGGTACAGCCTTTGGACCGTTTGGAACGGTTGAGGATGGGATTGAGCTATACGAGGATATCAAGACAAGGCTGGCCAAATACGGTAGATCGCGTGATGATCTGAAGATTCTGCCGGGCTTTATGCCTGTTATTGGACGGACGGAGGAAGAAGCGGCCCAGCGGTTGGCGATTGTGGAGGATCTTACGCCTGAGAAGCTGGGAGTCGATCTGCTCTCTCATTATTTGGGTCATGATGTATCACAGTATCCATTGGATGAGCAATTGCCGTTCACACCAAAGCTGGAGGGCTTTAATCAGAGTAAGAGCAGTCTGGCCAAAATCATTCAATTGCTGGAGCGGGAGACCCTGACTATTCGCCAGCTCTATAAACGTCTTAACTCGCGCGGAGTAGCCGGAACACCTTCGCAGATTGCTGACCAGATGGAAGAATGGTTCGTTCGAGGCGCAGCGGATGGTTTTAATGTGATGTTCCCGCATTTGCCTGGCGGTCTGGATGACTTTGTGAACTTGGTTGTCCCTGAATTGCAGCGGCGCGGAATCTTCCGCGAAGATTATGAAGGAACGACCCTTCGTGAACATCTGGGACTGCGTCGCCCTGCTAATCGTTATAGCGTGATCGCTACACGTTAATCTTAAATTTATAAGATGAACAAAATAAAGTAACAAAGCGAGTAGGAATGAAGGGGGAAGTTTGGAACTGTAGGAGCGCAGCGTTCGCATTTGTTCCCAGATTTCAACCGCTGAAGCAGTTACAAGAGCGACCGGAAGTCCAAACATTCCACCGTAGTGACGACCGAGCCTTACGTTCGGATCTTAAGTTCGTCTTATTATAGATGACAATATAACGAATAGAAGGGAGAGGGATTAGATGGCGCATTATGACCCGCAGTGGAATTTAAATGATGAATTTGATGGGGATTGGCAGCTTCGGGCCGAAGTGAGTCCGAAATGGATTCGTGTAAAAATAGGCGAGACATTCGTGGCCGATAGCAGACGTGTGCTGATCGTTACGGAGACCGGCAAGCTGCCGGTGTACTATTTTCCCAAGGACGATGTCCGGACCGAGTTTCTTCAAGAATCGACTCATCGCAGAGAGGACCTTCACAAAGGGGAAGCCGTCTATTGGAACATTGGAGTCGATGATACGCTTGTAGAGAACGCTGTCTGGAGTCATCCCAATCCGCCTGTGCCCAGTGCCATTATTGCGGGATATATTACTTTTATCTGGAAAAATAATGATATTAGATGGTTTGAAGAAGAGGAAGAAGTCATTAACCATGCCAGAGATCCTTATTCGAGACTGGATGCTATTCCGAGTTCCAGACATATAAAAGTAATCGTAGGCGGCAAGGTTGTCGCAGATAGTCAAGAACCGGTTATCTTGTTTGAGACAGGACTGACTCCGCGTTTTTATTTGCCAAAAGAGGATATTAACTTTGATTATCTAGTGCCATCAGATACAGTGACAACCTGCCCTTATAAAGGATCTGCCACGTATCATTCTTTCAATAGCGATGGAGTGATTGCTGACAATGTGGTGTGGAGCTATCAGGAGCCACTGCCAGAGGTTCATGAAATAGCGGGTAGATATAGCTTTTATAATGAAGAAGTTGATGCGATCTACATAGATGGAGAGAAATGGTCCCTGCAGGAGCAAGATCGTTTACCTTACAAATCAATCGCTCATAAGCAATGAGATGTGCTTTTTCAGTTAATGTAGGGGAGTGCATCTAATGTCGAGTTATAGATCGGCTATTGTTGGACTTATTGGGGCAACTCTCTGTTGGGGATTAAGTTATATCATGAGTGCGTATCTGATAAATTTTTTCTCTCCTGCATTTCTATCCTTTATACGCATGGTTTTAACATGGCTGCTTGTCCTGTTGTTGCTGTATCGTGCCGGAAAATTAAGATGGCCAACCCGGCAGGAATGGTTACTTTTGACGGCTAGTTCGTTGTTTGGCACTTTGATTCAGCAACCACTTTATTTCTCAGGTCTCAAGCTGTCCTCAGCAGCCAATGGTTCCTTGATCTATGCAGTAGCACCATTGGTAGCCATCTTCATGGAGCGTCTATTGTATAAGGTTTCGTTGACTGCAGGAAAGCTGGTTGGAGGCCTACTTGGTGTAGTGGGTGTCGTTATTATTATCAGTTTTGGTGGAGGGCAGTTCAGTCTATCATTAGGTGACTTGTATTTGGTACTGGCGATGCTGGGGATGACGATCGGTATGATGTTCACGCCACTGCTGGTGAAGACGATGCCACTGACAGCTATTAATATTATTTCTGGTGGATTAGGTGCTATTCTGATATCTCCTATGGTAGCGATAGAGTCGTATAATGGTGGTTTGATAGCAACAAATAATGCTTCTATCTGGTTAATGCTACTTCCGTTAGCCTTGATTACAGCAACCTCGGGGATATGGTGGACAAGGGGCGTAGCGGTCACAGGGCCTGGGACAGCTTCCATGTTCATGAATATCCCGCCGTTTATCTCTCTTATCCTGGGGCATTTTTTATTGGGAGATGAGATCTACGTCACTCAATTGCTGGGCGGAGCCCTGATTCTAATTGGAGTTTTCATCTCTAATCGCAATGCTTCCAAAAAAGTTGTGCAGGTGAATGAGACAACGAGTACAACTGAAGCTACAACTTAAATGAATCGAAAGCCTTTCCTTAGTTTTTTGCTGGGGAAGGGCTTTTTGTATGGAGGCCTATTAGAGAAAATCCGAGCACATAATTCTTCATCCTTTTCCCACCTTCATGTTTTATAAAAGAGCTGGAAGCAGGATAGTTGATGACATTTTAACATAAGAGAAGCCAGGAAGACGTTCGGAAATCGCACACTGGAGCGTTTTTTTGTGATTTAGGCTTATAGATGTAGAGGAGATTAGTCGCGGAGTAGAGTTATTTCGTATACGGCGATATGTCGGTTCTGGGAAGTAGCAGCATTTTCGCTGAATACAATCTTTGATCAGTTCGGAATTTAAATATAATTATATATATGTATTTCTACTTTAAAGGGCGGTCTATGGTATATTGGAGGTACAAAATACGTACAATGCAAAGAGAGCCGTACGTCAACACGGCTCCCAATGCAATAGCCGCTTTTAAGGGCGGTGGGCTTTTAACAAACAGGACACGACAAGTAGACCGCATACCTTTGTTCGGGGGGGCGGTCTATTTGCGTTTATCGGACAGCAGCGCTACGATAAGCGAACCGAAGGTTAGCATAAGCATCATTGCTTCAAACATTGTCACAAGGCATCCTTCTCTTCAATGGAGAGGTAGCCGACCGACCCTTTAAGCCTATTCTATTACTTAGTCGATGATAACTAGTGATAATGAAATTTAGAAGTCTTAGAAAAACGTTATGCTCCTGTACTATTATTTAGCCTTATCCAATTTGAAGTTCTTCCACATCATATCCCAATCATCCTCCCTATGATTTTCCTCCGCATTTACTGTTCCTCCCTATATTTATTCTGCTTTCCTACCGATACAGTTTATAACAAGAATATTATTAAAATTGTTTATATTATTATGTTTAGTTAATTAATGGAGTTATATAGTGAATTTATACTACAAATTCAAATGATTTAACTGGGGGAAATAGCGATGAGTGTTGATCAAGGAATCATGTTTACAGCTATGGAACAATCACTTGCGATGATTGCTTTTGATACCTACGGGAAAGTGCTATGGGCGAACCCTATTTTCGCAGAAGTAATGGAACACACAGTGGATGCTTTGCCAGGGATGCAGCATAGTAGTTTTTGTCCTTCTGAATTTGCAAAGAGCCGGGAATATGCAGACTTTTGGGATAATCTACGCAATGGAGTAGCCTTTCATGACAAGGTACAACGGGTTACAAGAAGTGGAAGAGTGCTCTGGCTGGAGGCTTTTTACACACCGGTGTTAGATGCAGAAGGACACGTGCAAAATGTGGTCAAAATTGCTACAGATATCACGGCCCGCCAACAGGTGCTGGTGGATAGTTCAAATGAATTTATGTCGGTTGTTACGGCAATGACTGCACGGACGAACGAAGTGCATCATGCTTCACAAGGCATTGTTAATGATATTGAAATCCTTAATAAAGAGTCACAAGTTGTGAAAAACAACGTGGAAACGATAAGCTCTGTAGCTTCTTTAGTCAAAGAGATCGCCACTCAATCGCATATGCTGGGGCTGAATGCGGCTATTGAGGCGGCCCGGGCGAATGAATATGGGCGTGGTTTTGCTGTAATTGCTGAGGAAGTTCGCAAAATGGCGAATACCAGCAAAAATTCAGCGAACGAAATTTCCAATCAACTCGATGAGATTTTGAAATCGCTATCTGTTATGATGAATATGGTAAATAATGTGACTGAGAAGATAGAGAACAATTCAGACTCTATTAACCAACTCAAAGATTCCTATGGTCATATTGTGCAGACTGCTGAGAAACTCTCAGCTATTGTCTGATGATTATAATTACAAAGTAAGAGTGCGAGGAGGTAATTCTATGAAACCCAAAGTAGTCCTCATTGAAGGTTTACCCGGCTCCGGGAAAACAACAACGGCTAGGCTCGTTCATGAAATTTTTACGGAGATGAATGTGAAGTCTCAGCTTTTTTTGGAGGGGGATTTGGACCATCCGGCAGATTACGATGGTGTGGCTTTCTTTGAGAATAACCAATGGGATGAATTATTGAGCACCAATGAAGAGTATAGAGCGTTATTGAGCCGTCATGGGATTCAACAGGGTGACGGTGGCATTTTCCTGGAATATCGCAAGTTAAAGAATACATACGAATCTGACTTCCCTGACCAGTTATTGAACATCGTGTTCCGAAATGATGTGTACGAATTACCGCTGGAACCACATAAGAAGCTGATTACAAAGCGATGGAAGTCTTTTGTGGGAAATGTTCTGACTGGCTCGGAGACCTTTGTGTTTGATTGTTGTTTTATTCAAAACCCTGTGACGATGGGGATGATTAAGTATGGTGCTGAGAAAGAAGATGTTATAAGTTATGTTACGGAACTGAGTGCCACTGTAGAGCGTCTGAATCCATTGCTGATTTACGTGGAGCAGGATGACTTGGAGCATGCGTTCCGTAAAGCTGTTCAGGAAAGACCGATAGAATGGTCAGAAGGATTTATTGAATATTATACAAACCAAGGTTTTGGGCTGAAGAACGGGTGTGAGGAATTGGAAGGAACGCTCCAGGTTCTAAAGGCAAGACGTGAATGGGAAGAAGATATATTTAATAGATTACCTATCGCCAAGTACAAGGTGAATAACTCTTCGTATGAGATAGATGAATATAAGCAAGTGTTGGCGGGGATCGTATCGCAATATTTTAGATAACAGGCACAGAGTGACTTTTATTCGCTGCAGTGCAAGCTAGCTCTTACCTGCGCATAAGCTGTGGGGCAAGGGCTATTTTGTATATTGTAAATACGATGAAGCAAAAAAAGGAGAAGTGAGGCCATTATGAGAGTAAAGAGAGCGCAGAGCTCCGAACTAATCGTATGAGGGATAATGAGCAAGATAGAATGGACCATGTCGTTCAATATATCAAGGAGAACAGCCATAAGAAGCTCAACTTGGAGCTATTGGCGGGTGTTTCACATTTGTCGAAGTATCATTTTTCGAGAATATTTACAGCCAAAATCGGTATGACTCCGGTGGCATTTGTGAATCGAGAACGCTTACATAAAGCTACTCAGTTGCTGGCTGAGGGCAGCCATAAGACGATTCTGGAAATCTCAATTCAGTGTGGTTTTGAGTCAGTATCGACGTTCAATGCGCTCTTCAAAAGACATTATGGGCAAACGCCAAGCGAAGTTCGTAGCCGTGCCAGGAAGAATAGCAATTATTCAGCAATCTTTAGCAATAAGCAAGCAGAATTACCCCCTGTGGAAAGATACAATAACCATAGCACTGGTAATCAACTACTCAAGAGGGTTTGGGATAACATGATCACTACTCGGGAATTGCCGGGGTATGAAGTGGCGTATGTTAGACATGTCGGGAGCTATCTGGATACGCGGGATGCATGGGATAAGCTGGGGCAATGGGCGAGTGAGCAAGGACTGGCACCAGGACAGCACTCTTTTATCGGCATATCTTTAGATGACTCGATTTTCATAGATGAAATGGCCTGCCGGTACGATGCCTGTGTCTCATTGCCCAGTGGATTTCAGCAGCACGGACATGCCCTGCACATCCAATTCCAGACGTTATCTGGTGGACTGTATGCGGTATATCCCTACTACGATACTGTAGAAAAGTTTGTGCTGGCTTATCAAAATGTGTTCAACCTCTGGCTGCCTAACAGCCAGTATGAGGTCGACGATCGCCCCTGCCTGGAATTCTGCCTGAATGATCCTGCACAGGACGCGGAAGGGAAGGTTAAGGTTAAATTATACGTTCCGATAAAGCAGGCTACGAGCTGAATTTAATCCTTATATAAGGAAGGGAGGATCAACATTGGGAAGCCTGATTACTGCTGTGAATTGGATTGAAAAAGAGGACACGCTAGATGCGCTCTTGAATCAGGTAGAGACACTTAGCAAGCAGCCTTTAAAGCAGGGGTTTGAAGCCGAGGTTCTACGAATACATATTGATCAAGAGGACTTTGTCTTAAAGATATGGAGCAAGGAGTCCAAACCGGATGTAGGTGCTCAGTACCATTTGCTTAAAATCCTTCATGAACGGGGAATCGCTGTTTCCAGGCCGATAGGTTGGGGCATCGATTCCGCTGGGGATCAGGTGTTGTTAACGACCTTTGATGGGACACCTATTGAAAAAGTGAATGACAAGACTACAACTGAGGTGGCTGGATTATTAGCCAGGTTGCACGAAGTAGATGTTTCCGAGTTGGGAGAGGCAGCGGGTCTTATTCCTAAGTATGATTTTCTCAATTATTTTTTCCCCGGGGCCAGTGAATTCTCAGATCTCTATGACGCAGCCGTTTCCCTTATTCCACTGACTCACATGAAGCAGGATCGGATTATTCATGGTGATTTCCATTCTAATAATATTCTGGAGGACAACGGACGATATACCATCATTGACTGGACGAATGGACAACTGGGGGACCCTAGGTATGATTTTGCATGGACTTATATTCTGCAGAAAATCTACTGGTCGCAGTCCCGTGCAGAGGTGTTTCGTTCAGTTTATCTATCTGATAAGGATATTCCGGAGGAAGAGTTGGATGCCTTTGAAGCGCTGGCTTGTCTGCGCTGGATATTACTCAGTAGAAGGAATGGAGTTCCCAAGAGGAGCGGAACGGCTGGGCGGGTAATGAAGCTGATTAATAACAACCCGTTTCTGAAAGAACGGAAGTTTAGTGATTTTTCTACTTAGATGAACAAAAGATATTAAGGAAAAGCGAAAAGGAACGAAGGGGGAGGGTTTGGAACTGTAGGAGCGTAGCGTTCGTCTAAAAGCTTTCCATAGGAAAGCTCGCATCGGAAGCATAGGCTGTTCTCAGATTTCAACCGCTAGAAGCGGTTATTAAAGAAGAAATCTGGGAACAACAACGACCGAAAGTCCAAACATTCCACCGTAGTGACGATGGAGCCTTACGTCCATATCTTAAATTCGTCTTACACAGAAAAATTGAAAAGGGTGACGGAATGAACCTTGAGGCGATTTTTGGGCAGTTCCCCGTGCTTAGGTCCGATGAATTGATATTAAAAAAGATAGAAGATGTCCATGTGGACGGTGTTTTTGAAATCTACAGCAATGATAAGGTGTTTGAATACTGCGGCATCCTTCCTAAACATAACAAAAACACGGTGAGCAACATGATTGGGCATTTTGCCAGAGATTTTCACAAGCGATCAAAGATCAAGTGGGGGATCTTCGCTAATGCGGAGCCTGAGCGCTTGCTGGGAATTATTGAAGCCTTCGATTTTAATCAGAAGGTGAATATGGTGACGATCGGATACTTTTTGGATGAGGCCCATTGGGGCAAGGGCATTGCCAGCGCTGCGGTGAAGCTGTTAGTGCAATTTCTGTTTGAGGATGTCAACGTGAACAGAATTCAGGCAGAAGTGATGCCCCGGAATGATTCATCCAAGAAGGTCTTGGTGAAGAATGGCTTCTTGAAAGAGGGTACGCTTAGACAGGCGAGTCTTTGGACGGGGAAAGGGATTGTGGATTTGGAGATCTATAGTATTTTAAAAGAAGATTATTTAGCAACATTAATCTAAGGAGATCCTATGAAAAAGGTTCTAATCATCGGGATTGTAGCTAGTGGTAAAACAACAAAGCCAAGCTACATTTGTTTCAAAATAAAGTTATCAGAGTGTATAACAATAAAAACTTGAACTTTAGATGAAGGCGACCCAGGCAAAGGGGGTTACGTATGCTCTCGCCGATAGGTGGGGGCTATTTGATCCTCAAGAAGATAACCAATGAGCAGGAACGTTTAAGTAATGAGGTAACCGGGTCTCTTGATTCCCTTTTGCCGAGTTAACCTGCGCTTGTGTCAGAAAAATACTTCCCGTAAGATTAGCGCCAGATAACTCAGCATCTCTTAAGTCTGCACCGATAAAATCTACCTTCCGCAAGTCAGCGTCCCGCAAATTAGCAGCGATGAGCAATGCCCCTCTAAAATTCGATCCTCGCAGGTTGGCACTTCTTAAATTTGCACCTAAAAAATCTTTGCGCAACTTGTTTTTCTTCTGACTTTGAATATAGTCCTTTCGAATAAATTCACTTGTGGCAAGTAATAACCGATTTACGGTTCCACGATGAGCCGGTATATCTAATTTGAGAATATTTTCGGGATCAAGATTGGATAGGTATTCAATAGAATTAAATGCGTTTTGCAGTTCATTTCGGATGGAGCGGGTTTCTTCCAATTCTAGCGCTTGATTTAAGTAGAAAAGCATCTCATGCAATTGTTGGACGATTGGAAATACTGCAAACATGGTCTTTGAGGACTCTGGATTCTTGCTCCAACTCGTTCCTTTGAAGAGTTCCTGAGAGACCTGCTGTCCTGCACCAAAACATTCATAAGCAACACACCCGTTAAAACCTTTATCTCTCAACTGTTCATGTATGCTGCAACGGTGATCTGAACCCATGTTGCGGCAAGGAGTGCCGCTATCTTTATCAAAAGCAAAATCTGCTGATTTGGCATACGGCAAAGCCACACAACATAATCCAAAACAATGTTCACAGTCAGACTGTAGTTTGCTATTCATACAACACTTCCTAAAAGAGTTTATTTTAAAATCTTAGCCGGATAATTCCTCTTCCGACGGCAGCTCGCCGTAGAGCTTCAGCGCTTTGAGCGCCGATTCCTGCATCCGCTTTTTGAGATAACTGCCCTTCACGACCCTGACTCTCTTGCCGAGAAAACGGAGCTTGGAGAGCAGATAATCGCTGTCGTTCCCGGTTAGAATAATGCTGACACTGTAGGTGTCTTTATCCGCATTGTATGCAACGTCCTTTTCAAAGCTGGAGAAGGCGTAAAGAATGCGGGATAGCTCCCGGTTATAGTCAGGGAGGATTTCAATGACAACCTCAAATTTACGTGTGTCGCGCCGCGGGCTGATCTCTTGAAGAATACACTCATATTTGGAAGCAGCTATAGCTTGATGTGAGACACTGACGATTTTGCTTAGCTTTGTACTCATGAGTGAGCGCCGCCGCAGATGGTACCAGAGCAAATACCATTCCCGTTTGACCATGGAGTACTCCAGTTTGTAAGGCACCCCCGCGTGCCCCTCTTGAACACTGCCGCGTTTGGTTCCGTAAGTCAGTTGGACCGCTTCTTTAGCCATGATATGGCGGCGCAAGGTACGGAGGAGCGGGTGATACACCTGCTTTTCCCTGCTGCGGGCTTTTTGCACCAAGTGGTCAGCCGTATCCATCAGAGGATCAGACTCCAGCAGGGAGACCAGCTTCTCCAGCGTCCCGGCAGTGAACGCATCCTTGGCTGCGGGGTGCTCAAGCATGGTCTTCAGCCAGGCTCTTTCGTGGGAGGTGACCATGAAGGTGCCGTTGTCGTCCAGACGGGAGATGATCTGATAGTTAAAAATTTTCTCGAAAAGGTTCATAGTAGGCCAATATCTCCTTCCATTCAGCGATCATTTCACGGCGCAGCCTCACGGGTTCAAGCACTTCACAGCTGGACCCGAAGCTCCGCAGCCAGGGCTTGATCTCGGTCGTCCCATTCACGGTGATTTCGTAGATAAAAGAATACGGATCTTCGTCCACGATCTGTCCCCACTGTCCTTGCAGCAGCACCCGCGCTCTTACAAAATTCGGTTCAGAATCCCCGGGACTGTAGAACCTCGCTCGCACTGTGACTGGCAGCCCTGTATCAATCAGCCAGCTATACTTCATTTTCTCGTCAAGCTCGCAGCGCTTGGCCTGGAACGCTTCCTCACTTAGAGGCTGATCCTCAGTCTCCATCCGCGTGATCCCTTCCATACGATACTTGCGAATGCCTTCCCGGCCGCTCGCGAGCAGATACCACCTTCCGTATTGATGGTCATAGACGACCTTCAGCGGGAGTGTCTTTATGGCGGAGCCTTCGCTCTCGCGTTCGAACAATGGATTGGTGTTTTTGGAGCCATAGCTTTTCTCGGACTTTGGCGAGAAGTAGAGAAAGGCGACCCTGTGGCGCTGGCGAATGGCGTTCAAAAGAGTGAACAAGTGGGCTTCGTCCAAGATCCGTGAGTAATAATGATACTTATAGATAAAAGCTTCGATAGCTGGCTGCTCCACCTGATTGCGCAAAAGATGCTTTTTCAGTCCGTCACGCAGCAGATAGCCTTGCACAGAAGGGACCTGGGTGTTCGCCATGACATCCACAAAATCATACAAGTCGATAAGCTCTTCATGGCTTAACTGCTGCACCAAGTCGTTATGTACGCGGTAGCGGAAAGGACGGGAGGCCCCTTCTTTGCGGATGACCCCCACCTCTTCCAGGTATTTCAGATCCGAACGGATCGTCTTCTCATCGGGCTGGGGAACACCTGCGGGCAGGCTGCTACAGCACATGTCCAGAAGCTCCATCGCTGTCAGTGCGTCTGCATTCATGGCACCCAGCAGGAGAGAGAGGCGCTGGCTTTCGCTTTCTTTTACCGACTTGGCACGGAAGAGAAATAACAGCATGGGATCGGTAGAGTCATAGTAGCTGTACTTTAGGGTCTCAGCAAATTCTTTGCCTTGTTCCTCCGGGAGGTGCTGATAGGTAGAGCTCACGATATCCTTGAGCCGGCGGATGGTTTTGTCAAAGGTATGCACGGAAATACCCAGCCGGTCAGCGAATTGCTGTCTGTTGAACGCGCCGCTCGTGAGCGCAAGCATACGCAGGAATTGGATTTCTTTATCAAAGCTTTCCTTGGCCACCTGGATTCCCCGTTTCATGAATGTCTTCCTTTCATTGTAACAGGGCAAGGGTAGGGGCGGAATGGTAAACTGCTCTGTGATCGTAATACTTTTGCCATGTTCGAACTTCCGAAAATAAGCGAAAATGTACATAGTAACGGAGCTGAACAGGAGGAGAGCCTTATGACGGAGGTTAAATCAATCATAATAGAAGAGTTGAAAAAGATCGAAAGGGAAGAAGACGTCCGTATTCTATATGCCTGCGAATCAGGCAGCCGGGCCTGGGGATTTCCTTCCAAGGACAGTGATTATGACGTAAGATTTCTATATATCCGGCCGCTGGAATGGTATCTGTCCATTTTTGAGAAGCGGGATGTCATTGAACGGCCGATCAGCAAGATGCTGGACATCAACGGCTGGGATTTGAAAAAGGCTTTGAATTTATTCCGTAAATCCAATCCGCCGCTGCTGGAGTGGCTGCAATCCCCGACTGTCTATACGGAGAATGAATCGGTCGTCCGGCAAATCCGCGATATCTCTTCCTTCACGTTCTCCCCAAGATCGTGCATGCACCACTATCTGCATATGGCCAAGGGGAACTATCGTGATTACCTGAAGGGCGATCATGTGAAAATAAAGAAGTATTTCTATGTGCTTCGCCCAGTGCTGGCCTGCGAATGGATCGAGCGTTTCCATACGATGCCGCCTATTGAATTTCCAGTGCTGGTGGAAACCCTGCTGCAGGAGGGCAGCGTGCTTAGAGTGGCCGTCGATGATTTGCTGATCCGCAAAAGAGCAGGTGACGAGATGGATTACGAGCCGAGAATTCAGCCTATTAATGAATTTTTGGAGGAAAGAATCAGCTACTACGAGCAGATCGTATCCGAAGTAGAGGCTGCCGGGGGCGGTCAAGATGGGCGGCTCGATGAGTTGTTTAGAACAATAGTAACGTTACAGGGGTGAATGAAAGATGGCATATCAGAATATTGACGGTGTACGTGTCTGGGGAAAGCCCGATGAGGGGGCGCTTACTCAGGCGAGAACCTGCTCGAAGACAGGGAACGTGGTTCAGACGCTGCTTATGGCAGATCATCATAAAGGGTACAGCCAGCCTATTGGCGGTGTCGTTGTCTATGACGGACAAATCTCGCCATCCGGTGTGGGCTATGATATTGGGTGTGGGAATAAAGCGGTGCGGACACAATTATATGCGGCTGATGTAAAACCTGGGTTGGCCCGGATTATGAATGATATCGCCCGCCAGATTTCTTTTGGCATGGGCCGTATCAATAACGAGAGATTGGATCATGAGCTGTTCGACGATCCGGACTGGGATGTGTACCGGGCTGTAGGAAAAGCAGAGCATGACAAGCTGAAGACGCTGGCCCGTGATCAACTCGGAACCGTTGGGAGCGGGAATCATTACGTGGATCTCTTTGAAGACACCGAGACAGGACGGCTGTGGATCGGCAATCATTTTGGCAGCCGGGGCTTCGGGCATAAGACTGCGAGCGGTTTTATCAACCTGGCAGCAGGACGTGAATTCTTAGCCAACGCGCCGGGTAAAAAGATGGATCAGCCGCCGCTCCTGCTGGATTTGAATAGTGAGATTGGGGATATGTACTACCGCGCTATGAAGCTGGCCGGGCGTTATGCGTATGCTGGACGGGATTATGTAATCCGCAAAGTGCTGTCCATCCTGGGAGCAGAAGCTGATTTTGAAGTGCATAACCATCATAACTATGCCTGGAAGGAAACCCATGACGGGAAAGAGACCGTAGTGGTCCGCAAAGGCGCCACACCGTCTGCACCGGGGCAGATGGGTTTTATAGGCGGGAGCATGGGCGATATTTCTGTGATCGTTAGAGGGAAGGATACCTCAGAGAATCGGGACGCTTATTACAGCACCGTTCACGGGGCTGGACGGATCATGAGCCGGACACAGGCCGCAGGCAAAATGAACTGGAAGACCCGTACCCGCAGCGGCGGACAAATCTCCAAGGCACAAATGCTGGACGCGGTGCAGGCATTCAATGTGGAGCTACGCGGAGCCGGGACGGATGAAAGCCCGTTTGTATACCGGAAGCTCCAGGAAGTATTGGATGCTCACGCGGAGACGATTGAGGTTATGCATGTCTTGAAACCGATCGGAGTGTGTATGGCGGGAGCGGACGAATTCGATCCATATAAGGATTGAGTATGAGCTTGTAGGGATTGCTGTGAGTAAATGAGGATTAACTATGTGCGTATAGTGATTAAGCATGGACGTACGAAGATGAAGCATATTGTCCTATAAGGAAGGACCTCGGCTCCCACGGATTCGTGGAGCTTGAGGTCCTCTTTTGCAAACGGATCATTATTCCCGAGGGAACTTTAGAGACTATAGAGTATCAGAGATCAATTAATGGCAGAAATGCGTCTCGCAATGATCATAAACCGCGCTGAATTCGTCAGTATGCCTTGTTCTCTTTGATTCTCTGCAATAAATCGCTGAAGAGTCTGGAAATCCCCCTCGTTCTGACCGAAGCCAGGAATGATCGGTGTATGCTTCAACAAAAATATAAGGTCTTCAGCGGTCTGGTAATACTCGTTGATGTTATATTCGAAGGATTGAACATCCGTAAATTCTGCTTCGCTTAGCTTGGTTAGGTATTGTTGCTTGAGGGTGTCACCTGGTGTCCCCAAAGCTTGCCCTCTACCGAAGGCCTCCTTCAGGTTCAGCTTATCGTGCTCAGCCACTTGCTGGGTCAGGAAAATCCCACCCCTGGACAGGACACGTGCTACTTCCTTAGCAGAGAAAGGAGAATGTCTGCATGAGATAACGTTAAAGAAATGTGCAGGAAACTCCAACTGATCACCATTCATTTCCAGAAAACGGACATTTGCTCTGCCGGAGCTGGATAGATTTCTGTTTGCTGTCTCCATCATGCCAGTTGACTGGTCAATGCCGACCAGTAGCGATGCCGATTCAGCTATGGATAAAATGGCTTCCCCGCCACCGGTTCCGATATCCAGCAGGAGGTCGGAGGATTGGCATCTCTTCGTGACTTCACGGTAGAAGTCCCAGGGTGCTTGTTCGGACACGCATTTCACACTGCTGAAATCCCAACCGTTTAATACACCGACTCTATCATAAAAATCCTTGTAATTTACCTTGTTCATTCTTAAATTCCACCTTCCAATGAGAATAAAATAATAAGGAGTCTCCGTTGACTATTGTTCAAGATTGCACTGGGTCAAAAGGGCAGACTTCTCCCTTGACGGCTGGTACGCGTTTTATCCAGCCCGGCAGCTACATACCTCGAACGATGCGGAAAGACATCCATTTCACCCCAAATTAGAAGATTTTTCAATTATAAAATTCGGCGAATGAGAGATCAAGAGGTAGAATGATTATAGTGGTTTTAGGCGAAGCCGAATGGACCCTAATTTAATTTCAGGGGAGTGATACATCCAAGTGATACGAGCTGTGCTGTTTGATCTGGACGGAACGCTGCTGGATCGGGATGCATCCTTGAAACGATTTGTTGATAGGCAGCATCACCGCTGGGGGCATTGCCTCGGTCATATTCCGAAGGAAGCTTTTATTAACCGATTTGTGGAACTGGATGCACGGGGCTATGTGTGGAAGGATGCAGTCTATCAGCAACTGATCAATGAGTTTGAGATTCAAGGGACGACGTGGGAAGAATTGCTTGAGGATTATGTGTCTCAGTTTCATCAGGCCTGTGTACCATTCCCAAATTTGCTCGAATTGTTAGAGGAGTTACAGCGGCGGGGAATAGTTCTAGGACTGATAACCAATGGCTTTACAGCACTGCAAATGAGCAATATCCAAGCCTTGGGCATTGAACGGTATTTCTCGGCCATACTGGTATCAGAACAGGAAGGTCTAAGAAAGCCGGATCACCGAATATTTAAGTTAGCAGCAGAGCGGCTGGGCGTAGCGCCCGAAGAGAGTATATACGTAGGGGATCATCCGATGAATGATGTGCAGGCCTCCAGAGAAGCAGGGATGATAGCAATTTGGAAAAAGGACGAGTACTGGGAGTCCCCGGTGGAAGCTGATGCGGTCATTGATGACCTGTTCGAGCTGGTAGGCGTGCTGGAGAATTTTATCCATCTCGAATAATTTAATTGAGCGTAAAGGGGCTTGAAACAGTGCGATACATAGGATGAGCCAGGAAATGCAGAAGCATACTAATCCATGCTGTGAAAGGAGAATAAGATGGATACGGACAAGCCTACTTTTGCGACGATAGATGAGTACATCTCGTTGTTTCCCGCCGAAGTTCAGCAGACACTTCAGACCTTAAGAGGTGTTATTCACGCTGCTGCGCCGGAGGCGGTGGAAAAGATCAGTTATCAGATGCCTACCTTTGCCCAGCAAGGCAATCTGGTGCATTTTGCCGCATACAAGAATCATATCGGATTCTACCCGGGAGCCAGCGGAGTTGCGGCCTTTAAGGAGGAGCTGTCAGGGTATAAGGGGGCCAAAGGCTCTGTGCAATTTCCCATCGGCCAACCATTGCCATATGAATTGATAAGCAGGATTGTAAAATTTAGGGTTGCGGATAATGCAAAACGAGGAGAGAATAAAGGGAGGAAGAAAAAGTAATCATGTTGCATGTTAAGGAAGGGAGGGGCACCACATGGCTAGATTAGATCAGCGCTCTATGCAGAGTTTATTCTATAAACAACAAGCGGTTGTTTGCATAGAGCCAAATAGAAATAAGTAACCGCTTTTAATGACAGTGTTCATGTTTATAGAATAGACTTTGCTACCTTTAAGATTTCAACATTTAAAGGAGCGGAGCTATTATGAAATATGTAAATGCTGACCTAATCTTCCCGGAAGCCTTGCTGAAGGAAGTACAGAAATATGTCCATGGCGGGATGGTGTACATCCCCAAGCCGGATGGCGTGCGCAAGAAATGGAGCGAGAAATCCGGCAGCCGACAATATCTGGATCATAGAAACGAGAACATTCGTCTAGAATTTTCAACCGGGGTCACGATGGACCAGCTGGCCGACCGGTTTTGCCTATCCAGAGATAGTATTAAGAAGATTGTATATGCAAAAAAGTAGTCACATAAAGTCGCATTGGAACTTATTCTGATGTGGCTTTTTGCTGTGTAAAATACAGTTTTTAATCATTTATTGTATATTTCCGGGTGACCCGTCATTGCTATAATGACCAACAGAACAGGGACCGCGTTATCGATCTTAGGGCACAACACACCGGGAGGAGATATGTATGGATAACTTTTTCAAGTATGACACAGTGCAACATAGACGTTCTTTACTGAACAAAGCCAGGATGATAGTTTTGTCGGCACTCATGCGTTACGATATCGAATGGGAGCGTATCGAGTTTATTCAGTTATCGGACACCATCACGTATAAAATAGAGACGAAATCCACGGGCCATTATTTACTGCGTATTCATTCGGACCTCCTGAGCAAAGAGCAAATTCAATCCGAGCTAACGCTGCTACAGGCTCTTAATTCAGGTGATGATCTGACGGTCCCGGAAGGAATAGCAAGCCGTGATGGCTCCTACGTATTGGACATTGAGGTGGCGGGTGAGCATCGTCGTCCCTATTATGTGACCATGATGCGTTGGGTAGAGGGTAGCCATGTAGAAGGTGATTTTACAGACAGCTTGGCTTCTAAAATGGGTATGCTGATGGGCAGGCTTCATGAAGCCGCTGAGAAGTTTAACCCGCCAGCAGACTTTACCCGTCCTGTATGGGGTGCCGGCAGCTTTCGGTCTGAATTGACTAAGCTGGAACAGCATTATTCCGTGTTTTTGTCGGAGGAGGATTGGAAAGGCTATCAGGCGGCGGCTGAAAAAGTCTGCACACAACTCGAAGGGATGCTCAGCAACGATCATAACTATGGACTTATCCATGGCGATTTGCACAGTGGTAATATCGTTATTCTGGAGGATGAGCCCTACCCCATTGATTTCGGAAGATGTGGCTATGGCTATTACCTATACGACATAGCAGCGGCGTTGTTAGAGCTTTGGCCGAAGCACCGCTGGATGTTCATCCAGGGATATGAGAGTGTAAGGAAGCTTGAGGGGGACTATGTCCGTGAGCTGGAATGCTTTTTCATCATGGTTATGATCGGAAATTATGCTCATCATGCCTCTAATCCGCTGGAGACAGCAAGTCTGATTGAGGAACAACCCTACGCTCTGGCTTACATCAGGCAATTCTTGAGCGATCGATCATTTCTGTTCGAGGTGGTCGATCCTGTGAAAATACACTAACCGTTCATGCCGTGAAACTGCGCGAAGAACTGGAAGCGAACAAGGACATCAGCTTCCGGACTGATTTTGAATAAGTAGAGGGCACTACCCTGTGCAGCAGGATAGCAGTCAGTGTTCTAATCAGTTAACTCAGGATTGGCTGAAGCTAGCTGAAAAGCCATAAAACCAAAAAAGACAGCGAGTCCCGATAACGGAGACTCGCTGTCTTTTTATATTTGGCTAAAGTTCATGGTATGAAATGACTCGGTCATCTCCGTTAATGAGTTATAACAGATGTGTTGTCCTGTGATGGCATGAATATCGTAACAGTTGGAGTATGTTCCAAGGCGAGCAGCAAAGTGGATTTACAAATGTTTTACAGCTCATTGACGCGGCGCGCATATATGGCTGATAGATTGGGGGGACAAGGGGTGATGGCTATGAAAAATTTTACAGAAACGGTCTCCACGACATCTCAGCCTGTTCTGGCAAGTGACAACCTGGGTTGGGATAAGCTCAAGGTCTCACAATGGTATAGTCCGCAGCAAGCGTTTAGTCCCTCGCCGGAGCCCAAGTATTTGGTAGGAATCCATTGTACGGCTTATTACGAAAATTATTATACGATTCATATTACCCCATGCAACGAGAGCCTCCTCTGCCCCTGGGGCAAGACGTCGTTATATTTCCTGAATATTGAGATTACTCCTTCTGTGATTGAAGAGGTCGCCCGTGAATCCGGATTTTTGACGGAAGGCCACATTCAATTAGACCGCAAATTCCATGTCAAGGATTCCAAGCTCCTGCAGTTAGGGCTCTGGATGCTGGAAGAATTGCAGAATGGCGGAGCGAAGGGGAAAATATACAGCGATTCACTGTCCAATATGCTAATCATTCATTTACTGCAGCACTACTCCTCTGTCATTCCCCAACATTCTAGCGGCAAAACGCTTGCGAACCAGGAGATTTTCCGCGTGATTCAATACATGCGAGAAAACCTGGAAGAAGATGCTCCGCTGACTGAGCTGGCCGCGAAGGCCAATATGAGTCAGTCCCACTTTATCCGTGTCTTCAAACAGCAGACCGGTTATACTCCCCATCATTATTTAATCCGCCTCCGAATTGAACGCTCCAAATTCCTGATCCGATCAGGCAAGGTAGGTTTGAAGGAAATTGCTGCTCAAGTCGGTTTTGCCGACCAAGGGCACTTTACCAGAGTCTTTAAACGGGAGACTGGATTGACTCCGAAGCTGTATGCCTATCAAATTTCTGCTAAACCAGGTTCTGTGTCGGAATAAATATGCAAATGAGAGTTTTATTCAAGGAAAGAAGTATTTTGTTCAATAGGAGGCGGATAGGTCAGCCCTAGAATGAGATTAAGGTCAGGCGTAAGGACGTGCTGGGCCAAGATCATTCTAGGAGGAGAGAAGAACATGAAAGTTGCGAGGTTTTGGGGTCTGGTTGTTGCGGGAGTGATGGTGTCCAGTTCAGTGTCTATGTCTTCGGTACTTGCAGATCCGGTAGAAACGGAAAATCCGGGAAGTGATTTTGCAATTACAGCAGCCGCTGAACCCTGGCATGAAGTGTCCAAGCAAACCTTCTGGCTGTTAGATGCCCTGGAACGGGGGCAAGGGGTAACGACGGATGGGAACGCATGGATTTTCAGCTCACCTTATGGCCTGCTTCGTACAGCACTGGACGGCAAGACGGTAATCGCACGTAATCCTTTGGCGATTCCACCCCACCTGAGCGCACTTGGTGGCGATCATATCGGGGATATCTCTTACTACAACGGGACGCTCTATGTTCCTATTGAAGATGGAAAAAAATACGAACATCCTTATATCGCTCTTTTTGATGCCAATACCTTGCAGTATACCGGAACTTCTTACGCGCTGCCGCTGGATCTTCATCCAGGAGGAGTCCCATGGGTTGCTGTGGATGCTGCCCGCGGGCAGGTATACACGGCGAAATGGAACAATGCTGATGTGTTAAACGTGTTCAGCCTTGACGACATGCACCTGATCAAGACGGTTCCGCTTAGTCAAAGCATTGACCGGGTTCAAGGTGCTGCGATGTACAACGGATCTCTCTATGCTTCTTCAGATAATACGACTCAGACGCTCTATCGGGTCGATGTGGATAACGGCAATGTGTCAGTTGCACTGGATCGTAATTTGCCTAGTGGTACCGAAGCCCAGGGCATTGCAGTGCTGCCGACGGCCGATGGAGCCCAGCTTCATATTCTCGATGTAGGTTCCAATCGTGTTACCGTAAACTTCCGTCACTATTCTTTCTAAATCCAAACGAAGCTTAACAAAGGAGCCTACAGAAATGATGAAGCAATCGAAACTGATGTTGTTCTTGATGGGATGTACTCTACTAGCCACAGGCTGTGGTCAATCTAATAATAATAGTGTTACAGAAGCTGCTGCAGACCCTACTGCGAAGCCTGCTGCAAGTGCAGAGGCCACTGAAGCACCGAGCACACAGAACGTAGAAATTACCTTCTATTATCCGGTTAACGTCGGTGGCCCACTGACCAAAGTCATCGATACTATGGCCAAATCCTTCATGGAGACGCACCCTGGGATTAAAGTGAATCCTGTATATACCGGCAATTATGGCGATAATACAGTGAAAATTCAAGCCGGTGTTCAGGCCAAGCAGCCGCCGGATGTAGCTGTAATGATGTCCACGGAATTGTACAGCATGCTCGATATGAATGCTATTGTTCCGCTGGATGAATGGATCGCCAAGGATACAGACGTTAATATGGATGATTTCTATCCTGCTTTTATGGAAGATACGCAAACTGAAGGCAAAACCTACAGCCTTCCGTTTCAACGAAGCACAATTGTCATGTACTACAACAAAGAGATGTTCAAGGAAGCCGGCTTAGATCCTGAGAAGCCACCGACAACCTGGGCTGAGCTCGTATCCTATGCCGGAAAGCTGAACAAAGACGGTCATGCTGGTCTGGAAATCCCGGGCAATGACGACTCCTATTGGATGTTCCAAATGCTTGCAAGGCAAAATGCGACAGATCCTAAGCAAAATATTATGTCCGATGACGGTAAAAAAGCGATGTTCAACACACCAGAGAATGTGGAAGCCCTCCAGTTCTGGCTGGACCTGTCCCGCAAAGATAAGGTAATGCCAGAAGGTGTAATTGACTGGGCTACCGTACCGACTGACTTTATTCAGGGCAAGACAGCAATGATGATGCATACAAGCGGTAACCTGACGAATGTCAGAACAAATGCTAAATTCGATTTCGGTGTGGCTTTCCCGCCTGCACAGAAACAATTTGGATCACCTACGGGCGGCGGAAACCTGTACATCTTTAAAGACACTTCGCCTGAGAAGCAAGCAGCAGCTTGGGAATTTGCTAAATATATGACTGCTCCAGAGCAGGCCGCACTGTTCAGCAGCTCCTCCGGCTATGTGGGCGTACGCAAATCAGCCTATGATACAGAAGCCATGAAGAAGTACACGACTGATTTCCCGCAAGCACTGGTTGCACGCGATCAACTGCAGTATGCATTCAGAGAATTGTCCACGCATAACCACGGTAAAGTGTCGACGGCGATCACGAATCAGATTCAAGCCGCTTTAGCCGGGCAAGTGGACGCTGCTGGTGCACTGCAGAAAGCGCAGGAAGAAGCCGATCAGGCTCTAGCCCCGTTCAATAAGTAACAAAGGCAACGGATAAGACAGAGTTATTCTGGAGTACGCCGGGAGGGTCTCTGTCCCAGGCGTACTCCATTCTATACCGTGAAATGGAATGATCCAGAGCCCGTGGCAGAAAGGACGGAAAGGCATGCTTGCCGGATGGAGTGAAAAGCTTAAACGAAATAGCTTTGGCTGGGGGCTGGTGTTGCCCTCACTACTGTTTCTCTGTTTATTTACCTACTACCCGATGTTGAAATCCGTGTGGCTTAGTTTAGATGAAAAGAATCTGGCGACCCCCGAACCTGTGTTCGTCGGATTGGGGAATTATATTAACCTGCTTCAAGATCAGGTGTTTAGAAAAGTGGTAGCAAACAATATTTGGTTTGCTGTCGGAACGGTTCCCGTTTCAGTGGGACTCGCGTTTGTCATGGCGCTGTTTGCCGACAAGGCGATTAAGGGACGCGGGGTTGCCCGCCTTGCATTTTTTTATCCGAATATGATTCCAATGATCGCCGTGGCGAACATTTGGTTGTTTCTGTATACACCGCATTTCGGGCTGTTCGCCAGGTTTGCTGCTTGGATCGCAGATCAGCCGGTCAATCTGCTGGGGAACCCCGATACCGTAATGGGGGCGCTAATTGTCATGATGGTCTGGAAGGAAGCTGGCTACTTCATGATTTTCTATTTGGCAGGGATGCAGCAGATTCCGAAAGATCTGTATGAAGCCGCAGCGGTCAGCGGTGTTGGCACATTCAACTCTATACGGCGGATTACCATTCCGCTCACGATGCCAACCACGCTGTTTGTCATGGTGGTCGCGATCACCAATTCCTTTAAACTGGTCGATCATCTATGGATTATGACCAAGGGTGGTCCGAACAATTCCAGCAACTTACTCTTGTACTATATCTACGAAAACACCTTTAACTTCTACGATCAGGGAATGGCTGCTGCGATGACCGTCGTGATGATCGGTCTGCTGCTCATTATCTCGTCCCTCCAGTTCTTTGGTTGGGATCGTAAAATTCATTACGAATAGGACGGGGCTCATGGACAATCCATTAAAGCTGTCACTTCTGCCAAGGCAGAAGAAAAGCAGGTTGGCAGAAGAAGAGCGGGCTATGCCCCGGAATCGACGGATCGGTCGAAGACTTCTGCAAGTGGTGTGGCATGGAATCGGCTTCGGTGTGGTGGCTCTCTGGATCATTCCTTTTTTATGGGTGGCCAGAACGGCCTTTTTGCCCAAAGCCTCAGCTGTGGATACAGGCTGGTCCTGGGGATGGACGCTCGATAACCTCACTCGGGTGTGGCAAGCGGCACCCTTTGGGCAATTCTTTTTAAATACGTTATTGGTCTGTACTGGCGTTCTCACTGTTCAGTTAGTTACGTTGACCATGGCCGCCTACGCATTTGCGCGGGTGCGTTTCGTGGGAAGAGAGCTAGTATTTATGTTGTTTTTAGTGCAAATCATGGTACCGCCTGATGTTCTAATCTTCTCTAACTATCAGATTTTAAGCGACATGGGTCTGCTGGATACCAAGATCGGAATTATGCTGCCTTACTTCGCATCAGCCTTTGGTGTCTTCTTGCTACGGCAGTCTTTCAAGCAATTGCCGTATGAACTGGAAGAGGCCGCGCGAGTAGAAGGGGCTTCCCGTCTGCGTATCCTGGCGCAAATTTATGTTCCGTTATCCCGGCCGGTCTATGTGTCGTTCGCGATCGTCTCTTTCAGCTTCCACTGGAATGATTTCTTATGGCCGCTGATCGTGACCAATTCCGAGGAGAACCGGCTGTTGACGGTAGGTCTGGCGATGTTCGCGAAATCTACGGAGTCAGGGGCACAATGGAGTGATGTTAGTGCAGCGACACTAATTGTATCGGCACCTCTTATGCTTGGGTTCTTATTGTTCCAGCGTAAGGTGATCGGCAGTTTTATGCACTCAGGAATCAAAGGCTAAGGGGGACTCAGATTGAAGTTAGCTATAATTGGAGATTTGCATTACCCGGATGTACTGACCAGCGATGAACCTTCAATAGCCGCTGCCCGGGATGCTTATTATGAACATTTCATGGATCTGTTCTTATCCCTGGAGGCTGATTATTATATTTCGATTGGTGATTTAACACATGCGGGAGAAGTCGCCGAATTTACGTATGTCTTGCAGCACATCGAGAAGCGTGGCCTCCGTGACCGTTTTCTTCATGTGCTGGGCAATCATGATACGTATACTTATCCGAAGAGAGATATTCTTGCGCTAACCGGGCTGAAGAGATATGAAGTGATCGAGGAGCATGACGCGCGAATTCTGCTGCTGGATACCGCTCGTGAAATCCGTGAGGATTGGAGCGGCACCATAGACGAGGAACAGTTGAACTGGCTGCACAACCAATTGAGACAGGACCCGGACAAGCCGCTGATTGTGATCGGCCATCATCCGCTTTATGGGACAACTGCGAGATCAACCGAAAGCATGATGTCACTCGATCCTGACCTCACGATCTGGCCGTTGTTTGAACAGTGGCAGGGAGCCGGATTTTATTTTAACGGACATAATCACGTGAATTCCATTGTTCAAAAAGAACATTGGCACTTCATCCAGACGGCAGCTGTGCCGGATGTACCCTCTGTGCGAATGGTGAACATTATAGACCAGAAAGTTAACGTAGAAACGATCAGCTTCGCCAGTGATGCCTTCTCTAACTGGGCGTCAGTCTTTACCCCACACATGTACGATTATGAGAGACATCCCGGCTGTGAAGGTGACCCGTCAGCGCTGGAACTCTTCGTCAATGCCCAAACAGCCCGTAAAGGAGTTGCACCGAAATGAGTCGTAAGCCTGTAAAATTAGCCATTGTTGGCGGGAATCGGGGGGCCAGCTTTATGAACGCCCTATCCTCGCTCTCTGACCGAATTCAATTGACTGCAACCTGTGATTTGAATGAATGGGTGCTTCTTCAGTGGAAGGAGAAATTCCCTGAAATCCGTACCTATCGTGATTATCATGAAATGCTGAAAGACCCCTCGGTGGATGCTGTCTTTATATTAAGTCCGATGCATTTGCATGCCAGACAATCCATCGACGCCCTGAATGCTGGCAAGCATGTGCTCAGTGAAGTCATTGCTACCCGAACGTTAGAAGAAGCCTGGGAGCTGATCAAGACCGTAGAGCGCACGGGACTTAAGTATATGATGTCCGAAAATTATTGCTTCTCCCGTTCCAATCTGACGATCAAGCATATGGCGGATCAGGGGATGTTCGGTGAAATTACATACCTGGAGGGCGGGTATATCCATGACCTGCGCCACTTGATCCACCATCCGGATGGCTCGCTTACTTGGCGGGGCCAGTTGCATCAACAATTTAATGGAATTAATTATCCTACACACTCCATTGGCCCGATTGCGCAGTGGATTAACCTGAACAAGGAGGGCGGAGACCGCTTGAAGCAGGTATCCACCTTTGTATCCAAATCGAGATCGCTCCAGCGCTACTTTAGCGAGCATTTTGGCAAGGATCATCCGGCTGCAGGGAACGGATTTTGGCAGCAGGGTGATAGTGCAGTAGCCATTTTGCAGACCGAGAAGGGTGTGCTGATTGAATTACGTGTGGATTGGACCTCGGTAAGGCCACACAATAAGACGCATTATTTGCTGCAAGGTACCGAAGGCGCCTTTATTACAGGCCGGCATCATCAGGAAGATGATTTGATCTGGTTCAAGAATCGTTCGCCTCAGCATGTAGAGGACGGGTCGGAGATGTGGGAGCCTCTGCAAAACTACCAGCCGCAGTATGATCACCCTACGTGGAAACAATGGGGGGCATTTGCGGTAGGGACGAAGCATGGCGGGGGTGATTTTCTAGTATTGGAGGAATTTATTTCGGCCATCCAGGAGGATCGCGAGCCTTCAGTCGATGTATATGATGCGGTTACCTGGAGTTCGATCTTTTCCCTATCCATGGAGTCGGTGAAAGCGGGCGGACTAGCCATTCCTTTTCCTGATTTTAAGGCGAAGAGGGGGGAGTAACGATGGGACAAGGACTGTCGAAGCTTATTATGCAAAAGGAAACGCTGGACGATTTGCCGCCATTTCTATGTCCAACTGGCTTTCGAGTGATGACCTTTCAGCATGGAGATGAACGCAATTGGGAGGATCTGATCCGTCATTCTTTTACAAGGGATGTGAAGTTTTCGGATAAAATTGGCGATGTAGTTCCGCTCTACTCCGATCGCTTATTATTTCTTTGTAAGGGAGACCAGCCTGTCGCTACTGCTACTGCCTGGGAGACCGCAAGCCATAGCTGGTATTTGCATATGGTGGGTGTGCTACCTGAGTATTCCGGAAGAGGCTTGGGATTTGCGGCAAGCCTTGCCGCCCTGCATAAGATGCGGGAAGAGGGCGGGGGAACTGCCTATTTGGAGACAGATGATTTCAGGTTGCCAGCTATTCAAATTTATCGAAAATTGGGCTTCACACCAGTCCATATGGATGAGAGTCACACTGGAAGATGGGAACGGATTCTCCAGCAGCTTAGTCCCTCTGTTTAATTGTAAAGAAAGCCTTCCTTCTCAGGGAGGCTTTTCTACTTAAATGGATGAACGTTAAGCGTGCCTCTTCTCTACACGTTGTCCCCATAGCGTAACTAACAACCCCACCAGCGTCACCAAAGCGGCTACCCAGGTCAAGGATTGAAGTCCCAGTGGACTGTCCAGTACGATACCTCCGAGCCAAGCGCCGCCTGCACCGCCAAGATTAAAAGCGCCGATATTGAGCGCGGAGGCCAGGTTGGGTGCAGCACTGGCTTTATCGAGAACACGGATCTGGAACCCGGGTACTGTACCGAAGGCGGCGAATCCCCAGATGAAGATCGTGATCACTGTAGCGATTTTGTTGTGGCTTGTGAAAGTGAACAGGGTCATCACAACAGCAAGAAGGATCAGCATCCCGATCAGGGACGGCATCAGCTTCCAATCTGCTAATTTTCCACCTGTTATATTCCCAAGGGTTAGGCCAGCACCGAACAGGAGTAGCAGAATCGTCACGGTGCTTTCCTGGAAGCCGGCAATTTCCGTCAGGAAGGGGGAGATGTAAGTGAAAATAACAAACACTCCTCCGAATCCCAGAACCGTCATCAGCAGGGTGAGTAGAACCTGAGGATTACGCAGAACACGTATTTCTTTTCGAAAACTGGGAGTCTCCTGACTCTTCAACTTAGGAACGAATATGGCTAAGGTGATCAACGAGAACAAACCTAGCAGAGATACGACCCCGAAAGTCGAACGCCAGCCATGACTTTGGCCAATCCAGGTTCCTAAGGGAACGCCGAGGATGTTCGCTAGAGTGACACCGATGAACATCATAGCGATCGCAGTAGCTTTTTTATCCGGACTGACGATACTGGCGGCGACGATAGAACCGATCCCGAATACCGTGCCATGAACGACAGCCGACAGAATACGTGCAATCATCAGAACTGTATAATCGCTGGCGACCATGCTGATCAAGTTGGCACCTACGAATAGGGCCATTAGCGCCAGGAGTAGCGTTTTCCTGGGTAGACGGACTGTTAATGCGGTCAGTAACGGCCCGCCAATAGCCACCCCTAATGCATAGCCTGACACCAGCAGCCCTGCTTTGCTGATAGAGATATGGAGATCATTGGCTACGTCAGGCAGAAGCCCCATAATAACAAATTCAGTTGTACCGATAGCAAACGCACTGATCATCAAGATATAGATGGCAATGGGATAAGATGTTTTGGCATTGTTAGTCGTAGTTGCTTGCATATGCTGTACTCCCCTCTTGCTGTTGATTATAAGAACGTATTTGATTATGCTTGAATGGTAGAGTTCTGAGAAGTACGCACTTTATTTCGCGTTAGTTTCTTTGAAGTAAGTGTAAGTGAAGGAGGTAATGCCTAATGAGACCTACTGAATGTGATTATGCTGCGAACGTAACGCTTGGAATCATTGAGGGGAAATGGAAGCTATTGCTTCTCTGTCATCTGCGCAATGGCACCAAACGATTCAGTGAGTTCGCTCATCTGATACCCGGGATCACACAGAAAGTGCTGACCTACCAGCTAAGAGAGTTAGAGGCACATGGACTGATCAAGCGCGAGGTGTATCCGGTCATCCCGCCCAAAGTGGAATATTCATTAACCGAATACGGGGAAAGTTTAGTTCCGTTGATGGATTTGATGAATCTGTGGGGAGAGAATCACAGGGAACGAATTAAACCAACCGAGCGGATCTGTTAATGATAGATAGAAGAATAGGTAGGAAGGCTCTGGAGTCGGGAGAATGACTTTCGGAGCCTTTTTTGGGAGCTAATGATAGAGGTGACTGATGATTGAGGCGAGTGATCGTCAAATCGAATTAGTTCAAGTTCACTAGGAGGTTTTAGTAATGACTCAATTCCATTACATCGGATCATCGGTGGAGCTGCCGCTCGGCGAGAGGGGAAGCGTACTGTCTTCCAAAACGCGCAGCGAAATGTTAGCCTCCCCGGAATATCAAGCGAAGCGCGAGGAGCTTAAGCAACAGGGCATGGTTCCACTGGAGGAAATTTTCGATCTGTCCCATCTGCGGGACGAGGACTGTCTTGTATATGATACGGAAGAAGATGCCGGGGGTATTTACATTGAAGCGCTAGGTTACTGGAATGAGGAGATCCGCAAGCATTTTCAGAGCCCCTATGTATACAAAATCTCTCCGAATTGGGGTAGTTTCACGGTTCTTCCAGCAGATCAGGAGACTCGTCCGGACTCCGAGAACGCCTCGCTCAAATGCTGCCGGGAATTGTTCAAGCTGATGCAGGATTTCGGCGTGCCTGGTTCAGTATTCGAGCTGTACAGCTGCTGGGCGGACGAGGAGGGTGACCCGCGCAATAAGAAGTATGACCGTGTAATTGATCTCTCCACATTTAGCCTGGAGCAGGGATTTGATTTGCTGGAAAAAGAATATATTGTGGTGAAGCTTCCTACGTAGATACAGGAGGGATGCAGGTGGAGCGGTTATTGGACATCCCCGGCGCGAGCGCTTGGAGAAAGATAGAGCCTGTCCTCAAGGGCTGGTCTAATGATAAAAAGTATTATATCGAGGACGCCGGCGGCCGCAAGCTTCTGCTGCGGGTGTCGGACGGGAAGAATCATGCACAGAAGCAAGCGGAGTATGCAATGATTCAGAGGGTCAATAAGCTCGATTTTCCAATGTCGCGGGCGGTGGATTTCGGCGCATGGGGTGAAGGTGTGGAGCGCAGTACATATATGCTTTTGACTTGGGTGGAGGGCCAGCCGCTGGAGCACTGTCTGCTGTCTTTGGCAGAAGATCAACAGTATGCACTTGGGGTTGAAGCCGGAAGAATACTCAAGCAGATTCATACGATTCCGAACAACAATGACCTGGCAGATTGGGAAAGCCGAATGCAGGCCAAGATATTGCAGCGAGTGGAGGCGTATGAGAACGGCTGTCCTTTTCGGATTGAAGGGGATGAGGTGGCGATTGCTTTTGTCAGGGAGCATATCAGGGCGATTTCTCAAGTGGAAAAAGTGTATCAGCACGGCGACTTCCATATCGGAAATCATATTTACACAAGTGAGGGCCGGATTGGTGTCATCGACTTCAATCGCTGGGATAACGGCGATTATGCTGAAGAATTTTACAAACTGCAAGCATTCGACCGGGAGCGTAGTATTGCTTTTACACTCGGGAAGCTGGATGGTTATTTCGGAGGACCTCCCCCTGAGGATTTCTGGATCAGACACGCATTGTATGTGGCCTATACTTCGCTCTATTCAATCCAATGGGCGATTCCGTTCGGAACGGCTGATATTGAGGGGATGCAGGCGCGCTGCCAGATGGCGTTCGAGGACTATGATCACTTTCAAAGATTGGTCCCGCATTGGTATGCGGAAGGAAGAGCCCGGGGACGGTAAGACGGGATAATTATTTGTTTGTCCAAAAGATTGATATTGGGGATAGCGGTACGGTAGAATTGGTACAGATTGATTATAGAAGGGAATTGTGACTTTTGAACAACGAAGAAGTGCAGCAAGAGCTGCCGGAAAATTATGAGCAGTTAAAGAAGGAAGCGGGTCGTTCCGCGGATTGGAAAGCCCGCCTGGCGGCAGTGGAGGAACTTAGTCGTACACCGCATAAGCAGGTTATTGATATTTTGAAGCGTTTGGTGGAGAACGATCCTGTATATACCGTACAAGAGGCGGCTTACCGTGCGCTGGTGGCTTTTGGTGAAGAGGTTCAGGAACCGTCCAAGAACAAACCTGAACTGTTTAAGGGCCTATCCAAGATTCTCTTGAGAATCAAGAAGAGCCTGCCGAAAGATCATTCCTATGAGGACTTCAAAGAGAAGCTCAAGAAGATGAGAATTGATATCTACGATGCTTACGAAGGTGAAAAAGGCGCCGAGTTTGATCAATGGCTGGAGAGCAAATGGCAATCGGCTAAATAGTTTTATGCAGGAACTAGCCCTCTCTTACAGGAGAGGGTTTTTGGCGTTACCCGTCCTCTGGTGGGTTATCCGCTCTTAACACACAACATCCACCTTATGGCTGCAGCGGGTGTTGACGAATTCCAATTATACCGTTAACTTATATATTAACTAAATAAGATAACCACTAGGGGAGCCTGAATGGGCTGAGACGGGAAAATTGCATTCCCGGACCCTTGAACCTGATCTGGATCATACCAGCGTAGGAAAGTGGAGACGGGACTTTTTTTTCTGTATAGCTATGTCTTTTTGCTGGCTGTTCATGGATAAAGCCGCTCCACGTGGAGCGGCTTTTTTGGCGCTTGTCTTATTTATATCCCATAGTACAGGAGGATGCATAAGATGGCACATGAACACGAGCAGGACAAGAAACGAGAGTATGATAAGGTGGACCTTTCAGCTTTTCCGGGTAGTCGCAAGGTGTATGTAGAAGGGCAACACCCTGATATCCGGGTACCCATGCGGGAGATTGAGCTCAGCCGCACCGAGGGTATTGCCGGCGAAATGGAAAATGTTCCTGTACGTGTCTATGATACTAGCGGACCCTATACAGACAGCGAGATTAAAACCGACATTCGTCAGGGGCTGCCGCCTCACCGTAAGTCCTGGATTGAGCAGCGTGGGGATGCTGAAGGATATCAGGGACGGATGCTTAAACCAGAAGATAACGGACATGCGATGGGAAAATCGGCCGTGGAGGCGTTCCCGGGATTGGAGCGGCGTCCGCTTCGGGCAAAAGCTGGCCGGAATGTTACGCAGCTGCACTACGCACGAAAAGGTATCATCACTTCTGAGATGGAGTATATAGCTATTAGGGAAAATGTTAGTCCTGAATTCGTTAGGGATGAGGTAGCGAGCGGACGCGCCATTATTCCAGCTAATATTAATCACCCGGAGAGTGAGCCGATGATTATCGGGCGCAACTTCCTTGTGAAGATCAACGCGAATATCGGGAACTCTGCCGTATCCTCTTCCATCGAGGAAGAAGTGGAGAAAATGAGGTGGGCCACCCGCTGGGGCGCTGACAACATTATGGATCTCTCTACCGGCAAAAATATTCATCATACCCGGGAATGGATTATCCGCAATTCTCCAGTGCCGATCGGTACTGTGCCGATCTATCAGGCTTTGGAGAAGGTGAATGGAAAAGCAGAGGATCTGACGTGGGAAGTTTACCGTGATACGCTGATTGAGCAGGCGGAACAGGGTGTAGATTATTTTACAATTCATGCGGGGGTGCTGCTTCGTTACATCCCCCTGACAGCCGGACGAATGACGGGTATTGTCTCCCGTGGCGGGTCGATTATGGCGGCCTGGTGTCTGGCCCATCATCAGGAGAACTTCCTTTACACGCATTTTGAGGAGATCTGTGAAATTATGAAGGCCTATGATGTCGCCTTCTCTCTGGGAGACGGGCTGCGGCCGGGCTCTATCGCTGATGCCAATGACGAGGCCCAGTTCGCGGAGCTGGAGACGCTGGGTGAACTGACGACATTGGCTTGGAAGCATGATGTTCAGGTCATGGTGGAGGGTCCGGGCCATGTGCCGATGCATCTGATCAAGGAGAATATGGATAAGCAGCTTGAGCATTGTCATGGAGCGCCTTTTTATACGCTGGGGCCCTTAACCACGGACATAGCACCGGGCTATGACCATATTACTTCCGCTATCGGGGCAGCCATGATCGGCTGGTTCGGGACGGCGATGTTATGCTACGTTACGCCCAAAGAGCATTTGGGACTGCCGAACAAGAACGACGTGCGTGAAGGTGTGATTGCCTACAAAATTGCTGCCCACGCCGCTGATCTGGCCAAAGGCCATCCAGGTGCCCAAGAGCGGGATAACGCGCTGTCCAAAGCACGCTTTGAGTTCCGTTGGCGGGATCAGTTCCATCTGTCGCTCGATCCTGAGCGGGCACTGGAGTATCATGATGAGACACTGCCAGCGGAAGGCGCCAAGACGGCCCATTTCTGCTCCATGTGCGGCCCGAAATTCTGCAGTATGCGTATTTCTCACGATATTCGCAACTCTGGAAGAGTGCAGGATGATCCCATGCAGGAGCAGGAAGCCATCGTTGCTGGGATGCGCGAGAAATCTGCTGAGTTCAGAGTGGGCGGCAGCCAGATATATCAATAGAGGTGACGTCAGGAGTTGCATCGGCAGGCACATTGGGGATAATAGAGAGTAGATAACACTACCCTACAGATGCAAAGGATGAAGACATGTCAGTTCAAAATTTAACGCAATTGTTTCAAGAATACCTTCAATTGTCGGACAGTCTACGGCCCGGATACACTGCTAGCCTGGGAACGGGACAAGCGGAGAGCGAGGCGGAAATAGCGGCAATTGTGCCTGAACTGCCAGAACTGTTAGCGGCCATATATAATACGGTATCAGGTACAAGCAGCGAGGAAGAAGAACCTAGTCTGATCGAGTTTGTGCCGGGATACCGCCTGATTCACAGGGACGAATATGAGCAGGAGATGAAGGTGCTGGCGGGGATTTTGGCAGAGAAGGGTCATCCCGTTGAAGGGATCGTCCTGCCCATCCTGACCAACTATGGCAGTGATTTCATCTGCTACTATCGATCTGCAGACGGTACAGAGCGGATTTGCGATCTGCTTCACGACTTTGGAGATTTAGTAGTAATGTATGATTCTCCTGCGAAGTTCCTGGAGACGCTTGGCGAGTTCTACCGTCAAGAGGTGTATTTCCTCGATGAAGACGGTTATCTAGACTGCGATCTGATCAGGGAAGGCGAGGTAGGCGCGGAAATGAATCCGGATGCCTCCTATTGGTCGGAGTAGCGGAGGACAAGTAGTTTTCCTATGTTTACAGAGAAAAAGCAGCCCGATGGGGCTGCTCAGATTGTCGAGAAACCCCGGATATTTAAATATCCGGGGTTTCTTTTTTGCTTTCAGGCAAGAGCCCGTCGAAAAACGAGGGTTTTACCCCCGTTTTTCCAGGCGATCCAGATGGATCGCCATCTTCTTCATGTTCTGCACGGCTGCCGTCATCAGTGCTTGTTCGCTGACGTTTGGCAGTCCGCGCAACCGACAAT